>CAVVEV010000003.1:0-722788 GCA_963747335.1 uncultured Actinomycetes bacterium | reverse complement strand
CGAGATGGCCTTCGGCGTCATGGCCGCTGCCCGGGCCTGGGCCTGCGCATCCCCTAGGATCTTCTGGTCGTGGGCATCGATGACCACGACATCTCCGAGTCGATGGTGATCATCGTCGCCCAACCTGTGCGCACGCTGGGCGAGCTTGCTGCAGCTCGCGGGGCTGATCGGCCACGACGCGGACGCCCACTCCTGCGCAGCGTGTCGTGGTCCCGACACTGTTGGTTCGTGCGCGCCTCCACGGCGCCTCCCGAGGGAGGCCGGCCCCGGGCCAGGGTGCGCCCCCGGTCCTGAGCGCGGGGTGCCGCCCTACCGTGCCCGATGGGCAGATGCGTGACGATGCCGTTACCGAATCGTTATCACTTGCACGACTGTTGCATCCCGTCGGCCGTCGATGGGGCCGTCAGCGCGCAATGCTGCGCATGAGGGCGATATCCGGCCCGATCCGCAACACAAGGAGAAAACATCGCTCATGACTAGATCTCCCACTCCCGCCGGCCGACGGCCGCCGCAGGAGCTTCGGGCGCTGCCCTGGCCCTCGCGGGCTGCTCGTCGGGCTCCGACGAGGCCGCGTCCTATGGCGGTCCTCCCGGTCCGCCCCGACGCCGCGCAGCGTTCGCGGAGACGGCGACCTGACCGGCAAGACGATCTCGGTGTACACCTCGATCACCCCTCGCCAGAGGACCAGGCCGCACATCCACTCTGTACAAGCCGTTCGAGGACTTGCACGGGCGCGACCGTGAACGACGAAGGGTCGAAGAACTTCGAGGCCCAGCTCAAGGTGCGCGCGAAGGCCGGCAACCTGCTGGACATCGCTGACATCCCGCAGCCCGGCCTGCTCAAGACCTGGTCTACGACGGCTACGTCATGGGCGGCCCCGGCCGCCGACGTCGGCCAATGTCGACGAGAACTGGAGCGCCGACTGGAAGGAATACGGAAGCCGTTCCTGATGGGACCCTCGAAATGCGGCACCTCTGGGTGCGACGTGAAGAGCTTCGTCGTGGTCCTGCCGACCATGTTCGCCGACAACGGGCTGGGGACCGTCCGACGACGTGGGCTGAGCCGACGCTGACCGACACGATCGCCGCTTCAGGTGTTGTGGACAAGCTGGTGGTGCGCCGGCATCGGCTCGGGCGACGCGACCGGGTGGCCGGCCACGGACTGGGTCGAGGACGTCATGCGGCGCGTGAACGGCCCGGAGGTCTACGACCAGCTGGGCGACCGATGAGCACCTGTTCAACGACCGGCAGGTCGCGGCGGAGTCCGAGAGGTCGGCTACTTCTCAAGGACGACACAAAGGTCAACGGCGGACTGGGGCGACGGAAGAGCTTGGTCGCTTCCACCGCAGTTCCAGGACGCAGGCATCCCGATCTTGGGCAGCGGTGCGCGCTGCACCGCCAGGCATCGTGCTCACGGATCGAACTTCGCGGAGGCGGGCGCCACGATCGGTGAGGACGGCGACGTCTGGGCGTTCGCTGCCGCTTCGACGACACCAAGCCGTCGCCCAACCCGTGCGGCGCCTTCACCCGATCGTCCCGAGGTGCAGGCATTCCAGAACTACCTGGCCGCTCGGCCGAGTGGCGACGCAAAGGTCGAGTGAGCCCGGCAGGCTGGGGTGACTGCGCACCGGTGCCGATCCGACAACCTCTTCCGAGGATCAGAGCTATCCGTCGAGATCCTCCAGGATCCGGCGACGCAGTTCTGGTTCGACGGCTCGGACCTGATGCCGGCGGCTGTCGGTGCGGGCACGTTCTGGAAAGGGCATGACCGTATGGCAGACGGGCCCAGAGCATGGTCTACACGCTGGACGTACATCTAGTAGTCCTGGCCCAGCTATGGAGCCGTCCGTTGGGAATACCGTGGTTGCAGGCAGATGACGGCCTTCCGACTCAGAATAGGAAACCCCTCATCCTGAAAACTCCCTCAGGAAGCAGGAGACGAAGGCGACGTGACTCCGCAAGAAAAGATCCTGCAGATGTTCGCCGCGCTGGCCCTGTTCGCAGTGATCCTTGGGTGGTCCTGCTGCTGGCCGTCAGCCAAATCGGTTGTGGCCCAGGCGATGAGCCGGCCTTCGCCATCGCGCTCCTCGATCGGGCCGACCATCCTGCCGCTGATCGTCGGACCTATCTATCCGGCGATCCTCACCATCAACGAGTCGTTCCAGAATGCCGAACAGTTCCGCCGACGTCGGCGGCCTACTACGTGACGCTGTTCGACCTGAACTGGTGCAACGACGCGTCCTGACCATGCCGTATCAGGGTGCTGATCGTGCCCTTCGTGGCGAAACAGCGATCGGCCTGATCTACGCGGTCCTGGTGGATCGGGACGCGTTCCGAGTCGTTCTCGAAGGCGTTGGTGCTTCCTGCCCATGGCGATCTCGATGGTCGGCGCCTCAATCATCTGGAAGTTCGTCGGACCAGTACCTGCGACCAGATCCCCGCAGATCGGGTTGGCGAACCAGATCCTCAAATGGATGGGCTTCGACACCGACCAGTTCTCGATCACACCCCCGTGGAACACGATCTTCCTGATCGTGGTCATGATCCTGGATCGAGGCCGGATTCGCCATGACCGTGCCGTCCGTGGCGATCAAGGCGATCCCGGACGACATCCTCGAGGCGGCCAAGCTCGACGGCGTGAACGGCATGCAGATGTTCCGCAGGATCATGCTCCCGAAGCATCCGGCCGTCGATGATCGTGGTGATCACCACCATCGCGGATCCGCACCCTCAAGGTCTTCGACATCGTCCGGACCATGACCGGCGGCAACTTCTACACCAGGTCGCTGCGACGAGTTCTACAACCAGGCCTTCCGCTATGACAACGGTGGTATCCGCCGGACGGCACTTGCGGTGCTGCTGTTCCTCCTGGTGATCCCGATCGTCGTCTACATCATGCAGTCCCCTCCGGAAGGAGTCCACCGGACGGGCCGGCATCAACCCGGGAGCTCATGGCGTGCCGGAGATCGAAAACCTGACCCGCCGACACCCCGAAGCGTCAAGAAGGCCATGAGGGCGGCATCGCTCTGCGAAAGAGCTTCATCTGGGCCTCGCTGGCTGCAGCGATCATCGCGATCCTCTGGACGATCCCAGCCTGGGCCTGCTGATCACCAGCCTCCGCCGCAGAAGAGATGCCCTGGACTCCGGGTGGTGGACGGTGCTGGAGGACCTCGTCTTCACCCTGCACATCGCGGAAGCCCCTGCCTCTCGGCGGCATGATGGTGTCCTACGACTTCTGGAACTCCTTCATCATCACCATCCCTGCCGCTACGATCCGATCACGATCGCCTCGTGGCTGCTGATGGCTTCGCCTGGGCGCGCTTCAATATCTTGCCCATCCTGTTCCTCGTGGTGTCGCTGGACATCGTCCCGATCGAGGTGCGTCGGCGCCGATGCTGACGATGTTCGTCAAGGCAGGGATCAACGGCACCTTCTGGCTGATCTGGATCGTGCACAGCATCTTCGTCTTGGGCTGCCCTGGCGATCCTACCTGCTCGACAGCTTCCATCAGCGAATCGCCCAAGGAAGCCGTTCGAAGCTGCCCGGGTTGATGGTGCTGGGGCACCCCTGACGATCCTTCTTCAAGATCCGTCCGCCGCAGACGCCCCGTCATTGCTGCGTTCGCCATCTTCCAGTTCCTCTGGGTCTGGAACGACTCCTGGTCGGCCTGACCTTCGGAACAACGAACTCTACCCGCTGATGGTGCGGATCGTGGAGCGTCCGGCACACGTGGTCGCTGGTACTGCTCTCCGCGGGTGCGTTCATCTCGACGATTGTGCCGCTGATCGTGTTCATCTCGATGCAGCGCTACTTTGTCGCTGTACTGCGGCCGGGTCGGTCAAGGGACAGCCGTGCGGCGCCTGGCGGCCCAGCTAGATCTACAGGCACAGATCGTGACGTTCGGCCAGGCGCGCCATGAGGGTGGCCGTGAGGGGCCGTCATCAGAGTCGAGCCTTGAGTCAGGCCGCTACGATCCTTACAGACGCGCGCTGAACGGGGGCATCGGCAGCGCAGAGCCGTGTGCGAGCATGGCCGAACTCCTGTGAAGCCCCCGACCGTGTCGAGGACCACCTCGTGGTCGGCCGAACGGCCCCGGCAGCAGGAAGGTCGCCGAATGCGCACTGCCATTGAGGACCAGCAGGAAGGGATCGTCGGCGAGCCGCTCACCGCGCGGCCCCCGTGTCTGCAAGTCGCCGGAGAGGTACATGCCGATGATCCGGTGCTGTCGCTGAAGGTGCCAGTCGAGCCGTCGCTGAACTCGCGCCCGTCGCCACGCAACCACGCGAGATCCTTGGCGCGGCTGGGGTCCGGCGCCGTCCCTGGAGTAGTAGGACCGCGCGAGCACGGACGGGACCGACGGAGCTGGATCACCCCCGCGGTGAAGGCTGAGCAGATCGCGCTGCCACGGCCTCGAGGTCCCAGTCGACCCACGAGATCTCGTCGCTCCTGGCAGTAGGCGTTGTTGTTCCCACCCTGGGTGCGACCGATCTCGTCGCCCGCGGTGAGCATCGGACGCCGGTGCTCAGCAGCAGGGTGGTGAGCAGGTTGCGCAGCTGGCGCTCGGCGCAGCGCGTTGATGTCGGGGTCGTCGGTCTCGCCCTCGACCCCGCGGTTCCACGATCGGTTGTCGTCGTGCCGTCGCGGTTGTGCTCCTCGTTCGCCTCGTTGTGCTTGTGCGAGTACGTCGTGAGGTCGCGCAGGGTGAAGCCGTCGTGCGCGGTGACGAAGTTGATCGAGGCGAAGGGACGCGCGGCCCTCGCTGGCGTACAGGTCCGCCGAGCCCGCAGGCGCAGCCGAGTTCGGACGAGCGCGCCGCGCCAGAAGTCGCGGACGCAGTCGCGGTACTGGTCGTTCCACTCGGTCCACAGCGGCGGGAAGCTGCCCGACCTGGTAGCCACCGGCCCCGACGTCCCACGGCTCGGCGATCAGCTTGACCGTGCGCAGCACCGGGTCCTGCTGGATCGGTCGACATGAACGATGCCGAGCATGTCGACGTCGTGGAAGGATCGGGCCAGCGCGCTGGCCAGGTCGAACCGGAACCCGTCGACGTGCATCTCGGTGACCCAGTAGCGCAGCGAGTCCATGATCAGCTGGAGCACGTGCGGCTGGGAGGCGTCCAGGGTGTTGCCGCAGCCGGTGTAGTCGGCGTAGTGCCGGCCGTGGCTGCAGGCCGGTAGTAGCCGTCGTTGTCGATGCCCCGGAAGCTCAGCGTCGGCCCGTGCTCGTTGCCCTCGGCCGTGTGGTTGTAGACGACGTCGAGGATGACCTCGATGCCGGCGGCGTGCAGCGCCCGGACCATCTCCTTGAACTCCGTGACCTGCTGGCCGCGGGTGCCCGACGAGCTGTACGCGGCGTGCGGTGCGAAGAAGCCGAGGGTGTTGTAGCCCCAGTAGTTGGTCAGGCCGTGGCGCGAGGACGTGGTCCTCGGTGATGAAGTGGTGCACCGGCAGCAGCTCGACCGCGGTCACGCCGAGCCGCGTGAGGTGCTCGATCGACGCCGGGTGGGCCAGCCCGGCGTAGGTGCCGCGCAGGTGCTCGGGGACTCCCGGGTGGCGCATCGTCAGGCCCGTGACGTGGGCCTCGTAGATCACCGTCTGGGTCCATGGGGTGTTCAGCCGGGCGTCGCCGCGCCAGTCGAACCCGTCGTCGGCGACCACCACGCTCCGCGGGACGTAGGGCGCGGAGTCGCGGTCGTCGCGGACGGTGTCGTCGTGGCCCACGTGCCCGCGTGTCGCCGGATGTGGCACGTACTCGCCCTCGATCGCGCGGGCGTAGGGGTCCATCAGCAGCTTCGCACTGTTCCAGCGGTCACCCCGCCAGGGGTCCCACGGTCCGTGCACCCGGAACCCGTAGCGGTCGCCGGCCTTCATCCCGGGCACGTACCCGTGGAAGGTGTGGAACGTGGTCTCGCTCAGGGCGATCCGACTCTCGCGACCGTCCTCATCGAACAGGCAGAGGTCCACCGCGTGGGCTCCCTCGGACCAGACCGCCACGTTCGCGCCGTGCTCGTCCAGGGTGACGCCCAGCGGGTTCCACGTTCCGGGCCAGGCCTCCGGCAGCTGCTCAGCCGACAAGGACATGGGGGTCACGGAGGCCACCCCGTCGCTGATTGCGGCCCCGAGCCGCTCCACTGCACCGTGCACGCGCCTAGGGTACCTGCGCCGGCATATCTGGGCCCCCTGCCGTGGTTCCGAGCCGTCTGGTTAGGCTCGAGGATGTTCTCGGACCACCTGCGACGAAGGAGTGCTCCATGTCCGTTGAGACTGTCGTCCAGGGTGATCTCACCCGCGTGGAGCTCGAGGCCGGTGTTGCGACCCTGCGGCTGGACCGCCCCCCGGTCAACGCCCTGAACCTGGCCATGCAGGAGGAGATCCTGGCCGCCGCGCGCTGGCTCACGACCTCGACCGACGTGCGCGCGGTCGTCATCTACGGCGGGCCCAGGATGTTCGCCGCCGGCGCCGACATCAAGGAGATGGCAGCCATGTCCTACCAGGACATGGCCAGCGCCTCGCACCTGCTCCAGGAGTCGTTCCACGCCGTGGCCTGCCTGCCGATGCCGGTCGTGGCCGCGGTCACCGGGTTCGCCCTCGGGGGCGGGTGCGAGCTCGCGCTCTGCGCCGACATGAGGGTCGTGGGGGAACGGGCCAAGCTCGGCCAGCCCGAGGTGCTCCTCGGCGTGATCCCCGGGCTCGGCGGATCCCAGCGTCTCCCGCGCCTGATCGGCCCGTCGCGGGCCAAGGACCTGATCCTGACGGGTCGCCACGTGGGCGCGGACGAGGCGATGTCGCTCGGGCTGGCCGACCGCGTCGTCGCCGATGAGGCCGTCTACGACGAGGCGCTGGCCCTGGCGCGGACGTTCGCGGCCGGCGCCCCGCTGGCCCTGGCCGCGGCCAAGCGCGCGGTCAACCTGGGCCTTGAGGTGGACATCGCCACCGGCTGCCAGATCGAGCGGCTGGAGTTCTCCGGGCTCTTCGCAACGGACGACCGCCGGATCGGCATGGAGTCGTTCCTGGCCGACGGTGCCGGGAAGGCGACGTTCACGGGCCACTGACGCAGGCACAGGGCGCCGGACGGGGGTGCGACCCCGTCACCGACGGGGGATGCAATGACGGGGCCGCGGTCTGACCCTACGACCCCACATGCTCACCTGGCCAGAGGCAGTCGGCGTGTCGGGTGGCGCGGCACCGCTCACCGCAGCCCGTGACGGCGGCTGCTCCGGTTGCGGGGTGCCGGCGCCTGTTGGCGGGGTACGCTTCGACTCAGCATCGAGGTGGATGGGGCGAGCCATGCGCGTGCAGGAGCCGGCAGTCCGGACCGACCTGGTCTGGACCGTGCCCAACGTGCTCAGCGTCATCCGGCTGCTGACGATCCCGCTGTTCGCCTGGCTGGCGCTGGTCCCCGAGCAGGACGCCGCAGCCGCCCTCGTCCTGGCCCTCGGCGGGATCACGGACTACTTCGACGGCATGCTGGCGCGGCGCTGGAACCAGGTGACCCGGGTCGGTCAGCTGCTGGACCCGATCGCTGATCGGCTGTCCACCGTCACAGTGCTGGTGGTCTTCCTCATCCGCGATGTGGTCCCGCTGTGGTTCGTGGCCCTGCTGGTGCTGCGCGATGCGGTGCTCACCGTGGAGATGGGACGGCTGAAGGGCCGGGGCATCACCGGGCTGCCGGTCAACTTCATCGGCAAGGCCGCAACCTTCAACCTGATGCTCTCCTTCCCCCTCCTGCTCTGGGGGGTCGAGGCCCAGTCGTGGATCGAGCAGCTGGCGCGCATCGCCGGCTGGGCGTTCGCGCTGTGGGGTACCGGGCTCTACCTGTACAGCGGCTGGCTGTACATCCGCCAGACCCGCGAGGTGCTGGCCCGACAGCCCGTCGCTGCCGGGGCGTAGCGGATGCGCGCCGTCGTGATGGCCGGCGGGGAGGGCACCCGCCTGCGTCCGTTGACCACGAACGTGCCGAAGCCGCTGCTGCCGGTCGTGGGCGAGCCGATCATGGGCCACCTGCTGCGCCTATTGAACCGCCACGGGATCGATCAGGCGGTCGTGCACGGTGCAGTACCTGGCGGCCAGCATCCGCTCGTACTTCGGGGACGGTGACGAGTACGGCGTTCGGCTCTCGTACGCCACGGAGTCGGTGCCTCTGGGGACGGCGGGCAGCGTCAAGAACGCCGAGCAGGGCCTCGCGGGAGAGCCCTTCCTCGTGGTCTCCGGCGACGCGCTGACCGACATCGACCTCACGGCGCTCGTGGCGTTCCACCAGCAGACCGGCGCCATGATCACGGTCGCACTGGCCCGCAAGCCCAATGTGGTCGAGTTCGGCAACGTGATCACCGCCGAGGGCGGGCGCATCGAGCGCTTCATCGAGAAGCCGACGTGGGGCCAGGTGCTCTCGGACACCGTCAACACGGGAATCTACGTGATGAACCCGGAGGTCCTGGACCTCGTCCCCGCCGACGAGAAGGTCGACTGGTCGGCCGATATCTTCCCGACGCTGATGGCGTCGGGGGAGGCCATCTACGGGTACGTGACCGATCGCTACTGGGAGGACGTCGGCACGATCGACAGCTACCTGTCGGTGCAGGGCGACGTGCTCCGGGGCCGGGTCGATGCGCACGTCGGTGGCTTCGAGGTGGCCCCCCAGGTGTGGCTCGGAGAGGGGTCGGTCGTCGACCCCGGCGCGACGCTGGAGTCACCGTGCTTCGTCGGTGCCCACGCGCGGGTGGAGACGGACTGCGTGGTCGGGCCCGGCACGGTGCTGGGCAGCAACGTCGTCCTGCGCCGGGGCGCGAGGGTCGTGGGGTCCCTGCTCGACACCAGCGTCTACGTCGACGTCGGCTCGGAGATCACCTCGGCGCTCGTCGGGCGGTCGTGCGAGATCCGGGCACGGGTGCATGTCGCGGCGGGAGCCGTGATCGCCGACCAGTGCGTGCTCGGCGAGGAGGTCCAGGTCAGCGCGGGGGTCCATGTGTACCCGGCGAAGCATGTCGAGGCCGGTGGGATCATCAGCGACAACGTCATCTGGGAGGCCCAGGCGCACCGCTCGTTGTTCGGGCCCCGCGGCGTGAGCGGGATCGTGAACCTCGACATCACCCCCGAGATCGTCGTCCGGATCGCGGCCGCCTACGCAGCCCTGCTGCCCAAGGGATCCATCGTGACCGTCGGGCGGGACCACTCGCTGGCGGCCCGGGCGATGAACCGCTGCCTGGCCGGTTCGCTGACGGCGGCCGGTCTCGACGTGCGCGACCTGCGGATCGCCCCCCTGCCGGTCGTGCGCGCCGACACCGCCCGAGCCGCGCAGGGTGGGGTCTACCTTCGCACGACTCTCGGGGTCCCCGAGAGCCTGGACCTCCTGCTGCTGGAGAGGTCCGGCTCGGACCTCTCAGTACCCGAGCGCCAGAGGCTGGAGCGGATCCTCGTGCGCCGGGACTTCCGCCGCGCTTTCCCGGGCGAGATCGGCGACATCCACACCCCGCACCGATCACTGGATGAGTACGCGGTGCAGCTGCGCAGCTCCGTGGACACCTCTGGGGTGGCAGAGGCTGATCTCAAGGTGGTCGTGGACGCCGGCGCGGGGGCCGCCTCCCTGGTGCTCCCGCGGGTGCTGTCCTCCCTGCCCGTGAGCGTGCTGACCGTCAACAACCGGCTCGATGAGGAGAACCCCACCTCGACCGGCCCCGCCTACCACGCAGCCATGTCCCGTCTGGGCGAGCTGGTGTCGTCCTCGCGCTCGGACCTCGGCGTGCGCTTCGACCCGACGGGAGAGCGGCTGTCCATGGTGGACGAGTCGGGCCGTCCGTTCGACCACGGGCGGGCCCTACTGGTCATGCTCGACCTCGTTGCCGCAGAGCGGCGCCGCGGGGTGATCGCGCTGCCCGAACACACCACGCGCGTGGCGGAGCAGGTCACCAGCTATCACTCGGTGGGCGTGGTCTGGACCGGGACCTCCACGGCGGCGCTGTGCGCCCAGGCCCGGGTCACCCCGGACCTGATCTTCGCCGGGGACGGCAGCGGGGGCTTCATCGTTCCGGAGATGGGTCCCAACGTCGATGGCCTGGCAGCCTTCGTGCGTCTGGTGGGGATGGTCGCACGCACCAAGCTGACGCTGTCGGCGATCGACCGACGCATCCCCACGGTGCACCTGGTCAGGTCCGCGGTCCCGACGCCCTGGGCTCGGCGAGGGGCTGTCATGCGCACCCTGGTGGAGGCCGCGGGGGATCGCGCGGTCGACACGGCGGAGGGGGTGCGGATCCAGGAGCCCGATGGCAGGTGGTTGCTGGCGGTCCCCGACCAGTCCGAGGCTGTCATCCGGCTCTGGGCCGAGGCCGAGACCGACGAGGATGCCGACAACCTGTTGCGCGAGTGGTTCTCTCTCATCGAGCAGGGGGCTCGCTGATGCCGACCTCGACAACAGGGGCTCCTCGTCCGGGGGCCGACCGGCGAGGACCACAGGCCCGGGAGCGGCTGAACCTGATCGACCAGATCACCAGTGCCGCTGTGGCCAGCGACTACGTCGGCGTCCCCGCCCAGCAACCGACGGGCTCCCGGCGCCAGCGGGTGCTGGTGGCCGCCATGGCGCTGGGACTCGCGGGATTCGTCCTGGCCCTGGGCATCTCCGCGCGGGTCCTCAACGACCCCGCGGTCAACGAGCAGCGGCGGGCCCTGGCCGAGCGGATCGCGGCGGCCGACGCGCGGAATGAGACCCTGATCGACGAGGTCGCCACCGGACGTCAGGAGCTCACCGCAGCCCGCGAGGGGAACCTGCGGGAGACTCTGGAGGGCGCACGCCTCGCCACGCAGATCCAGGCCCTCGAGCTGGTCACGGGCTACGCGCCCGTCGAGGGGCCGGGTGCGGCTGTCACGCTCACCGATCCCCCTGTCAGGGAGGGCGAGGAGGCATCTGACATCGAGCGGGTGATCGACAGCGACATCCAGCGGGCGGTGAACGGGCTGTGGTCGGTGGGAGCCGAGGCTGTCGCCGTCAACGGCCAGCGGTTGACGGCCCAGTCCGCGATCCGGTCAGCGGCCGGGGCGATCCTGGTCAACTACCGGCCACTGAAGCCGCCCTACGTCGTCGAGGCCATCGGCCCACCTGACCTTGCCGAGCTCTTCCAGGGGACCCCGGACGCACAGGAGCTGGTCACTGTGTCCGAGCAGTTCGGCATAGGCTTGGAGACGTCGTCCGTGGACAGGCTCAGTCTGCGGTCCGCGACGTCCCCGCTCCCGTCGGAGGCGGAGGTCGTCCGGCCCGAGGGGCCGACGGACTGATGCGTCCACTCGTAGGTGAGGGGGAGAGCGGATGATCGCACTCATCGGACTCGTCGTCGGTGTGCTGGCCGGGCTCATCCTGGAGCCCACCGTGCCGATCTGGCTCGAGCCGTACCTCCCGATCGCTGTCATCGCCGCCCTCGACGCGGTGGTGGGTGCCACCCGGGCGCTGCTCGATGGGGTCTTCCGCGACCGCGTGTTCGTGATCTCCTTCCTCAGCAACGTGCTGGTCGCCGCGTTCATCGTGTGGATCGGGGACCTGCTCGGGGTCGGCAGCCAGATGTCCACCGGGGTCGTGGTCGTGCTGACGATGCGCATCTTCGCCAACGCTGCCGCGATCCGCCGTCACATCCTCAAGGCATGAGCATGCAGGGCGAGGACACGTTCGACGCGGTGGGTCCAGATTCCTCCGTTGCGGATGATCCGGAGCATCAGGACTACCACCAGAGCTCCCTGTGGCGATGGAGTGGGCCGGCGAGCCTCATCGGCGGGGCCCTGTTCGCCGTCCTGGGCTGGATGCTCGTCGCCGGGGCCATCGCCCAGGACAGCGATGAGGCGCTGGCCAACGCGCGGCCCGACGAGCTCGTGGCGATCCTCGACAGCCTCGACGCCGAGAACGATCGGCTCGAGCAGGAGAAGCGGCGGCTGGCCGCCGAGGTTGCCTCCCTGACCTCGGGGAGCAACGCCGCGGCGCTCGAGCAGGCCCGCAACCGACAGGAGTCCCTCGAGGTGCTCGCCGGGACCACCAACGTGCGCGGCCCAGGTGTTCGGATCGTGATCCGCGACCCCGAGGGAGGCGTCGACGCTGCGGCGATCCTCGACACGGTGCAGGAGCTGCGCGATGCGGGCGCGGAGAGCATCGAGGTTGCTGAGCGCAGGGTGGTCGTCAGCACCTGGTTCGGCACCCCCCCGGACACCGACACCCCGGCGATCCTGGTCTCCGGCGACCTGCGGCCCTCGCCCTACACGATCCTGGCGATCGGGGATCCCGAGACCCTGGCAACGGCGATGGAGATCCCCGGAGGGGTCGCGGACTCCGTGCGGACCGCCGGAGCCCTGTTCGACATGGAGCGGCGCGAGACGATCGAGATCACCTCGACGGTCCCGCTGACAACCCCCGAGTACGCTGAACCGGTGGACCGGGGCTGAGCGCCCGAAGGTTCGCTGACCGGCAAGGACCGTGCCCGATCACAGCCCGATGGAGGACCCATGTACCCCGATGACCTGCGCTACACCCCGGAGCACGAGTGGGTCCGTCGGGAGACCCCGACCGTCCTGCGCTTCGGGATCACCTCGTTCGCGGCCGAGGCGCTCGGCGACGTCGTGTTCGTCGCGCTGCCTGCGGTGGGCAGCTCGCTGGCCGCGGGGCAGCCGTGTGGCGAGGTGGAGTCGACGAAGTCGGTCAGCGACCTCTACGCCCCGCTCGATGGGACGGTCATCGAGGTCAACCTCGCCCTCGAGGACGCCCCGGAGATGGTCAACGCGGAGCCCTACGGAGAGGGCTGGATGGTCGATGTCGAGTGTGCGACCCCCGAGGATGCCGATTCCGCGTGGTCGTCATTGCTCACGGCGGCCCAGTACGCCGACAGCCTGTCCTGACGGGGGGTTGACCGGCACCTCACCGCGTCGGATAGGTTTGGCCCCCGAGGTGAACCTAGACCTCAGGTAGAGGTTCCCGGTGGGGACCCTGGCCAGGACGGAGACGACGTGGGGCGCTCATGCCAGCGGTGCGGTCAGGAGATGGCCGATCTCGCACGCTTCTGCAGCAACTGTGGGGCGCCACTGGTGGACCTGAGCGCCGAGGACGAGGTCCAGTCGACCGGGAACCTCGACGTCCCGGTCTCGGCGACCGGCCCGCTGGGGGCGGTCGGAGCCGGCAGCGTGGGGTCCGTCGCCGCCGGGACGGCGATGCTGATCGTGCGGCGGGGCCCCAGTGAGGGGACCTCGTTCGTCCTCGACGCCGACCTGGTCACGGTGGGCCGTTCGGATGATGCCGACCTCGTCCTCGATGACGTCACCGTCTCCCGCAGGCATGCCGAGTTCATCCGTGAGGCCCAGGGGTGGCAGTGCCGCGACGTCGGAAGCCTGAACGGCACCTACGTCAATCGGGAACGGATCGATGTGACGCCGCTGGCCGGCGGCGACGAGGTCCAGATCGGCAAGTACCGGTTCGTGTTCCTCGTGGGGGGTGGCCAACCGTGAGCACGGCAGCTGCATCCGATGGGCTGCTCAGCATCGGGGAGGTCCTGCACCTGCTGCGCTCGGACTTCCCGGACATCAGCATCTCGAAGATCCGCTACCTGGAGTCCGAGGACCTCGTCGAGCCGCAGCGCACCCCGTCGGGGTACCGGAAGTTCACCCGCGCCGACGCCGAGCGCCTGCGCTACGTGCTGCGGATGCAGCGCGACCACTACCTGCCGCTGAAGGTCATCCGTGAGCATCTCGATGCGATCGACCGCGGGCTGCAACCAGCCCCCCTGAGCGCGACGGACACCGCACCTCGGGCACTGGTGGCCACCGACGCCTATCCCTCGGCAGAGGACCTCGCGGCCGAGAGCCAGGAGCTGCGCCTGTCGCGCAAGGAGCTGCTCGAGGAGTCCGGTATCACCAACGAGGTTCTCCGCGAGCTCGAGTCCTTCGGCCTGGTCGCCCAGGCTCCCGGCACATCGTTCTACGACGCGGCCGCCCTCCAGGTCGCCCGGATCTGCGCGGAGATGGCCCACTTCGGCTACGGACCGCGCCACCTCCGTCCGTTCCGGCTTGCCGCCGATCGTGAGCTCGCCCTCGTGGAACAGGTCGTCAAGCCCATGGCGCACGGCCGGCACCAGGACAGCGCCGCCAAGGCCGAGGAGGCGGCGCGCGCCATCGCCACCCTGGCCATCCAGCTCCATGTTGCCCTGGTCAAGGCCGGACTGCCCAGGACCCTCGGTCGCTGACCGATGGTGGCCCCCGCCGAGCGGGGCTACTCTGGCCACGTGGATGGCTACCAGGCAGTGGAAGTCGTGGGCGTGCGCGTCGAGATGCCCTCCAACGCGCCGATCGTGCTGGTGCGACCAGTCGCCGGGGGAGCGCTGCTCCCGATCTGGATCGGGCCGAACGAGGCTGCGGCGATCGCCATGGCCCAGCAGGGGGTGGCTGCTCCCAGGCCATTGACGCATGACCTGTTCGTCGCCACGTTGCTCCAGCTCGGTACCCCGCTGCAGTCGGTGCGCATCACGCGGCTCGAGGAGGGGGTGTTCTTCGCCGAGCTCGTCTTCGAGGCCCAGAGCGTCGACGCCCGGCCGTCGGACGCGATCGCCCTCGCCCTGCGCGCGGGGGTGCCGATCCTGCTCGCCGATGAGGTCCTGGACGAGGCCGGTGTGGCGCCGGACCCCGACGAGGAGGTCGACGAGGTGGAACAGTTCCGCGAGTTCCTCGACACTGTCACCCCCCAGGACTTCCAGTAGGACCGGCCGACTGTAACCCTCAAGTGGAGGGTGAGACTTTTCTCCGGCGTGTCGGAGTGCATGGCGTTGACGTGCGGTGCGCCGGGCCCTAGTTTCGGGTCAGGAATCCCGCCGGTGTAACTACGCCGACGCAAGACGCCCCATCGACCGGAGGCCAGGCGCAGATGTCACCTGAGGGCACGGGACAGCAGCACGAGGTGCAGGGCGCCCTGTTCGACGTTCCCGAGACGACGCTGCCCGAAGGCGTCGGGTACCGCGGCCCGGTGGCGTGCGCCGCTGCGGAGATCACCTACCGACAACTGGACTACTGGGCCCGGACCGGGCTGGTGGAGCCGTCGATCCGGCCCGCGACTGGGTCGGGGACGCAGCGGCTCTACAGCTTCCGGGACATCCTCGTCCTCAAGGTCGTCAAGCGCCTTCTCGACACCGGGGTCTCGCTGCAGAACATCCGTACCGCCGTGACCCACCTCCGTGCACGTGGCGTGGACGATCTGGCGCAGCTGACCCTGATGAGTGACGGGGCCAGCGTCTACGAGTGCACCAGCGAGGACGAGGTCATCGACCTGGTGCGCGGTGGTCAGGGGGTCTTCGGGATCGCCGTCGGCAAGGTGTGGCGCGAGGTGGAGGGCACGCTGTCGGCGCTGCCAGCCGAGCGTGGCACCGGCGTGACCTCCGCGAGTGACGATGAGCTCTCCGAGCGGCGGCGCAAGCGCCAGATCGGCTGACGCACGCGCCCTGCCTGCCGACGGTCAGGTGCGCGACTATCGTGAGCGCGTGCAGATGACACCTGATCGCGTTGTGTTCGCCGACCGCCACATCGGTCCCGACGATCGGGATGTGGCGCTGATGCTGCGGGCCATCGGTCATGCGGACCTCGAGTCCCTCGCGCGGGCGGCAGTCCCGGCCACCATCGCCTGGGGCCAGGGCCTGGACCTGCCACCGGCGCTCAGCGAGCCCGAGGCCACTGCGGCGCTGACGGAGATGGCGGAGGCGAACACCCGGGCTGTCTCGATGATCGGCCTGGGCTACCACGACACCATCACGCCGGCGGTGATCCGGCGCAACGTGCTGGAGTCACCCGGGTGGTACACCGCGTACACGCCCTACCAGCCCGAGATCTCCCAGGGCCGGCTGGAGGCGCTGCTCAACTTCCAGACGATGGTCGCCGACCTCACCGGCCTGCCCCTGGCCAACGCCTCCATGCTCGACGAGCCCACGGCGGCAGCGGAGGCGATGGCGCTGCTGCATCGCGTCGATCGGAGCACGGCGATGACCTTCGTCGTGGACGCCGACACCCATCCGCAGACCCTGGCCGTGCTCGCCACCCGGGCGGCCCCACTCGGGATCGTCCTCGACGTCCGGGATGTCGCCGCCGGCCTGCCTCGCGGCGGGTACTTCGGAGTCCTGGTCTCGGTGCCCACCTCCACGGGACTGGTCCGCGACCCGGCACTCCTGACGGCCCTTGCTGACCAGGTGCATGCGGCCGGTGCGGGCCTCGTCGTCGCTGCGGACCTCCTGGGCCTGTGCCTGCTCACCCCGCCGGGGGAGTGCGGCGCGGACATCGTCGTGGGATCCGCCCAGCGGTTCGGGGTGCCCATGGGCTTCGGCGGGCCGCACGCCGGCGTCATGGCCGTGCGCCCCGGCCTGGAGCGCCAGCTGCCCGGGCGGCTGGTGGGCGTGTCGGTGGACTCCGAGGGCAGGCCCGCCTACCGGTTGGCGCTGCAGACCCGTGAGCAGCACATCCGTCGCGAGCGGGCCACCAGCAACATCTGCACCGCCCAGGTGCTCCTGGCCGTGATCGCCGGGCTCTACGGGGCCTACCACGGCCCCGACGGGCTTCGTCGGATCGCCGAGCGCGTGCACGGGCACGCCGCGACGTTGGCCGCCGGATTGGCCCAGGACGGCGTGCCGGTGCTCCACCCGACCTTCTTCGACACCGTGGTCGCCGTGGTCCCGGGCCTTGCCGGGCAGGTCGTCGCGCAGGCGGCTGACCGGGGCATCAACCTCCGGCTTGTCGACGCCGACCATGTGGGCATCAGCACTGACGAGGTGACTGTGGCGTCCCACCTCACGGTGGTCCGGGAGGCCTTCGCCGCGGCCGGTGCGGGGAGTTCGGGCGGTCCGGCCTCGCCGGCACCCAGCGACTCGGGGACCACGGACCCCGGGAGCCGGCTCCCGGAGGCGTGGCTGCGGACCTCGGCCTACCTCGAGCACCCCGTGTTCCACCAGCACCGCAGCGAGACCGAGATGCTGCGCTACCTGCGCCGCCTTGCCGGCTACGACATCGCGCTGGACCGGTCGATGATCCCGCTGGGCTCCTGCACGATGAAGCTCAATGCCACGACCGAGATGGAGCCGATCAGCTGGCCGGGCTTCGCCTCGATCCACCCGTTCGCGCCGCGCGAGCAGTCCCTCGGGTACGAGCAGCTCATCACCGATCTCGAGGCCCTCCTCGTGGAGCTGACCGGGTACGACGCGGTCAGCGTCCAGCCCAACGCCGGCTCACAGGGGGAGTTCGCCGGCCTGCTGGCGATCCGCGGTTGGCATGCCTCCCGGGGCGACACCGAGCGCGACGTCTGCCTCATCCCGTCCTCAGCGCACGGCACGAATGCGGCGTCCGCGGTGATGGCGGGCATGCGCGTCGTGGTGGTGGCCTGTGACGACGCGGGCAACGTGAGCGTCGAGTCCCTCGCGGCCGCGCTGGCAGCCCACGCCGGGCGCGTCGCGGCGCTGATGATCACCTACCCCTCGACCCACGGGGTCTACGAGGCTGAGGTCGCGACCCTGTGCGCGATGGTCCACGACGCGGGCGGACAGGTCTACGTCGATGGGGCGAACCTCAACGCCCTGGTCGGTCTGGCCAAGCCCGGGCGCTTCGGTGCCGACGTGTCCCACCTGAACCTGCACAAGACGTTCTGCATCCCCCACGGGGGCGGTGGTCCCGGCGTGGGTCCGGTCGGCGTTCGGGCCCACCTGGCCCCGTTCCTGCCCGGTCACCCGCTGCGCGCCGACGCCGGGCCGGTCGGCCGGGGATTCGCCGACGGCGGCGTGGGTCCGGTCAGCGGCGCCCCCTGGGGCAGTGCGGGGATCCTGCCGATCCCGTGGGCGTACATCCGGATGATGGGCGCCGAGGGCCTCACGCGGGCCACCCAGGTGGCGGTCCTGTCAGCCAACTACATCGCCGCACGCCTGACCGAGTGCTTCCCGGTGCTCTACACCGGCCCCGGTGGGTTGGTCGCCCACGAGTGCATCCTCGACCTGCGCGAGATCACGAGGCGCACGGGCGTGACGGTCGACGATGTCGCCAAGCGCCTGATCGACTACGGCTTCCACTCACCGACCATGAGCTTCCCGGTCGCGGGCACCCTGATGGTCGAGCCGACGGAGAGCGAGTCGCTGGCCGAGCTCGACCGCTTCTGCGACGCGATGATCGCGATCCACGCCGAGATCGAGGCGGTGGCGGCCGGGGAGGTCGCGGTCGCCGACAGCGTCCTGCGGGGAGCGCCGCACACCGCCGAGAGCCTGGTGGGCCAGTGGGATCGGCCCTACACCCGCGAGCAGGCGGTGTACCCGGTCCCCGGTCTGCGCACCGACAAGTACTGGGTGCCGGTCGGGCGGATCGACGGAGCCTACGGCGACCGCAACCTCGTGTGCTCCTGCCCCCGCCCGGAGGAGTTGGCCGCCCTCGTCTGAGCAGGCACGGCGCTTCCTCAGGTGCGGCCCTCGGTCTCCTGGATCTCGAAGAGGAGCTCCTGGGTCGAGGTCTGCTGAGCCGGTAGATCCGGGGCGGAGTCTGCACCTGAGGTTGAGGGTCGCATCCACAGGGCGTGCAGCACGGGGAAGCCGGCCGCCCGCACCGCCTCGACGACAGCGGCGTCGTCATCGACGAACGCCTCGATCCGGTAGCGGTGTGACAACCGGCGCAGGGCGGCCACCTTGGTGATCCGTGCCGGCCGGCGGTCGGAGTCGTCGCGCATGAACAGCTGGCCCTCGGGCAGACCCTGCGCGGCGAGCCAGTCGAGCGTCGCGGTGCGGCAGCGTTCCGGCCGGCCGGTCAGGTACACCACCACATGCCCGGCCCGGTCCGCCGTCGCGACCGCCCCGAGACCCTCGCTCAGTGGGGGATCGTCGGGGGCTGCGCCGAAGAACGCGTCCCAGTCCTTCGGGCGACAGGCCACGTGGTGCAGGCGATGGCGCACGTCTGCCAGCACCCCGTCGATGTCGAACACGGCGACGCTGGGACGCTCCTCCCCATCAGGAGGGCTCTGGTCGGACATGCCCGAGACGCTACCTCCCCACTGGCGAGGATCGCGCTGGGGACCGGTCGGGGGCGGGGAGGGGGCGGCCGATAGCCTCGACGGCATGGACTTCCACACCCTCGTCGCCCAGATGCCCACGGTGGTCCCGATGGTCGGGACCCTCGAGCTGGAGTTCCTCGAGCTGGCCCCACAACGGGTGCTGCTGCGCCTGCCGGACAAGCCCGAGTACCGCAACCACGTCGGCGGACCCCATGCCGGAGCGATGTTCACCCTGGCCGAGACTGCTACCGGGGCGATCGTCCTGGGCAACTTCGGGATGCTCCTCGACCGCGCCACACCCCTGCCGGTGGACGCATCCATCCGGTTCAAGAAGATCGCCATGGGGCCCATGTACGGCGAGGCGCTCATGCACGACACGCCTGAGTCGATCGTGGCGCGCCTCGATGCCGGCGAGCGCCCCGAGTTCCGCATCGACGTCACCCTGTCCACCGAGGACTGGACTGTCACGGGCGAGGCCAGCTTCCTCTGGACCCTCAAGCCCATGCGGCGCTGAACCGCACCTGCGCCGAGGGGCCGCCCCAGGCAGGCAGCGGCCCCTCGACCCGTTGCATCAGTGCTTCGGGCTCGCGTCGATGACCTTCTTCGCGATCTGCGCCGGCATCGGCTCGTGGCCGATGTAGGTGCGGTTGAAGGTGCCCGTGCCGTGCGACATCGAGCGCAGCTCGATCGCGTACCGGGTCAGCTCCAGCTCGGGGACCTCGGCCTTGATCAACGTGCGACCGTTGCCGGCCGGCTCGGTTCCCGACACCCGACCGCGGCGCCCCGACAGGTCGCCCATGACCGCGCCGACGTACTCGTCGGAGACCAGCACGCTGACCGACGCGACGGGCTCGAGCATCGCGATCTGCGCGGCGGCGGCGGCCTCCTTGAGTGCCAGGGCCCCGGCCATCTGGAAGGCCATGTCGGAGGAGTCCACCGAGTGGGCCTTGCCGTCGTACAGGGTGACCTGGATGTCGACGACCGGGTAGCCGGCCACGACGCCCGCGCTCCATCTGGGCGCGCACGCCCTTCTCCACCGACGGGATGAACTGGCGCGGCACCGAGCCGCCGACGACCTTGTCGACGAACTCGAAGCCGGAGCCCGCCGGCAGGGGCGCCGACCTCGATGTCGCAGACCGCGTACTGCCCGTGTCCGCCGGACTGCTTGACGTGCCGGCCCTTGCGCCTTGGCCGGGGCGGCGAACGTCTCGCGCAGCGACACGCGGAGCTCCTCGGACTCGACCGCGACGCCGTATCGGTTGCGCAGGCGGTCGAGCAGGACGTCCACGTGCGCCTCGCCCATGCACCAGAGCACGAGCTGGCCCGTCTCGGCGTTGCGGTCCAGCCGGAGCGTGGCGTCCTCAGCGACCAGTCGGTTCAGGGCGGCCCCGAGCTTGTCCTCGTCAGCCTTGGACTTGGCCACGATCGCGACCGGGAGCAGCGCGTCGGGCATCAGCCAGGGCTCCATGAGCAGGGGGGTGTCCTTGTCCGACAGGGTGTCCCCGGTCTCGGCGCGGGTGAGCTTGGCGACTGCCACGATGTCACCGGCGATGCCCGCGTCGATCGTGCGCTGGACCTTGCCCAGGGGGCTGGACAGCGCCCCGATCCGCTCATCGAGGTCGTGGTCCTCATGCCCCCGTGCGGCGCCGAAGTGCCCGGAGACGTGGACGAAGGCGTCGGGCGTGAGCCGGCCGGAGAACACGCGGACCAGCGAGAGCCGCCCCACGTAGGGGTCGGTCGTCGTCTTGACGATCTCGGCGCACAGGGGACCGTCCGGGTCGCACGCGAGCGGCCCGCGGGGTTGGCCGTCAGGGGTCGCGACCGGGGGAAGCGGATGCTCGAGAGGGGACGGGAAGCCGCGGCGGACCAGATCCAGGACCTCGGTCGTCCCGAGCCCACCGAGCTCCACGGCGGTGGCGATCACCGGGTAGAACGAGCCCCGGGCGACGGCCATCTCCAGGTCGGAGATCAGCGTGTCGGTGTCGATGTGCTCGCCGGCGAGGTAGCGGTCCATGAGGGTCTCGTCCTCGGACTCGGCGATGATCCCCTCGATGAGCCCAGCGCGCGTGCTCTCGATCAGCTCGAGGTGGGTCGCCTCCGGCTCGCGGTCCACGCGGGTGCCGCTCGAGTAGTCGTGGATGCGCTCGGTGATCAGGTCGATGAAGCCCGCCGGTGTGCCGTCGTCGGCCATCATCGGCAGCATCAGGGGCATGACGCCCTCGCCGAATACCCGCTGGCAGATTGCCACGAGCTCGTCGAAGTCCGCACGCGGATGGTCCAGGCGGGTCACGACCACGGCGCGCGGCATCCCGACTGCTGCGCACTCCTCCCAGAGCATCTGGGTGCCGCCGTCGATGCCATCGACGGCTGAGACGACGAACAGCGCGGCATCGGCCGCCCGAAGCCCGGCACGCAGGTCACCCACGAAGTCGGCGTAGCCCGGGCGTGTCCAGGAAGTTGATCTTCACCCCGTCGACGACCACGGGGGCCAGGGCGAGCCCGACGGAGCGCTGCTGGCGCACCTCCGCGTCGTCGAAGTCCGAGACCGTCGTGCCCTCGGTGGTCCGACCGGCGCGCGGGATCGTCCCGGTGGAAGCGAGCATCGCCTCGAGCAGCGTCGGTCTTGCCTGCGCCGGACGGTCCGACCAGGACCACGTTGCGGATGTCGGCGGGGCTGGCCGGTGCAGAGACCGACCCACCCCCTGGGGTGTTCGCCTGTGCCATGTGAGGTGCCTTTCGTCGAGGGTCTGCAGTCTCCCAAGGCGCAAGCCTCGCAACAAGGACCTACGTCCTGCGCACCCGGGGGGCGGTTTCTCGCTACGATCGGGATCCTTATGCTGAACAACGCTGATGCTCGCGGAGTCGTCGCCCCGGTGGTCGAGCCGATCGCCCGCGGCCTGCTGCGCATGCGGATCACCCCGGACATGGTGACCCTGACCGGCACGACCCTGACGGTGCTCACCGCCCTGATCCTGATCCCGCAGGGACGGTTCGTCCCCGCGGTGATCCTGCTGTTCATCTTCACCTCGGCCGACGTGCTCGACGGAACCATGGCCCGCTTGAGCGGCACTCAGGGTCCCTGGGGCGCCTGGTTCGACGCCACCCTCGACCGGGTGGCCGACGGGGCGGTGTTCGGCGGTGTCCTGATCTGGGCTGCCTGGCATGCCGACACCGTGACCACGATGCTCGCGTGGGTCTGCCTCGTCGGCGGGACGGTCGTCAGCTATGCGAAGGCCCGGGCGGAGGCGGTGGGCGCCACGGCCAACGGCGGCATCGCCGAGCGCGCGGAGCGGATGATCCTGCTGGCCGTCGGCGCGATCCTCTACCAGTTCGTCGACTGGGGGATGACCGCAGCCGTCGCGATCCTCGCGGTGCTGACCACCATCACGGTCCTCCAGCGCAGCCTGGACGTCCGCAGCCAGTTGAAGCCGCTGAACGGTCAGCAGGCCGGCGCACCCAGCACCGAGGAGTGAGCCGGTCGTGAAGGAGCAGGCGACCTACCTGGCGTACGCCGGTGGTTGGCGGGCGGTCCGGCTGATGCCCGAGCGCCTGGCCTACGCGACCTTCGACCAGATCGCCGACCAGCTGTGGCGGGGCCAGGGGCCCTCGGTCCGCAGGCTGGAGGCCAACCTGAGCCGGGTCCTGGGACCCGTCGCCCCCGAGGAGCTCCGCGAGGTCTCGCGGGCGGGCATGCGCTCGTACATGCGCTACTGGTGCGATGCCTTCCGGCTTCCCGGCTGGGACGACGCCCGGATCAACTCGTTCGAGCTGCGCCACCCCGAGCGGCTGTCCGACCCGGTTGCCTCAGGGCAGGGAGTCGTCGCCGCACTGCCGCACATGGGCAACTGGGACCACGCCGGCGCGCACGTGTCGCTGACCATCTCCCCGGTCAACACCGTGGCCGAGAAGCTGGAGCCCGAGGCACTCTTCCGCGCGTTCGTCGACTTCCGCACCTCGCTGGGGATGCGCATCCATGGGCTGGGCGATCCCGGGGTCTACGGCGAGCTGAGGTCCACGCTCGAGGAGGGTGGGCTCGTGGCCCTGCTGGCCGACCGGGACCTCTCGGCCACGGGCGTCGACGTCGAGTTCTTCGGCGAGACGGCTCGGTTCCCGGCAGGCCCCGCGGCCCTGGCGGTGGACACCGGCGCCTCGCTCGTGCCGGTCTCGCTGTTCTGGGAGGGCCACAACGTGGCCGAGATCCTGCCCGGAGATCCTGCCTCCCACGTCGGGGGACCGCAACGAGCGGATCCGGGTGACGACCCAGGCCGTCGCCGACGCCCTGGCCACCGGGATCGCCGAGCATCCGCACGACTGGCACATGCTCCAGCGGCTGTGGCTGGCCGACCTGGACCCGGCGCGGCTTGCGGCGCAGGACGCATCCGGGCGGGACTCCTGATGCGCGTCGGACTCGTCTGCCCCTACGCCTGGGACACCCCGGGAGGCGTGGCCGCCCACATCCACGACCTGCGCCTGGCGCTGATGCGCCTCGGCCATGAGGCCGTCATCATGGCCCCGGCCGACGACGAGGATGCGCTGCCCGAGTACGTGACCAGTGGGGGCAAGCCGATCTCCATCAGCTCCAACGGCTCGGTGGCCAAGATCAACTTCGGGCCGTTGGCCACCGCCCGGGCCCGGCGCTGGATCAAGGACTCCGACCTCGACATCCTGCACGTGCACGAGCCGGCGGGGCCGACGTTGTCGATCCTGTCGATCTGGGTCGCGGACGGTCCCATCGTGGCCACGTGGCACGCGAGCCTGGCCTCCTCGAGGCGGGACCTGAACGCGATGGCTCCCATGGTGCGCAGCGCGATGGAGAAGGTGCGAGCACGGATCGCGGTCAGCGAGTACGCCCGCCGCTCCCTGGTCGAGTACACCGGTGGCGACGCCGTCCTCATCCCCAACGGCGTGGATTGCAGCGCGTACGCCGGCGACGAGACGCTGCCCGGTCGGGAGCGCGGCAGCAGCACGCTGATGTTCCTCGGGCGGATCGACGAGCCGCGCAAGGGCCTGCCGATCCTCCTGGCCGCGCTGCCCCGCGTCCTGGCCAGGGTCCCGGACCTCTCCGTCCTGGTGGCCGGCCCCGGCGACGTCGACGAGGTCCGCTCGGGGATGGACCCCGAGCTCGCGGCGCGGGTGGAGTTCCTCGGGCTCGTCAGCGAGGAGGACAAGGCGCGTGCGCTGCGCTCGGCCGACATCTACGTCGCGCCGAACACCGGCGGTGAGTCGTTCGGGATCATCCTGCTGGAGGCGATGGCTGCCGGGGCCCCGGTGGTGGCCAGCGACATCGAGGCCTTCCAACGCGTCCTCGACGAGGGTCGGGCCGGCGTGCACTTCCGCAACGAGGACCCCGCGGACCTCGCCACCCGGCTGATCGAGCTCCTCGGCGACCCGACGCGGCGCGATGCCCTGCGGGCCGCCGGTCGTGAGCGGGCCGCCCAGTTCGACTGGGCGACGGTCGCCCGCCAGGTGCTCTCCGTGTACGAGAGCGTCACCCCCGGCGGCGAGAAGGTCGAGGCCGACCTGTCGGGCCAGTTCTGGGGACGCCTGCCGCTGCGCCGGCCCCCCTGGGGCGGGGCGGACACCGGGGGGGATGAGTCATGAAGGTCGATCTCGGCTGGGGGATCGTCATCCTCCTCCTGGTGGCCTTCGTCGTCTGGCGGCTGAGCGCCGTGGCCGGTCGGATCGACCGCCTGCACCACCGCATCGAGCTGGCGCGGGCCTCACTGGATGCCCAGCTCGTGCGCCGCGCCCGGGCTGCGGAGGCGCTGGCGACGTCCGGGTTGCTCGACCCGGCGAGCGCGATCGTGCTGGCTCAGGCCGCGAGCCACTCCCGCAACGCCGACCTCGACCAGCCCGTGGAGCGCGGGCTCGTGGAGTCGGAGATGTCACGGGACCTGCGCGAGGTCTTCGCCGACCCGGAGTCGGTCGCCGAGCTCCGCGCCGTCCCCGAGGGCGAGGAGCTGCTGTCGGACCTCGCCGCCGCATGCCGTCAGGTGACGCTCTCCCGCCGGTTCCTCAACGACGGAGTCCAGGCCGCCCGGCTGCTGAGGCAGGGCCGGTGGGTGCGGTGGTTCCGTCTTGCCGGCAATGCGCCGCGCCCCGAGATGGTCGAGATGGACGACGTGGCTCCGCCCGCGTTCGACTCCTTCGCCTGAGCGGCGGGCCCATGAACTCTCGGTGACGCCGCTGAGTCGCTGACCGGGTCGTGTCGGGCCCGGAACTACTGTGAGGGCATGCGTCGGATCATCGCCCTGGTCGGAGTCGCCGTCGTGCTGGCCTCATGCGGCGCGGAGGAACCCGACGTGGTCGTGAGCACGGAGCCGACCGCGTCCACGTCGGCCGCGCCTGTGCCCCAGCCCGTGGCCGAACCGGTGACCCCGAGCACCTCTCCGCTCAGCGGCCGGGAGGGGGGCGTGGGCACGCCCGTGATGGCCGTCAAGCTGGACAACACGCCGAGTGCCCAGCCGCACCGGGGCGTGGTGAAGGCCGACATCGTGTACGTCGAGCCCGTGGAGTGGGGACTGACCCGGCTGGCGGCGGTGTTCTCCACCGATATGCCCGGGACGGTGGGACCCGTCCGCAGTGCGAGGGTCAGCGACATCGAGCTGTTCGCCCCGCTCGGTGACATCGCCTTCGTCTACTCGGGTGCCCAGCAGCGCCTTCAGCCCAAGTTGGCCGCCGCTGACTGGACCCAGGTCTCCCAGGACGTCGACAGTCCCGGCTTCCTCAGGGAGCGGGGAACGGGTCGGTATGCGCCGTACAACCTCATGGCGGACCCGCAGGAGATCCTGGCGACGTCCGGGGCCAGCGCGGTGTCCCAGGACATCGGGTTCCTGTTCGACGAGGAGCCCCCGCAGGGCGGCACGAAGGCCACGAGGGTCACCGCCCGGTGGCCATCCATGTCGGTCCAGTTCCGGTGGAGCGCCAAGAGGGGCCTGTACGACGTCTGGATGAATGGATCCCAGGCGCGGGACACGGACAAGCCCGGTGTGCAGCGCGCGTCCACGGTGATCGTCCAGTACGTCAAGGAGGTGGACTCCGGGTACGGCGACAAGTTCGGCGGGCGGACGCCCCTGACGATCCTGACGGGGACGGGCAAGGGCGTGCTCCTGCGGGACGGGAAGTCGCAGAAGATCCTGTGGGAGAAGGCCTTCGACGCCGATCCCACCGCCTACACCGATCTCGACGGCAATCCCGTCGTGCTGGATCCCGGTCAGGTCTGGATCCTGCTCAAGGACCGCACCAGCAAGGTCACGATCGAGTAGCCGCAGGGTGTGCGCCCGCCGCAGCGTTTCGCGCCGTCGGGCCTCGGGACGTAACCTTGACCCATCGTCCCGACCGGCGCAGGAGAACTCGTGAGCAGCACCCCGCAGACCCCAGGAACCGCCCTCGGCACCGAGCGCGTCAAGCGTGGCATGGCCGAGATGCTCAAGGGCGGCGTGATCATGGACGTCGTCAACGCCGAGCAGGCCCGGATCGCCGAGGATGCCGGCGCGGTGGCCGTCATGGCGCTCGAGCGCGTCCCTGCCGACATCCGTGCCCAGGGCGGTGTGTCGCGGATGAGCGACCCCGACATGATCGAGGGGATCATCGATGCGGTCTCGATCCCGGTCATGGCCAAGGCCCGCATCGGGCACTTCGTGGAGGCCCAGGTGCTGGAGTCCCTCGGAGTGGACTACATCGACGAGTCCGAGGTGCTGACCCCGGCCGACTACACCCACCACATCGACAAGTGGGCGTTCACCGTCCCGTTCGTCTGCGGTGCCACCAACCTGGGGGAGGCCCTGCGCCGCATCACCGAGGGTGCGGCGATGATCCGCTCCAAGGGCGAGGCGGGCACGGGCGACGTCTCGAACGCAACCACGCACATGCGCGCGATCCGCGGTGAGATCAAGCGGCTGTCGTCCCTGAGCCACGACGAGCTGTACGTGGCCGCGAAGGAGCTCCAGGCCCCCTACGAGCTGGTGAAGGAGATCGCCGAGCGCGGATCCCTGCCTGTTGTGCTGTTCACCGCCGGGGGCATCGCGACCCCGGCGGACGCCGCGATGATGATGCAGCTCGGTGCCGACGGCGTGTTCGTCGGCTCGGGCATCTTCAAGTCGGGCAACCCCGCCGAGCGCGCCAACGCGATCGTCCAGGCCACCCTGCACTTCAACGACCCCGGGATCATCGCGAAGGTGTCCCGCGGCCTGGGCGAGGCGATGGTCGGGATCAACGTCGAGGAGATCCCCGCGCCTCACCGCCTCGCCGAGCGCGGGTGGTGACCGGCCCCACCATCGGGGTCCTCGCGCTGCAGGGCGATGTGCGCGAGCACGTCAGGGCACTGGAGTCCGTCGGTGCGCGCGCCGTCGCGGTGAAGGACGCCGACGCACTGGCGCGGGTCGACGGGTTGGTGCTCCCCGGTGGGGAGTCCACGACCATCTCGATGCTGGCGATCCGGTGGGGCCTGATGGACCCGCTGCGTGCGGCGGTCCACGCCGGGATGCCGATGTACGGCTCCTGCGCGGGGATGATCCTGCTGGCCGACACGATCCTCGACGGCCGAGCCGACCAGCGACCCGTCGGGGGGATCGACATGGTCGTGCGCCGCAACGCCTTCGGGCGCCAGGTGGACTCCTTCGAGGGCGACGTGGAGTTCCCGGCCCTCGGCCCGCAGCCGATCCGTGCCGTCTTCATCCGCGCGCCGTGGGTCGAGTCGGTGGGGCCCTCGGTGGAGGTTCTCGCCGCCGTTGCGGCCGACGCGGGCGATAGGATCGTTGCCGTTCGAGCGGGGTCGCTGCTGGCCACCTCGTTCCACCCCGAACTCACCGGAGACCATCGGGTGCACGCGCTGTTCGCCACCATGGTGCGCGGCGCCGCCTGAGTCGACTCGAAGGAGCATCATGTCCGGCCACTCCAAGTGGGCGACCACCAAGCACAAGAAGGCCGCGATCGACGCCAAGCGCGGCAAGCTGTTCGCCAAGCTGATCAAGAACATCGAGGTGGCGGCTCGCACCGGTGGTGGCGACCTCGACGGCAACCCCACCCTGTACGACGCCGTCCAGAAGGCCAAGAAGAACTCCGTCCCGGCGGACAACATCGACCGTGCGGTCAAGCGTGGGTCCGGCGCGGACGCGGGCGGCGCGGACTGGCAGACGATCATGTACGAGGGCTACGGGCCCAACGGCGTGGCGGTGCTCGTGGAGTGCCTGACGGACAACCGGAACCGGGCGGCCACCGAGGTGCGCGTCGCGATGACCCGCAACGGCGGCAGCATGGCCGATCCGGGCAGCGTCTCCTACCTGTTCGCCCGCAAGGGAGTCATCATCGTGCCGAAGGCCGACGGGCTGACCGAGGATGACGTGCTCATGGCCGTCCTCGACGCTGGCGCCGAGGAGGTCAACGACCTGGGGGAGGCGTTCGAGGTGATCACCGAGGCCTCGGACATGGTCCCTGCCCGCAAGGCGTTGCAGGCGCAGGGCCTGGACTACGAGTCGGCCGAGGCTGAGTTCGTGGCCTCGGTCGAGGTCCAGCTCGACGCAGTCGGGGCGGGGAAGATCATGCGGCTCGTGGACGCGCTCGAGGACAGCGACGACGTGCAGAACGTCTACACCAACGCCGACATCCCCGCCGAGGTCCTGGCCGAGATGGAGTAGCGCTCGGCCTCCCATCGGTCGCGCCGCACGGGGTACGGTTCTTCGATACCCCCGGACCACAGGAGCGACGACGTGGCAGAGCAGGATCGCACGACCCCGGAGGTCTCGGGCGCGCCGGTGCCGCCCGCAGGACCCGCTGGACCGATGACCCAGGCGGCACAGGCTCCGGCCACGAAGGCGCCCGCCAAGAAGCAGGCCCCGGCCGCGAGGACGGCCCCAGCGAAGAAGGCTGCAGCCAGCACGACGGCTCCCGCCAGGAAGACCTCGGCCAGGAAGACCTCGGCCAGGAAGACCGCGGCCAAGAAGACCGCGGCCAAGAAGACCGAGGCCCCCTCGACGGCCCCCCCGACGAGGTCCTCCTCGAGGAAGGCCGCGGCGAGCACGAGCGCCCCGGCGACGAGGGCCGGCGGGCAGGCGCCCGCGAAGAAGGAGCCGGCACCTCACAGGAGCTCCGCGGGCGCGCCGCCATCGCCCTCCACAAGCGGGCGCAAGCGTGCAGCTGCCAAGCGGACCGCGAAGGCTGCCGCCGGCATGGCCAGCGCTGCGGTCGGATCAGCGAGTGCTGCCGGGCGCGCGCCCACGGATCCCACGGTGATCGCCCCCCGCAGGTTGTCCGGCTTCGACTTCGCCACCTGGCGCCTTGCGTCCAACGACCCGTCGATGCGCTCACCGATCATCGGACTTGTCGCCCTCGATTCCAGCCCGGACTGGGACAAGCTGGTCGAGAGGTTCGATCGGGCCAGCCGAGTGGCCCCTGTCCTGCGCCAGAAGGTCCTCGAGGGGCCCTCGGACATCCTGAGCCCGAGGCTGGTCATCGACCCGAACTTCGACCTGAGCTTCCACATGCGCCGCTTCCGGGTGCCCGACCCCGGCAGCTGGGAGCAGGTCCTGGTCGAGGCCCGGCGTCAGTCCATGGCGGACTTCGACCTCGCGCGGCCGCTGTGGCGGGTCACGCTGCTCGAGGGGCTCGCCGGCGGGCGGGCCGCACTGATCGTGAAGCTGCACCATGCGATCGCCGATGGCCAGGGCGCCATGATGCTCGGGGCCACCGTGATCGATCTCGTCCCCGGCGGGCAGGACCTCGGCCCGATGCCGCCCGAGCCGTCGGCCGCCCCCCTGGACACCGCGGGCTTCCTGGGAACAGCAGTGGTGGATGCCTCCTCGTTCGTGATGAAGTCGGTGAAGGAGGTCACGGACTCCGCCCTGCCGATCGCCGGTCGGGCACTGCGCGATCCCGTGGGCGCTGTTGAGGACGTCATGGGGGTCCTGAAGTCGATCGGCAAGTTCATGGCACTGCCGACCTCGCCGATGTCGCCGGTGATGCGAGGTCGCTCGATCAACTACCACTTCGTCACCCTGGACGTCCCGATGTCCGAGCTCAAGGCGGCGTCGAAGCCCCATGGCGTGAGCCTCAACGATGCCTTCATGGCCGGAGTCACCGGCGGGCTGCGCATCTACCACGAGCGCCGGGGTGAGCCGGTGAGCATGTTGCGCTGCAACATGCCGATCAGCTTGCGCAACCCGGACCGTCCCGCACAGAACGCCGTGACGATCGCGCGCTTCGAGGTCCCGGTGGACATCCTCGAACCCGTCGAGCGGATGCGCGCGATCCGCGACATCGTCGGCTCCTGGCGCCAGGAGCCGGCGCTGCACCTCGTGGATCCCCTGGCGGAGGTCGGCTACCGACTCATGCCCTCGGACCTCTTCACCTCGACCGCGCAGACCAGCGACTTCACCGCCAGCAACGTCCCCGGGGTGCCGATCCCGGTGTGGATCGCCGGCGCGAAGGTGCGGGCGATGTACCCGTTGACGGCCACGGTCGGGGCGGCGACGAACATCACCCTGCTGTCCTACGCGGGCAACGCGGGGATCGGCATCTCGATGGACGATGCCGCCATCCCCGACCGGGAGCTGTTCGTCAAGTGCATCTGCGCGGGCTTCGCTGAGGTCGTGGGACACCCGGTGACGGCCAGCGACCCGGTCGCGGGGGAGTAGGGCACAGCGCCCGCCGACCACGGTCGGGGGCCAGCGCCATTGCCTCCTCTCGTGCACGCGTGTCGCGCCACCTGCGGTGCGCACTGCCCCGATAGGGTGCGAACACTTGTTCGTATCAGGAGGTGACGTGCGCGTTCTCGGGGTGGATCCGGGCCTGACCCGGTGCGGCGTGGGACTTGTCGAGGGCTCCCTCGGGCGGCCACTGGACCTGCGGCACGTCGAGGTCGTCACCACGCCCGCCTCAGATCCCCTCCCCGAGCGGCTGCTCCTGATCAATCGGCGCCTGCGCGAGCTCATCGAGGAGTTGTCCCCGGACGTCGTGGCCATCGAGCGGATGTTCAGCCAGCACAACCTGCACACCGTCATGGGCACCGCCCAGGCCTCCGCGGCGGCGGTCCTGGCTGCCGCGGAGGCGGGGTTGCCGGTCGCGTGGCACACCCCCAGCGAGGTGAAGGCCGCCGTGACCGGCACCGGGCGCGCCGACAAGGCCCAGGTGGCGGGGATGGTGGTGCGCATCCTGCGGCTGGAGGCTGCGCCGAAGCCGGTCGACGCCACCGACGCCCTCGCGCTGGCGATCTGCCATGTCTGGCGTGGGTCGGCAAACGCGCGCATCGCCTCGGCAGTGGCCGCCTCAGCGCCCTCGCGGATCCCGACGCGGCCCCCTCGTGTGCCCGAGCGTGCCCCTGGGCCTGCCCTCGCCCTGCCCGCGAGCCCCTCCCGACCGGGTGTGCGCGCCGGAGGAGCACGGTGATCGCCTTCGTGCACGGCACCGTGGCCTCGGTGGGCCCCGACCATGCGGTGATCGATGTCGGCGGCGTGGGGCTGTCCCTGCTGTGCGGCCCGCGCACCCTCGCCGACCTGCGGCCCGGCGCCCCAGCCCGGGTGTCCACCGCGCTGGTCGTCCGCGAGGACTCCCTGACCCTGTTCGGATTCAGCGACGAGGACGAGCGGCAGGCGTTCGAGGTGCTGCAGTCGGTCACGGGCATCGGACCGCGCACCGCGCAGGCGATCCTTGCGGTCCTCACCGTCGACCAGCTGCGTGCTGCGGTCGCCGCTGACGACCTCGTCACCCTGTCCAAGCCCCCCGGGATCGGACGCAAGGGCGCGGCCCGGATCGCCCTCGAGCTCAAGGACCGCCTGGGAGCCCCCTCGGCATCGTCGGCCGCCACGAGACCGTCCGACGACTGGTCTACTCCGGTCATCGACGGCCTCATCGCCCTGGGCTGGCCCCCTCGGGATGCCCGGGCTGCCGCCGAGGCGGTGCAGCCCGAGGCCGAGGCGGTCCTGGCCGAGGGCGGGCACCCGTCCGTTCCCGGCCTGCTGCGCTCTGCCCTGCGGCACCTGGACCGCGCATGAGCGACGACGAGCTGCTGGCGGGGGAGGCAGCCGACGAGGACATCGCCGCAGAGGGCGCACTTCGTCCCCGCAGCCTGGCGGATTTCATCGGCCAGGACCGCGTGCGCTCCCAGCTCGGGCTGGTGCTCGAGGCCGCTCGGCACCGGAACGCCACTGCAGACCACGTGCTGCTCTCCGGGCCGCCCGGCCTGGGCAAGACCACCCTGGCGATGATCATCGCGGGGGAGATGTCCGCCCCGATGCGGATCACCTCCGGCCCCGCGATCCAGCACGCGGGCGACCTGGCCGCGGTGCTGTCCAGCCTGGTCCCCGGTGAGGTCCTCTTCCTCGATGAGATCCATCGGATGGCACGCCCGGCCGAGGAGATGCTGTACGTGGCGATGGAGGACTTCCGGGTCGACATCGTCGTCGGGAAGGGCCCGGGGGCCACCGCGATCCCGCTGGACCTCGCTCCGTTCACCCTGGTGGGGGCAACGACCCGGGCGGGACTGCTGCCGGGTCCGCTGCGCGACCGGTTCGGGTTCACCGCACACATGGACTTCTACGCCGACTCCGACCTGTTCACGATCGTGAACCGTTCGGCCCGGCTGCTCGGGGTCGAGATCGACGAGGCTGGGGCGCACGAGATCGCCGGCCGGTCCCGCGGCACCCCACGGGTGGCCAACAGGCTGCTGCGCCGGGTCCGCGACTACGCCCTGGTCCACGGCGACCGGTCGATCGACCAGAGGACTGCCCACGCGGCCCTGGACCTCTACGAGGTCGATGCCCTCGGGCTCGACCGCCTCGACCGCGCGGTCCTCGAGGCCCTGTTGACGACATTTCGGGGCGGTCCTGTGGGCCTGTCCACGCTGGCGGTGGCGGTCGCGGAGGAGCCGGAGACCGTCGAGACGGTGGCCGAGCCGTTCCTCGTCCGGGCAGGCCTGCTCTACCGCACGCCTCGCGGCCGCGTGGCCACGGAAGCCGCCTGGCGGCACCTGGGCCTCACGCCGCCGACCGCGGTGGGCCAGATCGGACTGCGCTTCGACGACGACGCACCGAACGGGAATGACCGAGGTATCGCGCAGGGCGTCTAGAATCGGGGCCAATTGTGCGAAAGGTCCTCCATGACGCTCGTCGAACTCCTGCCGTTCGCTGCCATCGCGGCTGCCTTCTGGCTCCTGATCATCCGACCGGCCTCGGTCCGGCGCAAGGCTCAGGCCGCCCTGGTGGCCTCGCTGGCACCCGGCCAGCGGATCATGACCACCGCCGGCGTCTTCGCCACCGTCGTCGCGATCCACGGGGACCGGGTCTCCGTGGAGGTCGCCCCGGGCGTGGTCATCGAGATGCTCGCCGCGGCGGTCGCCGTGGTGGAGCCGGCTGAACCCGCCGCCGTCGGGACCCACGACCGCACGGCCGTGGAGACCGACGGCGTCGAGCCCGTGGCCGCCGACGTGGCCGGTTCCGACTCCGGGGCCACCACGAGTGCCCCCGACGATGAGCCCCCGGCCAACCCGGCCCTGACCCCGGAGGCCGATCGTGGCTAGTACCGTGTCCGCCTATCGCCCCTGGCGGGTGCTGGGGCCGATGCTCCTCCTGCTCGTCGGGCTCATCGCCTGGACATTCTGGCCGTCGCTGACGAGCACCCCCCAACTCGGCCTGGACCTCCAGGGCGGCACCCAGGTCACCCTGCTGCCCACCACGGCACCGGGCACGGACGGCACCATCACCGATGAGCAGCTCGACCAGGCCGTGGGCATCATCCGTCAGCGCGTGGACGGCCTGGGCGTCGCGGAGTCCGAGGTCACCGTCCAGGGTTCAGGGCAGAACGCCGCAATCATCGTGTCCGTCCCCGGCTCGGTGCCCCAGGACCGTCTGGTCGAGCTGGTCGGACGCACGGCCCAACTGGCGTTCAGGCCCGTGGAGGCGATCACCAACCCCGAGGCTGTCGACCCGGAAGCCGAGCCGACTGACGAGGCACTGCCCTCGGCCACGCCGACCGAGCCCAGCCCCACCCCGACCGATGGGTCGACGCCCACCCCGTCGCCCACCGCGACCGACGAGCCGTCGCCCAGTGCCTCCCCGTCGCAGGAGGCCACGGCATCGCCCTCGCCGAGCCCGGCAGTCGAGCAGCCGGAGATCCCGGTACAGGCAGAGGCCAACGACACGGAGTTCCAGGACCGCGCCCTGCGGCTGGACTGCACCCTCCCGGAGAACCGCTCGGGCACCCCTGACGACCAGGCCCTCTGGCTTGCGACCTGCGACCGTGACGGCTTCGCGAAGTACCTCCTGCAGCCGGCCTTCATCAAGGGCACGCAGGTGACCAACGCGCAGGCTCAGCTCGACCCCACGACCAGCAAGTGGTCGGTGTCGCTCGACTTCGACGCCGAGGGGGCCAGAGCCCTGTCCGAGATCTCTGCGGACATCTACGACAACACCCCGCCGCAGAACCAGTTCGCCATCGTCCTCGACGGTGTCGTGTTCAGCGCGCCGTCATTCCTCGAGCCGATCCCCGGTGGCAGCGCCCAGATCACCGGAGAGTTCACGATCGATGAGGCCAATGACCTCGCCAACGTGCTGAAGTTCGGTTCCCTGCCGATCAGCCTCGAGGTCGGCGAGATCACCTCGATCACCCCCACCGTCGGTGACGCCTACCTGAAGGCGGGCCTGCTCGCCGGTGCGATCGGCCTGGCCCTCGTCGCGCTCTATCTGTTGTTCTACTACCGGGCGCTGGGCCTCGTGGCCGCCGCGAGCCTCGTGGTGGCCGGCGTCATCACCTACTGCCTGTTCGTCATCTTCGGCCGCACCCTCGGGTTCACCCTGACATTGGCCGGCATCGCTGGTGCCATCGTGGCCATCGGCATCACGGCCGACTCGTTCATCGTGTACTTCGAGCGCTTGCGCGACGAGGTCCGGGAGGGACGCACTCTGAGAGTCGCGGCCGAGACCGGCTGGATCCGCGCCCGGCGCACGCTGTTGGCCGCCGACTTCGTGTCCCTGCTCGGGGCGGTCGTCCTCTACGTGCTGAGCATCGGCAGCGTGCGCGGCTTCGCCTTCGCCCTGGGCCTGACGACCGTCGTGGACGTCATCGTCGCCTTCACCTTCACCCGGCCGGTGGTCGCCCTGTTGGCCGGTACGAAGTTCTTCCAGTCCGGCCACCCGCTCAGCGGGGTCGATCCCCGTCGGCTGGGCATCCCGGAGGCGCCTGCTCGCTCCACGACCGCTGCAGGGAGGCACTAGCCATGTCACGAGTCGGAAGCTTCGGCCAGAAGCTGTACTCCGGTGAGATCTCCTACGACATCGTCGGCCAGCGCCGGCGCTGGTACGCGATCTCGGGGGTGGTCTTCCTCATCGCCGTGGTCTCGCTGCTGACACGCGGACTCAACTACGGCATCGAGTTCGAGGGCGGTGCGGAGTTCCGCGTGCCCAGCGCCTCGTGCACCATTGAGCAGGCCACTGCGGCCGTCGAGGGCGCCGGTGTGACGCCGAGCACCGTGACGCAACTCGGTGGCGAGTCGATCCGGGTCACCACCGAGGCGGTCGAGACCACGGAGGGCTCGCAGGTCCGCTCGGCACTGGCCGAGGCCTGCTCAGTCACACCCGACGACGTGTCCGTCCAGGTGGTCGGCCCCACGTGGGGCGGGGAGATCACGAAGAAGGCGATCACGGCCCTCGTGGTGTTCCTCTCGCTGCTCAGCATCTTCCTCGCGATCTACTTCGACTGGCGGATGGCTGTCGCCGCCCTGGTCGCCCTGGTACACGACGTGGTGATCACCATCGGCGTGTACTCGCTGCTGCAGTTCGAGGTGACACCCGCCACGGTCATCGGAGTGCTGACGATCCTGGGCTACTCGCTCTACGACACGGTGGTGGTCTTCGACAAGGTGAAGGAGAACACCCGGGGGATCCTCGGCCAGAGCCGGCGGACCTACTCGCAGGCCGCCAACCTCGCGGTCAACCAGACCCTGGTGCGCAGCATCAACACCTCGATCGTCGCCCTGCTGCCTGTGGCGGCCATCCTGTTCGTCGGCGCCGGCGTGCTCGGTGCCGGCACGCTCAAGGACCTCTCGCTCGCCCTCTTCGTGGGCATGGCGGCCGGGACCTACTCCTCGATCTTCATCGCGACCCCGTTCCTGGCCCAGCTTGAGGAGCGCAACCCACAGATGCAGGCCCTCGCCGGTCGGGTCCAGGCCCGCGGTGGCGGCGGCGAAGGTCACCTCGGGAGCCGCTGCTGCGGCGCCCCTGGCATCCGGTTCCAAGGCCGGCGACGGCTCGGCGAGCGGCGACACCGGCGCCTCGGACACCGAAACGGCCAGCACCGAGGCGATGGATCGTGCCCGGGCTCGGCGTACGGCGAGCGGTCCACGCAACCAGCCGAAGAAGCAGAGCCGGGCCGACCGCCACTGATCGGCGCCAGCAGCAGCCTGAGCCGGGTCGTACAATCGGGGCAACGACCAGGAGGAGCAGGTGGCCGATCCGGAGACCCTGCCCGTCGATTCGGCGGTGGAGTCAGCCCCAGGGCTGCGCTCGAGGCTGTCGCGGATCGCGGGCCGAGGCCCTGGCGCCCCCCCGGAGCTCGAGCCCATCCTGCGGACGCTGCGGCAGTTCCATCCGAAGAGCGATACCAGGGTGGTCATCCAGGCCTACGCGACAGCCGAAGAGCTCCACCGGGGGCAGAAGCGCCGCTCCGGGGAGCCCTACATCACCCACCCGCTGGCCGTCGCGCAGATCCTTGCCGACCTGGGCATGACCGGACCGACCCTGGCCGCTGCCCTCCTGCACGACACTGTTGAGGACACCGGCTACCCGCTGGCCGACCTGCGTGCGGAGTTCGGTGACGAGATCGCCTCCTTGGTCGATGGCGTGACCAAGCTGGACAAGGTCACCTACGGGGCGTCGAGCGCCGCGGAGACTGTCCGCAAGATGGTGGTCGCGATGGCCCGCGACATCCGGGTCCTGGTGATCAAGCTGGCCGACCGCCTGCACAACATGCGCACCCTGCAGTGGCTGTCCCCGGAGAAGCAGGCCATCAAGGCCCGCGAGACCCTCGAGATCTACGCACCGCTGGCCCATCGACTGGGCATGAACACGGTCAAGTGGGAGCTCGAGGACCTGTCCTTCGCGACCCTGCACCCCAAGATGTATGAGGAGATCGTCCGCCTGGTCGGACAGCGCGCCCCCGCCCGAGAGCAGTACCTCGAGCAGGTGATCGGCGACATCGACGAGCGGCTGCGGGCCGCACGGATCCGGGCGACCGTGACCGGTCGCCCGAAGCACTACTACTCCGTGTACCAGAAGATGATCGTGCGCGGCCACGACTTCTCCGACATCTACGACCTCGTGGGCGTGCGGATCCTGGTGGACTCGGTCCGCGACTGCTATGCGGTCCTGGGCACGTTGCATGCGGCCTGGAACCCCCTGCCCGGGCGGTTCAAGGACTACATCGCGATGCCCAAGTTCAACATGTACCAGTCGTTGCACACCACCGTCATCGGGCCGGATGGGAAGCCCGTGGAGGTACAGATCCGCACCCACGAGATGCACCGCTCGGCCGAGTTCGGCATTGCTGCGCACTGGCGCTACAAGCAGACCGAGGTGGGCGGCAAGCTCGGGCCCGATGACCTCGGGTGGCTGCGCCAACTGGTGGAGTGGCAGCGCGAGACCGAGGACCCCGGCGAGTTCCTCGAGTCCCTGCGCTACGACCTGGGCTCCACGGAGGTGTTCGTCTTCACCCCTCGCGGTGACGTGATCGCGCTGCCCTCGGGGTCGACCCCGGTGGACTTCGCCTACGCCGTGCACACCGAGCTGGGCCATCGCTGCGTCGGTGCGCGGGTCAACGGACGGCTGGTCCCCCTCGACAGCCCGTTGTCGAATGGGGATGCCGTCGAGGTGTTCACGTCCAAGGCCGAGGGTGCCGGGCCGAGCCTGGACTGGCTGACCTTCGTGCGCAGCCCCCGGGCCCGCAGCAAGATCAAGGCCTGGTTCTCCCGTGAGCGCCGCGAGGAGGCCATCGAGAAGGGCAAGGACCAGCTCCTCAAGGCCATGCGCAAGGAGGGCGTCTCGGTCCACCGCCTGCTCTCGACCGCGGCACTGGCCACTGTGGCTGCGGACCTGCGCCAGCACGACGTCAGCGCCCTCTACGCCTCCATCGGTGAGGGCCGGATCAGCCCGCAGACGGTGATCCATCGCCTGGTCGCCACGGCCGGCGGCGAGGCCGCGGCTGCGGACGACGCCGCTGAGGGCGTCACCCCGCAGGGCATCACGAAGATGCGCCAGCGCTCGGACTCCGACCCCGGTGTGACCGTGATCGGCTCGCAGCTCGGCGATGTCTGGGTCAAGCTCGCCCGCTGCTGCACGCCTGTTCCCGGCGACGAGATCACCGGGTTCGTCACCCGGGGCAACGGGGTCTCCGTGCATCGCCAGGACTGTACGAACGTCTCCTCGATGGCGGGTCAGGCCGAGCGGTTCGTTCCCGTTGCGTGGGCACCCGGGGCGTCCTCGGTGTTCCTGGTCAACATCCAGGTCGAGGCCCTCGACCGGTCACGGCTGCTCGCCGACGTCACCCGGGCGCTGTCCGACCAGCACGTCAACATCCTGTCGGCCTCGGTGTCGACCACGAAGGAGCGCATCGCGATGTCGCGGTTCACCTTCGAGATGGGCGACCCCAAGCACCTGGGCGCCGTGCTCCGCTCAGTTCGGGGTGTGGAGGGCGTCTTCGACGCCTACCGGGTGTAGGCCGAGCCGCCGCAAGCGGCCGGCCGGCCGCCCCAAGATCCCGATCTGATCCACGTTTCGAGCCGCAAACGCGCCCGGAACTTGACGCAAACGTCGCTACGCGCTCGAGACCTGGAGCGAATCGCGAACGTGGTCAGCCGGAGTACTCGGCGAGGTTGTTCTCTGCGGCTTCCAGCAGGGAACGGGTCGTGGTGATGCGTGACTGGAGGTCCGATGCCTTGCGGGCGTCCCCGGCGGCCTCAGCCGCGGCTGCCTGCTTCTCCAGCTTGACCAGCGAGGCGCGGAAGGTCTCGACCGTGGATTCGGCCAGCGCCCGCTTGGCGGGGTCGGTTCGACGCCACTGGTCCTCCTCGGCCCGCTTGAGGGCGTCCTCGACCTTGCGCAGCCGTCCCTCGACCTTGTCCCGGTCGTTGCGCGGCACGTGGCCGATGGCGTTCCACCGCTCGCCGATGCCGCGCATCGCGGCCTTGGCGGCGGCGAGGTCGCTGATGGGGAGCAGCGCCTCGGCCTCCACAGCCAGGGCCTCCTTGGCGTGGAGGTTCTCCAACTGGTCGCCATCGCGCTCGGACTGGGCGGCGTTTCGTGCGGCGAAGAAGGCGTCCTGGGCGGCGCGGAAGCGCGCCCAGAGCTTGTCCTCGTCCGTGCGTCCGGCGCGGGGTGCGGCCTTCCACTCGTCCATCAGGCCGCGGTAGGCGCGCGCCGTCTCGGCCCAGTCCGTGCTGGTCGACAGCGCCTGCGCGCGGGCGATGATGCCGTCCTTGGCTGCGGTGGCCTCCTTGCGGGCCGCGTCCAGGGTGGCGAAGTGCGCCCGACGGGCCTTGTCGAAGGCGGACCGGGCAGTGCTGAAGCGCTTCCAGAGATCCTGTTCGGCATCGCGTGTCGAGCGGTCGCCGCGGGGCAGGGCGGTCCAGGCCTCCTGGAGCTCCTTGAACCGGTCGCCGGTGGACTTCCACTGGGTGGACGCGGCCAGGCCCTCGGACTCCTCGACGATCGCGGTGCGCGCCGCCATCGTCTTGATGCGGGTCTCCTCGCGTGCCGCGGCAGCCGCAGCCTTGCGGGCCTCGCCCGCGGCCTCGAGCTCCTCGGCCAACCGGGTGAGCACCGCAAGGTCGCCCACGACGTGCGGATTTTCCACCGCGTCGCGCAACTTGCCCACGACGATCGTCACGTTCTCGGGGGTGCCCTTGCCGTCCTTGAGTCGCGCCTGGAGCAACTCGGCCTCGGCCTTGAGCCCCTCGTACTTGCGCTCGAAGAAGGCCAGGCCCTCGGAGGGGGCACCGGCGGCCCACTGACCGACGGCGACCTCCTGCCCGTCGGGGCGACGCACGTACACCGTGCCGTCGTCGTCGACGCGTCCGTAGGCGTGCTCGGTCATGCGGGTGCCCTCCGTAGTCCAGTGCCGGTCATTGTCCCACGCCTGTGGTCCGAACCCGGTGCTAAGCCTCCTGTGCGACCGCTGTCTCGATCCCGATGGGGGCTGCGGGGCTGCCGTCCGTGGCGCCGCCGGCCACGCCCGCCTCGGCGATCCTCTCCACGATGTCGAGGCCCGAGGTCACCTCGCCCCAGATCGTGTAGTTCGGCGGGAGGGTGGTGTCCGCATAGACGATGAAGAACTGGCTTCCCGAGGTCCCCGGTCCGGCGTTGGCCATGGCCACGGTGCCGGCGGGGTAGTTGGTGCCCTCATCCGAGGGAAGGTTCTCGTCCGGGAGCTCGAACCCGGGGCCGCCTGTTCCCGTAGCGGTGGGGTCACCGCACTGCAGCACCTTGATGCCCTCGGTGACCAGGCGATGGCACAGCGTCGAGTCGAAGTAGGACTCACCGGCCAACCAGAGCATGGCGTTGACCGTTTCCGGGGCCTTGTCGGCGAAGGTGTCGATGACGACTTCGCCGCAGTTGGTGGTCAGCACCAGCTGGTAGTCGGTGCCGTCCTCGAGCCCCATCGCCGGGGCTGCGTCCCACGACTGGGGGTCCGTCGGGGGCGTTGGGGCATCCCCGCATCCCTCCACGGCGACCGGGGAGGACGAGGGTGCGGCGCTGGCGTCGCCGGAGGGGGACGCCGACGGGGCTGCGGACGCGGAGGCGGCCGGCTCGGCCACGTCGTCACTGGCGCTGTCCGGCCAGAACACGACCGCGGCCACCGCCAGGACCCCGGCGAGCGCCGCGATCCCAGCGCCGATCCGCATCCGCCGCCGGTGTCGCTGGGCGCGTTCAGCGCGGCGGGCGGCCTGGCGCTCCAGCTTGGCGGCGGCCAGCTCCTTGCGGCGCTTGTTGCTGGCACCAGTTCCGGGCTTCTTCTGATTGGACACGTCACGTGCTCCCACGGTCGAGGTGTGCGGCTCGCGGGGAGTCTATGGGGCGCCCGGGCCCCCGCTGGGACGACCCGCGCGGTTAGGCCGGCGGGCCGGCCCGCGGATACCCTTGGGATCGGTCCTCCCACGCCCGGAGGCACACCGATCACCTCGTGAGGGAGCGCTCATGCTCATCGCCGGTTTCCCGGCTGGCCCGTTCGGGACCAACTGCTGGATCCTGGCGCCCGGTGCGCACAGCGAGGCGGTCATCGTCGACCCGGGCATGGACAGCCGCAACGGCATCGAGCAGGTCGTCGCCGAGCACGGCCTGCGCCCGGTCGCAGTCATCCTCTCGCACGGGCACCTGGACCACATGTGGTCGGTGCTGCCCGTCTGCGACGGCTACGACATCCCGGCGTGGATCCACCCGAACGACCGTTCCCTGCTGGCCGACCCATGGGCGGGGGTCTCGGGGGAGACCCGCATGATGTTCGCCTCGGTCGTGGGCGCCGCGGACTTCGCCGAGCCCTCCGACGTGCGTGAGCTCACCGACGGGGCCGCTCTCGAGATTGCGGGGATGACCTTCACCGCTGACCACGCACCGGGGCACACCCCCGGGTCGACGGCCTTCCGGATGATGGACACCGGCGCCGAGCCCCTGATGCTGTCCGGCGACCTGCTGTTCGCCGGATCGATCGGGCGCACCGACCTGCCGGGGGGTGACAACGCCGCCATGCTGGACTCCCTGGCTCGGGTGGTGCTGACCCAACCCGACGAGATGCTGGTCCTGCCCGGGCACGGCGAGACCACGACGATCGGTGCCGAGCGTCGCGTCAATCCGTTCCTGCAGGGCTTGGTCCCGCCCGGGCGGCGTGCGTCCGGAGCAGGAGCATGAGCCGCCCTGCGCCGCTGTCCGGGTTCCCGGAGTACCTGCCGGCGGACCGGATCGTCGAGCAGCACATCCTGGACACCGTGCGGCGGGTCTTCGAGCTGCACGGGTTCGCCTCGGTCGAGACCCGCGCGGTCGAGCCCCTGGAGCAGATGCTGCGCAAGGGCGAGATCGACAAGGAGGTCTATGTCCTGCGCAGGCTGCACGCTCCCGCCGACGAGCCGGACGCCGGACTGGGCCTGCACTTCGACCTGACCGTGCCGTTCGCCCGCTACGTCGTGCAGAACGCCGGGCACCTCGAGTTCCCGTTCCGCCGCTACCAGGTCCAGAAGGTGTGGCGCGGGGAGCGCCCCCAGGAGGGTCGGTACCGCGAGTTCACCCAGGCCGACATCGACATCGTGGGCCGCGACACCCTGGCCTTCCACCACGAGGTCGAGGTGGCCCTGGTGATGGCCGAGGTGTTCCGGGCCCTGCCGATGCCGCCGGCGGTCATCCTGGTCAACAACCGCAAGCTCGCCGAGGGCTTCTTCCTGGGCGTCGGCGCCAGCGACCCGGGTGCTGCGCTGCGCGCCATCGACAAGCTGGACAAGATCGGCCCCGCCCGGGTGGCCGAGCTGCTGGCTTCCGAGGCCGGGCTGTCGGCGCAAGCCGCCCAGAGGTGCCTGGCGCTGGCCAGGATACGCAGTGCCGACACCAGCTTCGTGGACCAGGTGCGGGCACTCGGTGTCGAGCACCCGCTGCTCGACGAGGGCCTCGAGGAGCTGGCCGCCGTCGTGGGCGCCGCTGCCGAGCGGATGCCCGGCGCGGTGGTCGCCGACCTGAAGATCGCCCGTGGCCTGGACTACTACACGGGCACCGTCTACGAGACCCAGCTCGTCGGCTACGAGGACTTCGGGTCGATCTGCTCGGGTGGCCGCTACGACGCCCTGGCCAGTGACGGGCGCTCGACCTACCCCGGGGTGGGCATCTCCCTGGGGGTGTCCCGGCTGATGGGGGTGCTGCTGGGCCGTGGGCTGGTGCGCGCCAGCCGGTCAGTGCCCACATGCGTGCTCGTGGCCGTCACCGACGAGGCGGGACGTTCGGCGTCGGCAGCGATCGCCAGCGCCCTGCGGGCCCGGGGGATCCCGGTCGAGGTCGCGCCGAAGGCGGACAAGTTCGGCAAGCAGATCCGCTACGCCGACCGCCGCGGGATCCCGTTCGTCTGGTTCCCCGACGCCGAGGGCGGCTCGGTGAAGGACATCCGCTCCGGCGCCCAGGAGCCCGCCGACCCGGCGCACTGGACCCCGCCCGCAGACGACCTGTCCCCGCGCATCGAGCGCATCGCACGTGACCAAGAGGAGAGCACCCGATGATCCGCACCCACGAGGCCGGAACGCTGCGCGCCGAGGACATCGGCCAGACCGTGACCCTGGCCGGCTGGATCGGCCGGCGTCGCGACCACGGCGGGGTGGCGTTCCTGGACCTGCGCGATGCATCGGGCATCGTGCAGGTGGTCGTGCACGACCCGGAGGTGGCCCACCCGCTGCGCAACGAGTTCTGCGTCAAGGTCGTCGGCGAGGTGGTCGCTCGTCCGGAGGGCAACGAGAACCAGGACCTCGACACCGGCGCGGTCGAGGTGATGGTCGAGAGCCTCGAAGTCCTCTCCGAGGCAGCTCCGCTGCCGTTCCCCATCGACGAGCACGTCGAGGTCGGCGAGGAGGCCCGGCTGCGCTACCGCTACCTCGACCTGCGCCGGCCCGAGCCCGCACGGATCATGCGGCTGCGCTCGAAGGTCAACCAGATCGCCCGCGAGGTGCTGTTCGCCCGGGACTTCCTCGAGATCGAGACCCCGACGCTGACCCGCTCGACGCCGGAGGGGGCCCGGGACTTCCTCGTGCCCGTGCGGCTGCAGCCGGGCAGCTGGTACGCCCTGCCGCAGTCGCCGCAGCTCTTCAAGCAGCTGCTCATGGTGGCCGGCATGGAGCGCTACTTCCAGATCGCGCGCTGCTACCGGGACGAGGACTTCCGCAAGGACCGCCAGCCGGAGTTCACCCAGCTGGACATCGAGATGAGCTTCGTCGAGCAGTCCGACGTGCTCACGGTCGGCGAGGACGTCATCCGGGCGCTGTGGGCGGGGACGATCGGCCATGAGATCGGCGAGATCCCGCACATGACCTACGCCGAGGCGATGCGTCGCTTCGGCTCCGACAAGCCCGACCTCCGGTTCGACGTGGAGCTCGTCGAGCTGACCGACTACTTCGCCGGGACGTCGTTCCGCGTGTTCCAGGCGCCCTACGTCGGTGCGGTGGTCATGCCCGGCGGGGGATCGCAGCCCAGGCGCACGTTCGACGCGTGGCAGGAGTGGGCCAAGCAGCGTGGTGCCCGCGGTCTGGCGTACGTCACGCTCGCCGAGGACGGGACCCTCGGCGGTCCGGTGGCCAAGAACATCACCGAGGCCGAGCGTGCGGGCCTGGCCGCTGCCACCGGCGCCCAGCCCGGGGACTGCATCTTCTTCGCTGCCGGCCCCACTGACGAGGCCCGGGCGCTGCTGGGGGCCGCGCGCCTGGAGATCGCCGAGCGCTGCGGCCTGATCGACCCCGACGCGTGGTCGTTCCTGTGGATCGTCGACGCACCCGTGTTCGAGGCCGTCGTCGACGACCACGGCAACCCGGGCTGGACCGCCGTGCACCACCCGTTCACGTCGCCGAACGCCGAGTGGATCGACCGCTTCGAGGAGTCGCCCGGTGAGGCCCTGGCCTACGCCTACGACATGGTCTGCAATGGCAACGAGATCGGTGGCGGGTCGATCCGTATCCATCGGGCTGACGTCCAGAGCCGGGTGTTCTCGGTGCTCGGCATCGATGAGGACGAGGCGCGCGACAAGTTCGGCTTCCTCCTCGATGCCTTCGCCTTCGGCCCCCCGCCGCACGGCGGCATCGCGTTCGGCTGGGACCGGATCGTCATGCTGCTGACGGGGGCGTCGTCGCTGCGCGAGGTCATCGCGTTCCCGAAGACCGGCGCGGGCCACGACCCGCTCACCGGGGCGCCGACCTCGATCACCCCCGCTCAGCGCAAGGAGGCGGGGATCGACGCGAAACCGGTCGCGGAGGGCGCTGCACCCCAGCCCGAGCGGGGTGCGTGAGGGCTAGGCTCGCGATGCCCGGACCGGGTGGGACCGGAACCACAGGAGGAGGAACCGCATGCGGACCGACATGGTGAGGGGATTGCTCGTCGGGCTGCTCGCCACGATGGCCTTGCTGCTGGCGGGGGCCCCCGCCATGGCGCACTCCGACCTCGAATCCTCGAATCCTGAGGACGGGGCGACCCTGGCGTCGGCCCCGGCGGCCATCGCGTTCGTCTTCAACGAGGAGATCCTCCCGGAGGGCAACGCAGTGACGCTGACCGATGTCACGGCCGAGAGGCGGCTGGAGGTCGGGCCCGTCGAGGTGGACGGTGACACGGTGACGGTGGCCTGGCCCGAGTCGAGCCCTGCTGGGGAGTTCCGGGCCGCCTACCGCGTGGTCTCCGCCGACGGGCACCCGATCAACGGGACGATCACGTTCGCCGTGCAGGAGGCGGTCGGGGCGGCGGAGGCCAGCCCTGCCGCCGTGTCGGGCAGTCCCGAGGCCACTGCGGCCGGCCCGGCGGCGGTGGCCGTGAGTCCCACGCCCGCTTCGTCGGCGACGCCCGCACCCGCGACTGACGAGGCGGACGCCGGGATGATGGCATGGGTGCTGGGCATCGGGCTGGCCGTGCTGGTCGGCGCCGGCGCCGGCGCGTGGGTGATGCGACGGACCCGATGAGCCCCACGACGGCTGCTGACGCCCGCGTGAGCCGCGCGCCAGCCACGGCTCGGTCGGGCCTCCTGCCCCGGGCGCTCTGGGCGGGTGCCGCAACGCTCGCGGTCATCGTCGCCGCCGTGGCCGCAGGGGTCCGATGGGAGCCGGTCGCCGATGGACTCCCGGACGCAGGTCGCCTGGTCGTCGACGGCCTCCCGCTCCTGCGACTGGTCTCACTGCTGGCCGGAGGCGCCATGGTGGGCTTCGGCCTCTCCGCGGTGGCCCTGGACCCCGGTGCGCGCACGGACCTGACGCGTTCCGGGAGGGCGGACCTCGCGATCGCATCGGTGTCGGCGTTCGTCCTGGCCGCCGCGAGCATGGTGTTCGCGGTCTTCACCCTGGCCGACGTGCTGGGGCTCGGGCTGCTCGACCTGACTGCTCCCGGACTCCTGTCGACCTACCTGTGGGACGTCGAGGTCAGCCGCGCCTTCCTCATCTCGGCTGCCCTGGCCCTGGCCGTGGGGGTCGGGTTCGCCGTCGCCCGATCCCTCGGCGGTGCCGCTGGGTGGCTCGCGGTGGCCCTGGTCGCCGTCGGCATCCCGTCGCTCACCGGTCATTCCGCTGGGCTGGGCTCGCACGCGCTGGCCCTGGTCAGCGGGTTCCTGCACACGATCGCGGCTGCGGCGTGGGGCGGCGGCGTGGTGGCCCTGGCGACGCACGCGGTCCGTCGTTCGCCCCAGATGGGCGAGCGGGTCCGCCGCTTCGGCGTGGTGGCGATCGTGTCCGTGGCCACGCTGACGCTCACCGGGTTCGCCTCTGCAGCGACCCGCATGGACTCGTTCAGCCAGCTGCTGACCACCCCGTACGGGCGGACGGTCCTGGCCAAGATCGTCGCCCTGGCCGTCGCCCTCCTCCTGGGGGGGCTGGTGCGCAGGGCCTGGCGATCCACAGCGAGCGGGGTCGGCCCCGCCAGGATCCTCGCGGAGGTGGTGGCACTGGGGTCCGCGCTCGGGCTCGCCGTGATCCTGGCGCGCTCGGCCTTCCCGCGCCAGTCGGTCAACCTGCCCACGCTGGGCGAGGACCTCATCGGGTATCCCTACCCGCCGGCTCCGACGTTCGGCCGCGTCGCCCTGGGGTGGCACCCCGACTGGGTCTGGCTGACGGCCGCGCTGCTGGCCATCGCCATCTACGCCGCCGGGTTCCTGCTCCTGCGACGTCGTGGGGACTCCTGGCCGGTCGCGCGGCTCCTCACCTGGGTCCTCGGGTGGAGCGTGGTGATCTGGGCCACGTCCGCGGGGGTGGCGTGGTACGCCCCGGTGTCGTTCACCCTGCACATGATCTCCCACATGGCGCTGGCGATGCTGGCGCCCGTGTTCCTCGTGCTGGGTGCGCCGATCACCCTCGCCCTGCGCGTGATCCCTGCGGCGACCGGCGGGGCGCGTGGTCCGCGCGAGTGGATCACGTGGGGCCTGCACTCACCGGTGACGCGTTTCGTCACCCATCCGTTGTACGTGCTGTTCATCTACACGGTCGGGCTCTACGGGCTCTACTACACGAGCCTCTACGCGAACCTGATGGCCTCGCACCTGGGGCACTTCGCGATGCAGGTGCACTTCCTGGCCGCCGGGTACCTCTTCTACTGGGTCGTCATCGGGGTCGATGCAGGTCCGCGTCGGCTCGGCTACCCTGCGCGGCTGATCCTGCTCATGGCCTCGCTGGTGATCCACTCGTTCTTCGCGGTGCCGATGATGATGACCGAGGTGCCGATGGTGCAGGACTGGTACGCGGTCGTGACGCCGCCGTGGCTGACCGACACCCTGGCGGACACCCGCACCGCCGGGGCCATCGCCTGGGGCTTCGGGGAGATCCCGACCCTCGTGGTGGCGATCGTGCTGGGCTTCCAGTGGGCGAGGTCAGACGAGCGCGAGGCCCGGAGGATGGATCGGCGCGCCGACCTCGACGGTGATGCGGAGCTCACCGCCTACAACGCCCGGCTGGCCCGGATGAATGCCGCGGACGTGGCCGACGACGAGCGCTAGGAGGGTTGCGGTCCGGGGGCCGGGTCTGCGGTCGCGGCGGGAGCCGCGTCGACCGAGAGCGGGGTCGGGTCGGCTTCAGCGACCAGCGCTCCGGCGCGGGGCTGCTCGTACCCGCGCCCCGCTCCCTCGATGATCTCGACCAGCAGCAGGGCGAGGGCCATCAGGGCGAACGTCCAGAGAATCATCGAGGGGCTGCGGCGATCGACCAGGACCAGGTAGGCCGCAGCCGCGGCAATGACGATCGCGCGCAGCGTCGGCACGAACATGGGGTGCTCGGCGGTGAAGCGACCCACCGGGCCGTCCGCCAGCGGGCTGCCCCAGCGATGGGCCGCCCCGGCGATCGCATCGCGCACCTTGCGACCCGACGCCGTGGCGCCGGCGAGCCATCCGGTGATCGTCAGGGAGATGCCCACGCAGATCATCACGAGCGTGGCGTTGAGCAGCAGTCGCAGCATGGTGCTGACCACGGACGTGACGACGGCCGCGAACTCCGACGGCGCCTGCGCCACGATCTGGGCCTCACCGAGGTAGAGAGCCACGAGCATCACAGCGCCGCCTAGCGTCAGGCCGATCCCGGTCCACAGGACCCCCCGGGCGCGGGGTCGCCAGAGCAGGATTCCGACGACGAACATGATGAGGACGACGGCCCAGAGCCAGCTCGCGACGGGCAGGAAGATGCGCAGCGCGCTGGCGGCGGTCTGCAGGTTCGGGGCGTCGGCCAGCACGACCTCACGGCCCGGGACCTCCAGGGAGTCCACGAACGGGACCCCACGCGCGGCGAGCTCGGTCGTGACCTTCTCCACCGCGGTCTTGGTGTCGAGGATGATCTGGCCCTCCTGGAGGGTGACAGCAGCATCGGAGGTATCGCGGTTGAGGACCTTGACGAACTGCTCCTGGAGCAGGGCTGAGATGGCCAACCACCCGTCACCGAAGCGGTCGCTCTGGGTGTAGGACGTCACGCCGGACTCGATGGCCCCGTTGATCCCGGAGGAGATCGCCTCGGCGATGGCCGAGTCGGGGCGGACCTCCGCCAGGGGGCCGTTCAGCTGCGCGAGGGCCTGCGTGACCCTCGTCCTGGCGTCGACCGCGTCGATGATGGCCGTGGAGACCTCGGTCGCGACCGTCTGCTGGACGGCTGGATCGTCGGCCAGTGGGGCGAGGGTCTCGACGAACGTGTCGGCCTCGGTGATGGTGCGCTCGGCCCAGAGGGCGCCGACGGCGAACGGGGCCAGGATGCTGGCGAGGATGATGAGCAGGGCAGCGATGATGCGACGGGCCATGGGGCCACAGTAGCGCCGCAATCACCCGATTTCGGCGGTCAACCGCCCGCTGGCCCAGCGTTGTCCCACGGTGTATCCCAGCGAGTTGTAGACAGCCCTGGCCGATCGGTTCGCCGCGTGCATCCCCAGGGTGACCGCGGGTGCTCCCTCGGCCAGGGCATCGCGGGTCAGGCGGGCGCAGAGGTCCCGGGAGAGTCCCCGGCCCCGCCAGTCCGGGTGTGTGGCGACCGAGCCGAGGTGCGGGATCCCGGCACGCATGGAGGTGACAGCGGCGATGGCCACGAGCTGGTCCGGGGCGCCCCGTGGGGAGTCGGCCTCGGCAGCCGCGCCCAGCGATCCGGCCTCGATGGCCCACCACCCGCGGATGCGCGGGTCACCGGGACGGATCATGGCATCCGGGGACGCGGCCGCGAGCAGCTCGGGGATCCGTGGGTCGTCGGTGGCCAGGGCCACGACCCGGCTCTCACCGGGGCGTGTGGCCGGGGCCGAGGTCGTGTACCACCAGTCCCACTCCCAGTGCTCCACCGGACGCATCCGCTCCGGCAGCCCGGCGAAGGCCCGGCGCTCGACCGTGACCCCCTCGGGCGGCCCCTCGTCCTCGACCAGTGCGACGACGCACCGGGTCACCGCCGCGGGGTCCTGGCCCATCGCGATGATCCACGGGCGGTCCCACGTGGCGTGCAGGGAGCGCCACGCGACGCCGCCGCGCTCGACGTGCACCGCCGACACCACGTCCAGGCGCGCCCCGACCTCGAGGTAGGCCTGTGCGCCGGAGTCATCGTGGCGGGACCGCCGACCTGATGCGGTCAGCCAGCGCGGGGTCGGGGGCCAGGGAGTTCACGGTGCCTATCATGGCTGCGTGGCTGGCCCCTCCCGGACGACCCCCTCGGGTCCGTCGCTCTTCGACCCCCCGGGCCTGAGCGAACGCTCCGTGGATGCCGCCGCACCACTCGCCGTGCGGATGCGGCCCCGCGACCTGTCCGAGCTGATCGGGCAGGACGATCTCGTGGCCCCGGGTTCGCCGCTGCGCCGGCTCATCGACGGCTCCGGGGCCAGCTCAGTGATCCTGTGGGGGCCACCGGGCACGGGCAAGACCACGATCGCGTCGCTGGTGAGCGGTGCCGCCGGCCGGCGGTTCGTCGAGATGAGCGCGGTCACCGCGGGGGTCAAGGATGTCCGCGCCGCCATCGACACTGCGCGGATGTCCGGGGTGCCGACCGTGCTGTTCATCGATGAGGTGCACAGGTTCACCCGGACCCAGCAGGATGCGCTGCTGCCCGGAGTGGAGAACGGGTGGGTCACGCTGGTCGCGGCCACCACCGAGAACCCCAGCTTCTCCGTGGTCTCCCCGTTGCTGTCCCGGTCGCTGCTGCTGACCCTCAGCTCGCTCACCGACGATCAGGTCGGGGAGCTGCTCGACAGGGCGGTCGGGGACCCTCGGGGCCTTGCCGGGCGGGTCACGTTGGCACCCGAGGCGCGCGCCGACCTCATCCGTTACTCCGGTGGGGACGCCCGACGTGCGTTGACCTACTTGGAGGCCGCCGCCGAGGGGGTCAACGCCGTCTCCCGCGCCGAAGCTCACGGCGAGCTGGCCGAGGGCGACGCAACGATCGCCGCGCCGGAGGACGGTGTCCACGCCCCGCTGCCGGTCATCACCGCAGAGCATGTGGGGGTCGCGGTCCAACGGGCGCTGGTCCGCTACGACCGCACCGGGGACCAGCACTACGACGTGATCTCCGCGTTCATCAAGAGCGTGCGGGGCAGCGACGTGGACGCCGCCCTGCACTATCTGGCCCGGATGATCGAGGCGGGGGAGGACCCACGGTTCATCGCCCGGCGCCTGGTGATCCTGGCCAGCGAGGACATCGGGCTGGCCGACCCCAGCGCGCTCGGGGTGGCCACCGCGGCGATGACCTCGTCGGCGCAGATCGGGCTGCCCGAGGCGAGGCTGCCGCTGGCGCAGGCAACCATCCACCTCGCCCTGGCCCCGAAGTCCAACGCCGTCATCCGGGCTATCGACGCCGCGCAGGCCGACGTCCGCGCGGGGCGGGTGGGTCCGGTCCCGGCGCACCTGCGCGACGGGCACTACCCGAACGCAGCCAGCCTCGGCGTCGTCGGGTACCGCTACCCGCACGACGATCCCTCGGGTGTCCTGGCCCAGCAGTACGCCCCGGACCAGGTCGTCGGTCGGCGATACTACGAGCCGGGCGACCACGGCGTGGAGGCCCGGCTCGGCGACGTCCTGGCGAGATTGCGCGAGGCGCTGCACCCAGGATCGGGGTAGTGCTGTCGATTCCGACCATGAGAAGGTCGGAATCGACAGCACATGCCGGGGATGGTCCCCATGCCCGTCGATTCGTTCGGCCCCCGTGAGGCGCATTAGGGTTCGGGCCATGAGTAGGACCTTCTGGATGGTGGTGGGCGCCGTGGGCGGAGTGGTGGCCTACCGCAAGGGCACGCAGGCCGCCGTGCGCGCCAAGGAGCTCGGTCCGCTGGGCTCGGCGCAGGTCGCGGCGCAGACGACCAGCAAGCTGGCCGGGAAGACCGCCCACGGGCTCGGACGGCTCGCGGATGTCAAGGCTCGACGTGAGGGTCGCCTGCTCACGGGGACGGCGGAGGAGGTCACCACCGCCCTGCCCCCCGCTGAGTGGGTGCCGGCGCCCACCCCCACCTCCGGCACGACCGGGAACGGCACACGATGAGCATGGACCAGATGGACTCCGCGGAGATCCGCCGACGGTTCCTGGACTTCTTCTCCACCCGCGGGCACACGCCTGTTCCGAGTGCCAGCCTGCTTCTCGACGATCCCACGCTGCTGTTCGTCAACGCCGGCATGGTCCCGTTCAAGCCCTACTTCCTGGGCCAGGCAACGCCTCCCTACCCGCGGGCCACGAGCGTCCAGAAGTGCGTGCGGACCCTGGACATCGAGGAGGTCGGCAAGACCACCAGGCATGCCTCCTTCTTCCAGATGGCCGGCAACTTCTCCTTCGGCGACTACTTCAAGGCCGGGGCGATCCCCCTGGCGTGGGAGCTGCTCACCGGGTCGGTGTCCAACGGGGGGTTCGGGTTCCCCGAGGAGAAGCTCTGGGTCACGGTCCTCGGCGACGACGAGGAGGCCATCGACATCTGGCACACGATCGCCGGAGTGCCGATGGAGCGCATCCAGCGCCGCGGCCTGAAGGACAACTACTGGCACATGGGCGTCCCCGGCCCGGGCGGGCCGTGCTCGGAGATCTACTACGACCGTGGTCCGGAGCACGGGCCGGAGGGCGGACCGGAGGCCGACGAGGACCGCTACCTCGAGGTCTGGAACCTCGTGTTCATGCAGTCCGAGCTCTCCGAGGTGCGCACCAAGGTCGACTTCGACATCCGCGGCGACCTTCCGAACAAGAACATCGACACCGGCATGGGCCTCGAGCGGATGGCCGCCCTCCTGCAGGGCGTGGACAACATCTACGAGATCGACACCACGAAGCACATCCTCGACCGGGCGATGGCGCTCTCCGGTGCGAAGTACGGCGCGGTGCACAAGACGGACGTCGACCTGCGCGTGGTCGCCGACCATGCCCGTACCTGCGCGTTCCTGATCGGTGACGGCGTGCTGCCGGGCAACGAGGGCCGCGGCTACGTGCTGCGCCGGATCATGCGCCGCGTCGTGCAGAAGATGCGCCTGCTCGGCGCCCAGGACCCGTCGATGGGTGAGCTCGTGGGAGCCGCGATCGAGGCGATGGGCCCGCAGTACCCCGAGCTGGTCGATGCCGCCGGCCGGATCACGTCCATCGCCGTGGGTGAGGAGGCGTCGTTCCTCGAGACCCTCGGCCGCGGCACGACGTTGCTCGACACGGCCGTGTCGAAGGTGAAGTCCTCCGGCAGCACGGTGCTGCCCGGGGACCAGGTCTTCGCCCTGCACGACACCTACGGCTTCCCCTTCGAGATCACCCTCGAGATGGCCGCCGACGCCGGCGTCGAGGTCGACGAGGACGGCTTCCGCCGGCTCATGACCGAGCAGAAGGAGCGGGCCAAGGCCGACGCGCGGGTGCGTAAGGCGGGGCTCACGCCGGCGACCGTCTACCGCGAGGTCATGGACTCCTCCGGGGTCACCGACTTCACCGGGTACACGGAGGTGGTCAGCGAGGGCGTCCTGCGGGGCCTGCTTGTGGATGGCCAGTCCGTTGCGGCGGCCGGGCCGGGGGAGCACGTCGAGGCGATCCTGGACCGGACCCCGTTCTACGCCGAGGGCGGCGGGCAGATCGGCGATCAGGGCCTGATCCGCCTGGCGGACGGCACGATGCTCGAGGTCTACGACGTCCAGCAGCCGGTCCCGGGGCTGTTCGTGCACCGCGCGACGGTCGCCGATGGCCAGGCCGAGGTCGGCGTCGGTGCGATCGGCGAGGTCGACCTGCCGCGTCGGCTGGCGATCTCCCGGGCGCACACCGCGACCCACATGATCCACAAGGCGTTCCGCGAGATCCTCGGGGAGACCGCCACCCAGATGGGCTCGGAGAACTCGCCCGGCCGGTTGCGCTTCGACTTCCCGAACCCCGCACCCGTCCCGCACTCGGTGATGAACGACGTCGAGGACCGGGTCAACACCCTGCTCCTGGACGACCTCGAGGTCACCGCGCAGTACATGAGCCAGGAGGAGGCTCGGGCGATCGGCGCGATGGCCCTGTTCGGCGAGAAGTACGGCGACAGCGTGCGCGTGGTCTCGGTCGGTGACTGGGCGCGTGAGCTCTGCGGCGGCACGCACACGGCGCGCTCCGGGCAGCTCGGCGTCGTCAAGTTCCTCTCGGAGGCGTCCATCGGCTCCGGGGTTCGGCGCATCGAGGCCCTGGTCGGGGCCGACGCGTACCGGCACCTGGCTCGCGAGCACATCCTGGTCAACAATCTCGCGCAGATGGTCAAGGCCCGGCCCGAGGAGCTCACCGACCGCATCGGTGGCCTGCTGGACCGGCTCAAGGAGGCCGAATCCACGATCGCGAAGCTGCGCAAGTCGGCGATCATGGCCAACATCGAGGGCACGATCGGCACGCGCTACGACATCGGCGACACGCGGGTGTGGACCTACTCCCTGCCCGACGGCTCGACTGCGGCCGACCTGCGCGAGGCGACCAATGCCGCCCTGCAGATGGTTTCCACGGAGTTCCCCGTGGTCCTGGTCGGGGCAGCCGTCGACGCCGGGAAGGTCTCGCTGCTGGTCACGGTCAACCCGATCGGGCAGCAGGCCGGCCTGAGCGCTCGGGACGTGCTCGCGGCGGCACTGCCCGCGGTGGACGGTCGCGGCGGGGGCAAGGCCGATGCCGCGCAGGGGGGTGGCGCCAAGCCCGAGGGCGTCGAGGCAGCCCTCACGGCTGCGCGCGAGTACCTGGCGGCCCGCGCATAGTGCGCCCTGGCGTTCGGATCGGGATCGACGTCGGCTCGGTGCGGATAGGCGTCGCCCGCACGGACCCGTCCGCGCTGCTCGCCGTCCCCGTCGAGACGGTCGCCCGTGGTGACGGCGATCTGGCGAGGATCGGCGAGCTGGTGGTGGAGCACTCGGCTGTCGAGGTGGTCGTGGGGCTCCCGCTGTCGATGTCGGGAAGGCCCGGGCCGGCGGCCGCCGTGGCGCAGGATTTCGCCCGGCAGTTGGTGGGCGTGGTCGCGCCCGTCCCCGTCCGTCTGGTCGACGAGCGCCTGTCCACCGTGTCGGCCACCCGGGACCTGCGGGCGGCCGGCAGGTCGTCACGCACGAGTCGTGCTGTGGTGGATCAAGCGGCCGCCGTGGTGATCGTCCAATACGCTGTGGACAGTGAGCGCGCGACCGGCGTCGCGCCCGGGACCCTCGTTCAGGAGTGAGATGAGCAACCTCGGCCTGCAGATGTCGTCGGACAGCCGCCCGCCTGAGGGCCCACGGCACCGCGGCCGCTCGTGGGTCGCGATCCTGCTCAGCCTCGGGGTCCTGGCCATGATCGGCCTGGGTGTCAGGTTCGCCATCGAGAACATCCCCGAATTCGGCGGGCCGGCTGACTACATAGGTGAGGGGACCGACCCGGTGGAGGCCCGGGTCGAGGAGGGTCAGACGCTGGCGGAGATCGGCCGCACCCTCAAGGATCTCGGCGTGGTGGCGTCCGTGGACGCATGGCTGGAGGCGACCGCGAAGGAGCCGAAGTCCAAGACCATCGGTCCCGGCGTCTACGACATGCGCAAGGAGATGAGCGCCGAGGCGGCAGTGGAGCGGATGATCGACCCGGAGGCGCGGATCACCGACAAGCTGCTGCTCCGGGAGGGCCTGCGGCTCAACCAGAGCATCGAGGCGATCTCGGCGGCGACCGGCATCTCGAAGAAGAAGCTGGTGACGGCCTCCGAGGGCGGCAAGATCGGATTGCCCGCGTACGCCGAGGACAACGCCGAGGGCTTCCTCTTCCCCGCCACCTACGAGCTGGAGAAGGGTGAGTCGGCCACCGAGATCCTCTCCCGCTTGGTGGACCGTTGGGGCGAGTCGGCTGAGGAGCTCAACCTGGACGCAGCCGCCGCGGAGAACGGAGTCACCCCGTACGAGGCGATGATCATCGCCAGCCTCGTCCAGGCCGAGGGGCATCCCGACGACTTCGACAAGGTCGCGCGCGTGATCTACAACCGGCTCGACCCCGACACCTGGGGTGGCACGTACGGGCTCCTGCAGATCGACGCGGCCCTGAACTACGCCCTGGACAAGTCGGACATCAACCTGACGACCGAGGAGCTGCAGAACACCGAGTCGCCCTTCAACACGTACAAGTACCCCGGCCTGCCGCCCACGCCGATCAACTCGCCGGGGGAGGCGGCGATCGAGGCGGCGCTGAACCCGGCCGACGGCCCCTGGCTGTACTACGTGACGGTCAACCCGGATACCGGCGAGACCAAGTTCACCGACAACTACGAGGAGTTCCTCGGGTTCAAGGCCGAGCTGAGCGCCTGGCTGGCTGCAAACCCCCAGTGACCGGCGTGCCTCCCACCTCACGTACACCCCCCACCTCCCGCATGCCCGACGCGGAGGGTCAGACCCTCCCAACTGGAGTGGAGGGTCTGACCGTTTCGGGTGGGTTCGCTCCGGGAGCAGGGCGGCGGGCTGCGGTGCTGGGCAGCCCGATAGCGCACAGCCTCTCACCGGTGCTGCACCGGGCGGCCTACACCCAGCTGCGGCTCGAGTGGACCTATGACGCGATCGATGTGGACGAGGCAGGTCTTCCCGGTTTCCTGGCCTCCTGTGGGCCGGAGTGGGCCGGGCTCTCGTTGACGATGCCGCTCAAGCGCGCCGTGCTGCCCCTGCTCGACGGCGCCAGCGAGTTGGTCGGGGTGGTCGGTGGGGCCAACACTGTGGTGTTCGGGCCCGTGGGGATGATCGGTCACAACACCGACGTGGTCGGGATCATCGGGGCCCTGCGCGGGATCGACGCGCAGCCCGGCCCTGCGATGGTGCTCGGTGGGGGAGCGACCGCAGCCTCGGCCCTGGCGGCTCTGGGCCGGATGGGATGCCCCCACGTCACCGTCTGCGCGCGACGTCCGGAGGCTGCCTCCGAGCTCTCCGCGGTCGCTGATCGGCTGGGGCTGGGGCTGTCGCTGCGTGGCTGGCCCGAGCGGCTCCCCTCCCGCGAGGCGGCGTCGATCGTCGTGTGCACGGTCCCGGCCGCCGCGGGAGCTGCGCTGGCGGGTGCCGTCCCGAGCGACCCGGGGTGCCTGCTGGACGTCTCCTATGCTCCGTGGCCGCCGGACCTGGTGGCTGCGTGGGTCGCTGCGGGGGGGCGTGCCGTGGCCGGCGACGAGATGCTGCTGCTCCAGGCCGTCGAGCAGGTGCGGCTGATGACCGGGCTGGATCCGGACGTCGCGGGCATGCGCAGGGCCTTGAGGGCTGAACTCGAATGGAGCAGAGCGACTCAAGGCACCTGGGGCTCCTGACGATTCACCAGCCGAAGGAGTGGGGCTGGCCCACGCCTATGCATCCGGTGAGGGTCCCATGGAGCAGGTGGAGGCAATGAGCGTCTGGCTCGGGCACTCCGCGGCCCTGCAGACCCGCACGTGCACCCCAGGAGGGCCGACACGATGACGACCAACCTCTCCGGCAGCCTGTCTGAGTTCAGCCTCGCGGAGGTCCTGTCCCTGCTCGGGATGGGCGGGCGAACCGCGCGGATGCAGGTCACCTCCGCGGACGCCGTGGGCACCGTTCACCTGGTCGACGGCCGGATCTCGTCGGCCACCGCGGACAGTTCCCGTGCCGGCCTCCTGCGCAGCGTGGTGGCAGCTCTTCCGGTGCCCGCCGACGACCTGGCTGGGGCCCTGCAGGCAGACGATCCGGTGCGGGCCCTCGTGGAGTCCGGCATCGTCGACCGCGATGCGGCAGGGCAGGTCGCCGCCGAGCACTGCACGGAGGCGATCGGCACGATGCTCGACTGGACGTCGGGGGAGTTCGCCGTGTGGGTCGGGACCCAGGACCCGTCGGACATCGGCGTGCGCCTCGAGGTCGACGAGCTGGTCGGGGCTGCCCGCGAGCGCGCGCGGCAGTGGCATGATCTGCGCGCCGCCCTGCCGGCACCCGACAGCGTCCTCGCGCTTGTTCCCGAGGTCGGATCGGCTCCTGTTGTGGACCGGGACGACTGGGCCGTGCTGGCGCGGGTGGATGGGCGCCGGACCCTCACGGAGGTCCTCGCGACGATGGGCGCATCCCCCCTGGCGGGCGGAGGCCGCCTCGTCCAGCTGATGGGCCGGGGACTGGTCGCCGTGCATGTCAGCGGGGTGGACGCCGATCTGGAGCGCTCCCACCGGATGCTGGACGTGTTCGAGGCCGGTCCCGGTGATGAGGTCGTCGAGCTCGTCGCCCCGCCGGAGCCCGAGTTCGCGCCCGACGTCCGGGACCTGTTCGTCACGGAGCCCGAGGCTGTTCAGGAGTGGGAAGCCGCCGGCGCCGAGTCGTGGGTCGTCGCGGAGCCGGAGCTTGTGCTCACCGAGGAGTCCGTCGGGGTCGTGGAGCCGACTGCGAACGACGTCGCGTCCGTCGAGTTCGCTGCCGAGCCCGTGGGGTTCGAGGTGGACGCGCCGTCGTTCGAGACCGAGCCTGTGAGGATCGAGACTGAGCCGGTGCCCTTCGACCTCGACCCGGTACCCGCCGAACCCGATTCGGGCTTCTTCGAGCCTGCGCAGGTCGGGTACGCGGGTGAGTCTGTCGGGTACACGGAGCCGGTCGCCTTCCAGGCGGAGGCCCACATGGTGGAGCCCGAGGCGCAGGGCCTCGCCCCGGCGGCGTTCGAGGTGGAGCCCGTGGTGGAGCCGGTGGCGGAGTCGTTCGCCTGGTCCCCGTGGGCGCAGGAGATGGGACTCGGTGAGGCCCCGCCGGTTGCGGAGGTGGCGCCAGGGCCCGCCGTGGGGCAGGGATTCGCCGACATGGTCGAGGACGGAGCCCGTCAGGAGCACACCGACGCGTTCCCGGTCCCGCTGGCCCCGATCGCGGGCGCGGGCGGCGGCTACGACCCCGGAGTCGAGTTCAGTGCCGTGGACGAGGTCGCCCAGTTCGTGCCGCAGCCACGGGATCACAGCGAGGGTCTTGTCGTGCCGTCGTTGCCTGCCCATACGGGCGGGGCTCACGCGGCAGGCCCCGAGTACGTCGCGGCGCCGGAGATGGAGTCCGGGTCGGAGGGCGGCGAACCCACGCCGGAGTCGGCGCCCGACCCGCTGGCCGGTGGCCTGCTCGCCCACCTGATGTCCAGCGTCCGAGGACTGTGATGGCTGGGCCGCCCGAAGGGGTGGCCCGGGGCCCGGCAGATGACGTGCGGGGACCCGCGGGGGAGCGTGGGCCGTGAAGCAACTCGGAGACGTCCTGCTGGAGCGTGGCCTGGCCACGCCCGAACAGGTCTATGAAGCCGGGCAGGAGCAGCGCCGTGTCGGGCGCAGCATGGGCCGCGTCCTGGTCGACCAGGGCGTGCTCACCGAGGCCGACCTGGTCGCTGCCCTGGCCACACAGATCGGGCTGGACTACGTCGACCTCGGTGATGCCCTGATCGACCCTTCGGCGACCGCTCTGGTTCCAGGCGCCGTGTGTCGCCGGCACATGCTGGTTCCGGTGCGGTTCGTGGACGGCAAGCTGGTCATCGCAATGGCCGATCCGGCCAACGTCATCGCCCTGGACGACGTGCGCACGATCGCCAAGGTCGACCTCAAGCCGGTGGTCTCGACCCGCGGCGACGTCATGGCGGCGATTGCGCGCGCCTACCGCGCCGGCGACGAGCTCGACAGCCTCAGCACGGCGATCGAGGTCCGTGCCCCCGAGGAGGAGGACCTCTCCCGGATCAAGGAGGTGGTCGAGGACGCCCCGATCGTCAAGTTCGTCAACCTGCTGATCACCCAGGGGATCCAGGACGGCGCCTCGGACATCCACATCGAGCCGGCCGAGGAGGACATGCGCGTCCGGTTCCGGATCGATGGCGTCCTGCACGAGGTCATGCGCTCCCCGAAGTCGATCCAGTCGGGCGTCACCAGCCGACTGAAGATCATGGCCGACATCAACATCGCCGAACGCCGCATCCCGCAGGACGGGCGGCTGTCGGTCAACGCCTACGGCCGCAAGGTGGACCTGCGCGTGGCGACCCTGCCCACGGTGTGGGGCGAGAAGGTCGTCATGCGCATCCTGGACAACACCACGGCCATGCTGGACCTCAAGGACCTCGGGTTCACCGGGGGAAACTTCGACCGCTACCAGACCAGCTACCTGAAACCGTACGGGATGATCCTGGTGACCGGGCCGACCGGGTCCGGCAAGTCGACAACGCTCTACTCGACACTGCACCAGATCAACAAGCCCGAGGTCAACATCATCACCGTCGAGGACCCTGTCGAGTACCGACTGCCGGGCATCAACCAGGTCCAGACCAACGTGAAGGCCGGGCTGACGTTCGCCGCAGCGTTGCGTTCGATCCTGCGCGCGGACCCGGATGTGGTGCTCATCGGCGAGATCCGCGACCACGAGACAGCGCAGATCGCCATCGAGGCGTCGCTCACCGGCCACCTCGTGCTGGCCACCCTGCACACCAACGATGCCCCCTCGGCGGTGACCCGCCTGATCGAGATGGGCATCGAGCCCTTCCTGGTGGGGTCCGCACTGGACTGCGTGCTGGCTCAGCGGCTGGCCCGCCGGCTGTGCAGCAAGTGCAAGGAGCCCTACTCCCCGACGCCTGAGACGCTGATCGCCGCGCGCTACCCGTGGAACCCCGAGGACCCGGTGCCGACCCTCTATCGTGCGGTTGGCTGCGCCAAGTGCGCGAAGACCGGCTACAAGGGCCGGCTGGCGCTGCACGAGGTGATGAGCGTGAGCGAGGCCGTGGAACGGCTGACCGTGGAGCGCGCGTCCTCGGCGGCGATCGAGACAGTGGCGCACTCCGAGGGCATGGTCTCGCTGCGCCTGGACGGCATGCACAAGGTGGCGATGGGGATCACGTCCCTGGACGAGATCCTGCGCGTGGTGGTGTAGTCCCCGGAGGCGGGGGCGCCCCGCCTCCAACGCCCACGCCGAACCGCTGGTCCCGTCCCCGAGCAAGATCACGTCTTCGTCCAACTCTCGGGCGCCCTCAGCAGTTTGATCCAAACCTCGGGCGACTCCGGGGCCTGGAACCTGGATGAAGTCGGCCACCCGCAGGGGACTGCCCCGCTCAAGTCACCCCACCTGTCACTCCGATTCAGGACGCAGAGGGCGTGTGCCCTCGCAGCGTCGACGCGCGGAGGGATCATGGACGAGCTCATCCCCGGGGTGGCCCCGCAGAGTATGGCCCCTGAGAGTGGTCCGCTGGCAGGCGACCTCCGCTGGGCGGCACCTTCGGCACCGCCGAGCGGTCCGTCCGCAGGTCATGTCCCCGGCACCGAGGTTCGCCCCGGCCAGGCCCCAACGGTCGGCGCGCCCGCTGGGCACGGTCCCGCCACTCAGGCTGTCCCCGCTGGTCAGGTTCCCGCTTCTCCCGTCCCCGCAGCTGCGACATCGAGTGCGATCCCCGGGCTGGCACCTCGAGTTGAGGCCCCTGCCTCACCGCCCCCGATGGCCTTTGCCCCTGCAACCGAGCACGTGCCCCCGGCTCCCGCAGCGCCAGCGGCCTACGGAGCACCGGCCGGCACCATGGCCCCGCCCATGCCTCCTCCCGCGCCCACTCACCAACCCGTGCCGGGGCTGGCCCCGGACCTCCGCGGGGCGGACGTCGGGCTGGCCCCGGAGGCCCCCGGCATGGCTCCAGTCCCGGAGCTGAGGATCGCCGAGTCGGAGTCCGCGGCCTACGCCCGCATGTCGACCGAGGACGAGATCCGCGGCGACGACTTCTCCCTTGCCGAGGCACTGACGATCATGCTCGAGATGCGCGGCTCCGACCTGCACCTCACCGCCGGCGCACCGCCCACCGTACGCGTGGACGGCAGCCTGCGCCCGATCCCGGAGACCGAACCGCTCACCCCCGACACCATCCAGCGGGTCATGTACTCGATCGCCACGCAGCAGCAGCGGGAGCGCTTCGAGGAGACCCTCGAGCTCGACTTCTCCTACGCCCTGCCGGACGTCGCCCGCTTCCGGGTGAACCTGTACAAACAGCGGGACTCGCTGGGGGCGGCGTTCCGTGTGATCCCGTTCGAGATCAAGACGATCGAGCAGCTCGGGATGCCTCCGGCGATGGCCAACTTCGCCGCGATGCCCCGAGGCTTCGTCCTCGTGACCGGGCCTACGGGGTCGGGCAAGTCCACGACCTTGGCGGCCCTGGTCGACCAGGCCAACCGCACGCGCAACGAGCACATCATGACCGTCGAGGATCCGATCGAGTTCCTCCACACGCACAAGAGCTGCCTGGTCAACCAGCGCGAGGTGGGGGAGGACACGTACTCATTCGCCAACGCCCTGAAGCACGTGCTGCGCCAGGACCCCGACATCATCCTGGTCGGCGAGATGCGCGACCTCGAGACGATCCAGGTGGCACTGACAGCCGCGGAGACCGGTCACCTCGTGTTCGCGACCCTGCACACCCAGGACGCAGCTCAGACGATCGACCGCGTGATCGACGTGTTCCCGCCCAGCCAGCAGCAGCAGATCCGCCAGCAGCTGGCCGGCACCCTGCAGGCCATCGTCTGCCAGACCCTGTGCAAGACCATGGACGGCCGGGGCCGTGTCGCCGCCACCGAGGTGCTCGTGGCCACCCCCGCGATCCGCAACCTGATCCGCGAGGGCAAGACCCACCAGATCTACTCAGCGCTCCAAGCGGGTGCCACCCATGGGATGCACACCCTGGACCAGAACCTGGCGGAGCTGGTGAAGGCCGGCCGGATCAGCTACGACACAGCTTTCGAGAAGTGCCATCACGTGGAGGACTTCACGCGGATGGCCGGACGGCGCTGAGGGAGCGGACATGGCCAAGACCCTGGACTACGAGTACGCGGTCCGTGACCGCTCGGGCAAGATGGTGCGCGGCAAGCTCAAGGCCGAGTCCCCGGCGATCGTTGCCACGCGGCTGAAGTCGATGGGCTATGCCCCCGTCTCGATCACCCAGGCCAACGCGGGGTTGAAGCGGGAGCTCTCCATCCCGGGGTTCGGCAACAAGGTGGGGCTCAAGGACCTGGCGATCATGTCGCGGCAGTTCGCCACGATGGTGAACTCGGGCCTGTCGTTGCTCCGTTCGCTGACGATCCTCGAGGAGCAGACGGAGTGCAAGCCGCTGGCCAAGGTGCTCGTCCAGGTCCGCAACGAGGTTGAGGGCGGCCGGGCGCTCAGTGACGCCCTGGCTGTGCACCCGACGGTGTTCCCACCGTTGATGGTCAACATGTGCCGGGCTGGTGAGGTTGGCGGGTTCCTCGACAGGTCGCTGCTGCAGGTGGCGTCCAACTACGAGGCGGAAGTCAAGCTACGCGGCAAGGTGAAGTCCGCGATGACCTACCCCGTGGTCGTGGCGGTGATGGCCGTCCTGGGCGTCACCGGGATGCTGTTGTTCATCGTCCCGACCTTCAAGGAGATGTTCACCTCGCTGGGCGGGACCCTGCCCGCACCCACGAGGTTCCTGGTGTTCCTGTCCGAGGTGCTCAAGGCGACGATGCCCTTCGTCATCATGACGCTCATCGCCCTCGGTGTGCTGTGGAAGAAGTTCCACCGGCACGCGAGGGTCCGCAACGTGGTGGACCCGCTCAAGCTGAAGGCGCCCGTTTTCGGCCCTCTCTTCCAGAAGATCTCCGTCGCGAGGTTCACCCGTAACCTCGGGACGATGATCAGTTCCGGTGTGCCGATCCTGCAGGCCCTGGACATCGTGGCGGACACCACGGGCAACGTGGTTGTCGGTCGTGCCGTGCGCGACGTCCAGGAGAGCGTCCGGCAGGGCGAGTCGCTGGCGCGACCACTGCTGGACCACCCCGTGTTCCCCCCAATGGTGGTGCAGATGATGTCTGTGGGTGAGGACACCGGAGCGCTCGACGAGATGCTGCGCAAGATCAGCGAGTTCTACGACCAGGAGGTCGAGGCCACCACGGAGGCCCTGACATCGCTGATCGAGCCGCTGATGATCGCCGTGATGGGTGTCGTCATCGGCGGAATGATCATCGCGCTGTACATGCCCATCTTCAAGGTCTTCGACCTTATCCAGTAGTTGACGAACGATTCAGTCGGCCAACTCGAGCGATCCAGCTGGTTGACCAACATCCGGCGATGGATGACCGTGAGGCGAGGGAGGACTGAGATGGGCGACTCGAGTCGAGGTAGAGCCCTGCACGGCCAAGACGGATTCACTCTCGTCGAGTTGCTCGTGGTCCTCATGGTGATCGGCATCCTCTCCTCCATCGCCATCTCCGTCTTCCTGCGTCAGAGGGACAAGGCGTGGGACGCAGAAGTCGTCAGCGACCTGCGGGGCGCCGTGACGGCACAGCACACGTACCTCGCTGCAGCCAGCCCTGAGGCGTTCGCGGCGGACCTGGCGGGCCTGGGTTCCGCCGGGTTCGTGCCGTCCCAGGGGGAGGCGTACCACAACCGGGAGTTCGCCATGACCGTGGCGGCGAGTGGGAGTGAGTACTTCTGCATGACCGCGCGCTCGGGCTCCGGGACATACTTCGGTTTCGGCAGCGATTCCGGCCTTGTTCGAGGAGCAACGCCTCTCGATCCGGTGACCTGCTCGTAGTGTCCGCGGGCGATCACCAACCTTGACGGACCCGGATCAGCTGGCGCGTCGCCCCTCAGATGGCTGTTCTTCCTGGGTGAGATCCGCCGATCTGACACGCCCCCACCTTCTCCGCACTTGAGGGCCGTGCACTGGTACGGCCAGTCAACTGCCGAGGGCCATTCACCCGTTCGGGTGACGAAGAGATCGGGATTCAAGAGCCTTGAATGCACCTCCGATGAATCCACTGTCCGGACCCAAGCCGGGCCTCACGTCACACACACACAAGGAGCAACACATGTTGGAGAAGCTGCGCAAGGAGCGGGGCGACGAGGGCTTCACCCTCATCGAGCTCCTCGTTGTCATCATCATCATCGGCATCCTCGCCGCGATCGCAATCCCGGTCTTCCTCAACCAGCGCCAGAAGGGCTGGGATGCCGCGGTCAAGGCTGACCTGCGCAACGCCGCAACGGCCCAGGAGTCGGCCCTGACCGACGATCTCGGCGTCTACGTCGACGAGGGCTCTATGGCCGACTACGGGTTCAAGTACTCGACCGCGAGCAACTACCTGGACAATGACCCGGTGATCGCGGTCACGTGGCTCACCGATGCCGCGACCCCGACTGCGTCCTCAACCGCGACCGCCGACGGGTACTGCCTCCAGGCGACTTCGAAGTCCAATGCCGTCTTCGTCTACTCCTCGCCGGGTGGTCTTGGCGAGGTTGGTACTGACCCGGATGGCGACGGCACGAACGTTGCGGTGTGCCCCACCCCGTGATGTGAAGCAGTAGGAGCCGGAGGCCCTGGACCGTGAGGTCCGGGGCCTCCCGGCGTTGCGGGCCGCAACCGATGGAGTAGGGATCCGGGTCCTGCCGCCGCGCCCGCCAGCAGGCGGGTCACCGGCGACTTCACTAAGCCGTCCGCGGTGCCGATAACACCCGCATGGGACGCTCCCCGTTCGCCCGGCTGCGCCGTCGGCTCGCAGCCGACCACGGCTTCTCATTGATCGAGGCAGTCGTCGCGCTGTCGATCCTGGCGCTGGTCTCCTCCTCCTTCACCTACGGCATGAACCTCGCCCTGCGGGTCACCCGGGATGACCGCCTTCGCCAGCAGGCCACCCACCTCGCCGAGCGCGAGCTGGAGATCGTGCGCAACCAGTTCCAGCACTCGGACGAGACCGGCCAGCTCGGCGTGCTCGAGGCAGGACGGGTCACCAATGACGCGCCGCTTCCAGGCGGCACGAAGGGCAGCCCGTTGGAGATCGACGGCCGCGAGTTCATCGTGGAGCGGACCAACAGCATCCAGCTCAGTGGCAACGGTGAGAGCCCGTGCGACGGTGGTGGCTCCGTGGACTACCTGACGATCGCGGTCAACGTGAGTGTCTCGTGGAGTGACTCGGGCCAGACCCGCGCCGTGCAGAGCAACACGCTGCTCACGCCTGTCAAGGGTGTAGAGGGAGACGTCGGCTACATCGCGGCCAAGCTGACCAACTCGGCGGGCACCGGCACCGCGAACGTGCCGGTCGTGGCGACCGGGCCGTCAGGTCCAGCCACCGAGTACACGGCCGCTGACGGCTGCGCGGTCTTCATGCTCTCGACCGCGGGCGACTACACCCTGTCGCTCGACTCTGCCGGCTATGTGAACCAGGAGGGATTCCAGAGCACGGACAAGACGGCCACACTGGAGAAGGGCAAGCTCAAGGTGATCCCGTTCGCCTACGAAAGGGCGGCGGGCATCAACGTCGCCTACGAGACCGGACCCGGCCACTCCCTGCCCACCCCGCTGCCCGGACTAACCTTGTTCAACCCACGGTTCACGGACTCCGAGCTCCACCTCCCGGGCAGCACGAACCCGACCACGGTCAGCGGGCTGTGGCCCGACAGCTACTCGGTGTGGGCCGGTACCTGCGACCAGAGCGATCCGACCCTCAATGGTCTCGGATATCCCCGACCTGTCGCCGTCCCCGTGGCCGCGGGCGGCACGGCTTCTGTGACGGTTGCCCTCGCGCCCGTCGCGGTCCGCACCGTCACATCGGATGTCCCCGGGCCAGCGGGCATGCCATTGGACGGCGTCACGCTAGTGGCTCGTCCCGCGGACCCCACCGGATGCGACGGTGCCGAAGCTGGAGCTGACCCTGGGTACGACCTCGGGCGGCGGCTTCCTCTACTCGTCCCTTCCCGCCGGCTCATGGCTGGTTGAGCCATCGACTGGGGCCACGTGCGTGCCGGTGGACCCGATCAACGCCTGCCCTGAGGACACCGGCATCCTGGTTGTGGTCGACGAGGATGGGAACACGCCGAGCCCGCTGACGGTCATCACGCTTCCCGACATGGCGGTGGACATCCCATGAGCACCCTTCGGGAACGGCTGCACCATCGACCGGGCGAGCACGAGCGCGGAGTGACGCTCGTCGAGCTCATGGTGACGATCACGCTCACGAGCACCGTGGTGGCCGTGGTGGCAGGCGGGCTCGTCACAGCCACCAAGCTGATGGGCTCGAACTCCCTGCGGCTGCAGGAGGTCGGCGAGAACCAGGTGGCCATCGAGGCGATGACCAAGACGATGCGCACCGCGGTCGAGCCACGGCTGCTCGGTGCTGCCACGGACGCTGCCGCCTTCATCCAGGGGGACACGCGCAGGGTCGCCTTCTACGCCGCACTGTCGTCGCTGATCGAGCCCACGGGCGGCGGGATGACGCGCTACGGCCCGGTCCGCGTCACGTACACGCTGACGGACGGTGAGCTGGTCGAGACCTACCAGCTGCCTGACGAGCACCTGGCGACCGACCACGACTACACGTACTGCACCGCCGGTTCGACGGGGTGCGACGTCCGCAGGCGGGTGCTGGCTGCCAACCTCGTGGACGCCCCCATCTTCACCTTCTACGGGGAGAGCGGGAGCACGCTGGCTGTGCCCCTGTCCGCGGAGAACCTGGAGGCCGTGGACAGCATCGACATCGTCGTGACCTCGCAGACCGCCGAGGGCACCGACAGCTCGACCGTGGTCTCCAGGGTGAGCCTGGTGAACTCCGGGACGAACCCGACCGCCTCGCCCACCCCGAGCCCGTGAAGTGGTGAAACCGATGACAGGAACTGACCGGCGCAAGCTGGCCGACGAGCGTGGCATGGCGATGATGATGGTCATCGGGTTCATGCTGGTGGCCGGCGTGATCGTGGCCACCGCGCTGTCTTATGCCACCTCACTGCAGCCCCGGGCCGTCAACGGCCAGGACCGGGTGGAGGCGCTCTCGGCAGCCCAGGCGGGAATCGACCACTACCTGGCGCACCTGAACCAGGACCGCAACTACTTCGCCACGGCGGACTGTGACAACCCGGCCCTCGAGGGCCCGAATCCCGATCCTGCCCTGCTCTCGGCTCCGTGCGGCTGGGATGCGAACACCCCTGTCGGCTGGGTCAAGGTGCAGCCGGGGGACCCAGCGTCCGCGGAGTTCCACTACGACGTCGACTCCCGGCAGATGAACCAGTTCACCATCTGGGTGTCCTCGACGGGCCGCGCGGGCAATGTGCTGCGAACCCTCCAGGCGAAGGTGACCATCGCGGGCTCCCAGCGCTACCTCTACGTCACCGACTTCGAGGATGCCGACCCCGAGAACACCGTGATCTATCCCAGCGGCCCCGCACACGACCACTGCGGGAGGAGCGGGGTCACCAAGGCCAAGTACTGGTGGCAACCGCAGTACAACGAGCGCTCGGACGGCGACAACCCAAGCTGTGTGGAGATCCAGTTCATCAGTGCCGATGTCCTCGACGGGCCTGTCCACTTCAACGACACCCCGCTGGTGAACGGCAACGCAACATTCAAGCAGGGCTTCACCACCTACTCCTCCGGGTGCCCCAAGACGGCCACGAGCAACGCCAATGACGCCAGGACGGCTGGGTGCTTCCGAGGGTCCGGCACCCCGTCCCTGAGCACCAAGGGTGCCCGGTGGGGCAACGTGAACCTGCTGCCGGACACGACCGGCGATATCGTCAACAAGCCCGGATGCCAGTTCACGGGAGACACTCGGATCCGGTTCAACTCCAACGGGACGATGGACGTGTGGAACACGATGTCGGCCGGCACAACAGTCGGCTTCGGTGGGGATCCCGCTGTGGCCACGGCGCCGAACTGCGGGACCGTTGCCAACTACAAGCCGGCGCCCGGCCAGAAGTATCCGGCTGCCAAGCAGACCGTCAACGTGCCCGATGGAATGGTCATCTACGTGCGCGACGCGCCGACGAGTGCCACCTGCGTGCCCGGCCAGATCGTGAACGGAACGACGTCGGGCAGCGCCAGCAAGGACGTCATCCCGACCAGGTCGACCAGCATCGCCAACGCGGTCTCGGACATCGGCTTCCTCCACCCGACGTACACGAAGGCCCGCACGAGCAGCGGCTGGCCGTCGGCACCCTCGGTCAAGTCGAGTTCGCATTCGAGCAAGTTCGACTGCGGACTGGGCAACGTGTACATCGAGGGCACGGTCAAGGGGCGGGTGACGATCGCAGCGGAGAACAACGTCGTGGTCACGGGTGACATCGGGATCGCCAACACCGCGCTGGGGGACGCAACAGGCAAGGACGACTCGGACATCGTCGGGCTGGTCGCCCAGAACTCGGTGGTTGTCTACCACCCGGTCGAGGTCAGCGAATGGAGTGTGAGCAAGTCCGGCGGTGGCACATTCTCCTGCGGGTCTGAGCCGAGTGACTCACCCAGCGGAGGCAAGAACGGCTCCACCTGCACCTACACGCCGGACGACTGGGAGAACCTGGACTACCTCTCGCCCCCCCAGACCGCATCGGACGGCAAGAAGCACCGCTGGATCTACGCCAGCATCCAGACGCTGGCCCACTCGTTCTGGGTCGAGAGCTACAACAAGGGCGACCCCACCGGCGTCCTGAGCGTACGCGGATCAATCGCACAGCGGTGGCGGGGCATCGTGGGCACCGGCAGCATCACCACCGGATACATCAAGGACTACTCCTACGACAAGCGCCTGCAGACGACCTCGCCGCCGTACTTCCCGCCCTGGGCCAACGGCGAATGGGCGGCAGAGACCACTGGCGAGCTGCCAACGCCGGACAGCATCGGGTGACGCCGAACTCGGCGACCCCTGCCCTAGGCTGACCCGGTGGCATTCGTCCTGTTCGTCGGAGTTCTCGGCCTGTTGATTGGCTCGTTCCTCAACGTCGTCATCTGGCGCGTGCCGAGGGGGGAGTCGATCGTCACGCCGCCGTCGCACTGCCCCGGGTGCGACGCTGAGATCCGTCCGCGCGACAACATCCCGGTGCTGTCGTGGCTACTGCTCAAAGGCCGCTGTCGGCACTGCGGAACCCACATCAGCGCCCGCTACCCGGCGGTCGAGCTGCTCACGGGCGTGCTCTTCGCCGCGATGGCCGTCCGCTTCGGACTGTCCTGGGAGCTCCCGGCCTACCTCTACCTCACCGCGGTCGGCGTCGCGCTGGCGTTCATCGACCTGGACACCAAGCGACTGCCGAACGCCCTGACGCTCCCGTCCTACCCCGTCATGGCCGTGCTTCTGCTCATCCCCGCGATCTTCGAGCCGGCGTGGCCAGACTTCCTGCGCGCCCTGCTCGCGGGCGTCGCGCTCTTCGCGTTCTACCTGATCACCGCCCTGATCTACCCCGCCGGCATGGGCATGGGAGACGTGAAGCTGGCCGGCGTCTTGGGCATGGCCCTGGGCTGGCTGGGTTGGGGGGTCCTCATCGTCGGGGGATTCCTCGGATTCGTCTACGGGGCAATCATCGGACTGGCACTGATGCTCGGCCGCCGGGCCGGGCGCCGCACAGCAATCCCCTTCGGCCCATTCATGGTCGCAGGCGCCCTCACCGGGATCCTGGTGGGGGAACCCATCGTGTCTTGGTACGCCGGGCTCCTGACCATCTGAGGGCAACCCTTCAAGTGGGCCGACGGGCCGGCCGATTCCTTCACCAGTTCTCGTGAAGGAGAGTGCCGTGAGACGTCGGACGACGATCGGGCTGGACATCGGGACATCCAGCGTGCGCGCTGCTGAGGTCTCGTTCCGTGGGTCCACCCCGCAGCTGCTGCGATTCGGCCAGCTTGCGCTGCCCGCTGGGGCCGTTGTGGACGGTGAGGTGGTTGACTCCTCCGCCGTCACCGCGGCCCTCGTGGAGTTGTGGCGCGGTGGTGGCTTCTCCCACCGTAAGGTTGCCCTCGGGGTCGCCAACCCGAGGGTCGTCATCCGGCAGGCCGAGGTTCCCTGGTACAGCTCGCACGCCGAGCTGCGCAAAGCCCTCCCGCTGGTGGTCGGTGACCAGGTGCCCATCGACGCCTCCACGGCCGTCATGGACTTCGCCCCACTCGAGGAGATCCGCGCCAGTGACGGATCCCGGTCCCTGAGCGGACTGCTCGTCGCCGCGGTGGAGGAGATGGTGTCCAAGACCATGGACGCAGTCCTGGCCGCCGGGCTGACTCCCGAGGTGGTCGACCTGAGCTCCTTCGCCGTCCTGCGCTCAGCCGCCTGGGGGCCGGGACTGGGGCTGGCCTCCCATCCGGAGGCCGTTGTCGACATCGGCTCGGACCTGACCAGCATCGTCGTCCACGAGGACGGCACTCCGAGGTTCGTCCGGATCCTGTTGCACGGGGGCCGGTCGATCACCTCCGCGCTGATGGCCGACCTCGGGTTGAGCCTGGTCGAGGCCGAGCAGGTCAAGCGGGAGGTCGGCCTCGTGGGCGACGGTCCCGCGGATGCTGCCGCTCGCCGTGTCATCTCGCGGATCGCCGGTGACCTCGTCGATGAGATCCGCGGATCCCTGGACTACTTCGTGGCCTCCTCGAGCCACGGGATGGTGACCCGGGTGGTGGTCAGTGGCGGCACGGCGCGTCTGGCCGGACTGGTCGAGCTGATGAGCGAGCGGCTGCGCCTGACTGTCGAGTACGGGTCCGCATTCGGGGGTCTGGATGTGAGCCGTTCCGGCCTGAGCCCGGCGCAGATCAACTTCGTCGATCCGATCGCAGTCGTCCCCGTCGGGCTCGCCCTGGGAGGTGCGGCATGAGCATGCTGTCCGGGCGGAGCGAATCCGCCGATCCGGTGGAGGACGAGGCCCCCCCGCCCGTCCTTGACGAGGCCCCCACCCCGAGCGCGCTGGTCGCACTCGCCCGGGTGAACCTCATGCCCAACTCCTACGCGAGGCGTGCTGCGGTCCGGCGGGCGAAGATCACCGCAGTCGCCGCGCTCCTCGGGGCTTTGCTGGTTGCCGCACTCATGTTCCTCGTGAGCTGGCAGAAGGCCACCTCCGCCCAGGAGCGCCTGGACCAGGCGACTTTCGAGCGCACACTCCTGCAGACGGAGGCCTCCCGCTACTCCGGAGTGCCACGGGTCTTCGAGGCCGTGAACAGCGCGGAGGGTCAACTTGTGATCGCCATGGGCAACGAGGTCCGCTGGTCGTTCTTCCTGAACGATCTCGCCCTGACCATGCCGTCCGGGGTCAGCCTCGACTCCCTCGATGCCTCGGTGATCGGGCCCGGTCAAGCCACCGAGACCACGGGCGATGGCCAGGTGGGCAGCAAGGTGGGCAACCTCTCGGTGTCGGCCAAGGCCCTGACCTACAACGGTGTCGCCAACTGGCTCGACTCGCTGGCGAAGATGGACACCGTCGCCGACCCGTACGTCTCGGGCCTGGCAGCCAGTCGAGGAGGAGGGCACGGACATCGTGAGCTTCAGCTCGACCGCAGACATCACCACCGAGACCCTGTCCGGTCGCTACACGCAGGAGGCGACGCCGTGAGCGTGCGCATGTGGCGGATCGCCACGGTGGTGGGAGTCGTCGCGATCCTGGTGGCCAGCTGGATGCTGCTGGCGGGACCGCAGCGGGCCAAGGCCGCCGAGCTCGAGGTCGAGACCGCGAGTCAGCAGGCCGCTTCCCAGCAGTTGGAGTCACGCATCTCCCTGCTGAAGAAGCAGAGCGAGGAGCTGCCAGCCCAGGAGGCCAAGCTCGCCGCGATCCAGCAGCGGATCCCTGCCACCAGCTCGATCCCCACGCTGATCCGGACCCTGAGCGGTCTGGCATCCGGGGCGAACGTGTCGGTCACCGCCCTGGACCCCGCGCGCCCTGCGCCCATCGTGATCGCCGTGCCCGAGCCGGTTGCCACCGAGGCACCCGCCGATGAGGGAACGGAAGAGGGGGGCGCGGATTCCGCAGCAGCTCCGGCCCCTGCCCCGGAGTCACCCTCCGTCCAGTCCGTGGGACTGTCGATCGCGGTCTGCGGCGACTTCGCCCAGATCCGCACCTACCTCGGGGAGCTCGAGTCGATGCGCCGCGTGGTGGCCGTCTCCGGGCTGTCGATCTCCAAGGGCACGTGCGGCGACTCAGAAGCTGAGGGGCTCCAGGCCCAGATCACGGCAAGCGCGTTCACGATGCCGCCGGTCGACACGGCGTCCCCATCGGGTGACGCGTCAGCGACCGGCACCAATTCCGGGACGACGGAGGCAACCTGATGAGTGAGCAGATCCTTGAGCGACCGCCCGCGGCGCCCAGCGCGCCGGAGCCGGCAAAGCGCTCGTCCCGGATGTTCCTGGTGGTTGCCGTCTCGGTCATCGCCGGCCTCATCCTCGGTGGGGCGTTCCTGTTCCTTCGACCCACATCCGACCCGTTGGCGGATGGCGTCGTGCCGGTGGCACCGGCAGCACCGGCCGTCGCCGCGGAGGCTGGCGACGGTGAGGCGGACAGCGAGGCGGCGACCGAAGCTGGCTCCGCGAGTGGGGCCACGGAAGACGGGACAGAGGCGGCAGCAAAAGAGGGCGAGACCACGGCCGCCGGGCGCGCGCGTGTTCGGTTGACCAGCCGGGACCCCTTCGCGCCCATTGTCGCGAAGGCGGCCCCCACACCCGAGAAGGCAGCGTCCGAGGCCAAGGCCGCCGAGCCCGCCCCGGCGCCGAAGGCGGCCAGCGGGGGCACCATCTCCGCACTGACGATCTCGCCGCTGGGCAACTCCGTGAAGCTCAAGCTCGACGGCAAGAAGTACACTGTCGACGAGGGCGAGGCGTTCGCCAAGAACTACCGGCTCTACGACATCTTCAACGCCAACTGCGCAGGGTTCCTCTACGGCGACCAGAACGCGGTGGTCTGCGAGGGTGACTCCGTCTCGATCGGCTGAGACCTCGGGGCGACGTTGGAGTCTCGACTCTTCGCGGCGCCGACCGCGTGGGAGTCCTCTCGCGGCTCTGGCACGAAACGGACACAGGTGTCCGCTCTGCGCCTGGCGCTGTCCGGATCCTGCAGAACCCCGTCCGCCGCCGCGAGGAGCGCACCGAGGGGGGCGGTCGGCGGATGGGCGGCCTGTCGCCAGCCCGCGGGCGTGACAGAATCGGGCAATGCTTCGATGGTTGACCGCTGGCGAGTCGCACGGCCAGGCCCTCGTCGGCGTGCTGGAGGGCATGCCGGCCGGCGTGGCGATCACGACCGACGACATCGCACGTGAGCTGCAGCGCCGCCGACTCGGTGTCGGACGTGGCGCACGGATGAAGTTCGAGGCCGATGAGATCCGGGTGATCGGTGGCGTCCGGCACGGTCGCACCATGGGTGGTCCGGTGGCGATCGAGGTCGGCAACAGCGAGTGGCCGAAGTGGATCGAGGTCATGTCGTCGGACCCCGTCGACGCCGAGATCCTCGATGCCCAGGCCCGCAACGCGCCGCTGACCCGACCGCGTCCGGGACACGCTGACCTCGCCGGGATGCAGAAGTACGGGTTCGAGGAGTCCCGGCCGATCCTCGAGCGGGCGTCGGCCCGTGAGACGGCGGCTCGCGTCGCTCTCGGTGCTGTGGCCAAGGCGTTCCTGAACGACGTGCTCGGCGCGAGTGTGATCAGCCACGTGGTCGAGATCGGGTCGGTCGCCGTACCGGCCGGCACGCCGCTTCCCACGCCGGCCGATCTCGATGCCATCGACCGCGACCCCGCCCGCTGCGCCGATCCGGCGACCGCCGCCCGCATGGCCGAGGAGGTCGAGGCTGCCCGCCGCGACGGCGACACGCTCGGGGGCATCGTCGAGGTCCTCATCGACAACCTCCCGCCGGGTCTGGGGTCGCACGTGCACTGGGACCGTCGCCTCGACTCTCGGCTGGCCGGTGCGCTCATGGGCATCCAGGCGATCAAGGGCGTGGAGGTGGGCGACGGCTTCGAGCTCGCCCGCACTCGAGGGTCGCTGGCCCACGACGAGATCCTCCCGGATGGGCCGGGCAAGGTGCGCCGGGCATCCGGCCGTGCGGGCGGGACTGAGGGCGGCATGAGCACCGGCGATCTGCTGCGCGTGCGTGCCGCCATGAAGCCGATCGCGACCGTCCCGCGCGCGCTTCGCACGGTGGATGTCGCCACCGGCGAGGAGGCGCGGGCGAACAACCAACGTTCCGATGTGTGTGCGGTACCGGCCGCGGGTGTGGTGGCCGAGGCGATGGTCGCCCTCGTCGTGGCCGACGCGGTGCTGGAGAAGTTCGGCGGCGACAGCGTGGCCGAGACTCGCCGCAACGTCGAGGGTTACCTGGCCGGGCTGACGATCCGATGACGGCGGAGGACGGATCCACCGTTGCCGTGTACGGAATCGGTGATCAGAGTGTCGATTCCGTGCACAGCAACTCGACCGGACCTGTCGTCGTGCTCGTCGGGGTGCCCGGCGCGGGGAAGTCGACTGTCGGCGAGGCCATCGCGTCGCGGCTCGGGGTCGGCTTCCGGGACACCGATGCTGATGTGGAAGCGTTGACCGGGCGGGCGATCGCCGACATCTTCGTGGAGTCCGGGGAACCTGAGTTCCGACGGCTGGAGGCAGTTGCGGTCGCCAGGGCCCTCGCGGAGCACGCCGGCGTTCTCGCACTCGGTGGGGGAGCCGTGACCGACGCCGGAACGCGTGCCCTGCTGGCCGGCCGGCCCGTGGTCTGGCTGCGTGTCGGACTTGCCGCTGCGTCGCAGCGGGCCGGCCTTTCCGGCGCGCGACCGGTGCTCCTGGGCAACGTCCGGGCCCAGATGAAGGCCCTCATGGACGCGCGCGCCCCGCTCTACACGGAGGTCGCGCGGCTGACGGTGGACACCGACGAGCAGAGCGTCGACGAGACGGTCGAGTCGATCCTCGCCGGCCTCGGCCTGGACACCTTGGGGCGTGAGGTCCCCGAGGACGCTGACCCGTCGTCGATGGGGGAGCCGGTCGGGCCCGAAACGGCGGTGCTCGGCCCCACTCCGCCCGGGAGCCCCGACCCCACCTCGGATCCGGAGGCCCGATCATGACCGACGCGACCCGGATCACCGTCCGCACCCAGCGCCCCTACGACGTCGTCGTCGGCCGTGGGCTGCTCGGCGAACTTCCCGCCATGCTCGGCCACGACGCCCAGCGCGTGGCGATCATCCACCCGGCCGCCCTGCGCACGACCGCCGAAGCAGTGCGCGAGGACCTCCTCGAGGCGGGCTACGCGGCCATCCTCATCGAGACCCCGGACGCCGAGGACGCCAAGACCTCCCAGGTGGCCGCCTTCTGCTGGGGCGTGCTCGGCCAAGCCGGCTTCACCCGCTCCGACGCCATCGTCAGCGTGGGCGGCGGGGCCACCACCGACCTCGCTGGCTTCGTTGCCGCGACGTGGCTTCGCGGTGTGCGCGTCGTGCATGTGCCGACCACGCTGCTGGCCATGGTCGATGCGGCCGTGGGCGGGAAGACCGGAATCAACACGGCCGAGGGGAAGAACCTCGTGGGCGCGATCCACGAGCCGTCGGGCGTGGTGTGCGACCTCAACTCGCTGGAGACCCTGCCCGGCAACGACCTGATCGCCGGGATGGCCGAGGTGATCAAGGCCGGGTTCATCCGCGACACCAGGATCCTCGACCTGGTCCAGGCCGACCCGAGTTCGGCCACGGACCCGACCAGTCCGGTCCTGCGCGAGCTGGTCGAGCTCGCGATCCAGGTCAAGGCCGACGTCGTGGCCGGTGATCTGCACGAGACCTCACGTGCGCTCGGTGGTCGCGAGATCCTCAACTACGGCCACACCCTCGGCCACGCCATCGAGCGCGCCGAGCGGTACCGCTGGCGCCACGGCGCGGCGGTGTCAGTCGGGATGGTGTTCGCCGCAGAGCTCGCCCGCCTCGCCGGGCGCATCGGCGACGACGAGGTCGACCTGCACCGAGAGATCCTCACGTCCATCGGTCTGCCCGTGTCGTACGGCGGATCCTCGTGGCCGGCGCTGTCCGAGGCGATGATGCTGGACAAGAAGGCGCGGGGGAGCCGGCTGCGGTTCGTGATCCTCGATGCCATCGGCTCGCCGATCTTCCTCGACGGCCCGGATCCCACCATGCTGCTGGCCGCCTACGGCCAGATAGCCGACTGACCCCGATCGCCGCCCCGCTGCCCAACCTGATTGTGCTGCCTCTCGATCGCTGCCGTGGCCGAGGTGCGGCGCAGGGTCCGTCAGGGTCCTCCGGGCATCAATTTGGGATGGTCTTGCCGTACTTGCGGCAAGTCCCACCCAAGTTGTCCAGCCACGCTGGCGCGACAACCGCGCCCCTGCCGTTGGAGCCCGCTGCTGAGTAGAGTCCGGTTCATGCGGCGCGTACTGGTCCTCAACGGTCCCAACCTCTCCCGGCTCGGAAGTCGCGAACCTGACGTCTACGGGTCGACGACCTTCACCGACCTCGCCCAGCAGTGCGTTGCGCACGGCGCCTTCCACGGTCTGGCGGTCGACGTGCGTCAGACCGATTCCGAGTCCGAGCTGATCGGTTGGCTGCACGAGGCCGCCGACGGGCGTGTGCCGGTCGTCCTGAACCCGGCGGCGTTCACCCACTACTCCTACGCCCTCCGCGATGCAGCGGCCCTGCGAACAGCTGCTCTGATCGAGGTCCACATCAGCAACCCGCACGCCCGCGAGGAGTTCCGCCACACGTCGGTGATCTCCGCAGTGGCCACGGGAGTCATCGCCGGCTTCGGCGTGCAGTCCTACCTGCTGGCCCTCGACGCGATCGCCACCACCCCCACGTGAGCCTGCACGACTGCCTGCGCGCGCCCGCGCCGCCCGCGCCGCCCGCGCCGCCCGCTCACCCTCCTGGGCTCGTCCCTCCTCCCCGAATTCTGGGAGGGTGAGGCGACAGCGGGAGGGGGAACCGTTGAGGGCGGCGTGGCGAGGTCAGGTCGAGCGCGGCTGGGCCCTGCCGGCGGTCGGGATTCGGGGGAGGCTGCTCGCACCCGGTACCCTTGAGGCCTTGGGCCCCGCCCGACCCCGCACCGACACCTACCTGGGAGAACCATGGCCACGACCAATGACCTGAAGAACGGCCTCGTGCTCAACATCGACGGCCAGCTCTGGACCGTGGTCGAGTTCCAGCACGTCAAGCCGGGCAAGGGTCCGGCGTTCGTGCGCACCAAGCTCAAGAACGTCCTCACCGGCAAGGTCGTGGACAAGACGTTCAACGCCGGCGTGAAGGTCGAGACCGCCAACGTCGACAAGCGCGACATGACCTACCTCTACAAGGACGGTACGGACTTCGTCTTCATGGACCTGCAGTCCTACGACCAGCTGCACATCTCCGGCGATGTGGTGGGCGACGCGGAGAAGTACCTCCTGGAGAACCAGAACGCCCTCGTCGCCACTCATGATGGCGTCGCGCTCTACGTCGAGCTCCCGGCCTCCGTCGAGCTGGACATCACCTACACCGAGCCGGGCCTGCAGGGCGACCGGTCCACCGGCGGCACCAAGCCCGCGACGCTGGAGACCGGCGCGGAGATCCAGGTGCCGCTGTTCGTCGAGCAGGGCACCAAGGTCAAGGTCGACACCCGCGACGGCTCGTACCTCGGCCGCGTGAACTGACCCGTGACCGCACGTGGCAAGGCCCGCAAGCGCGCGCTGGACATCCTGTACGGCGCGGAGTTGCGCCAGGTGTCGCCCCTGATCGTCCTGGGCGAGCGGCCCCTGGCTGAGGGGTCGGCGCAGTCGCAGCCCACCCCCAACCCGTACGTGGCCATCCTCGTCGAGGGCATCGTGGCCCACCAGGCGCGGATCGACGAGCTGTTGAGCACGTACTCGTCGGGCTGGGCCCTGGATCGCATGCCGGCCGTGGACCGCAACATCCTGCGGATCGGCGTCTATGAGCTGCTCTGGTGCGACGACGTGCCCGACGCCGTCGTGATTGACGAGGCCGTGAGCCTCGCCCGCGCCCTGTCGACCGACGAGTCCCCGGCCTTCGTCAACGGTGTGCTGGCCCGGATCCTGGACCTGCGCCCCCGCCTGGCGGTCTGAGGGTTCGCCCACAGCAACCCGCGTGGGGATTGCCGCGCGGTGATGAACACTGCCCCGGTGCCCCGGTGCCCCGGTGTGGACCGAACGAGTGCCCCGGGTGGGATTCGAACCCACACTGGACGGTTTTTGAGACCGCTTCCTCTGCCGGTTGGGATACCGGGGCGCAAGGGCACATCGTAGTCCAGCCGCCCCACGCAGTGATCCAATCGCCGTGCGGACCATCTACGCCACCGAACCTGATGGATCACGAGGTGCGCGGTGGTGTGGGGCGGTGTCACGGGTCATGACTCGACGGGCCCCATGCCGGCGCGCCGATAGGGTTGGCGTGTGCCCACCCGCGTGGTCGTCGTCGAGGACGAGGCCCTGATCCGGCTCGACCTCGTCGAGATGCTCGCCGAGGCCGGGTACGACGTCGTCGGCCAAGCGGGCGACGGTGAGTCCGGGGTTCGTCTCGTGCGTGAGCTCCGCCCCGACGTGGTCCTGATGGACATCACGATGCCGGTGCTCGATGGGGTGTCGGCCGCCGAGGCCCTGGCCGATGACAGGATCGCGCCCATCGTCATGCTGACGGCGTTCAGCCAGTCAGACCTCGTCGACCGGGCGCTCGCCGCCGGGGTCCAGGGGTATGTCGTCAAGCCCTTCACGCTCGCCGAGCTACGTCCCGCCATCGAGATTGCACGGGCCCGGTTCGCGGAGGTCCATGCGCTGCGGAACGGCGTGGCCGACCTCGAGGAGCGGCTCGAGGCCCGCAAGGCGATCGAGCGGGCCAAAGCGGCGCTTCAGTCGCAGTTCGGCTGGGACGAGCAGGCCGCCTTCGCCTGGATGCAGCGCGCCGCGATGGACGCGCGGATGCCGATGGCCGACGTCGCACGTCGGGTCCTGGAGCAGGGCGCCCCCGACTCGGCGTGAGGCGACGACGTGGCTCCCGGGCACCCACGAGGCAGATCCGCAGTTCTCGGGGGACGCAGGGGGGCCTGCAGCCGAACGAGCCGTTACAAATCCGTTACGTCCATCCGGCAGAGATCGCGATCTGCGGGGCATTCGATGATGTACCTTGCCGCACACGATGCTCGCTCCCGCGGGCTCGATCCGACCCAACGAAGGACACACATGCGAACCACGTTCAAGATCGGGGCAGCCGTCGTGGCCTCCGCCCTGGTGCTGACCGCCTGCAGCAGCGGTGAGGCCGAGGAGGCCGCCGAGTCCTCGGCAGCTCCCAGCGCCTCGGCCTCTGCCTCCTGTGAGGCGGACGGCATCCTGAAGCTCGGCACCATCCTTCCGCAGACCGGCAGCCTGGCGTTCCTCGGGCCGCCCGAGTTCGCCGGCGTCGAGCTCGCCGTCAAGGAGATCAACGACGCCGGTGGTGCCTTGGGCAAGCCGGTCGAGGTGTTCAACGGTGACTCCGGTGACACCACCACCAACATCGCCGTGACCACCGCGGACGAGCACCTGCAGCGCGGGGTGGACGCCGTCATCGGCGCCGCCTCCTCGGGCGTCTCGCTGACGTTCATCGACAAGGTGACTGGCGCGGGCGTCCTGCACTTCTCGCCGGCCAATACCTCGCCTGCGTTCACCACGTACGACGACAACGGCCTGTACTTCCGCACCGCCCCCTCGGACCTGTTCCAGGGTGCGATCCTCGCCGAGCAGGCCGCCAACGACGGCGTCACCAAGCCGGCCGTCCTGGCCCTGCAGGACGCCTACGGTGAGGGCCTGGCCAACTCTTTCAAGGACAACTTCACCGCCGCCGGTGGCTCCCTGGCCCTCGACCCGGTGATCTACGACCCGCAGGCCGCATCCTTCGAGGCCGAGGTCGGCAAGATCAAGGCGACCGATCCGGACGCCGTGGTCCTGATCGGCTTCGAGGAGTCCAAGAAGATCGTCCAGGAGCTCATCAAGCAGGGCATCGGTCCGGACAGCGTGCAGCTCTACCTGGTCGACGGCAACCTGAGCAACACGCTGGGCGAGGGTCTTCCTGATGGCATCCTCGAGGGCACCAAGGGCACGCTCCCCGGTGCCAAGCCTTCCGACGAGCTCCGCGCAGCACTGCTCGAGATCGACTCCGAGCTGGTCGACTTCTCCTACGCGCCGGAGTCCTATGACGCCGTGACGACGATCGCACTCGGGGCCGAGCTGGCCAAGTCCGACTGCGCCACTGACATCGCAGCAGCACTGATCGAGGTCACCAACAACGGTGCCGAGTGCACTACGTTCGCCGAGTGCAAGGCCAAGAACGACGCCGGCGAGGACTTCGACTACAACGGTCAGTCCGGTCCGATCGCACTGGACGAGAATGGCGACCCGTCCCGGGCCACCATGGGCGTCTACGTCTACGGTGCCGACAACAAGTACACCGCTCAGGACTTCATCGAGGGCGACGTTCCCGCCGCCTCCTGATCCCTGGCACACGCACTGCGGGGCCCCTCCACCTCGGAGGGGCCCCGCAGTGCGTTGCGGTGGGGTACCGGGCTCGCGCGCGATGCACATGAGCTGCCGTGTTGTGTCAGATCCTGGGCGTGCTACGGCTCAGGCCGCAACCTGTGGCGTAGCACGGGCTCAGGCGCGGGCTCAGGCCTTGGCCAGGGTCCCCAGGTAGAGCTCGATGACCTTCGGGTCGTTGGCGAGATCGCGGCCGGTGCCGGTGTAGGCGTTGCGACCCTGGTCCAGGACGTACCCACGGTCCACGATCTGCAGGCAGCGTCGGGCGTTCTGCTCGACCATGATCACCGTCACGCCGGTGGCGTTGATCGACTTGACCCGGACGAACACCTCGTCCTGCAGCTGTGGAGAGAGCCCGGCGCTCGGCTCGTCGAGCAGCAGCACGCTGGGCTCCATCATCAGAGCCCGACCCATCGCGACCATCTGGCGCTCACCGCCGGAGAGCGTGCCGGCCCGTTGACGGCGCCGGTCGGCCAGGGCCGGGAAGATGTCGGCCACCTTCGCGAAGCGCTCCGCGAACTTGTCGGGCTCCTGGTAGGCGCCCATCTGCATGTTCTCCTCGATGGTGAGGGAGGGGAACACGTTGTTGGTCTGCGGGACGAATCCCACGCCGAGGCGGACGAGCTTGTCGGCGCGCAGGTTCGTGATGTCCTGGTCGCGCAGGATCACCTGGCCGCTGCTGATCCGCACCAATCCGAACAGCGCCTTGAGAAGTGTGGACTTGCCCGCGCCGTTGGGCCCGATGATGCCGACGAGCTCACCCTCATGAGCGTAGAAGTCGCACCCGGTCAGGATGTTGACCCCTGGCAGGTAGCCGGCGATCAGGTCGTTGGCGATGACCAGGGCCCCGCCGCTGGCCTCCTCATGGGCGCTGCGGTCGCGCAGCTCCGTCGCACTGTGCGGCCGGTCGTGCATCGCGGCGTCGACCTGCAGCTCGCGGAGGAACTCCGGGGAGCCGGGCTCGATGTCCTGGGGGCCGTGCTCGGGGTCGATGGGCCTCATCAGTCCTCCTGAAGGCTCTGGCCGGACTCGGTCAGGGCCTGGTCGTGGTGGGCACCGAGGTAGGCGTCGATGACAGTCTTGTCGGCCATCACGACCTCCGGTGGTCCCTCCGCGATGATCCGGCCCTGGGCCATCACGATGACCCAGTCGCTGATGTCGCGCACCATGTCCATGTCGTGCTCGACGAACAGCACCGTCATGCCCTGCTCACGCAGGTCCTTGATGTGCCCGAGCAGGGATTGGGTCAGTGCGGGGTTCACGCCAGCCATCGGCTCGTCCAGCATCACCATGACCGGGTCGGTCATCAGCGCGCGGGCCATCTCGAGAAGCTTGCGCTGGCCTCCGGAGAGGCTGCCGGCGAAGTCCGCAGACTTTGCCGCGAGGTTGAACCGCCCCAGGATCTCCAGGGCGCGCTCGGTGTTGGCGGCCTCCTGGATGCCCCACAGCGCCTTGATGAGGCCGGGGAAGAAGGACTCGCCGCGCTGGCCGGTGGCGCCCAGGCGCATGTTGTCCAGGACGGTCATCCGGGACAGGGCCTTGGTCAACTGGAAGGTGCGGACCATCCCCAGGCGCGCGACCTTGTAGGGCCGTACGTGCGCCAGTTCTTTGCCCTCGAACTGCCACGATCCCGAGCTGGGCTGGTCGAAGCCCGTCAGCAGGTTGAACAGCGTCGTCTTGCCCGCCCCGTTGGGGCCGATGAGCGCCGTGATGCTGCCACGCTGCACCTCGACGTGGTCGACGTTCACCGCGACCAGGCCACCGAAGGCGCGCGTGATCCCAGATCCGACGAGGATCGGGTCGGGCTTGGCGGCCCCCGGCTCACGGCTGACGTTGCCGAGGGCCTCGCGGACGGCGGCGACAGTGGAGGTCAGTGTTCGGATGTTGCTTGCCTGAGTGTCATCTGGCATCGAGGGCCAACTCCTTCTTGTCGCCGAGGATGCCCTGCGGGCGGTAGATCATCAGCAGCATCAGGGACAACCCCAGCAGGATGAACCGGATCTGGCCGACCTGCGTGCTGGTGATGAAGGTGATGTACCCGGCGCGCACCGCCTCGGCCAGGAGCAGGTTCACGAAGATCAGCAGGAACCAGAAGATGATCGAGCCCAGGACCGGGCCGAACACCCGCGCCGCACCGCCGAGGATCAGGACCGCCCAGGCGAAGAACGTGATGGTGGTCGCGTAGTTGTCCGGCTGGACGGACTGGTTCGACAGGGCGAACACGAAGCCACCCAGTGTGCCGAGCAGGCCGCCGAACACCAGCGCCTGGATCTTGTAGGCGAACACGTTCTTGCCGAGGCTGCGCACGGCATCCTCGTCCTCGCGGATCCCCTTGAGCACACGGCCCCAGGGCGAGCGCATCGCCAGGAACACCAGGAGCAGCGAGATGGCCACCAGGACCCAGCCGACCACGGTGATCCACAGGTCGTTGGCACTCATCACCACGGGACCGACATCCAGGCCGGTCGCGAACGGGTTCAGCGCGTAGAACTCGTTCGCGAAGCCGTTGATGCCGTCAGATCCGCCGAAGGTCTCCCGGAAGGTGACCGAGCGGACGATGAGCCGGATGATCTCCGCAGAAGCGATCGTCACGATGGCCAGGTAGTCGGCCCGCAGCCGCAGGGTCGGTACGCCGAGGAGGAGCGCCAGCACGACGGAGGAGAGCAGACCGACCGCCACGCCCAGCCACAGCGACTGGCCGAACGTGGCGACCATGACCCCCAGGGAGTAGGCGCCGACCGCGAGGAACCCTGCCTGGCCGAAGTTGAGCAGGCCGGTGTAGCCGAAGTGCACATTCAGGCCGATGGCTGCCAGCGCGAAGATGATTGCCTGGACGCCCAGCCCCTGTGTCAGGGCCTGTCCGAAGATGATGTCCCAGTTCATGACTACCTCACCCGATCCGCTCGGCACGGCCAAGGATGCCCTGCGGTCTGACCAACAGGATCAGGATCAGCACCACCAGCGCACCCAGGTTCTTCAGCTCCGGCGGGATGATCAGGGTCGACATCTGGATGAGCACACCGACGAGCAGGGACCCGACCAGGGCACCGTAGGCGGTCCCGAGTCCGCCGACGACCACACCGGCGAAGACCAGCAGCAGGATCTGGAACCCCTGGGTCCAGTTCACGCCATTGCTCAGCGAGAAGATGATCCCGCCGAGGGCCGCCAGCCCGGTCCCGATCATCCACACCCGGCTGATCACCTTCTCGACGTCGATGCCCGACGCGGAGGCAAGTCCCGGGTTGTCGGCGATGGCCCGACTGGCCTTGCCCATGCGTGACTTCAGGAGCCAGGCGATCGTGGCTCCCAGGGCGACGATGGCGATGGCCGAGGCGATCAGGGACTTCGGCGTGATGCTGATGGGCCCGAGCTCGAGGCCTGCCTGCCCCGAGTACTGCGCGTACTGCGTGGTGCTGCCGCCGAACAGGAACAGGTAGGTGTAGCGCAGGAGGATGCCGAACCCGATGGAGACCACCAGCATCGCGATCAGGCCCGTGCCGCGGCCACGCAGCGGACGCCACAACCCCGCGTCCTGTGCCCAGCCGAAGGCGACGGAGAGGATGAGCGCGAGCGGGACCGCGATCAGGAACGGCAGGCCGATCGTGTTGTTGAGCACCAGCGTGGCGAGCGCGCCGAAGGTCATGAGGTCGCCGTGCGCGAAGTTGGTGAGGCCGGTGGTTCCGAAGATCAGCGACAGGCCAACGCCCGAGAGAGCCAGGATCAGCCCGAAGGCCAGCCCGTCGACCAACAGCTGGATCGCCCGGCCTGCGAACTGGCTGCCCCCGTCCACCCCCTCGCCCAAGGGGAACTGGACCGTCTTGGAGGAGGAGAGGATGGGGACCGTCAGCGGATTGCGCTCGGCGTCCCGCAGATCGAGGCCCTCGGGTAGGGAGTCGGTGAGGAGCAGGACGGTGTAGGTGGCCGGCTCCGGGACAGGCACCGTCCACACCCCGTCGGCACCGCTGACACCGGATCCGGTGAAGCCGCTCTCGGCGCTCACCTGGATGCGGACCCCCGGCACCGGCGTGCCCTCGGGGTCGCTGAGCACCCCGCGAAGCTGCAGCTGATCGGTGGCCGACGCCAGGCTGTGCCCGGTGACAGCAGGCCCGACGAGGGCCGCGACTGCCACGATCAGCAGCAGCAGCAGGCGCCGGGCGACCGTACTGATGACCATGTTCTGCCTACCCCCAGCCTGAGCGTGTCCGGTCCGACTGGGACCGCGATTGTGCGGGAGTGTACGCGACACATGTTTCGCACGGTGGCCCATCTGTTACAAAAGGTCACCTGCATTGTCGGCGTCGTTCCGGGCCTGGTCGGGCCTCAGCGCAGAGCCGCGACCAGTGCCGTCAGGATCGGGGCGACGAGAAGCGCGGGCAGCATGTCGCCGACGGGGATGTGCCTGATCCGCAGCAGCCGCAGGGCGATCCCCACCAGCAGCAGTCCGCCGGTGGCGGTGAGTACGGCGATCTGCGCGGTGTCCAGCACGGAGCCCAGGGCCCAGCCGAGCAGGGTCAGCGTCCCCTGATAGGCACCGACCACGAGGGCGCTGGCCGCCACGCCCCACCCGAGGCTTGCGGCGAACGCGATCGACGCGAACCCGTCCATGATCGACTTCAGTGCCAGCTGCTCGATCCCCAGGCCCAACCCGTCGGACAGCGAGCCGAGGATGGCCAGCGGACCCACGCAGAACACGAGCGACGCCGTGACGAATCCCTCGATGAATGTGCTCGGCGGGGCGTCCGAGCCGGGCGGTTCGGGATCGGCCAGGGCCCCGTCGACCTCCAGGTCGACTCCGCCCGAGGGCGCCGTGACGCTCGCACGTCGGGCCAGGCGTCGGCGGATCGCCTCACCCAGGCCCTCCAACCGGTCCTCGATGCGCGCCAGGGAGCCGAGGATCCCGCCGATGAGCAGCGAGCCCAGGACGATCAGCACGCCGGCCGCGCCCACCGACTCGGAGACGGCCGGATCCAGCACTGCGGCAGCCGACAGGGCGGCGACCAGGAGGGTGATCAGGCCCAGCCCGTCGGTCACCACGTCGCGGGTGCGCTGGGGTAGCCGATGCCCGAGCGCGACGCCGATCGCGGATCCGACCAGGATCGCCACCACATTGATGACGGTGCCCAGGCCGATCATGTACGGACCCGACCAGGCCTGCGTGTGCTCACCGGTCGCGCAGGACGCAGGTCAGCCGGGCGGTGCAGACCGGGGCGCCGTCCTCGTCGGTGATGCTGATCGCGTAGGACGCCACAGTGCGCCCACGGACCAGCGGGGTGGCGGTGCCGATGACATAGCCCTCGCGCATCGCCTTGTGGTGCGTGCAGTTCAGCTCGAGGCCGAGAGCGATCCGGTTCGGTCCGGCGTGCAGCGCCGAGGCGAGCGAGCCGATCGACTCGGCCAGGACCGCTGACGCGCCACCGTGCAGCAGGCCGTACGGCTGGGTGTTGCCAGCCACGGGCATCCGCGCGACGGTCCGGTCGGCGCCGACCTCGAGGAGCTCGATTCCCATGTGGTCGGGGAGCGCGCCCATCCCGAGGTGGCGCAGGGCCTCGAGGGCCGCCAGCTCGCCCGGATCGGTCGGCAGGATGGGCGCGGCGTAGGGCGATGCCTCCGGTGAGGTGGTCGCGGCTGGGGCGTCGGATGCGGGATCGGGGGAGGGGGACTGCGGTGAGTCGTTGGGCATGCCTGAAGCGTATCCAGCCACTGTGGGAGGGCTACGCGGCCGTCGCTGATCGCAGGGATCCACCGGTGGGCCGCACTGTGGTGGTCAATCCGCGATCGGAACGACCGCGACCACGAGCCCACGGCTGCGTGTCGGTGGGCGCCCGTAGGATCAGTCGGTGACCATGTCGACGCCCCCCCGCCCGCGACTGCTGCTGCTGGACGGGCATTCGTTGGCCTACCGGGCGTTCTACGCCCTGCCCGTGGAGAACTTCTCGACGACCACGGGCCAGCCCACGAACGCCGTGTACGGGTTCACCTCGATGCTGATCAACACCCTGCGCGATGAGGTACCCACCCACATCGCGGTCGCCTTCGACGTCTCGAGGAGAACCTTCCGCACCGAGCGCTTCCCGGAGTACAAGGCCAACCGGGCCACCTCACCGGAGCCGTTCCGCGGGCAGGTGGAGCTGATCCAGGAGGTGCTCGGCGCCCTGCGGATCCCGGCGATCCAGGTGGACGGCTATGAGGCCGACGACATCATCGCGACTCTGGCCAAGGAGGCCGGTGCCGAGGGCTTCGAGACCCTGATCATCACCGGCGACCGTGACGCCTTCCAGCTCGTCGATGACGACACGACGGTCCTCTACCCACGCAAGGGCGTCTCGGACCTGGCCCGCATGACCCCGGCTGCTGTCCTGGAGAAGTACGGCCTCACCCCCGCCCAGTACCCGGACTTCGCGGCGCTGCGCGGGGACCCGAGCGACAACCTGCCGTCGGTGCCGAGCGTGGGGGAGAAGACCGCGACCCGGTGGATCAGCACCTACGGCAGCCTCGGCGAGCTCATCAGCCACGCCGACGAGGTCTCCGGGAAGGTCGGGGATGCGCTGCGGGCGCACATCGGCCAGATCGAGACGAACCGAGCCCTGACCGAGCTGGTCACTGACGTGCCCCTGCCAGTGGGCCTGGCGGACACCGAGCGCCAGCAGTTCGATCGCTCCGAGGTCCACGAGGTCTTCGACGCGCTGCAGTTCCGGGTCCTGCGCGAGCGGCTGTTCGAGACGTTCCCCGGGGATGCGCAGGCCGCCAGCGGCCCGGAGGCGGTGGGGGCGGGTGCGGCCCAGCCGGCCGTCCGGATCGCCGGGGCCGGAGAGGTCGGGGCGTGGCTCGAGGCTGCGGGCGCGCCCGTGGCGGTGTCCGTGCGGGGCACATGGGGTGCCGGGACGGGCACCCTGTCGGCGCTGGGCCTCGCTGCTGAGCAGGGCGACACGCTGGTGGTCGACCTCGAAGAGCTGGCACCGGCCGACGGCGCTGCGCTCGCGGCGTGGTTCGCCGACGGGTCGATCGGCAAGGTCCTGCACGACGCCAATGGCCCGATGCTGGCCCTGCGCGCCCACGGTTGGCCGCTGGCGGGCCTCGCCGGTGACACGGCCCTGGCCGCGTACGTCGTGCTCCCCGGGCAGCGCAGCTTCGACCTCGCCGATCTCGTGCCCCGGTTCCTGCACCGGGACCTGCCCTCCCCGAGCGCCCAGCAGGACCAGCTCAGCCTCGACGGCGTCGTCGAGACCGAGGCCCTGGAGCAGGTGGGCATCTTCGCCCGGGCCACCCTTGACCTGCACGAGGTCCTGCTCAGCGAGGTGGCGCTGCGCGGAGGCGCGGCCCTCCTGGCCGAGGTGGAGCTGCCGCTGGTCACCCTCCTGGTGGACCTCGAGGCCACCGGGATCGCCGTGGACCTCGCCCTGCTGACGGTTCTGGAGGCCGAGTTCGCGCGCGACGTCGCCGCCGCCCAGGACGATGCCCACGAAATCGTCGGCCGTGAGTTCAACCTCGGCTCGCCCAAGCAACTTCAGGAGGTGCTCTTCGACGAGCTCGGGCTGCCCAAGACCAAGCGGATCAAGACCGGCTACACCACCGACGCCGACGCGCTCAACAGTCTGTACGCGACCACCGCACACCCCGTGCTGGAGGCCCTGCTTCGTTTCCGGGACGCTTCCCGGCTGCGCCAGACCGTCGCAGGGCTGATCCCACTGGCCGATGCCGAGCAGCGGGTGCACACCACGTTCAACCAGATCGTCGCCGCCACGGGCCGGCTGTCGAGCACGGACCCGAACCTGCAGAACATCCCGGTGCGCACACCTGCCGGACGTCGGATCCGCGAGGCCTTCGTCGTCGGTGCCGGTTACGAGTCGCTCATGACCGCCGACTACTCGCAGATCGAGATGCGGATCATGGCCCACCTGTGCGCCGATGAGGGGCTGATCGAGGCGTTCGCGTCCGGGGAGGACCTGCACACGACCGTCGCCTCACGGGTGTTCGGGGTGCCGCCCCAGAACGTCGATGCGGAGATGCGCCGCAAGATCAAGGCGATGTCCTACGGGTTGGCCTACGGGCTCTCGGCGTTCGGCCTGGCCCAGCAGCTCGGGATCGACCCGGGCGAGGCGCGACGACTCATGGACGAGTACTTCGAGCGGTTCGGCGGCGTGCGCGACTACCTGGCCAGCGTCGTGGAGCAGGCCCGCCTGACCGGCTACACGGAGACGCTCATGGGTCGTCGGCGCTACCTCCCGGACCTCACCAGTGACAACCGCCAGCGCCGGGAGATGGCCGAGCGGATGGCACTGAACGCTCCGATCCAGGGGTCGGCTGCCGACATCATCAAGGTCGCGATGCTGCGTGCCGACGATGCCCTCAGGGCGGCGGGGCTGCGCTCTCGGCTCCTGCTGCAGGTGCACGACGAACTGGTCCTGGAGATCGCGCCGGGGGAGGCCGGCCAGGTCACCGAGTTGGTCCGGGCAGCCATGTCGGGGGCCGTGGAGCTTGCTGTGCCGTTGGACGTCTCCATCGGCATCGGGTCGTCCTGGCAGGCCGCAGCGCACTAGTGGATTAGTGTCGTTTCGAGGGGTGTCCGTGAGGAGGTGGCTGTCGCGTGGGGTTGTCCCTGGCTGGAGCGTGGGGCCGTCGACTCACCCGGTTGGCCCTGGCGCTCGGGCTTCTGCTCGTTGTCGCCGCCCCGATCATGCACTTCTGGGTCACACCCGTCCTGGCCCAGTCGCCTGAGGTCCCAGGAGGGGACGGGTTCCTCACCCACGTCAGCACCGGCACGATCACGACGCTCTTCGACATCGAGACCACCGAGAGCCAGGCCATCGAGCCGATCCCGGTGACCCGAACGGAGTCGACCCGGGGCGATGCCGCTGCGGCACAGGCGGCCGCGGACTCCGGGGCCAATGCGGCGGTCACGGACACCACCGACCGCACGGTCACTGACGATGGGCGGCTGATCGCCGAGCTGGAGTACCGCCTCGCCGCTGACCGACACACCCAGGCGCTGGTCGACTGCTGCGGGGTCCAAGTGGGTGGGGTGACCGTGCCGATGTCCGGTTCCGGCAGCCCGCTGAGACTGCCGTGGTTCACCCCCGAGCAGGCGTACCCCTACTTCGACCTGACCCTGTTGGCGCCCGTGGAGATGCCGTTCATCGGGTGGGAGGAGGTGGGCGGCATCGACGCGATGAAGTTCCAACAGGCCACCTCACCGACCCCGATCGGCACGGTGCAGGCACCAGGAGTCCTGGTCGGCTCCGAGCTGCCGACCGTCCCACTGATCCGCACGCACGTGGTGAACCGCACGCTCTGGGTCGATCCGACCACGGGGATCATCCTGCGCAAGGTCGAGCGGATTCGTGAGGCGCTGCGGGACAGCACGGCCAAGGAGATCGTCACCCTGCTGGCGATGACGACCTCGAGCACCCCGGAGCAGGTCGACGCCCAGGTCGCGTCGGCTCGGGAGGAGGGGCGGCCGGTGCTCTGGATGCACAGTTTCGGGCCGTGGCTCGCGGTCGGGCTCGGGCTCGTGCTGCTCGTGGTCGGGATCGTGGGGGTGATCGTGCGCACGCGGGCCGCCCGCCTGGAGCAGGACTTCCCCGACGAGCTCGCCTCCTTCGACGACCTGCGCGAGGCGTTCGACTGACGGGCCCGACGCGACGCTGCGCGCAACTCGTTGCCGGTGCCGCTCGTGTCGGCCCGAGCGGGCCCTGGGTGGCGACCGGGGTAATCGTGCGCGGTCCGCCGATCGTGTGACGGGTCGCCGGGACGAACGGACCGGCTGCACGGATCGGAGGGCCGACGTGACCTGCGGGTGCGGGTCCGCTGCCTCGCTGGGAGGATCGCCGCATGACCGGGGCAATGAGGCATGGGGCGATCCGACGTGGCGCGGCGGTGGCGGCGGCGGCTCTGCTGCTGGTGGGGTGCTCGGGGGACTCCGAGCCGACCGAGGCGGGGTCGAGCAGTGCCGCAGCGAGCTCAACGACCCCGCTTCCCTCGGCCTCCGCTGTGCCCTTCACCGACTGTGGCGACGCGTGCGAGGGCGAGATCGGCGGCGCCAAGTACCGGATCCTGCTGCCGACGGAGTGGAACGGCACGCTGCTGCTCTACTCCCACGGCTACCGCAACCCGGTCTCGGTACCCCCGGACTACTCGCCGGTCACGACCAAGGCTGAACCCTCGCCCGGGTACAACGACGGCGGCGTGCCGCTGGCTCGGGACCTCCTGAGCAAGGGCTACGCACTGGCCGGGTCGGGCTGGGAGAGCAACGGCTGGGCGGTCTCCGACGGGGTCAAGGCCAACACGGACCTGTACGAGTTCTTCGCCGACACGGTCGGGAAGCCCGAGCGGGTCTACGCGTGGGGCGACAGCCTCGGTGGGCTGGTCACCATGGAGACCGCGGAGGCGAATCCCGAGTGGGTGAGTGGCGCCGCACCGCTGTGCGGGGTGCTGGGTGGGATCGTGCCGAACTTCGACCTCGCCATGGACGTTCAGTACGGGATCCGCGAGCTCGTCGACCCCTCGTTCGTGCTCACCGGGTACGAGTCAGCCGAGGCGGCAAGCCAGCAGTTCGTGTCGACCGCCCGCAAGGTCCTGGATGCGGCCGCATCGAAGGACGACCGCGCAGACGTCCTGGCCCTCGCCCTGCTCGCCGACGCGAAGCTCCAGACCAAGTCCCAGGATGGCAGCACGGTGGACAGCCAGGTCCAGGCCGCGGCGGAGGCGGCGCTCATCGGGCTGCGGTTCGGGACCGTGGGGCGCTGGGACGTCGAGCAGCGCTACGGCGGAAACATCTCGGACAACACCGGCACGGACTACTCCGCGCGCTTCTCCGACGAGGACCAGGCGCTGCTCGACGAGGTTGGGGGAGCAGGCACCGCGAAGCGGATCATCGCAACGCTGGAGGCCGGGGAGCGGGTCTCCGCCGACCGGGGCGCGGTGCGGGCCGCGCGCAAGGACGGCGGAGAGCCGTCGGGCACGATCGAGATGCCGACCCTCACGCTGCACACGGCCGCCGACCCGCTGGTGGCGGTGCAGAACCAGGAGCTGCTGCGGGAGGCGTCTGGGCCGACCGACGAGCTCGTGCAGCTGTTCACGGTGGCGCCGGACACCTTTGCCTCCGACCCCGGAGCCCCGTACGGCGCCGGCCACTGCAACTTCACGCCTGACTCAAGGGTCGGAATGATCGACCTTCTCGACGCGTGGGTGCGTGGAGGACAGGCTCCGACCGACGCTGCGGTGCTCGAGGCGTTCGGCGAGGAGTCCGGGTTCGACCCGACGTTCGAGCCCGGCCCCTGGCCCGAGTAGTGGCTGGGTCGAGCAGGGCCCGACCCCAGGCAGGTCCGCCCGCCGCCGCCCGACAGAACTTGGCGGGCTCTTGCTCCTCTTGCGACAACAACCATCCAGATTCGCCGAGGGGCTGTGCGAGGATGCCGACCGTGCGCTCGCCCCGGACTGCCGTCCCCCTCCTGGTTCTTGGTCTGGTGCTGACCGGATGCACTGGTTCCGACAACCCCGAGGGAACCGACGGCTCGGCATCCGCGTCAGGATCGGGCCTCCCCACGGGTGATCCGAAGGACCAGTCGACCGATGTGGCGTTCACGGCGTGCAGCTCAACTGGGTTCGCCTGCTCCGGCGAGATCGACGGCACGCCGTACGACTTCCGCCTGCCGGAGACGTGGAACGGGTCCCTGCTGATCTACAGCCACGGCCTGCGTCCCGTCGATCCGATCGAGCCAGATGATCCCGCGTTCGAGCCGATCGCCGAGGCGGCGCCCGGGCTGGCCTCGGGTGTCGATGTTGTGGCCCGGGCTCTGCTGGAGCAGGGCTATGCCCTGGCGGGGGCGGGTTCGCCGACCGGGGGATGGTCCATCGAGGATGCGATCGACTCGGTCAGCAGCGTCAGGGCCGCCTTCGTCGAGAACGTCGGAGTACCCAACCGCATCTACACCTGGGGTCAGTCGCTCGGTGGCGTGGCGGCCCTGCGCTCGGGAGCGGAGAACGACTGGGTCTCCGGTTCGGCGTCGATGTGTGGCCTGCTCGCCGGGTTGAACCCGAACATGGATCTTGCCCTGGACGCTGCCGTCGGGGTCAAGTCGCTACTGGAGCCTGAGCTGACGTTGACCGGGTACTCGTCCGTGAAGGAGGCGCGCGCGGCCTACGAACTCGCGATGGCCGCCGTGACGGCAGCCGCCGGGGATCCGACGGGCGAGGGCCTGACGAAGCTGCAGGTGATCGCGGCGGCAGCCGAGATCCCCACGCAGACGCGGACCTCGGAGGGGACATCTCTCGACCAGCAGCGTGTCGCGATCGTCGAGAACCTCAGCCGCGTCCTGGCCCGGACGACGCTCGAGCGGTTCCGGGTCGAGGAGCAGCTGGGCGGCAATCCCAGCACGAACGTCGGAGTGAACTACGGCGCCCGTGTCACGACCGACGAGGCTGCCCTGATCGACGCCATGGCGGGGGCGGAGGGAGCGACGCTCTTCTTCGTTCGCGAGATGGCCGCACTTCCCCCGGTGGAGGCAGATCCGGGAGCGCGCGAGGCGGCCGACGCCCAGTACCCACCGCCGTCTGCTCTCACCAAGCCCAACGTCACCTTGCATACGGCGATCGATCCGGTGGCCATCCTCGCCAACGAGACCCTGTACGGGCAGGCCGCGGCGCAGGCCAGTGGACAGGACATCCGGTGGCTGAACATCAACGTGTCCAACCCGCCCACTCCCTACCCAGCCGACGGCGTTGCCCCGTACGGTGCTGGCCACTGCAGCTTCACCGGCACGTCCCTGGTCGGCGCCGTCCAGATCCTCGATGACTGGGTGCGGCGCGACCGATTCCCGACGTGGGCGGGGAACACCATTGCCCTCGGGGTGCCGAGCGGGTTCGCGGGTCCGGATTCCCTACCTGAGTGGCCGGAAAGCCCAACCACAGAAGCAAACTGATCCAAATTCACCCGAACGAGACGATCCCCCGAGGGGCATCCGTTGTTTCGTTTTGGTTAACTCACCGTGTGTGATGTAGTTCACCTCCTCTTGGGTGATGGACCCCGGAGGCTATGTGTGTGATGGAGGATCGATGATGAGGACCGTTATCGGCGGTCTGGCGTTGGCCGTCGTGGCCGCGCTCGCCGTGTACCTGGGCGATGCCCTGAATCTCGGGTTGCCCAACCCGCTACTGGGAGTGGCGGTCGGCGGGGTCCTCGCCCTCGCCCCGGGCGGGCACAAGCTGGGACGGCTCGCCGGGTTCCTCATCGGGGTCGTCCTCGCCCTTGTGGGCTACGGCATCAACGCCCAGTTCATGCCCTCGACCAGCACCGGCGTGGCGATCACCGCCGCCCTGACCCTTGCCCTGGCGACGGCGGCTGCGGCCCTGTCCTTCGGACGTATGCCCCTGTGGTCGGTCCTGCTCGGTGTCGCGGCCTTCGTCGGCGCGTATGACGCCATCTACAACGACAACGTGCCGGAGTTCCTGACCACGTCGGTGGAGACCCTGGGCAGGTTCCTGGTCCTCTTCGGCCTCGGCTACCTGACGGCCGCCGTGATCGACCTGATCCTCCCGGAGGAGCCCGAGAAGGCGCAGCCGGAGTCAACGCAGGAACTCGAAGCCGTGGGAAGTGAGATCTGATGTCGGTCAAGAACGTGATGCGTGCCCTTGCGGCGACAGCCGGTGTGCTGCTCGTGGCGGGGGCCGCAGGGCCGGGCGCCGCCGCAGTGGGCACCGAGGACTCCGGGGATGTGCAGGCAGTCGTGCGCAAGACGGTCCGGCAGGCCGCGACGGCGACCGGTGAGATCACCAACAGCACCATGTACACCCAGGTGTCGGCGGTCGGCAACGGCACCAAGACCGTGGTGGTCCCGGTCGGGACGACGAGCAACCGCAACCTCAACGAGTTCGGTCCCTTCCCCATGGAGGGCGAGTCGATGGTCGTCGAGCTGACCGTCGCAGACGGCGGCGGCAGCGAGCAGCGCACGGTGACCGATGCCGACATCAACCCCATGGAGGTGTCGGTCAAGGTCATGCTCGACGGCGCGGAGATCACGCCCGAGGACGTGGTCGGTGCCAGTGGCGTGCTCGATGTGGAGTACACAGTGCGCAACACAACCTCGACCACTGCCCCGGTGACGTTCACCGACGTCGAGGGCAAGGAGGTCACTGAGGACATCGAGACCGCCGAGCCGTTCGTGGGCTCCCTCGACGTCGTCCTGCCGCAGGGCTTCAACGAGGTCACCGCACCCGGTGCAACCGTGGCCGGCAACGGGCAGAACCAGACCCAGCTGGGGTACACCTTTGTACTGTTCCCGCCGCTGGGATCGACCGAGGTGAAGGTCGGCTACCAGTCGCGGATCAGCAACGGGGAGATGCCGGCCGCTGAGTTCTCGTTCCTGCCGATCATCCCGTTCGAGAACAGCACCATCGCCGGGACGACGGAGGCCTACAAGGGCGGTGCGGCCACCGGTGCAGCGATCTTCGGCGCCGGCACGCAGATTGGCGACAACCTGCTCAAGCTCCAGGAGGGCGCGGGCCAGCTCGTCGCCGGCCTCGGTCAGCTCTCGGCAGGGGCGAGCCAGTTGAGTGACGGTCTGGTCAACACGGCCGCCCCCGGCTCGGCCGCACTCGCGGACGGTGCCAACCAGGTGTCGGATGGTTTGGACGAGCTGAACGGCAATGTCCCCGCCCTTGAGGACGGCGTCTCGGATCTCAACGCCGGGGCCCAGAAGCTCAACAGCGGCGCCGAGCAGGTGGCGGATGGGAACTCGGATCTGGCGGCAGGCATCTCGTCCCTTAACGGCGGTCTCAACCTGCTCTCGCAGGGCGTTGCCGCGCTTCCTACGGACATCCAGAAGAACGCCGGCTACGTCAGGCTTCAGGACGCCCTGGCAGGCGTCCAGAAGGCGATCGGGACCAAGCCCGCCGGGCCCGTAGCGAAGCCAGCGACGCTGAGTGAGGCGCTCACCAATCTGGAGTTTGGCTTGGACAACCCGTCCTGCGACAAGGCGGATCCGGTAACCACCAAGTGCGGCTACAAGCAGGTGCTCGAGATCCTATCTAGTCAGCTCAGTAGCACCGATCCCACATCTCCGGGAGCCAAAGAGGGACTCACCAAGATCCTTCAGGTGCTCGGGACAACGCCATCAACGGGCGGGCCGACTACACCTCTCCCCTTGGGTGGATTCGTGACTGCCACCAAGGACCTTCAGACCAAGTTGGGATGCGTTCCGACGGATCCTGCGAATCCCAGTGTTGGCAGTTGCGCCGCAGTGACGACTGATCCGGCGCTCTCTGGCTTGACCTACTCCACACTGGGGTTCTACTTGAAGGCGCTTGGATCCACCAGCACGCCTGGGGACACGGTCCTTTATGGCCTGGACCAGATTCTCCAGAAGATCGGGTCGCCGACTACTGATGGGACTGCGCTGAATGCATTGGCTCGCCTGGTCGCCGGAATCGGAACCCCCGGTGACTTCCCGGCCGCTGATCCCAGCAAGCCGCCGACGACCCTGTACTACGGACTCGAAGGGATCCGGGCGGGGTTGACAAATCCGAAGTGCGATCTGAATGCCCCGCAAGACCCGAAGAACCCTTGCGGGATCAAGGAGATCCAGACACTGGTGAGTGGTGGCATCAATCAACTGGTTGCTGGCATCTCGCAGGAGTTGCTGAAGAACATCGGCGGTTCGCCCGCAGCGAAGGGGTGCGATCCGACCAAGACGCTCACCTGCGCATCGGCGGCGCTGACCGCGGGATCTGCGGCGCTGGCGTCAGGCGCATCTGACCTGGCCGACGGTACCGACACCCTCGCAGCGGGCACCAAGTCGCTCAACGCCAAGGTGCCGACCCTGGCAAGTGGCGTCGCCCAGCTCGACGATGGGGCGGCGCAGGTTGCCGATGGCGCTGACCAGCTCGCTGATGGCCTCGGGGCTGCAGCGGATGGCTCGGCCCAGCTGGCCGACGGCCTGACCCAGGCCGAGCCGGGTGGCGCCCAGATCGAGGCTGGCGCTGGTCAGCTCAAGGAGGAGGGCGCAGACGAGCTGGCGAAGACCGGCAAGGAGGCCCAGCTCGGCTACGCCCGGAACGTGGCGCTCCTCGAGGCGGCCCAGCAGGCCGGTCTCGAGGGTGCGGGCATCCCGTTCGGGCCCGCTGAGGGGACCGACGTGACCACGACGGCGGCCTACAAGATGTACCTGTCGGGCATCGCCGCTGACACCGAGAACAACGCGGTGAAGTTCGGCCTCGGTGCCGCCCTCATCGCGGGTGCCGGAGCGGCTGCGTTCGCAGCACGCCGGAAGGTCACCGTCTAGCGGTAGCCGCCCCCGGAGTAACACCATCTGCCCGGCACCTGATGATCAGGGTGCCGGGCAGATGCGTTCCGCGCAGGGGACTCCACCCGCCCCAGGTGGCGTCGTTCCAGTCCGGCCACTCCGGTTCGACGATGGTGTCGATACTGAACCCAGAGGCGACGAGAGAAGACACGTAGCCCCCGATCGTCCGGTGGAACTCCACGTAGACCGCGGCCCCGGACCCGTCGCGCTCCACGTACGGCGTGCGGTCGAAGTAGGAGCCGGACGCCGAGAGCCCGGCCGGCCCCGGGTCGTCCGGGAACGCCCACCGGATCGGGTGCGTCACCGAGAACACCCAGCGCCCGCCCGGGACCAGGACGCGCCGGACCTCGTCGAACAGCCGCGGCAGGTCACCCACGAACTGGATCGCCCCGTACGAGGCGAACGCGGCGTCGAATGCAGCGTCCCGGAAGGGAAGTGCGGGCGCCGTGGCGGCAACGATGTCCGCCGGTGGATCCACCCTCCGTGCGTGCTGCAGCTGGTTCACCGAGATATCGACCCCCACCGCGGCCACGCCCCGGGCCGCCAACCATCGCGAGCACTGCGCCGCCCCACACCCGACCTCCAGCACGCGCCGGCCCACCAGCGCCTCGACTGGCCCGAGCAGCCCCGCCTCCGCCTCGGTCAGCCCCTCTGGTCCCCACACGAACCCACCGAGCGCACCCGGGGTCCCCAGCGGCAGAGCCGCACCCTCCTGCCGGTCGGCCGGTTCCCATGCGTCATGGATCCCGTTCAGTTCATCGACCGATTCCATGACAGTGGGCGAGTCGGCAGCAACGACCGGGGCAGGGAGCCCAATCAGGAACGCCCCGTGCTCGGCCTGGTAGGTGTCGGCCTCGGCCTCCCAGTACGTTCGCGAAGCCCGGTCGACCTCCTCGGGAGCGATCGCCGCCCGCCCAGCCGACCCCTCGACCTCCCACGAGGCCGCCATGGCGCCCGGGGGTACCACCTCGCCGGTCGCTCGTGTCATGGATCCAGCACTATTTGTGCCAGATCGATGACTCAACTGCTCGGGGGACCGCTCACGTATGTGCGCCTCGCTCTCCATGCCTGGTTCATCCGATTCGTCCGGGCGTGGCGGGGTTGAGATCACGTGCGGTATCCTGTCAGGGCGTTACGGGCCTGCAGCGTCTCAGACGTAGTAGGCGCGCGCGTTCATGTCGTCCCCACCGGTCACACTTCACCGGCCACGGAATCACGGCGGTGAACACTGGCCCGTGCACGTGACCACGACATCTATCCACCGGAGCAGAACCACTCCATGACCATCACCCCCACTGCCGCACCGATAGTCGCGATCAACGACATCGGCAGCGTTGAGGATTTCCTGGCCGCGATCGACGCGACCATCAAGAACTTCGATGACGGCGACATCGTCGAGGGCACCATCGTCAAGGTCGACCGTGACGAGGTCCTGCTCGACATCGGCTACAAGACCGAGGGCGTCATCCCCTCCCGCGAGCTGTCCATCAAGCACGACGTGGACCCGTCCGAGATCGTGTCGGTCGGTGACCTCGTCGAGGCCCTGGTCCTCCAGAAGGAGGACAAGGAGGGTCGTCTGATCCTGTCCAAGAAGCGCGCCCAGTACGAGCGCGCCTGGGGCACGATCGAGAAGATCAAGGAGGAGGACGGCGTCGTCACCGGCAAGGTGATCGAGGTCGTCAAGGGCGGCCTGATCCTCGACATCGGCCTGCGCGGCTTCCTGCCCGCGTCGCTGGTCGAGATGCGCCGCGTGCGCGACCTCCAGCCGTACGTCGGCAAGGAGATCGAGGCCAAGATCATCGAGCTGGACAAGAACCGCAACAACGTGGTCCTGTCCCGCCGTGCCTGGCTCGAGCAGACGCAGTCCGAGGTCCGCTCCAACTTCCTCAACCAGCTCCAGCGCGGCCAGATCCGCAACGGCGTGGTGTCCTCCATCGTCAACTTCGGCGCCTTCGTCGACCTCGGCGGGGTGGACGGCCTGGTGCACGTCTCCGAGCTGTCCTGGAAGCACATCGACCACCCGAGCGAGGTCGTGGCCGTCGGCGACGAGGTCACCGTGGAGGTGCTCGACGTCGACATGGACCGCGAGCGTGTCTCGCTGTCGCTCAAGGCGACCCAGGAGGACCCGTGGCAGCACTTCGCCCGGACCCACCAGATGGGCCAGGTCGTGCCGGGCAAGGTCACCAAGCTCGTCCCGTTCGGTGCGTTCGTGCGCGTCGAGGAGGGCATCGAGGGCCTGGTGCACATCTCCGAGCTGGCTGAGCGCCACGTGGAGATCCCCGAGCAGGTCGTGACCGTCAACGACGACATCTTCGTCAAGGTCATCGACATCGACCTCGAGCGTCGCCGGATCTCGCTGAGCCTCAAGCAGGCCAACGAGAACACGACCGGTGCCGGCTCCGAGGAGTTCGACCCCTACCTGTACGGCATGGCCCCGTCCTACGACGAGGCTGGCGCCTACATCGGTCCGGAGGGCTTCGACCCCGAGACCGGCGAGTGGAAGGTCGGCTTCGAGGACCAGCGCTCCGAGTGGGAGGCGCAGTACGCCGAGGCGCACGCCCGCTGGGAGCAGCACATGAAGCAGGTCGAGGAGGCCAAGACGGCCGACCAGAATGCAGCTCTCGAGACCGGTGAGGGCGTGGGCTCCTACAGCTCGGCCGCCCCGGCAGCAGCCGAGGAGGGCGCCGGCACCCTGGCGACCGACGAGGCCCTGCAGGCCCTTCGCGAGAAGCTGACCGGCGGCGCGTGACGCGCTGACGGTTCGGCTGCACCCGCTGGCTGAACACACCGACGGCCCCGGGACCCACGTGGTTCCCGGGGCCGTTCGGCGTCCCGTGGCACTGTGAGGCTTGCCGAGCCCGCTCACGCAGGTTCGTCCGCTATCGCGCGGACCGACTCGGGCGCGGTCCGGATCTCGGAGCGTCGATGGTCGGACATCCGGACGAGTCGCGGCTGCTCTCGGGGAACGGCGGGCGTTGCGCGACCGTGGCGCGAGTCAGGCGGCGGGTGCCACGATCGGCTCGTCGGCATCCGGCTGGTTCGCCGCGCTCGTCCGCGCCCAGACCAGGCCAGCCAGGGCCACGGTCCAGGCCACCGAGGCGGATACCGTGGCCAGTGCGTGGATCGACGTGCCGAGCCACAGCCCGAGCCCGGCGAGCGCCGCGACGCCGCCCCACAGCAACAGGGTGGCGCGACGGTCGTGATGCGCCATGCGCGCGTAGAGCAGCACCTGGACCACCCCGAAGCCAGCACCTGCGAGGGCGAAGATCCACGCCTCCTGGGCCACGGCGAGGTACTGGGTGCCCGACATGATCCGCACGATGAGCCGGGGCGCTGCTGCCACCACGAGTGTCGACAGCAGGCCGAGACCTGCCACGGCGATGATGGCCTGCCGCTGGGCGTTGCGTGAGCCTGCGACCATCCGTGGGAAGGCCGCGACCAGGATCGCCTGCGGCAGGAAGAACACGGCGCGGGCGATCAGCGCTCCGGCCGCGTACAGGCCGGCGTCGTAGGCGGGCAGCTGCGCGCGGGCCAGGAGGACGTCCAGGTTCGTCAGCGCGTACAGGGCGATCAGGGCGTGGGCCGCGTGCCCGACCTCGGTCAGGAACTCCCGCGGGCCCTCCTCCTTCGAGCCCCACTGGGGCTGTCCGACGAGCAGGAACTGCCCGGCGATGGCCCCCAACGTGGCGCCGACGGCCAGCCCGATGAGCGTGGAGTCCGCTGTGTCGCCGATGGCGGCCCCGGCGATAGCACCCCCCACTCGAGCGGCGGTGGCCACCACGTAGAGGGCGCCGAGCCGCTTGTGCCGCTCCGCTCCCTGCAACAGGCCCAGCTGCGCCCCCGTGACGGTGAACGGGATGAACGTGGCCCCGACGATGATGACGGCCGCGACGTCGGACAGGTTCAGGGCGTTGCTGATCAGGGGCGCGAGCATGACGGTCAGGGCACACGTGAGGGCGCCCACGAGGAGCACCGAACCGGCCCCGATGTGCTCGGAGGAGCGACCGGATGCCACGTGCCGCGCGATGACCACCTGCGTGGCAGCCATCGCTGTGCTGCCGAGCAGCAGGATCACGGCGAGCGCACCGAAGGCGCCGAACTGCTCAGGGCCGAGCAGTCGGGACACCACCAGCATCTGCAGCATCGCGATGATCTGCGAGACCACGAGGCCCGCACCGACGATCGCCGTGCCCTGGACCGAGATCCCGGCGGCCGGGGTTCCCGCTGTGAACGCGGCGGGCACGTCGGCCCCGGGCTCACTGGTCACCGGCCAATCATCGCCCACCGGGAGGAGGGCCAGGACCAGATGCCTGTGGTGTCGGACACCCGCCCGCACTGTGGCGGCTCCAAGTGCCGGCGCGCGGCCGGTGCGGGGGAGCCCTACCTGCCCACGGGCTGGCATGCTTCCCCCATGATCAGGGTGGGGTTGACCGGAGGCATCGGCGCAGGCAAGTCCACCGTCTCGCAGATGTTGGCCGACAGGGGCGCGGTGGTCGTGGACGGTGACCAGATCGCGCGAAACCTCGTCGTCCCCGGCGAGCCAGCGTTGGCCGAGATCGTGGAACGGTTCGGCACAGGTGTGCTCCAGCCTGATGGAGAGCTCGACCGACCGGGGCTGGCGTCGATGGTCTTCCCGGATCCCGAGGCCCTCGCAGCCCTGGACGCGATCATGCACCCGCGCATCGCGCAGCGTGCGGCCGAGATGCTCGACGAAGCAGCACGCGGTGACACCCAGATCGTGGTCTACGACATGCCCCTGCTCGTCGAGAACGGGTCGGCCGACGACTTCGACCTCGTGATGGTGGTGCACGCGCCGATCGAGGTCCGCTTGGCGCGCCTGGCGGTTCGGGGGGTCGCCGTGGCGGACGCGCGCGAGCGGATGGCCCGTCAGGCCAGCGATGCCGAGCGTGCCGAGGTGGCCCACATCCTGATCGACAACGGCGGGGACGAGGAGCAGCTCATAGCCCAGGTGGATCGGGCGTGGTATCTGCTCCAGGCAGCACTGGGGGAGTAGCCGCCGTCCGGGCTCGCGCGACCCAGCCACGGTCAAGGGGCCACCACAGGATCAACGCGCTGGCCAGCAGGACGGCCGAGCCGTAGGCCCAGCCGGCGAGGATGTCGCTGGGCCAGTGCACGCCGAGGATGATCCGGCTCAGGCCGATGAACGGTCCGATGATGACCAGGGCGCGGCCCGCGACCAGCATCCAGCGCCGCTCGTGCGCCCGTCCGAGGTGGATCAGCACCAGCCCCGTGGCCAGGTACAGGTAGATGCCCACCATGGCGTGTCCCGACGGGAACGACTTGTCGAGGTCCGACTCGAACTCCTCGGCGCCGGGGGGACGGGATCGGCCGATCGCCATCTTGACGGTCTCGCTGACCGCCACCCCTGCGAGCCCCGACAGCGCCAGGAGCGCGGCGGCCGCACGGTGCTGGGCCACGAGGAGGATCACGACGACGACGGTGGCTGCCAGGGCGGACCACATCGGGGCGGTGACCAGGCCCAGGACGTGAGCCGCGTCGACCGGCCAGCGGAGGGGGTCCGCCCAGCTACGGGTGAGGTCGGTGACGGCGGTGTCGAAGCCCCGTAGCGCGGTCGACCCGCTCGCCATGATGATCGTGAGGAGTCCGGCGACGGTGAGGGCCGCGATCAGGCCGGCGACGGCTCGTGAGCGGGCAGCAAGTGCGGAGTTCCGGGTCGATCCTGTCGAGATCGCCGGGGCGAGGTCGGGCATCGCCGCAGACTAGCCGCTCGCCCGAGGCGCGGGGGAGCCGATGTCGGAGGCAGCGAATACGGTGTCCTGCATGACCCGACCAGTCACCGACCTGCAGCGACGTGTCGCTCCGTTCCGCGTCATCAGCGAGTACCAGCCGGCCGGTGACCAACCGGCGGCCATCGCTGAGATCGCCACGCGGATCGAGTCGGGAGTCGAGGATGTGGTGCTCATGGGCGCCACCGGCACCGGCAAGTCCGCGACCACGGCCTGGCTGGTCGAGAAGCTCCAGCGCCCCACGCTGGTCATGGCGCCGAACAAGACCCTCGCCGCCCAGCTGGCCAACGAGTTCCGCGAGCTCCTGCCCGACAACGCCGTCGAGTACTTCGTCTCCTACTACGACTACTACCAGCCCGAGGCGTACATCCCCCAGACGGACACCTACATCGAGAAGGACTCCTCGATCAACGAGGAGGTCGAGCGGTTGCGGCACTCGGCGACCAACTCGCTGCTCACCCGTCGCGACGTGATCGTGGTGGCCACCGTCTCGGCCATCTACGGCCTGGGCACCCCGCAGGAGTACGTCGACCGGATGGTCCGGCTGCGGGTGGGCGAGGAGGTCGACCGTGACTCGCTGCTTCGCCAGTTCGTGGAGAACCAGTACGCCCGCAACGACCTTGCCTTCGAGCGTGGCACCTTCCGGGTGCGTGGGGACACGATCGAGGTGTTCCCCGTGTACGAGCAGCACCCGGTGCGCATCGACATGTTCGGCGACGAGATCGAGCGGCTGATGACGCTGCATCCAGTCACCGGCGAGATCCTCACCGAGGACCAGGAGGTCTACGTCTTCCCCGCCACGCACTACGTCGCCGGCCCGGAGCGGATGGAACGGGCACTGGGCGGGATCGAGGCCGAGCTCGCCGAACGTCTGGCCGAGCTCAACGAGCAGGGCAAGCTGCTCGAGGCTCAGCGGCTGCAGATGCGCACGTCCTACGACATCGAGATGATGCGCCAGGTCGGCTTCTGCTCGGGTATCGAGAACTACTCCCGCCACATCGACGGCCGTGAGGCGGGGTCGGCGCCGAACTGCCTGATCGACTACTTCCCCGACGACTTCCTGCTGGTCATCGACGAGTCGCACGTCACCGTTCCGCAGATCGGCGGCATGTACGAGGGCGACATGTCACGCAAGCGGACTCTCGTTGACCACGGTTTCCGGCTTCCGAGTGCCGCGGACAACCGGCCGCTGCGGTGGGAGGAGTTCCTCGAACGGATCGGCCAGACGATCTACCTGTCCGCGACGCCGGGGCCGTACGAGCTGGCCAAGGTCGACGGTGACGTCGTCGAGCAGGTGATCCGCCCGACCGGCCTGATCGATCCGGAGATCATCCTCAAGCCGACCAAGGGCCAGATCGACGACCTGATGCACGAGATCAACCTGCGCACCGAGCGCGGCGAGCGGGTCCTGGTCACGACCCTGACCAAGCGGATGTCCGAGGACCTCACCGACTACTTGTTGGAGCGCGGAATCCGGGTGCGCTACCTGCACTCCGAGGTCGACACCCTGCGCCGGGTCGAGCTGCTGCGTGAGTTGCGGATGGGCATCTTCGACGTGCTGGTCGGGATCAACCTGCTGCGCGAGGGCCTGGACCTCCCGGAGGTGTCGCTGGTCAGCATCCTCGACGCAGACAAGGCCGGGTTCCTGCGCTCCGAGCGCAGCCTGATCCAGACGATCGGCCGGGCGGCGCGCAACGTGTCCGGGCAGGTCCACATGTATGGCGACACGATCACCTCGCAGATGCAGACGGCCATCGACGAGACGAACCGCAGACGTGCCAAACAGATCGCCTACAACCTCGAGAGGGGCGTTGACCCCCAGCCGTTGCGCAAGAAGATCGCGGACATCACCGACCTGCTGGCTGCCGAGGATGCCGACACCGAGGAGGTCCTGGCCACCACGATGGGCTCGGGCCGCTCGCAGTCCCGCGGGAGGGGAGGGGCCCGGCGGCAGGGTTCCGGGGCGGCTGCCGCAGACGCCTCCGTCGCCACCGGCACCGCAGCGCGCGCGGACCTTCCGGCGACGGAGCTGGCAAACCTCATCCAGGAGCTGACCGAGCAGATGCACGCCGCTGCCGCCAACCTGCAGTTCGAGGTGGCGGCGCGATACCGCGACGAGGTCTCCGAGCTCAAGCGGGAGTTGCGGGGGATGATCGCCGCTGGGTGAGGTGCGCCACACCCGAGGAGGGCCCCTGTGCGGTGAGGTCTGGGCGGTTTCGTCCGACGGTGGGGCCAAGGCCGTGGCGTGCGGGCGCTGGGGTACGGGCCGTGGCGTCCGCGTTCTGGCGGGATCCGGACACTGGTGACCGCATCCCGCCAGAGGGTGTCCGGAACCTGCAGGTCGGCACGGAATGGGGGCTGCGGGCTGGTGGTCACAGCCCACAGGGGCGTGGGAAGGAATGCGCCGTGACCACGCTGACGTGTCAGAATGAGGCAGGACCCCATGCTCGTCGGACGCCGACGCGGCACCTGGGGATGCCAGTTGGCCAGGAGGACGTAGGTGGATGTATCGGCGGGCCTCTGGGCTGCGACGATCCTGGGATTGCTCGGAATCATCGTCATCGACCTGATCATCGTCGACCGGCGGCCACATGCATTCACGCCCCAGGAGGCCACCCGCTGGGTGATCTTCTACGTGGTCCTGGCGATGCTGTTCGCCGGCTTCGTCACCATGACCTTCGGACGCCAGTACGGCGGCGAGTTCCTCGCCGGGTACATCACCGAGTACTCGCTGAGCGTGGACAACCTGTTCGTGTTCATGATCATCATGTCCTCGTTCGCGGTGCCCGAGCAGCACCGGCACCGGGTGCTGTCCATCGGCATCGTGATCGCCCTGATCCTGCGAGGCATCCTGATCGTGCTCGGCGCCGCGGCGATCGAGCGGTTCGCAGCGACCTTCTTCGTCTTCGGGGCGTTCTTGCTCTGGACGGCCATCTCGGTGTGGCGCAGTGGCGACGAGGAGGCTGATCCTGAGGGGAACGCGCTGATCCGATTCGTCGAGAAGCGCGTCCCCACCACCCGCGAGTATCACGGCACGCACCTCACCGTCCGCGTCGACGGCCAGCGCGTCGTCACCCCGATGCTGCTGGTGATGCTGGCCATCGGCACCACCGACCTGCTCTTCGCCCTCGACTCGATCCCGGCGGTGTTCGGACTCACCCAGGAGGCGTACCTGGTCTTCACGGCCAACGCCTTCGCCCTGATGGGCCTGCGCCAGCTGTACTTCATGCTCCACGGACTCCTGGACCGGCTCATCTACCTGTCCAAGGGCCTGGCGATCATCCTCGGGTTCATCGCCGTGAAGCTGTTCCTGCACGCCCTGCACGAGACGACCGACCTGGACGTCCCGGAGATCTCCACCGCGCTGTCGCTGGTGGTGATCATTGGTGTGCTGATCGTGACGGCCATCGCAAGCATCGTCGCCGTGCGCCGCGACCCATCCCTGGTCGAGTCCAGCCCCGAGGTCCGTCTCGAGCACGAGGCGGATGAGGTCGCCGGTGAGGCCCTGAGGCATCTGCCGCCGGAGCACGAGCACCGGGAGTAGGGGCTGCGGGCCTGCCTCCCGACGGCAGCGGGAGCCGGTGTCGGAGGGCTGACCTAGGATCGGGTCGTGGATCTGGCCGAGCACCATCACGACCGCCTGACAGTGCGGGGCGCCCGGGAGCACAACCTCAAGGACGTGTCCCTGGCCATCCCGCGCGATGCCCTCGTGGTGTTCACCGGCCTGTCCGGGTCGGGGAAGTCGAGCCTGGCGTTCGACACCATCTTCGCCGAGGGCCAGCGCCGTTATGTGGAGTCGCTCAGCGCCTATGCCCGGCAGTTCCTCGGCCAGATGGACAAGCCGGACGTCGACTTCATCGACGGGCTGTCCCCGGCGGTCTCGATCGATCAGAAGTCCACCTCGCGCAACCCCCGATCGACGGTCGGCACGATCACCGAGGTCTACGACTACCTGCGGCTGCTGTTCGCCCGGATCGGCAAGCCGCACTGCCCGTCCTGCGGTGAACCGGTCGGGCGCCAGACGCCCCAGCAGATCGTCGACCGCGTCCTGGAGCTGCCCGAGGGCACCAGGTTCCAGGTCCTGGCCCCGGTCGTCCGGGAGCGCAAGGGCGAGTACTCCGACCTGTTCCGCCAGCTGCAGGCCCAGGGCTTCAGCCGCGCCCGGGTCGACGGGACCGTGCACCTGCTCACCGAGCCGCCCACCCTGAAGAAGCAGCAGAAGCACACGATCGAGGTGGTCGTCGACCGCCTGGCCGTCAAGGCCTCGGCGCGACGACGCCTCACCGACTCGGTGGAGACTGCCCTCGGGCTGGCCGGCGGGATCGTCAACCTGGAGTTCGTCGACGCAGCCCCCGACGACCCGGATCGCGAACGGCTGTTCAGCGAGCACCTCGTGTGCCTGAATGACGGGCAGTCGTTCGAGGATCTCGAGCCGCGCTCGTTCTCCTTCAACTCCCCGTTCGGCGCCTGCCCGCAGTGCACCGGGCTGGGCACACGGATGGAGGTCGATCCCGAGCTCGTCGTTCCCGATCCGGACCTCTCCCTGGCCGAGGGCGCAGTCTCCCCGTGGGGCAGCGGGCACATCTCGGAGTACTACGCCCGGCTCGTCACGGCTCTCGCCGAGGAGCTCGGCGCAGACGTGGACACGCCCTTCAAGGACCTTCCCGCGGTCATGCGCGACGCGGTCCTGCACGGCTACAACCACCAGGTCCACGTCCGCTACCGCAACCGGTACGGCCGCGAGCGCTCCTACTCGACCGGCTTCGAGGGAGCCATCCCCTTCGTCCAGCGACGGCACGCGGAGTCCGAGAGCGACTCTGCCCGAGAGCGGTACGAGGGCTTCATGCGCGAGGTCCCGTGCCCGGCGTGCGACGGGGCGCGGTTGAAGCCGGTCTCGCTTGCGGTCACCGTCGGCGGGGTCAACATCGCCACCATCGCCCAGATGCCCATCGGTGAGGCCGCGGCGTTCCTGGCCGACCTCGACGTCTCCGACCGCGACGCCCAGATCGCCACGCGTGTGCTCAAGGAGGTCAACGAGCGGCTGGCGTTCCTGATGGACGTAGGCCTGCACTACCTCTCCCTGTCCCGCCCAGCAGGCACGCTCGCCGGGGGGAGGCGCAGCGGATCCGTCTGGCCACGCAGATCGGATCCGGACTCGTCGGCGTCCTCTACGTCCTCGACGAGCCGAGCATCGGCCTGCACCAACGGGACAACCACCGGCTGATCGACACCTTGGTCCGGCTGCGCGACCTCGGCAACACGTTGATCGTGGTCGAGCACGACGAGGACACGATCCGCACCGCGGACTGGGTCGTCGACATCGGCCCGGGCGCCGGCGAGCACGGCGGCCAGATCGTCGTCTCGGGCACGGTCGAGGAGCTGCTCGCCAGTCCGGACTCCCTGACGGGCCAGTACCTGTCGGGAGCCCGCCGGATCGAGATCCCGGGCCAGCGCCGACCCGTCGACCCCGCGCGGACGATCGTCGTCGAGGGCGCGAGGGAGCACAACCTGCAGAACGTGACCGCGCAGTTCCCTCTCGGCTGCTTCGTGGCGATCACCGGGGTCAGCGGCTCGGGGAAGTCGACCCTGGTCAACGACGTGCTCTACACCGTCCTCGCCCGCGATCTCAACGGCGCCCGCAGCGTGCCCGGCCGGCACCGGCGGGTCACAGGGCTCGAGCACCTGGACAAGGTCGTGCATGTCGACCAGAGCCCGATCGGGCGCACGCCGCGCTCCAACCCGGCCACGTACACCGGCGTCTTCGACCACGTCCGCAAGCTCTTCGCCTCCACCCAGGAGGCCAAGGTGCGGGGCTACCTGCCCGGACGGTTCTCGTTCAACGTCAAGGGCGGACGCTGCGAGGCGTGCACCGGTGATGGGACGATCAAGATCGAGATGAACTTCCTGCCCGACGTCTACGTGCCCTGCGAGGTGTGCCACGGCGACCGGTACAACCGGGAGACCCTCGAGGTCCACTACAAGGGCCGCACGATCGCCCAGGTCCTGGACATGCCCATCGAGGAGGCACTCGAGTTCTTCGCCGCCGTCCCGCCGATCGCCCGGCACATGCAGACCCTCGTCGACGTCGGGCTGGGGTACGTGCGCCTGGGCCAGCCCGCACCCACGCTGTCCGGTGGCGAGGCCCAGCGGGTGAAGCTCGCCAGCGAGCTGCAGCGACGCTCCACGGGGCGGACGATCTATGTCCTCGACGAGCCCACGACCGGCCTGCACTTCGAGGACGTGCGCAAGCTCCTGGGGGTCCTGCACTCGCTGGTCGACAAGGGGAACTCCGTGCTCGTGATCGAGCACAACCTCGACGTCATCAAGACCGCCGACTGGGTCGTCGACCTCGGCCCGGAGGGTGGGTCTGGCGGGGGCACCATCGTCGTCTCGGGAACCCCCGAGCAGGTGGCTGCCCATCCGGGGAGCCACACCGGGCGATTCCTCGGCGATCTGCTGGGCCGCGCCCGCGCGACTGCATAGGCTGCATCCACACGACGAGGAGGTCCGGCAATGGACGAGAACACCTGCACGGGCGGTTGCGCCTGCCAGCGCGCCGCCGATGATCGGGGATCGGTGAGCCGGCGGGGGGTCCTCGCGGGCTCCGCCGCTGCCGTGGCGGTCATGGCGCTGGGGGCATGCGCATCCCCGGAGGAGACCAGCGGGGAGGGCGCCGCCACGTCGAGCGCGCCACCGTCGCAGACCCCCACGAGCGCCGGGACCCCGACGGCGCAGGAGTCACCGGGCGAGGCGTCCCCCGCGGGGGTGCCGGTGGCCGGTACGGACGACTTCCCCGTCGGCGGCGGGGTGGTGGTGAAGACCGACAATGGACCGGTCGTCATCACCCACCCGACCGACACGGAGTTCCTCGCGTTCGACGGGACGTGTCCGCATGCGGGCTGCCCGGTGACCGAGGTGCTGGAGAACACGATCATCTGCAACTGCCACGGCAGCACCTACGACGGCAGCACGGGCGACCGGCTCGAGGGCCCTGCGCCGACGGGCCTGCAGCCGGTGCCGATCCAGGTCGCGGGTGGGGAGATCTTCCTGACCTGAGGTGACCGCCAACTTCCGACCCGCTCCCGGGCAGATCCCGACCGAGCCTGGCGTCTACCGGTTCCGTGACGGGGACGGCCGGGTCATCTACGTGGGCAAGGCGAAGAACCTGCGCGCGCGGCTCACCTCGTACTTCCAGGATCCTGCCGGCCTGCATCAGCGCACGCAGACGATGGTCGCGACCGCGCGCTCGCTGGACTGGGTCGTGGTCTCCACCGAGGTCGAGGCCCTGACCCTCGAGTACGCATGGATCAAGGAGTTCGACCCGCGGTTCAACGTGCGCTACCGCGACGACAAGTCCTACCCGTTCCTCGCGGTGACGATCGGCGAGGAGTTCCCGCGGGCCATGGTCATGCGGGGCGAGAAGCGGCCAGGCGTTCGCTACTTCGGCCCGTTCGCCCACGCGTGGGCGATCCGCGAGACCGTCGACCAGCTCCTGCGGGTGTTCCCGATGCGCACCTGCACCAGGGGGGTGTTCCGCAGGGCCCAGGCCTCGGGACGTCCCTGCCTTCTGGGCTACATCGACAAGTGCGCGGCGCCCTGCACGGGGGAGGTGACCGCCGAGGAGCACCGGGCCATCGTCGAGGACTTCTGCGCGTTCATGGCCGGTGACTCCGCCGCCTTCGTCAGGTCCCGGACCGAGCAGATGCACGCCGCGGCCGCCGAGATGGACTACGAGCGTGCTGCCCGCCTGCGCGACGACCTCCACGCGCTGCAGCGGGTGCTCGAGCGCAATGCCGTCGTCCTGCCCGACGGGACCGACGCCGACGTCGTCGGGCTCGCCAGCGACGAGCTGGAGGCCTGCGTGCGGGTCTTCCATGTCCGTGACGGGCGCATCCGGGGGGAACGCGGCTTCATCGTGGAGCGGGTCGACGACGCCGATGAGGCGCAGCTGATCGCGACCCTGCTGGAGCAGATGTACGCCGAGCCGGACGCTGACGTGCCACGTCGCGTGCTCGTCCCCGCCCTTCCCGGACCCGAGGAGGTCGAGGTCCTCAGCGACTGGTTGGGGCAGCAGCGCGGCGGGCCGGTGGGGGTCTCGGTGCCGCGCCGCGGGGACAAGCGTGCGCTGATGGAGACGGTCACCAGGAACGCCTCGCAGTCCCTCGCCTCGCACAAGCTGCGTCGGTCCGGTGACCTCACGACCCGCAGCCAGGCACTCACCGAGCTCACGGATGCCCTGGACCTTCCGACGGCACCACTGCGGATCGAGTGCTTCGACGTGTCCAACCTCGGCGCCGACGACGTCGTGGCGTCCATGGTCGTCTTCGAGGACGGCCTGCCCCGGCCCTCGGAGTACCGCAAGTTCGCCATCAAGGGCTTCGAGGGGCAGAACGACGTGGCGGCCATCTCGGAGGTGATCGGCAGGCGCTTCCGTCGACTGGCCAGGGAGGGCGACCCGCCCGAGGGTGCCGAGGGCCCCGAGGGCCCCGAGCCACGTGATGCCCGGGGGGTCCCCGACACTCCCGACACCCCCGAGGGCCGTGCGTCCGCGGTGGCCGTCGGGGAGGTCGAGCCCCGCCAACCTCCCGCACGCTTCGCCTACCCCCCTTCGCTGGTCGTGATCGACGGTGGCGCGCCGCAGGTCAACGCGGCCTTCCAGGCCCTGCGTGACCTGGGACTCACGGATATCGCCGTCGTCGGGCTGGCCAAGCGGCTCGAGGAGGTCTGGCTGCCCGACGAGGAGGATCCGGTCATCCTCCCGCGCACCAGCCAGGGCCTGTACCTGCTGCAGAGGGTGCGCGACGAGGCCCACCGCACAGCGATCCGCTACCAGCGCCAGAAGCGCTCCGCCCGGATGACGACCAGCGTCCTCGACGACATCCCGGGCCTGGGTCCAGCGCGACGCAAGGCCCTGCTGTCGCGGTTCGGATCGGTGCGCAAGCTCCGGGCGGCCACGCCGGAGATGATCGCCGAGGTTCCGGGCATCGGACCGGCCCTGGCCGAACGCATCATCCTGGCGTTGTCCGGTGAGACGATCAGCCCGGTGAACCTGACGACGGGGGAGATCCTGGACGACGATGTGATCACACCCGAGGAGCCCAGATGACGACAACCCCACCCGGTGACGGGATCGCGGACTTCGAGGTCCTGCTCGTGTCCGGGATGTCCGGGGCCGGCAGGTCGAGTGCCGCGCGGGCGCTGGAGGACATCGGCTGGTTCGTCATCGACAACCTGCCGCCCAAGATGCTGGCACCCACGCTCGACCTGCTGGCGGCGCGCTCCGACCTCGATCGGGTCGCCGTCGTGCTCGACGTCCGCGGCGGCCGGCTCTTCGACCAGCTCGAAGCAGCCGTGGCCGAGGTGATCGCCCGCGGCGTGGACCTCAAGATCCTGTTCCTGGAGTCCAGCGATGAGGCACTCGTCCGCCGGTTCGAGTCCAACCGTCGCCCGCACCCCCTGCAGGCCCAGGGCGGGCTGCTCGACGGGATCCACCGCGAGCGCGCACTGCTGGGCGACCTGCGCGCCGAGGCCGACCTCGTGATCGACACGTCGAACCGCACGATCCATGAGCTGCGCCGCGCCATCACCGCGTCCTTCGAGTCCGGCGAGCCGGTGCGTCTTCGGGCCACCGTCATGTCCTTCGGCTTCAAGTACGGGGTGCCCATGGATGCCGACTTCGTCGCCGACGTCCGGTTCCTGCCCAACCCCTACTGGATCCCCGAGCTCCGGGAGCTGCGCGGGCTGGACGCCGCGGTCAACGACTACGTCCTGGCCCAGGACGGGGCCTCCCCGTTCCTCGACACGTACGCGCACCTGATCGACCTCGCGACCGACGGGTACCTGCGTGAGGGCAAGCGCTTCGCCACGCTTGCCATCGGCTGCACGGGCGGGAAGCACAGGTCCGTGGCCATGGCAGAGAACCTTGCAGCGCGCCTGGTCCATGTCGGCCTCGAGGTCACGGTGGTCCATCGGGACCTCGGACGCGAATGATGCCCCCGACCGGCTCCGAGCCCGGGGGTGCCGCTCGACGCCGTCGACCCGTGGCAGCCGGCCCGGCCGTGGTTGCCCTGGGCGGTGGGCACGGACTGGCCGTCACCCTGCGGGCCCTGCGCGGTGTCACCGACCAGCTGACAGCCGTGGTCGGCATGGCCGATGACGGGGGCTCCAGCGGCAGGTTGCGCCGCGACATGGGCACGCCCCCGCCCGGTGACCTGCGGATGGCCCTGGCCGCCCTGTGCGGCGACGACGTGTGGGGCCGGACCTGGAGTGCTGTGGTGCAGCACAGGTTCTCCGCCGGCGAGCTCTCCGGTCACGCGTTGGGCAACCTGCTGATCGCCACGCTCTGGGAGCAGACCGGTGACGTGGTCGCCGGACTGGACTGGGTCGCAGCCCTGTTGGGCGCGCATGGTCGCGTACTGCCGGTGTGCAGCGAGGGCGTGCAGATCGTCGCGGAGGTGTACGACGCCCCGGGTCACCCCGGGATCAGCACGGTCCGCGGGCAGTCCCGGGTTGCGGTCACTGAAGGGACTGTCCTGTCGATCGCGCTTGAGCCGCCTGATCCGCCCGCGCGTCCGGAGGCGATCGAGGCCATCTCCCAGGCCGAGGCGATCGTCATGGGGCCCGGCTCCTGGTACACCTCGGTGCTGGCCGGGCTCCTGGTCCCGGGGATCCACGACGCGATCGTCGCGTCCGCCGCGACCCGGATCCTGGCGCTGAACCTCGTGGCCCAGCCGGGCGAGACAGCCGGGTTCAGCCCCCAGGGCCACCTGCACGTCCTGAATGCGGCCTTCCCGACGGTGACCTTCGACGTCGTCCTGGCCGATCCGGGCCATGTCCCCGACGAGCACGCGCTCAGGAGGGCCTGCAGCGACGTCGGTGCCGAGCTGGTGCTGCGTGCTGTTGCCGACCCGAGGGCAGGTGCCGGGCATCACGATCCGCTGCTCCTGGGGAGGGCGTTCGCGGAGGTGATCGGGCATGGCAGTATTCCGGCATGGCGATGACGGCGGGCGTGAAGGATGAACTGAGCCGATTGCCGATCACGAAGACGTGCTGCCGAAAGGCCGAGGTCTCTGCACTCCTGCGCTTCTCCGGTGGGCTGCACCTCGTCGCCGGCAAGGTCGTGGTGGAGGCTGAGCTCGACACCGGGGCAGCGGCACGTCGTGCCCGCAGCGCCATCGCGGACATGTTCGGCCACTCGGCCACCATCACCGTGGTGGCTCCCTCGGGCATCCGCCGGGGCAACAGGTACGTGCTCACCATCGCCCAGGACGGGCAGCGCCTGGCCAAGCAGGCGGGTCTCCTCGACGCCTCGGGGCGCCCTGTGCGCGGACTGCCCGCGGTCGTGGTGAACGGCGCGCTCTGCGACGCGGAGTCGGCCTGGCGTGGGGCCTTCCTGGCCCACGGGTCCCTCACGGAACCGGGCAGGTCGTCGTCGCTCGAGGTGTCCTGCCCCGGCCCCGAGGCGGCGCTCGCCCTGGTGGGGGCCGCGAGGAGGCTGGGGATCGCCAGCAAGGCGCGAGAGGTCCGCGGGATCGACCGGGTCGTGATCCGCGATGGCGACGCCATCAGCGCGATGCTCACCAGGATGGGTGCCCACGAGTCGGTGATGGCCTGGGAGGAGCGGCGGATGCGCCGTGAGGTCCGGGCGACCGCCAACCGCCTGGCCAACTTCGACGACGCCAACCTGCGCCGGTCCGCGCGCGCCGCTGTCGCCGCGGGGGCTCGGGTCGAGCGCGCCCTGCTCATCCTCGGCGACACCGTCCCCGACCACCTTGCTGTGGCGGGCAAGCTGCGCCTCGAGCACAAGCAGGCCAGCCTCGAGGAGCTCGGCGCGCTGGCCGACCCGCCGATGACGAAGGATGCGATCGCCGGCCGGATCCGCCGCCTGCTGGCACTTGCCGACAAGCGTGCGGTGGAGCTCGGAATCCCCAACACGGAGGACGGCATCTCCTCGATGTGACGGGCTGCCGTCAACGGGCGACCGCGCTGCCACGTCAATAGGCTCATGCCTGCAAGGTGGCCGTTCACCCACAAAGGGAGATTCCGTAGTGAAGAGCATCAGTGATCTTGATATCGCTGGCAAGACAGTCCTGCTGAGGTCGGACTTCAACGTTCCGCTGGCCAAGGACGGTTCCGGCGTCATCACCGACGACGGCCGCATCGTCGCCAGCCTTCCCACTCTCGCGGCCCTCACCGGCGCCGGGGCCAAGGTGGTCATCGTGGCCCACCTCGGCCGGCCCAAGGGCATCGGCTTCGAGGAGTCCGGCTCCTTGGCACCCGTGGCCAAGCGCCTCGGTGAGCTGCTCGGGCAGGACATCGCCCTGGCCTCCGACGTGACCGGGGATTCCGCGAAGGCCACAGTCGCTGCCCTCCAGCCGGGCCAGGTGGCCCTGCTGGAGAACATCCGGTTCGACGCCCGCGAGACCAGCAAGGACGAGGCGCAGCGCAAGGAGCTGGCCGCCGAGCTGGCCGCCATGGCCGACGTCTACGTCTCCGACGGGTTCGGCGTCGTGCACCGCAAGCAGGCGTCGGTGACCGACGTCGCCGAGCTGCTGCCCAACGCTGCGGGCCTGCTCGTGGAGAAGGAGGTCAAGTCCTTCTCGAAGGTCCTGGCCGACCCGGACCGTCCGTACGTGGTCATCCTCGGCGGGTCCAAGGTCTCGGACAAGCTCGGTGTGATCGACAACCTGATCGACAGCGTCGACCGGCTGCTCATCGGGGGCGGCATGGCCTACACGTTCCTCGCCGCCAACGGCCACGGTGTGGGCACCTCGTTGCTCGAGGAGGACCAGATCGAGGCGGTCAAGGGCTACATCGCCAAGGCGGCCGAGAAGGGCATCGAGCTGGTGATCCCCGTGGACACCATGGTCGCCGACGCCTTCCCGGGCAAGGACAACCCGACCCCCGAGCGCAAGGTCGTCCCGAGCAGCGAGATCCCCGATGGCTGGATGGGCCTGGACATCGGCCCCGAGACCATCGCCCTGTTCTCGAGCAAGGTCACTGACGCGAAGACGGTGGTCTGGAACGGCCCCATGGGCGTGTTCGAGGTCCCTGAGTTCGCCACCGGCACGTTCGAGGTCGCCAAGGCGATCGCGGACTCGGGTGCGTTCTCGGTCATCGGGGGCGGCGACTCCGCCGCGGCAGTCCGCCAGCTCGGCCTGGAGGACGGCTTCTCCCACATTTCCACCGGCGGTGGCGCGTCCCTCGAACTCCTCGAGGGCAAGACCCTGCCCGGACTCGCAGTCCTGGAGGGCTGACACATGGCACGCAAGCCATTCATGGCAGGCAACTGGAAGATGAACCTCGACCACCTCGAGGCCATCGCGCACGTGCAGAAGATCGCCTTCGCCCTCACTGACGAGGACTTCGAGGCGGTCGAGGCCGGCGTGATGGTGCCGTTCACCGACATCCGCTCGGTCCAGACCCTGGTCGACGCGGACAACCTCAAGGTTGTCTACGGCAGCCAGGACATCTCCGCCCAGGACTCGGGCGCCTACACCGGCGAGATCTCCGGTGTGATGCTGAGCAAGCTCGGATGCACCTACGCCGTCATCGGGCACAGCGAGCGCCGGCAGTACCACGGTGAGGACGACGCCCTGGTCAACGCCAAGGTGAAGGCCGCCTACAAGCACGGCCTGGTGCCGATCATGTGCATCGGCGAGGTCAAGGAGGAGCGTGAGGCAGGCATCCAGGAGCAGGTCACGCTCGGCCAGCTCGACGGCGGTCTTGCCGACATCCCGGCCGACCAGGCCGCCACGATCGTGATTGCCTACGAGCCGGTCTGGGCCATCGGCACTGGCCTGACGGCCACCCCGCAGGACGCGCAGGACATGTGTGGGGCGATCCGCCGCCGCCTGGCCGAGCTGTACAGCCAGGAGGTCGCCGACGCGATCCGCATCCAGTACGGCGGGTCGGTGAAGGCGGCCAACGCCGCTGAGATCATGGCCGGCCCCGACGTGGACGGTGCCCTGATCGGTGGGGCGTCGCTGGACGCCGACGAGTTCGTCGCGATCTGCAAGTACCGCTTGGCCTGAGCCGCACGCGCACACGATGCCCGGTCAGGGCGAGCAGTTCGATCCGGCCGGGCATCGGTGCGTCCGGATTGGTCCAATGGTGTGGGCTGGGCCCGGAATGTCGTAGGGACGACGTATCCTTGCGTCATCGAATGAAGGGACCCCCTGTGATCACCGCACTGCAAGTCCTGCTCCTGGTGCTCAACGTGCTCGTCATCGTCCTCGTGCTGCTGCACAAGGGCAAGGGCGGAGGTCTGTCGGACCTGTTCGGCGGTGGCGTGAGCTCCTCGTTGGGGGGCAGCTCGGTCGCTGAGCGCAACCTCGACCGCATCACGTACGCGCTGCTGATCATCTGGGTGGCCACGATCGTCGCCCTGGGCCTGGCCATCTAGGCCGTTCGTTCTCTGCTGTCCCCTACCTGTTCGATTCTTCGGAGGCACTTGTGGCTGGTGGTAACGCGATCAGGGGCAGCCGGGTCGGGTCCGGGCCCATGGGGGAGGCCGAGCGCGGGGACGCCGCGCCGCGGCACCGGGTGAGCTTCTACTGCGCCCGCGGGCACGAGACCACCCCGAGCTTCTCCGACGAGGCGGCCATTCCCGAGATCTGGGACTGCCCCACGTGCGGCTACCCGGCCGGTCCGGACCCGGAGAACCCGCCCACGCCTGCGAAGGTCGAGCCCTACAAGACCCACCTGGCCTACGTCAAGGAGCGTCGCTCCGACGTCGACGGGGACGCGATCCTGGCCGAGGCCCTCGAGCGGATGCGCGAGCAGGGCTGAGCCGCAGCGCTGGATCCGACATCGCTCAATTTCCAGCAGTTGGCGGAGTCGGCGATGACCACCTCCGGCTGACGACCCCAAATCCCTCACACGGTCGCTGTGTCAGGGCCTGCGAAGTCAGGTGTCAGCTGATCCGGCCTCGGACCTCGCGCGCCACGGCCGCCACGTTGCCCGGCGTGAAGCCCAGCTGCTCGAAGAGCTCGCCGGCCGAGGCCGATGCCCCGTAATGTCCGATGGACACACAGGCGCCGTCGGAGCCCACATACTTCCACCAGCCCTGGTCGCTGCCTGCCTCGACGCTGACGCGCGCGCGTACCGCCGACGGAAGCACCTGCTCCCGATACTCGGCCGGTTGTGCCTCGAACCACTCCAGGCAGGGCATGGACACGACGCGCGTGGGGATCCCCTCGGCCTCGAGCAGCTCACGGGCACCCATGGCCACGGCGACCTCGGAACCGGTGGCCAGCAGCAGGACCTGTGGCTGGCCACCAGCGGCCTCCGCGATCACGTAGCCCCCGCGGCTGGCGGCCGACGCCAGCTCCCCGGCAGATCGGTCGAGGGTGGGCACGTTCTGCCGCGTGAGGATGAACCCGACGGGACCCGGGTTCTCCAGGGCCGCTGCCCAGACCTCGGCGGTCTCGTTGGCATCTGCGGGGCGGACCACCGAGAGCTCTGGTACGGCCCGAAGCGCCCAGAGGTGCTCGATCGGCTGGTGGGTCGGTCCGTCCTCGCCGACCCCCACGGAGTCGTGCGTCCAGATGAACAATGACGGCAGGCTCATCAGGGCGGCCAGCCGCACGGGGGCGCGCATGTAGTCGCTGAACACCAGGAAGGTGCCGCCGAACGCTCGGGTGAGCCCGTGCAGGGAGATCCCGTTGAGGACCGCGCCCATCGCGTGCTCGCGGACGCCGAAGTGGATCACGCGGCCGTAGGGGTCGGCATCCGGCAGCGGCGATCCGGCCGGCAGGAAGGAGCGCCCGCCCTTGATCGTCGTCCCATTTGACCCGCCGAGGTCCGCCGACCCGCCCCAGAGCTCCGGCAGGACGCCGGCAAGGTCGTTGATGACCCGCTCGGAGGCCACACGGGTGGCGATCGAGGTCCCCGGCTCCCAGGTGGGAAGCACATCGCGCCATCCCGCGGGGAGCTCGCGTCGGATCAGTCGATCCAGCAGGGCGGCTGCGTCGGGGTTGGCCTCCCGCCAGCGCTGGTACCCGACCTCCCAGTCCGCCCGCAGCGAGGCTCCGCGCAGGCCCACCTCACGGGCGTGGGCCAGGACCTCGTCGTCGACGTCGAACGCAACCTCCGGATCCATCCCCAGGGCCTGCTTGGTGGCGGCGACCTCGGCGGCCCCGAGCGCCGAGCCGTGCGACGCGCCGGTGTTCTGCATGGTCGGTGCGGGCCAGGCGATGACCGTGCGCAGCTGGATCAGCGAGGGGGCGCCGAGCTCGTCGCGGGCGGCGGCCATGGCATCTGCCAGGGCATGGACGTCGACGCTGCCGTCGGCCCCGAGCTCAACGGTCTGGACGTGCCAGCCGTAGGCCCGGTAGCGGGCAGCGACGTCCTCGGTGAACGCCACGGCGGTGTCGCCCTCGATGGAGATCCGGTTGTCGTCCCACAGGACGACGAGGTTCCCGAGCCGTTGGGTGCCCGCGAGGCTGGCTGCCTCGCCTGAGATTCCCTCCTCGAGGTCGCCATCGGATGCGATGACCCAGGTGGTGAAGTCGACGGGGCTCGCACCCTCGGGGGCTGAGGGGTCCAGCAGGCCCCGGGAGTACCGGGCGGCCATCGCCACGCCCACCGCGGAGGACACACCCTGACCGAGGGGCCCCGTGGTCATCTCGATGCCACGGGCGGGGTTGTGCTCGGGGTGACCGGGAGTGAGCGACCCCAGGGTCCGGAAGGCCTTGAGGTCATCAAGGGAGATCCCGTACCCGGAGAGGTACAACTGGATGTAGAGGGTGAGGCTGCTGTGCCCGCACGACAGGATGAACCGGTCGCGCCCGATCCAGGTCGGGTCGGCGGGGTCGTGGCGCAGGAACCGCTGGAACAGCAGGTAGGCGGCCGGCGCCAGCGCCATGGCGGTGCCGGGGTGGCCGTTGCCCACCTTCTGGACCGCGTCAGCGGCCAGTGCGCGTGCGGTTGCGACCGCTCTGTCGTCGAGCGCGGTCCAGCCAGCGATCCCCATGCGTCCTCCTGCGTCGAATACCCCCGCCGAGAGGGTATCTGTCGGCCGGGTCGGGCCTGCACAGCGACGCGGGTAGCATGGGTGCGTGACAGCAGTGGAGTCCGGCCGCGTCGGTGCCCATCCGGAGTCGGCAGGCGGGTCAGCGTCCCGCTGGCGCGCCTACCTCGCGCTGACCAAGCCCCGCGTCATCGAGCTCCTGCTGGTCACGACCGTCCCGGTGATGTTCCTGGCAGCCGGTGGCTTCCCGCCGCTGAGCACGACGCTGCTCACGCTCCTGGGAGGGACGATGGCTGCGGCAGGGGCCAACGTCATCAACCAGGTCTACGACCGTGACATCGACGCCGTCATGGTGCGCACGCAGCAGCGCCCCCTCGTGACCGGCACCATCAGCACGTCCCAGGCCCTGCGGTTCGGGATCCTGCTCAGCGTGGCCTCCGTGGGCCTGCTGGCACTCACGGTCAACCTCCTGTCGGCTGTCCTCGCGGCGGGCGCCATCGGCTTCTATGTCTTCATCTACACCATGCTGCTCAAGCGGCGCACCGCCCAGAACATCGTCTGGGGTGGGGCCGCAGGGTGCTTCCCGGTGCTGATCGGGTGGGCGGCGATCACCGGATCGCTGTCCCCGACGCCCTTCGTCCTCTTCGGCATCGTCTTCTTCTGGACGCCGCCGCACTACTGGCCGCTGGCGCTGCGCTTCAAGGCCGACTACCAGGCCGCCCGGGTGCCGATGCTCCCCGCCGTCGCGGACAGCCGCTCCGTGGCCTCCGCGATCGTCTGGTACTCCTGGGCGATGGTGGCCACCTCGCTGGTCCTGACCCCGGTCGCGGGCATGAGCTGGCTCTACACGTCCGCCGCTGTGCTCCTCGGCGGAGCATTCCTGTACGAGGCCTACGCCCTGCGGCGCCGGGTCCGCGCAGGTGCCCCGGATGCGCGGGCGATGCGCCTGTTCCACGGCTCGATCTCCTACCTGTCGTTGCTCTTCCTCGTCGTCGCGATCGATCCGTTCCTGACCTGAGGTCTGGGTGTCTCACCGCATCGGATGCGGTTCCGATCGACGCCCCTGACTAGCCGGGCACCGTCAGGTGGAGCCGGACCCGGGCGCCCCCGGACGCGCTCGGTCCGATCTCGATCGATCCCCCGGAGCGCTCCGCGAGACGCCTGGCGATGTCCAGACCCAGTCCGGTGGACCCGGAGACCGACAGCCCACGTTCCAGGACAGCGGTGGAGGCGAAGCCCGGCCCCTCATCGCTGACCTCCAGCCACGCACGTCCATCCGCGCCGAGGCCCACCGCGACCCGGAACGGCACGCCCTCGTCGGTGTGCGAGAACACGTTGCCGATGAGCGCGTCGAGGGCGTCCCCGAGGTCACGGCCCTCAGCAACCACCAGAAGCGGCTCGGGCGGGATGTCGACGGTGAGGGTGCGTTGCTGGTCCTCGGCCAGGACTGCCCAGAACGAGGAGCGTTCGCGGGCCACCGTGCACAGGTCCGCGCTCGTGGGGATGTTCTCCCGCAACGGGCGACGTGCCTCGCGGATGACCTCGTCGACCATCCGGTCGAGCCGATCGACGTCGGCGCGCAGCCGGTCGGTGGAATCGGCCTCCGGCAGTGAGTCGGCATCAAGGCGCAGGGCGGCCACCGGGGTGCGCAGCCGATGGGCGAGGTCAGCCACCTCCTCGCGCTCGAGCCCGAGGAGCTCGACGACCCGTCCGGCCAGGCGGTTGAGGGCGGTGCCGGCAGTGCCGATCTCCTTGATGTCACTGGGCGCCACGCGCGCGGTGAGGTCGCCGCCGGCCAGGCGCTCAGCGGTGGCGCCCAGCTCGGTGATGGGCCGCAGGAACGTCCGGGCGAGCAGGAGGCCGAGACCGACCGATACGGCGAGCAACCCCAGGCCGAGGGCAAGGAGGGTCAGGCGGGCCTCCCGTACCGCACCGGTGAGCTCCTCGTCGGTCACGAAGACCCGCAGGACAGCCTCTCCGGTGTCGGTGTAGACCGGGACGAGCAGGTCGCGGCCGCCGTCCGCCTCGGTGAAGAAGGCGCCCTTCTCGCGGGCGAGCCGGACTGAGGGATCCAGCTCCCTGGGCTCCCCGACGACGGTGTCGTCAGCCAGGTACACGGTGGCGGGGTGCCCGGTCTCCTCGGCGAAGGCATCAACCAGCTCGTCGAGCGAGTCGGGCTCCACGACAGGGATCCGGGACACGAGCGGTTGGATCTGCAGAACGACCTCGCGCTGGGCACGGTCGACGGCGAACGACCCGATGAGCACCATCAGGGGGACCAGGAACGCCACCAGGACGATGGAGGTCGAGGCCAGCAGGGTCAGCAGGATGCGGCGGCGCACCGCGTCAGGGCTCCACCAGCTTCACGCCCACGCCGCGCACAGTGTGCAGGTAGTGCGGCTCCTGAGCGGTCTCGCCCAACTTGCGGCGCAGCCACGACAGGTGGACGTCCACGGTCTTCTCGCCGCCCCCGTACGACACCCTCCACACCTCGGCGAGGAGCTCCCTCTTGGTGACGACCTCCCCGGGCCGGGCCATGAGGTAGGCCAGCAGGTCGAACTCACGGGGACTGAGCTCGAGGGCCTCGCCGTCGAGCTCAGCAGTCCTTCCGCGTGAGTCAAGGTGCAGACCGCCGACAGCCAGCTCGGTGCTCGGTGCGTTCGAGGCGGCGCGTCGCAGGACAGCGCGGATCCGGGCATCGAGTGTGTCAGCCGAGAAGGGCTTGATCATGTAGTCGTCTGCTCCGCAGTCCAGCGCGCGGACCACCTGCTCGTCGTCGTCGCGGGCGGTGGCAACGATCACCGGGGTTGGGCTGACGGCCCGCAGCATCCGCAGCAGCTCCACGCCATCGAGGTCGGGCAGCCCCAGGTCGAGGATCACGACGTCCGGCTCGCCGCTGATCGCGGCCTGCAACCCGGTCATCGCATTCGGCGCGGAGTCGACGGCATGCCCGCGGTCGGTGAGGGCATGGATCAGGGCCGAGCGGATCCCCGGGTCGTCCTCCACCACCAGCACTCGTGACATGGTCACACCGTAGACGCTCGGCCATGGCCCGAGACGCAGGCGAAGCGACTACGCGACGTGCCGTCTGAGCCACGACCCTGTGGTTTGCACCCCCTTATGCAGGATTTAGGCGGACCAGGGGGCACACTGGTTGTCATGGGGTATCGCTGGCTGTCGATCACCGCGTGGGCCGCGATGGCTGCCGGTGCCGCAGCCGTGGGCCTCGCAGCGGTATCAGCCGTCCGCGATGTCGTGGCCGACTCGCCGGTCCGGGTCCTGACGGCTTCCGACGTCGACCGCCTCCTTCAGGACCCTGACTCCGAGCTCGCCCCCCTCTCCACGCTGGCGCCAGCGCCGTCCGACCCGGAGCGGCCTGAGTCCCTGGCACTTCCGCCCTCGGGCACGCAGTCGTCCCAGGTCGGCCGTGCCGTCAGCGCCGACGACTCGGGCTCGACTCTCGCCGCCAGCGGGTCGAGGGAGACGGCGCCTGCCTCCAGCGGTTCCTCCAGCGCAGGCAAGGCCGGTGGTGCGACGGGATCCTCGTCCGGGTCGGTGAGTGGATCCGGAGTGCTGGGGTCTGCCTCCCCGTCGGCCACGAATCCGATGGAGTCGGCGACCTCGACGGCGGCACCAGCGCCCACCGTCCCGCCATCCACTACGCCCGAGCCCCCGGTTGCACCCCCGGTCACGGTGAGCCCCTCGCCCGAGCCGACCCCCGCGGCGCCGACCCCCACGGAGCCCACGCCCACGGAACCGACCCCCACCGAGCCCACGCCCACGGAGCCATCGCCGACGGCGCCGACCCCCTCCGTGGATCCGACGTCGGGCACTCCCACCCCGTCGCCGACCGCCGGCCCGTCGATCGATCCGTCGCCGACCGCACCCACGCCGAGCGGTGCTCCGTCCGAGTCGGTGGGGCCGTCGGTCAGGCCGAGCGCGTCGTCGACCGAGGACCTGGACGCATCGCCGCCACCCGTGCCCGGAGTGTCCACATCACCGACGCCGTCTGTTCCGGAGCCGACGGCCACCCAGGGATAGGCCGGGGCGGCCGTACGTTCAGCCGCGAGCGCGCAGGCTCAGATGCGTCTTGAGCGTGGCCACCCATACCAGGCAGGCCAGCAGCATGTGGGTCGCCACCAGCGCCCACGGCACGCCGGCGAACCACTGCGTGTATCCCACGATTCCCTGAACGATCGCCAGGGCCATGAGGGCGTGGGACCACCAGCGGGCCTTCGCGGGGCCGTCGGTGAGACGCAGCGCGAGCCACATGGCCACGATCAGGCCGATGAACAGGAGCACGACGTCCGCGTGCAGCCAGGCGATCGTCCGCACGTCGATGTCCAGCCGGTGCTCGACGTCCGTGTCGCCCGAGTGCGGGCCGGCACCCGTGACCAGGGTGCCGAGCACGATGACGGCCGCGCACGTCGTGATCAGCACCAGCGACAGCGCCCGGATCTCGGGGCGGATCAGGCGGACGAGGGGCTCGTCGCCGGGCTCACCGGCACGGTGGACCAGAACGACGCACCCGGCGATGATCGCCACCGACAGCAGCAGGTGGGCACCGACGATCAGCGGGTGCAGGCCGGTCAGGACGGTGACCCCACCGAGGACGGCCTGGGCCAGGGTGCCGAGCAGCGGGATCGCTGCCAGGAGCAGGATCGGTCGGCGCGGGACCGCACCCTCGGCCCGCCAGCGTGCGCGCATCCGCAGTGCTGCGGCGATCGCCGCGATCGCCAGGATCCCCAGGACGAACGTCAGCAGCCGGTTGCCGAACTCGATCCACTTGTGGAAGGCCTCGGCCTGACCCGCGACCGGCACGAGGGATCCGTCAACGCACTCCGGCCACGTGGGGCACCCGAGGCCTGAGCCAGTGACCCGCACCAACCCGCCCGTCAGGACGATGCCGATCTGGGCGACGAGGTTGGCCATGAAGATCCCCCTGACCCCGGAGGTGACGGGGGAGGGGGCGGCGGTCGGGGTGATGCGGACGGGGCTGTCGGAGGCGAGCACGGGTCAAGCGTAGTTCGCGCCCCGCGCGCCGGCGTCGGGGGAGTGGGCGATCCTCGCGCGGCTCGCAGATGGCCCCGGAGGCCGGGTGTCGTGAGGCTGGCAGGGCCCCGGGGCGCCTCGGCGCTACTCCCAGCGGAACGTTCGGATGGACAGCGCGATCCCGGCGATGGCCCATACCGCGAGCACGAGCAGAGAGGTCGTCGGCAGGCCGGAACCACCGTTCGGGGCGCCCAGCAGGGTACGCAGTGCGTCCCCCAGGGCGGCGCTGGGCAGGAGTTGGACGACTCCGGCCATCGCTGCGGGCAGCCTGTCGGTGGGCAGCACCGTTCCGCCGGCGAACAGCAGCAACAGGAAGATCCCATTGGCCACCGCCAAGGTGGCCTCCGCGCGCAGCAGTCCGGCGAGAGCGAAGCCCCAGGATCCGAGTGCGACTGTCCCGAGGATCACCGCGGCGGCCAGCGCCACGGGTCGGTCCACGCTCGGCGACCAGCCCAGCGCGAGTGCTGCTGCACTGATCAGCACGAGCTGCACGAGGATCACGGCGAACGTGGCCGTCGTCTTGCCGACCAGCAGGCCCGAGCGGGCCAGGGGCGTGGCTCCCAGGAACTTCAGGACCCCGGAGCGCCGCTCGAAGCCGGTCGAGATGGCCGTGGCGGTGAAGGCCGTGGACAGGATCGCCAGGGCCATCACGCCGGGCGTTGCCTCGTCGATCGATGCGAGGTCGAGCCGTGTGACCCCGATGAGGACGGCGATCGGGATGATCAGCGTGAGCAGGAGCTGCTCGCCGTTGGTCATCAGCTGCCGCCACTCCAGGCGGGACTGCGCCCACCAACGAGCACTACGCGGTGCGGCGCCGGGAGCCGGGGTCAGGTCGAGGGCCGCCTGTGCGTTCGGCATGCTCACTGGCGCACCTGTCCGTCTCGTCGGGTCGCGGCGTGGCGGGATTCCCCTGCGCCCTGGCCAGCCCTCGAGGTGATCTCGAAGTAGGCCTCGGACAGGGACCCGCCCCCGGTGCTGAGCTCCTCGGGCATCGCGCCCTGGTCGGCGCACCACGACGTCACCACCGCCACGACCGGGGGGGTGACGGGGCCATCCACCAGGTACTGACCCGGCGTGGACTCGATCACGGTGAACCCGCTGGGGAGCTGGCGGGTGAGGTCCGCGACATCCATCCCCGCCCGTGAGCGGAACCGGAGCCCGGGCGAGGCCCCGGTCAGCTCGGCCACGGTGCCCGCCGCTGCCAGCCGGCCCTCATCGATGACGATGACGTGGTCGGCGAGGGCTTCCGCCTCGTCGAGCAGGTGCGTGCTCATGACGATGCCGACCCCGCTGTCGCGAAGCTCCGAGAGGAACTGCCAGACGCCGACCCGGGACTCGGGGTCCAGCCCGGTCGTCGGCTCGTCGAGGAAGGCCACCTCGGGTCGGCCGACCAGGGCGCACGCCAGGGCCAGCTTCTGCTGCTCGCCGCCGGACAGTCTGCGGTAGGGCGTGCGCGCGACACGCGTCAGCCCGAGGCGCCCCATCAGCGCCGTCGTGGACAGCGGATGGGCATACAGCCGGGACACGTGGGTGAGCATGTCGGAGGTGCGCAGCGCGGGCCACACCCCACCGGACTGCAGCATCACCCCGACCCGTGGCGCCAGATTCGCCCGATCCGAGCGCGGATCGTGCCCCAGGACCCGAACTGTGCCGGCCTGGGGCGCCCGGAACCCCTCGGCCGTCTCGATGGTCGTGGTCTTCCCCGCGCCGTTGGGGCCGAGGACCACCGTGATGGCGCCGGCGCCGGCGGTGAGTGAGAGGTCGTCGACCACCGTGCGCCCGGCATAGCGCATGGTCAGTCCGGTGATCTCGACAGCGGCGTGGGGCACGAGGGGAGTCTAGGTCGGGTGCTGATGGGCCGGCACAAGTCGGGGCGGGACCCGGATGTTGCGCTTCGCAGGAAATACGCAACAATGGGGTTGTGGAAATCCTGACCGGTGCACCAGCGCGCGTGGCTCGGGCCCTTCTGGACATGGGCCAGGCCACGGTTGCTGACCTCGCCGAGCGGCTCGAGCTCAGCGGTGCCGCGGTGCGCAAGCACATGGACGACCTCGTGGACGCCGGGTTCGTGGAGGCCTCGGACCGTCCGCCGTACGGTCCGGACAACCGGCGCCGCGGCCGTGGTCGGCCGGCCCGGGTCTACCACCTGACCCAGACGGGTCGCGACAGCTTCGGCAACGCCTACGACGATGTCGCGGTCGGGGCCCTGCGGTTCGTGGCCGAGACCGGCGGCGAGGACGCGGTGATGGAGTTCGCTCGCCGGCGGGTTGCCGAGCTGGAGCGGCGCTACGCGGACCTGCTCGACCCCAACGAGCCGATGGACGTCCGGGTTGATGTCCTGGCCGACGCACTGGCCGCCGAGGGATACGCCGCGGTCGCCGTACCCACGGCCACCGGTGTCCAGCTGTGCCAGCACAACTGCCCGGTCGCCCACGTCGCGAGCGAGTTCCCCCAGTTCTGCGAGGCCGAGACCGAGGCCTTCGGTCGCATGCTGGGCACGCACGTGATGCGCCTGGCGACCCTGTCGCACGGGGACGGCGTGTGCACGACCCACATCCCGACCGCAATCGGACCGATCGCGGCGGTGCCCTGCGTTCCGACTGACTCCGCGAAGATCACCGAAGGAAGGACCACCTGATGACGGTCAACACCGAGCAGCTCGAGGGCATCGGCACCTACGAGTACGGCTGGTCGGACTCCGACGCCGCCGGGGCCACCGCCAAGCGGGGCCTGTCCGAGGCCGTGGTCCGCGACATCTCGGCCAAGAAGTCCGAGCCGCAGTGGATGCTCGACATGCGCCTCAAGGGCCTGAAGCTCTTCGAGCGCAAGCCGATGCCGACCTTCGGCGCCGACCTCTCAGGCATCGACTTCGACAACATCAAGTACTTCGTGCGGTCCACCGAGAAGCAGGCGACCAGCTGGGAGGAGCTGCCCGACGACATCAAGAACACCTACGACCGGCTGGGTATCCCCGAGGCCGAGAAGCAGCGCCTCGTCGCCGGCGTGGCCGCGCAGTACGAGTCCGAGGTCGTCTACCACAAGATCCGCGAGGATCTCGAGGAGCAGGGCGTCATCTTCCTGGACACCGACACCGGCCTGCGCGAGCACGAGGAGCTCTTCAGGGAGTACTTCGGAACGGTCATCCCGGTCGGGGACAACAAGTTCTCGGCGCTCAACACCTCGGTGTGGTCCGGTGGCTCGTTCATCTACGTGCCGCCGGGCGTCAACGTCGAGATCCCGCTGCAGGCGTACTTCCGGATCAACACCGAGAACATGGGCCAGTTCGAGCGGACGCTGATCATCGTCGACGAGGGCGCCTATGTGCACTACGTCGAGGGCTGCACCGCCCCCATCTACTCCAGCGACTCGCTGCACTCCGCGGTCGTGGAGATCATCGTGAAGAAGGGTGCCCGCTGCCGCTACACGACGATCCAGAACTGGTCGAACAACGTCTACAACCTGGTGACCAAGCGTGCTGTGGCCCACGAGGGCGCCACGATGGAGTGGATCGACGGCAACATCGGCTCCAAGGTCACGATGAAGTACCCGGCGGTGTGGTTGATGGGCGAGCACGCCAAGGGCGAGACCCTGTCCATCGCCTTCGCCGGGGAGGGTCAGCACCAGGACGCCGGCTCGAAGATGGTGCACGCCGCGCCGTACACGTCGTCGGCGATCGTGTCCAAGTCCGTGGCCAGGGGGGGCGGGCGGACCTCGTACCGCGGACTGGTCCAGGTGCAGGAGCAGGCGCACCACTCCCAGTCGACGGTGCGCTGCGACGCGCTGCTCGTGGACAACATCTCCCGCTCCGACACCTACCCGTACGTCGACGTCCGCGTCGATGACGTCGCGATGGGCCACGAGGCCACCGTCAGCAAGGTGTCTGAGGACCAGTTGTTCTACCTGATGAGTCGCGGCATGACCGAGGAGGAGGCCATGGCGATGATCGTGCGTGGGTTCATCGAACCCATCGCGCGCGAGCTGCCCATGGAGTACGCCCTCGAGCTGAACCGCCTGATCGAGCTGCAGATGGAAGGGGCCGTCGGCTGATGACGTCCACGATCGAGGAGCGTGAGGTCACCCTCACTGCTCCCGCACACGACCTCGCCCCCCGCGTGGCCTCCCGGGACCCGCACGACTTCGACGTGCCCGGGGGCCGCGAGGAGCTCTGGCGGTTCACACCCCTGGCGCGCCTCGGTGGCCTGCATGACGGGACGGCCGCGGCAGGTCCGCACGGTGATCTCGACTGGACCTGGTCGACCACGGGTGCGGTCACCGTCGAGGGTGTCGACCACGATGACCCGCGGGTCGGGGCCTGGTACACGCCCAGCGATCGCGTCTCCGCGCAGGCGTTCGCCTCTGCAGGTCGCGCGGCCGTGATCACGGTCGCACCTGAGGCCGAGCAGGCCAGCGCGCGGCTGGAGTTCGCCGACCAGGACGGTGCCCAGCGCGCCCTGTTCGCACACGTGGTCATCGAGGTCGGGGCCAACGCCCATGCCACCGTCATCCTCGACCACGTCAACGCCCCTGGTGCGGTTGCCGGCAACATCGAGGTGCACGTCGGGCAGGGTGCGTCCCTGACCCTGGTGAGCAACCAGCTCTGGAACGACGAGGTGATCCACGTCGCCCACCAGCATGCCGTTCTCGAGGCCGATGCGACGCTGCGCAGCGTCGTCGTCACGCTTGGCGGATCCCTGGTCCGGCACACCGCATCGGTGCAGTACCGCGGGCGCGGGGGCGACGCCGAGCTCGTCGGGGTCTACTTCGCCGATGCCGGCCAGCACCTCGAGCATCGGCTGTTCGTCGACCATGAGGTGCCGGACTGCCGCAGCGACGTGATCTACAAGGGCGCGCTGCAGGGCGAATCGGCCCACACCGTCTGGATCGGTGACGTCCTGATCCGCGCGGCCGCGACCGGGACGCGGACCTACGAGCTCAACCGGAACCTGGTCCTCACTGAGGGCGCGCGGGCGGATTCCGTGCCCAACCTCGAGATCGAGACAGGCGAGATCGCCGGTGCCGGCCATGCCTCGGCGACGGGTCGGTTCGACGACGAGCAGCTGTTCTACCTGATGAGCCGCGGTGTGCCCGAGGCGGTCGCCCGGCGACTCGTGGTGCGCGGCTTCTTCGCCGAGGCGATCAACCGCATCGGCGTCCCCGACGTCGTCGAGCGACTCCTCGCCGCTGTGGATGCCGAGCTCGGGTCCGTCGACCCGTTGTACGACTTCCGGGACACCGACGACGAGGTCGATGGCCTGTGAGCGCGCAACCCGCCTGTTCGGTCGCTGACGTCCCGGAGGGGACAGCTCATCGCGTCGTCATCGACGGCGTGCCGATCGCGGTGGTCCACACCGAGGGTGAGTGGTTCGCCGTCTCCGACATCTGCTCGCACGCCGACGTCTCCCTTGCCGAGGGTGACGTCGATGGCTGCACCCTGGAGTGCTGGTTGCACGGATCCCGGTTCGACCTGCGCACCGGGAGGCCCAGCGGCCCACCGGCCACCACCCCAGTCCCCGTCTACCCCGTTTCCGTCGAAGGCGACTCCGTCTTCGTGACCGTCGCCTGACCGGCGAGAACTGGAGAACTGCCAATGTCCACCCTGGAGATCCGCGACCTGCACGTCACAGTCGAGGCCGATGGCGGAACGAAGGAGATCCTCACCGGGGTCAACCTCACCGTGAACTCCGGCGAGACCCACGCCCTCATGGGCCCCAACGGCTCGGGCAAGTCGACGCTCGCCTATGCGATCGCCGGTCACCCGAAGTACACGATCTCCTCCGGGACGGTCACCCTCGACGGTGCCGACGTCCTGGACATGACCGTCGACGAGCGCGCCCGCGCTGGGCTGTTCCTGGCGATGCAGCATCCGGTGGAGGTGCCCGGGGTATCGGTGTCGAACTTCCTGCGCACGTCGGCGACCGCTATCCGCGGGGAGGCCCCGAAGCTGCGCCTGTGGCTCAAGGAGATGAAGGGCGCGATGGAGCGCCTGCAGATCGACCCCTCGTTCGCCCAGCGCAATGTCAACGAGGGGTTCTCCGGCGGTGAGCGCAAGCGCGCCGAGATCCTGCAGCTCGAGCTGCTGGCGCCGAAGATGGCGATCCTCGACGAGACCGACTCCGGCCTGGACGTCGACGCCCTGCGGGTGGTCTCCGAGGGGATCAACCGGGTTCGGGAGTCCGGCGACGCGGGCGTCCTGCTGATCACCCACTTCACCCGGATCCTGCGCTACGTCCGCCCGGACTTCGTGCACGTCTTCGTCGACGGGCGGATCGTGGCCGCGGGCGGCCCGGAGCTGGCCGACCAGATCGAGGCCGACGGCTACGCGAGCTACACGCCGGCGGCGGCGTCGGCGTCGGCGTGACGACCCTGCTCGACCCGGCGCTGCGGGCCGACTTCCCGATCCTGGCGCGCACGGTGCGTGGCGGGCGGCCCCTGGTCTACCTGGACAGTGCGGCCACGTCGCAGAAGCCGGTGTCGGTGCTGGACGCAGAGCGCGAGTTCTACGAGTCGCGCAACGCGGCCGTCCATCGTGGGGCACACTTCCTCGCCGAGCAGGCCACCGATGCGTTCGAATCCGCCCGGTCGATCATCGCCGGGTTCGTGGGCGGGCGGGCCCATGAGCTGGTGTTCACCCGCAACGCGACTGAGTCCCTGAACCTGGTCACCCACGCGTTCAGCTCGGCCACCGCGAAGAAGTCCCACGGTGCGTCGTTGCCCGACGGTGCAGAACGGTTCGTGCTGGCACCCGGGGACGAGATCGTCGTGACCGAGATGGAGCACCACGCCAACCTCGTGCCCTGGCAGGACCTGTGTGACAAGACCGGCGCGATCCTGCGCTGGATCGGGCTCACCGACGACGGGCACCTGGCCCTCACCGAGCTCGACACGATCATCACCGAGCGGACCCGCGTGGTCTCGTTCGTGCACCAGTCGAACATCCTCGGGACCATCAACGAGGTGGCCCCGATCGTGGCCCGCGCTCGGGAGGTCGGGGCGCTCGTGGTGCTCGACGCCTGCCAGTCGGTGCCGCACATGCCGGTGGACGTCCAGGCCCTGGACATCGACCTCATGGCGTTCTCGGGGCACAAGATGCTCGGGCCCACCGGCGTGGGATGCCTCTGGGGCCGAACCGAGATCCTGGAGGCAATGCCCCCGTTCAACACCGGTGGGTCGATGATCGCGATGGTCACGATGGAACGGTCCACGTTCGCCGACCCGCCGCAGCGCTTCGAGGCGGGCTCGCCCAACGTCGCACAGGCCGTCGGCCTCGCCGCGGCCGTGCAGTACCTGGAGCGGATCGGGATGCCGGCCATCGCAGGTCACGAGCACGTGCTGACCGAGTACGCGCTCCTGGCCCTGGCGGAGCTGCCGGGCGTGCACATCATCGGTCCGCCCACGGCAGCAGGCCGCGGAGGTGCGATCTCGTTCACTGTCGATGGGCTGCATCCCCACGACGTCGGCCAGGTGCTCGACGACGAGGGGATCGCCGTGCGCGTGGGGCATCACTGCGCCTGGCCGACCTGTCGGCGTTACGGGGTGCCGGCCACGACACGCGCCAGCTTCGGGCTCTACAACCAGCCGTTCGAGATCGATGCGCTGGTCGTCGGCATCCGCAGGGCGCAGCGCTTCTTCGGGGCGGCGTGATGGACTCGCTCTACCAGGAGATCATCCTCGACCACTACCGCAACCCGGTCGGGCGCGGCCTGCGCGAGCCCTTCGAGGCCGAGGTGCACCATGTCAACCCGACCTGCGGCGACGAGATCACCCTGCGGGTCCACCTGGAGGGTGTGGGGGAGTCGGCGACGGTCACCGACATCTCCTACGACAACCAGGGGTGCTCGATCTCCCAGGCCAGCGCCAGCGTGATGTACGAGCTGCTCCTGGGTCGTACCGTGGCTGAGGCCATGCCCACGCATGAGGCCTTCGTCGCCCTCATGCAGTCGGCAACCGACCACGATGCGCCGGAGCCTGACGAGGACGTCCTCGGGGATGCGATCGCGTTCAGCGGTGTGGCGAAGTACCCGGCACGGGTCAAGTGCGCGTTGTTGTCCTGGATGGCCTGGAAGGACGCCGTCACCCAGGCCCTGACCACTGGAGGTACCCGATGAGCCCTGCGACCGACGAGGACGTCATGGAGGCCCTGCACGACGTCGTCGACCCCGAGCTCGGCATCAACGTCGTGGACCTGGGCCTGATCTACGGGGTGCACGTCGACGACAACAACGTGGCGACCCTCGACATGACCCTGACGTCGGCGGCATGCCCGTTGACCGACGTGATCGAGGACCAGACGCGGGCGGCACTCGACGGGATCGTCGACGACTTCCGGCTCAACTGGGTCTGGATGCCGCCGTGGGGTCCGGACAAGATCACCGACGACGGCCGCGACATGCTCCGCGCCCTGGGCTTCAACGTCTGACCAGGCGTGTCGGCGTGACGTCCGCCGGGTTGGGGCGTAACGTCGTCCCTCCCCAGTTCGCGACCTTCCCCGCGCGAGCCCTCGAATGGAGGTGCGACCGTGGATGACCCGTTCCGTCCCGTGGTGGTGGATCCCGCCCAGCAGGCACTGTTCGCGATCCCGGAGCCCGATCCCCGCAGCGGGCGCGGGTACCGCGGGCCGGTCGCGGCTGGGGCTGCTCGCATCACCTACCGGCAGCTTGACTACTGGGCCCGCACCGGTCTGGTCGTCCCCTCGGTCCAGGCCGCCCACGGCTCGGGCACCAATCGCCTATACTCGTTCCGCGACATCCTCGTGCTCCAGGTGGTCAAGCGTCTGCTCGAGACCGGGGTCTCGCTGTCGAGCATCCGCGCGGCCGTGGCCACCCTGCGTGGCCGCGGGGCGTCCGACCTCGCGGCCATCACCCTCATGAGCGACGGGACCACGGTCTACGAGTGCACCAGCGATGACGAGGTGGTGGATCTCGTGCGCGGCGGCCAGGGGGTGTTCGGGATCGCCATCGGCTCGGTCTGGTCCGACGTCCAGGGCTTCCTCGCCGATGTCCCGGATGAGGCTGCCGATGGGTCAGGGGAGCTGGAGTCAGAGCCCACAGGCAGGTGGCTGCGGCCGGTGGGTTGAGACGCCCGAACCCGGGGTCTCAGGCGGTCCCGTCGGGAGCCGGAGTCGCACCAGCCACCATCAGGTCGGCGTACTCGGGGTGCTTGGCGATCCACCGGGCCATGAACGGGCACTGCGGATCGACCATGGCTCCTCTCGCGCGGAGGTCCGCGAACACGCCCTGGGCAAGGGCGAATGCCAGTCCCCGGCCCTCGAACGCGGGGATCATCTCGAGGTAGACCAGGACGACGTGGTCGCTCTCGTGGCGATAGTCGAGGTATCCGGCGAGCTCCCCATCGCTGAGGATCTCGTAGCGGCTGGCGTCGGTTCGGTCAACCACGGTGGTGGTAGCAGTCATGGACCGGAGTCTGGTCTGATCTGGGAGCAAGTGCCACTCGTCGTCACGTGAGTCCGGCGGACCCGGTTTGACCTGCCAGTGGATCCCTACTGGTTGAACGTGTTGCAGCGGTTGATGTCCCCGCTGTTGAACCCGACCAGGTACCACGACTCGCGCTGCTTGGCCGAGCCGTGCGTCCACGTCTCGGGGTTGACCCGCGCGCCCGACGCCTCCTGGATCCGGTCGTCACCCACGGCCGAAGCCGCGGCCATGGCCTGCTGGACCTCCGCGTCGGTGACGGCCACGTTGCCGCGGTCGTTGGCCATCCTGCCCCAGGCGCCTGCCATGCAGTCGGCCTGCAACTCCATCGCGACCCCGTACTTGTTGGCGTTGCGGCGGTCCTTGGCCTGCAGCGCGCGGACCTGCTTCTCGATGCCGGTGATGTTCTGCAGGTGGTGGCCGAACTCGTGGGCCATGATGTAGATGTTGGCGTAGTCGCCCTGGACGCCGAGCTGCTGCAGCTGCTGGGCGAAGCCGAGGTCGAAGTAGATCTTCTCGTCTCCGGGGCAGTAGAACGGCCCGACCTCGGTCGTCGCGGGACCGCACGCGGTGTTCACCGACCCATCGAAGAACGTCAGTCGCGGTGCTCGGTAGTCCTGGCCGAGCCGGGCGAACTCGGCCGACCACACCTCGTCGGTCTCGTTGTAGGCCTTGGTGAGCAGGCAGTCGGGGTACTGCTGGATGGCGCCGGGCTGGTTGCAGCGCGTCTCCAGGTCGCCGGACGTCCCCTGTGCCGTGGTCACCTCGCCGGGCACAGCCACACCCTGCTGGGTGACACCGCCACCGCCCATCTGGGAGAAGATCAGGAAGCCGCCGACGATCAGCAGCAGCAACATCGTGCCCTTGCCGCCCTTGCCCTTCAGGAGCATGGCCAGGATGCCTGCTGCCGCAGCCCCGCCCATGCCGCCCGCCCCGCCCGCCCCGCCCATGCCCGCACCGCCGCGACCGGTGTTGCCGTCGCGCAGGTCGTCGACCCTGCTGGTGTCGACCCTGTCGTCGTCGAACTGCATGTCCCGCCCCTTCACTGTGTGCGCTCCACGAGTGTGCCGGTGCTGTGCGGGGAGTATCAACCCCAGTGCCACATGGTGGCAGCCCGACGCGCGGCCGGCCATCTGGAACCCGCCCGGCAGGTAAACTCGGGCAGTGATCGCAACGTCCGAGCTGGAGGTGCGGGCGGGCGCCCGTCTGCTGATGTCGGGCGTCTCCATCAGGATCGGCGATGGTGACCGCGTGGGCCTTGTGGGGCGCAACGGGGCCGGGAAGACCACTCTCATGCGGATCCTCGCAGGAGAGACCAACCCCGAGGGCGGTGCGGTGACGCGCGGTGGGAGCATCGGGTACCTGCCCCAGGACCCGCGCACCGGGAACCTCGACCAGAGTGCCCGCGAGCGCATCCTCGATGCCCGCGGCCTTCGCGACGTGATCCGCCGCCTGCGGCGCGCCGAGGCGGCCATGGGGGACACCGATCCGGATGCCCGTGATGACGCCATGCGTCGCTACGACCGCGCTCAGTCGGAGTTCCTTGCCCTGGATGGGTACGCGGCCGAGGCGCAGGCGGCCTCAGTCGCTGCCGGCCTGGGCATCACCGAGCGCAACCTCGGCCAGCCCCTGCGCACCCTGTCGGGCGGGCAGCGCCGGCGCGTGGAGCTGGCTCGGATCCTGTTCAGCGAGGCGAGCACGCTCCTGCTCGACGAGCCGACGAACCACCTCGACGCCGACTCGATCGTCTGGCTGCGGGGGTACCTCTCGACCCACAAGGGCGGGCTGGTGGTCATCAGCCACGATGTCGGCCTCCTCGACACCGTGGTGAACAAGGTCTTCCACCTCGACGCCAACCGCTGCGTCATCGATGTCTACAACGTCGGCTGGGCCACGTACCTCAAGCAACGGGAGACCGACGAGAAGCGCCGGCACCGGGAGCGGGCCAACGCGGAGAAGCAGGCAGCCGCCCTGCAGACCCAGGCCGACCGGATGCGTGCCAAGGCCACCAAGGCGCGGGCAGCCCACTCGATGGAGAAGCGGGCGGAGCGTCTGCTCTCCGGACTCGAGGAGCAGCGGGCGGGTGACCGCGTGGCCAAGCTGCGCTTCCCCGAACCTGTGGCGTGCGGCCGAACCCCGCTTCGCGCCAGCGAGCTGAGCAAGTCCTACGGATCGCTGGAGGTCTTCGTCGACGTCGAGCTCGCCATCGACCGGGGGGCGCGCGTGGTCATCCTCGGCCTGAACGGCGCGGGCAAGACCACCCTGCTGCGGATCCTCGCCGGCGTGGAGAGCCCCGACACCGGAGAGGTGCTCCCGGGCCATGGCCTTCGGCTGGGCTACTACGCCCAGGAGCACGACACCCTCGACCCGGATGCCTCGGTCCTGGACAACATGCTGCACGCGGCCGGCGAGATGAGCGCCACGGAGTGCCGCAGCGTCCTGGGCCAGTTCCTGTTCACCGGCGACGACGTGGACAAGCCGGCGCATGTGCTCTCCGGGGGCGAGAAGACTCGCCTCGCCCTGGCCACGCTGGTGGTCTCCGGGGCCAACGTGCTCCTGCTCGACGAACCCACGAACAACCTTGACCCGGCGAGCCGGGAGGAGGTCCTCGGCGCCCTGGGCACCTACAAGGGAGCGGTCATCCTCGTGACCCACGACGAGGGAGCCGTGCAGGCCCTGGCACCGGAGAAGGTGCTGCTGCTGCCTGATGCAGTGGAGGATCTGTGGCGCGAGGACTACCTGGACCTCGTCGCGCTCGCCTGACGCATGCCCGATCCCCGGCATGGGATCCGGCGTTTCAGGATGCGATCTTGACCAGGAATCGCCATAGTTGGCCAGCAGTCGGCCAGGGCTGGCCGCGTGGAGGGGGGACGCCATGGTGGGGAAGGCACGCGCAGCGCGGGTCACGGGAGAGCAGCGGGCCGAGCTGGCCAGGTCCCTGGAGACGAAGTACCGGGCGGGGGCGAGCATCCGGGAGCTGTCGGCCATGACCGGTCGCTCGTACGGATTCATCCATCGGATGCTGACCGACTCGGGAGTGCCGCTCCGTGGACGCGGTGGTGCCACCCGCGATCGCGCGGCGAGGTTGGCTGCTGGTTGACTGCGCCTATGACGCAGAACACTGACCTGGCACTTGACCTGAGCGACGGCATACTCACGGTGCGGTTGAACCGCCCGGAGAGCCGCAATGCGCAGGGCCCGGCCCTGTGGCGCGAGTTGGCCGCGATCGGGGAGGACCTCGACCCGGCTGTCCGCGCGATCGTGCTGTGTGCCGCGGGCCCGTCCTTCTCCGCCGGGCTTGATCGCAGGATGCTGTCCCCGGAGGGGATCCCGGGTGAGGGCTCGTTGCTGCAGTTCGCGACGATGGAGCCCGCGGAGCTCGACGCGCGGATCGCGGTGTATCAGCAGGCGTTCTCCTGGTGGCGGCGCAGCCCCGTCGTGACGGTCGCGGCCGTGGGTGGGCATGCGGTCGGGGCGGGATTCCAACTGGCCCTGGGCTGCGACATGATCGTCGTGGCAGACGACGTCCAGTTCTCGATGAAGGAGCCGAGCCTCGGGCTCGTCCCCGATCTGGGGGGCACCCTGCCGCTGGTCGAGGCTGTCGGGTACTCCCGCGCGCTGGAACTGGTCGTGAGCGGGCGTTGGGTGCACGCCGAGGAAGCGGTCCGGATCGGGCTGGCGCTCAAGGCGGTCCCGCGGGCCGACCTCGATTCGGCGGCGCGTGAGGTGGCCATGGGCTGCGCGAGCGCCATGCCCGGTGCCGTGTCGGGCACCAAGGGACTGCTCCGCGATGCGATGCATCCCGCTGGCTTCGCCGCGGCCCACGACGCCCAGATGGCAGCGGAGCGGGCAGTACAGGGTGTCCGGATCCGTGAGCTGGCCGCCATGTTCGCTGGTCGCTGACCGAGTACGCCGTCCTGGGCACGCGCTGGGCCCCGTCGCATCCCCGGCATCGTGAGCGTGAGGGGAACATCCCGCCCGGCTGCGGTGTTGGGCACTGGGAGGGGTGAGAGATGTCGATGTCCATGGGGGGCGGCGGTCCGTGGCAGACCTACCGGTCATTCACCCGGGACAGGTCCGTCGCCGACCAGTCGATCACGCGGGGCACAGCCCGGCGCATCATGGGGTTCGCCCGGCCCTACCGGCGGGAGATCATCTGGTTCCTGGTGACCCTGGTTTTCTCCTCGGTGCTGGTCGTCGCCCAGCCGTTGCTGTTCCGCCGGCTCATCGATCAGGGCATCAGTGCCGGCAACTCGACGGTCGTCACCGTGAGTGCCGTCCTCGTCCTGGTGCTCGCGCTCGTGGAGGCCGGAGTCGGACTCGTGGGTCGCTGGTACTCCTCGCGCATCGGTGAGGGCCTGATCTTCGACCTGCGCACCCGCGTGTTCGGCCACGTGGAGAGCCAGCCCCTGGCGTTCTTCACCCGGACGCAGACCGGTGCCCTGATCTCGCGGCTGAACTCCGACGTGATCGGGGCCCAACAGGCGTTCACATCCACCCTCGGCGGCGTGGTGGGCAACGTGATCACCCTGACAGTCATCCTCATCGCGATGTTCGCCCTGTCGTGGCCCATCACCGTGATCAGCCTCATCCTGCTCCCGCTGTTCCTCATCCCGGCCCGGTACATGGGCAGGCGCCTGCAGGCCCAGACCCGTGAGCAGATGCAGCTCAACGCCGACATGAGCTCGATGATGACGGAGCGCTTCAATGTCTCCGGTGCCCTGCTCGTGAAGCTGTTCGGGCGGCCGGAGGAGGAGGCGTCCAACTTCGCCGCCAAGGCGAGCCGGGTCCGCGACATCGGTGTGGAGATCGCGATGTCGAACCGGTACTTCTTCACGGCGCTCACGCTGGTGGCCTCGGTGGCCACGGCGATCGCCTATGGCGTCGGTGGCAATCTCGTGATCGATGGGACGCTCACGATCGGGACCCTGCTGGCGATCACCGCACTGCTGGCCCGGCTGTACGGTCCCCTGACAGCCCTGAGCAACGTCCGGGTCGATGTCATGACGGCGCTGGTGTCCTTCGAGAGGGTGTTCGAGGTCCTGGATCTCGAGCCGCTGGTGTCGCAGGCCCCGGACGCCGTGGACATCCCCGCCGGGCCGACGGCCGTCGAGCTGCGCGCCGTGCACTTCACCTATCCCGGCGCTGATGAGGTGTCGCTGGCGTCGCTGGAGTCCGTCGCCCGCCCCGACTCGCGGGGTCGTGGCGAGCCGGTGCTGACCGGAGTGAGCTTCCGGATCGAGCCTGGCCAGATGGTCGCGCTCGTGGGGCCCTCGGGAGCGGGCAAGTCGACGATCACCGCCTTGGTCACACGGCTGTACGACGTCACCTCCGGGCAGGTGCTCGTGGGTGGCGTCGACGTCCGCCGGGCGACCCTGGCCAGTCTCTCGGACGCCATCGGCGTGGTCACCCAGGACGCACACATGTTCCACGACTCGATCCGGGGGAACCTCACCTACGCGCGGCCCGGGGCCACGGACGACGAACTCGTTGCGGCCTGCCGTGATGCGCAGATCGGGGACCTCCTGGCCTCCTTGCCCGACGGCCTGGACACAGTGGTGGGGGAGCGCGGCTACCGGCTCTCCGGGGGTGAGAAGCAGCGTCTGGCGATCGCGCGGCTGCTGCTCAAGGCGCCGAGCGTCGTGGTGCTCGACGAGGCGACGGCGCACCTGGACTCCGAGAGCGAGGCGGCGGTCCAGCGTGCCCTGGCCACCGCGCTGGCAGGCCGCACATCGCTGGTGGTGGCCCACCGACTCTCCACGATCCGGGCGGCTGACCAGATCCTGGTGATCGACGGCGGGCGAGTGGTGCAGCGGGGGACCCATGACGAGCTGCTCGCAGCTGGCGGGCTGTACGCGGACCTCTCCCGGACCCAGTTCGGGGCCGATGTCGGGGACGACGACGCCGACCTTGCCCACTCCTGAACCGCGCGATGCTGCCGACCGTCGTGGTGATCCTGTGCCCGGCCCGATGAGGCTCGCTGGATCCGTCGTGATCCCTGAGACGGAGCTGACCTGGCGGTTCTCCCGCTCGTCGGGCCCGGGTGGTCAGGGCGTGAACACCACCGACTCCCGGGTTGAGCTCGTGTTCGACGTGGCCTCGTCGCGGTCACTGAGCCCGACGCTGAGGGCGCGGGCCATCTCCCGGCTGGGCCCCCGCCTCTCCGACGGGGTCCTGGTGGTCACCGCCTCCGAGCACCGCTCGCAGTTGCGCAACCGCGAGGAGGCGCTGCGCCGGATGGCGGCGATCCTGTCCGAGGCGATCGCACCCCCACCTCGTGCCCGACGGGCGACGAAGCCGACGAGGGGCTCAGTCGACCGCCGCATCGCCAGCAAGCGGCGGCGATCCGAGGTCAAGCGGATGCGTCGCCCGGACGATCGCGACTAGGGACAGCGCTGGCCCCGACATGGCCGACATGCCCTCACAGTGCGCGCAGGGACCCGCCATCGATCGGGATGAGGCTCCCTGAGATGTAGGACGACGCCGGGCTGAGCAGGAATGCAGCCAGCGCTCCGAACTCAGCGGGATCGCCGTAACGACCCAACGGGATGGCAGCCTCGTTGCGCCGCCTGGCAGCCTGGGCGTTGCCCTGAGCGGCGTCGAGTGCGAGCGTTCGATCGGTGGCGATCCGACCGGGGAGCACGCCGTTGACGCGGATGCCGCGCGGTCCGAGCTCGTCGGCGAAGTCCTTGACGAGCATCGCCAGCCCTGGCCGCAGCCCGTTGCTCGCGCTCAGCCCGGGGATGGGCGACTTGGCCGACGTGGAGAGCACGGCGACCAGCGAGGGTCCCGAGCCGATCAGGGCGTCGGGGTCGACCGTGGCAGCCGACGCCACGGCCCGCATCATCCGGACCGCACCGAGGTGGACCGATTCGAAGGATGCTCGCCACTGCGCGTCAGTGACTGTCATCGGAGTGCCGGTGGCCGGCCCCCCAACGCTGATCAGCGCGCCATCGAGTCGCCCGAACCTGCCGACAGTCGCCGCCACCAGACGCTCGGCGGCATCCGGGTCGGCGAGGTCGGCGGCGATCGCCACCCCATGGTCCCTGCCCACGCGATCCAGGGCGCCGAGGAGCTCCTTGTCGTCCCGCGCGGCGAGCACCACGCTGGCGCCCTCCGCGACAAGCACCTCCGCCGCGGCCAGGCCGAGCCCCCGAGAGGCCCCGGTCAGCAAGTAGGTACGTCCAGCCAGTCCCAGATCCATGCCCCGTATTCTCCCTCCCGACCAGGGGTGTCGCGGGGAAGCCGCGCGGACGACCACCCCCCCGCTGCCCTTCCCCAGAGTTCGTCCAACTCTCGGGCGCCCGGCGCGGTTTCGTCCAAGTCTCGGGTCGCCGATCGGCTGCAATCTTGGATGAAACCGCGATCTTGCCGCTTGCGAGCCGAGGGCATGGTGACGGCGGCCTCAGTGTCGATTCAGGCTGGGCGCCAGTGGGTGAACAGCTCCGGATGTCGGCCGCAGGCCATCAGGGCCGGTCCGGTCGTGCGCGTGAGCTGCACCCGCACGTTCCGGGCGGGTGCGGGCTGGTGCGAGGTCGAGGTGGAATCCTCCGACTGGGTGCCGAGCCCAGGGCCTGCAGGCGCCTGCACCTCCGCCGAGATCTGATCCGGCGCCTCGCTGGTGACGAGCTTCACCGCGAGCGGGTGGAGCCCGCGAAAGCCCGTGAGGCTTCGCACGTGGGCCTCGGCAACCTGGGCCGGTGGGTCGAGCGTGCTGAACCCGCGCAGGGTCGCGGCGCGCATCTGACCGCGGGCGGAGTCCGCGAGCAGGCCTGTGGCGCTCGACTCATCCAGCCGACCGTGCAGGGCCCCGACCGGCAGGAGCAGGGCGGTCGGGGCGAACCTGTGGCCGCCGAGGTGGGTGCTGGTCACGACTCGCTCCCGGTACGGACCTGACCACAGTGAATCAGCGAGCCGTCCGCCGGCGTGGCCGCAGCACCTGTCGCGGCGACCGTTGGCGCACACCAGCAGCAGGGGGTCGGGGTCGGGATCACCCCACTCCCGCAACGATCCCGCCGCGATGTCGGCGAGGTCCCAGTCGCCAACAGCCTCGGGCCGATCCAGGACGCCGACCCGGAGCGCCGGAGTGCCGGTGGCGTAGGCAACCCACACCCGGACGCCCGGACCTTCGGGAGTGGCGGGGACACCGTCGCCAGACACGCCACGACGGGGACCGCGCGCCATGAGGATCCGAACACCGTTCCCGGTGCGGGCCAGGGCGGCGTCACCCCAACCCGGGGGGTGCTCGACAGCAACCCAGACATCCGCCCGGGGTGCCGTGCCTGCCATCTGCTCTCCGCAGGCCCGGGAGACCTCGCTGCACCGTGGCGCCGCGGGGCCGGCACCCTCTGCGGGCGTCCCGGGATCGGTCACCCCCGGGCCGACACCGCGGCCGGTGCTGTCGCGCAGGGCGCCCCCGACCCGTCACGCCGGGTGTCGGGGTCGGGCAGGTCGATGGGCTCCCCGCTGCTGCTCGCCGCCGCGGCGGGCCAGGTGGTGACCCATCCGCGGCTGAGAACGTCCTCACCCTTGAGGAAGCGATGCGCGCGCACGCCGCCGGTGGCCCGGCCCTTGCCGGGGAAGACCTCGCCGTGCGTCACCTTCAACGAGCCTCCCGCGTCCAGCAGGGCGGCGGAGTCCGACGCCAGGGTCACCACGACCCCAGCGGCACCCGGGCTCCACACGCCCAAGGCGATCACCTGGGCACCCCCCGCCAGCTTGATCCCGGCCATGCCACCCGCTGACCGGCCCTGCGGGCGGACCGACGAGGCCGGGAACCGAAGCAGCTGGGCATCGTCGGCCAGCAGCACCAACTCGTCGTCGTCGGCGACGGGAAGGGCGCCCACGACGGTGTCGCGGTCCGCCAGCCTGATCACCTCCCACGCGTCCTTGTTGGGAGCGGGCTCGTCGGCGACCCGCTTGATGACACCGGACGCGGTGGCCAGCGCCAGGGTGGGAGCCCCGGGCAGGAGGCTTGCCAGGCCGACGACCGTCTCGCCGCGCTCGAGGGTCAGGAACGCACCCAGGGGTGCCCCGCCGGCCAGGCTGACCGGGCCAGCGCTTCCCGGGAGGCTCGGGAGGTCCTGCACGTGGGCCCTGACGACGCGACCGGCCGACGTGACCACGCCCACGTGCCCCCTGACCGTGGCGCCAGCGCGGGCCACGACCACGTCGTGCGTCCCGCGGGGACCGGTGGCCGGGAGGACGTCCGGCGAGTCGTCCGGGTCGGGGAGTGCGCGGCGGGCGATGAGGCCGGTGCTGGACAGCAGCACCTCGCAGGGGTCGTCGGCGAGCTCCAGCGGGGCTGCATCGGCGGCCGCCCTGCGCACGGGGACCGGGCCCTCGAGGAGGACCGTGCGTCGTGGTGTGGCGTGGGTGGCGGCGACCTCGGCCAGCTCCGCGGACACGAGGTCGCGCAGCGCACCGCTGTCGCTGAGCAGCCGGTCGAGCGCGGCGATCGTGCGATTCAGGTCATCGCGCTCGGACTCCAGCTCGATCCGGCTGAACTTCGTCAGCCGTCGCAGCGGCATCTCGAGGATGTAGTTGGCCTGGACCTCGGACAGGTCGAACACGCTCATCAGCCGGGCCCGGGCGGCGGCAGTGTCGTCACTGGAGCGGATCACCGCGATGACCTCATCGATGTCGAGGATCGCAATCAATAGGCCGTCGACCAGATGCAGCCGGTCGGCTGCCTTCGTCCGGCGGAACTGGCTGCGCCGGCGCACGACCTCGAGGCGGTGGGCCAGGTAGACCTCGAGCAGCGGCTTGAGCCCCAGGGTCTGCGGCTGACCGTCGACGAGCGTCACGTTGTTGATCCCGAAGGACTCCTCCAGGGGAGTGAGCCGGTAGAGCTGCTCGAGCACGGCCTCGGGGACGAACCCGCTCTTGAGCTCGATGACCAGGTGCAGCCCCTTGTCCCCGTCGGTGAGGTCGGTGACGTCGGCGATCCCCGTGATCTTCTTGGCGTTGTAGAGCTCACGGATCCGCTCGATCACCTTCTCCGGCCCCACGTTCCAGGGCAGCTCGGTGATGACCAGGCCGGATCGCCGGGCGGTGATCTGCTCCACCCTCGCGGTGGCCCGCATCCGGAAGGTCCCACGACCGGTGTGGTAGGCGTCGCGCACGCCGTCCAGGCCAACGATCCGCCCCCCGGTGGGCAGGTCGGGGCCGGGCACGAAGCGCATGAGGTCGTCGGTGGTGGCCTCCGGGTGCGCGAGGAGGTGCCGGGCGGCGGCGATCACCTCACCGAGGTTGTGCGGGGCCATGTTGGTGGCCATCCCCACGGCGATCCCCGAGGCGCCGTTCACCAGCAGGTTCGGGTAGGCGGCCGGGAGGACCACCGGCTCGAGCTCGCGCCCGTCGTAGTTGGGGGCGAAGTCCACGACCTCCTCGTCGAGGCCTGCGACCATCGGCAGGGCGGCGGGGTCCATCCGGCACTCGGTGTAGCGGTAGGCGGCCGGGCCGTCGTCCAGGGAGCCGAAGTTGCCGTGTCCGTCCACCAGGGGCATCCGCAAGGAGAACGACTGTGCCATCCGGACCAGGGCGTCGTAGATCGCGGCGTCGCCGTGGGGATGCAGCTTGCCCATGACCTCGCCGACGACGCGGGCGCTCTTCACATGCCCGCGGTCGGGGCGCAGGCCCATCTCGTTCATCGTGTAGAGGATCCGGCGCTGCACCGGCTTGAGCCCGTCGCGGGCGTCGGGAAGGGCGCGGGAGTAGATGACCGAGTAGGCGTACTCGAGGAACGAGCCCTGCATCTCGGTCGTGATGTCGATGTCGACGATCTGGTCGGCGACGGGCTCGCTGGGCGGTGGTGTGCGACGGGCCATGGTGCTCCTTGGTGCGCGGCAGGCCCATATTGTCGCCGACGCCGGGCCCGACCGGGTCGACCGACGTGCCGGCGCCACCTAGGGTGGTGCCGTGGCTTCCGAGTACCCGGCCCATTGGGAGGCCGATGTGGTGCTCCGGGACGGACGACCCTGCCACGTGCGTCCGATCCGGCCCGACGACGCGGAACGGCTGATCGCCTTCCACTCACGGCTGTCTGCCGAGACCATCTACTTCCGGTTCTTCGCCCCCTACCCCGAGCTCTCGGACCGGGATGTCGCCCGGTTCGTGAACGTCGACTACGCCGAACGCGTCGCCCTGGTGGCCACCGAGGGCGGGGAGCTCATCGCCGTGGCGCGCTTCGACCGGCTGAACTCCCGCGACGCCGAGGTGGCGTTCGTCGTGCGCGACGACCATCAGAGCCGGGGCCTGGGAGCGGTCCTGCTCGAGCACCTTGCCGCGGCTGCCTGGGAGACGGGCCTGCGCCGCTTCGTCGCCGAGGTCCTGCCCAACAACCGGCGGATGCTGGCGACCTTCCGCGAGGCCGGCTACGTGGTCAGCCAGCGGATGGAGGACGGCGTCTTCCACCTCACCTTCGACCTGGAGCCCACGGAGAAGGTCCTCGATGTCCGCGCGGCACGCGAGCACCGCAGCGAGGCCAGGTCGGTGGAGCGCCTGCTCAACCCGGTTGGTGTCGCCGTGATCGGTGCGTCCCGGACGCCGGGTCGCATCGGCCACGAGTTGCTGCGCCACCTGCGGGACTACGGCTCCCACGGTCCGCTGTACGCGATCCACCCCGAGGCGGACTCCATCCTGGGGGTCCCGGCGTACCCGCACATCACCGACATCCCGCAGCCGGTGGACCTCGCCGCCGTCGCTGTCCCGGCGGATGCGGTCCTTCCAGTGGTGGCCGAGTGCGCCGCTGCTGGGGTGAGCGGGCTGGTCGTGGTGTCGTCGGGGTTCTCCGACACCGCGACCGACGAGGGCCGTGCCCGGCAGCGCCAGCTGGTGCGCACGGCGCGCGAGTCCGGGATGCGCGTGGTCGGCCCGAACTGCCTGGGCATCATCAACACCGACCCTCGGGTCAGCCTGAACGCGAGCCTGTCACCCCTGGTCCCGGGTCGCGGGCGTGTGGGCCTGTTCTGCCAGTCCGGTGCCCTGGGCGTGACCGTCCTGGAGACGGTCGCGCGGCGGGGCCTGGGACTGAGCAGCTTCGTCTCGGCGGGCAATCGCGCTGACGTCTCGGCCAACGACCTGCTGCAGTACTGGGAAGCTGACGCCGCGACCAGCCTGATCCTGCTGTATCTCGAGAGCATCGGCAATCCCCGCAAGTTCACGCGGATCACCCGTCGCCTGTCGCGCGCGAAGCCGGTCGTGGCCGTGCGCAGTGGGCGCTACACCCAGACGCTTCCCCTGGGCCATCACGTGCGCCGGACCACCCTCCCCCCGGGCGCGGTGGACGCCGTGTTCGAGCAGAGCGGGGTGATCCAGACCTCGTCACTGGGTGAGCTGTTCGATGTCGCCGCCGTACTGGCCTACCAGCCGCTGCCGCGCGGGGACCGGGTCGCGGTCGTCGGCACCTCTGCGGCGCTGGAGATCCTGGCGGCGGACGCGATCGAGTCGGTGCGCATGACCGTGGCGTACGGGCATCCGAGCCTGCCGCAGTCCGCACCGGCCGCCGAGATCGCCACGGCGCTGCGGGGCGCCGCGGAGCACACGGCCTGCGACGCAGTGGTCTTCGTCCATATCCCCAGCGTCGGTGCCGACCAGGCAGAGGTGCACGCGGCCATCACAGACGTGAGCATGGACTCGAACAAGCCGATCGTCGCGGTCATGCCTGCGGCCGACGGCACCGGGCTGATCCCCGCCGGGATGGGGCTGCTGCCCGTGAACGGGCCCGACGGCCGTCCCGAGCACGGATCGGTGCCGACCTTCTCCAACGTCGAGGACGCCATCCACGCCCTGGCCCTGGTCCGTGGCTACGCCCGATGGCGTGACGCCGAGCACGTGGACGTCCCGGCGTTCCCCGACACGGACCCGGAGCGGGCATCGGAGCTGGTCGCCGAGTGGTTGGCCGAGGCCCGCAGGGACTCGACCACCGTCCTGCTCGAGGACTCCGACGATCCCGATGCCATGGACCCGACGGCCCCGGGCCTCGACCTCACCGCGGCCCAGGTCGCAGACCTCCTGGCGTGCTACGGGATCCGGGTGTGGCCCTCGCGCCCCGTGCACTCCGAGGACGAGGCAGTCTCGGCCGCTGAGGAGCTCGGGTACCCCGTGGTCCTCAAGACGACCGCGCCCTGGCTGGCCCACCGCGTCGACCTCGGGAGCGTGCGGCTGAACCTCGAGTCCGAGCGGGCGGTGCGCGGCGCCTACCTGTCGATGATCGCCCAGCTCGACGAGATGGCCGGCCACCGACTGGTGGTGCAGTCGATGGCGCCGCCGGGGGTCCCCACCCTCGCGGGTGCGGTCGACGACCCGCTCTTCGGGCCGGTCGTGCGGTTCGGCGTCGGGGGAGTCGCCTCCGAGCTCCTCGGGGACCACTCCTACCGCATCCCCCCGTTGAGCATGGCCGAGGCCCGGCGCCTGGTGGCCGCACCCAAGGCAGCCCCCCTGCTGCGCGGATACCGGGGTGCCGATCCGGTGGACGTGGAGTCGCTCTGCCAGATCATCGCGCGCCTCGGGCTCCTCGTCGACGAGGTTCCTGCGCTGGCCTCGTTGGACCTCAACCCGATCATCGTGTCGGGCTCCGGTGCAGCGGTGCTGGGGGCCACGGGGCGGATCAGGATGCAGTGGGAGCGCATCGACGTCGGCGTCCGCCGGCTGCTCGATGGCTGAGCGACGTGGGAGGATTCTCCGGTGAACCCCAAGTCGGTGAACCCCAAGTCCCAGCTCCGCTCCGAAATCGCCGCCTCCGGCTACTACCCGGAGCTTGTGGCCGACACCATGGCCACCGCCCTGGCCGATGAGGAGCCGCTCAGCTACGTCATCCAGCACGAGGCCACATTCGACCGCGAGGAGCTGCGCCGGCACATCTCGGTCCTGCTGCTCACGAGCACCCGCCTGCTCGTGCTGCACATCGACGACTTCCCGCCGGACGAGAGCTGCCCTGTGCCCTATGCGTCGGCCAACTCCGAGGCGGTGCGGCTCGTGGACGTGAAGTCCGTGGTCGTGAACCGCATCGTCGGCAACCCGGCGCTGCACAAGCCGGGAGGAGCCGTCCGCGAGGTGATGCTGACCATCGGGTGGGGCGCGGTGTCGCGCCTGGACCTCGAGCCGGCCGGCTGCGGCGACCCGGAGTGCACCGCGGACCATGGCTTCACCGGCGCGGCCTCGAACGATGACTTCTCCGTCCGAGTCTCCGAGGCCGGCGACGGCGCCGATGCGGTGGTCCGGACCCTGGAGTTCGCGGCCTCCCTGTCGGCGGCGATCAGCCAGCGCGCTCAGTGACCCCGCGGCCGCTGGCCGAGCTCCTCCCCGCAGCCGCCCACCTGCTGGGGGTACCGGGGTTGGATGTGGACGACAACGGCCTCGGGCGACGCCTCGCGGGCACTCTCGGCACACCCCAGCACATCATCGTCCTGCTCGTCGACGGCCTCGGGGCGCTCCAGCTCGGTGAGCACGCTGCGGTGGCGCCTCGGCTGGGGGCCATGGCAGAGCTCGGCCCATTGGCGGCACCCTTCCCCACGACCACCTGCGTCTCCCTGACCAGCCTGGGCACCGGGCTCCCGCCCGGGATGCACGGGATCGTGGGAACCTCGTTCCGCCTCGATGACGGGTCGGTTCTGGCCCCCCTGTCGTGGGGCGAGGACCCCAACCCCATCGCTACCCAGCCGGAGCCCACCGTCCTGGAGAGGGCCGCCAGCGCCGGGGTGCTCGTCACCACCGCCGCTCCTGCAGCCCACCGCACCAGCGGGCTCACCCGAGCGGCCCTGCGCGGGGGCGAGTACCCGGGGGCTGACACGCTGCCGGCGCGACTCGCGGTGGCGGCCGCCGCGATCGGCCGGGCCAGATCCGAGCGGCGTCCCAGCCTGACCTACGTCTACTGGCCGGACCTCGACAAAGCCGGCCATGTGCATGGCGTGGACTCCGCGGCCTACCGTGCGGAACTGGCACGGGTGGACGCGCTGGTCGCCGGGCTGCTGGACCTCGTTGCCGACGACGTGCTCCTCCTGGTGACGGCCGACCACGGCATGGTCGACGTCCCCGACGACCGCCGGATCGACCTCGAGGCCCGCCCGTCGCTGCGCCGGGATGTGGTCACCATCCTGGGCGAGCCCCGCGTGCGGCACGTCTACACACACACCGGTCGCGGGGACACGGTGCGACAGGCGTGGGCCGACGAGCTCGGGGATCGCGCGGACGTCAGGACCCGCGAATCGGTGGCCGAGCTGCTCGGCCCGGTGGACGACTGGTACGCCGACCGGATCGGGGACGTCGTGGCGATAGCCCGCGGCAACTGGGCGCTGACCTCCAACCGCGTGGACCGGATCGTGTCGGGGCTCCGTGGGCAGCACGGAGGCCTGGAGGATGCGGAGGTCCTCGTGCCGCTGCGCGCGGCAGGGGCCGCCGTGGGGCTCGCCCGCTGACGAGGGCGGCGCTGGCCTACTTGCCCGGGCCCGGTCCGAACAGGATGTCGTCGAAGCTCGGGACGCTGGGCTTGCCCGTGGGTCGGGGTGCCGGAGCAGCCGGCGTCTGGAACAGCGGGACGTCCTCGGCATCGGCAGTCGGCCCGGTGCGCGGCTCGGGCGCATCGTCGTCCGGTTCGGCGTCGGTCGGCTCAGCGTCGCCAGCGTCAGGGATCTCGTCCTCGGAGACCTCCTCGAGGTCCTCGACCAGGGCGGGATCGAGGTCCGTCGTGTCGTCGGACTCGACCTGCTCCGGCTCGTCGGACTCGACCTCTGCCTCGTCCCACAGCTCATCGGATTCCCGGGCGTCTGCCGAGGGCGACTCCTCAGCCACCAGGTCGTCGTGGTCGGCGGGCTCGTCGGGCACCACCCCGCGTGCCCCCCATGCGGGCATCGAGGTCAGGATGGCCGGCTCGTCCTCTGTCTCCGGCTCGTCGTCCATCGGAGCCACCGTGGTCAGCATCGGGCGTGAGGCCGCCAGGCGCAGTGGGGCGTCGGGGTCGATCGCCGACAGGGAGCGGGCGTTGTCGTCGACGACCGTCATGGTGCGGCTGCCACTGTCGAAGGTCCACGTGGCGACGTGGGTGTTCGGGGGCAGGGGGAAGGTGGCGATGACGACCCAGGTCCCGTCGTCGCGGCGCCAGGCGTCCCAGGCGATGTCCGCCGGGTCCACGCCCTCGGCGTGCAGCCGCTCGGCGACGAGGTCACCCAACTCGATGTCGGCGCCGGGGCGGCGGACCTCCGTGGCCTGCGCCTGCTGGGCCACCCATGCGCGCTCCGTGAGGACGGGACCCTCGAAACGGCGGATGTGCTCGATCGGAAGGCCACTGGCGGCGGCCACGTCCTCCGCGGTCTGGCCGGATCGGATCCGCGCCTGGATCTCGCGCGGGCGCAGCATGCCGGCCTGCTCGATCTCGACCTGCCCGATCCGGGCACGGTCGCGCCTGACGGCAGCCTCGATGCGCTCATCGATCACAACGGACCACTTCTGGCCGTCGTTGCCCGCCAGGATCAGGCGTGTGCCGTCGGGGGACAGGCCGTCGAACCTCAACTCGCGCATCGCACTCCTCGCATCGGCCACGTGGCAATCGGGGCACATTCTGCCCCACGCCGGGGCCCGCTGTGGCTGGGACGGGTCATGTCGGGGAGGATCAGGGGCGTGGATGTGCTGCTGGTCGTCTCGTTCGGTGGCCCCGAGGGCCCCGATGATGTCGTTCCGTTCCTCGAGAACGTCACCCGGGGCCGGGGCATCCCCCGGGAACGCCTGGTGGAGGTGGGCGCCCACTACGCCCAGTTCGGGGGCGTGTCGCCGATCAACGACATCAACCGCACCCTTGTGGGCCAGATCGCCGCGGAGCTCGCCGGCCGGGGTGAGTCCATGCCGGTGCTGTGGGGGAACCGGAACTGGGACCCCTACCTCGTCGACGCCCTGCGCGAGGCGCGGCAGCTCGGTGCCACGCGCATCTTCGCGTTCGTCACGTCCGCGTACTCGTCCTACTCGGGGTGCCGGCAGTACCGGGAGAACCTCCACGACGCGCTGGCCGAGGTGCAGGTCGAGGACGCCACGTGGTCCCCGCAGGTCCACAAGCTGCGCACCTGTTTCAACCACCCCGGGTTCATCGAGTCGATGATCGAGGCGACCCGCACCAGCCTCTCGGGCCTGCCCAACGGGAGCCGGCTGGTGTTCACCACGCACTCGATCCCGACCGCGGATGCCGACCGGTGTGACTACGTCGCGCAGCACAGGGACGTCGCGGCGACGATCGCAGCCGAACTGGGCCGTGGCGATGAGTGGGACCTCGTCTACCAGTCGCGCTCCGGGGCCCCGCACATCCCGTGGCTCGAGCCGGACATCGGTGACCACCTCGCAGCACTGGCGGGCGCCGGGGTCCCCGGGGCGGTGATGGTCCCGATCGGCTTCATCAGCGACCACATGGAGGTCATCTGGGACCTCGACACCGTCGCCACGGAGCAGGCGCGTGAGGCCGGTATCCCCGTGGCCCGGGCGGCCACCGCCGGCACTGATCCCCGATTCGTGGCCATGGTCACCGACCTCCTCGAGGAGTCCCGTGCAGCCGCGGACGGTGTCGCCCGGGTACCGAGCCCGACGACAGGGACCCTGGGCCCCCGCGTGGTCCCGTGCGCCGCGGGCTGCTGCCCGAACCCACGCGCCCCGCGCCCCGCGCTGTGCGGGTCCGACTGATGTCCGCCGACCGGACAACCCCGCCGGCCATCACGCTGGGCCTCGAGCACGAGCTGCTCGATGTCGCCTGGCGGGCTGCCCGTGCCGCCGGCGACCTGCTCCTGGCCGGCCGGGAACGGGCGCTGACCGTCACGACCAAGTCCACGCTGACCGATGTCGTGACCCAGATGGACACCGAGGCCGAGGCCCTGGTGGTGGGCACGATCCTCGCGGAGCGTCCCGCGGACGGTCTGCTCGGCGAGGAGGGCGCCGATCGCGCGGGTACCTCCGGGGTGCGCTGGATCGTCGACCCCCTCGACGGAACCGTGAACTACCTCTACGGGTTGCCCGGCTGGGCGGTGAGCATCGCCGCCGAGGTCGACGGCGTGGTCCAGGTCGGTGTGGTGGACGTCCCGGTCCTCGCCGAGACCTACGTCGCGGTCCGCGGCCAGGGGGCCATCCGGCTCGCCGGCACGGTGGTCGAGCGGATCGTCCCGGGCGCCCCGGAGGACCTCAGCCGGGCGCTGGTCGCCACGGGGTTCGGCTACGCGCGGGGCAGGCGCGCGGCCCAGGCCCGGGCGCTGACCACCGTGCTGCCGGCCGTGCGCGACATCCGTCGGGCCGGGGCGGCAGCGGTCGACCTGTGCTGGGCGGCGGCCGGGCGTGTCGACTGCTACTACGAGCGCGGGCTGAACCCCTGGGACTTCGCCGCCGGAGTGCTGATCGCCACGGAGTCCGGGCTGATGGCCGGCGGCCCCGGCGATGCCCCCCCGTCCAGCGAGCTCACCTGGCTCGCCCCCCCACACCTGGCGGCGGAGTTCCAGCAGCTCCTCGCACAGGCAGGTGCCGCCCAGGACTGAACCAGCCCGCCTGGGCCGCGCCCCGCCCCGCCCTCGCCCCGCGATTTCGTCCAACTCTCAGTCGCTCCGGGCGGTTCCATCCGAGTCTCGGGCCACCGATCGGCCGCAGAGTTGGATGAAACCGCGATCGTGCTACGCGGGTTCGGCGCCGGTGATCCGTGGACGGCAGCAGCCCACCAGAGCCACCGGTCAGCCGATGCGACGCAGCTGCGCGTTGTACCAGTGGGCGTTGCGCACGTAGGTGGCCACCGACGACTCGATCAAGCCCTCGGGGACCGCATCGGCCTTGATCCGCGCCGGAACCCCCATCGCGACCGCGCCGCTGGGCACCTCAGTCCCCGGGGAGACGAGCGCCTGGGCCGCGACCATGCCCCCCGAGCGCACCACCGCGCGGTGCAGGACGACCGATCCGGACCCGACGAGGCTGTCATCCTCGATCGTGCACCCCTCCAGGTGGACCCTGTGACCAATCACACAGCGGGCGCCGACGAGCGTGTCCAGCGTGTCGGTGCAGTGCAGGACGCTGCCGTCCTGCACCGACGTCTGGGCACCGATCACCACGCGGCCGGTGTCGCCGCGCAGCACTGCGGTGGGCCAGATCGAGGCCTCGGCGCCCACGGTCACATCACCGATGATCACGGAGTCGGGGTGCACGAACGCCGTGGGATGGATCGTCGGGGTGCGCTCCCCGATCGCGTACAGGGCCATCTGTGCTCCTCCAGTCGGGCCTCGGGGGCCGTGTCGTGCAACTACTGCCCCCATCATGGGGCACAATGCGCTGCGCGGCGTGGGCATAAACACCCCGCGCTGGCCGTTGTACCGATCCGAGAGCGATCCCATCATGGGGGGAGTACCAGCATGGCCACCGACTACGACGCGCCGCGCAAGACCGAGGACGACAGTCTTGCCGAGGACAGCATCGAGGAGCTGAAGGCCCGTCGGATCGACAAGGCGGCCTCCACCGTCGACGTTGACGAGACGGAGCTCGCCGAGAACCTCGAGCTGCCCGGCGCCGACCTCTCCGACGAGAGCCTGAGCGTCCGCGTGCTGCCCCGTCAGGCCGACGAGTTCACCTGCGGGCGGTGCTTCCTGGTCCATCACCGCAGCCAGCTCGCAGGTGAGAAGGACGGCATGCCGATCTGCAAGGAGTGCGCGGCCTGATCAGCCGTCCCCGAGCCCGCGCGGCGCGGGCGCCGACCTCAGTCGTCGTCGGAGTCGAGGACCTTCCAGAGCACGACCTCGATCAGCGCGATCGACGCCGCCATCGCCGCCGCCCACAGCACCTTGGAGGCGACTGACGCCTCGCGGCTGTAGACGACGGGCGCCGCCTTGCCGGTGCGAGCCTCGTAGCCCCGGATCAGGCCCTTGCGCACTGCCCACGTTGCCCCCAGCGTGATCAGCGGGCGGACGGTCTGCAGGGTGGCGCGCGTCGAGTTGACGGCGGGTGCGGTCGCGGTTGTCATGGCGACAGCCTGCCACGGGCCGTCTCGATCGCGCGAGCCAGTCGCTGGGGGTGTCGCGTGGCGACCAGCCAGGTCCGGTGCGGGTCCTCGGGGTCGGTGACCTCGACCACGATGGCTCCGGGACCGACCCCGGGACGCAGCAGCATGAACGCTGTCGGGTCGCCCTGAGGTCCGCGGGCCGTGCGTGCCTGCTGGGAGTCCAGGGCCAGGACCCTGCCGGTGTGCTCCCAACCGATGGCCGCGCGACCGGCACGCAGCCCGGCTTCATCCACGCTGACCCGCGCTGCGCTGCGGGTCAGCAGCAACAGCGCGAGGGCACCGGCGGTGACTGCGACGAGCCATCCCGCGGGAGCACCCAGGGAGCTCGCGTAGGCGATGGCGAGTGCGGCGATGCTGACCGCCGTGAGGATCCAGACCACCGGACCCGGCCACAGCCGCTCGCTGTAGTGGGTTCCGGGAGTGGCATCGGCGGCGGGCACGCGCCCACTCTGGCATCCCCGCACCCCTCCGCCACCACCCAGGGTCCTGGAGCGTCCCCCGCCGGACCACGGCCCCGGGGTCGCTCGGTAGGGTCGAGGCCGTGATGCAGCCCCAACCGATCGGACCGGGGACGACGCCGGGCCCTGAGGCGATGCTGCCCCCGCGCAGCCCGGACGCTGTCCCGCCCGGAGCCACGATCGGCTCCCACTACCGGCACTGCTTCGGCTGCGGCGAGGCCCATCCGGCCGGCCTGCACATGCAGGTCGTGGCCGGCCCCGAGCTGACCCTGGCTGCGTCGTTCGAGGTCACTCCAGCCCACCAGGGCGCACCGGGGCTGGCGCACGGCGGCCTGCTGACCGCCGCCGTCGACGAGGTGCTCGGGGCACTCAACTGGCTGCTCATGCGACCCGCCGTGACCGCTCGCCTCGAGACGAACTTCGTTCGCCCCGTGCCGGTGGGCTCGATCCTGGACCTGCAGGCACGGATCACCGGCGTCGCGGGGCGCAAGGTGTACACCGCGGCGATCGGCCGATTGGGCCCCGAGGGGCCGATCGCCGTGACCGCATCGGCGCTGTTCATCCAGGTCGAGATCGGGCACTTCCGGACGCACGGGCGTCAGTCCGAGGTTGCCCTGGCCATCGCCGACGGGGACGCCGGCCCGCCCGCGGAGATGAACCCATGACCGATGTGCTGATCAACCGCCTGGACCCCGGGGTCCCGATCCCGTCCTACGAGCACCCGGGTGATGCCGGCGCCGACCTCGTGACCACGGTGGACGCCACCCTGGCCCCCGGACAGCGCGCACTGCTGCCCACGGGGATCGCCATCGCACTGCCCGACGGCTATGCGGCGTTCGTGCACCCCCGCAGTGGCCTGGCCGCCCGGTACGGCGTCTCCTTGGTCAATGCGCCGGGCACCGTGGATGCGGCCTACCGCGGCGAGATCAAGGTCAGCGTGATCAACCTCGATCCGGTGACGCCGGTGGTGTTCCACCGTGGTGACCGGATTGCCCAACTCGTGATCCAGGCGGTGGTCCGGGCACGCTTCCACGAGGTCGAGACGCTGCCCGGTTCGGCGCGTGGCGAGGGCGGCTTCGGTTCCACGGGCGGACATGCTGCGGGGTAGCCTGTGAGGGCTGCGCACCACGTGACTGGAGGCTTCCATGGCCCTGTTCAAGCGACGCTCCGCCCCCGAGGGCGCCGAGGGTCCCGATGAGGGCGTGCCCTCCGGTGTCGTCGATGAGATCGACGATGTCGATGAGCGGGAGCTCGATGCGGAGGCTGAGGAACAGCTCACCACTGGGTCCACGTTCGACCGCTCCTCGGGGCCTTTCGACGAGTCCGAGTCCGACCTCGCCGACCAGGAGGTCCCTCGGCTGGACCTCGGGTCGCTGCTGATCCCCGGCCTGCCGGGCATCGGGGTGCAGGTCGAGGCCGACCCGAACACCCAGGAGGTGCGCGCCGTCACCGGTGTCGGCGACGGCGCCGCGGTGCAGCTGCAGGCGTTCGCAGCGCCACGCTCGGAGGGACTGTGGGACGAGATCAGGGCTGAGATGCTCGCCGAGCTCAGGGAGACCGCAGGTGCCCGGGTCTCCGAGGGGGAGGGGTCGTTCGGCCCCGAGGTCCGCGGGCTGCTGCCGGCCCGCTCGCCCGAGGGGGAGCAGGTGACCCAGCCCGTGCGGTTCGTCGGCATCGACGGTCCTCGCTGGTTCCTGCGTGCCGTGTTCCTGGGCCGAGCTGCCGTGGAGCCCGATCCGAGCGACGCCCTGCACCGGCTCGTCCTGCAGACCATCGTGGTGCGGGGAGCCTCCGCGATGGCGCCACGGGACCCGCTCCCGCTGACCCTTCCGGCGCAGCCCGTGTCCGCCGAGGATGTGGACGACGAGGACGACGTGGACGAGACCGATGGGGCCGAGGAGCGCTTCGCCGACCTCGACCCGTTCGAGCGCGGTCCGGAGATCACTGAGATCCGCTGAGCCGGGCACGCGGTGGCCAGCCGCAATCCCGGGGCCACCCGCCCGAGCAGCGAGGTCCCCAGGTACGGGCCCGGGACGTTACCCTTGTCGGGTGTCGTCGACGAGACCGAACGTGATCCAACGCATCGGCGCGAGTCTGGGCAAGAGCAAGTCCGAGCAGCAGGCCGAGGCTCTCCAGGGCTCGGTCTCGGAAGTGGGTGCCACCCCGATCAGCAGGTGCGTGGCCGGGCAGGAGTCGACAGTCTCCGGGGTGCTGCGATCGGTGACCCTGCGCCCGCGGGAGACCGTCCCGGCAGTCGAGGCTGAGCTCTACGACGGCTCGGGGCAGGTCAAGCTCGTGTGGCTCGGGCGGCGCCAGATCCTGGGGATCACCCCGGGTCGACCCATCGTCGTGACCGGGCGGATCACCGGCAACCGGGCGGACCCGACGATCTTCAACCCCCGGTACGAGCTGCGAACGCCGTCGGGGACCGCATGAGCACCGATCCCGAACCCCGCGAGCAGCGGGCGCCGAGCACCCCGACCGCCGATGCCCTGGGCGTCGACCGCGCCATGCTCGACCAGGCCATCGGTGGATGGCGCGGGATGGTCGACTCCGGCCTGCCGGCCGCCGTCTTCGTGATCGCCTACCTGGTCACCTCCCAGCAGCTGCGCCCCTCGGTCATCGCCGCCCTCGTCACCGGCGCTGTCATCGCGGTGGTGCGCCTGGCAAGACGCGAGTCGCTGCAGCAGGTCGTGGCCGGCTTCTTCGGGGTCGCCATCTCGGCGTTCGTCGCGACCCGGACGGGCCGGGCGGAGAACTACTTCCTCATCGGCATCCTGATCAACATCGCCTACATGCTGGTGTACGCGATCTCGTGCATCGTGCGCTGGCCGCTGCTCGGGGTCCTCATCGGCTACATGCGTGGGGACGCCTCGGGATGGCGCGCGGATCCGCGCCAGTACCGGGCCTACGCGACGGCGTCGTGGATCTGGGTGGCCATGTTCGGGCTGCGGCTGATCATCCAGCTGCCCATGTACTTCGCCGGTGCCGTGGGCATGCTCGGCGTGGCCAAGCTCGCCCTGGGCTGGCCGCTGTTCCTGCTCGCGGCGTACCTGAGCTACCGGATCATCCATCCGGTGCTCAAGCAGGTCGATGCCGAGGCGGCACTCCTGGAGCCCAGCGTCGGCCTGGAGCCGGAGTCCGCCTGATCCACCCGACGTGCGCCCCCTTCAGGGGGACAGCAGCGTCTGGATGGCCTCCTCCTGGTCGGGGGCGGACACGAACAGCAGCTCATCGCCGGCCTCCAGCGGATCGTCCGGGCTGGGGGCGATCACCTGCAGGCTGCGCAGGATGGCCACGAGCGAGGTGTCCGGCGGCCACGCGACATCGCCGACCCGCTGGCCGACGACGGGGGAGTCCACCCCGAGCGTCAGCTCGACGAGGTTGGCGTTGCTCTGCCGGAAGGTGAACAGCCGCACCAGGTCCCCGACCGTCACGGCCTCCTCGACGAGCGCCGAGAGCATCTGCGGCGTCGACACGGCCACGTCGACCCCCCACGCCTCGTTGAACAGCCACTCGTTCTTGGGGTGGTTCACCCGGGCCACCACGCGCGGAACACCAAACTCCGTCTTTGCCAGCAGGGACACCACCAGGTTGACCTTGTCGTCGCCGGTCGCCGCCACGACCACCTGGCAGGTCTGCAGCTGGGCCTCCTCGAGGGCTGAGACCTCGCATGCGTCGGCACACAGCACATGGGCTCCCTCGACGACGCCGACCCGCGCGATGTCGGCCTCCTTGTCCACCAGCAGGATCTCGTGGCCGTTGTGCAGCAGCTCGCGGGCGATGGCGCGCCCGACCTTGCCGGCCCCTGCGATGCAGACCCTCATCGATGTCCCTCCGGTGCCGCCTGGAAGATCTCCTGGATGCGCTCCTCATCCTCGCGCATGAGCAGCACGTGGACGATGTCGCCGTCCTGGAGGACGGTCTCGCGGTTCGGCAGCACGGCAAGCCCGAAGCGGGTGAGGAACGCGATGCGCGCCCCGGTGGCTTCCTGCAGGTCGTGCACCAACCTGCCGACCCAGTCGGAGTGCACCGACATCTCTGCCAGGGCGATCGTTCCGCTCGGGTCGGTCCACTCCTCCTGCGCCCCACGGGGGAGCAGGCGACGCAGCATCTGGTCGGTGGCCCACGAGACGCTGGCCACGGTCGGGATGCCCAGCCGCTGGTAGACCTCAGCGCGCCGGGGGTCGTAGATGCGGGCCACGACGTTGCCCACACCGAACGTCTCGCGGGCCACACGGGCGGCGATGATGTTGGTGTTGTCGCCGCTGCTGCACGCGGCGAAGGCCTGCGCATGGGCGATGCCGGCTTCCATCAAGGTGTCGCGGTCGAAGCCGATCCCGACCACGGTGCTGCCCCCGAAGTCCGGTGAGAGCTTGCGGAAGGCCTCAGGATCCATGTCGACGACAGCGACCGAATGGCCCTGCCTGTCCATGGTCTGCGCCAGGGCGGAACCGACTCGGCCGCATCCGAGGATCACGATGTGCACGACCGGAACGCTACACGCGGCCCATGGTGGTCCGCACTGTGCGTAGCATTCACCCACGTGGGAACCTTCTCCGACGCGTCCAAGAGGTTGCTGTTCGGACGTGCCCTGCACACGAACCAACTGGGCGAGACGCTGCTGCCCAAGCGCATCGCGCTGCCGGTGTTCGCCTCCGACGCGCTGTCGTCCAACGGCTACGCCACGCAGGAGATCCTGCTGGTCCTGTCGCTGGGCGGGTACGCGCTGTTCTCGTACGCCCCGTGGGTGGCGGCTGCGGTCATCGTCGTGTTCCTGGTCGTGGTCCTGTCCTACCGGCAGAACGTGCACGCCTACCCCTCGGGTGGTGGCGACTACGAGGTGGTCTCGACCAACCTCGGACCACGCTGGGGGGTCTTCGTCGCCAGCGCACTGATGGTGGACTACGTGCTCACGGTGGCGGTGTCGATCTCCTCGGCCGTGGCCAACGCCGCGTCGGCGATCCCGTGGATGGGCGAGCATCGCGTCCTGATCGCGGTCGGGTTGACCGTGCTCCTGGCCCTGATGAACCTGCGCGGCGTGCGCGAGTCGGGCACAGCCTTCGCCGTCCCCACGTACGCGTTCATCCTCGCCATCTTCTCGATGCTCCTGTGGGCCGCGGTCCGGATGTTGCAGGGGGACGTCCTGCTCGCCGAATCGGCGGGGTGGGAGATCAAGCCGGAGGCCTCCTTCACAGGGGCGGCACTCGTGTTCCTGATCGCGCGCGCGTTCTCGTCGGGCACGACGGCCCTGACCGGCATCGAAGCCATCAGCAACGGCGTGCCGGCCTTCCGCAAGCCCAAGAGCCGGAATGCGGCCACCACGCTGGCGATGCTCGGGGCGATCGCCATGACGATGTTCGCGGGGATCACCTGGCTCGCTGTCGTCACGAAGGTGAAGGTGGCCGAGACCACCGAGGACCTGATCGGCATGCCCCCGGGGACTGAGCAGAAGACGGTCATCGCGCAGGTCGCCCAGGCCGTGTTCTCGAACTTCACGCCGATGTTCGTGTTCGTGTCCGTGGTGACGGCGCTGATCCTGGTGCTGGCCGCCAACACCGCCTTCAACGGGTTCCCGGTGCTCGGCTCGATCCTCGCCCGTGACGGATACCTGCCCCGACAGCTGCATACCCGAGGCGATCGGCTCGCGTTCAGCAACGGCATCATCACCCTGGCGGGTCTGGCCGGCATCCTGATCTACGTCTATGAGGCCAACGTCTCGGCCCTGATCCAGCTGTACATCATCGGTGTCTTCGTCTCCTTCACCCTGAGCCAGCTCGGCATGATCAAGCACTGGAACCGGCACCTGCGCAGCGAGCGTGATCCCGCGGAGCGCGGACGGATGCAGCGCAAGCGACTCGTGAACGCGGTCGGTTTCTGCCTGACCGGCACGGTCCTGGTCATCGTCCTGGCAACGAAGTTCACCCAGGGCGCGTGGATCGTGGTCATCGCGATGCCCCTGCTGTTCCTGCTCATGGAGTCGATCCGCAAGCACTACGACCGGGTCTCGGTCGAGCTGGTGGCCGGCGATGACGAGAACGTGACCCTGCCCAGCCGCGTGCACGCGATCGTCCTGGTCTCCAAGATCCACAAGCCGACCCTGCGCGCCCTTGCCTACGCGAGGGCGACCCGGCCGACGGTCCTGGAAGCCGTCACGGTGGATGTCGATGAGAACGGCACCGCGCGGCTGATCGCCGACTGGGAGCGCCGCGGGATCCCCGTGGCCCTGAAGGTGCTGGACTCGCCCTATCGCGAGATCACCCGACCGGTCGTCGAGTATGTGCGCGGGCTGAACCGCAGCTCCCCGCGGGACCTGGTCTGCGTGTACGTGCCCGAGTACGTGGTCGGCCACTGGTGGGAGCAGCTGCTGCACAACCAGAGCGCGTTGCGGCTCAAGACCCGCCTGCTCTTCACGCCCGGGGTCATGGTCGTCAGCGTCCCATGGCAGCTGCTGTCCAGCGAGCGGATCGCCGACGAGCCCGAGGCCCAGGCCCCGGGGGCGCTGCGCCGGGGTGAGCCGGACGCCGAGACGGCGGAGGCCTTCGTTGCCGGCGAGATGGGGGCCGGGCCATCGCCACGCTAGTGGGCGGCGTGGCGGTGGGGGACGACGTCGTCGTCGAGGTGGGCTCCGTGGCCCACGGCGGCCACTGCGTCGCCCGGCATGAGGGTCAGGTGCTCTTCGTGCGTCACGCCCTGCCCGGCGAGAGGGTTCGGGTGCGGGTCACCTCCGTCGGTCGCAAGGCGAGGTTCGTCCGTGCCGATGCGGTGGAGATCCTTGTGGCCAGCCCGGATCGGCGCGAGCCTCCCTGCCCGGTGGCCCGGGAGTGCGGAGGCTGCGACTGGCAGCACGCCGTCCCCGAGGCGCAGCGGCGCCTGAAGGCCGAGGTGGTCCGTGAGGCGATGGCCCGCTTCGCCGGGATCGACCTGCCGGAGTCGTTCACGGTGCAGGCGGTCCTGGATCCGACGACGACCGAACGTGCGGGGGCCAACGGCGAGGGCCTGGGATGGCGGACCCGGGGAACCCTGGGCGTGGATCCCTCGGGGCGTGCCGGATTCCTCGGGCACCGTTCCCACCGGGTCGTCGTCGCCGGACAGTGCCTGCAGCTGCATCCTCGGGTCGCCCCGCTCGACCTCTTCGGCACGAGGTGGCCCGCAGGAGGTCGCGTCGGATTCGTCGCGCCGGCCGGTGGCCGCGCCCTGACCTTCCCGGCATCTGATCCTCCCGCCGCGCCGGTCACGGAGCATGCCGACGGTCGAATGTGGTCCGTCGCGCCCGACGGGTTCTGGCAGGTGCACCCGGGTGCTGCCGACGCCCTCGTGGGTCACGTGCGCCGCATGCTCGACCCGCAGGGGGGCGAGCGGCTGGTGGACCTGTACTCCGGCGTGGGCCTGTTCGGCCTGAGCCTGGCGCGGGCGGTCCTCGGGGGACTGGAGGTGACCCTGGTCGAGGGCGACAGGCGCGCCTGCGCCCTGGCCCAGGTCAACGCCGGCGATGCCCCGGTGAGAATCGTCCGGGCTGGTGTCGACCGGTGGGTCGCCCAGCCGGGGGCGCTCGACGGTGTCGACCTCGTGGTCCTCGATCCGCCCCGGACCGGGGCGGGTGCGGCCGTCGTGGGGGCGATCGCCGCCGCGGGTCCGCGGGCCGTTGCCTACGTCGCCTGTGATCCGGTGGCCCTGGCCCGGGATGTCGCGACCTTCCGGGAGCACGGTCTGGTCGTGTCCGAGCTCGTGGCCCTGGATATGTTCCCCACGACCCAGCACGTCGAATGCGTGGCCAAACTCAGCCCGCGGTGATATCTTGATGTCAAGATACTTTGGTATGGCAGCACACGCGGTTCCCAGGAGGGCGCGATAGCCTTCGGATCGGTCACTGAGGAGGAGTCCGGATGACGAGCAAGGACAGTTTCGGGGCGCGCGGCACGTTCGAGGTCGGCGGCACCACCCACGAGATCTTCAGAATCTCCGCCGTACCCGGTGCGCAGGCGCTTCCCTTCACGCACAAGGTGCTGCTCGAGAACCTCCTGCGCACCGAGGACGGCGCGAACGTGACCGCCGATCAGATCCGCACCCTGGGTGCCTGGGACCCGGATGCGGAGCCCACCGACGAGATCCAGTTCACCCCCGCCCGGGTGATCATGCAGGACTTCACCGGTGTCCCGTGCGTGGTCGACCTGGCCACCATGCGCGAGGCGATGAAGGAGCTCGGGGGAGACCCCGCGAAGATCAACCCGCTGGCCCCCGCCGAGCTGGTCATCGACCACTCGGTGATCGCCGACTTCTTCGGCACCCACGACTCCGCGACCCGCAACGTGGCACTGGAGTACGAGCGCAACCGCGAGCGCTACCAGTTCCTGCGGTGGGGGCAGAGCGCCTTCGACGAGTTCAAGGTGGTGCCGCCGGGCACCGGCATCGTGCACCAGGTCAACATCGAGGCCCTGGCCCGCGTCGTGATGGTCCGCAACGGCCAGGCGTACCCGGACACCTGCGTTGGCACCGACTCGCACACCACGATGGTCAACGGCCTGGGCGTCCTGGGATGGGGCGTCGGGGGCATCGAGGCTGAGGCGGCGATGCTCGGCCAGCCGGTCAGCATGCTCATCCCGCAGGTCGTGGGGTTCAAGCTCACGGGCGAGCTGCCCCAGGGGGCGACCGCCACGGACATGGTGCTGACCATCACCGAGATCCTGCGCAAGCACGGTGTGGTGGGCAAGTTCGTGGAGTTCTTCGGCGAGGCCGTGGCGGGCGTGCCCCTGGCAAACCGCGCCACGATCGGCAACATGAGCCCCGAGTACGGCTCGACCGCCGCCATCTTCCCGATCGACGAGGAGACCCTGCGCTACCTGCGCCTGACCGGGCGCACCGAGGAGCAGGTGGCGCTCGTCGAGGCCTACTGCAAGGAGCAGGGGCTCTGGCACGACCCGTCCCGCGAGGCGCGCTACACCAGCGTCATCGAGCTGGACCTCAGCACGATCGTCCCCTCGCTCGCCGGCCCCAAGCGCCCGCAGGATCGCGTCGCGCTCACCGACGCCAAGACCGGTTTCCTCGCGGCGCTCGACTCCTACACCGCCGATCCCGCGGCGACCGCCACCCTCAGCATCGAGGAGCAGCAGGTCACGATCGGTCACGGCGCCGTCGTCATCGCGGCCATCACGTCCTGCACCAACACCTCGAACCCCTCGGTGATGGTGGCCGCCGGCCTGCTGGCCCGCAACGCCGTCGAGCGGGGCCTGACCCGCAAGCCCTGGGTGAAGACCACCCTGGCCCCCGGCTCGAAGGTCGTGACCGACTACTACGACCGCTCCGGGCTGACCCCGTACCTCGACAAGCTCGGCTTCGACACCGTCGGCTACGGCTGCACCACGTGCATCGGCAACTCCGGCCCGCTGCCCGAAGCAGTGTCGGCGGCGGTCAACGCCAGCGACCTCGCGGTCGTCTCGGTGCTGTCGGGCAACCGCAACTTCGAGGGCCGGATCAACCCGGACGTCAAGATGAACTACCTGGCCAGCCCGCCGTTGGTGGTCGCCTACGCCATCGCCGGTCGGATGGACCTCGACCTGACCACCGAGCCCCTGGGCACCGACCCGTCGGGGGCGCCGGTCTACCTCAGGGACATCTGGCCGTCGCCGGCGCAGGTGCAGTCTGTGATCGACTCGTCGATCGACGCGGAGATGTTCGCCTCGCGCTATGCCGACGTGTTCGCCGGCGACGAGGCCTGGCAGTCGCTGCCCACGCCCGTCGGTGACACGTTCGAGTGGGCCCCGGACTCCACCTACGTGCGCAAGCCACCGTACTTCGAGGGCATGGGTGCCGAGCCGAGTCCGGTCTCCGACGTCGTGGGCGCTCGCGTCCTGGCCAAGCTGGGGGACTCGGTGACCACCGACCACATCAGCCCCGCGGGGTCGATCAAGCCCGACAGCCCCGCTGGCCAGTACCTGGCCGAGAACGGCGTGGCGCGCAAGGACTTCAACTCCTACGGCTCCCGTCGCGGCAACCACGAGGTCATGATCCGCGGCACGTTCGCCAACATCCGCCTGCGCAACCAGCTGCTCGACGGCGTGGAGGGCGGGTTCACCCGCGACTTCACCCTCGAGGGCTCACCGCAGTCCTCCATCTACGACGCCGCGCAGTCCTACGCCGAGGCGGGCGTCCCGCTCGTCGTCCTCGCCGGCAAGGAGTACGGGTCCGGCTCATCGCGCGACTGGGCTGCCAAGGGCACGGCACTGCTCGGGGTCCGCGCCGTCATCGCGGAGTCCTACGAGCGCATCCACCGCTCCAACCTCATCGGGATGGGTGTGCTGCCGCTGCAGTACCCCGCCGGCCAGGACGCGGCATCGCTGGGTCTGGACGGCACCGAGGTGTTCTCGATCAGCGGCGTCACCGCCCTGAACGAGGGCGTCACCCCGAGGACCGTGTCGGTGCGCGCGGCGAGGTCCGACGGCTCGGCCGTCGAGTTCGAGGCCGTGCTGCGCATCGACACCCCCGGCGAGGCCGACTACTACCGCAACGGCGGGATCCTGCAGTACGTGCTGCGCTCCCTGGTGTAGCCCCCTGTCAAGCCATCCCCGCCTCACCCGGAGCACACTGGATCGGTGGAGAGGTGGGGATCGCCATGAGCTGACAGCAACGGTGCGGCGGCAGGTGGGGGAGCCCTCTACGGCTTGGGCATGTTCGGTGCCTGGGCGTGGTTCTGGCAGCAGGCGGACGGGTTCTGGGAGTACGCGCTGGCCATCCTCCAGGGCGTGTTCTGGCCGGCGTTCATGGTGTACGAGGCCTTCCAGGCCCTGGGCGCCTGAGGATCCGCCCGTTCGGGGAGGGCCTACAGCTTCGGGCGCCAGCGCCGGCCCTGGAGTGCCTCCTCGATGAGGGCGACCTCGCGCACCCGGGCGGCCACGCGGGCCCCCTCCTTGCTCAGCGCGACCAGGGTCTCCTCGATCGCCTCGGGCGGCACCCGGCCCGCGAGGTCACGCCGAGCACCGGCGTAGGCGGCCCTGGCTGCCTGCAACGAGGCGTCCGCGTGCAGCGCCGCCAGCCGCGCGAGGATCACCGGGTGGCGGCGGAGGACGTCGTGGCCACGGTAGTCAGGTGGACACACGTCCAGAAGCCAGCCGACCACCTTGTCCGGGAAGGCCGGGGACTCCGGATCGGGCACGGCGCGAGGCCAGCCGGGGGGAGTCGTCACGGGTACCAGCCTAGGGTCGCGCCGCCCGTGTGCGGACGCGAGTTGACTCCTAGACTGTACGGACGACCGCACGATCTGAGGAGGCCATGACGTGGGCGTGCTGGAGAGCATCGACTCACCCGCGGACCTCCGCGCGCTGGGGCCCGAGCAGCTCGAGGGGCTGTCCGAGGAGATCCGCGCGTTCCTCGTCGAGAAGGTCAGCCGCACGGGCGGCCATCTCGGGCCCAACCTCGGGGTCGTCGAGCTGACCCTCGCGCTGCACCGGGTGTTCGACTCGCCGAACGACGTCCTGCTCTGGGACACCGGACACCAGTCCTACGTGCACAAGATCCTCACCGGGCGGCGCGAAGCGTTCGACCACCTGCGCCAGGAGGGCGGGATCTCCGGCTACCCATCCCGGGCTGAGAGCCCCCACGACGTCATCGAGAACTCGCACGCCTCCACGGCCCTGTCGTACGCGGACGGCATCGCCAAGGCGCTCGAGCAGGCCGGGACGCTCGGCCGGCGGCATGTGGTCGCCATCGTCGGGGACGGCTCACTGACCGGGGGCATGTCCTGGGAGGCGCTGAACAACATCGCGGACTCGCACCGACCCGTGATCATCGTCGTCAACGACAACGAGCGCTCCTACGCACCCACGATCGGCGGGCTGGCCAGGCACCTCGACACCCTGCGCACCACCCATGGCTACGAGCGCTTCCTCGACTGGGGCAAGGAGATCCTGGGCCGCACTCCTGTGGTGGGTGCCCCCCTGTTCGAGGCCCTGCACGGCGTTAAGCGGGGGGTCAAGGACGTCGTGGCCCCACAGGGCATGTTCGAGGACCTCGGCCTGAAGTACCTGGGCCCGGTCGACGGTCACGACGTGGAGGCCGTTGAGTCGGTCCTGCGCGCCGCACGGCGCTACGGCGGGCCGGTCATCGTCCACGTCATCACGCAGAAGGGCCGCGGGTACGCCCCGGCCGAGAACGACGAGGCCGACCGCTTCCACGGGGTCGGGATCATCGACCCGGAGACCGGCATCCCGGTCAGTGACGGTGGCCCCACCTGGACAGCAGCCTTCGCCGACGAGCTCGTCGAGATCGGACGCCAGCGCCCCGACGTCGTGGCCATCACCGCAGCGATGCTGAGCCCCACGGGCCTGGATCGGTTCGCCGCGGAGTTCCCGGACCGCACCTACGACGTCGGCATCGCCGAGCAGCACGCGCTGACCTCCGCGGCAGGCATGGCCTTCGCCGGGCTGCACCCGGTTGTCGCGGTGTACGCCACCTTCCTGAACCGCGCGTTCGACCAGGTGCTCATGGATGTTGCGATGCACAGGGCCGGGGTGACGATCGTGCTGGACCGAGCGGGTGTCACCGGGGACGACGGCGCCTCCCACAACGGCATGTGGGACCTGTCGATGCTCGGGTTGGTGCCGGGGGTCAGGGTGGCCGCCCCGCGCGACGAGGAGACCCTGCGCCGCGCCCTGCGTGAGGCGGTTGCCGTGTCCGACGGCCCGACCGTGGTGCGCTTCCCGAAGGGACGGCTCGCCGAGCCGATCCCGGCGGTCGACGCCAGCCACGGTGTGGACCTCCTGCACGCGGACCTCGACCCGCAGGTCCTGCTCGTCGGCGTGGGCAGCATGGCCGGTGCGGCCCGCGAGGCCGCGGCCAAGCTGTCCGCGGAGGGTGTGCCGGTGGCGGTTGCGTCGCCCCTGTGGGTCACTCCACTGCCGTCGGGCCTCGTGGGGCTGGCCGGTGAGATCGGCCGGGTGGTCACCATGGAGGACGGCGGCCTGGTCGGCGGGATCGGGTCGGGGCTGGCCACTGCCCTCGCCGACGCGGGGATCGGGGTTCGCATGGAGCGGCTCGGGGTTCCCCAGGAGTTCCTGCACCATGCGAGCCGCCCGGCCATCCTCGAGCGGCTGGGCCTCACCGCCCAGGGCTGCGCGGATGCAGCCCATCGATTGCTCGACCCGTCGGACTGATGGTGGGGGTCGGGGACCAAGCCACACCACCCGCCGTGAGCACGACCTCGCCGGATCGCACCGGCCTGCTGCACGCGGTGTTCGACGAGTCGCCACAGGCGATCCTTCGGGTGACTCGATCTCGGGGACACCTCGACACGGTCATTGACGCAAATCCCGCTGCCGCGCAGATGCTGGGCAGGGCCCTTGCCGAGGTGATCGGGGCCTCTGTCGACGACGTGGTTCCCGAGGTCGCAGGCGCCGCTGCGGACGTCAGCGGTCCCGGCCCGTCCACGGCAGTCCGGGTGTCGACGCCCGGTGTCGCCGGCTCTCGCTGGCTGGACGTCTCAGTCACGGCGCTGTCCCAGCCGGACCATCTGGGCCAGCCCCTGGCCCTGGTGATCCTCAGGGACGTCACCGAGCAGTGGAGCACGCGTGTGCGACTGGACAGGGAGGCCCGCGAGGACCCCCTCACGGGCCTGATCAACAGGGGGGAGCTCCTGCGCCAGCTCGCAGCCCTCGATCACGGGACGGATGGTCCGCACGTCGCCGTCATCTTCCTGGACCTCGACGGCTTCAAGCTGGTCAACGACACCCGCGGGCACCAGGTGGGTGACGAGCTGTTGGTCGCGGTCGCCCGGCGCATCCGTGCCGCCGTACGTCCCGAGGACTCCCTGGCCCGGATCGGCGGTGACGAGTTCGTCGTCCTCTGCCCGAGGCTGACGGATCCCCAGGACGTCCGCGCCGTCGCCGAGCGCGTGCGCGCGACCCTGGACCACCCTGTGAGCGTGCAGGGGCGGGCCCATCGGATCAGCATGAGCGTGGGGATCTCGTTGGCTCGGGCGGATTCCATCGATCCGGCCGACCTGCTCCGCCAGGCGGACATGGCGATGTACCGGGCCAAGGACGCCGGACGCAACACGGTGCGCCTGCACTCGGTCGAGATGGACGAGGAGCTCGCGACCGCTGAGCGCATCCGCGAGGCCCTGGGGGTCGCCCTCGAGGTCGAGCCGCCGCCGACCGGCGCCGCGGAGCCCCCCGGTCTGGTCCTGCACTACCAGCCCATCGTGGAGATCGCGACGGGGCGCCTCATGTACGTCGAGGCCCTGGCCCGATTGCGCCTGGCCGGTGGGGCGCTGGTCTACCCGTCGGAGTTCCTGCCCGTGGCCGCCCGCGCCGGTCTCAATGGTGCGCTGAGCGAGCAGGTGCTGCGCCGTGCGCTCGCCCAGCGTGCCGTCTGGTCCGCTGACGGTGTGGACGTGCCGGTCGGGCTGAACCTCGCGCGCGGCCAGGTCTACTCCGCCTCGTTCGCGGGGGATGCGTTGAGGATCATCGCCGAGCAGTCCGACAGGCCGTCCGCCGTCGTGTTCGAGATGGGCGAGTTCGGCCTGCTGGAGCCCACAGGCCCCGCACAGCTGACCCTCCGGAGGCTGCGTGCCTCCGGGATCGGCCTGGCCATCGACCACTTCGGCACGGGCTACTCGTCGCTGGGTGCCCTGAGATTCCTGGGTCCGCACCGGGTGAAGATCGACCGCTCGTTCGTGTCCAGCATCACCACGAGCAGCGCCGATCGCGCGATCGTCGCCGCTGCGGTGTCGGCCGGCCACGCCCTGGGGCAGAGGGTCGTCGCCGAGGGCGTGGAGACCCGTCCACAGCTCGAGGTCCTGGCTGGGTTGGGCTGCGACGAGGCGCAGGGCTACCTGATCGCCAGGGTGCTGCGCGCCGAGGACCTGGGCCTGACGACGGCGCGCTGGGCTCCCGGGACCCTCGAGCGGCAGGATGCGGCGTCCGCGGGCCTCAGCCCGCAGGCGGGTGGATCGCCTCCTCGAGGAGGGCCGCGGTGAGCTCCACCTGCCACGGCCGAGCACCCGACGCGCGGAGAACCTGCGCCACCTCACCGGGATCCTGAGGAGGCTGCCACATCAGCCGACGGACGATGTCCGGGGTGATCAGGTTCTCGACAGGGAGGTCCAGCTGCTCGGCGCGCTTCTGCAGGGCTGTGCGCGCGCGATCGAGTCGCGCAGCCGCCACGGGGTCCCGCTGCGCCCACGCCCGAGGTGGCGGGGGACCGTCACCCTTGAGGGCGGTCAGGGGCAGGTCCTTCTCCGGGACGGCCCACGCCTCGCGCAGGGCGGCCGCCCACGCGCGCTGGTAGCGCGTCGCGCCGCGGCCGTGGAAGGCCCTGGTCGCCTGCAGGGCGTTCAGGTCGCGGGGCAGGGCCGCAGCTGCGGCGACGATCGAGGAGTCCGGCAGCAGCCGTCCAGGGGCAGTGTCGTTCTCCTGGGCGATCCGGTCCCGGGCCACCCACAGGTGCTCGACGATGGCCAGGGAGCGGCGCGAACGCAGCTTGTGGATGCCCGAGGTGCGCCTCCACGGATCGACCCGGGGAGGAGGCGGCGGGGCGTCGCGCACGGCCGCGAACTCCTGCTCGGCCCAGTCGAGCTTGCCGGCTGCCTCCAGGCGGGCGTGCAGCTCGTCGCGCAGCTCGATGAGGACCTCGACATCGAGGGCGGCATACTCCAGCCAATCCTCAGGCAGGGGCCGGCGGGACCAGTCCGCGGCGCCGTGACCCTTGGCCAGGGTCACGCCCAGGACGTCCTCCACCATCGGTCCCAGCCCGACCCGGGGCATGCCCAGGAGGCGACCGGCGAGCTCCGTGTCGAACAGCGTGGTCGGTGCCAGGTGGAGCTCGGCCAGGCACGGGAGGTCCTGGCTTGCCGCGTGCAGGATCCACTCGGGGCCGCGCAGGGCCTCGGCCAGCCCGGGGACCCCGGTGACGGCGTGCGGATCGATCAGGGAGCTGCCGGCCCCCTCCCGGCGGATCTGGATCAGGTAGGCGCGCTGGCCGTAGCGGTAGCCGGATGCGCGCTCCGTGTCGACGGCGATCGGCCCCGTTCCCGCACGCAGCTCGCGCACGACGAGGTCGAGGTCGGTCTGGGTCTCCGTGACGCGCGGAAGCCCGTCGCGAAGCTCGAGGGGTGGCAGGGCGGGTGGCTCATCGACCACGGCCTCATCGGCCACGACGACGGCGGGGGACTCGGACACGAGGCCACCGTACCCGCGACCGCCGAGGTAACCGCGGCGATCTGCTCGCACTTCACAGATCTGCCCCCGTCCCTCGGGAGCGGATCGTCAGTTCGGGAGCAGGCCCGAGGCGCTCGGGAGCGCAGCCGACGGCGGACGGCGGATGCTAGGGCGCTCAGGCGACGACGCCGTGGCGGAAGCCGATGGCCACCATCTCCGCGCGGTCGCCGGTGCCGAGCTTGCGCCCGATGCGGGCCAGATGGCTCTTGACCGTCAGTGCCGAGAGGCACAGGTCCTCACCGATCTGGCGGTTGGTGTGCCCCTCGGCGACCCTCTGGAGCACCTGGACCTCCCGCACCGACATCGCGTCGACACCCTCGTCGCCGGAGCGCTGGCGGGGGAGCGGGATGCCGGAGCCCGCGGACCGCGCCGGCGGCACGATCGCCGAGCGTGCGCCGTATCCGATCGCGTGGCGGACCAACTCGGAGCGCGTCGTGACCACCAGGACGCGCCGCCACCCGATCGCCCGGAGTGCTCGGAGCTCCTCACGGATCTGCGGCCCGGAGGCCTCGACCACGCAGAGGTCGTGGGGACCCTGGGGGCTGGGCACCTGCCCGCCCCGAGCGGTCGCGGCGCGGTGGACGGCGGAGGCACCCAGGGACCGAAGTCGCGGTGTGAGGCCGGCGACACTGGTCGATTCGATGCCGACGGTGAGTGCTGTGAAGCGACCACGGGGCATCGGGATGATCGGTACTGCAGTGCTCTGGGCGACAGTGATCACGGCACCTCCAACGGCGCGTCCGGTCTCAAGACAACTGGGACCCGTATCGACGGTCGCGAGTTGGACCCTTGAGGACCGTCACCCGAAGGAGTGAGGGTGACGCCTCGACCCGCCGCTGGCCGTTGTGCTCAGCTGCGCGGTCGGGGGAGTTGCGCGACGCCCGGGGGCAGGGGCATCAGCCCGGCCGCCTGCCCCATGACGTCTGCCCAGGCGTGGGCGTGGGGGGCCAGGTGGGCATCGTCGGGGGTCCAGGAGGCGCGGATCTCGATCTGCCCCTCGAGCGGGCGCTCGGACAGCCCCCCGAACGACTCGGAGGTCACCCGGGTGACTGTCCCGGAGATGTTGGTGTACCCGGCGCCCTGGGTGTCCAACGCCTCGACGAGCCATGACCAGCCGACCTCTGCCAGGAGGGGGTCCGCGGCCATCTCCGGTTCGAGGGTCGCCTTGATGAAGGCGACGACCCGGAAGGTCCCGCCCCAGGAGTCCTGGCCCGCAGGGTCGTGCAGGACGACGAGCCTGCCGCTTCCGAGGTCGTCATCCTCGATCACGACCTCGGCGGTGAGGGCGATCGCGAACGGTGCCAGCCGCTGGGGTGCCGGGGCTTCCTCGAGCAGGATCTCGGGGCGCAGCCGGACGTCACGCAGCGAGGTCAGCGCGGTCCGGAAGTCCGCGGCCTCATCGCCGACTATCGCGTTCATGTGCCGCAGGCTACGCCCTACGACCACGGAACTCAGGGAGATCGGCGCCGGACTCGGTGCGTGTAGCGTCTCCGAGCGTGGCTGCCCTCCTCGCGCTCCTGTCCTCCGTCCTGTGGGGCAGTGCCGACTATGTCGCGGGGAAGCTCTCGCGTCGCCGGCACGTCCTGGTGGTCCTCGGCGGCACCCAGACGGTGGGACTGGCCGCGATGCTGCTCGTGGCAACCCTCACGGGGGCCTGGTCGGCACCCGTGGACTACGTGCGGTGGGCGGTGCTGGCGAGCCTGTCGGGGGCCACGGGTCTCGCGCTGTACTACCGAGCCCTGGCGATCGGGACGATGGGCGTGGTGTCACCGATCGCGGCGCTGGGAGTGCTCGTGCCGCTGGCGGTCGGACTGGGATCCGGGGAGAAGCCGACCTCCCTGCAGACGCTGGGCATCGTCTTCGCTCTTGTCGGCGTCGTTGCCGCGAGCGGACCGGAGGTCCACGGCGACGCAGGGTGGGCTCCCGTGCTGCTCGCGGGTGGGTCCGCGGTGTTCCTCGGGACGTCCCTGGTGGCGATCGCCCAGGGCAGTGACACCAGCGTGGTGATGACGATGACCGTGATGCGGATCACCACGGTGAGCCTCATGGCCCTCGCGCTGCTGGCGGTGCGCCGGTCGGTCAGAGTGAGCCGTGCGGAGGTGCCCGCCTTCGCGGCGGTGGGCTTGATGGACGTCGGGGCGAACCTTGCCTTCGGCCTGGCCAGCACGCTGGGGCTGCTGTCCCTGGTCAGCGTGTTCGGGTCGCTCTACCCGGTGGCCACGATCCTGTTGGCCCGGTTCATCGATCACGAGCGGTTGAGGCCGATCCAGCAGGCGGGCGTTGCCCTTGCTCTTGTGGGTGTCGCTGCCATCAGCGCGGGTTAGCGCGTCTGGTCCCGCTGTCGACCTCGTTCGTCCGCTGCCGGCAGGAGAGCGCGCAGGGCCTCCTGGAGGGCGGCAGCGAAGGCCTCCACCGAACCGCCGAGACGGTCGAGGGCCTCCGGCAGCAGGACGGGTGCGACCGTGCCGTCCGAGAGCCGGGCGAGGACCACCGGTGACCCGTGCGCGGCGGTCGCGGTGGCGACATCCGGGCTCATCTCGTTGAGGTGCAGCAGTTCGAAGGGGAGGCCGAGATCGGCGACCATGCGGTCCCAGGCTGGCTTGCGGCGCACGGGGGAGTGGGTGATGTCGCACAGGGCGCAGTGGGCGGTCCCCAAGAGCTTTCCGACGACATACTTGGCCTCGCCGATCGGGCCACCGTCGGCGTGGTAGACGCCGACGAGGCCGTCGATTGTCACTGGGTGCTCCACGATGGTCTCCCTGGATGTGGGGGTGGAGTCCATCATGCGGGCAGCTCAGTGGATGAGCGACTCGAGTCGTTCGTCGGTGCGCAACTCGGCCGGGGCACCGTATACACCTGCCGGTAGGGCGGTCACCGCGGCCAGCTCCGCCAGCGTGGTCGCGGCGTCGACCAGTCCCCGCTCGATGAGCGTCGCGGTCGCAGTGAAGTCCAGCTGGGTGGTCTCGTGGAGGGCCGACGGGGTCAGCCACACCACCGGGATCCCGGCGCAGGCCAGCAGGTCGCTCGCCATCTGCCGGCGCGCGTAGATCGCCGCCGACTGGGTGAGGACCTCCACCAGGGTGCCCGAGGCGCGCGGGGTGACCCCACTGAGCCCGCAGTCCAGGACGACCAGTGACCGCGCACCTCGTCGCAGTGCGACGGTGATGGGGACGTTCGCGACCAGCATCCCGTCGACCAGCCTGCGCCCGTCGCGCTCCACCCAGGGGAAGATCCCCGGGATCGCCGAGGATGCCAGCAGGGCGGTGCGCAGCTCCCCGGAGTCGAGCTCAGCCACGCCCCCGGTGGCGAAGTCCGTGGCCACGGCCACGAAGGGCACCTCCATGTCCTCGAAGGACTTCGCCGGCAGGCGGCTGGTGAGCAGGTCGGTCAGTGGCTGGTTGTCATAGATCCAGGCGCGGGTCTCGGTGAGGGTCAGCAGCCCACGGACCCAGCCGCCCGGGAACACATCGGCCCGCGAGACGCTGGGCCACAGCTCCTCGAGGCGTCCGAGGGCCAGGTGCGGCCCGGCCGCCAGAACGGCCCCGTTCAGTGACCCCACGCTGGTGCCCACCACGAGGTCCGGGGTGAGATCCGTCTGGGCCAGTGCCTGCAGCATCCCGACCTGCAGCGCACCCCACGACCCGCCGCCCCCGAGGACGAAGGCGGTCGGTCGGGGGAGCCGTGCGGCCAGGGCCAGGACGTCGGTCATGCGGCCCATCGTCCACACGCCGCGACCAGCCGCGCAAGCCGAGGGTCCGGCATCAACTGGCCGTCGCTGCAGCCATCTCCGCGCGACGTGCCAGCGCCAGCTCGCGGATCCGGGTCAGGTCCTCATCGGAGTAGACGCCGTTCACCCCGGAGATCGCGGCCAGCTTCATCCCGTGCTTGAGGCCGATCTGGTAGATCTCCTTGACCTTCTCCCACTCGATGTTCCGCCCGATCGTGAAGGTCTCGTAGCGGCCCTCGAGGGCCAGTGCGATCGTCTCGGCGAGGCAGGCGTAGGCAACCCCGTGGGGCAGGCCGATGTCGCGCATGTGCACGTCACCGGGCAGCTCGATCTCCCCGGACTCGATCACCAGGACGTCGGGGCGCTTGGCCACGTCCTCGGCCGAGAGGTCCAGGGGGCGGGCCACGTCCGTGATCACGCATCCGGGCTTGACCGCCATGATGTCCAGGACCCGCTTGCCGGCCCCGGATGTGGCCGTGACGATCATGTCCATCTCCGGCAGGGCCTCGTTGGGCGTCGCGGCGACGTGGATGACGGCGCGCGGGTTCTCCCGCTCCATCTCGGACTTCAGGGCCAGGAGCTTGGCGGTCTCCGGGGAGATCAGGTACAGCTCGTCGCTGGCCAGTGCCAGGAGCCGGGCGCAGACCGAGCCGATCGCGCCCGTGGCGCCCACGACCATGGCCTTTCCCTTCATCCGGCCGTGCTCGTCGACCTCGGACATGCCCAGGCGCTCGAGTGCCTCGTGCGCGGCCCAGAGGGCGCCGGACGCGCTGTAGCTGTTGCCCGTGGTGATCGGCAACGACGCCTGCTTGGCCACCGTGACACCTGCGTCGCCGACGACCTTCGTGAACGCGCCGAGGCCCATGATCTGGGCCCCGAGCTTCTTGGCCTCCTCAGCAGCGGCCAGCAGCCGTGAGTAGGTGAACTCCGGGCTGTGCGCCAGGAGCTCCTTGGGCGTCCCGCCCACGGTGATCAGCCAGCCCTCGGCCTCGTCCCCGGTGGGCGAGGTGATGCCGGTGACCCGGCCGTACTTCATGGGGGGCGCGTAGGCCATGGCCTTCTCGACGCCGTCCATCACGAAGGAGGGCGACACCTTCTCGATGGTGCGCAACGGCTCCACGTTGGTCAGGTAGCGCTGCGAGAGCGGGTGGATGACGAACGCGAACCGGCTGCGCCGCCGGTAGCCGTTGGGGTACAGCACCCGGGGCTCGAGCCCGGAGGACACGATCATGTCCAGCAGGTCGTCGTTGGTCAGGGTGCCCAGGGGGCTGGAGGACGCCGCCACCATCAGGGCCTCGAGGACGGCCACGTTGACGGTCACGTCGAACGGCTGCGGTGTCGAGTCCAGGACCATGTCCACGTCGAGGGCTGTGAGGTCCTCGAGCCGCTCGTCGGAGATGGCGCTTGTGATCACGGACTTACCGCGCAGGGAGTCGATGCCGAAGGCCATCAACTCCTCGTAGGTGCCCACGATCACGTGCGCGTCGGTCAGCTCCCGACGTGCCAGTGACGTGCTCAGGGTGCGCCCGGGGGTCCGCATCCGGGCCCGGACGATTCCGGGCAGTCGCTGGACGGCACCCGACGTGGTGTCGGTGGCCAGGCTCAGCACCGGGTTGCCGTGCAGCCGGCGTGACAGGTCGATGCGCAGCAGCGGGTCGGCGAAGTCGAAGTTCTGGGTGTACTCGCGCAGGATCCGGATCGTGCGGGCGTGGTTGCTCCCGCCCAGGACCAGCACGCGCGCGTTGGTGAAGTAGCCCGGCATGTCGGCCTGGACGTGACGGATCGACCACTCCTGCAGCACGTCGCGCAGGACATGCCCGTCGGTCACCGGGATCATCCGCGTCGCGCGCTTGACCTTGTTGACGGCCTCCAGCTCCCCGTCGTACAGGCCCGAGGTCCGTGCCTCTCGGATGCCGGTCACCGCAATGGCATCGGCGTCGTCGGCCCAGGTGCGCACCAGCGCCTCGGCGGCGGCGACGTCCCCGTTCGTGCCGATCCGGCGCAGGTGGAAGTCCTGATCCAGGAAGGTGACGTGCTCGTCGTAGTCGCGCTCGGAGGAAGCGAGGCTCACGTTGATGATCATTGGGGACTGATCGGTGGTCACTGTGTGCTCCAGGGGGTGGGATGCGGTGGGGCGGTGGGGGAGGGGCAGGGGTGTGCGACGACTCAGGTCATCGCCGATGAGTCGAACTCGGGATGGGCGACCATGAAGTCCAGCAGCGCCTCGATGTAGCTGGCGAAGCTCGGGCACTCGACGCCAGTCGCCTGGAGGTCGGTCACGGCGTTCGTGGTGGAGTAGGTCGTGGGGGAGGCGAAGTAGTCGAGCAACTCCGCTGTCATGCCAGTGACGGACTCAAGCCCGGGAACATGGCCGATGACTGCCTTGGTGGCGCGCAGCGGCAGAGGTATCTCGATGGCACGGCGACCGAAGTAGTCGGCCATCAGGCGCAGCACCTCGTCAGCTGTCGGCGGGTTCGGGTCGGTCAGGGCGTAGGTCCTGCCGAGGGACTCCTGCATCACCGACAGGACATCCATCGCGCCGATCACGTAGTCCCGGGGCACCAGCCCGACGCGGACCGACGTGAAGTCGCTCACCTTGGGGACCAGCGAGAAGGCCGGAAGGCGCTGCAGGTAGGTCGCCACCATGTAGGGGCCGTCGTACTTCTGGGTCTCACCGGTGCGGGAGTCGCCGACGACGATCCCCGGCCGGTAGATCGTGGCCGGCAGCCCGGCCTTCATGGCCCGCCGCACCAGCACCTCGGCCTCGAACTTGGTCGACTCGTAGTGGTTGAGGAAACCCTGCCCGAGGTCGAGCTCGTCCTCCGGGAACTCCCCGTTGTAGTCGCCGCTGACATAGCAGGTGCTCACGTACTGAAGGCGCGTGAACTCGGGTCGGGTGAGGCAGAACTCGATGACGTGAGCCGTTCCCTCGACGTTGACCCGGCGCGCGATCTCCTCGGGGACCGACAAGTCGTACACCGCGGCGAGGTGCCAGACCTCCGTCACCGTCTCGAGTCGGGCGCGGTCGACGTAGTCGATGCCAAGCCCGGGAGCGGTGATGTCGCCCTCGACCAGGGTGATCCGATCCCTGGTGTGCGGATGGGCGGCCTCAATCTCGGCGATGCGCTCCGTCGCCATCGCGAGGTAGTGCGGCTGAACGAGGCAGACGGCGTTGACGCCCTCCCGGCGGGCAAGGAGCTTGGGCAGGACCGCCGATCCCAGGAACCCGGGAAAGCCCGTCATCAACAGGGAACTCACACCAACCGCCTCCAGCCGTGACCGTCGACCGAGCGCGATGACGCCCGGCAAGTGATTACAGCCTACTGACCAGTAACTTGCCGCGCGTGGTCCAAAGGTCCCGGACCGGTGACCGGATGGCCCCGTTCACCGAGCTCGCCGAGCTCGCGGGCACGACCTCCGCGGGATCCCCGGCGGCGTGGGACGATTCAGCCCGTGACCTCCTCCGGCCCGACTGTCGACCTGTCGAATGCCCTGCTCGGCCCCGACCACCCCCTGGTCGCCGGGCGGACCGGCGACTCCGTTCTCCTGCGCGCGGCCCGAGGGGAGGCGGTGGAGCATCCGCCTGTCTGGTTCATGCGCCAGGCGGGGCGCTCGCTGCCGGAGTACCGCAAGGTGCGTGAGGGCACGGCGATGCTGGAGTCGTGCTTCACCCCGGACCTCGTCGTCGAGATCACCGACCAGCCGGTGCGCCGGCATGGAGTCGACGCCGCCATCTTCTTCTCCGACATCGTGGTGCCGCTGAAGGCCATCGGCGTGGACCTCGACATCGTCCCCGGGGTGGGGCCGGTCGTCGCCGAGCCGATCCGCGATGCGGCAGGAGTGGCACGGCTGCGCGAGGTGACCGAGGAGGACGTGGCCCCGGTCCTGGAGGCGGTCCGCGTCCTGGCCGGGCCAACTGGGCCCCTGGGTCGCACGCCCCTCATCGGCTTCGCCGGTGCGCCGTTCACTCTGGCCAGCTACCTGATCGAGGGTGGGCCCAGCAAGGACCATGCCCGCACCAAGGCCCTGATGTACTCCGACCCCGTGCTGTGGAACGAGCTGGCCGACCGACTCGCCCGCATGGCCGGGGCGTTCCTTCGGATGCAGGTCGTGGCGGGTGCGAGCGCCGTACAGCTCTTCGACTCCTGGGCCGGTGCGCTGCCCGCGGCGGACTACGAGGCGCTGGTCCTGCCGCACGTGCGCACGGCCCTCGCGGTCGTGCAGGACCTATCGACAGCGCACGGCATCCCACGGATCGTGTTCGGCGTCGGCACCGGCGAACTGCTCACGACGATGTCGCAGGCGGGCTCGGAGGTGATGGGTGTCGACTTCCGGGTGCCCCTGGACGTGGCCGCCACACGCGTGCGCCCAGGTGCGGCACTCCAGGGCAACCTGGACCCGGCGGTGGTGTGGGCCAGCCAGCAGGCGGTGGACGAGCGGGTGGACGCCGTGCTGGCGGCCGCGCGTCGCAGTGGTCGTGGGCACATCTTCAATCTCGGTCACGGGGTCCTGCCGGACACCGATCCCGAGGTCCTGACCCGGATCGTGGAGCGTGTGCACGCCAGTGGCCCGGTGCCGGACGTGCCTGACGATCTGCGGTCAGCGGGTCGGGTCGACCGCGTGGCGGCGGGGGATGGCACAGTGGTCCCGTGACCGCGAAGAGAACCCCCCGAAGGACAGGAGCATCCGCCGGTTCGCCCGCCTCGGCGCCGGAAACGGCCCGGCGCAGGCACGTCGTCGTGGTCGGCGGCGGCATCTCGGGACTGGCCGCCGCCTGGTACCTGGTGAGGACGCACGCGGAGATCGAGGTGACTCTGCTCGAGGCCGCCCCCCACGTGGGCGGGAAGCTCGCCGTGAGTGATGTCGCGGGGATCGCCGTGGACGAGGGCGCGGAGTCCTTCGTCGCCAGCCGCCCCGAGGCCCTGCGCCTGGCGCGCGAGGTGGGGCTCGAGTCCGATCTGGTGACGCCCAGCGTGTTCCAGGCCTCCGTCTTCAGCCGTGGGAGGGTCCGGGCCATGCCCCGTGGCCAGTTCATGGGCATCCCCACGGACCTGCGCTCGCTGGCCGCGAGCGAGGTCCTCTCGCCCGCCGGCCTGCTGCGGGTTCCCCTCGACCGGGTCATCCCGGCGACACCGATCGGCGCGGACGTCTCCGTGGGGGAGTACATCGCGGCCCGCGTGGGCCGCGAGGTCGTGGATCGACTCGTCGAGCCGCTGCTCGGCGGGGTCTACGCCGGTCGCGCAGATGCCCTGTCGATGCAGGCCACGATGCCCGCCCTGTTCCGCGAGCTGCGCCACGACCGGTCGCTGCTCAGCGCGACGCAGCGTGTGGCCGGTGGCGGCATGGAGGCTGCGGGCGCCCGGCGCGGGTTGCCGTTCCGGGGAGTCGTGGGCGGGGTTGGCCGTGTTCCCGGTGCTATGGCCGCCGCCCTGGTCGGCAGTGGCGTGCAGATCCGCACGCGCACGACGGTTCGGGGCCTCACTGTCACCGAGACCGGTTGGCAGGTGGAGGTCGGGCCGGCGTCGTCACCGGAGCTGATCCACGCCGATGGCGTGATCGTCGCGACCCCCGCGGCACCGGCGGCCCGCCTCCTGGCCGACATCGTGCCGACGGTGGCTCAGGAGCTGTCCGGGATCGAGACCGCGAGCGTCGCGGTCCTGGCGTTGGCGTACCGCGCGAGCGACCTGCGCGCCCACATGGACGGCTCGGGCCTGCTCGTGCCGCCCGTCGAGGGCCGCATGGTCAAGTCCGTGACCTGCCTGGACCGCAAGTGGGCATGGCTCGGTGAGGCCGCCCATCGCGAGGGCCTGCGCCTCGTGCGCATCTCGATCGGCCGACACGGGGACGCTGAGGTGCTGCAGCGCTCGGACGAGGAGCTCGTTGATCTCGCACGGATCGACCTTGCCCACCTGCTGGGCATCGAGGCCACGCCGGTCGACAGCCGCGTGACTCGCTGGGGTGGGTCCCTGCCGCAGTACGCCGTCGGCCACCGGGCGCGCCTCGAGCGGATCACCCAGGGGCTGCGCGAGCAGCCCAGCCTCGCGCTGTGCGGGGCGTCCTACGACGGCGTGGGCGTCGCGGCCTGCGTCGGCTCGGCCTACGAGGCGGCCGGTCGTGTCGCCCACGCGCTGGTGGAGACCCCCGGAGGTCGTCGTGGCTGAGCCGACGGAATCCGGCAAGCGCCCAGGTCAGGGGAAGTCCGCGCGCGAGCTCAACGAGCAGATCCGCTACACCATGTGGTCGGTGTACCGACTCGTGCCGGGTGTGCCCGTTCCGACGGGGGACCTCTCGGCAGTGGTAGCCGGGGCTGCCGCCGGGGACGTGGTGCTGCGTGGCGCGTACGACGTCGGTGGGCTGCGTGGGGATGCCGACCTGATGCTCTGGTGGCACGGTCCCACCGCCGAGTCCCTGCAGGCCGCCTACCGGGCCGTCGCGGACGTGGCCGGCGAGCGGCTGGCGCCGGTCTGGTCGCAGATGGCCCTGCATCGGCCCGCGGAGTTCAACCGCTCGCACGTCCCGGCCTTCCTCGCCGAGGAGCGGGCGCGTGACTGGGTCTGCGTCTACCCGTTCGTCCGCTCCTACGAGTGGTACCTGCTCGAGGAGTCCGAGCGCCGCGCGATGCTCGTCGAGCACGGCCAGATGGGCCGGGAGTACCCGGATGTGCGGGCCAACACCGTGGCGGCGTTCGCGTTGGGCGACTACGAGTGGCTGCTGGCCTTCGAGGCCGACGAGCTGCATCGGATCGTGGACCTCATGAGGCACCTGCGGGGATCGACGGCACGTCGGCACGTGCGCGAGGAGGTCCCGTTCTATACCGGCCACCGGGTCGAGGTCGAGGCTGCCGACGCGCTGCTCCGGGGCTGAGCGGTGCTGGTCGTCGAGCATGGCTCGGCAGTTGAGTTCCTGGCGCGGACGGAGGCCTTCCGGGCGCGGGAGCCGGTCCTGACCAACATCATCGGCTCGGTGGCCTCCGGCGTCGCCGCGGGACGTGCCTTTGACTCGCAGCTGTGGCTCTCCGTGCACGAGGGGTCCCTGGATGAGCCGGTCGGGATCGCGATGCGCACCGCACCGCACAACCTGGTGGTCTCCCCGATGCCCGCTTCAGGGGCGCGTGCACTGGGGGAGCGACTGGCCGTCATCGATCCCGACCTGCCCGGGGTGAGCGGAACTCCCGAGGTCGCGGACTCGGTCGTCGAGGCCTTCGGCGCTGGCGAGCATGCGCGTCCGGGATTCCGGAACCTGGTCCGGGTGCTGGAGGACCTGCGCGCGCCGCGCCACGAGGTCCCGGGCCTGGCGCGTCCGGTTGCGCCCGGGGACCACGACCTCGTGATCGACTGGATGCACGAATTCGGCGTGGAGGCCGGACTGCACGTCCAGCCATCACGGGATGCCATCCGGGCGGACTTCCTTCTTGGTGGAGCCCCGCCGCTCTGGTTGTGGGAGGTGCGGGGGGAGCCGGTCTCCCTGGGTGGGCACGCTCCGATCGTGAGCACGCCTGCAGGCACGGTGGCCAGGATCGGTCCGATCTACACGCCCCAGGCGCACAGGGGTCATGGGTACGGCTCGGCAATCACTCATCACCTGGCGGCGATGCTGAGCAAGGCGTGCCCGATCGTCATGCTGTACACGGATGCCACGAATGACGCCAGCAACAGCATCTACGGGCACCTGGGATTCGTCGAGGTTGCCGAGTGGGTCGAGATCACGCTGGACGCTGACCCCCGGCGGGTCACTCGGCCGTAGTGAGGCGCAGGCTGATCGAGTTGATGCAGTAGCGCAGGTCTGTCGGGGTTCCGTAGCCCTCCCCGGCGAACACATGGCCGAGGTGCGATCCGCAGGCGGCGCAACGGACCTCCGTGCGCGTCATGCCCATCGACCGGTCCTCGATCTCGATGATCGCGTCCCCGGCCAGTGGGGAGAAGAACGACGGCCAGCCGCAGTGCGAGTCGAACTTCGTCTCGCTGCGGAACAGCTCCGCGTCGCACGCGCGGCACGAGTAGACGCCGACCTGCTTCGTGTCGGTGTACTCGCCGACGAAGGGCCGTTCCGTCCCACCCTCGCGCAGGACCGTGCGCTCCTCGGCGGTGAGCCGCGCGGCCCACTCCTCCTCGGTGAGCGAGACCTCGTACGGCGTGCCGTCTGGACGTGTGGTGGAGACGTGGTGACCCATGCGTCCACGGTAAGCGCGCGACGGCCATCGCGAAACCGGAACGCCCACTGCCCGCACCGCCGCCTCACCCGGGCGCAGACCCTCCGGAGCGGTTCACAGCCTCCAGCCCGGCGGAGAGGGTGCGCCCCTGTCGGGAGGGTCTGTCGAGGATCGGAACGCATGGGCGGGGCGTTCGCAGCGTAGGACGCGATAGCGTTCGCGGGATGGCGAAGGACGCATTCGGCGCACCGGTGGTTCGTGAGGTCGACGGGCATGAGATCCGGGTGAGCAACCCGGTGAAGCCGTACTTCCCCCAAGCGCCGGGCGGACCGATCACCAAGCTCGACGTTATCGACTACTACACAGCCGTGGGGGAGGTCATGGTGCGCGCCCTGAGGGACCGGCCCACGACCCTGGAGCGCTGGCCCGGGGGGGTCGTACCCGGTGCCCGGTTGAGCACCCGCGAGGGGTTCAAGGGCGAGGCGTTCTACCAGAAGCGCGTGCCGACCGGGGCGCCCGACTGGGTCCGTACCGCGCGCATCGCCTTCCCCTCGGGACGCACAGCCGACGAGGTCTGCCCGCACTCGCCGGCGACCATCGTCTGGGCGGCGCAGCTGGGCACGATCACGTTCCACCCGTGGCCGGTGCGGGCCGACGACGTGGAGCATCCCGATGAGCTGCGGATCGACCTGGACCCGCAGCCCGGCACGGACTTCGACGACTCGGTAGCGGTCGCCCTGGAGCTGCGAGGGATGCTCGACGAGCTCGGCTGGGTCGGATACCCCAAGACCTCGGGAGGGCGCGGGGTCCACATCTACGTGCGGATCGCTCCGCGCTGGACGTTCACGGAGGTGCGGCACGCGGCCATCGCGATAGGGCGGGAGCTGGAGCGTCGGATGCCGGGCCGGGTCACCACGAAGTGGTGGAAGGAGGAGCGCGGCCAGACGGTGTTCGTCGACTACAACCAGAACGCCCGCGACCGGACGATCCGCTCGGCGTGGTCGCTGCGTGCAGTGGCCGACGCGACGGTGTCCGCACCCGTCACGTGGGCGGAGCTGCCCGACGTCGCGCCCCTGGACTTCACGCTGCGCACTGTCCCGCCGCGACTGGCTGCCCACGGCGATCCGCACGCCGACATCGACGACGTCGCCCACGACCTCACCCCGGTGCTCGAGTGGTATGAGCGCGACGTCCGTGACGAGGGCCTGGACGACATGCCCTATCCGCCGGACTACCCGAAGATGCCCGGCGAGCCGAAGCGGGTCCAGCCGAGCCGGGCACGGACGGTGGAGACCGACGAGCCCTGAGCCGATCCCGGCTGCGAACCGGGCGCCCGGACGTCACCGGCGCCGGCGCCGAGAGGCCCCGATGACCCAGACGCCCGCAGATCCTGGGCTTCAGCTGCCGATCAGGGAGTTGCCCGCGGACCCGGCGTTGAGGTCGGTGTCCGAGTCCCGCAGATCCACCACGCGGTGCTGGAGCGGCGGCCAGGGCTCGTACACCTGCGGCTCGGTCTCCTGCGGAGCAACCGTGCGGGTGTCGATCTCGAAGTGCGCGTAGAGCGGGTCCCGGCCGACGGCGGCGGTCACGGCGAAGTACAGGCCCAGCACCGCGAACACGATGCTGATCACATTGGACTGACCCGACATCACGACGGCGAACCCCACCAGGAGGAGGAAGCTCAGGGCGATGGACCCACGGACGAGCCGATCCTCGCGGCCGACGGTTCCAGGACCACTGGTGAACGGGATGCGCATGATTCCCCTCGATGTCTGGACGGTTCCCACCATCGTCACCCGGGGTTCGCTCAGGGAGCGGAAGGCACGCCGAGGCAGGGGGACTACATGAAACAGGATACCGGGAGGAATCGGGTGAACCGGTCAGTGCGATCGCTTGTGTTTGAGTGGCGACTCGCCGCCTTCCCGTCCCAATGCTGCCGACTGGCGGCGTCTACCACCACTCGTGCACGTCGCGGGGAACACCTGTGCACAGCGAAGCCGGGGCCCTGGAGAGTCAGGACCCCGGCGATGGAGGCTGTCAGCTACAGCTTCGGGATGAGGACGTCGCTGATGCCGTGGACGACAACAGCGTCCCCCGGCTCGTAGCCGAAGTTGATCTTGCTCTTGACGACGTAGTCGTTGAAGAAGCGCCCGTCCTGATCGCCCAGCACGATGAACGGTGCGTTCTTCGATACGACGTACACCTTCAACTCCTGCCCGTTGGCCATGGTCAAGCTCTTGATCCTCTTCCCGGAGACCACATCCTCACCAGTGATGGTTTCGCCGGTGACGACGTGGTACAGCAGGACCGCTTCGATCGTGGGCAGCGTGAGTTCCCCAACAAGGGCGTCTAGGACCTTCTGCTCATTGACCGTGGCTCCATACCTGAAGTCACTGCCCAGCAGCCCCCTGCTCTTGGCCAGGACCTCGAAGGCCCGATCGTTGGGAAGGAAGGCGGTATAGCTGGCCAGCCCACCGAGAATCACATCAGCGTCTGTCGCGGCGATAGCCGCGTTGACGATGTCGAAGTTGTAAGGGTCGCCATCTCCGATCGGGTCAGCTGCCTGGGCGGGCACTGCGAAGGCGAGGGAGCCGGCCATTGCGGCGGCGGCGGTGAGTCCGGCGAGGGTCTTGCGGATCATGAGGTCCTCCGTGGGTGTGGGTGGGTCTGACATCCCACCTATCTCTGCACGGGCCTCGAACAGATGCAGAATATTCGCGCCACTTCACAGCGTACTCAGATGGTCGCTCTGAGTACCTCGCGGATGTCCAACGGCTCCGGGGCGACGAGGCCGTCCATGGTGCAGTCCTCGGCCGCCTTGTCCGGGCGCCAGCGGACCAGAGAGGCGAGGTGACGCAACCGGCCCGACTCCACCTGGTTGTACGAGACCTCGGCGACCAGCTCCGGGCGCAGGGGGTTCCACGCACTGCTGCGTCCCGACGACCAGCGGCTGGGCATCCCCGGCGCACGGCCCTCGGGCTCGAACCACGGATGGTCCGGTCCGGCAGTCAGGTCGGCGAACCGCGCCGCGAGCTCCACGCGCTGTGCCATCGGGAAGGCCGACATCGCACCGATCATCTGCAGCACCCCCGCCTCGTCGTACAGGCCGATCAGCACCGAGCCCACGACCTCCGCACCGTCAGGCCCAGGCTGCTTGTACGGCCGCCATCCTGCGCACACCACGTCGACGGTGTGCGACGGCTTGATCTTGAACAGCGTCCGCTTGCCCGGGGAGTAGGTGCCGTCCAGCGGGCGGGCGATCAGCCCGTCGAGACCGGCGCCCGGCAGTTCGGCGAACCAGCGAGCGGCGACATCGAGGCCGTCCGTCTGGGGTGTGAGGAACAGCGGTGGCGCTTCCCCGACCATGACCTGCAGGAGAGCCGCGCGGCGCTCGGCGAAAGGTGCCCCCCGCATGTCCCGCCCGTCGACCGCGAGGAGGTCGAACGCCACGAATGAGGTCGGGAAGTCCGCGGCGAGCTGTGCGATCTTCCACCCGCCCTCCTCCTTGCGCGGGCGCAACCGACCCTGCAGGGCGTCGAAGGCCAGCCGGCCGTCCCGAATGACCACCAGCTCGCCGTCGAGCACCACGTCGTCGGCGCGCATTCCGCGGACCCGCTCGACCATCTCCGGGAAGGCGTAGGAGAGGTCCCATGACCCGGTCGCCGCGGCATCGGAGGCCCGCATCCGTCCCTGGACCACGACATCGTCGCCGCGCCGGTAGACCAGGACCCGGAAACCGTCCCACTTCGGCTGGAACGCCAACCCATCGGCGGAGTCGGGAAGACCGGCGATCGGCTTGGCCAGCATCGGCTCGATCGGCGGGTCGAGGCTGAAGCGCTCACCCACGTCGCCGCCCCCGCCCAGGGGCAGGTGCACACCGCGGGGTCACCTCAGTCATCGCTTCCATCGCGGGTCCCGGTCGGTACCGGGCGGAGGCGTTGCGAGGCTGCTCCCACTCACCAGGGGAAGCAGCGTGTGCGGCAGAGGCGTCCGGGACCTCGGGGGCATCTGGGGTCATCGCCCCATCATGGGGTCTGGCAGGCTTCCACCATGCCCCGACTGGTCGACCGCGTCCCGCACGTGGAGGCCGACCGCCTGATCGCCGAGCTGGTGCCCCCGCCGCGATTCGCCGCCGAGTCGTTCGCGACCTACCTGCCGGACCCGGCCCAGCCCACCCAGGCAGCGGCGGTCGCAGGGCTGCACGCCTTCGCCGCCCAGATGAACTCCCCGACCCCGACGGCTCGGTCGTGGTGGCGCCGCCCCGCGCCACCCGAGGGGCGCGCCGGCATCTATCTCGACGGCGGGTTCGGCGTCGGCAAGACCCACCTGCTCGCCGCCCTGTGGCACGAGGCGCCGGAACCGCGCGCCTTCGGCACGTTCGTGGAGTACACCCACCTGGTCGGGGCGCTCGGGTTCCACCGCACGGTCGAGGCGCTGTCCGGTCACCGACTGGTCTGCATCGACGAGTTCGAGCTCGACGACCCGGGCGACACCGTGCTGATGTCCACGCTGCTCAACCGGCTCGTCGACGCGGGAGTCCGCCTGGCGGCCACCTCCAACACGCTGCCGGACCGCCTGGGCGAGGGACGGTTCGCCGCCGACGACTTCCTGCGCGAGATCCAGGGCCTGTCCGCGCACTTCGACGTCTACCGGATCGACGGCGAGGACTACCGCCACCGCGGCCTGCCCGAGGCGCCAGCCCCCCTGCCCGAGGACGCCGTGGTGGCCGCGGTCGCCGACGGTTGGCTCGACGCGTTCCCCGACCTCATGGCCCATCTGGCCCGCGTGCATCCCTCGCGGTACGGCGCCCTGCTCGACGGCGTCGACCGCGTCCACCTCATCGGCGTCCACCAGCTGACCGACCAGGCAGCGGCGCTGCGGCTGGTGGTCCTCGCCGATCGGCTCTACGACCGCGACATCCCGGTGGTCGCCGCCGGAGTCCCCCTGGACCGGGTCTTCGGCGACGACATGCTGCGCGGCGGCTACCGCAAGAAGTACTTCCGGGCGATCTCCCGCCTGGTCGCCCTGGCACGCGAGGGCGTCGGCCTCACGGAGTGACCCGCCGTCGCCCGAGGATGCCCCGACGGCCCAGAAGCTCACGAACTTGGGTGCACGTTGCCTCAAGATCAGCAACTCCATCCCAAATTGATGCCGGGGAGCCCCCGCGTGAGGAGGTGGGGCCGCTGAGGCCTCGGCCCCCTCCGCCCCCGGCGTTCGAGTTGCGCTGCACTCGCCTCGCGTGACGAGTCCCTGCGCTGCATCTCGGAGGGCCAAACGTCGCACGGGCAGCGCAACTTGACGTCACTGGCCCGGGAACGCCTCTGGCTCGGCGCCCCACTCGACTGCTCGGACGGCGGCCGCTGAGGACCTCTCGACCGCTTCGCGACGGGCGGCCGGCTCGCTCGCCGCGGCGACGTCGGCGTACGTGGCCGCGAGGGCCGTGTTCACATGCGCCATCAGCCGGCGACCGCCGGACGTCCCCTCAACGGGGAACGGCTCCACGTACGCGACCGCAGCCTGAACCGGTTCCGCCCCCAGAGCCCGCACCTGGCGCCGTAGCTCGTCGCGCGCCCGGCGGTGCACGTCCAGCTCCTTGCGCGCCGCCTCGCGTCGACCGCCCGCCAACTCGCCAGCTGCCCGGCCTGTGGCCCACACCGCCGCATGCTCGCCGGCGAGTGCCGCCTGCAGCGCGTCGAGGTAGGGGGATCCGCCGGTCATGACGAAGGCTCCTGGCCGGCCAGGCCCTCGAGCGCGATTGCATGCTGAGCCTCGCTCGCAGCGATCAGGCACAGGTCGCGCGCGAGCGCCGGGTCCTGTGCGCCGTCACAGGCGCTCGCCCGCTGGGCCTGGGCCTCCGACTCTGCTGCGGCCAGCCCAGCGAGGGCGTCCTCGGCAGACACGTCGGACGTCTCCTCCGCACTCGTGGCGGCCGGGGTCGTCGGGGCGGGGGAGCCGGAGGGCAGACGAGAATCCGCCGTGGATTCGGAGGGGGCGCCAGACACCGACGTCGATGGCGATGCACCGGGCGTGGGGGTGGTGGCCACCGAATCGGAACCCGATGGCGACGCCGCCGGCCCAGCGCCCGCCTCGTCTCCCGGGGCGACCCGCGCCAGGTGCTGCTCGTGGTGCGCGAGGAAGGGCGCGAGATCCGCCGCAAGCTCAGGATTGGCCCCGATAGCCGACCGGTAGGCGGCGATCAGCGCGACTTCCGATGCCGCGACCTCGTCACGCAGCCGGGAGTCCGGGTCCGCCGGGACGGTCGACGGAGCCGGCGCGCTCGGCGGGTTGGGCTCGACCGGCCCGCGGGTGCACCCTGCAAGGCCGACGGCCGCCGCGCCGAGCACCAGGAACGTCCGCCTCTCCACCTGCGGAATCCTCGCATCCTGCAGACTCGCAGCCCGACATCCCTGGTCCCACCCCCGGGTAGAATGGCGCCACCCACAACCAAGGCCCACAACAGGATCCCCACAACAGCATGGAGGCGCGCGATGTCGGCATCCCAGGCCAAGGCGCTGCGGGCCCTTGCTGCACCGATCGTCGAGGGCCTGGACTGCGACCTCGAGGACATCGTGATCCGGCAGGCCGGCAAGCGCCGCCTCGTGCGCGTCGTGGTCGATCACCGATCCGGGGGGCTCACCCTCGACCTCGTCGCGAGCATCAGCCGCGAGATCTCCCGTGCGCTGGATGACTCGACGGTTCTGGGCAACTCCGCCTTCGTGTTGGAGGTCACGTCCCCCGGTGTGGAAAGACCGTTGACACTGCCGAGGCACTGGACCCGCGCCGTCAGTCGCCTGGTGCAGGTCACCCCCAAGGCAGGCGAGGGGCTGGTGGGTCGGGTGCTCAGTGCGGACGAGTCCGAGGCGGTACTCGAGGTGGACGGCACCGAGACGACGGTCCGCTACGCCGATGTGGCGCGTGCGGTCGTGCAGGTGGAGTTCACCCGGATCGAGGAGGTCGAACTCGACGAGTCGGACCTCGACGACGACGCTGACGCTGACGGCGACGACCCCACGGTCGGCACCGATCCCGAGGAGGGATGACATGGACATCGACATGTCCGCACTGCGCGCCGTCGCGGTGGACAAGGAGATCTCGGTCGACCTGCTGGTCGACTCGATCGAACAGGCACTGCTGGTCGCCTACCACCACACGCCCGGCGCGAGCGCCCAGGCGAGGGTGGAGCTGAACCGCGACACCGGGCACGTCACCGTGTGGGCCGTCGAGGACGTCCCCGAGGGCACCGAGGAGGGGTTCATCCCACGGGAGTTCGACGACACCCCGGAGGGCTTCGGCCGGGTCGCCTCGACCACCGCCCGCCAGGTCCTCGTGCAGCGCCTGCGTGAGGCCGAGGACGACGTGACCCACGGCCACTTCGAGGGCAAGATCGGCGACCTGGTGTCCGGGGTCGTCCAGCAGGGCCAGGATCCGCGGCTCGTGTTCGTCGACCTGGGCAAGGTGGAGGGCGTGCTTCCCCCGCAGGAGGCGATCGCCACCGAGGCGCACCCGCACGGCTCTCGGATGAAGGCCCTCGTCGTGGGGACGCGCCGCAGCGCCAAGGGCACGCAGGTGGTCCTCTCGCGCACGCACCCCGGGCTGGTCAAGGCCCTGTTCGCCCTCGAGGTCCCGGAGATCGCCGAGGGATCGGTGGAGATCGTGGCCCTGGCCAGGGAGGCCGGGCACCGCACCAAGATGGCCGTGCGCTCCCACCGCCCCGGCCTGAACCCCAAGGGGGCGTGCATCGGGCCGATGGGCTCGCGAGTGCGCAACGTCATGGCCGAGCTCGACGGCGAGAAGATCGACATCGTCGACTGGTCGGACGACCCTGCGACGATGGTCGGCAACGCGCTGTCACCCGCCCGGGTCTCGTCCGTGGAGGTCGTGGATCTCGAGACCCGCTCGGCCCGGGTGGTCGTTCCCGACTACCAGCTCTCCCTGGCCATCGGCAAGGAGGGGCAGAACGCCCGCCTCGCCGCGCGCCTGACTGGGTGGCGGATCGACATCCGGTCCGACACTGCGCCGTCCGACCCGCCGCCCGACCCGCGGAGTGCGGATTCGGGACTGCGGTGACATCCACGCTAGACTCTGGAACGTCTGCCCAACAGGGCCAGCCGACGCGAACGTGTGTCGGGTGCCGCGTTCGGGCAGGCAAGTCCGAACTGCTTCGGGTCACCGCCCGGGACGGCCTGTGCCTCCCGGATCCACGGTTCCGGCAACCCGGTCGAGGTGCGTACCTGCATCCCACGATCAGCTGCCTGGACCTGGCGGAGCGGCGACGGGCGTTCTCACGGGCCCTGCGGGTCCAGGGAGCTCTCGACACCGCGGCCGTGCGCGCGTTCATCGAGGCAGCGACAGACGACGACAAGACCGCACTTCAACGGTTGAGGAGCGAATGGAAATGAGCACTCAATGAGCTCGCTGCGATGAGCGTGCCCACCAGCAACCAGCGGTCCGTGCCCTGAGGCGACACCAGGGGCTCGGACCAAGACGAGGAGAGAAGTGTCGAAGGTCCGGGTCAGCACACTGGCCAAGGAGTTGGGTATTCCCAGCAAGGACGCCGTTACGTGGCTCAACGCGAACGGTGAGTATGTGAAGTCAGCGGCCTCGACGATCGAGGCACCCGTCGAGCGCAAGCTGCGCGAGGCGTTCCCGGCGAAGCCCGCCGCACCCAAGGCGACCGGGGGAGCGACCCCGGGCAAGCCTGGACCCAAGCCCTCCGCTCCCGCTGAGAGCGCGCCGGCCGCTTCCGCGGCCTCGGAGGCTCCGGCGACCCCCGCAACGCCAGCCGCGCAAGCCGCGCCAGTCGTGCCGGCCGAGTTGGCCGCGCCCGCGCCCGCGCCCGCAGCCCCAGCCGCTCCCGCAGCTCCAGCCCCCACAACGCCGGCCACGCCTGCAGCCCCGGCTGCGGCGGCCGCGAGCACCGAAGCGCCCGCCGAGGGCGGCACTGCAGCTCGCCCGGCTCCGGGTCCGCGTCCGGGGAACAACCCATACGGCAGCCCCGGCATGGGCCGCCCGAGTCCCGGGCCACGTCCCGGCAACAACCCCTTCTCCGGCTCCGGGATGGGCCGACCGGCCCCCGCCGCTGCCGGTCCCGTGGCTCCCCGTCCGCCCGCCCCGGCGGGTCCGGGTGGACCCCGGCCGAACCCCGGCTCGATGCCCCCACGTCCGGCTGTCCGTCCCGGTGCCCCCGGGCGTCCCGGTGGCCCGGGCGCACGTCCGGGCGGTCCCGGATCGCGTCCCGGTGGTCCCGGTGGGGCTCCCGGTCGTCCCGGTGGTCCCGGAGCCGGCGGTGCACGTCCCGGTGGTCCCGGCGGTTTCCGTCCCGGTGGTCCGGGTGGTGCCGGTGGCGGTACCGGTGCTCCCGGTGGCTACCGACCCGGTGGTCCGGGCGCTGGTGCGCCCGGACGCCCCGGTGGGGGTGGCCGTCCCGGTGGCCCCGGACGCGGTGGCACGGCGGGCGCCTTCGGTCGCCCCGGCGGTCGGCCGACCAAGGGCCGCAAGTCCAAGCGCGCCAAGCGCCAGGAGTACGAGAACATGCAGGCCCCAGCGATCGGTGGCGTGCGGCTCCCTCGCGGCAACGGCGCGGTCGTCCGGCTGCCCCGCGGCGCGTCGCTGACCGACTTCGCCGAGCGGATCAACTGCTCGGCGGCCGACCTGGTCACTGTGATGTTCAAGCTGGGCGAGATGCTCACGGCCACACAGTCGGTCGATGACGACACCCTGCGCCTGCTGGGCCAGGAGCTGGACTTCGACGTCCAGGTCGTCTCCCCCGAGGACGAGGACCGCGAGCTGCTGGGCACCTTCGACCTCGAGTTCGGCGAGGACGAGGGCGACGACTCCGACCTGGTCGTGCGACCCCCGGTCGTCACGGTCATGGGTCACGTCGACCACGGCAAGACCAAGCTGCTCGACGCGATCCGCTCCACGAAGGTGGTCGAGGGCGAGGCCGGTGGCATCACCCAGCACATCGGCGCCTACCAGGTGACCGTCCCGGTGGGCGGCGCCGAGCGCACGCTGACCTTCATCGACACCCCGGGCCACGAGGCATTCACCGCCATGCGTGCCCGTGGTGCCCAGGTGACCGACATCGCGGTCCTGGTCGTGGCGGCCGACGATGGCGTGAAGCCCCAGACGGTGGAGGCGCTGAACCACGCGCAGGCCGCCGGTGTGCCGATCGTCGTGGCGGTCAACAAGATCGACAAGGAGGGCGCCGACCCCGTCAAGGTGCGCGGACAGCTCACTGAGTACGGTCTGGTGGCCGAGGAGTTCGGCGGCGACACCATGTTCGTCGACGTCTCGGCCAAGGGGCGCCTGAACATCGACGCCCTGCTCGAGGCGCTCGTGCTGACAGCGGATGCCACCCTGGACCTGCGGGCCAACCCCAAGCAGGACGCGCAGGGCGTGGCGATCGAGGCGCACCTCGACCGCGGACGCGGCCCGGTGGCCACGGTGCTGGTCCAGCGCGGCACGTTGCGTCCGGGCGACTCGATCGTGGCGGGCGACGCCTTCGGGCGCGTGCGCGCCATGCTCGACGAGCACGGCGATCCCGTGGACGAGGCCACCCCGGCGCGTCCGGTCCAAGTCCTCGGGCTGACGTCCGTCCCCGGTGCCGGCGACTCGTTCCTCGTCGTCGGCGAGGACCGAGTCGCGCGTCAGATCGCCCAGACCCGTCAGGCCCGCGAGCGCAACGCCCAGCTGGCCAAGCGGCGCGGCCGCCGGACGCTCGAGGACTTCCTCAAGCAGCTGGAGACCGGCGAGGTCCAGGAGCTCAACCTGATCCTCAAGGGCGACGTGTCCGGATCGGTGGAGGCCCTCGAGGACTCGCTGATGCAGATCGATGTCGGCGAGGAGGTCAACCTGCGGATCATCGACCGCGGTGTCGGTGCGATCACCGAGACCAACGTCATGCTCGCCGCAGCGTCGAAGGCCGTCATCATCGGCTTCAACGTCCGGCCGCAGGGGAAGGCCACCGAGCTCGCCGACCGCGAGGGTGTGGACATCCGGTACTACAACGTCATCTACTCGGCGATCGATGACATCGAGGCGGCCCTCAAGGGCATGCTCAAGCCGGAGTACGAGGAGGCCCAGCTGGGCACCGCCGAGGTGCGCGAGGTCTTCAAGAGCTCCAAGTTCGGCACTATCGCCGGAACGCTCGTGCGTTCCGGGGAGATCAAGCGCAACAGCAAGGCGCGCCTGGTCCGCGACGGTGTCGTGGTGGCGGACAACCTCACAGTCGGCTCGCTGCGGCGGTTCAAGGATGACGTCACCGAGGTCCGCGAGGGCTACGAGTGCGGCATCGGCCTGGGGTCGTTCAACGACATCAAGGTCGATGACGTGATCGAGACGTTCGAGATGCGGGAGAAGTCCCGCGACTGAGGGTGGGGGAGCAGCGGTGTTCGTCGGGATCCTTGATGTCGACCTGCTGCTCCCCACCGACGTCCGTTCGTTGAAGGACAAGCGCAGCCACGTGCGGGGGCTGGTGGCCGAGTTGCGCCGCCGGTTCGATGTGGCGGCGTCCGAGGCTGGCCATCTGGACCTCCACCGGCGCACACTGGTCGGGGTCGCAGTGGTCGGTCCCGATCTGGCGCACTGTCGGCAGGTGCTCGACGCCTGCGAGCGGCTGGTGGCGGAACGGCCGGAGTTCGTGGTGGTGGGCGCCCGGCAACGGTTCGTCGGTGACGACGACTGAGCTGGGCGCAGGTCGCGGCAGAAGCCGCACTGGTACGGGGACTGGACGAGGAGGTGGGCATCGTGGGAGCCCATGAGGCGCGGGTGCGCCGGTTGGCAGACAGGGTCAAGGTCATCGTGGCCCAGACCCTGGAGACCCGGGTCAAGGACCCGAGGCTCGGCTTCGTGACCATCACGGACGCCCGCGTGACCAACGACATGCGCGAGGCGACCGTGTTCTACACAGTGCTCGGGACGCCGGAGGAGCTGGCAGAGACCGCTGCAGCGCTCGAGTCCGCCAAGGGGATCCTGCGCACCGAGGTCGGTCGGCAGACCGGCGTGCGGCACACCCCCTCATTGACGTTCATCGCAGACGCGGTTCCGGAGAACGCCCGGCACATCGATGACCTGCTGGCCAAGGCGGCAGCCACGGACGCGGCCGTCGCCGCGGTCCGTGTCGGGGCGGAGTATGCCGGGGAGCCGGATCCCTACAAGGCCCCTCGCGAGGACGAGGAGTCCCTCGAAGGCGACGCTGCACTGTCGCGTTCGCTCGCAGAGACCGACGACTGAGTTGTCAGAGACTGCCACCGATTCGGCCAGGGCGGACGTCGTCAGACCTGCCGAGGGAATCGTCATCGTCGACAAGCCCGCGGGCTGGACCTCCCACGACGTGGTGTCGCGGATGCGCCGGATCGCCGGCACCCGCCGGGTCGGTCACGCCGGGACCCTGGACCCCATGGCGACCGGCGTCCTGGTCGTGGGCATCGGTCGGGCCACCCGCCTCCTGGGCCACATCAGCGGCTCGGACAAGACGTACACGGCGACGATCCGACTGGGATGGTCCACAGTCACCGACGATGCGGAGGCGGAGCGCCTGGCCGGGGCACCGGCCGATTCGTTGACCTTCGCCGACCTGGCCCCCGTGATCGCCTCGCTCACCGGGCCGATCATGCAGCGGCCGTCGTCGGTCTCGGCGATCAAGGTCGAGGGCCGGCGCTCGCACGACCGCGTGCGCTCCGGTGAGGACGTCACCCTGCCGGCGCGGCCAGTGATGGTGGGGGCGTTCGACGTGCGTGCGCTGCGTCCGGATCCTGACTTGGGGGTGTTGGACGTCGACGTCGTGGTCACCTGCTCCTCGGGGACGTACATCAGGGCCCTGGCCCGAGACCTCGGTGAGGCGCTCGGTGTCGGCGGGCATCTGACCGCCCTGAGGCGCACCCGGGTCGGGTGCTTCGACCTGGCCGGGGCTCGCACCCTGGAGCACCTCGCTGACGAGCTCGAGGTGTCCGACATGGCCTCGGTGGCACATGCCGCCTTCCCGTCCGTCACCCTCACCGCTGCAGACTCCAACGCCGTGCGGTACGGCCGCACGATCGAGTTGGGCATGGCCTGGGCGCGTGCGACGAGGCCCGACACCATCACTGAGTCCGTCCCCGATCCCCATCGGGCCGCCCTCGAGGCCGCTCACGAGCACACCCCCGACTGGTCCGAGCACCTGCCGCCCCCCCACGCGCTGTTCGCCCCCGACGGGGAGTTCCTCGCCCTGGCCCGACCTCGCCCCGACGACACGGCCGAGTACCTGGCGGTGTTCTCCCAGCCGTAGGCCGATCCCTTGACGGCCACGCCCGCGAGGGCCGCGGGTCATCAATTCGGGTGGAAGTTGCCGCAAGGGCAGCAACGAGTTGCCACATTGTTCGTCGTGGGTTCGCCAGCAGGCTCAGAACTCCAACGGCGTGGCCTGGGCCTCGCGCATCCAGGCGGTGATGGCGTCGGGGTCGCGGGGGAGCGCCCCGGAGAGGTTCACCGGTCCGTGGGCCGTGACCTGGATGTCGTCCTCGATCCGCACGCTGATCCCGCGGAACTCCGCTGGGACCGACAGGTCGTTGACCTGGAAGTAGAGGCCGGGCTCGACGGTGAGCACGTGGTTGATCCCCAGCGACCCGTGCATGTAGGCATCCTCGCGGGCCTGGGCGCAGTCGTGGACGTCCAGCCCCAGGCTGTGGGAGACCCCGTGCAGCGTCCAGCGGCGGTGGTGGCCGGCACCCGGCTGCTCCGGGTCCTCGCTGCACGAGACATCAGGGGCGACGTCGAGGATGCCCCACGAGTGCAGGTGCTCGGCCAGCACACGCATGCAGGCGCGGTTCGCGGCGAGGAAGTCGTTGCCGATTCGGCACTCCTCAATGCCGGCGGTCTGCGCCTCGAGGACAGCCGCGTACACCGTGCGCTGGGTGGGTGACCACTCGCCGGTGAGCGGGAACGTGCGGGTCACGTCGGCGGTGTGGATCTCCTCGGATTCGACGCCCATGTCCGCCAGCAACAGGTCACCGGAGCGGAGCCGGCCGTTGTTGCGCCACCAGTGCAGCGTGGTGCCGTTCGCCCCCGACCCGACGATGGAGGTGTAGCCGACCTCGTTGCCCTCCAGCCGCGCGCGACGCCAGAAGGTGCCCTCGAGCCAGCGCTCACCGCGCACCGGTCGGTCGAGGACCAGCGGGATCTCGCGGACGACATCGGCGAACCCGCGCGCGGTCGCGTCGCACGCATGCTGCAGGCGGGAGATCTCCCAGTCGTCCTTGGCCAGGCGCAGCTCGTCGATGACGGCGACGAGCTTCTGCCCCGTGCCGCGCGGGAGGAGCGGGTCGACAATGGCATCGTGCCCGGCCAGCACGGCGCACTCCTGGTCCCGCCAGGCCTCGAGGGCGCGGGGGAGTTCCGAGAGCGGGCGGGACGCGATGCCCAGCAGATCACCGGTCTCGTCGGGCGTTGGGACGTTGCCGACCCAGATGGCACCGAACTGATGGTCGGTGAAGTACCCCTCCGATCCGGCGTGGTGGTACTCGCGTACGTAGAGGGTTGAGTCATGTCCCGGGCCGGCGCTGCGGGGGGTCATGACCAGCACCGCGCCCTCGACGGTCTCGCCGGTCAGCCAGACGAACGCCGAGGCGGCACGGAACGGGTACTCGGTGTCGTTGGCCCGGGTCTTCATGAGGCCCGACGGGACGACGATCAGCTGGCCGGCGAAGTGCTCCGAGAGGGCGGCTCGGCGCGCGAGCGTGTGGGCCGCGACGCCCGACCCCTCGGCGGGGTGGGGCATCCTGGGAGCCGGCTCCCAGTCATGGCCCAGCCAGTCGACGAGGTGGCGGCTCATCGACGGCCGCTTCCGGATCGCGGGAGGGGTGAGGTCGGGCGCGTGCTCGGACTCAGCGGGCGAGGTCATGAGGTCATCGGCTGCCATGCCTGACGAGTCTACTGGGGCAACGGTCCGCACCGCCCTGTCGATCGGTCCACCATCCAGTGGCTCGGGTTCGTCCGGATTCCCGAGTGCCGTTGCTCGCCACTGCGGACCGTGCGCGCGGTCGGCGCGGCGCCGACGACGTGTGTGGATCCGCGGCATGCCGCGGACCCACCGGGATTCCTCGCTGGCGGATCGGACATGGCAGGGTATGCGCATGCATGTGTGGCGTGGGTGCGACGAGGTCCCCAGTGACCTCCCGGCGACCTCCGTCACGATCGGCGCCTTCGACGGTGTCCACCGGGGGCACCGGGTCCTCCTGGACCGAGCGGTCGCAGCGGCCGATGGTGGGCTGCTGCCGGTGGCGGTGACCTTCGATCCCCACCCGCTGTCGGTGATCCGACCCGACATGACCCCGCCCCTGCTCACCTCCATGGAGCACAGGCTGGAGCTGTTCGAGGCGGAGGGCCTCGAGGGTGTGCTCATCGTCCAGTTCACCCCCGAGCTGGCGTCGGAGTCGGCCGAGCGGTTCGCGTCGCGGGTGCTGGCGGACACGCTCAACGCGCGTCACGTCGTGGTGGGGCGCAACTTCCGGTTCGGTCATCGCGCCGCCGGCGACGTGGCGCTCCTGACCGAGCTGGGCCGCGAGCTGGGCTTCGACGTCACAGTGGTCGACCTGGAGCCACTCGATGCGACTGGGGCTGCCTCAGACCCCGCTGACGGCCTTGTGGCGGTCTCCTCGACCCAGATACGCGCGATGGTGGCCGGCGGAGATGTGGTGGGCGCCGCGGCGGCGCTGGGGCGTCTGCACAGAGTGTCCGGTCCGGTGGTGCACGGCGATCATCGTGGCCGGGAACTCGGATATCCGACAGCCAATGTTGACGTCGCGGATTCGATGGCCGTGCCCGGCGATGGGGTCTACGCGGGTCGCTTCCAGGCAGACGGCGCACCGGGCTGGTGGCCAGCGGCCATCTCCGTGGGCACCAACCCCACGTTCGATGGCGAGTCGCGGAGGGTCGAGGCGTACGTGCTCGATGCGCCCGAGGGCTACGACGTGTACGGCCAGTGGGCAGACGTCGAGTTCGTGGAGCGGATCAGGCCGATGCTGCGCTTCGACTCGATCGGCGACCTCATCGAGCAGATGGCCGAGGATGTGGCGCGCACGCGTGGCGTGCTCCACAGCTGATGGGGGCTCGGAGGGCCCGTGGTCGAATGTGCGACGTGCCCACAATGGCGGCCGAAGGCGCACGGACCTACTTGTGGGTTCCGAAGTTCTGCGTCCAGTAGACGCCCCACTTGCCGGGCCCCTCGACGCGCCCGACTCCGAGCTCCTTGTACTTGCCGTTCATGATCACCTTGCAGTGACCGGGGCTCTTGAGCCACGCCTGCACGACAGCGGCCGGATCGGCGAGACTCCTGCCCGCGGCGATGTTCTCCCCGGCAGCGCGATAGCTGTAGCCGGCGGCGCGCATGCGCTGGAACGGGGATGCCCCTGACGGCGTGTAGTGCGAGAAGTAGTCGTTGGTCGCCATGTCGGCGCTGTGCTCGTTGGCGGTCGCCGCGAGGACGCCGTTCCACGAGACCGGGCGGACACGCTTCATCTTCTTCCCGCCGCACTTGCGGGACTTGCTGCGCGCCTCGTTGGTCAGGCGCAGAACCTCGGCCTCGAAGCCGTCCTGCTCGGCTGAGCCACCGACGGCGGGCACCGCGAGCTGCGCCACCGCTGCGGGTGCCGGTGCGGCCGAGGCGCCGGGCATTCCGGCGAGCGCCACACATCCGACGGCCAGTGAGGCCGCCAACTTCCTCAGGCCAGACGCGCGGACGGTACTCATGCCTCAGACATCGGGGCAGTGATGCACGCCGTGCAGCCCATGCCGTCTGGTTCGCCCGATCGGCGGGCCCTCGAATGGAGCAATGGCCCCAGATCGGGCGAGTGCCCGGCCCCGGATTCACGGGACCGGGCACTCCGGTCAGGTCAGGCGTTCGGACTCAGGAGCCCGCCTGCCCCACACATCACTCCTCGCGGCGCCTGCGCCCGAAAGTGACCATCAGCCCGCCAGCAAGCATCGCCAGCAGAGCCGCTCCGACGAGATTGCCCACGTTGTTGGCGCCGGTGTCGGCAAGCTCCTCGTCCTCCTCGGCGGCGACGACCTCCTCGTCCTCGACGTCCTCCACGACGACCTCATCCTCGATGTCGGCTACCGGCGCGACCGGCGGCACATTGACGCCGTGGATCGTCGTGTCCGTCAACCGGGCCCAGGACGCTGTGTTGACGAGCGTGAGCCCGTTGGCGGCGTCGGAGTTGACCTTCACCTGGTAGGAGAAGATCACCAACCCTTCGTTGACACCGGTTGTAGCCGGATCATCCACCGGGACCGTCACCAACGGCCAGGTCAGGGTCTGGCCAGCGACCGTCGGTTCAGATGTCGCCCCGTTGCGCGTCGCGCTACCCGGCTGGTAGGTGACACCAGCGGGCAACGTGTCGACCAGATCCGACGTGGTTGCCTGGCCACCCCTGTTGGTCAACTCGACCTTGTAGGTGATGGCCTGGCCCTGCGACACCTGCGACCCAGAAGCCGGGGTGGCAGACTTGTCCAAACCGGTGACTGCCGGCGGATTGGCGTTGCACTCCGGCGTTGCCGGCGGGTACAGGGCAGTACTGTCGACCGTCGGGTTCACCGAAATCCGCAGGATGGTGGCCGGGCGGACGCCTCCGTCGGGAACCTGAGACCACGACCCATCTGTGTTGAGGATCCAACCTGGCCACTTCACGATCTTGCCCGTGCTGTCCAACTCAGCGCCCTTCCAGAGGTTCCTGGGCAGGTTGAGCTGGCCATTCGTCAACGTGTAGTTGTCGATGTAGGGCTGGTTCGTCGCTGGGTTGAACGCCGCCACAGGCTGGCCGTTGACCAACTTGAGCGTCCCATCCGCATTGGCCTGCAGCCACTCAACCTTGACCGGCAGATCGGGCAGGTTCTGCGACCCAACCTTGAGGCTGTAGAACGGGGTGTCTGCCTCGCAGAAGCTCCCGACCGCGATGTTGATCGCCTTGACCGGATTGGTCGTCGTCCTGGTGAGCTCCTTCTGAACCCAATCGGCCCTGTTGACCAGGGGCGCCGACCCGAACCCGGCGGTGACCTTCACCGTGTAGGTGAACGTCTTCTCCGAGAAGGCGCCCAGGTCGAAGGTCCAGGTGATCTTGCCGGCAACGTCCGTGTCGCCAGCCGGTGTGACCGATGCCAGGTCGAGAGTTGTTCCGGTCGGCAGGGTGTCGACCAGAGTCTGCTCGGTGAGCGGCAACGCACCCTCGTTCTTCACCTTGATGGTGTAGGCGATGGTGCCTCCGGTCTCGACCGCCGTCCCATCCGAGGGATCAGAGGTCTTGTCGAGCGACGGGATGTCGATCGGCGGGTTGGCGAAGACCAACTCGACCACACCTCCGCTGCAGCTCACGTTCCAGTCCCCGTGACCGGATCCGGGCTTCTGCCCATGCTCGTTGTTGTTGTTGTTGTTCGGTGCCCCGAGTGAGGACGGATCCACACGGTCACCCTTGTCGCAGATGTAATCGCTCTCGTCGATCTCGGCGGGCTGGGTAGCGGGGGCGCTGAGTCCGTATCCGGTGGGCGGGCTGACTTCCTGGACCAGGTAGGTGCCCCACGGCTGAGCCTTGAACAGGACCTTTCCGTCCTCGTCGCTCTCCTGCAGTTCGCCGTCCCGGGTGTCCTCACTGTCGAGTTGGCCGATCGTGCCCTTGTCGTTCCACAGCTGGAACCAGGCACCCTTCAACGGCTTGTTGGTCAGCTTGTCGACCTTCAGGACCTCGATCGAGCCCAGCGGCGGGTTCTTGAACGTCAGCTTGACGACGCCCTTGCCACAGTCCCGGTCGTTGTCGCCGTACTCGTGGCTGTTGTTGTTCGTCAGTGCCTCGACCGAGGACGGACCCACACCGTGATCGTCGCCGCACTTGAACTTGCTCTGGTCGATGATGGCGGTCTGGGTAGCGGGGTCGCTGAGTCCGTAACCGTCGGGCGCCGTGACTTCCTGGACCTGGTAGGTGCCCCACGGCAGATCCTTGAAGGTTGCCTTGCCCTTCGAGTCACTCGTCTCCTCATCGACGTACTCGGCGCCCTTCCACAGCTGGAACTTGGCGCCGGCCAACGCCTTGCCCGTCAGCTTGTCGAGCTTCAGGACCTCGATTGAGCCGAGCGGCGGGTTCTTGAACGTCAGCTTGACAACGCCCTTACCGCAGTCCCGGTCGTCATCGCCGTGCTCGTTGTTGTTGTTGTTGTAGGTCAGTGCATCGACCGAGGAACGGTTGTTGTGGTCATCGGTGCTTCCGCACTTGAACTTGCTCTGGTCGATGACGGCGGTCTGGGTTGCGGGGTCGCTGAGTCCGTAACCGTCGGGGGCGGTGACTTCCTGGACCTGGTAGGTGCCCCACGCCAGACCCTCGAACGTGGCCTTGCCCTTCGAGTCACTCTTCTCCAGGCCGAGCTGCTGATCGTCCTTCCACAGCTGGAACCAGGCACCCGCCAAGGGCTTGTTGGTCAGCTTGTCGACCTTCAGGACCTCGATCGAGCCCAGCGGCGGGTTCTTGAACGTCAGCTTGACAACGCCCTTACCGCAGTCCCGGTCGTCATCGCCGTGCTCGTTGTTGTTGTTGTTGTTGTAGGTCAGTGCATCGACCGAGGAACGGTTGTTGTGGTCATCGGTGCTTCCGCACTTGAACTTGCTCTGGTCGATGACGGCGGTCTGGGTAGCGGGGTCGCTGAGTCCGTAACCGTCGGGGGCGGTGACTTCCTGGACCTGGTAGGTGCCCCACGCCAGACCCTCGAACGTGGCCTTGCCCTTCGAGTCACTCTTCTCCAGGCCGAGCTGCTGATCGTCCTTCCACAGCTGGAACCAGGCGCCCGCCAAGGGCTTGTTGGTCAGCTTGTCGACCTTCAGGACCTCGATCGAGCCCAGCGGCGGGTTCTTGAACGTCAGCTTGACGACGCCCTTGCCACAGTCCCGGTCGTTGTCGCCGTACTCGTTGTTGTTGTTGTTGGTCAGTGCCTCGACTGAGGACGGACCCACCCCGTGATCGTCGCCGCACTTGAACTTGCTCTGGTCGATGACGGCGGTCTGGGTAGCGGGGTCGCTGAGTCCGTAACCGTCGGGGGCGGTGACTTCCTGGACCTGGTAGGTGCCCCACGCCAGACCCTCGAACGTGGCCTTGCCCTTCGAGTCACTCTTCTCCAGGCCGAGCTGCTGATCGTCCTTCCACAGCTGGAACCAGGCGCCCGCCAAGGGCTTGTTGGTCAGCTTGTCCACCTTCAGGACCTCGATCGAGCCCTTGCCCCGCGGCGGGTTGTCCCCACCGCTCGTTTGGCCGGCGACCCGCTGCTCGCTGATCGGGGGCGCATTGTCGGAGGAGTTCGACCCGTCAGGCGTTCCGGCCGACGCGGTACCCTGGGCGGGGGACGTGGAGTCATCCTTGGCGGGCTCTACCGCAGCATCGGCTGGCACTGCCGCAACCGTGGGATCGTCCTGAGCCTCAGCCGCGGAGTCGTCCGACGCCGAAACGTTCCTCTGCACCGTGGGCGCCGGCTCCTCGACCGCGACAACCGGGGGTTCCTCGACGACCTCCTCGACGACTACAGGGACTTCGACGACCTCTTCGACGACCGGGGGTTCCTCGACGACCTCTTCGACGACCGGGGGTTCCTCGATGACCGCCGATCCCTCGGCAACCACCAGGTTGGTGGCGTCCGAGGGCTGCTCCTCAGCTGCTGCCACTGCGGGCAGCGCGACGGTTGCTAGGAGAAGTGCCACCGAGGTCACCCCTGCCAGCCAACTCGTGGTGCTGCCGCGCTCTGCGCCGAACAGGCTTCGCTTCGACCCGAACATCTGGTTCCTCCTGGGAACACTCGGCGCCGCCCCCGGGACCTTCGACTGTGTGGTCACAAGCCGAAAGACCGCATGCGCGTGTTGAGTTGTGTGATAACCCAATCCAACTCCTGCCCGAAAACGCCTGTCAAAGAACTTGCCGGAGGTGATCGGTCAATTACCCAGCGTCGATGGTGGACCCCACCTTGTCCCCCGAATGGGGGCTTGCACGAGTTGACTCAGGGACCCTCAGATCTGCCAGAAACTGCCCCACATGCCCCCTCTGGTACCCTTGCCCTGACGGCCATGGGGCGGGCGCCCCGGGGACCGCGACTTGAACCAGCCAGGCAGAAGGCCGCTGGTGATCCACGCGCCCGAGAGGAATGCACAGTCATCTATGTCTCTTGACACGGACACCAAGAAGTCCATCATCGCCGAGTACGGAACCAAAGAGGGCGACACCGGCAGCCCCGAAGTCCAGGTCGCAATGCTCACCAAGCGCATCTCGGACCTGACCGAGCACCTGAAGACCCACAAGCACGACCACCACAGCCGGCGTGGCCTGCTGCTGCTGGTCGGCAAGCGTCGCCGCCTGCTCAAGTACCTGCAGGCCACCGACATCGAGCGGTACCGCGCGCTGATCGAGCGCCTCGGTATCCGGCGCTAGCCCTCCCAGGAGCGGTACCCACGCGGGTGCCGCTCCTGGCGCGTGCGCCACTTGTTCGCGCCTGCGCGTCGGCCCGGCTGGGCATCCAATGCCCGCCGCCCAGGCTCGCGGCGACACCGCACTTCCCAGCACGACACAACACAACATTGAGGGTCCGGCGCCACGCATGGTCTTGCGGTGGTGGTCCCCGGAGCATCCGAGGGGTTCGACACGACGTCGACCCCGCCCACGGTTCCGAGGACTTCTATCCAAGGCCCGCCCCGGCGCCGATCCTCCCAACACACAAGGAGGGCACCCGTGGAGGGTCCCGAGATCCACTCGTCCGAGGCCGTCATCGACAACGGCGCCTACGGCACCCGCACCATCCGCTTCGAGACCGGGCGCCTCGCCCGCCAGGCCGCCGGCTCCGCCGTGGCCTACCTCGACGAGGACACCATGCTCCTGTCGGCCACCACGGCCGGCAAGCACCCGAAGGACCAGTTCGACTTCTTCCCCCTGACGATCGACGTCGAGGAGCGGATGTACGCCGCCGGGCGCATCCCCGGCTCGTTCTTCCGCCGCGAGGGTCGGCCCAGCGAGGACGCGATCCTCACCTGCCGCCTCATCGACCGCCCTCTGCGCCCCACGTTCGTCAAGGGCCTGCGCAACGAGGTCCAGGTCGTCATCACGGTGATGAGCCTGAACCCCGCACACCTCTACGACGTCGTGGCCATCAACGCCGCATCGATGTCGACCCAGCTCTCCGGCCTGCCCTTCTCCGGCCCGATCGGCGCCACCCGCGTCGCGCTGATCCGCGGCCAGTGGGTCGCCTTCCCGACCCACGAGCAGCTCGAGGGCGCGGTGTTCGACATGGTCGTCGCCGGCCGCATCGCCGGTGACGACGTCGCCGTCATGATGGTGGAGGCCGAGGCCACCGCCAACACCGTGGAGCTCGTCGCCGGGGGAGCCAAGGCTCCGACCGAGCAGGTCGTCGCCGAGGGCCTGGAGGCCGCCAAGGGCTTCATCCGGATCCTGTGCGACGCGCAGTCCGCGCTGGCCGCCAAGGCCGCCAAGCCGACCGTCGAGTTCCCGGTGTTCCCGGACTACCAGCCCGACGCCTACGACGCGGTCGAGGCTGCGGGCACCGACGAGTTGGCCGCCGCCCTGGTCATCGCCGACAAGCAGGAGCGCGAGGCAGCGATCGACCGCGCCAAGGGCCAGGTCGCCGAGCGCCTCGCCGAGCAGTTCGCAGGCCGTGACAAGGAGATCAGCGCAGCGTTCCGCTCGTTGACCAAGAAGCTGGTCCGCCAGCGCGTCCTGCGCGACCAGGTCCGCATCGACGGCCGTGGCCTGACGGACATCCGGCCGCTGTCGGCCGAGGTCGAGGTCGTCCCGCGGGCGCACGGCTCGGCGCTGTTCGAGCGCGGCGAGACCCAGATCATGGGCGTCACCACGCTGAACATGCTCAAGATGGAGCAGCAGCTCGACACGCTCTCACCCGAGACGCGCAAGCGCTACATGCACAACTACAACTTCCCGCCCTACAGCACCGGGGAGACCGGCCGGGTGGGTTCGCCCAAGCGCCGCGAGATCGGCCACGGCGCGCTCGCGGAGCGGGCCCTGCTGCCCGTGCTGCCCAGCAAGGAGGAGTTCCCCTACGCCATCCGGCAGGTCTCCGAGGCCCTGGGCTCCAACGGCTCCACCTCGATGGGCTCGGTCTGCGCCTCGACGCTCTCCCTGCTCAACGCCGGTGTGCCGCTGAAGTTCCCGGTCGCGGGCATCGCGATGGGCCTGGTCTCCGACGAGGTCGACGGTGAGACCCGCTACGTGGCGCTCACCGACATCCTGGGCGCCGAGGACGCGTTCGGCGACATGGACTTCAAGGTCGCCGGCACCAAGGACTTCGTGACCGCCCTGCAGCTGGACACCAAGCTCGACGGCATCCCCGCCTCGGTGCTGGCCGGTGCCCTGACGCAGGCCCGCGACGCCCGCCTGGCGATCCTCGAGGTCATGGCCGAGGCCATCGACGTCCCGGACGAGATGAGTGTCCTGGCCCCGCGGATCATCACCGTGAACATCCCTGTCGACAAGATCGGCGAGGTGATCGGGCCCAAGGGCAAGATGATCAACACCATCCAGGACGAGACCGGTGCCGACATCACCATCACCGACGACGGCACGATCTACATCGGTGCCACGAACGGTGAGTCGGCCGAGGCTGCACGCGCGATGATCAACGCCATCGCCAACCCGCAGATGCCCGAGGTCGGCGAGCGCTACCTCGGCACCGTGGTCAAGACCACGACCTTCGGCGCGTTCGTCTCGCTCCTGCCCGGCAAGGACGGCCTGCTGCACATCAGCGAGCTGAAGAAGCTGGCCCCCGGCAAGAGCCGCATCAACAACGTCGAGGAGGTCGTCCAGGTCGGCCAGAAGCTCCTGGTCGAGATCAAGGAGGTCGACTCCCGCGGCAAGCTGTCGCTGCAGCCGGTGATCGAGGATGCCGAGGGTTCGGCTGAGGCTCCGGTTGAGGGCTCGGGCGACGAGCAGGCCGCCGGCGAGGGCGAGGCCTGACCCGCATGACGGCAGTGCTGCCCGGCTCCTGGTCGATCGATCCCGACCAGGAGCCGGGCTCCACCGTCACCCTGCTGACCCCCGACCAGGGGGGACTGGTCCGCCGGACCGTCCTGCCTGGGGGCCTGCGGATCATCACCGAGCACGTGCCGGGCGTGCGCTCGGCCGCTTTCGGGATCTGGGTGGGAGTCGGCTCGCGCGACGAGTCACACGCCCAGATGGGCTCGGCGCACTACCTCGAGCACCTGCTCTTCAAGGGCACCCGCCGGCGCGAGGCCATGGAGATCTCGTCCCTGCTCGACTCAGTCGGCGGGGAGATGAACGCGTTCACCTCCAAGGAGCACACCTGCTTCTACGCCCGTGTGCTCGACCGCGACCTGCCCCTGGCGATCGATGTGATCAGCGACATCGTCACCTCGGCGCTGCTGCGCCCCGAGGACGTCGATTCCGAGCGCGGGGTCATCCTCGAGGAGATCGCCATGCGCGACGACGATCCCTCGGACCTCGTCCACGACGAGTTCATGCTCGGCATGTACGGCGAGACCGACCTCGGCCGCTCCATCCTGGGCACCCACGAGACCATCGCCGGGATCAGCCGGGACGCGATCGCATCGTTCTACCACGAGCGGTACAAGCCCCACGCGATGGTGGTCTCCGCCGCGGGTGCCGTGGACCACGACGAGGTCGTGCGCCTGGTGACCGAGGCCTTCGGATCGGCCGGCGCGCTCGGCGACCCTTCCGTCCGCCCGCTGCCCGCGCGCCGCGGAGGGCTGGACGTCGCGACCACGCCCGGCGTGCGCGTCGTCTCCCGCCCGACAGAGCAGGCCCACCTCGTGCTGGGAGTGCCGGGTGTGGCGCGGGCCGACAGTCGGCGCTACATCCTGAGCATCCTGAGCACTGCCCTGGGTGGGGGCATGTCCTCCCGGCTGTTCCAGGAGATCCGCGAGCGCCGTGGCCTGGCGTACTCGGTCTACGCCTTCAGCACCGGCTACTCCGACGTCGGCCTGTTCGGGGCCTACGCGGGCTGCCTGCCGGCCAAGGTCGACCAGGTCCTCGAACTCGCTGTGGCAGGCCTCGACGAGGTCGCCCGCAACGGCCTGACCCCTGAGGAGCTGGAACGGGGCAAGGGCCAGACCAAGGGCTCGATCGTGCTCGGCCTCGAGGACTCCGGCTCCCGGATGAGCCGGATCGGCAGTGCGGACCTGTCCACAGGGGACCTGCCGAGCATCGACGGCCTGCTCGCGCGCATCGACGCGGTGACCCTCGACGACATCGCCCACGAGGCAGCCGCGATCCTCTCCGTGCCCAAGTCGCTCACCGTGATCGGGCCGTTCGAGGAGTCCCGCACGTTCTCGATCGGCTGACCCCCGCCACGGCGAGGCGCGTCCGGGGTCCCTCGGTGGGACAATGCCGGTGTGACGATCCGAGTGGGTGTGCTGGGTGCGCGGGGACGCATGGGGTCCGAGGTGGTCAAGGCGGTGTACGAGGCGCCGGACCTCGAGCTGGTGTCGAGCCTCGATGTGGGTGACGAGCTCCAGGAGCTGGTGGCCGCTGGCTGCCAGGTGGCTGTGGACTTCACGCACCCCGAGTCCGTGATGGGCAGCCTCGAGTTCCTCATCGGCGCCGGGATCCATCCGGTCGTGGGCACCACGGGCTTCGACGCCGGGAAGCTGGAGCAGGTGCGTGCCTGGCTGGAGGCATCCCCGGGCACGGGTGCGGTGATCGCGCCGAACTTCGGGATCGCCGCTGTCCTGATGATGCGCTTCGCCGCAGCCGCGGCACCGCACTTCGAGTCGGTCGAGATCGTCGAGCTGCACCACCCGCGCAAGGCGGACGCTCCCTCGGGAACGGCCACGCGCACCGCACAGCTGGTCGCGGCCGCCCGGGCGGAGGCCGACAGCCCCGACATGCCCGATGCCACGACGTCCGCCCTCGACGGGGCCCGCGGAGCTTTGGTCGACGGCATCCATGTGCACGCCGTGCGGCTGCAGGGCCTGGTTGCCCACCAGGAGGTTCTGCTCGGCGGGCCGGGGGAGACCCTGACCATCCGTCACGACTCCTTCGACCGGGGCAGCTTCATGCCCGGCGTCCTGCTCGCGATCCGCAACGTGGCCTCCACGCCCGGCCTCACCGTGGGCATCGACGGCTTCCTCGGCCTGGACGGCTGAGCGCGCTCCATGACCGGCAAGCGCATGGCGGTCCTGATGGCCGTTCTGCTCGGGGCCTACCTGTTCTTCTCCGCCTCCCGGGCGTGGGACTTCATCCGCGCGGGAGGGGTGGTGCCTGTGGTGCTCGGGGTGGCGATCCTCGCCTTCCCCGTGATCGGGCTCTGGGTGCTGTGGCGGGAGTGGCAGTTCGGGCGCGCGACCGAGGGTCTGGCCCACGAGCTTGCCGCCCGCGGGGAGCTGCCCATCGACGACCTGCCCCGGCGACCCTCCGGCCGACCTGAGCGCGCTGCAGCAGACGCCCACTTCGATGTGGTGCGAACCCGAGTCGAGGCCGACCCCGACGCCTGGGAGCGCTGGTTCGAGCTCTCCACGGCCTACGACGCCGCTGGCGACCGCAAGCGCGCGCGCAAGGCCATGCGTCAGGCGATCGCCCTGCACGCCGACTCGCGGGCATCCTGACCCCGGCTGACGGGCTCAGCCGCGCGCCTCCCGCAGCGCCCTGATCGCGGAGTCGCCGTAGCCACCTCTGAACAGCGCGGCGTGGACAAGCAGCGGCCACACGTGGTGCAGCGGGATGCGGTCCCTCCAGCCGGGGGCCAACTGCTGGACCTGCTGGTACCCCGACACGATGGCGTCGAGGTGTGCCACGCCGAACAGGGCAAGCATCGCGAGATCGGACTCGGGATGGCCGCCGTGGGCTGCCGGATCGATCAACCACGCCTGCCCCTCGGAGCCCCAGAGGACGTTGCCGCTCCAGAGGTCGCCGTGGAGTCGAGCGGGCGGGACAGGCGGCCCGACGTCGATGTCTCCCGCCAGGAGGTCGGCGACGAAGCCATCCACCTCGACGGCCTGGGAGCGGGCCAACCCACCGAAGTCGCGGGCCATCCGAGCCGTCGCCGCAAGACGGTCCAGGGCCCAGAACTCCACGAAGGTCGCACGTTGCGCATAGGGCATGGGCAGGTCGCCGATCCAGCCGTCCGGGCTGGCAGCATCCGGGGGAGGACTGCCGAACGCAGGGGCGCCCGACGTGTGGAGGACCGCGAGCCGACGTCCGAGCTGCTCGGCCATCTCACGCGTGGGACGTCCCTCGGCCACCCGTTCCATGCCGAGCCGGGTGGGTCCCAGCTCGAGGACCGCCGGCACAGGCGGCCCGCCCGGCACGGTGATCCACGCCAGCCCCGCCGCCTCCGTCGCAAGGAAGCGGGCGGCGTCGGCGCCGGTGCGCAGCTTCCAGTGCACGTCGGGCATGAGCGCATCATGGCAAGCCCTGCGTGCGGCAGGGCGCCACGACCCCCACAGTGGGAGGATGACGGGGTGACCGGACGAGACCCCACGCCAACCGCTGAGCAGCCGGAGGCGGGCACCGTCGATCCGCTGGTGTTCGACCCCATCCCCGACATCCGGCTGATCGCCTGCGACATGGACGGCACCCTGCTCGACGACGACGACGCCATCCACGACGACTTCTGGCCGCTCATCGACGCCCTGCACGAGCGCGGGATCGTCTTCTGCCCCGCATCCGGCCGCCAGTACTACAACCTCCTCGAGCGCTTCGAGCCGATCGCTGACGAGGTGGTCTTCATCGCCGAGAACGGCACGTTCGTCGTGCGCGAGGGCCGCGAGCTCAGCTCCGACATCCTGGACCGGCAGGTGGCGCGTGAGCTGATCGGCGTGGCGCGCGCACTGAACGCCAACGGCGCCGACGTCGGGGCGGTCCTGTGTGGCAAGGCCTCGGCCTACATCGAGCGCACGGACGCGCCCTTCCTCGCCGAGGTCGACAAGTACTACCACCGACTGCAGATCGTGGAGGACCTCGATGCGGTCGACGACGACATCCTCAAGGTGGCGATCTACGACTTCGTGTCGTCCGAGGACATCTCCGCCCCCGCCTATGCCCGGTACCTCGACACCCACCAGGTGGTCGTCTCCGGCCAGCACTGGCTCGACGTGATGGACAGCCACGCCAACAAGGGCAGTGGGATCCGCCACATCCAGGAGGCGCTGGGGATCACGCGCGACCAGACGATGGTCTTCGGCGACTTCCTCAACGACCTGGAGATGATGGACGAGGCCACCTACTCGTTCGCGATGGCCAACGCCCATCCCGAGCTGGCCGCCCGCGCACGGTTCCGCGCCCCCGGAAACGCGGACAACGGCGTCGTCCGCACGATCAAGAGCGTCCTGGGCGTCGCGTGACCGACATCGTCAACGCGCGGTTCACTCCCGCGCCGCCCTGGCTGACCGGAACGCTGCAGACCGTCGCCGATCGTGTCCGCCCGCGCACCCACGACCTGGCTGCGGTGTCGACCGAGCAGCGGCTGGTCGTGGGGATGGACGACGGTTCGGGGGATGCGCTGGCGGTGCGGATCCACCGGCCACGGTCGGGGGCACGGTCCGACCGCCCCATGGCGCTGGTCGTCCATGGTCTCGGCGGCTCGATCGAGTCGACCTACGTGCGCGCCACAGCGATGGGCCTCCTGCAGGCGGGGTACCCCGTGGCCCGGGTCGACCTGCGAGGCGTCGGCGACTCCACGGAGCACTGCCGCATGCTCTACCACGGCGGCCGCTCGGAGGACCTGCGGACTGTCCTGCGGGCCCTCGCCGATGAGAAGGACGCCGAGGGCGTGGCGATCGTCGGCTTCTCGCTCGGCGGGAACGTCACCCTCAAGCTGCTGGGCGAGCCGCTGGACGGGCTTCCTGTCCGTGCTGGCGTTGCGGTCTCTGCACCCCTGGACCTCACCACCGGCAACGAGCACCTGAGCCGGCGGATGTTCGGCCTCTACCAGAAGTTCCTGGTCAGCCGGCTGAAGGCCGACTCGGCGCACTCCGGGCTCGCCCTGACGGACGCCGAGCGCGCCGCGATCACCAAGGTCAGCACGCTCACGGAGTTCGACGACCTCATCACCGCGAAGCACAACGGCTGGCGCGACGCCGCGGAGTACTACGTGGTGAACTCCAGCGCCCAGTTCCTTCCGCGGATCACCGTGCCCACGCTCGTCGTGCACGCGATCGACGATCCGATGATCCCCGCCGGTCCCTACCGTGCGATCGACTGGGCGCAACTGGAGGCGGACACCCCGGTGCGCCGCGCGATCACCCGCACCGGCGGACACGTGGGCTTCCACGAGGCCGGTGCCCCGCTGCCCTGGTACGTGGGGCGCACGGTGGCGTTCCTCGACGCAGCCTGAGCCACGGGACGTGTCGTCGACCGACTCCCGCTTCGGTCGGGGTCCTTTCGACCGTGCCCCGGTGCGAGGATTGGCTGAGGCTCTGGACCAGCAGGAGGATGCCGTGCCCGACGGATTCGCGATCTCCGAGTACCCCGACGTCCCCCGCGTGATCGCCGACCTGGACGCGCTCATCGCGCAGCCGATCCGGGCACTGCGCCGCGACGCCCTGCAGGGATATCTCGACGATCACTTCGAGAAGCGGTGCCAGTCCTCCAAGGCGATGACCGCCGAGGCTGCCGAGTACATCCCCGGCGGCGTCCAGCACAACCTTGCGTTCAACATGCCCTTCCCGCTGGTGATCACCAGGGCGCAGGGGTGCCACCTGCACGACCTCGACGGCAATCAGTACCTGGACTTCCTGCAGGCGGGAGGACCCACCGTGCTCGGGTCCAACCCGCCGGAGGTCCTCGAGCAGGTGATCGACCTGCTGCGCACCTGCGGGCCGTCGACGGGGCTGTTCCACTCCTACGAGCTGAAGCTCGCCCGGTTCATCGCCGAGCACATGCCGGCGGTGCCGATGTTCCGGATGCTCGGGTCGGGCACGGAGGGCTGCATGGCTGCGATCCGGGTGGCGCGGCTGGCCACCGGGAAGAAGAACGTGGTCAAGATGGGTGGCGCGTACCACGGGTGGTCCGACCAGCTCGCCTACGGCCTGCGGATCCCGGGCACCCGCCACCACGAGGCGCACGGCGTGCCCAAGTACGTGTTCCGGCACACGCAGGAGTTCTTCCCCGGCGACCTCGACGCGCTGGAGCGGACCCTGCAGATCAACCGGGCGCGGGGCGGCACGGCCGCGGTGCTGATCGAGCCCATCGGCCCGGAGAGCGGGACCAGGCCGCTCCCGCGCCACTTCAACGCGGGTGTGCGGGCGCTGTGCGACAAGTACGGGGCGCTGCTGGTCTTCGACGAGGTCGTCACCGGGTTCCGGCTCGGCATGTCCGGCGCGCAGGGCTACTTCGGCGTCGAGCCCGACCTGACCGTGTTCGGCAAGGTCGTCGCCGGTGGCTACCCGTCGGCGGGCGGCCTGGGCGGGAAGCGCGAGTACATGAAGCTGCTGTCCGCCGGGCTCGAGGCCGGCTCGAAGAAGGCGCTGGTCGGCGGCACCATGGCCGCGAACCCGCTGTCGTCGGCGGCCGGGTACTTCACCCTCGTGGAGATGGAGCGGCAGAACGCCGCCGAGCGTGCCGGGGCGATGGGCGACCGCCTCACGGCTGGGCTGCGGGAGTCGATCGCACGGCGGGGCCTGCCGTTCGTCACGTACAACCAGGGCTCGATCGTGCACCTGCAGACCGTGGGCACGCTGCACTTCGCCGTGGACTTCAACCGGATCTGGGAGGTGCCCGGCAAGCTCAAGGAGATCAAGGCGCGCAAGACCGTGATGGAGGAGATGGGCGCGGCGTACACCGCCGAGGGAGTGATCACGTTGGCCGGCTCGCGGCTCTACACGAGTGCCGCACACACCGAGGAGACGATCGACCAGGCGGTGGCCGCCTTCGACCGCGTGTTCGCGCAGGTCGAGGGAGCCCGGCAGTGAACGAGGCCCAGGGCCGTCGGGACCTCGTCGAGGCGGGCCATCGCCTGCTCGCCGAAGGGCTCGTGGCGCGCACGTGGGGCAACCTGAGCGTCCGACTCGACGAGCGCTCGATGCTCGTCACACCCAGCGGAATCTCCTACCCGGACCTCAGCGAACCGATGATCGTCCGGGTTGATCTGGAGAGCGGCGAGTGGGTCGGGCAGTACAAGCCCAGCGGCGAGCGCAAGCTCCATGCCGAGACCTACCGGCGCCGGCCCGAGGTGATGGCCGGCGTGCACACGCACCAGGTGGCGGCCTCCATCTGCGCGGCGGCGCGCGTGTCGGTGCCCACACCCTTCGGTGAGGTGCCCTGTGCCCCGTACGCCCTGCCCGGGACGAAGAAGATCACAGAGGGGACGGTCAGCGCCCTGGGCCAGGGCCCCGCGGTGCTCATGGCCAACCACGGGGCCTTCGCGGTCGGCGGCACCCTGGAGGAGGCCTTCGGCCGGGTCTCCGACCTCGAGCGCGCGTGCGCCACCTACGTGGTCGTCAAGCGACCCCGGGAGGGGTCGCACATGCCGGCCGACCCCGATGCACCGTGGGACGCGGCCTGCCTGCAGCCGGTGGACCTCGCCGACGGGACGCAGGCGTGGCTGTCGACGGCGCCCTTCACCGTGCGCTTCTCCATCCTGCGCCGGCCATTGCCCCCCGTGCTCGACGATCTCGCGCAGCTCACAGGCCGCCGGGTGGCGCCGGCTCGATCGACCCCGAAGCGGCGTCCGCGCTCCGACGCCGTACTCGTTCCGGGCCGCGGCGCCCTGGTGTTCGGCGCCGATCATGAGGCCGTCGCCATGGTGATCGAGAAGGCGGCCCGCGCGTGGATCGGGGGGGCTGGCCTGGGCGGGGCCAAGCCGCTGCCCGCCTGGGAGGCGCTGCTGATGCGGGCCATCTATGCCCGCTCCTACTCCAAGCAGGCAGCCACCGCCCACACGGGCGACTCCACCGCCTGAGTGCCGGCGACCCCGACGCCACGATCGCGGTCCCCGCGCCCGAACGCCCGGGGCCAAGATCACGGTTTGATCCAAGTTCGGGGTCGTCGCGAGGCCCGAGAGTGGGACGAAGCGGCTCCCGGCGCCCGGGAGTTGGACGAAGCAACGATCTTGGCGCGGCCGGCTGCAGGACAATCGGCAGCGGGCCAGCCGTCCGGCAGTTATCGTGGAGGGCATGGAATGGATCCTGATACTCCTGCTCATCGTCGGCGGCGTCATGCTCCTGCAGTCACGCCAGAACCAGGCCGCGGTCGGGACGTCCCGGCAGAACAGCCGGCAGAACAAGGAGCTGGCCGAGCGGCGCTGGCAGGCCGTGCGGCGGGTGGCTGAGGAGGACGTCACCCAGCTCGGGCAGCAGATCGCCGACACGCCGGTGCCTGAGTCACTGGAGCCTGAGGCGGCGAAGGACTTCGAGGACGCCCTGAACTCCTACGAGCGTGCCAAGGAGACCCTGGCAGCCTCCACCCATCCCGATGACCTCCAGTGGGTCTCGAAGTCGCTGGACGACGGCCGTTTCGCCCTGGCCACGCTCGACGCCCGGCGCGAGGGGCGCGCGCTGCCCAGCCGGCGTCCCCCGTGCTTCTTCGACCAGCGCCACGGGTTGTCGGTTGCCGACGCTCAGTGGGCGCCCGAGGGCGGGGCGCTGCGCGACGTTCCGGTCTGCGCGGCCTGTGACGCGCGCATCAAGGACGGACTGGATCCCCAGGCGCGACTCGTGCCAACGGCCGCCGGCGATCGGCCGTACTACGAGGCCGGTCCCGAGTACGCCCCCTGGGCCCGCGGCTGGTACGCGGGTTCCGGCGCCTACATGATGAGCAACGTCCTCATGGGCACCATGCTGTTCAACGCCCTCTACCTCCCGCCCGGATACGACTACTTCGGTGGTGACGCCGGGGGCGATCTCGGTGGCGGGGATGGCGGGGGCGACGTCGGCGGGGACTCGGGAGGGGACTTCGGTGGGGGTGACACCGGCGGCGGCTTCGACGGTGGCGGCTTCGATGGCGGCGGGTTCGACTTCGGCGGGTTCTGAGTCCACCTGATCGAGGAGCGTCACCGCGGGGGAGTCAGCGGACCTGCTCGACGGCGCGTGACGAGTCCGGCTGCAGCACCTGCGGTTCGGGCATCCGCAGGGCGATGATCACGGCGACGACCAGGAGCGCGAGTGCTGCGATCAGCGCGCGGGTGAACGACCCGTCCGGCGTGCGCAGCGCGGACATCACATAGACGAACACCACGGCACCCTGGCCGAAGAGCTGCATCAGTCCGTTCGAGGTGCCCTCGGGGGTCGGTCGGGTTACCTCGGCGGCGTACTGGAAGCCGATCGGCAGCGCCGAGACGAGGAAGAAGCCCAGGACCAGACCCGAGCCGAGGAGCAGCGGCAGGGAGTTGGCGACGGTCACCCCGATCAGCCCAGGGATCGCCCCGGCGAAGGCCAGCACCAGGAAGAGTCGGCGCCGACCCTGACGATCCGAGAGCGCCGGGAGGACCACGGCGCCGACAAGCCCCCCGAGCAGCAGCACAGCGCCCAGCGTCCCCGCGTCGGCGGGGGAGAATCCGCGCGGGCGCAGCATCGCCTCGACCCACGTGGTCAGCCCGTTGAACACGCCGAGCCCGATGAAGGCGATCGCCAGCACGTACCAGAATGCCGGGACCCGTACTGCATGCGACAGCCCATCGAGCACCAGCGCGCGCTCCTCCTGCCCGGCCGGGCAGGCCGGCGTGGGTGGGTGCTCCCGGGCGAGGGCGAGGAACAGGACCGCGCTGAGCGCCGCGACGACCCCGTACACGAGCTGGATCTGCCCGATCGGCATCGACTCGACCAGCACTGGGCCCAGCACCATGCCGGCGGCCGTCCCCACCAGGTTGCCGAGCGTCACCACGCCGACCGCCGTCGCCCGCTGTTCGGGGGCGAACCAGCGCGCGGGCATCTTCGTCCAGGCGTTCAGCAGCAGGGGCTGTGCGGCGGCGATCCCCAGGGTGGCCGCCATGGCCATCCAGTAGTTGTCACCAGCCAGCCCGCGCAGGATCCCGCATGCCCCCATCGCAACCGCACCGAGCCCCGTCGCCATCCGGAACCCACGGGTGTCGATCAGCCACGCCGCCGGCAGGGACAGTGGGATGAACGCGAGCATGAACACCATCGAGAACGCCCCGATGGCCGTGTCGCTGACGCCGTAGTACTCAGCAGCCCTGCCCGTGATCGGGGCGTACCCGATCCACAGGGTCTGGATCGTGACGTTGACCAACGTGAAGACCGCCAGGACCACCCACCGGTACGGGTAGACCCGATAGGCGGACGCGGAAGGCATGGAGCCGAGTGTGCCACCGCGGCGCGGGCAATCCGGTGGCACGCAGGTGCGCCACCATGGGGGATGATTCGTCCATGGATCAGCAAACTGTCAAGATCGTCGCCGTCGTGCTCATCGTCTGCCTGATCGGAGCCACGTTCGTCGGAGTGCTCTTCTTCTGACCCGACCCCGGACGACGATGTGGCCGGCCCCCCGAGGGGGACCGGCCACATCGTGTGCCGTGTGTCAGTCGGCCAGGTCCGCGCCGATGACGTTGATCATCTCGACGACCTTGTTGCTGTAGCCCCACTCGTTGTCGTACCAGGCGACGAGCTTGACGAAGGTCGAGTCCAGCGCGATGCCGGCCTCGGCGTCGAACACCGAGGTCATGGCCTCGCCGACGAAGTCCGTCGAGACGACCTTGTCCTCGGTGTAGCCCAGGACGCCCTTCATCGGGCCCTCGGAGGCGGCCTTCATGGCGGCCTTGATCTCGTCGTAGGACGCCGGCTTCTCCAGCTCGACGGTCAGGTCGACCACGGAGACGTCGGAGGTCGGGACGCGGAACGCCATGCCGGTCAACTTGCCGTTGAGCTCGGGGAGGACCTTGCCCACGGCCTTGGCCGCACCGGTGGAGGACGGGATGATGTTCTCCAGGATGCCGCGGCCACCGCGCCAGTCCTTCATCGACGGGCCGTCCACGGTCTTCTGGGTCGCGGTCGTCGCGTGCACGGTCGTCATGAGACCACGCTTGATGCCGAAGTTGTCGTTGATGACCTTGGCGATCGGCGCCAGGCAGTTGGTCGTGCAGGACGCGTTGGAGATGATCGCCTGGCCGGCGTAGCTGTCCGAGTTCACGCCGAACACGAACATCGGGGTGTCGTCCTTGGACGGCGCGGACAGGATGACCTTCTTCGCGCCGGCCTCGAGGTGCTTGGACGCCGAGGCGTTGTCCAGGAACAGTCCCGTGGACTCCACGACGACCTCGGCGCCCACATCGCCCCACGCCAGGGCTGCGGGGTCGCGCTCGGCCGTCAGGCGGATCGTGTTGCCGTTGACGATGAGGTTCGAGCCCTCAACCGAGACGTCGCCCTTGAACCGACCGTGCACCGAGTCGTACTTGAGCATGTAGGCCAGGTACTCGGGGTCCAGGAGGTCGTTGATGCCGACGACCTGGATCGTGTCCGGGTAGTTCTGGACGGCGGCACGGAACACCATCCGGCCGATCCGGCCGAATCCGTTGATGCCTACCTTGATAGCCATGTGTTTCCCTTCCATCGGGTGCTGGGGCGTGTGCGAGCACAAGTCACCCTACTAGCCGCCGATGGGCATCGCCTGCTGGCCGAATGGCCGCCAGGCGACCGTCCGGTGAAGCCGCGGGATGGGGTTGCGCGTGCTCAGGCGGGGCTGGTCGTGGGGTAGCGCAGGTCCGAGCGGCGGTTGTAGCCGCCACCGTAGGAGGCGAGGTCGGCGAAGAACGCGAGAGCGACGAAGAACCACTCGAACCCCGATACCCCACCGGCGGTCCACCACGAGATCAGGACGTACACGAGGGTCGTGTACGGCAGCAGGAACCATCCGATGAGCGGGATCACCCAGGAGCCGTCGAAGGCCTTCGTGATCTCGTCGTTGAAGAGGGCCATCAGCGCCAGGGCGAGCCGGGGTGCGAAGGCCCCCAGCATGACAACGAAGCAACCGCACATGTTCTGACCCCTTCTCCGACAGCGCACCTGATGCGCCACACCGTAGTCATTGGGCACCTCCATGGCGAGCAGGCGGGCGCACGATAGCGTGACGGCCGGCCGACGAGGATGTCCGGGCCACGCCCGGACAGCACCAGAGAGGACGCACATGCCCGAGTTGAGGTTCCGCAGCGACGTCACCGTCGAACTCGTGAAGCACGCCGCGAGTGATGCGGACGTCATCTGGGCTGCGCGGGTGTCGACCAAGGGCGAGCAGTCGCTGGAGGACCTCGAGGCGGATCCGGCGAAGTCCTCGGGGCTGATCAACTACCTGATGCGCGACCGCCACGGGTCCCCGTTCGAGCACTCCTCGATGACCTTCTTCGTGCAGGCGCCGATCTTCATGTGGCGCGAGCACTTCCGGCACCGGATCGCCTCCTACAACGAGGAATCGGGCCGGTACAAGGTCCTCGAGCCGACGTTCTACGTCCCCGCACCCGAGCGCAAGCTCGTCCAGGTGGGCAAGCCCGGCTCGTACGAGTTCGTCGACGGGACGGCCCAGCAGTATGAGATCGTGCGGGCCGAGACCGAGACCGCATGCCGGGTCGCCTACGCCGCCTACGAGTCCATGCTCGAGGCCGGGGTCGCCCGTGAGGTCGCGCGGATCGTGCTGCCGCTGACGATCTACTCCTCGGCCTACGTCACGATGAACGCCCGGGCGATGATGAACTTCCTGTCCCTGCGCCGCCACAGCGACGACGCGCGGTTCCCGAGCTTCCCGCAGCGCGAGATCGAGATGGTCGCCGAGCGCTACGAGCAGGAGTGGGCGGCGCTGATGCCGCTGACCCACGCCGCGTTCGTCGCCAACGGCCGGGTTGCCCCGTAGCCGCGCCGGGTAGGCTCCGAGCCGTGACTGCGACCTCCACGCGTGTTGTCAACGGGCGGACCTACCGGCGCGAGCCGGTCCGGACCCACAAGGTCGGGATCGGTGAGGACCTGGGTGGGGTGATCGCCCTGTATGCCGCAGAGCGGATCACACCGACGACCACGCTGTGCCTGTCACAGAAGTTCGTCTCCATCTGCAACGGCGACGTCCGACACATCAGCGAGGTCACCGACAGCTGGCTCGCCCGCCTCATCGTCCGGTACGTGACGAAGAACGACAACGGCGACATCGGCTACAGCCATCCGAAGAAGATGCAGGTGGCCATCGACGAGGTCGGTTACCCAAGGATGATCGCGGCGGTCGTCGGGGGCGGGATCGGCAAGTTCGTGCTCCGGCGCAATGGCGACTTCTACCGGATCGCGGGCCACCACATCTCCGAGATCGACGGCTTCAACCCGGACGCGATGCCCCCCTTCGACCAGTACGCGATGCTCCCCTCGAAGGACCCGGACGCGATCTGCGATGGGCTCACCGCCCGGTTCGGGTGCGCGGCCTACATCATCGACGGGAACAACATCAACGTCGAGGTCGTGGGACGCAGCCGCAACCTGCCGATGCCCGTCCAGGACGCCCGCGAGGTCATGCTGGACAACCCGATGGGCCAGGGCGACGAGCTCACCCCGGTGTTCCTCATCACGGCACAGGGCTGAGGGCGCATTCGGCGTAGCGTCGCCCCGGGGCGGCGTTCGGGGGCGATAGCGTGTGGCCATGGCCTTCGATCCCACCAGCCCCGCGCCGTTCGGACACATGCTGACCGCGATGGTCACCCCGTTCACCCCCGAGGGGGAGGTGGACTACGACGGCGTCGCTCGGCTGGCCACGCACCTGGTCGATGTCGCCGGCCATGACGGCCTCATCGTCAACGGCACCACGGGGGAGTCCCCGACCCTGCGCGACGCCGAGAAGATCGCATCGCTCACGGTGGTCCTGGAAGCCGTCGGCGACCGCGCCAGCGTCATCACCGGCGCCAGCAACAACGACACCCGGCACTCGATCGACATCGCCCGCGCCGCCCAGGACGCCGGTGCCCACGGCCTGCTGCTGGTCACCCCGTACTACAACAAGCCGCCGCAGGCGGGCATCGCGGCGCACTTCCTGGCGATCGCCGATGCGACCGACCTGCCGATCATGACCTACGACATCCCCGGTCGCACGGGTGTTCCGATCGAGTCGGACACCTTCGCCCGCATCGCCGAGCACCCCCGCATTGTTGCCAACAAGGACGCCAAGGCTGACCTCGCCGCTGCAGCGTCGGTCATTGCGAGCACCGACCTCGCCTGGTACTCCGGCGACGACGCGCTCACCCTGCCACTGCTCTCCGTTGGCGCAGTGGGCGTGGTGTCGGTGGTCGGGCATGTCCTGGCCCCGAGGATCGCCGAGATGATGGCAGCGCACCGGGCCGGCGACGTCCCCCGTGCCACGGAGCTCAACGCGTCGATGATCCCGGCCTACGTGGGCATGTTCCGCACCCAGGGGGTGATCCTGGCCAAGGCGGCGCTGCGCGAAGCTGGGGCTGCCGTCCGGGCCGGTGCGCCTCCCGCTGGTGGATGCGACCCCCGAGCAGGTCGCCACCCTCCGCGCAGACCTCGCAGCCGCCGGGGTGGCGGGTTTCGCCGGCTGAGACCAGCGACCACCACGACACGAACGCCCGCCGAGTCGGGGACGGGCCCGGGGACGTCCCACCCCCGGTAGCCTCGCGGCATGGCCACCAAGTCGCCTGCGCGCGCCCGCACGTCAGGCGCCTCACGCAGCTCCCAGGGGGGCAGCCGCAAGGGCTCGACCCGATCCGCCGCGTCACGATCCGCCCAGTCCCGGGGCGGATCGTCGCGCTCGGTCCCGCGCACCGCGCCCAAGCCGTCGGCGCGTCGGCACCCGGGTCCTGTGGCGCGGATGGTCCGGGCGACCGGCCGGTTCCTGGCGCGCATCTGGTTCTTCCTGGCCGCGATCCTCGGCGCTGTGGTGCGCGCCGTGGGCCGTAGCGCCCGAGATCTGGACTCCACGCACCGTCGCGACGGAATCGGCCTGCTTCTGTTCACCCTGACGATCGTGGTGGCCGCCGTGACCTGGTTCTCGGTCGACGGGTGGCTGACCGGCGTCGTCACCGCGATCGTGACCGGCTTGGTGGGCGCCCTGGACGTCGTGATCCCGCTGTTCCTGTTCTGGGCAACGCTGCGTGTGCTGCGGCACCCGGACCAGGGATCCACCACCGGCAGGCTCGCCATCGGGGCCGGGATCCTGCTGGCATCGGCCGCCGGGATCTGGGCATTGGCGAAGGGCGCGCCCAGCCCGGGCGACGGGTCCGAGGCGATGCGTGCAGCCGGTGGCTGGGTCGGCTGGCTGGTCACCGCGCCGATCGTGTCCGCCGTCGGGGTCTGGCTGGCCTACCTGTGGTTGGTCGCCCTGATGGCCTTCGGCCTGCTCGTGGTCACCGCGACGCCGATCCACGACGTCCCCGTCCGGCTCGGTGCCCTGCGCGACGCGCTGCTCCTGCGCAGATCGCCTGCAGCATCCGTCCGGAGAGGCAGAGCCACCTGCGGGCGACATGGCTGTGGACGGACGCGCCAAGCATGCGGCCCTGGTCAAGGAGGACGCCCTCGACGATGCTGTCGGCTCCTCCGTCGCCGACAGCGCCGAGGAAGGCATCTCCGCCGCAGCCGCCCCGAACTCGGCCTCGGGCCCAGTCACCGGGGCGAAGAACTCCGGGGCGGCCGCCCTCAAGGCGCGCGCGCTGGGGCTCATGCGCGGCATCCGCCGGCCGCGGAAGGCCGCCGAGGCGCCCGCGTACGACGGTCCACTGGCCGGGGACGAGGCATTCATCTCCGCCGTTGCGACGGCGCCAGGGGACGAGTCGGCCGGGGATGACCCCACCCTCATCGACGCCCTGTTCGATGCCGGTGAACACGGGTCCGACGTTGCAGGTCCCCACGACCAGACCGTCCAGGTGCCGGGAGTCGCCGGCGCGATCGGGGGTGACACCGCACCCGCCGACCCGAACCTCGCCTCGCTCGTCGCGGCCGTGGATCCCGCGGCTGCCGCCAAGCCCGCCAAGCACAACACGGTGGCAATCGCCCGGCCCGAGCAGCTGCGCCTGCCGGGGGCCCCCGACTACCGGCTGCCGACCCCGACCCTGCTCAAGGCCGGCACGGCGCCGAAAGCCCGTAGCAACTCCAACGACCGGGTCGTGGCCGCCCTGACCGACGTGCTCGACTCAGTTCGAGATCGACGCGCAGGTCACCGGCTACATGCGCGGCCCCACGGTCACCCGCTACGAGGTGGAGCTCGGCCAGAGCGTCAAGGTCGAGCGGGTCACTGCGCTGACGAAGAACATCGCCTACGCCGTGGCGACCTCCGACATCAGGATCCTGTCGCCGATCCCGGGCAAGAGCGCGATCGGCATCGAGATCCCCAACACCGACCGCGAGATGGTCTCCCTGGGCGACACGTTGCGGGCGCCCTCGGCGCAGGCGGACCACCACCCGCTGCTCGTCGGCCTCGGCAAGGACGTCGAGGGCGGTTATGTCTGCGCCAACCTCGCCAAGATGCCGCACATCCTGGTCGCGGGCGCCACCGGTGCGGGCAAGTCCAGCTGCATCAACGCGCTGGTCACCAGCATCCTCATGCGCGCCACCCCCGCCGAGGTGCGGATGGTGCTCGTCGACCCGAAGCGGGTGGAGCTGACCGCCTACGAGGGCATCCCGCACCTGATCACCCCCATCATCACGAACCCCAAGAAGGCCGCCGAGGCGCTGCAATGGGTCGTCCGCGAGATGGACGCCCGCTACGACGACCTCGCGCACTTCGGGTTCCGGCACATCGACGACTTCAACCGCGCCGTGCGCTCGGGGACGCTCGCGGTGCCACCGGACTCGCAGCGGGTCCTGGCCCCCTACCCCTACCTGCTGGTCATCGTCGACGAGCTCGCCGACCTCATGATGGTCGCTCCGCGCGACGTCGAGGAGTCGATCGTGCGGATCACCCAGCTGGCCCGCGCCGCCGGCATCCACCTGGTCCTGGCCACGCAGCGGCCCAGCGTCGACGTCGTCACCGGCCTGATCAAGGCCAACGTGCCCTCCCGCCTGGCCTTCGCCACATCGAGCCAGACCGACAGCCGGGTCATCCTGGACCAGACCGGCGCGGAGGCCCTCGTCGGCCAGGGTGACGGGTTGTTCCTGCCCATGGGCGCATCGAAGCCCATGCGGATCCAGGGTGCGTTCGTGCCGGAGTCCGAGATCCGCGCCGTCGTGGGCCACGTGAAGAAGCAGATGGCCGCCCAGTACCGCGACGACGTCCTCACCGAGGCCGCCGCCAAGCGCGATGTGGACGACGACATCGGCGACGACCTCGACCTGTTGATCGCCGCCATCGAGCTGGTCGTCACGACTCAGTTCGGCTCCACGTCGATGCTCCAACGCAAGTTGCGCGTCGGGTTCGCCAAGGCCGGTCGCCTGATGGACCTGATGGAGACCAGGGGAGTGGTCGGTCCGTCGGAGGGGTCCAAGGCCCGCGACGTCCTGGTGAAGCCCGACGACCTGGACGAGGTGCTGGCAGACCTGCAGCACGGCAGCTGACGATCCCGGTGGCCTACGCTGACCAGGTGAGCACGACCCGCGTGGCCCTGGTGACACTGGGATGCGCACGCAACGAGGTGGACTCCGAGGAACTGGCCGGTCGCCTGGCCGCTGAGGGCTTCGAGCTGGTGGCCGACGCCGGTGACGCCGACGCAGTCCTGGTCAACACGTGTGGCTTCATCGAGGCTGCCAAGCGCGAGTCCGTCGATGCCCTGCTCTCCGCCGGGGGGACGACGCCCCAGGGCCGGCATCGTTCGGTGGTCGCGGTCGGCTGCATGGCCGAGCGCTACGGAACCGAGTTGGCCAACGAGTTGCCGGAGGCCGACGCCGTGCTCGGCTTCGACGACTACCCGGACATCGCCGATCGACTGCGTGTCATCGTCGATGGCGGGACCCTCACCAGCCATGTCCCGCGCGACCGGCGCACCCTGCTGCCCATGGCCCCCACGGACCGGCCCGGGAGTGCCGTCCACGTGCCCGGCCACGGCGGTGCCGCGGGGTCGCCGCATGGACACCGCTGCTGAGCTGGGCGACGTCGGTCCGGGCTGGATCCGGCGACGCATGACGTCGGGCCCGGTGGCGTCGCTGAAGATCGCCTCCGGCTGCGACCGTCGATGCGCCTTCTGCGCCATCCCGTCCTTCCGCGGGTCGTTCGTCTCGCGCTCGCGTGCCGACGTCGTGGCCGAGGCTCGGTGGCTCGCCGAAGGCGGGGTCCACGAGCTGGTCCTCGTGTCCGAGAACTCCACCTCCTACGGCAAGGACCTCGCCGATCCCCGCGCGCTCGAGGAGCTGCTCGTGGAGTTGGGCTCGGTCCCCGAGATCGAGCGGATCCGCGTGGCCTACCTGCAACCCGCGGAGGTCCGACCCGGCCTGGTCCGCACGATGCTGGAGTCCCCGAGGGTGGCGGACTACTTCGACCTGAGCTTCCAGCACGCCAGTGCCCCCCTGCTGCGTCGGATGCGCCGCTTCGGCGGTACCGAGTCGTTCCTGGAGCTCATCTCCTCGATCCGCGCGGGGGCGCCCGAGGCGGGCATCCGCAGCAACGTCATCGTCGGCTTCCCCGGTGAGACCGAGGAGGACCTCGAGGAGCTCATGAGCTTCCTCGGGGAGGCCCAGATGGATGCTGTCGGGGTCTTCGGGTACTCCGACGAGGATGGCACTGAGGCGCTGGGGCTGGCCGACAAACTCGATGAGGCGGAGATCCGGGCTCGAGTCACGGAGGTCAGTGACGTGGTCGACGAGGTCATGGCCCAGCGGGCCGAGCAGCGCCTCGGCCAGGAGGTCGAGGTCCTCGTGGAGCACATCGATGGGATGTCGGCTGAGGGCCGAGCCGAGCACCAGGGGCCCGAGGACGGGACGACCAGCGTGCACCTGACCCCGGACCTGCGAGGGCGCGTGGTCCCGGGCTCGATGCTGCGGGCGCGGGTCGTGTCCACGGATGGGGTCGACCTGCAGGCCGTGGAGGTGTCCGTTGTCCGGATCTGATCCCCACGGCCCCGAGGAGTCCCTACCCTCGGCCCCCGGTGGGCACGGCGCCGAGCCGGAGAAGCCGGAGATGTGGAGCCGGGAGCGCGTGGTGACCGGTTGGGCGCAGTTGTGGCACCTGCCCAACATGCTCACGCTCCTGCGGATCGTGATGATCCCGTTCTTCTGGTACCTGCTCATGTACGACGACGGGACGAACGCCGCGACCCGCATCGCGGCGACTGTGGTCTTCGTGGTGGCGGCGATCACCGACTGGCTCGACGGGTGGCTCGCTCGCAGGCAGGGGTTGGTCTCGACCTTCGGCAAGATCGCCGACCCTCTGGCGGACAAGGCGCTCACGGGCGTGGCCCTGATCGGTTTGTCGGTGCTCGACGAGCTGTGGTGGTGGGTGACAGTCCTGATCATGAGCCGTGAGGTCGGCGTCACGATCATCCGGTTCGGGGTCCTCAAGCACGGGGTGATCCCCGCGAGCCGCGGCGGCAAGGCAAAGACGCTATTCCAGATGGTCGGCATCACCCTGTTTCTCCTGCCCATCACTCCCGCGATGACCCTGCTGTGGTGGACCCGGAACGTCACGATGGGGATCGCCGTGCTGCTCACCGCCCTCACCGGGCTCGACTACATCAGCAAGGCGTACTGGACGCGCAGCGATTCGAAGTCCGCGAAGGCAGCAAAGGCTGCCACCCCCATCGCACCCGGCCAGGGGTCATCGGGCGAGGAGACGTCTGGCAGCAAGGACCCCGACGGCCCGCCCACGGACGGACCAGCGCCGCCCTCAGGGTCCACCCCGTGACCGATCCGATCCCGGGAGGAGTCGCCGGGGTGGCGGAGCTCCTGGCAGGCTTGATCTCCGACGGGGCGACGGTCGCGACGGCTGAGTCCATCACGGGGGGTCGGCTGGTAGCCGCGCTGACCTCGGTCCCCGGCTCCTCGGCTGTCGTCCGTGGCGCGGTGGTGGCCTACGCCACCGACGTCAAGTCCTCGATGCTCGGCGTGGATCCGAGGGTTCTCGCGGAGGAGGGCCCGGTCTCGGCGGCCGTGGCTGAGCAGATGGCTTCGGGAGTCCGCGATCGCCTGGGCGCCACGTACGGGGTCGCCACCACGGGGGAGGCCGGACCGGACTCCGCCAGCGGCAGGCCGGTCGGGACCGTGTTCGTCGCCGTGACCGGGCCCAGGGGGACCACGACACGCCACCTGGGGATCACCGGACGCCGTGAGCAGGTTCAACTCGACGCCGTCGATGGCGCCCTCATGCTGCTGGCCGAGGTCCGTGGTGCGGAAGGGCCCAGCCCGGCGACGCATCGGGGGCAGGACTCGGGAACAACGGCGACTGATCACGCGTTCTGGTGACACATCACCGCGCTGGCGGTGGTCTCGCGCTAGAGTTGGTCAATGGAGAGAAGGGGACGGTCATGGTGATCCTGCGACGGGTCGTGGGCGAGCAGTTGCGTCGCCTGCGTCAGGACCAGGGCCGGACGCTGCGCGATGTGAGTTCCGCTGCCCGGGTATCGCTGGGCTACCTGTCCGAGATCGAGCGGGGTCAGAAGGAGCCGTCCAGCGAGTTGCTGGCTGCGATCTGCACCGCCCTCGATGTCCCGCTCTCCACCCTGCTGCGCTCCGTCAGCGACGAGGTCGCCGCGATCGAAGCCGCCGAGGCTGCCGTGTCGCACGCCGCCTGAGGCCCTGCCCGGACTCACTCGTTCAGCGAGGGACTCGGTATCCGCGCGGGGTCAGCCCGAACCCGGCGGCCTCCAACGCCTTTCGCACGTGGTCTGACGCACCCAGTTCCATCACGGCTGATCCGTTGACCTTCGTGATCGTCAGCGCCCCGACCGCCCCGGACTTCACCGCGTCGTGCAGCAGTCGCGCTGCTGTGGCCAGCTCTGCGGCGACGTCCTTGTCTGCGGCGCCCTCGGAGAAGGTCAGCAGGGTGTGGCCGCCGCGCTCCGAGTACAGCACGGGCCGACCGGACATCAGGACAACGTGGCACCCGGCGCCCCTCGAGGGTCGATGCGGCGACCCGGTGCCGCCAGCCCAGTCACTGGCCGGCCACTCCAACGCGGCGCCGTAGGGGTTGGCCGGATCGGCCGTGGCCAGCAGCAGGTCGTCGGACTGCCCGTCAGCCAGATCCCGCTCCACGGCCCGCACCTGGTCCACCACCCCCGTCAGGGCGAACTGAGCAGCCCCGAGTCCCTCCACGGCGTACACGCGCTGGACCCTGCCACGTTCCTCCATCGTCGACAGGGTCCGGTACGCCGAGGCGAAGCCGCCGGGGTCACCCGAGGCGAGGACTGCGCCCCGGGTGACGATGCCCAGCCGGTCGAGATGGGCCTCCGCTCGCGCCAGGGCGACGATCTCGCGCGGGGGCAGGTCAGCCGGCAGGGCGAACCACCTACCTGGGAGCTCGGGCTGCCTGCGCACCGACCTGCCGACCGGGGCCGACGGCCCGATCCCAGGGGCGCCAGGGGCGCCAGGAGTGCCGGGGCCGCCATCGTCACTGCCCCACCGCCCCGCGGCCTCGGCGCCGGATCCGTTCGATGGCTTCCACAGGTCCGCGTAGCGGCCACGAACCGGTCGTGCGCGTCGACCGGCTGTGGCAGTGGTGCGGCGGCGTCGCCCTGGTGACCGATCGAGCATCGCGCGAACCGGCTCGATCGTGTCGTTGCTCACCAGCCCCGCCCACAGGGAGCTCAAGGAGGCTGTGGCCCAAGGTCGCGGAATCGAGGTCCGGGTGGGTCATCCGCTGTCGGAGGTCGGCCACGAACCAGCCGCCGCCGGAGCGCAGGAGGCCGAGCAGTTCCGTCGCGACCGGGCTGGTCGGTGGGTCAGCGGCGCGAGGCAGCAGGAAACCGACGTCCGCCGGTGCCAGCGCGATCCACCCATCGCCTCCCGGGAGTGGCGCGTTCCCAGTCCAGAGCACCTCACCCGCTGAGGTGAGCTCATCGAGCATCGCCTGACCGTACCCGCTCACGCGAAGCGGCAGGATCGACTCCTCGAGGGCCGACGCCGGGACGGCCACTCCGGCCATTGCCCGGATCGCCTGCAGGACCCCATCAGGGCCCCGCAGGCGTCCAGACGCTCGGGGGCCGACGTTCTGCCAGCGTGGAAGGAAGGTGGCCAATGCGGCGTGGGACACCGGCTCGATCTGCTGGCGCAGCAGTGCCACGGAGCGGCGCTTGATCAGCCGCAGGACATCGGGGTGGCACCACTGCGGGCCGGGGGAGTCCGGGACGAACCAGCCCTCGATGATCCTGCCGGCGGATCGGCTGATCGACAGCCGCTGGGCGATCACTGCCGGAGGAAGGGCGAGATCCCGCACCACATCCTCGACCGTGAAGGGCCCGTGTGTGCGGCTGTAGCGGGTGATCAGGTCGCCGAGCGGGTCCTCCACCGGCCGGAGGTGGGCATCGGGCACACCTGCCGGGATCGGCGCCCCCAGCCCGTCGCGAAGGCGTGCCGCGTCCTCGACGCCTGCCCAGACATCCCGGCCGGCGACCCGCGTGCGCAGGACTCGCCGCTGCGCCTCGAGCTCATCGAGCCACGCCGGGTCGACCCCGCGGAGCTCGGCCTGCGCCCCGCTCAGAGGCCCGAGGACCCGCAGCAGGTCGGCCACGTCCTCGGGGCCACGTGCACGCCGCTCCTCGGTGAGGTGCTGGATCTGGGCCACGACCTGGGCGATGGCGTCAGGCTCGAGGAGGTCGCGCAGGTCTGTCTGCCCGAGGAGCTCGCCCAGCAGGGACGGGTCGAGGGTCAGTGCCGCCGCCCGGCGCTCGGCCAACGGGGAGTCCCCCTCGTAGAGGTACTCCGAGACATAGCCGAACAACAGGGAGCGGGCGAACGGCGAGGCAGCAGGAGGGGTCACCTCCACCACGCGGATCCTCCGCTCCTGGACCGAGGCCATCAGGGCGACGAGGGCAGGCAGGTCGTAGACGTCCTTGATGACCTCCCGGACCGCCTCGAGGACGATCGGGAACGTGGGATGCTCGGCGGCAATCTGCAGGAGCTGGGCGGACCTCTGACGCTGCTGCCAGAGGGGCGCCCGCCGGCCGGGCCGAGGACGGGGGAGGAGCAGTGCGCGCGAGGCGCACTCCCGGAACCGTGCGGCGAACAGCGCCGATCCTCCGATCAATCGGGTCACGTCCGCCTCGATCTCATCGGGATCGGGGAACATGCACGCCGTCGCCTCGGACAGCCAGTCGTCATCGGGGAGGTCGGGCAGGCGGGCCACGATGCCGTCATCACCATGCAGGACCGCAGCATCGACCCCGAAGCGCCTGCTCAGCCGCTCTCGTGCGACCAGCGCCCACGGAGCGTGCACCTGGGCCCCGAAGGGCGACAGCACGGTCAGGCGCCAGTCTCCTAGCTCGTCGCGAGTGCGCTCGACGACGATCGTGCGGTCCGTCGGGACGTGACTGGCCGCCGCCTGCTCGGCCAGGTAGGAGATGAGATTGCCCCCTGCCCACGCATCGAGGCCCAGCCCGGCGAGGTGGGCACGGGCGTCTGTGGGGGTCAGCTCCGACATCTGGCGCGTGAACTGCCCGATAGCACGGCCCAGCTCGGCGGGGCGACCGAGGTTGTCGCCCCGCCAGAACGGAAGGCGACCAGGTGCACCGGCGGCCGGCACGACGTTGACCCGGTCGTGGGTGATCTCGACGACCTGCCAGCTGGTGGCGCCGAGGGCGAACACGTCCCCGACTCTGGACTCGTAGACCATCTCCTCATCGAGTTCTCCGACGCGGCCCCCACCCACGATGTGCACTCCGAACAGCCCTCGATCGGGGATGGTCCCCCCGGAGGTGACGGCCAGCTGCTGCGCGCCGGGACGAGCCCTCAGGACGTCGTCGTCGCGATCCCAGATGATCCGCGGGCGCAACTCGGCGAAGGCATCCGAGGGGTACCGGCCGGCGAGCATCTCGACGACTGCCTCGTAGACCGCAGGGGTCAGCTCTGCGAAGGGTGCGGTTCGTCGCAGGAGGGACAGGAGGTCCGTCGCGGGCCAGTCATCCATGGCGACGCACGCGACGATCTGCTGGGCTGCGACGTCCAACGGGTTGGCCGGGATGCGCAGCTTCTCGATGGCCCCCGAGCGCATCCGCTGCACGACCACAGCGCTGGTGAGCAGGTCCGACCGGTACTTCGGCAGGATGACACCGGTGGAGATCGCACCGACCTGGTGCCCGGCCCGTCCGACGCGCTGCAGCCCCGAGCTGACTGAGGGTGGCGCCTCCACCTGGATCACGAGGTCAACGGCACCCATGTCGATCCCCAGCTCGAGGCTGGAGGTGGCCACGACCGCCCGGAGGCGGCCGGTCTTGAGATCCTCCTCGATGTGGGCCCGTTGCTCCTTGCTCACCGACCCGTGATGGGCTCTGGCCAGAAGAGGCTCCGCGCCCCGAGTGGAGCCTCCTTGTGCCATCACCTCCGCGGGGGGTCCGGTGCTCCCGGGCGAGTCCGGAGGTGTGCCGGCGCGCTCCGCGTGGATCTCGTTGAGTCGGGCGGTGAGTCGCTCGGCCAGCCGCCGGGAGTTCGCGAACACGATGGTCGACCGATGGCTCTCGATCAGGTCCACGATGCGCGCCTCGACGTGCGGCCAGACCGACGCAGTGGGGGACCCATCGGGGCCGGGGCCGGTGCCGAGCTCGCCGAGGTCCTCGACCGGCACCTGGACCGTCAGCTCCCACTCCTTGGCCGTCCCCTGCTCGAGGATCTCGACCGGGACGTCACCGCCGAGGAACTGCGCGGCCACATGCGTGGGCCGCACCGTCGCCGACAGTCCCACCCGGGGGATCCGTCGGCCGGCCAGATGGTCGAGGCGGGCCAGGCTGACGGCCAGGTGGGCTCCCCGCTTGGATCCAGCGATGGCATGGACCTCGTCGATGATCACCGACTCGACGTCGGCCAGGATGGCTCGTGTCGCCGAGGTGAGCATCAGGAACAGGGACTCCGGCGTGGTGATCAGGATGTCGGGGGGCCGCTTGGCCATGACCCGCCGCTCCTGCGCGGGGGTGTCGCCAGTGCGCTGGGCCACACTGATGTGCGGCACGGGCAGACCCAGCAGCTCGCACTGGGTGGCGATGCCCGACAGTGGCGCCCGCAGGTTGCGCTCCACGTCCACCACCAGCGCCTTGAGCGGGCTGATGTAGAGGACGCGCACCCCCGGCTCCTCGCGGGGGGTGAGGCATCGATCGATGGCGCACAGGAATGCGGCCAGTGTCTTGCCTGACCCCGTGGGCGCCACTGCGAGCACATCGACGCCGGCCTGGATCCGCGGCCAGGCAGCCGCCTGGACATCGGTGGGGGTTGCGAAGGCCGCGTTGAACCAGCGCCTCGTGGGCTCGGAGAACGCGGCCAGTGGATCCACGCGGACAATCTTGGACCCTGGGTCCGACATCGGCTGCCCCATCGTCCACAGCGCACGCGAACTCGCCAGGGATGGCACGATTCGCCTGTGCGGCTGACCGACTTCTGGGAGCGGATGGACCTGACCTTCGGGCGCGCGTACGCCCGCTCCTGGGCTTCGGACCAGCACCTGGCCGCCCTCGGTGGACGCACCGTGGAGCAGGCCCTGGCCGAGGGGGAGGACACCCGTGACGTCTGGCGAGCCGTCTGTGCCCACGCGAAGGTCCCCGGAGACCTGACCTGATCCGGCGTGTCGCTCGCGGTCGAACACGTGTTCGTACTACAGTGCGGATGTCAGTCGGCGGCTGGCCCCCAGGGGGTCATCCACAGGATCGCATTCGAACGGGTCGCGATGTCAGTCACCCGGTCTAGTGTCCGCTCCTGTCAGAGGAGAGGTGCCGTCGGCACCACGAGATCCAAGGAGTTGGAATGGCTGGACAGGACCGGGACAAGGCCCTCGAGTCGGCGCTGCTGCACCTCGAGAAGCAGTTCGGCAAGGGCACCGTCATGCGGCTGGGGGACCAGCCCATCGTGCCTATGGATGTGATCCCGACCGGCTCGATCGCCCTTGACGTGGCACTCGGCATCGGTGGGCTGCCCCGGGGTCGCGTGGTGGAGATCTACGGCCCGGAGGCCAGCGGCAAGACCACCGTGGCGCTGCACGCGGTCGCCAGCGTTCAGAAGGCTGGCGGGATCGCCGCCTTCATCGACGCCGAACATGCGCTGGACCCCGTGTACGCACAGCGGCTCGGGGTCAACCTCGATGAGCTGTACGTCTCCCAGCCCGATACCGGCGAGCAGGCACTGGAGATCGCGGACACCCTGGTCCGCTCGGGTGCCGTCGACCTCATCGTCATCGACTCGGTTGCTGCGCTGACGCCCAAGGCCGAGATCGAGGGCGAGATGGGCGACAGCCATGTGGGTCTGCAGGCCCGGCTCATGAGTCAGGCGTTGCGCAAGATGACCGGTGCCCTGAGCAACACGAACACGACGGCCATCTTCATCAACCAGCTTCGCGAGAAGATCGGCGTGATGTTCGGCAGCCCCGAGACCACCACCGGCGGCAAGGCGCTGAAGTTCTACTCTTCGGTGCGCCTGGACGTGCGGCGCATCGAGACGCTCAAGGACGGCACCGAGCCGGTGGGCTCGCGCACCCGGGTCAAGGTGGTCAAGAACAAGGTCGCGCCGCCGTTCAAGCAGGCCGAGTTCGACATCCTCTACGGCATCGGGATCTCCCGCGAGGGCGGCCTGATCGACATGGGCGTGGATCAGGGGTTCGTGCGCAAGTCCGGCGCCTGGTACACCTATGACGGCGACCAGCTCGGTCAGGGCAAGGAGAACGCGCGCGCCTTCCTGCGTGACAACCCGGATCTTGCCGACGAGATCGAGAAGCGGATCAAGGAGAAGCTCGGCATCGGCCCGCAGATGGACGCGCCGATCGACCTGACTGCCCCTGCTGAGGCGCCCCGGCCCATCGATCTCTGACTCCATGTCGGGAAGTCGCTGGGTCGCACATCCGCCGGAGAGTCTTCCGGATTCTCCGGCGGATCCGGAGCAGGTCGCCCGCACGATCCTGCTGCGTCGGTTGGACGCTGCCCCGAGAACGCGCTCAGAGCTGGCGACGACGCTGCGGGAGCGAAATGTCCCGGACGACGTCGCCCAGCGGGTGCTCGACCGGTGCGAGGAGGTCGGCCTGATCGACGATCGACTGTTCGCCCGCATGTGGGTGGAGTCCCGCCAACGGGCTCGGAGCCTGTCTGGACGAGCGCTGCGCAGCGAGCTGCGCCGCAAGGGCATCCGCGACGAGTGGATCGATGAGGCGCTCGAGCAGGTGGGGCCCGAGGATGAGCGCGACGCAGCCCGCGCAGTGGCGGCGAGCAAGGCTCGCTCGGTCGTCGGTCTCCCACGCGCCACGCAGGTGCGGCGGTTGTCCGGTGCCCTGGCCCGCAAGGGCTACGGGCCCGGACTGACCGCGCAGGTGGTTCGCGAGGCGCTCGAGGCTGGGGAATACGAGGGTGACCTCCCCGCGTCGGACTCCGCCGACTGGAACTGAGGGCGTGGAGGGTGGGACTGGGAGGGGTCCCTGGACAGTAGGGTCCGTGGTCGCGGTTCTCACGATCATGGCCTGAGCACCTACCCTTGAGCTCTGATGGACACCACACTCACCGCCGCGCGCACCTACCAGGTGCGTACCTATGGCTGCCAGATGAACGTGCACGACTCCGAGCGCATCGCTGGCCTGCTGGAGTCCCACGGGTACGTGCCTGCGGAACCCGAAGCACAGGCCGATGTCGTGGTGCTCAACACCTGCGCGGTCCGCGAGAACGCTGACAACAAGCTGTACGGCAACCTCGGCCACCTGGCCTCGGTGAAGCGCCAGCATGAGGGAATGCAGATCGCGGTGGGCGGTTGCCTCGCACAGAAGGACCGCGAGCGCATCGTGGCTCGCGCGCCCTGGGTCGACGTCGTGTTCGGCACCCACAACGTGGACGCACTGCCTGCCCTCCTTCGCCGCGCAGCGGTGGTAGATGAGGCACAGATCGAGATCGAGGAGTCGCTTCGGACGTTCCCCTCGTCGCTGCCGAGCCGGCGCGAGTCCACCTACTCGGCGTGGGTGGCGATCAGCGTCGGATGCAACAACACCTGCACCTTCTGCATCGTCCCAAGTCTGCGAGGCCGAGAGCGTGACCGGCGCCCGGGAGAGATCCTCGCTGAGGTCGAGGCCCTCGTCACCGACGGTGTCATCGAGGTCACCCTCCTGGGTCAGAACGTCAACGCCTACGGCGCGGAGTTCGGTGAGCGTGACGCCTTCGCCGACCTCCTTCGCGCGGTTGGCGCGGTCCCGGGGATCGAACGGGTCCGGTTCACCTCACCGCACCCGCGTGACTTCTCCCGCGAGGTGATCGCGGCCATGGCCGAGACCTCCACCGTGATGCCGTCGTTGCACATGCCCCTGCAGTCCGGCAGCGACAGGATCCTGCGCTCGATGCGCCGGTCCTACCGGCGCGAGCGCTTCCTGTCCATCCTCGACGAGGTTCGGACGGCCATCCCGGCAGCGGCGATCACCACCGACATCATCGTCGGCTTCCCCGGGGAGACTGAGGCCGACTTCGTCGAGACCCTCGAGGTCGTGGAACGTGCCCGATTCAGTGCGGCGTTCACGTTCCAGTACTCACCGCGCCCGGGCACGCCGGCAGCCGAGATGGACGACCAGATCCCCAAGGCGATCGTCCAGGAGCGCTACGAGCGCCTGGTGAATGCCCTCGAGCGCATTTCCTGGGAGGAGAACCTGCGCCTAGTCGGGACCACCGCCGAGGTGCTGGTGGCTCAGGGCGAGGGCCGCAAGGATGAGCAGACCCGGCGCATGTCCGGCCGAGCACGGGACGGCCGACTCGTGCACTTCTCGGGCGCCGAGTCGGCACGCCCCGGGGACTGCGTGCTGGTGAGTCTCGAGGCCGCGGCACCGCACCACCTCACGGGGACGGCCTTGAGCATCCGCGGCACCCGCGCCGGTGAGGCATGGGCGACGGGTCAGTCCTCGTGCGGAACCGGAACTGGCGCTGGCAGCCCCCCCACGACAGGGGCGGTCGTCCTGGGGATGCCTGGACTGCGCCCCGTTGGCTGACGTGCAGGAGCCGATCGTGTGGCCATCCGTGGTGGTGGCCATCGTGGGCCCCACCGCAGCAGGCAAGTCCGACGTTGCCATCGAGCTGGCGCGCCTGCTGGGTGGCGAGATCGTGAACGCTGATGCGTTCCAGGTGTACCGGGGGATGGACATCGGAACTGCCAAGGTGGCCCCCGCTGACCGTCAGGGGGTCGCCCACCACCTTCTCGACATGCTGGAGGTGACTCAGGATCTCAGCGTCGCCCAGTACCAGGAGGCGGGCCGCGAGGTCCTCCGTGGGCTGGGCCGACGGGACACCCCCGCAGTCGTCGTCGGCGGGTCGGGACTGTACGTGCGGGCGCTGCTCGACGATCTCCGGTTCCCGGGCAGCGACCCGCGGATCCGGGCGAGGTGGGAGGTCATGCTGGCCGAGATCGGTCCCGAGCGTCTGCACCAGGTGCTCGCCGAGCGGGATCCGGAAGCCGCTCGGCACATCCTGCCCACCAACGGCCGGCGCATCGTCCGGGCCCTCGAAGTGGGTGAGATCACGGGGGAGCCGTTCACCGCGCATCTGCCCGCCGACGGGCCGCCGCTCGTGCCGCATCTCAGCGTCGGGCTGGACCTCGCACGGGACATCCTCGATGAGCGCATCCGTGGCCGGGTGGACCGGATGCTGGACGGCGGCCTTGTCGAGGAGGTCCGCAGCCTGCTTGCCGTGGGCCTTCGCGACGGTCGCACCGCCAGCCGGGCACTGGGGTACCCGCAGGTGGTGGACCTCCTCGACGGCCGGATCGATCGAGCCCAGTGCGCGGACGAGATCATGCGGGCAACCCGCCGACTCGCGCGCCGTCAGCAGCGCTGGTTCCACCGAGATCCGCGCACGACCTGGCTGGACGCGACCGCCCCACCGTCGTCCACAGGTTCACGGATCGCGGCCCTGCTGGCTGCGCCTGCCCGTAGGCTTGACCCATGAGCCGAGCAGGAATCCCCTTCATCAAGGGGCATGGAACCGGCAATGACTTCGTTCTCCTGCCGAACCCCACCGGTGCGCTCACCGTGACCGCGCCCCTTGTGCGCGCCCTCTGCGATCGCCGCCGGGGTCTGGGAGCCGATGGGGTCCTGGTGGTCGCCAGGACCGAGGCCCATGCTGAGGTCGCCGACCAGTCCGGGGTCGCCCCGTGGTTCATGGACTACCGCAACGCAGACGGGAGCGTGGCGCAGATGTGCGGCAACGGTGCTCGCGTATTCGTCGCGCACCTGGTCGAGGAAGGGCTTGCCGGCACCGGCAGCTTCCACATCGCGACCCGCGGGGGAGCGCGGCAGGTCACGGTGGCAGATACCGGCACCATCAGCGTCAACATGGGCAGCGCGCAGTTCCTCGACAGGGACGACATCCGCGTGCTCCCCGCTGACGCCGTTGAGGGCGAGGCCGCGTCACCTGCGGCCGGGGTCCTCATGCCGAACCCCCATGCCGTCACCTGGGTGGACGATGTGCAGGCTGCGGGATCATTGCGCGGCGCTCCTGTCGTCACTCCGGCGGACGCCTATCCGGAGGGCGTCAATGTCGAGTTCGTCCGGGTCCTGGCCGGGGACCACCTGCAGATGCGGGTGTTCGAGCGCGGAGTGGGGGAGACGCTGAGCTGCGGCACCGGTGCATGCGCCGCGGCCGTGGCCACGGTTCGGCGCGGCGGGGGAGTGCCCAGTGGCCGCCGCATCCGCATGGACGTCCCCGGTGGGACCGTCGGGGTCACGTGGCACCTCGACGGTTCCGTGGAGCTCGAGGGGCCCACGCAGGTCGTCGCCCGTGGTGAGATCGATCCGCACTGGTGGGAGATGAATGTCTGAGACCCCGGACCTGCTCGACCGTCAGGCGCTGCGCCGCGTTCCCGGCCTGAGCACTGAGCTTCAGGACATCACGGAGGTCGAGTACCGCCAGGTTCGGCTCGAACGGGTGGTTCTCGTGGGCGTATGGGCCTCAGGCACGCTCGCAGACGCCGAACGCTCCCTGGCCGAGCTCGCCCGGCTGGCCGAAACCGCCGGGTCGGAGGTCTGCGACGGCCTGATCCAACGACGCGACAAGCCGGACGCCGCCACCTACATCGGTGCCGGCAAGGTCACTGAGCTGCGTGAGGTCGTGAACGCGGTCGGGGCCGACACCGTCATCTGCGATGGCGAGCTGACCCCGGGGCAGCTCGGGCGGCTCGAGGGACTCGTGAAGGTGAAGGTCGTCGACCGCACCTGGCTGATCCTCGACATCTTCGCCCAGCACGCCCGGAGCCGCGAGGGCAAGGCCCAGGTGTCGCTGGCACAGATGCAGTACCTGCTCCCACGGCTGCGCGGCTGGGGCGAGTCCCTGTCCCGCCAGGCCGGCGGCCGGGTGGCCGGCGGGCAGGGCATCGGATCCCGAGGTCCCGGCGAGACCAAGATCGAGACAGACCGGCGACGTGTCCGGGAGAGCATCTCCCGGCTTCGTCGGGAGATCGCTGGCATGGCGACCGCACGGCGCACCATGCGCAGCCAGCGGCGGCGCACCCAGACTCCCTCGGTGGTCCTCGCCGGGTACACCAACTCGGGCAAGTCCAGCCTCCTCAACCGGATGACCGGGGCCGGCGCGCTGGTCGAGGACGCGCTCTTCGCCACGCTCGACCCGACCGTGCGCAAGGCGTCCACGCCCTCCGGCCGCCTGTTCACCCTCGCCGACACCGTCGGGTTCGTGCGGCACCTGCCCCACCAGCTCGTCGAGGCGTTCCGGTCAACCTTGGAGGAGGTGACCGACGCCGACCTGATCCTGCACGTGGTCGACGGCGCCGACGACTTCCCCGAGGGGCAGATCGCAGCCGTGCGCGAGGTGCTCGCCGTGATCGGGGCGGCCGATGTGCCCGAGCTCATCGTCATCAACAAGGCCGATATCGCCGACCCCCTGGTCGTTGGGCGCATCCAGTCCCGCGAACCGCACTCGGTGGTCGTGTCCGCAGCCACGGGGGCAGGCATCCCCGAGCTCCTCGCAGCGATCGAGCTCGACCTGCCCAACCCGAGCGTGCTGGTCGAGCTCCTCGTCCCCTTCGACCGCGGTGACCTCGTTGCCCGGATCCACGAGGAGGGCCGGGACGTCGAGGTCGCCTACGTCGCCGAGGGTGCGCAGATCCGGGCCGTCGTGGGTGATCAGCTCGCGGCCGAGCTCCTCGCCATCGCGGTGGGTCACCCGGGTGCGGAGACCCACGAATCCGGGTCGGCGTGACGACCGCGGAGGCCACTGACCCCACCCCTGCTGACGGACGCTCGGTCACCGACCTGCTCGACCTCGCGGTCAGCGAGCTCGGCGGCGAGCCGCGTGCAGGTCAGGCGCGGATGGCTACCGAGATCGCCCGATGTCTGGACAGCGGTTCCGGAACTGTCCTCGTGCAGGCCGGCACTGGAACGGGGAAGTCCCTGGCCTACCTGGTCCCCGCCGCCCAGCACGCGATGGCCGCTGACGAATCCGTGGTGATCGCCACCGCGACCCTTGCGCTGCAGCGCCAACTGGTCGACAAGGACCTTCCTGTGGTCAGCCGGGCCCTGTCACCGGCGCTGGGACGCGACATCACGTTCGCCGTGCTCAAGGGCCGCAGCAACTACCTGTGCCTCGACCGGCTGAACCGCGGCTCACCGGACCCAGAGGAGTCGGCACTCTTCGACACACCGACCACAAGGCTGGGTCGGCAGGCCGCCCGCCTGCAGAAGTGGGCGACGATGACGGACACCGGCGATCGCGACGACCTCACCGACCCCGTAGATGGGCGGGTGTGGTCCGGACTCTCGGTGTCGGCCCGGGAGTGCCCGGGAGCCACCAACTGCGCGTTCGGCCAGGACTGCTTCGCCGAAGGGGCGAAGGCGCGTGCCCGTGTAGCCGACCTGATCGTGACCAACCACGCCCTCCTGGCGATCCACGTCCAGGGCGAGGTCCCCGTCCTTCCTGAGCATGGCGCCGTGGTGGTCGACGAGGCCCATGAGCTCGTCGACCGAATGACCACCGCCCTCACCCGGGAGTTGTCCGCGCCCGTCGTGGAGCGTGCGGCGGGCCGGGCACGCAAGTTCCTCGGCCCCGAGCTGATCGACCCCCTCCTCGACGCCGCCGGATACCTCGGAGACGTCCTCGCGGAAGTGCCCGAGGGCCGACTGCGCGCCCTCCCCGAGGAGCTCGTCGTCGCGATCTCCGCCCTGCGCGACGCCGGTCATGCAGCCCTGGGCGGGATGCGGGGCGACAGCTCCGACGCCCCGGAGGCCGCTGCCGACCGCACCACCGCGCGGGCGGCCATCCAGGGCGTCCACGAGGTGGCGGCAGAGGCGCTCCTGCTCAGCAGCGCCTCAGTGGCCTGGGTCGGTGGCCGCTCCGGATCCCCGCCCAGCCTGCATATCGCACCCATCTCGGTGCACGACCTGCTGGAGTCCAACCTCTTCGCCGGCCGCCCCGTGGCCCTGACCAGCGCCACCCTGGCCATCGGTGGGTCATTCGAGCCACTGGCTGCCAGCCTCGGATGCCCGACAGGCTGGCGCGGACTGGATGTGGGGTCACCCTTCGACCACAGCAGGCAGGGCATGCTCTACTGCGCTGCCGACCTGCCCCGCCCCGGCCGCGAGGGGATCAGCGAGCTGGCACTCGAGCAGATCGCTGACCTTCTCGACGCTGCAGGTGGAAGAACCCTGGCCCTGTTCTCGTCCTGGCGCTCGGTCGAGCGTGCGGAAGAGGTGCTGCGCCGTCGCCTGGCGGGCCGTGACGACCGGCCGTTGATCGTGGCCCGACGAGGTGACGCTGTTGCGGGGCTCGTGCGGCAGTTCGCGGAGGATCCCCGGGCGTCGCTGCTCGGGACGCTGTCGCTCTGGCAGGGAGTCGACGTGCCGGGTCCGTCGTGCACGTTGGTCGTGATCGACCGGATCCCGTTCCCGCGCCCCGACGACCCGGTCATCTCGGCGCGCCAGGAGCTCATCGACGCGCAGGGGGGCAGCGGGTTCGCCTCGGTGTCCGTCCCCCGGGCCGCCCTCATGCTCGCGCAAGGGGCCGGGCGACTCATCCGAACCCCCGACGACCGTGGTGTCGTCGCAGTCCTGGACTCCCGACTGGCCACCACGAGCTACGGTGCACGCCTGCGCGCCAGCCTCCCACCCCTGTGGTGGACGACGGACCTCACCGCCGTCGTGGCGGCCCTGGGGCGTCTTGACGCCGCGCTCACGGACTCCACAACGGGCTGAGCGAGTCACACCCAGTGCACCGGTGGGCGTGACCCGCTCAGGTCCGTGGAGCCGTCAGGCTCAGCGGTTCGGCTGGCGGATCGCCTCATCGATCTCCGCGGCCGAGATCTCCTTCGTGCAGAAGAACCAGTCCACGCACGTGACACCCTCCTCCTGGCCGTCCATGCGGTCCTTGGCCACACCACACGAGCCAGCCGGGGGGACGATCACCGGATCACCGGGGCGCCAGTCGGCCGGGGTGGCCACGGAGAACGCGTCGGCGGTCTGCAGGGCCGTCACCACGCGGATCAGCTCGTCGAAGTTGCGCCCGAGGCTCAGCGGGTAGTAGATGATCGTGCGGATGACGCCCTTCGGGTCGATCACGAACACCGCCCGAACGGCCTTGGTGGAGTCCTCGCCCGGCATGATCATCCCGTAGGCGCGAGCCACGTTCATCGTGATGTCCTCGATGAGCGGGAACGTCACCTCCACGTCGGACATCCCGCGGAACTCGATCGTCTCCTTGATGCGCCGCAGCCATGCGATGTGGCTGTACAGGCCGTCGACGGACAGTCCGACAAGCGCCGTGTTGAGTTCGGCGAACTTGTCCTCCAGCGAGGCGAAGGTCATGAACTCGGTGGTGCACACGGGGGTGAAGTCAGCGGGGTGGCTGAACAGGATCACCCAGCGCCCGACGTAGTCCCCGGGGAAGTTGATCTCGCCCTGGGTCGTGGCGGCCGTGAAGGCGGGGGCCGGGTCTCCGATGCGCGGCATGGTGGGGGTGACGGGAATGATGGTCTCGGTCATGACATCTCCTCAGCGGGTGTGCCTGCCCATCCGGCGGGTCCCGGAGGCGGTCGGGCTCCTCGAGTCGAGCCGGGAGCGAGCCAGCGTCCGATCCCCGCGGGGGCAGACTCCCAGAATACCCCCGGGGGTTTCCTGACGTTCCATCGCCCCCACCCGGGTCACACTCCGGTGATCGCGGGCAACCTCGCCATCCTGATGGCATGCACCATTGCCTCATGGTCCGCCTCCGCCTGATCGGCGTAGCCCGTGGCCCACGTGATGATCGCATCGTCGAACTTGGTGCTGCGACCGAGGTATGCGGCGATCGCCAGTCGATCGCCGGAACGGGCATGGGCACGCGCGAGGGTCCAGCCACAGGCATGCAGGTACATCCCGAGCCCGCCCTCGTCGAGGGCGGAGAGGTCCGGGGAGAACTTCATGTCGCGCAGCTGCCGGACGTAGGAGTCGTGCACCACGCTCTGCGCGTCGGTGGCCGAGGTCCAGCCGATGAAGATGTCCGACGCGGCCTGCATCAGGCGCTGGCCGGCCACCACGCGCGCGCCATGGTGGTCGAACTCACAGGGTCGCGTGTAGGGCTCAAGGACTGATGCGGTGGCCTCCTTGAACTGCAGGACCAGGGGATCACCACCGTCGACCCCCTGCATGAGCAGGACGTAGCAGCGGGTCCCCACGCTGCCGACCCCGACCACCTTGCGGGCCACATCGACCACATGGAACTGGTCCAGGAGCGCCGCTCGGTCCGAGACCAGCGTGCGGCGATAGGTCTGCATCGCATCCTGGCCCAGCAGCTCGGCGTTCTCGGCGCTCACTCTCATCAGCAGGGGCGGGTCCTCCACGAACTGCCGCTGACCGTCGACCACAGTCGTCAGTCTCCCCATGGCCTGAAGGTTGGTCCGGCGTCGCGCACCCTCGATCGAGCGCTCCACTCGGGCCAGTACGGACTCGGGGGGCATGCTGCTGGCCAGCCGGCCCATGTCCGAGACGTTCAGCCGGGAGTACCAGACATCCAGGGTGCTCATTCCGGCGAAGTGCCGCATGGCCTCTCGATAGGCCTGGGCCGCCGTCCGTGCCAGCGCACGCTGCGCGGCCGCGCGCCACCCGTTGGACCTCGCAGTCAGCACCGCGGAGGCCGCCAATCGCTTCACATCCCATTCGAAGGGTCCGGGGTGGGTCTCGTCGAAGTCGTTGAGGTCGAACAGCAGGGTGCGCTCGGGGGAGGCGAACATCCCGAAGTTCGCCAGGTGGGCATCACCGCACAGCTGCACTGTGAGGCCGGTGTTCGGCTGGCTGGCCAGGTCTGCTGCCATGACGACCGCCGACCCTCGGTAGAAGGCGAAGCTGGAGGTGCTCATCCGGCCGTGCCGGATCGGTACGAGGCTCGCGATCCGCTGCCTGCCCTGGGCGATCAGGAGGTCGACGGGATCTGGGCGGTCGGTGGGGGGCAGCCACTCGGACAGCGACTGACGAGGCAGCGCGCGCCGAGCCTCGGCACCCCTGTGTGCTCTCGCCGACGGGTCCAGCTTGGAGGTCTCTGGCACGCCTCGAAGACTAGGCCAGCGCGCTGGATATGGGGCCCCTTGAACTCACATCAGACGCGACGCAGGACCGCCACGACCGTCCCCATGATCACCGCGTCATCACCGTCGATGGGCTCGTAGGCCGGGTTGTGGGGCATCAGCCAGGTGTGGCCATCACGCCGCTTGAGCGTCTTCACGGTGGCCTCATCCTCGAGCAGCGCCGCGACGATTGCCCCGTTCTCCGCGGCCTGACCGGCCCGGATGACGACGTAGTCGCCATCGCAGATCGCGGCCTCGATCATGGAGTCGCCCTTGACCCTCAGGAGGAACAGGTCGCCATCACCCACCAACTCCCGCGGAAGCGGGAAGACGGTCTCGACCACCTGCTCGGCGAGGATGGGCCCCCCGGCAGCGATCTGTCCGACGACCGGGACGAACACCGCGTCCGGCCGCGCCTCACCGATGTCGGTCGGATCCTCGGCGTGGCCGTACGGGTCGAGGACCTCCATCGCCCGCGGGCGATTCGGGTCGCGCCGCAGATACCCCTTGCTCTCGAGCACCTTGAGCTGGTGGGCGACGCTCGAGGGGGAGTTCAGGCCGACCGACTCGCCGATCTCCCGCACGCTCGGCGGATAGCCGCGGCTCTCGACGGACTCGCGGATGACCTCGAGGACCCGACGCTGTCGCAACGTGAGTCCCACATGGTCCTCGGCGGTGGCAGGGAGTGGGTGGATCGTGGCCATGATGCCCTCCAGTTCGGTGCCTCGTGAGCCGTCCGACGTCGCATTGTCAGACCCCTGCGCGAGCCTTGTGTCACGTGATCGGTCGCTGATCACCTGCAGCAACGCTACCGCCGGCGGGGGAATTGTTCAAACATCTGTTCGATTGGGACTTGAGCGTGTCGGTCCATGGTGGTACAACTAGCACAGGTGTTCGATAGAACATCAGTTCGAGGAAGAGGTCGCGATGTCCACATACGGAGCCGCCGCAGTCTGGGGTTCGTACAGCTCAGTCCCCGTTTCCGAGGTTCGCCTGACCCGCCGCGGGCGGCTGGCTCGCAGCATCGCCCTCCTTGCTGTGACGGCCCTGCTCGCGGTGAGCGTGGTCGACGTGGTGGGCACGGGCCGCGCCCTGGCTGCGGACACCCCGACGACCCAGCCGGTCACCACTGCGAGCGTCGTGGTCGAGCAGGGGGACTCCCTGTGGCTCATCGCTGGGCGTACGGCACCGACGTCCGATCCGCGTGAGGTCGTCACTCGCATCCGCGAGCTCAACGGGTTGCGCTCCAACCTCATCCAGCCCGGGCAGGTCCTGCTCGTTCCCGGTGCACGCTGAACACGCGTTGACACGTTTCTCCCCCAATGCTTGCGTCCTTGGTGTCCAGGGTCTACGGTTCACCACATGTAGTAGTTACACCGGTGTAAGTCATCCACAGGTTGTGGTTGGCCATCCACAGGTTCTGGACAGGTAATCCCCAGGGTGATCCCCAGGTGGTTGCCGGTTCACTCGCAGTGAACTCAGCCAAGGCGACGGGAGGTGACCCATGTACTGTCCGTTCTGCCGTTCCGTCGAGACCCGCGTCGTTGACTCGCGCTCCACGGAGGACGGCACGGCGATCCGTCGCCGCAGGCTGTGCCCGTCGTGCAGCCAGCGATTCACGACCGTCGAGACGATGAGCATGCTCGTCGTCAAGCGGTCCGGGGTCGTCGAGCCGTTCAGCCGGGACAAGGTCGTCTCCGGGGTGCGCAAGGCATGCCAGGGCCGTCCGGTGAGCGAGGACGACCTCGCCCTGCTGGCACAGCAGGTGGAGGACGGTCTCCGGGCGTCCGGCCAGGCTGCCATCGCATCCCACGATGTTGGCATGGCGATCCTCGGACCACTGCGCGTCCTCGACGAGGTGGCCTACCTGCGTTTCGCCTCGGTCTACCGATCGTTCGAGTGCCTCGCGGACTTCGAGGCCGAGATCGCCCTGCTCCGCGCTGCCCCGAGTCTCGGGTCCACCTCGGTGGACCTGCGGGCCGGGGCGACCTGACCCGATCCACCTGCACACGACCCGCCGCTGACTCGGCGTCGACCTGACTGACCAGCACGTCCATCCCACCCGGGCTACCGGGAGCCACCGCGTACTGCGGCCGATCCAGAGGAGAGCGCATGACCCGAGCATCGTCGGACAACCAGAAGGCGGCCGAGTCCCGCACAAGCCCAGAGAGGCGGCCCCGCGTCGTGCCCAGCGTCCGTTTCGAGCGCGTGTTCACCTCCGAGGGCGTGCACCCCTACGACGACATCACCTGGGAGAGCCGGGATGTCGTGCAGACGAACTGGAAGACCAACGAGACGGTGTTCGAGCAGCGGGGTGTGGAGTTCCCGGACTTCTGGTCGGTCAACGCCTACACGATTGTCACCACCAAGTACTTCCGTGGCGCTGTCGGGACGGAGCAGCGTGAGCACAGTCTGCGTCAACTGATCGATCGCGTGGTGCTCACCTACGGCCGCGCCGGACGTGAGCACGGCTACTTCGCCACCGAGGCCGACGCCGAGATCTTCGAGCACGAGCTGACGTGGATGCTGCTGCACCAGGTGTTCTCCTTCAACTCCCCGGTGTGGTTCAACGTGGGCACCCCATCCCCCCAGCAGGTCAGCGCCTGCTTCATCCTGTCGGTCGACGACACGATGGACTCAATCCTGAACTGGTACCGCGAGGAGGGGTGGATCTTCAAGGGCGGATCCGGCGCCGGGTTGAACCTCTCGCGGATCCGATCCAGCAAGGAGCTGCTCTCGAGCGGGGGGACTGCCTCTGGACCCGTCTCCTTCATGCGGGGGGCTGACGCCTCGGCGGGGACCATCAAATCCGGCGGCGCCACCCGACGGGCCGCGAAGATGGTCGTCCTCGATGTCGACCACCCGGACATCGAGGAGTTCATCGCCACCAAGGTGCGCGAGGAGGAGAAGATCCGCGTCCTTCGCGATGCGGGCTTCGACATGGACCTGGGCGGCAAGGACATCACCTCGGTTCAGTACCAGAACGCGAACAACTCCGTGCGCGTGTCCGACGAGTTCATGCGGGCCGTGGAGGAGAAGCGCGAGTTCGGCCTGGTTGCTCGGGGCAGCGGCGAGGTCATCGAGACCGTGGACGCCAACACGCTCTTCCGGTCGATGGCCGAGGCGGCGTGGGCATGTGCCGATCCCGGAATCCAGTACGACGACACCATCAACGACTGGCACACCAACCCCGAGACCGGGCGGATCACCGCGTCCAACCCGTGCTCGGAGTACATGAGCCTGGACAACTCGTCCTGCAACCTGGCATCGCTGAACCTGCTGAAGTTCCTCAAGGACGACGACACCTTCGATGCGCCGTTGTTCAAGAAGGCGGTCGAGTTCATCATCACCGCGATGGACATCTCCATCTGCTTCGCGGACTTCCCGACCGAGGCGATCGGCGACACCACCCGCAAGTTCCGCCAGCTGGGCATCGGCTACGCCAACCTCGGAGCCCTGCTGATGGCCACAGGCCTGGCCTACGACTCCGATGGTGGGCGAGCCCTTGCCGCCTCGATCACCAGCCTCATGACCGGTACGGCCTACAAGCGCTCCGCCGAGCTCGCCTCCGTCGTGGGCCCGTACGAGGGCTACGCCCGGAACAAGGACGCTCACACCAGGGTCATGCGCAAGCATGCCGCTGCCACGGACGCCCAGCGGACCCACTCGTCGCTGGACGCCGGCATCCTCGCGCTGGCCTCGCAGGTCTGGCAGGAGGGCATCCAGATCGGCTCCGTCCACGGTTGGCGCAACGCGCAGGCCTCGGTCCTGGCCCCCACCGGCACCATCGGCTTCATGATGGACTGCGACACGACCGGCATCGAGCCCGACTTCTCCCTGGTCAAGTTCAAGAAGCTCGTCGGTGGCGGCTCGATGCAGATCGTCAACCAGGTGATCCCGCGGGCGCTGGTGCGCCTGGGATACACGGGGGAGACGATCGAGGCGATCGTGGAGTACATCGCCGAGCATGGTCACGTCATCGACGCCCCGGCGCTCAAGCGCGAGCACTACTCCGTGTTCGACTGCGCGATGGGGGAACGCGCGATCACCCCGATGGGGCACGTCCGCATGATGGCGGCATGCCAGCCGTTCCTGTCCGGCGCGATCTCCAAGACGGTGAACATGCCCGAGACCGCCACCGTCGAGGAGGTCGAGGAGATCTACTTCAAGGCCTGGAAGATGGGCATCAAGGCGCTGGCGATCTACCGGGACAACTGCAAGGTGGGTCAGCCCCTGTCTGACGCCAAGGCGAAGAAGGTCGACGCTGAAGTGCCCGCCGTCGAGGTGGAGTACCGCCCGATCCGCAAGCGGCTGCCCAAGTCCCGGCCGAGCCGGACCGTGTCGTTCGCGGTCGGAGGAGCCGAGGGATACATGACCGCCGGCTCCTACCCCGACGACGGCCTCGGTGAGGTGTTCCTTAAGCTCGGCAAGCAGGGCTCGACCCTGGCCGGAGTGATGGATGCCTTCTCGATCGCCACGTCGATCGCCCTGCAGTACGGCGTCCCGCTCGAGGCGTTCGTGAACAAGTTCGTGAACATGCGCTTCGAGCCCTCGGGCATGACCGACGACCCGGATATCCGGATGGCGCAGTCGATCGTTGACTACATCTTCCGGCGTCTTGCCCTGGACTACCTCGACTACGACAGCCGCGAGGCGCTGGGGATCTTCACCGCGGAGGAGCGCGCAGCGCAGGTCGCCGCGACCTACGGTGGCGCCCAGCTCGAGATCGATGTCGAGGGCCTGGCGCAGTCAGTCCCGGTGGACGACCTGCCCACCGCCTCATCTGCGCCCGTGACGGGCGGCCATAGGGTCGGGGGGATGTCGCTCAGTGACGTGCACTCCTCCGCCGAGTTGCTTGAGGCCATCAACGGCAAGGCCTCCGACGCTCCGCTGTGCATGACCTGCGGGGTGAAGATGCGCCCAGCCGGGTCGTGCTACGTGTGCGAGGGCTGCGGGAGCACCAGCGGCTGCAGCTGATCGGATCCCCCGAGGATCGGACAACGCCGGCCCCCCTCCTGGGGCCGGCGTTGTCCGATCCTCTGTGGCGTCCTCCTCATCACGGTCGAACGCGAACCCGAGGAGCGCCCGAGGATGGGTACCGAGCCGGCGAAAGCTGCGCGGCGTGGCACTTCCCTCGTGGTACGGCCCGCTCCTAGGCTTCCCAGTGAACGCCAACCACCCCGGCTGGCAGTGAGGAAGTAGGACCATGACCGATCCCACGTCGGCTCCGCCCCCCCAGCAGCCCGATCCCGATGAGTCATCCCTCACCGACGGCTCGTCCGCCCTCGGTGAGTCGGCGCTGAGCCCGGAGCCACCGACGGACGAGCACATCAACGCCGCGGCCCCGGCGCCGGAACCCCCGTCCGGTGAGGTCCCGCCGCCCCCGCCCCCGCCGCCGCCCGGTGCCGGCTACCCGCCCCCGCCCCCGCCGCCGCCCGGTGCCGGCTACCCGCCCCCTCCGGGCGCGGCCTACCCGCCGCCCCCGGGGTACTACCCGCCCGTTGTCGCGACTCCGCCACGCGCGCCCTTCTCCGCGACGGACGCCATCGGGTATGGGTGGAAGGGGTTCACCGCCAACATCGGGCCTCTGGCGATCATCGGCCTGGTGCTGATCCTCGCCTCGGGCCTGAGCAACTGGCTGTCGCGGGGATTCGACAACCAGTTCCTGTCGATCTCCGGAAGCCTGCTCAGCGCATTCATCTCCCTCGTGATCGGGCTCGGTCTGATCCGAGCGGCCCTGGCGATCCTGGACGGTCAGCGTCCCAGCGTTGAGCAGCTGGTCTCGACGAAGGACGTCGGTCCGTACCTCATCGCGTCGCTCGTGGTTGCCCTGATCGTCACCGTCGGGCTCTTCCTGTGTGTGATACCCGGGCTGATCGCAGGATTCCTGCTGCAGTTCTACGGTTATGCGATCATCGACAAGAAGGCCGACTCCGTCACCACGGCAGTCCAGTCCAGTCCCATGGGAGCGATCCGGGCGTCGTTCGAGGTGGTGGCGGGCAACATCGGGCCCCTGATCCTGCTCGCGGTCCTCTGCTTCCTGCTGAACATGGTGGGTGCGCTGCTGTGCGGGGTGGGCCTGCTGGTGACGCTGCCGGTCACCGCGATCGCGATCGCCTACGCCTGGCGCTACTTCTCGGGCGGTCGGATCGCAGCGATCACCGCCTGATTCCCCGCCCGAGTGTCACGAGCCCCCGCCCCGACGGCGGGGGCTCGTGACATCGGTGCGTGACGTTCGGGGGAGGGGCGACCACTCACCCGATCGGGGAGGGCACCTCACCGGTCTGGTGGCAGACGAGATCCCACAGCGCCTCAGGAGCGCCGGGATCCGGGCGGGTGCCCGGGTAGCGCACTGTGCGGCGCGGTGCGCGGTCCAGCCAGAAGGTGCCGCTCGGCGCGGGGATCGGCTGGACACCCGCAAGCCACACGATCGTGTCGGCGCCCTCGTGTGCTGAGCGCAGGATCGGACGGGTGATCTGGCGGAACCGCGGTAGCGACTCCTGGACACCGCGGGTGTCGGCCCAGCCCGGATGCATGCAGTGGAAGGCGATCGGCGAGGCCGCCAAGTGCTGTGCCCACTGCTCGGTGAGGCTCACCTGGGCTCGCTTGGCGCGGGCGTATGCCCGCACGCCGTCGTAGCCGTCCGCGGGCATGTGAACACCGGCCGGGTCGAGCTTCTCCGCATACATCCCACCCGAGGACACCACGATGACCCGCGGGCTCGAGGCACGGGACAGCGCCGGAAGCAACCGGCTGGTCAGGACGTGCTGGCTGAGGACCTGAGCAGCGTAGGTCGCCTCGTACCCCTCCTCGGTGCGCATGTACGCAGCCGACAACGCACCCGCGTTGTGGACCAGGACGTCCACCACGCGGCCGTCGGCACCGATCTCGTCGGCAACCCGACGCGCGTCGGCGAGCAGGGTGAGGTCCGCGACGTACGTGCCGACCTCGGCGCCGGACTGCCGGCCGATCTCGGCCGCCGTGGCGCGGCGTTCGTGCGATGTCGCGCCCCACGATCGAGATCTCCGCACCGAGGCCGGCCATGTCCTGGGCAGCAGCCCGACCGATGCCCGAGGTCGCACCCGTGATGACCACGTGTCGGCCATCCAGCCTGGGCAGGTCCTCCCAGCCGAACATGCGGCGCCGGAGGCGGATACCGGTGCTGCCGAACCCGCCGGCGACGCTGGCCTCCAGCACCCCATCGGCCAGTCGCGCAGCGCCCACTCCCACCGTGCGATGGGCATTCATTCGGTTCGGATGCCCTGCTCCGCGGCCAGCATCGCGAGTTCGTCACGAAGTCCCTGCTCGGCACGTCCTCCGATCACCTGGAAGATCTGCTGGAGGGGCCAGTCCATGATCCGCCCGAGCCCGCGCAGGGTCAGGATCGCGTCGTACTGCACCTGGCTGCCGCGCGGGGTCGGCGTCACAGTGATGGTGTCTCGGGATGTGAACGATCCTGCTTCGGCGACCAGCACCACCCGTCCCTGATCCCCGTCGAGCGGGTCGATCCGCTCCACGACCTCGTACACCAGCGGAATCCTGCGGGGTCCGAAGGTGACGGTCACTGCGTAGCTGGTTCCGACCTGTCCCGGCTCGCCCGAGACCAGGGCTGCCGCGGAGACTCCGGGGTCCCAGTCCGCCACGGTCGCGAAGTCCGCGAGGTGGCTCAGGACGCGCTGGGCGGGGACATCCGCGATCAGCGTTGTTCGGTAGGTGGGCATGCAATGAGTCTGCGGCCTACGCGGTCCCGGCGCATCTGCGCCCTGTTCTGCCTGGACTTCGGCGCGGCGTTGCGCCGTTCCGGGCGGGCGCCGCGGGTACTTTGGCATCAGGGCCCGGGCGCTCTGCGGAGGGGAAGCCGCAGGATGTTCGGGCCCCTCAACGCCCGCGGTGGGGGCCTGCCACGCCGTGGTACGCACACCCACCGTGTGTCATGGGCAGGGTCCACAGGGTAACCTCGCGGAACGCACCCCAGCACATCGATGGGGATGGATCGAGGACTGGTGGTACGTGGCATGACGGATCACACGCGGGTGATGCTGACCCCGCAGGGCCGGGCCAGCCTGCAGGCACGTGTGGACGAGATCGCCAACGAGGAACTGCCGGCGATGCGCCCCCTGCTGGTGGAGGACGAGCGCGACGAGCGGGTCGTCGCGGACTTCGAGCGGCTCCAGGCCGAGCACGATCGCCTCATGGTGCTCCTGGGGACATCAGGCACCCTGGAACTCGACTCCCTCGGGCCGGTGATCCGCCTGGGGAGCCGGGTGGCGGTCACCGATGCCGACGGGGAACGGCTCGTCGTCCGCATCGTCGACCCGGTCGAGGCCTACCTCGACGAGGAGCGCATCAGCAACACCTCGCCCCTGGCCACGGCCCTGCTCGGTCACGCCGTCGGGGATGAGTGCGTCGTGGCGGCGCCGGCAGGCACCTGGACTGCGAAGGTGCTCGCCATCGGCGAACAGATCTGAGCACAGCTGTCCACAGATCCACCCGCACCACCTTCACGATCACCGGATCGGGGACGACGGTTGGGCCATGACAGCCGAACCGATCCTGCCCCCGATCACATGCCCGAGCAGCCTCGTGGCCTCCTGCGCCCCGCTGCTCGGCTTCGCCCCGAGAAGGTCGCTGGTCGGATTCATCCACGGTGTGCCGGGCCGGATCTCCCCGGTCATCCTGCGCGTCGACCTTCCTGAAGGCCGGGATGTGTCGGGCGCTGCGGCCCAGACGGCCCTGAGCATCGCGGGGACCGGCGGGATCGCCATCGACTGGGTGGCCTGGGTCGACGACGCCGACTCCACAGCCCGCGATGACCTGTCGAGTGCGCCCTTCGTGACGGAGCTGCACAGTGCACTTGACCTCGTCGGGATCGAAGTCGGTGCGAACCTCAGCACGAACGGCCGGATGTGGTGGTCGCACTCCTGCACCGATCCGGCGTGCTGCCCGGTGCCGGGCACCCCGCTGGATACCTCCACCATGGATGCGGTGCGCGCGGAGTTCATCTACGCGGGATACGCACCCCTGAGCAGCAGGGAGGAGCTTGCCGCCCGGATCACGCGCGACGAGCGTCGCGCAGGCGCCGTGGGGAAGGTCATGGCACGACGGCAACCGGCCCGGCCCACCCAGCGGTGGCGTGACACACAGATCCGCTTCCTGACAGGCCTGCTGCTCCCGCGCGACTCGTGTGCCGCACCCGTGGATCCCATGACGGCCTCCACCTCCGCACGGGTGCACCGGGCGCTTGCCGACATCCGCGTCCGCGACGTCGTCCTGCACCGGCTCGTCGTGCGCGGGCACCACTGCGAGCCGGTGTTGGGAGGCAACGATCGAGACCCTCTGCGATGCCGTGCGGTCCGCACCCGAGGGCGGGTGCGCCCCGGCCGCGACCATGCTCGGGCTGGTCGCCTGGACGCGCGGGGAGGGCGCGTTGGCGACGCTGTGCATCCAGCGTGCCCAGGCCGAGGATCCCGACTACCGACTCGCCGGGCTGGCGGCGGGCCTGATGGGCCAGGGCAGCGATCCGCGCCTGTGGCGGGCGTCGCTGGCCGGACTGCCCGAGTCCGAGTGCCGCAACCCAGGACGCCGGTGATCGTCAGGATGCTTCGCCCACCGGGCGTCGTTCATCGCCTCGAGCGTGGTGGCAGTCTCGCCGACGCGCCGGACGGAGGGGGTTGCGCCGTGTCAAGGGCCCGTGTACCTTCTGCGGCAGGTCAAGAGTCCCAGCATCAAGCCCTGGCTTGCTGGGCGGCAACCCTCCGACCGCGGTGGGGTGCCCCAGGTGAGGACCTGGTTGCTACCGCCCACGGCGGGACGCAGCAAGCGCGGGTCTTGCCCCCAGCAAGGCCCCGGACCCCCCGACGCGGGTCTGGGACTCGGTGCCTTCCGAACTCCCAGTTCCACGTCACACCCGCCACAGCCCCCCGGGGCCACCACGAGGAGACGCCGAGATGAACAACGCCTGGTCCTTCGAGACCCGCCAGATCCACGCCGGGCAGAGCCCCGACACCGCCACCAATGCGCGTGCCCTGCCGATCTACCAGACCACCAGCTACACCTTCGACAGCGCCGACCATGCCGCGAACCTGTTCGCGCTCAAGGAGTTCGGCAACATCTACACCCGCATCATGAACCCGACCCAGGCCGCGGTCGAGGAGCGCATCGCCTCCCTCGAAGGTGGCGTGGGGGCGCTGCTGGTCTCCTCCGGGCAGGCTGCTGAAACCCTTGCCCTGCTCAACGTCGCCGAGGCCGGCGACCACATCGTGTCCAGCCCCAGCCTGTACGGCGGCACGTACAACCTGTTCCACTACACCTTCAAGAAGCTGGGCATCGAGGTCTCGTTCGTCGAGGACCCCGATGACCTCGACAGCTGGCGTGCTGCCGTGCGGCCGAACACGAAGGCGTTCTTCGCCGAGACGATCTCGAACCCCAAGAACGACATCCTCGACATCGAGGGGGTCGCCGGCGTCGCCCACGAGGCCGGCGTCCCGCTCGTCGTCGACAACACGGTGGCCACCCCCGTACCTGATCCGCCCGATCGAGTTCGGCGCCGACATCGTCGTGCACTCGGCCACGAAGTACCTGGGGGGCCACGGAACCGCGGTCGCCGGTGCGATCGTCGACTCCGGAAACTTCGACTTCGGTGCCGATCCGGAGAAGTTCCCGAACTACAACCAGCCCGATCCGAGCTACCACGGCCTGGTCTACGCCCGGGATCTCGGCGTGGGCAGCGCCCTGGGCGCGAACCTCGCGTTCATCCTCAAGGCTCGTGTGCAGCTGCTGCGCGACCTGGGCAGTGCTGTGGCCCCGTTCAACGCCTTCCTCATCGCACAGGGCCTGGAGACCCTCAGCCTTCGCATCGAGCGTCACGTGGCCAACGCCAAGGCGGTGGCCGAGTGGCTCGAGGCACGCGACGAGGTGGAGAAGGTCAACTACGCGTCCCTGCCGAGCAGCCCCTGGTACGAGCTGGGCCGCAAGTACGCACCCCTGGGCACCGGGGGGGTGCTGTCCTTCGAGATCAAGGGCGGCTCCGAGGCCGGGCGCACCTTCGTCGAGGCCCTTGAGCTGCACAGCCACGTCGCCAACATCGGCGACGTGCGCAGCCTCGTGATCCACCCCGCCTCGACGACGCACTCGCAGCTCACCGAGGAGGAGCAGCGGGCAACCGGCGTGACCCCGGGCCTGGTCCGACTCGCCGTCGGGATCGAGAACATCACCGACATCCTGGCGGACCTCGACGCCGGGTTCCGGGCTGCCAAGGCCGACTGACGATCCACGACCGGTCCTCCGGCACCCACTGACGGGCTCACCACGCGTCGACAGGGGGTGTCGGGGGACCGGTCGCATGTCGACAGGGCGCCCGAGCGACGCGTCGACGTCTGACCGGAAACCCGGCGTGCGAGGCACTACGGTGGAGCAGACACGCCAGGGAGGTCGCAATGAGTGCAGTCGTGGTCGGGTACGTCGCAAGCCCCGAGGGTGAGGCAGCGGTGCGTCAGGGCATCGCGGAGGCGAAGCTGCGGGGTTCCAAGGTGGTCGTGGTCTACTCCGACCATGGCGAGAAGCTCGACAGCGCGACCGCGCTGGAGCGCACCGCGGCCCTCGAACGCGTCCACGCGCTGCTGCACTCCGCCGACGTCGAGCACGACCTGCGCCACCTCGTCCGTGGCAAGGACCCGGTGAACGATGTCCTGGACATCGCCGACGAGCTCGATGCCGATCTCATCGTCATCGGGATCCGGCGCCGGACGCCCGTGGGCAAGTTGGTGCTGGGCTCGAACTCGCAGTCCATCCTGCTCGAGGCCTCGATCCCCGTGCTGGCCGTCAAGGCCTGATCTGTCCTGATTCGGGCGCCCGACGGGGTTTGCCGCTGTTCAGCACCGGGAACATACGGGGGCGCATGTTTCGTTGTAGCTGGGGTGCCCGCCCTTGAGCGGACGCGTGACAGAATGACCCACGTTCCCGGGAGTGGCGCCGTCAGTGCGCGCCCGGACGTCGAAGTGAGAGGCATCTGCTGGTGAGTCCGAACAAATCCGTCGCGGTCGAGTCGAGCGAGCCCGACGAGACCGTGGCCAGCGCCCCGGCCTCCACCGGGGCCCCCGCAAGGCGAGCGGCGAAGAAGGCTCCCGCGGCCTCCGCAACGGTCCAGGAGGTGTCCGGGAAGGACACAGCCGCGGCGCCTGCCAAGAGGACCCCGGCCAAGCGGGCCGCCCCCGCGAAGAAGTCCCCGGCCGCGAAGTCCCCGGCCGCCGGCGAGGCAGCAGAGCCTGTGGAGGAGACGCCGGCCACGAAGGCCCAGGCGCGCAAGTCCACGGCCAAGAAGTCCACGGCCAAGAAGTCCACCGCGACGAAGGCAGCCACGGTGTCCGGCTCCGCCACGCCGGCGGCTGTCGACCTCGATGCCGATGAGGACCCGAACGCGGAGCCGGTCATCGACCTGTCCGAGGTCGAGGACATCGAGATCGACCTCGACCTCGATGTCGATGCATTGAGCCCGGAGGCGGCCAGCACCGAGCTGGCCAGTGCGGCGTCGCTGGAGGCTGAGCTCGAGGTGGACCTCGCCAAGGACCTCGAGGAGGTCAAGGCCGAGGAGACCGCCCCGGCAACCGCGGCCGCCGACTCCACCGAGACCGAGGCGTTCGAGATCTCGGACGCCGACATCGAGGACGAGCCGCAACAACAGGTGACTGTCGCCGGGGCCACCGCTGACCCGGTCAAGGACTACCTCAAGCAGATCGGCAAGGTCGCCCTGCTCAACGCCGAGCAGGAGGTGCAGCTGGCCAAGCGGATCGAGGCCGGGCTCTTCGCCGAGGAGAAGCTGAACTCCGGGATGTCCCTGGACCCGAAGCTGCGTCGCGACCTCGAGTGGATCGCCGAGGACGGCCGTCGGGCCAAGAACCACCTGCTCGAGGCCAACCTGCGACTCGTGTGTCAGCCTCGCCAAGCGCTACACGGGGCGCGGCATGCTCTTCCTGGACCTGATCCAGGAGGGCAACCTGGGCCTGATCCGCGCGGTGGAGAAGTTCGACTACACCAAGGGCTACAAGTTCTCGACCTATGCCACCTGGTGGATCCGCCAGGCGATCACCCGCGCCATGGCCGACCAGGCCCGCACCATCCGCATCCCCGTGCACATGGTCGAGGTCATCAACAAGCTGGCCCGCGTCCAGCGCCAGATGCTCCAGGACCTCGGCCGCGAACCCACTCCGGAGGAGCTGGCCAAGGAGCTGGACATGACGCCCGAGAAGGTCGTCGAGGTCCAGAAGTACGGCCGCGAGCCCATCTCCCTGCACACCCCCCTCGGAGAGGACGGCGACTCGGAGTTCGGCGACCTCATCGAGGACTCCGAGGCGATCGTGCCCTCGGATGCCGTGTCCTTCACCCTGCTGCAGGAGCAGCTCGATGGGGTCCTGGACACCCTGAGCGACCGTGAGGCCGGCGTGGTCAAGATGCGCTTCGGCCTGACCGACGGCCAACCCAAGACCCTGGACGAGATCGGCAAGGTCTACGGCGTGACCCGCGAGCGGATCCGTCAGATCGAGTCCAAGACGATGTCGAAACTCCGGCACCCCAGCCGGTCCCAGGTCCTGCGCGACTACCTCGACTGACGAGCGTGCGGGCCAGCTCCGACCCCGCCGAGCCGGTGCACATCCGGATCGACCATGACCGGGTGCCGCCGATGCCGCACGCCGTGGTGCAGCGAGTGGCCGTTCGAGCCGTGATCCACCGCAACGCCCACCTGCTGATGGTCCACTCGAGGATAGGCGGCGACTTCAAGTTCCCCGGCGGTGGGCTCGAACCGGGGGAGTCCCCACACCAGGCCCTGGTCCGAGAGGTCTCCGAGGAGTGTGGTCGTACCGTCACCAGGATCGGGGACGTGCTGGTGACCGCGGTCGAGCACCGACTGGCCCGCGAACCCGGTGCCGTCCTCAGGATGGAGTCCACCTACCACCAGTGCGAGGTCGATGACGAGGTCCACGGACAGCGCCTCGACGCCTACGAGCACGAACTGGCCTTCGAGCCGGTGTGGACCACGCCGGATGCAGCCATCGCGGCCAACGATCGGGTCCTCGCCGACGGCACCGCACAGACCTGGATCACCAGGGAGACAGAGGTCCTGCGGCTCCTGCGTGACCTCCTCGACTGGCGCTGAGACCGGTCACACCGACTGCAGCGCGTCCGCGTCGATCGACAGCGTTCTCAGCAGCTCCGCCGGTGTGGTCAGTCCCGCGACGGCCGCCTCGACACCGAGCCGCTGCAGGGAACGGAAGCCATCGGTGGTCGCGGCCGCGGCGATGGCAGCCTCACCGGCACCCGCCACGAGGGCTGCGCGCACGCCGCGCGTGATCGGCAGCATCTCATAGAGCCCGACACGGCCGGAGTAGCCCGACATCCCGCAGGATCTGCACCCGACCGGCGCGAGGCAGGCTGCGGCCTCGGTCTCGGTCATCCCCAGGCGCCGGCGTGTGTCGAGGTCGGCAGGCGTGCGCGTCGCGCACTCCCCGCACGGCTTGCGCACTAGACGCTGGGCCATCGACAGGGTCAACGACGATGCCACCAAGTAGCTGGGAACGCCCATCTCCACGAGTCGGATCACGGCCGAGGCGGAGTCGTTCGTGTGCAGCGTCGAGAGCACGAGGTGCCCGGTGAGGGCTGCCCGCACGGCCAGCTCCGCGGTGATCTGGTCGCGGATCTCGCCGACCATGATCACGTCCGGGTCCTGCCGCAGCGCCGCACGCAGTCCCGCGGCGAACGTCATGCCGGTCTTCTCCGAGATCTGGACCTGACCCACGCCGGGCAGCTCGATCTCCACAGGGTCCTCGAGGGTGATCAGGTTGCGCTCGTCGTCGAGCATCTGCCGGATCGCGGAGTACAGGGTGGTCGACTTCCCGGAGCCGGTCGGGCCGGTGATGAGGACCAGACCCTGGGGCAGGTGCAACGCGTTCTGCAGGATGAGCTCCTGCTCGAGCCCCATGCCGAGATCGGTGAGGCTGGGGAGCATGTCCTGATTGGCCAGGACACGCACGACGATCTTCTCGCCGTGCAGTGTGGGCAAGGTCGACACCCGCAGGTTGCGATCACGGCCCTCCACCCGCAGCCGCGCCCGGCCGTCCTGCGGGACCCTGCGCTCGACGATGTCCAATCCGGAGATGATCTTCATCCGCGCCACGATCGAGCTGTGCCCGCTGCGGGGGAGCGTCATCAGCGGACGCAGGGTGCCGTCAATGCGGACACGGACCCGAACCCCCTCGCGCATCGGTTCGAGGTGGACATCGCTGGCCCCCGCCCGCACCGCTGCGGAGAGGATCTGGTGGACGGCGGCGACTGCGCCCTCGTCGTCGCCCGCCTCGAGACTGACCTCCTCGTCCATGGAGAGCTCGGAGACGAACTTCTCCAGAGCGTCCTCGGTGACGGCCTGGCTCCAGAGCTCGGAGATCTTGTCGCGAAGCTGCGACTCCGCGGCAACCACGACCTCCAGCCGCAGGCCCTGCGCGCGCATCCGCAGGTCGTCGAGGGCGACGACGTCCACAGGATCGGCCACGGCCACGCGCAGCACGCCCTCGCGGACGGTCATCGGCAGGACCACGTGCTGCACCGCGATGCTGTGCGGGATCCGACGGGCGACGCCCGGGTCGATGATCTGTACATCGAGGTCGACCACCTGCAGCCCATGCATGTCGGCCAGCGCGGCAGCCACGGCACCATCGGTCACGAGGCCGGAATCGACCAGCACCCTGCCGATCCGCCGACGGACCGTCCGCCCGTCGCGGGCCTGGGCCTCGAGGGCAGCCTCGAGCTGCTGGGGGGTGATCACACCCCAGCCGACCAGCGTGTCACCGAGCTTCCTGCGCGCCATGTGCGCCCCCTTCTCCTGGGGTGATCGTCGGCATCGCGGGCCCGAGGGTTGAGCCGATCAGGTGAGCGAGCCCTCACGACGATGAGCGGCGAAGTCCCCAACGACCGTGTCGGTCCATCGCGCCACCTCGACTGGGGATCGCAATCGGTACCAGCGCTGGTCCGCCCACGTGCTGCTGGCCATGGCCGGTACGTAGAGCCGCCGGTAGCGCGCCACGCCGTCCCACGCCCAGCGCACAACCGAGCGCTCCGGGTCGTGCAGCGCCATCAGGTTCGCCGCCGACTCCTGGTTGCCGTTCCAGAGCTCCGTGCGCCGCACGACCCGCCCGAACGAGCGCGTCGTCACGCGCCACATCACCACCCCGCGCGGAAGGTCGAGCCACACGATCGTGTCGGCGCGGGCCCAGATCGAGGTCCGGACAGCCTCGTAGTTGCCGCACACCACCCATCCGGCGGACGTGGCGTCGGCGGCGTCCAGAGCCTCCCGCACGGCGTCCGCGAACTCGCGCAGGGGCGCTGGCGTCCAGCCTGCCTGGTGGAAGTGCGCGTCGAGCTCGACGTGCGGCACCCCGAGCCGCGCCGCGAGCTCGTCGGCCAAGGTCGTCTTCCCCGATCCGGAGTTCCCGACCACCACCACCCGGCGCATCCCCCCAAGCCTACGCAGAACGACCGCCGCGGAAGCCACTGCCGGGATAGCGTGGCCGCATGCGCTTCCTGCACGAGCTGCCCGCCCACGACCTGACCTACGACGACGCCTTCCTGGTCCCGACCCGCTCGGCGGTGGCCTCCCGGTTCGCCGTCGACCTCACTGCTCCCGACGGATCCGGGGCGACCATTCCGATCGTCGTGGCCAACATGACGGCCGTGGCCGGACGGCGCATGGCCGAGACGGTGGCTCGCCGTGGTGGACTGGTGATCATCCCGCAGGACATCCCGGTAGAGGTGGTCGCGGACGTGGTGGCCTGGGTCAAGGTCAGGCACCCGATCTACGACACGCCCGTGCGGCTCTCGCCGGACGAGACGATCGGGGCCGCACTCTCCCTGATCCACAAACGCGCCCATGGGGCGGCTGTGGTGGAGCGCGAGGGCGTGCCCGTCGGGATCGTCACGGAGTCCGACTGCATCGACACCGACCGGTTCAGCAGCGTGGCCGACGTGATGAGCGAGGAGGTCTTCACGCTGCCCGACGGTGTCGAGCCCCGTTCAGCCTTCGAGGCGATGCACCGTGCCAGGCGCAAGGTCGCCCCGATCGTGGCATCCGACGGCACCATGGTCGGCGTCCTGACCGCCCCGGGCGCCCTGCGCTCGACGGTGTACACACCTGCGCTCGACGCGTCCGGTCGGCTGCGCGTGGGCGCGGCGATCGGAGTCAACGGTGATGTCCAGGGCCGGGCCGAGGCCCTGCTCGCCGCCGGTGTCGACATCCTCGTCGTCGACACCGCCCATGGGCACCAGGAGAAGATGGTGGAGGCCCTCGGGGCCGTCCGCAAGGCGCGCCACGTGGCACCGACCGTTCCCGTCGTGGCCGGCAACGTGGTCACCGCCGCCGGAACCCTGGACCTCATCGAGGCCGGCGCGGACATCGTCAAGGTCGGCGTCGGCCCCGGGGCGATGTGCACCACCCGGATGCAGACCGGGGTCGGGCGCCCGCAGCTCTCCGCGGTGGTGGACTGCGCGACCGCGGCCCGCAAGGAGGGCCGCTGGATCTGGGCCGACGGGGGAGTGCGCCACCCTCGTGACGTCGCCATCGCCCTGGCCGCTGGCGCAGGGGCGGTGATGATCGGCTCCTGGTTCGCCGGGACCTACGAATCGCCCGGCGACCTGCAGATCGACCACTCCGGCAAGGCCTACAAGGTGAGCTTCGGGATGGCCTCCGCGCGGGCAGTGCGCGGGCGGACCTCGGATGAGTCTGCCTTCGACCGCGCCCGCAAGGCTATGTTCGAGGAGGGAATCTCACACTCGAGGATGTACATCGACCCGGCCCGACCCGGTGTCGAGGACCTGCTCGACTCCATCACGTCCGGGGTGCGCTCGGCCTGTACGTACACCGGGGCCACCTCCATGGCTGGTTTCCACGAGCGCGCCCTGCTCGGGGTCCAGTCCGCGGCCGGCTACGCCGAGGGCCGCCCGCTGGACCGCTCCTGGTGATCCGCGCCCAATGTCGTGAGCGCCTGCGTCGATCCGGGCGACCGGGGTGGGCCGGTGGCTGACCTCGCGGGCGCTTGCGTCGATCCCCACGTCGATTCCCAGGTGCTATCGACGCGAACGGCCGCAGGGATCGGCTGAGGGCGCTGGACTCCGTGCCCCAGGGGCTCGTATCGACGCGAAGTCTCGCGAGGTTCCACCTCCGGGGGGAGCGGCGGTGTGGCAGCCTTGCGACATGCACATCGAAGTGACGCGCACGATCGCCGCACCGTCGGACCTTGTGTGGGCCCTGATGACGGATCTGCCCAACAGCCCCCAGGTGATGACCGGGATCGACTCGGTCGAGATGCTGGGCGGCCCCCAGGCGTTCGGCGTGGGAACCCGGTGGCGCGAGACACGGACCATGTTCGGCAAGCAGGCGATCGAGGAGATGGAGGTCACCGCCGTCGTCCCGGGGAGGTCCTACACAGTCGTCGCAGACAGCCACGGGACCGCGTACTCCTCGACGCTCGAGGTCGTTGCTGAGGGTGATGCGGCCTGCGTCCTACGCATGACCTTCGGCGGCGAGCCGACGTCCGCAGTCAGCAGGGTGATGGCGGCGACGGTCGGGCGCCTCTTCGTCGGGACGACCCGCAAGGCGCTGGAGAAGGACCTCGCCGACATCGCCGCCGCGGCGGAGGCCCGGGCGTCCGACGCGTTGTGACGCTTCGTCTGGCGGTTCCCGAGCAGCTGCCCATCGCGGCCCACGTCGAGGAGATCACGCGCGCCCTGCGTGACCACCAGGTGGTCGTGGTCGCCGGCGAGACCGGCTCGGGCAAGACGACCCAGTTGCCGAAGATCGCCCTGGCCGCGGGCAGGGGCCGCAATGGGATGATCGGGCACACCCAGCCGCGGCGGATCGCCGCGCGCACCCTTGCCGCCCGGATCGCCGAGGAGTGCGGCGTCGAGCTCGGCGCGGAGGTGGGGTTCGCCGTCCGGTTCACCGACCGCACGGCCAAGGGCACAAGGGTCAAGGTGATGACCGACGGGATCCTACTCGCCGAGCTGCAGCGCGACCGGGAACTGCGCCGCTACGACACGATCATCATCGACGAGGCGCACGAGCGCAGCCTCAACATCGACTTCCTTCTGGGCTACCTGACGCGGCTGCTCCCGCGCCGCCCCGACCTGCGGGTGATCGTCACCAGCGCGACCATCGACGTGGAGCGGTTCTCGGCGCACTTCGGCGGCGCCCCGATCATCGAGGTCAGCGGGCGCACCTACCCGGTGGAGATCCGCTACCGCCCGACCGAGGACGTCGCCAGTGACGACGTGGACGCGGTCTGCGAGGCGGTCCTGGAGTGCCTCACCTCCGGCGACGGCGACGTCCTCGTCTTCCTCTCCGGCCAGCGGGAGATCCACGACGTGGCCGACGCGCTGCGCCCGATGCTCGACGCGACCACCACTGTGCTGCCGCTCTACGCACGACTCAGCGCCGCCGAGCAGCACCGCGTGTTCGCCCCCGGTGGGGGGCGCCGCGTGGTCCTGGCCACGAACGTTGCCGAGACGTCCATCACCGTGCCCGGAATCCGCTACGTGGTCGACCCGGGGACGGCGCGCATCTCGCGCTACAGCAAGCGGCTGAAGGTCCAGCGCCTGCCGATCGAGCCGGTCTCACAGGCCTCAGCGAACCAGCGCGCGGGTCGGTGCGGGCGCGTCCGGGACGGTATCGCCATCCGCCTGTACACCGAGCAGGACTACCTCGACCGACCGCGGTTCACCGACCCCGAGATCCTGCGCACCAACCTGGCGTCGGTGATCCTGCAGATGGCCGCCCTGCGCCTGGGGCAGATCGAGCTCTTCCCCTTCCTCGACCCCCCGGACACACGGCAGGTCCGCGACGGGATCGCCCTTCTCGAGGAGCTGGGCGCGCTGAAGGGCGGCGGCGGACCGCCACGGCTGACCCCCCTGGGCAGACAGCTCGCACGCCTGCCTCTGGATCCCCGGCTGGGCCGGATGGTCCTGGCCGCAGCAGAGGCGGGCTGCGTCCGCGAGGTGGTGGTCATCGTCGCCGGACTGACCATCCAGGACCCGCGCGAGCGCCCCGATGCGGAACGGGGGAAGGCCGACGCCGCGCACGCACGGTTCGTCGACAAGCGCTCGGACTTCGCGACGCTGCTGAACCTCTGGGACCACATCCGCAGCCTGCGCAGCAGCACATCGTCCAGCGGACTGCGCCGCGCCTGTCGCGACCAGTACCTGAACTACCTTCGGATCCGGGAGTGGCAGGACCTCGTCAGCCAGATCCGGGAGGTCCTCTCCGGTCTGGGCATCGGCTGGAGCAGCGGCCGAGAGGACCAGGACGGCGTCCACCGGGCCCTCCTGAGCGGGATGCTCTCCCAGGTGGGGATGTGGGACCCGGTGCGACGTGACTACCTCGGCGCCCGTGGTGCCCGGTTCGTGATCTTCCCGGGGTCCGCGCTGGCGCGAAGCAACCCCGAATGGGTGATGTCCTCAGAGCTGGTCGAGACCTCACGGCTGTTCGCGCGGCGCAACGCCGTGGTCAAGCCCGAGTGGGTCGAGGAGGCGGCCGCGCACCTGGTCTCCCGCACCTACTCCGAACCGCACTGGTCGGCCAAGCGCGGGGCCACGGTCGCGGTCGAGCGGGTCACCCTGTTCGGCATCCCGCTGGTGACCGGGCGACGGGTGGACTACGGCCGCATCGATCCGCCGCTGTGCCGCGAGCTGTTCATCCGCGGTGCGCTGGTCGAGGGGGAGTGGAGCACCCGGCACAGGTTCTGGCACGCGAACGCCGCAGCACTCAGGGCCGCCGCGGAGGTCGAGGAGCGAAGCCGGCGGCGCGGACTCGTGATCGACGACGAGGGCCTGTTCGCGTTCTACGACGCGCGCATCCCGGCCGACATCACCTCGGTGCGGCACTTCGACTCCTGGTGGAAGCGGGCCTCCCGGGCGACCCCGGACCTGCTGACGCTCACCCCCGCCGATGTCCAGGTCGCCGGGCAGCTGCCCGATGAGGGCGAGTTCCCCCTGCGGTGGAGTGCGGGACCCGAGGTCACTCTGAACCTGTCCTACGCCTTCGAGCCAGGCGACGCCGCCGACGGGGTGACCGTCGACGTTCCGCTCGCCGTGCTGCCCGACCTGGATCCCGCTGAGGTCCCGGGTTCAGCCCCCGGCCTGCGCGGTGACCTGATCACCGCACTCCTGCGCAGTCCCGCCAAGGCGATCCGCCGCGAGCTCGGCCCAGCGCCCAACCTCGTGCCCGCGATCCAGGACGCACCTGAGCTGGCTGAGCAGCCGATCCTCGAGGCGGTGGCTGCCGCGGTCACGCGGCTCACCGGGGTCCGGGTGGGCACCGACGACTTCGATCTCACCCGCGTCCCGATGCACCTGCTGCCCCGCTACCGGGTGATCGACGAGTCCGGCACCGTGCTCGGCGAGGGGCGCGACCTGGCCGCGCTGCAGCGGCGCCACGCCCCCGACCGTGCCGCGATGCTGGCCCGGGCTGCCGACGACGTGACTGTCACCGGCGCAACGTCGTGGGAGTTCGGCAGCATCCCGGAGACGGTCGATCGGGTCGTGTCCGGGGTGACCGTCACCGGATACCCGGCACTGGTCGACCGGCAGACCTCTGTGGATCTCGCGGTGCTGGCCGACCCAGGGCAGGCGGCGCGCACCCACCTTCGCGGGGTGCGCCGGCTTGTCGCCCTGGAGGTGCCGAACCCCGCACCTCGGGGGCATGCAGGGTTGGACATGACCGGCCGGCTGGTCGTGGGCCGCTTCCCGCACGGGGGGGCGCAGGCCCTGCTCGACGACTGCGCGGACGCGTGCATCGATGCCCTGCTCGCCAACACACCGGTTCGTGATGCCCAGGCCTTCACCGCCACTGTCGCCCGGGTCACCCTCGAGCTGCCGCGGCACTACGCCGGCGTGCTGGCACAGGTGGTGCTCATCCTGGGCGCGGCCTGGGACGCGGAGCGGTCCATCGATGCCCTCACCTCGCCCGTGGTTGCCGACTCGGTCGCCGACATCCGCGCGGAGCTCGAGCGCCTCGTCGGGCCCCGACCGGTCAGCCGGATCGGGGTCGCTGCCCTCCCGGACCTGCGGCGCTACCTCCAGGCGCTGGCCTGGCGCGCCTCGAAGTTGCCTGACGACCCCGCGGCGGACACCCGCCGGCTACTGGCCGTCCGGACGGGGGAGCACCTGATGGCGCGCACCATCCCGGAATGGCCGGTTCGTGATCCGATGGCCGCGCCCGACAGAGCCAGGGACGCCCGGCGGATCATCGATGAGTACCGGGTGAGCCTCTTCGCCCAGCACATCCGAACGGCGGTGCACGTGTCCGAACGGCGGATCGAGAAGTTCGTGGCCGGGCTCAGACCCTGAACGGGAGCTTGAGCAGCTTCTTGATCGATCGGCCAGTGGCCAACTTGAACTCGCGGCGGGCCTCCGACATGGCCGAGGCGTACGTGGCCCGGGCGCTGGCGACGGACTTCACATACGCAGCCTGCGGGGCAGCGGCTTCGGCTTGGAAGTCCAACCATGCCTCCTGCCGGTCGTCCTCGCTCGCCGCATCCTCGAGCGCGAAGATCAGTCGCGTGCGCGCATTGGCGGTGTCCGTCTTCAGGGTTGCGCGGCCCGATTCCAGCGCGAGGTCCAGCGTCTTCCCGGCGCTGACCGTGGCCTCGCGGTACTGCGTCAAGGCCTCCGCGATCGCGGCCTTTCCCGTCGTCTCGAGGTACACGGCAAGGGCATTGTCGATGGCGGAATCGCGCTCAGCGAGCAGAACAGACTTCGCCGTGCGGTACTCGCGGATCACCGGGGCCGCTGCAAGGTCATACGCGCGCCGTGCCAGTCGACGCTCAGCCTTCGTGCGCGCCTGCTTCAGGGCGGCGGCCAGGTCCGCCTTCGGCACAGCCAGCCCGGTCGCCCGCTGTGTGCGCGCCGCCTTGACCTTCTCGGCGTACGTCGCGCGAGCTGAACGGACCGTGCCTCGCAGGATCTCCTCAGCAGTCTCCTGCAGGGAGACGAGGTCCGGGTCCCCTGCTCGAGACGCCTGATCGGCGAACACAGGAGCCGCGAACGCACCCGAGAGCAGGGCAACCGAGAGCCCTGCGCTGACGAACCACTTGGCTATCCGCACTGCCCCTCCCACAACCCCCGCTGGTGGAGAGTCTAGCCCCGCCGGGGCCCGGGACCCAACGCTCGAACGTCGCGTCACCCGATCCGCCCATGTCCCATCCACGGGCACACCGGCACGGCTCCGCCACGGGGCTCTGCGACCCGCCGTGCCCGACGGCTCAGAGCACGAGGAGCAGGGCGGCCCAGGCCATGCAGACGGCCAGCGCAACCCCGGAGGTGAGCAGCCCCCAGAGGGCACCCACGCGCCCGACCCGGCGCGACATGCCGACGAGCAGTCCGATCCCGCTGCTGATCATGCCGAGTGGAGCCAGGACCCAGGCGACGATGCCGATGAGTGGGATCAGGGACAGGAACAACGACACGGATCCCAACGTCGCCCCGATCACGGCAGCGTTGTTGCGCATGACCAGGACCGGCGCAGCGGTCGGTGGCACGAAGGGGGGGACCTGGCTCCAGGCCGAGGCCGCCTGTGCCCGGGTCGGGACCCACCCTGCCGACTGCCACGCGGGTGGTGGCTGGGCTGCGCCGACCTGCTGCCAGCCCGAACCGGCTGCCCCAGGCGTGCCGGCAGCGGCCGGATGCGCCGCGGATGCCTCGGGACGGCGCAGGGCGACGGTGTCGTGGGTCAGGACCAGCGTGTCGTGCTGATCCGCGGGCGTGGCCATGGCGGGAGCGTACCCGCTCTCACTGCTGGGCGAGGAGAACCAGTGCTGCGGCCCATACCGTGGCTGCGATCATCAGGGCCCCCAACTCGATCAGGATCGAGAAGCCCGTGGCCTTCATCGCCACCCAGGTCGACTCCCTGGCCTGGGGCCAGTCGCGCAACCGCAGGTGCTCCGCGAGGTAGAGCCCGCCGATGAATCCCACGACGAGTCCGACGACCGGGATCACGAAGAAGCCGACGATCGCGGCGACACCACCGACCAGGATGGACCGCCCCGGAACGCCGGCGGCCGTCAGCGACTTGTGCGGAAGCAGGTACTTGAGCACCTGGCCCAGCGCGATGATCACGGCCGCCAGTGCGAACGCCCCCCACGCGATCCCGCCGCCGGTGACCACTGCCCAGACCAGCAGCGCACCCAGCGCGAGAAGGGTGCCCGGAAGGACCGGGACGATGATTCCCGCCGCCGCGACGACCAGTGCGGCCATGACCAGCAGGTCGAGCAGGACCTCGTTCACTCAGCTGCGGTCAGGTCGCCAGTGCCGGCGTGGTGGACAGCACCGGCTGCCTTGGCGATACGTGCGGAGATGTCGCGCAAGCTGGCCTCATGGGCCCGCAGGTGATGACCGCAGAAGAGCAGGTGCGCTCCCGAAGCCAGGGTCGCCCGGGCGATGGCCTGCGCCCCACACCGGTCACACCGATCGGCGGCGCTGAGCGCCACCTCCACCTCAAGAGTGCCAACCATGTCCCCTCCTCGGTCCTCGTGGTCTCCAGTGTGGCATCCCGGGCTGACATCCGCTGACACGTTCGCCCGACGCGCAACCTGCATCCGCCGAGGGGTCCGCCACGGAATGCGGCAGTCGTCGCATGACGGAGGGTGTCGGTCGGTCCCGGTACCCTTGCCGGGTGACTGCAGAACCCCTGGAGCCGACGCGGCGCACGCGGCGAACCGACAAGCCCGCGGGCGGGTACTCCGCGAAGAACCTGTCCGTGCTCGAGGGGCTTGAAGCGGTGCGCAAGCGCCCCGGTATGTACATCGGGTCGACGGACTCCCGCGGCCTCATGCACTGCCTCTGGGAGATCCTGGACAACTCCGTCGATGAGGCCCTGGGCGGCTGGTGCACCCGGATCGACATGATCCTGCGCGCAGACGGCTCGGTCGAGGTGCACGACGACGGCCGCGGCATCCCCGTGGATGTCGAGCCCCGAACCCGGCTCACCGGCGTCGAGGTCGTCATGACCAAGCTGCACGCGGGTGGCAAGTTCGGCGGTGGTTCGTACACGGCCTCCGGCGGCCTGCACGGCGTGGGGGCCAGCGTGGTCAACGCCCTGAGCTCACGCCTTGACGTGGAGGTCGACCGCGACGCGAAGATCCACATGATCTCCTTCCGCCGCGGAGTGCCCGGGCTCTTCGACGGGGAGGGACCCGACTCGGAGTTCTCGAAGAAGTCGGGCCTGCGGCAGGAGGGCTCCTGCCCGCGCGCCAAGACCGGGACCCGGGTCCGGTTCTGGCCGGACAAGCAGATCTTCACCGCCGACGCCGAGATCGACCTCGCGCTGGTGCACGCCCGTGCCCAGCAGACGACCTTCCTCGTTCCCGGGTTGACGATCGTGGTGCGCGACGAGCGCGACCCTGAGGCACCCGCGGAGCGCACGTTCGCCCACCGGGGGGGGATCGCCGAGTTCGCCGAGCATCTGTCGACCGGCGAGGCGGTGTCGCCCGTCCTGCGCCTGGCCGGTTCCGGGAACTTCACCGAGACCGTGCCGGTCCTGGACAAGCGCGGTCACATGGTGCCGACCGAGGTGGAGCGCGAGCTGGTCGTCGACGTGGCACTGCGGTGGGGCAACCACTACGACACCGAGGTGCGCTCGTTCGTCAACATCGTGGCCACCCCCAAGGGCGGCACCCACGTGGCCGGCTTCGAGCGGGCCCTGGTCAAGACGCTCAACGACTATGTCACCTCGGCGAAGATCCTCAAGCCCAGCGAGGGCGCGATCACCAAGGAGGACGCCCTCGAGGGAGCGACCGCCGTGATCACCGTCCGACTGGCCGAGCCCCAGTTCGAGGGGCAGACCAAGGAGATCCTCGGCACGCCCGCGGCGTCGCGGATCGTCGCCGGAGTCGTGGGCAAGGAGCTCTCCGCCTGGCTGAGCAACCCGCCGCGCGGTGACAAGCTCGTGGTGAAGGCGGTCGCCGAGAAGGTCGCCAACGCCATGCGTGCCCGAGTCGCGGCCCGCACGCACCGCGATGTGCAGCGCCGCAAGAACGCGCTGGAGTCCTCCTCGATGCCCGCCAAGCTCGTGGACTGCCGCAGCGAGGACCTCGAGCGCACCGAGCTGTTCATCGTGGAGGGCAACTCCGCGCTGGGTACCGCCAAGCTCGCCCGCGACTCCGAGTTCCAGGCCCTGCTGCCGATCCGCGGCAAGATCCTCAACGTGCACAAGGCGTCGCTGGCCGACATGCTCAAGAACGCCGAGTGCGCGGCGATCATCCAGGTGCTGGGTGCGGGCTCCGGGCGCACCTTCGACATCGAGGCCCTGCGCTACAGCAAGGTCATCCTGATGGCCGACGCCGATGTGGACGGCGCACACATCCGCTGCCTGCTGCTCACGCTGTTCCACCGCTACATGCCCCAGATGCTGGCCGAGGGTCGGGTCTACTCCGCGGTCCCGCCGCTGCACCGGGTCGAGGTCCTGGCCTCGGGTGGGAAGAAGGCCGAGGTCCGCTACACCCACTCGGACGCCGAGCTCAAGGCCACCCTGAACGAGCTGTCGAGGGCCGGGCGGCGCTGGAAGGACCCCCAGCGCTACAAGGGCCTCGGCGAGATGGACGCCGCGCAGTTGCGCGAGACCACGATGGAGCCCGGCAAGCGCACCCTGCGCCGTGTCCGGGTCGAGGACGCCCATGACGCGGCGTGCGTCTTCGACCTGCTGATGGGCTCCGACGTCGCCCCGCGCAAGGAGTTCATCGTGGCCGGGTCCGCCGGCCTGGACCGCGGGCGCATCGACGCCTGACACCGCCGAGGGCGCCGGTCGACAGGCCCGTCGTCAGCAGCCCGACTCAGGCCTCGACCGGCAGCAGCGCCCCGGTGTCGACGTCGTACACCGCCCCGCCCACCACCAGGTCGCGGGGGAGCAGGGGGAAGCTGCGGATCCGCCGCAGGTCGCGCCGCAGCGCGGCCACCTCGTCCTCGACGGTACGGAACTCCATGCTGTAGGTGTCCACGCCGTACTGCTCGGCGATCATGGCGTGGATCTCGTCCTCGGCCGTCCCGACCATCTTGCAGCGGGTGTGCGGCAGGACGAGGACGCGCGTGACGTCGAGCAGGTACGTGGCCAGAACCAGGGTGCGCAGGACGTCGTCGGTGACCCGAGCCCCGGCGTTGCGCAGGATCTTCACATCACCGGCCGACATCCCGACGATGCGCAGCGGATCGATGCGCGAGTCCATGCAGGTGATGACGGCCAAGCCCCTGGCCGCGCGTCCCCCCAGGCCCAGGCCGCGGAACGTCGCGGCGTACTCGGCGTTGGCCGCCATGACATCGGCGAACGACTCGGCGGGGAATCCGGCGCGCCCCTCGGCTCGCTGTGGACCGCCGTCCGTGACGATCATTCCGAGGACCCCCCGGAGGAGTGCCCGGGGAAGATCCCCATGCCCGGGTCGACGATCGGCGCGGCGTTGTTGACGGCCAGTGCCGCCTCGCCGAACCCGACCGAGATCAGGGGCACCTTGCCCGGGTAGGTGACGATGTCTCCCGCGGCGAACACGTGCGGGAGGTTCGTGCGCATTGCGGTGTCGACGACGACGTGGCGCTTGAGCAGCTCGACGCCCCAGGTGGCGATCGGGCCGATGTTGGCGACGAACCCCAGCGCGGCGACCACGGTCTGCGCCGGCAGGAGGGTCACCTCGCCCGTGACCTTGTGCGTGACCTCGACCTCGGCGATCCGGTCCGCGCCCCGGATGGCACTCACCTCGCAGGAGGTGAACAGGGTGACCCCGAGGTCGCGCACCGTGTCGATCATCGAGCCGTGCGCGCGGAACTGCTCACGGCGGTGGACCAGGCTCACGCTGCGGGCCAGGGGCGCCAGGGCGTAGGCCCAGTCGAACGCCGAGTCGCCGCCGCCGACGATCACGACATCCTTGTCCGCGTGCTCGGCGAGCGCAGGGACGAAGTAGACCAGGCCGCGGCCCTCCCACCCGTCGTCGGCGGGCAGCGCTCGGGGCGTGAACGATCCGATCCCGCCGGTGATGATGACCGCCTTGGCCACGATCGTGGTCCCGAGCGCGCCGGTCACTGTCACCGGCCCCTCCTCGGGGGCGTCGAGATCCACTGCCTGCTCACCGAGCACGTAGGTGGGGGAGAAGGGTGCGGCGGAGGCCACGAGGTTCTCCACGAGGACCCGACCCTTGACCGACGTGTAGCCCGCGACGTCGAAGATGTCCTTCTCGGGGTACATCGCCGTGATCTGGCCGCCGGCCTCGGGCAGGGCGTCCATCACCACCACCGACCAGCCGCGGAATCCCGCGTAGTAGGCCGCGTAGAGCCCCGCGGGGCCGGCACCGATGATCAGGACGTCGCACTCGTGGGTCACGGCCCAAACCTACTTCCCGACCGACCGGAATCCCTGCCCTGGGTGTCGAGGGGGTGCCTCAGATTCCCAGGGAGGTGATGTACTCCTTGACGATCCCCGCACTTCGGGCCAGGGCGCGCTGCTCGCTGTGGGCCAGTGGCTGCGGGAAGACGTCGAGGTTGCCACCGCCACCGACCAGGCGCGGCATTGCGACCGTGACGTCGGACACCCCGGCAACCTCGTCGGTCACCCCACACGTGGTCATGATCGCCCGCTGGTCACGGATGATCACGTTGACGATCCTGGCCAGCGCGGCGCCGATGCCGTAGTAGGTCGCGCCCTTGCCCTCGATGATCTTGTACGCGGCCCGCCGGACGTTCTCGTCGATCTCGGCGCGGTCGTCCTCGGTGATCCGGATCCCCTTGCGCTGGCAGAACTCGGACAGTCCCATGCCACCGATCGTCACCTGGCTCCAGGCGAGCACCTCGGAGTCGCCGTGCTCGCCGAGCACGTACCCGTGGATGTGCCGGGCGTCGACTCCGATCCTTCGCGAGAGCAGGGCCCGGAACCGCGCCGTGTCCAGCGTGGTCCCGGAGCCGACCACCCGACGGGTGGGCACCCCGTAGCGCTCGGCGATCCGGGCGGCCATGTGCGTGGTCACGTCCACGGGGTTCGTGGCCACCACCAGCCGGGCCTCGGGCGCGTTCTCCAGCACCTTGGGCACGATCGCCTCGAACACCGCGGCGTTGCGCTCGAGCAGCTCGAGCCGGGTCTCACCGGGCTTCTGGTTGGCCCCCGCCGTGATCACCACGGTCGAGCACTGCGCGAGGTCGCTGTAGTCACCGGCGTAGATCTCGATCGGGTTCGCGAAGGGGACCGCGTGGTAGATGTCGTTCGCCTCCGCCTCGGCACGCGCCCGGTTGAGGTCGACGAGCACGATCTCGCGCCCCACGTTGCTCATCACCATGGCGTAGGCCGCAGCCGACCCCACGAACCCACTGCCGATGACACCGATCTTGCCGCGCTTGACGTCGTTGATGCCCATGGATCCTCCTGGTCGGTATGGCCGCATTCTCCCCGGTCGTGAGCCGAACGGTCACCACGGGTATGCGCCCTGGTTCCGCCCGTGGCCACTAGATTCGGCCGTGGACCCGGGGCGGAGGTGGGCAGTGGCGGGCTGGATGCAGGCAGCCGGGCGACGGTTCGCCGGCAGCGCGCTGGGTGACGCCTTGGTCGTGGCCTACCAGACCCGGATCACCGGCCTGGCCGCCGAGGCCTCGTTCTGGGCCGTCTTCGCCCTGCCCTGGCTGATCCTGGGTCTGGTCGCCGGCATGTCACGATTCCAGGGATTGCTCGGCGTGGATGCGGTCGGGCAGCTGCGCACGCAGGTCCCCGATGCCGCTGACGACGTCCTGACCCCTGAGGCGATCGAGGACCTCCTCGTGCCCCTCCTGGACAACGTCGTCGGCCGGGGACAGACGACCCTGGGCATCGTGGGCGTGCTCGTCGCGATCTGGGCGGGCTCACGGGTGGTCGATGCACTGGTCAACGCGATGACGATCGTCTACCAGCGGGAGGGGCTCCGATCGTTCATCAGCAGCAAGCTCCTGTCGTTGGGGGTCTATGTCGCCGGACTGTTCGTGCTCATCGTGGCGATCCCACTCATCCTGGCCGGTCCCACATCCCTTGCCCGGGTGGTCCCGGGCGTGCAGGGGACTGCGACGTCGATATTCCTGATCGTCGCTCAGGTGGCCGTCGTCCTGCTGCTGGTCGTGTCCCTCTACCACTGGGCCGTGCCCCACCGGACGGCATGGACCGCCGACATCCCGGGCGCCCTGATCGCCATGGCGCTGTGGGTGGTCTTCTCGTGGCTCCTGCGCTGGTACTTCGCCTGGATCTTCCGCGCGGGATCGGTGTACGGCGCGATCGCCGCGCCCGTGGCGGTCATGTACTGGGTGTACGTGACTGTCCTGGCCCTGATGCTCGGGGCGGCCTTCAATGGGGCGCTGGCGATCCGGCGCGGGTGGTTCGTGCATCCCGATGCCCAAGCCGACGCTGAGGACGCGCCCCCTGACCCCACCAGCGACGACCACTGATCCGGCGCGACGGCCGCGCCCTCGCGGGGGCATCCTTCGACCTGTGAACATCGTCTTCGTCGAGCCCAGGTTCCCCGACACCCAGCGCCAGTTCGTCCGAGCACTGCGCGCGGTCGGCGCCCATGTCATGGTGATCAGCGAGTACGACTACGACCACTACGACGACGAGCTGAAGTCGTGGATCGACTGGCACTACCGGGTCGACTCCGTCACCGATGAGGCGGCCCTCGAGTGGGCGGTCCGGCAGGCCCAGCGGCACACCTGGGTGGATCGCCTGGAGTGCTCGATCGAGTCGCACGTGATGCCGGTCGCGAGGGTGCGTGAGCGGTGCGGGATCCCGGGCACGTCGGCGCGGGCCGCCTACCTGTGCCGGGACAAGCCCACGATGAAACAGGTCCTGCGCGAGGCGGGCATCCCGACGGCCGCCTCGACCGCGGTGGAGACCACGGCCGACGCGATGGCCTTCGCCCGTGAGGTCGGATACCCGCTGGTCCTCAAGCCCCGCGACGCAGCCGGCGCGGCTGGCACCTTCCGGGTGGACTCCGACGAGCAGCTGGCCGATGCCTGTGCGGCGTCAGGGGTGGATTCGGGCACGTCGGTGGCCCTCGAGGAGTTCGTCGAGGGTCACGAGGGGTTCCTGGACACGATCACGATCAACGGCCACGTCACCCACGAGTTCGCCTCGCACTACTTCCCGAACGTGCTCGAGGCGATGCGCACCCGCTGGATATCCCCGCAGATCATCGCGACCAACCGGGTGTGGGAGGCCGAGTACGAGGAGGTCCGTGAGATGGGCCGTCGGGTGATCGCGGTGCTGGGTCTGGACACCTCGGCCACCCACATGGAGTGGTTCTTCGGGCCCAAGGGGCTGAAGTTCTCCGAGATCGGCGCCCGGCCCCCCGGGGTCGGACAGTGGGACATGTACAACGAGGCCAACGACATGGACCTGCACTACGAGTGGGCACACGCCCTGATGTACGGCCAGCCCAAGCACACCCCGAGCTACCGGTACTCGTGCGGACTCGTCGCCCTGCGGCCCAACCGGGACGGGTTCATCAGCGGGTACTCGGGACTCGACGAGGTGCACCACCGGTACGGCCACCTGATCACGGCCTCGCACTTCCCGTCACCGGGGACGCCCACACAGCCGGTCGAGGCCGGCTACCACGCGAACGCCTGGATCCGCCTGCGCCACGAGGACTTCGACACGCTCAAGGACATCCTGTCCGACGTGGGGCGAACCGCACAGGTGTGGGCCGACTGACTCCCGGGGAGGATTCGAGTTAGGCGACCCTAACTCATTGAGGTAGGATGCACTGCGTGGCCAGGCCGAAGAAGAAGTGCTGCTCCGACAAGCCGAGGTGCGCACGCTGCCCGATCCGCATGCTCAAGGACGGCACCCTTCCCGCGGGGTACACGGTGAAGAAGCGCAAGCTCGTCCGCGTGTAGGCCTCAGTGACCTGCAGCCTCGGCCCGACGCAGTCGGGCGACGACCACGCGCAGCATCGGCACCGCAACCTCGGGGTGCTCCTTGACCAGCGAGTCGAACTCCCACTTGGGCAGGGCGAAGGTCACCAGGCCGGACTCGCCGGCCACCACATCCGCGGAGCGCGGCTTCCCGTCGATCAGGGCGAGCTCCCCGAAGTAGTCCCCGGCGCTGAGTGTGCCGACCAGCCGGTCACCCACACGCACGGGTGCCGTGCCGGTCAGGATCACGTGCAACTCGACCCCCTTGGGGGAGAAGGCACGGAATCCTGACACCGGCTCCCCGGCCGAGACGATCTCAGCCCCGGCGGGGAACTCAGTGACCCGGCCGGACTCCGCGATTCGCGTCAGGACGCGGGGGCTGAGCCCCGTGAAGAGGTCGACGGATGTCAAGACGGTCGTGATCCCCTCGATGTCCACTGCGTGCCTCCCAGGTCGGTCGTTCGTCGGCTCACCGGCTGGTCCAGCGCTGGCTCATGATGCCAGCAGACGGGTCGTTGTGCCGTGCGCCGCGCGCCCTCCTCGGCAGACCTCTGCCCCGGCCTCATGCCTGAAGGCTGGGGAGTGTGAGAGCATCGGCTCGACGTGCATCAGGAGGTTCCATGTCCAAGCCGACCACCGGGCGCGTCGAGCACGCCCCGGAGCCGGATCCGGACCAGATGGCCACCGACACCCTGATGACGTCGGTCTTCAGCGGGATCAGCCTGATCGTCGCCACCATCATCCTCGGGATCGTCGGAGGAAGCCTCGGACTTGCAGCGGGCCGAGCAACCGACGACCCGACCTGGGCGAAGGCCGGGTTCGCGGTGGGCCTGGCCCTGGCCATGGCCGGAATCGCGTGGGCGCTGCGCCGCAACGCCGATCGGATCCGGGCCCGGAGCACCAACCTCTACCGAGGGGCGTGGATCGGGTCCGTGGCGGCGCTGGTGATCATCGCCACCATGTACTTCCTGCCGCAGGTGGCCTTCCCGCAGTACTGCCCGCCCGGCCAGATCTGCGTCAACGGCCAGCGCACCTGATCCCTTCCCCGTAGGGGCCCTCGGGGTCAGTTCCAGCGCATGTTGGCCACCAGCTTGCCGTCCACCGCGCGATCCGCCAGCCGCTCCAGCCCGTGCGGGATCTCATCGAAGCCGATCACCTCGATGTCGGGCGGATGCAGGTGCCCCTCGATGATCAGCCGCATCAGGCGATCGAGGCCCCAGGTGAGCCAGCGGCGCCCCTCGAACCCACCGTGGGTGTAGGCCGCACCGAGGGCGACCTCCGACACTGTCGGCGCCAGGCCGAACTCGGGGATCGTGCTCAGGTCCGGGCGCCCCGCGATGGCGACCAAGTGCCCGGCGTGACGCAGCAGGGGCAGGCCCTCGGTCGCGGACCGGGCCGACACGGTGTCGATGATCGCGTCCACGCCCCCGGGTGCGATCCGGCGCACCTGCTCGGCGAAGTCGGGCGCGCGGTAGTCGACCACGTGCAGGGCGCCCAGGGCCCGCACCGCCTGCTCGTTCTCCGGTCGGGCGGCGGCGATCACCTTGGCGCCGAAGAGCTTCGCCAGCTGCACGGCGAAGGACCCGACGCCCCCGGATGCGCCATGGATGAGCACGGTGTGCCCGGAGATCTGGCGCAGCCGGCGCTCCACTGCGTCCAGGGCCGTCAGGCCGGGCGTGGGCAGGCTGGCGGCGGCGATGGGATCCAGCTCCGGCGGGATCACCGCCAGCGCATCCGGCGGGACGGCCACGTACTCCGCGAACCCACCCGGCTCGCGCAGGTCCTGGTGGAACACCACGCGTGTGCCCGGCTCGGGCAGCATCCACCCGATCTCCCTGCGGGCGGCCGGCTCGGCGTGGACCGCGATCACTCTGCCCGCGACGTCCAGGCCCAGGACGTGCGGGTATCGCCACGCCGGGTTGCCGCGGCTCGCGGTCTGGAAGTCCACGGGGTTCAGCCCGACGGCCTCCACCTGCACCAGCACCTCGACCTCGCGACGCTGCGAGGCCGGCGTCCGCCACGGGCCTGGGAGGTCTGCGCTGCGCAGGGATCGAGGTGGACCGGGATGGTCCAGCAGCCAGGCGCGCATGGCCCCCAGCATTTCACCTGGGCGACCCCCGATGTGTCGTGCGCGAGCCGGTGGCCGGCTCAGGCGAGGAACATGCCGATCCCGGCGAAGACCGCCGTGTAGACCGCCATGGGGATCACCGTGACCCGGATGATCGCCCCCTCGGCACCGAGGAGCCCGCCGACTGCCGCCACCGTCACGACGTTGGTGACGCACACCATGTTCCCGGCGTTCGCACCGCCGACCTGCTCCGCCAGGACCACCTGGGAGTCGACCCCGACGGACTCGGCCACCGACTCCTGGAGCGCGCCGAACATGAGATGGCTGAAGGTGGCGCTCCCCGAGACGAACGAGCCCAGGGCACCGACCCACGGGGCTGCCAGCGGCCAGCCGGCACCGATGCTCGCCGCCGCCGCGCCGGCCAGCTCCAGGGGCATCGACTGCAGGCCCGTCGAGTTCACCCCGGAGTTCAGGAAGACCCGGACGATCGGAACCGCCGCCATGAGCACCAGCGCTGAGCCCAGGACAGCGGCCTGTGTCGTGCGTGCGGCCTCCCGCACCTGCGGCATCGTCAGGTGGTGCAGCCACGCGGTGAAGGCCGCGACGATGAGGAAGATGACCCCGGGGGAGTACAGCGGCTCGAACCCGGCGGAGATATCGGTCCCGAGGATGTTCGTCCAGCTCAAGGTCCACGAGTTGAGCGTGGCCTTCACCTCATCGACCACCCGACTGATCAGCAGCAGCACGGTGAGCAGCCCGTAGGGAGCCCAGACACGCGCCGTCGACAGGTGCGCGGCCTCGGCCTCCGCGGAGGTCTGCTCGACCATCGTCTCGAGCTCACCCGGGTCGATGTAGCCCAGGGTGACCGACCACGGCGTCCGCGGCACGAGGATGTCCAGCTTCACGACCACGAACAGGATCGCCATCCCGGTGGCGGCCCCGAGGATCCCGCCGAACTCCACCCCGAGGAACCGGGTCCAGAGGTACGCGGGGACCGAGAAGCTCAGCGCGGCGACCAACGTCAGCGGAATCATCTCCAGGAAGGGCCGGCGCCCCTTCTCCTCGGCGAAGACGTTGGTCAGGAACCACAGCATCAGCACGGGGATCGCCATCCCCGCGACGATGTCGATGGCGGCGGCCTGGATGGCGACGTCAGTCATCTCCGAGGCATCGGCGGGGTTGGCCCACTCCCGCCCGGTGCCCTGCGTCAGGCCCACGATGATGGGGGTCCCGACGGCTCCGAAGGTGACCGCGGAGACGTCGGCGACCAGCGCGAGGCACACCGCAGCCATCGCCGGGAACCCCAGCGCGATCAGCAGGGGGGCGGCCACCGTCGCGGGGGTGCCGAACCCCGCAGCGCCCTCGATGAAGCTCACCAGCAACCAGCCGACGAAGAGCATCTGGATGCGACTGTCCGGGGTCACCCGCAGGACGTCCAGCCGGATGAGGGCCAGCGCGCCGCTGGCTCGCATCACTCCCAGGAAGGCCAGGGCGCCGAGGACGATCAGCACGACCGACCCGGCGATGATCAACCCCTCGATCACCGATGCCGATATCTGCAGGGCAGGAACGCCCCACGCCACCATCGCGAGGACGATCGTGATCACCAGCGCGATGGGCATGGCCCGGGAGGCTGGCATGCGCAGGACCACCAGCAGGATCGCGACGGAGAGCACCGGCATGAGTGCTGCGATCCACTGCGCGACGGTCATCGACGTCCTCCGCTCGGCATTCCGCGCACACGCTACCGGCGCAGGATCACCCAGCGCGCTGTGGAGGGTTGGCGCTGGCGGGACCACTGATCCGGGGATGGTGATCGTCACGCCGCGAGCAGGGAGCGCGAATAGTAGGGGGAGGGGTCCAATTCCTCCTGCAATTGCATCTCATCGGCGTGTCTGCCACGGTATGCCCCGGGACGGTGCCCGCAGTCGGCTCGTGGGGGTGCCAGTGCGGGTTCGATGCGGGAGGGGCATCTGATGACTCTGGCACGCTCAGTGGGTGCGCGGGCGGTGGCGACGGCAGCGTCGGTTGTCCTCATGGCCGCATGGCTGCCCGGTGCCGCGCAGGCAGCGCAGTCCTCGCCCGACGATCCGACTGCCGAGACCGGCAGCATGCTGGGCGCGCTGTCGCTGATCCCCTGGTACGCCGCGCCGTCGTTGGTCACCCTGCGCAAGGAGGTCGACGCACGCTGGCCGGGCCGCAGCCGGGCCAGCGACGGCGTGATCGGCGACGCCCGGCACGCAGCGGGCTCCAACAGCCACAACCCGGTCGGGTCGGGAGGGGGTCCCCAGGTCGGGACTCGGGGCGCGGTGCACGCCATGGACATCACCGCGTCAGGTATCAACGTGTCGGCGCTGCTGTCCGCGGTGGTCGGCGACCCGAGGGTCTGGTACGTGATCCACGACGGGAGGATCTGGAGCCGGACCACGGGGTGGGCATCGACCGCCCACTCCGGGGATCCCCACACGACGCACATCCATGTGAACCTGCGGGAGGACAGCCAGGCGGCAGCGGTGGCTGCGGAGAACGACACGCGCTCGTGGTTCGACACGGGATCGACCGCGTCCGCCTTCCTGACCGGCCCCTCGGCCTCGTCGCTCACAACCGCCCAGACCCGTCGACTTCAGCGGGCCCTGATCAGCCAGGGCTACTCGATCCCCGCGGGCGCAACGGGGAAGTACGGGGCCCAGACCACCGCCGCTGTGGCCGCCTTCCAGCGGGCCCAGGGCTGGTCGGGCGGGCAGGCCGATGGCCTCGCGGGGCCGGAGACACTGCGCCGCCTGGGCGTCACCGCGGCGACGGGGTCGTCCGGCAGCCGGGGTGCATCCGCTGGGGCGACACAGGTCAGGACCGTGAAGAAGCCCGCGTCCGCACCCAAGCCCGCCGCGACCGGTCGCTCCTGGGACCCCGAGGACGGGCGACTCGTCTACGACCTGCAGGGCGCCCTGATCGCCAGGGGCTACTCCATCCCGGCGGGCCCCACGGGGTACTTCGGGACCCGCACGAAGCAGGCGGTGAAGGAGTTCCAGAAGTCGCTGGGCTTCACCGGTGATCAGGCCGATGGCATCCCCGGCAGCATGACCCTTCGCCGTCTGGGACTGTAGCCGCGCCGAGGGCCACCCGCGACGCCGTCAGCGGTGTGGGTGCAGAAGAATGACGACATGCGCAACGCCGTCATCATGGGTGCAGGTGGCAGGGACTTCCACGTCTTCGCAACCGTCTTCCGGGACGATCCCACATACCGGGTCGTGGCCTTCACCGCGGCCCAGATCCCCGGTATCGACGACCGGACCTACCCCCCATCCCTGGCCGGGCCCGCTGTATCCCGACGGCATCCCGATCATCGGCGAGGACCAGCTGGTGGAGCTGATCGCCGCGCAGTCTGTCGCCGAGGTGATCTTCGCCTACTCGGACATCGCCCATGTCGACGTGATGCACAAGGCGTCGATGGTGATGGCTGCCGGTGCGGACTTCCGACTCGCCGGACCGGACGCCACGATGCTGCGCAGCACGAGGCCGGTGGTGGGTATCGGGGCAGTGCGCACCGGCTGCGGCAAGAGCCAGACGACCCGGGCGGTCGGACGGCTGCTGCTCGAAGCCGGGTTGCGGGTGGCCCTCATCCGTCACCCGATGCCCTACGGCGACCTCGAGGCGATGCGGGTCCAGCGGTTCGCGACCCTGGCCGATATCGACGCCAGCAACCCGACCATCGAGGAGCGCGAGGAGTACGAGACGCCCGTCGAGATGGGCATGGTCATGTACGCGGGCGTGGACTACGAGGGCATCCTGCGCGCGGCAGAGCAGGAGGCCGACGTCATCGTCTGGGACGGTGGGAACAACGACTTCCCGTTCGTGCGCCCCGACGTGATGATCACGGTCGTCGATCCGTTGCGGCCGGGGCACGAGTCGTCCTACCACCCGGGCGAGACGACCCTGCGGATCGCCGACGTCGTCGTGGTGAACAAGGTCGACAGCGCCGACCCAGCCGACGTGGAGCGGGTGGTGCAGGCCGTCGGACGGCTCGCACCGAACGCTGCCCTGATCCGTGCCGAGTCGCCGGTGACCCTCGATGACGGCGACTCCCTGGTCGGCAAGCGCGTGCTGGTCGTCGAGGACGGACCCACATTGACCCACGGCGGCATGCCCTTCGGCGCGGGGACCGTCGCGGCCCGCGCGGCAGGCGCGGCGGAGATCGTCGACCCGCGGCCGTACGCCGTGGGCTCGATCGCCACGACGTACCAGACATACCCGGGCACCGGGCCGATCCTGCCCGCAATGGGGTACGGCGACCGGCAGCTGGCAGACCTGGCCGCCACGATCCGTGCCACGCCCGTGGACGTCGTCGTATCGGGCACACCCATGGACCTGGGGCGCATCATCACCGTGGACCAGCCGCTGCGGCGCGCCTCCTACGTCCTTCGCGAGGTGGGCTCCCCGACTCTTGCTGACGTCCTCGCCCCCCACATCGCCCGGTGGGGTGGACCGCGTGCCGAGGTGCCCTGAGGTCTCGGCTCGGGCAGGGCTTCGTCGGCGCGTCGCGGCGGCGGGGTTGGCAACCCTCGCCCTGTGGCTGGCAGCGGGGTGCTCCTCGACCCCAGATGCGGACGGGCCCCCGGGATCCCCACCGGCCGCGGGGACGTCCCATTCGACGGGCGAGTACCTGCCCGGGCTGGAGGCCGATGTCCACCTGCCCCCCGGTCCGGTGGGGTCGGGGCCCGTGCCCGTTGTTCTCCTGGTGCCCGGCGGCGGATGGACGAGCGCCGACCGACGGGGGTTGGAGCCACTGGCGGCGACGCTCGCGGACGCCGGGTTCGTCGCGGTGAACGCGACCTACCGGGCGGGGGCGGACGTGACCTTCCCCAGCCCGGTGGAGGACGTGCTCTGCGCGTCAGCGTTCGCTGTCGAAGCCGCGCGATCAGCCGGTCTCGATCCGGGTCCCCTGGTTGTGGCCGGGCACTCCGCCGGTGGGCACCTTGCCGCCCTGGCGGCTCTGGAGGGCATGGAGCCGGCTGTGGCCTGTCCCTACCCCGCTCCCACGATCGACGGGCTGATCGGCCTGGCAGGGGTGTACGACGTCACCGCGTTCGAGTTCGCGCTGGTCGAGTTCTTCGGGGGACCACCCTCGACCGTCCCCGAGGCCTGGCGACTCGGCGATCCCCTCGGGTTGGTGGACGCCGGGCAGGTCCCTGCGACCCTGCAGGTGCTCCTCCTGCACGGTGACGCTGACGAGGTGGTCCCGGTGGACCAGTCGCGCGCCTTCGAGGCAGCGCTGGTGCGCGCAGGGATACCGGTGCGCCTCGACATCGTTGCCGACGAGACCCATGACTCGATCTACTCGCCGGATGCGGCTGCTGAGGCAACCATCGCCTGGATCAGGGATCTGCAAGGAGCCTGACCACGAGATGTCGTCACGCTCAGTCCCGGAAACGCGAAACCCCCCACAGTGTGGGAGGTTTCGCGTCTGGTGGGCGATACAGGAATCGAACCTGTGACCTCTTCCGTGTCAAGGAAGCGCGCTAGCCCCTGCGCCAATCGCCCATCGAGCTGATCCTACGAGGTGGCGACGGGATTTGAACCCGTGTACACGGCTTTGCAGGCCGTTGCCTCGCCTCTCGGCCACGCCACCGTGAGTCCTCGCTGGGACCCCTTGCGAGCGGACGACGGGATTCGAACCCGCGACCCTCACCTTGGCAAGGTGATGCGCTACCAGCTGCGCTACGTCCGCAATGCCCGTCGGGCACCCCTGAAGGATAGCCCATCGCGGCAGCGCCGACCAAAATCGGGCACCGACCCCACAGGCTGACAGCAGCCCTGCAGGACTCCTAGTCTCGGTCGCGTGCCCACGACGCCCGAGGACCCGATCGCAGTCGTCGGGCAATGGACGGCGACCGACCTGGTCGAGGTGACCGAGGACGTCGCTGCCCTGGACGGTGGCGGCCGCTGGATGGTCGCCATCACCTTCGAGGGACAGGCAACCCTGGCTCGCTTCGCGACGTGGCAACCCCGGCGACCGAGTCGATCCGAGGTCGGGCACTGGCAGGGCCCCGACCCGGGCTCCTGGGTTTCCTCGCTTGACGAGGACGACTACATCGCCGCGGTTGAGGCCGTGCGCAGCCACATCAGCCGCGGAGAGGTCTACCAGGCCAACATGTGCCGCATCCTGCGCGCACCCGTGCAGCCGCGCGCGGACATCGTGGGTCTGCACAACCGTCTGGTCGTTGGGAACCCGGCTCCCCATTCGGGGGCCCTGCGGCTGCCGGACCACGGTGTCCACATCGCGTCGGCGTCGCCCGAGCTCTACCTGCGGCGCGCTGGGCAACGCCTCACGTCGCGTCCGATCAAGGGAACAGGCGTCGTGGCGGGGGACCTGTTGGCCAAGGACGAGGCCGAGAACATCATGATCGTCGACCTGGTCCGCAACGACCTTGGCCGCGTGTGCACGACCGGGTCGGTGACGGTTCCGGACCTGCTGGACGTGGAAGCCCATCCCGGGCTGGTCCACCTGGTCTCGAGCGTGGCCGGGGACCTGCGGCCGGGCACCACCTGGCCGCAGATCCTGGCCGCCACCTTCCCGCCTGGCTCGGTGACCGGGGCTCCCAAGCTGGCTGCCCTGGACATCATCGCCGCGCAGGAGGCTGGTCCCCGCGGACCCTACTGCGGGGCCTTCGGATGGGTCGATGCCGACGCGGGGACCGCCGAGCTCGCGGTAGCGATCCGCACCTTCTGGCGCGAGGACGCTGGGGGTGGGCCGATACTCGCGTTCGGCACCGGCGCGGGCATCACGTGGGACAGCGATCCACGGGCAGAATGGCGCGAGACGCAGTTGAAGTCCGCGCGGCTGCTCGCAGTCGCCGGCGGTCAGGAGGTGCCGTGAAGTTCTGGGTCGCAGGTGCGCTGGTCCCCGCGGAGCAGGCGGCCGTGGCCGTCCTGGACCACGGATTCACTGTCGGCGATGGGGTGTTCGAGACACTGCGGACGATGACCGACGCATCCGTGGGCGTGGTTCCCTTCGCGATGGACCGGCACATCGCGCGGCTGTCGCGCTCTGCCTCCGGGATGGGCATGGCGATGGCGGACCCCGACGACGTCCGGGATGCGCTGCTGGCCGTCTGCGCCGCGAACCCGGAGCTGGCGGACGGAGGGCGCCTGCGGATCACCCTGACCTCGGGACCGGGGCCGCTCGGTTCGGATCGGATCTCGGAGGCATCGACGCTGGTCGTCGCGGCAGCCCCCGCCACGCGGTGGCCAGCAGCAACGACGGTGGCGCTGTCGCCCTGGCCGCGCAACGAGCGCAGCCCCCTCGTGGGGCTGAAGTCCACGTCCTATGCCGAGAACGTCCTGGCGCTGGCCCACGCCAAGTCCCTCGGCGCGGGCGAGGCGCTCCTGGGCAACCTCGCGGGGGAGCTCTGCGAGGGCACGGGCTCGAACGTCTTCGTCGTCACCGAGGGCCGGGTCGCCACACCGCCCCTGAGCAGCGGGTGCCTTGCCGGGATCACGCGCGAGCTCGTTCTCGAGTGGTGCACGGAGGCGGGGATCGGCATCGAGGAGCGCACACTCGACATGGCCGAGCTGGCCCACGCGCAGGAGGTCTTCATCACATCCTCGACGCGCGACGTGCATCCGGTCGACGCAGTCATCGATGCGGACGGCCGACGTGCCTGGGCATCCACGGACGCGGCACTGACGACCGCGGCAGCGCAGGTGTTCGCCTCGCGTTGCGCCACCGAGTGGAATCCCTGACCCGACCCGGTCGAAGCGATGCGGGGTGGTCAGACCTCCTTGAGGCCCTCACCGAGGATCAGGTCGATGCAGCGATCGATGTCGATGGTCGTGCCCTCCTCGCCCACGGCGACGATGTCGAAGGTACGGCGGACGAAGTGCTCGATGTGCGCGCGGTCGCACTCCAGGACAGCCTGGCCGGTGGGGGAGTTCAGCGCGATGAGGATGAGCGGGTCCGCGCCGTGGTTCTCGGGCCAGACGACGATGTCGCCCTCGCCGGAGGGTCGCTGGAGCCCTTCGAGGATCAGGTCGCGGGCGAACATCCACTCGATGTCGGCAGCCCCGGTGCGGAACGTCGCCCGCACGGCGTAGGGCTCATCAGAGCGATACTCAAGCTCGCAGGGCACCTCGATCGTGCGGTCGGAGTCGACCACCATCCGCAGTGACAGCTCTGCTGTCACAGCGGTCGGAATGCTGCGGGACATCTGGCTCACCTCTCAGGTCAAGGCAATAACATCACCTTCGTACCCGAATCCCGTGTCACCTACCCCGACTACCATGTGAGTCGTGTCACGAAACTCCTCCGAGGAGGACCCGAACCCGGCCAATGTCGGCAACTCGGGCACGCCCTCCGACGAGGAGCGCGACGAGAAGCTGCGCGACCAGATCAAGGAGGCATCGACAGCCGCCTTCCACAAGATCGAGGCCAGCGCCCCGCCGAGCGTCGCCGCGCGCCTGCGCGCATTCCGTGAGGCCCTGCGGCGCAATCGCGGGCTGGACACGGCGTGGCGGGTCATGGTCTTCGCGCTCGGCGTCACGCTGGTGGTCGCGGGAGTGATCATGTTCGTCATCCCAGGTCCGGGCTGGGCCACGGTGATCCTCGGCCTGGTGGTCCTCGCCTCGGAGTTCAGCTGGGCCAACCGCGCGCTGACCCCGGTGAAGGACGCCGCCAAGCGGGCCTCGGAGGCCGCCATGGATCCCCGCAAGCGTCGGCGCAACCTGATCCTGGCAGCCATCGCCGGAGTCCTGTTGGGCATCGCGCTCGTCTGGTACCTCGTGACCTACGGCCTGACCCTCGGACCCATCCTGGCCATCATGGACGCGATCGTGGACTGGTTCCGGGGCCTGTTCGCCTGAGTCCACGTCCGTTTGGGGTGCTGCGTGGTGAGTTGGTAGAGTTCTGTGGTCCGGGCGATTAGCTCAGCGGTTAGAGCGCTCGCTTCACACGCGAGAGGTCACAGGTTCGATCCCCGTATCGCCCACAGGCAGAAGGGCCCCACGAGAGTGGGGCCCTTCTCGTTGGGGGACCACTTCGGCGGTTGGCGGATCCGCTCGCCCCAGGTCAGGTGACGGGCACCATCCGATCCGGATCGTCGGAGGCCAGGAGCTCTCTGGCCGGACCGTCGTGCCCACCCTCCTGCTCGGCGAACTCGGCGTCGTCCTCGAAGGACTTCGTTCGGGCGATGCCGTAGATCATGAGGCCGAACAGGCACTTGGCGGTCACGTCGGCGATCGTGTATCCGACTTCTCGGGCCACGAACGGCACTGCCTCGAAGCCGTCCGCATTCATGTTGAACAGGAACGCGATCGGGTAGACGCCCCATGTGGCGATCAGCAGCAGCCGGAGGTTGGACACCTTCCTGCGCACGACGGGGCTCTGGCGCTCCAGGGACCGGCCCAGCTCCACGAAGAGCACGTAGAGGATGAACAGGAACGGGATCGTGCTCAGGGCGCCCCAGACCGGCGCGGGGAACAGGAAGTCCAGTTGCGCGTCTCCCGGGTATCCCAGGGCGATCATCAGGAAGGAGGCGGGCACCAGCTTCATCAGCAGGCTCCTGCGGGCAGCAGCCGGGAGCGCCAGGACCGCGACGGTCTCCACCAGAAGCAGTGGGACCGTGAGCAACCAGTCGACGTAGCGGTAGCCCACGTTGTAGGCAGCCGGGTCCCCGCCCTCCCCGAACGCCTCGGTGAACGAGTTGAAGATCCGGAAGTAGTGGTAGGCGGCGATGCCCGTGACCAGCGTGGAGGTGATCAGGGCCAGTCGGTACCGCGGAAGCACCCGGTCCCGGGCGAGGATCATGAAGATCGAGGTGAACAGCATCGCTGCCAGTCCGAACGACAGCAGGTTGTAGATGGTCGTGTACTGGCCATCGGTGAGGAACTCGCTCATCGGAACTCCTTGGGAGGTGCAGACCAGCCGGCGGCGCCGGCGGCTCCTCCACTATGTGCCCGCACCTGCACGGCCGCAACAGTTGCACAAGTTTCGCATCGGTTCCCCGCAAGGACCGGTCCACCGGGCCGGCTGAACGACCTATCCGGCCATCGGAGCGCCGATGAGCTTCGAGATCCGCTCCACGACCTGCGCGCCGCCCTCAGGCGTGTAGGGCTCCGCGTAGAAGTCGCGGAGGTCCAGCGGCTCGTCGATGCGGATGGAGGCCCTGTTGCGGATCCGTCCAGGGATCTGCTTGTGGAGCAGCATCTCGCGGAAGCCATCGACTCTGATGGGGACGGCGACGGCCTGGGTGCTGTGCAGAAGGCGTGACACGCCGGGGCGGATCGGTGCGTCTGCCCGTGTCGTGCCGGTGGGGAAGTGCAGGAGCCATCCGGAGCGGATGGCCTGCTCGATGCGTCCGATCCCCTCGAGGTCCACCGATCGGCGCAGGTCGACGCCGCCGTGCCGGAACGACCGACGGAAGGTGACGGCGCCGGCGGCGGTCAGCATCGAGGTCGCCACGTTCTTGCCCATGGTCTCCTCCGCGGCGGAGAAGCGCAGGAATGGGTCCTCCCACCGCATCCTGCGGCGACGGTAGACGAGGTCGAAGAACGCGATCGCCTCGGTGAAGTAGGTCTGGTGGTTCGAGAGGAAGACAACGCCACGCTTCGGCAGGGCGTTGAGCCGCTCCCCACCGTCGACATGAACACGGTTGAGCAGGTTCAGGTACGGGACGGTGAACCCGAGGGCGAATCCGGAGAACAGGCCACGACGGGTCCAGATGTCGCGTCGCCCGGGCTCGAGCAGGACCGCAGGGTCCTGGACAGCGTCTGCCGAGACTGCTGGATCGCCCTGCACGGTCATGGGTCGCAATGGTAGGCGCAGACCTGCCGGGTGCCCACCACCCTCGTACGCGTCCTAGGCATCCGGCCGGGGGCGTGGGTCCTCGGGTCGGTCGAGATCCTCGATGACGGTTGGATTCCCGCGGACGAGGCTTCGGGCGAACGGGAGGAGGGGACCGTCGTCGAGCGGCCATCCGGTGACCCGCAGGGCCCGCCCCAGCGTCCCGCGCAGGACGGGCCACGACTCCGCCTCCACCACGGCGACCAGGGCCGTCGCCCCGACCGGGATGCTGTCGTCGAGCACCCCGACCAGCTCGCCCACCTCCTGCTGGCGCATCCGGTGCCCCACCAGGCCCCCGAGGATCGCACCGACCCCGGCTCCTGCCAGCGGGAATCCGACGAGCACCCCGACCACGATGCCCGCTGCCGCTCCGGTGCCGATGCCGTACCCGAGCGTGCCCCCGCCCGACTGCTGGAGGGTCGACCCGTCGAAGCGCCGACGCAGGATCCCCGCGCCGCCCACGGCATCGGGAAACCCATCGGCGCCGGTCAGGTCGCGCAGGTCCAGCGCCGCCTCCTCCATGCCTGCGTACACGCCGAGGAGCAGCACATACTCCTGTGTGGGCACTGGACCTCCTGGGGACTCCGCGCCATTATCGCCATGGCCCGGCCGTCGGCCACCGGACGGACGGTCGCTGGAGGCTCCCACCGGAGGACCTGCAATGGCTGATGCGCCCCCCATCTCAGGCGGGCGCCCTGCGCCCACGGCGGTAGGCTTGGCCCGGCCGCCCCGGCCCGTCAGCACCGAGGAGAACCATGTCCGCCCCGCAGGTCAGCGTCGTCGTCGCCGGAGAGCCGCAGCTCAAGGACCTCGGCACCGGCACCACGTGGGCCGACGTCCTGGGCGAGGTCGTCCCCGGCCTGCGGGGAGTCGCCGTCGCCCGTGTGGACGGCCAGCTCGTCGACCTCGACCAGCCGGCGCGCCCGGACGTCACCGTCGAGCCCGTGATGGTCAGCGACCCCGACGGCCTGCGCGTCCTGCGCCACTCGTGTGCCCACGTGATGGCCCAAGCGGTCCAGGACGTCTTCCCCGACGCGAAGCTGGGCATCGGCCCGCCGATCGAGAACGGCTTCTACTACGAGTTCGACGTCGCTGAGCCGTTCGACCCCGAGGGTCTTGCCCGCATTGAGAAGCGCATGGTCGAGATCGTCAAGCAGGGCCAGCGGTTCGTCCGTCGGGTGGTCTCCGAGGCCGACGCCCTGGTCGAGCTCGCCGATGAGCCCTACAAGTGCCGGCTGGTCGGCAGCGAGGGCGGCGCGGACGTCATGGAGGTCGGCGGCACCGAGCTGACCATCTACGACAACGTGGACATTCGCTCGGGTGAGACGCTCTGGGGCGATCTCTGCCGCGGCCCGCACGTCCCGACCACCCGGATGATCGCACCCAACGCCTTCAAGGTGATGCGCTCCTCAGCCGCCTACTGGCTGGGCAACCAGGCCAACGAGCAGCTGCAGCGCATCTACGGCACGGCGTGGCCGGACAAGGATGGCCTGCGTGGGTACCTGACCTTCCTCGAGGAGGCTGCCAAGCGCGACCACCGCCGCCTCGGCGTCGACCTCGACCTGTTCAGCTTCCCGGACGAGATCGGCTCCGGACTGGCGGTGTTCCACCCCAAGGGCGGCACCATGCGCCGCACCATGGAGGACTACTCGCGCCGGCAGCACGAAGCGGCCGGGTACGAGTTCGTGTACACCCCACACATCACCAAGGCGCAGCTGTTCGAGACCTCGGGGCACCTTGAGTGGTACGCCGAGGGGATGTACCCGCCGATGCACATCGACGCGGAGCTCGACGCCGAGGGCAACGTCCGCAGGGCTGGCACCGACTACTACCTCAAGCCGATGAACTGCCCGTTCCACAACCTGATCTTCCGTTCGCGCGGGCGGTCCTACCGCGAGCTGCCCCTGCGGCTGTTCGAGTTCGGATCGGTGTACCGGTACGAGAAGTCCGGGGTCGTGCACGGGCTGACCCGCGTGCGCGGCATGACGCAGGACGACGCCCACATCTACTGCACCAAGGAGCAGATGGGCGCCGAGCTGCAGTCGCTGCTGGGCTTCGTCCTCGACCTGCTCAAGGACTACGGCCTCGACGACTTCTACCTCGAGCTGTCCACCCGAAACCCGGACAAGTACGTCGGGGAGATCGACGAGTGGGAGGAGGCGACCGAGGCCCTGCGCCTGGCTGCCGAGGAGTCCGGCCTGGACCTCGTCCCGGATCCGGGCGGAGCGGCGTTCTACGGCCCGAAGATCTCCGTGCAGTCCCGCGACGCCATCGGCCGGACCTGGCAGATGTCGACCATCCAGGTGGACTTCCAGCTGCCCCAACGCTTCGAGCTCGAGTACCAGGCCCCCGACGGCACCCGGCAGCGCCCGATCATGATCCACCGCGCGCTGTTCGGATCTGTCGAGCGCTTCATGGCCGTCCTGACCGAGCACTACGCCGGCGCGTTCCCACCCTGGCTGGCACCCGTCCAGGTGGTTGGGATCCCGATCACCGAGCGCCACGTCGACTACCTCTACGAGGTCGCGACGACGCTGCGGGCAGCGGGCGTCCGGGTCGAGGTCGACAGCTCCGATGACCGCATGCAGAAGAAGATCCGCAACGCCCAGAAGCAGAAGGTGCCCTACATGCTGATCGCCGGCGACGAGGACCTCGCCGCCGGCGCGGTCAGCTTCCGCTACCGGGACGGCACGCAGCGCAACGGGGTGCCGGTCGCCGAGGCCGTCGCCGAGGTGGTCGCGGCCATCGCCGACCACCGTCAGGTCTAGCCGGGGGGCAGCCGTGGAGCAGAACGCGTGGGACCTGCTGTGGACGCCGCACCGGATCGCCTACATCAAGGGCGAGAGCCGGCCGGCCGACACTGAGGCAGGTCCGCAGTGCCCGTTCTGCCGCACGGATGACTCCGAGGAGGGACTGATCGTCGCCCGTGGGGCGCACACCTACGTGGTGATGAACCTCTTCCCCTACAACCCCGGGCACGTCCTGATCTGCCCGTACCGGCATGTCGCGGACTTCACCGACCTCACCACCGAGGAGTCCGGCGAGCTCAGCTGGTTCCAGGCCCGGATGATGCGCGCGATCCGCGCGGCGAGCAATCCGGCGGGTTTCAACATCGGGCTGAACCAGGGCTCGGCCGCAGGCGCGGGGATCTCTGGGCACCTGCACCAGCACATCGTGCCGCGGTGGCCGGGGGACTCGAACTTCATGACCACCGTCGGCGGCGCGCGCACGATGGTGATGCTCCTGGAGGAGTCCCGCGACCTGTTCGCCGCCGCGCTGGCCGAGTTGGACTGACGCCGCAGGAGCGGCTCCGTGCTGCGGGCGGGACCTATGGCCCGCCTTTGCGCCCCCGACGCGTGGTGGGATGGGGCCATGCCGCAGCCCAGCCGTTCCGTGATGGATGCCAACGAGGCGGTGGCCCGCGTGGCCCACCTCTACAGCGAGGTCATCCCGATCTACCCGATCACCCCCGCCTCTCCGATGGCCGAGCATGCCGACGCGTGGAGCGCCAAGGGGCGCCAGAACCTCTGGGGGACCGTCCCCGAGGTCACCTCGCTGCAGAGCGAGGCCGGTGCGGCCGGCGCCCTGCACGGCGCGGTCACGCGTGGCGCCCTGGGCACGACGTTCACAGCCTCGCAGGGCCTTCTGCTGATGATCCCGAACATGTACAAGATCGCCGGCGAGCTCACCCCCACGGTCATCCACGTCGCCGCCCGTACCCTGGCCACGCATGCGCTGAGCATCTTCGGCGACCACTCCGACGTCATGTCCGCACGGCAGACGGGCTTCGCGATGCTCGCCGCCTCCAGCGTCCAGGAGGCCGGGGACTTCGCCGCCGTGGCCCACGTCGCGACGCTGGCCAGCCGCGTGCCCTTCATGCACTTCTTCGACGGGTTCCGGACCAGCCACGAGCTGGCCACCATCGACCTCATCGACGAGCAGACATTGCGCGACCTCGTCGACCCACGGGACCTCGCAGCCCACCGGCTGCGCGGGCTGGATCCCGACCGTCCGGTCCTGCGTGGGACCGCACAGAACCCCGACGTGTTCTTCCAGGCCCGCGAGGCCGCCAACCCCTTCCACGAGGCGGTCCCACGGATCGTCGCCGGGACCTTCGACCGGATCGCGCAGGCCACAGGGCGGCGCTACGGGCTGGTGGACTACGTCGGCCACCCGGAGGCGGACCGGGTCATCGTGCTCATGGGCTCCGGCGCAGGCGCCGTGGGTGAGGCCGTCCACACGCTGTCCAACCGGGGGAGAAGGTCGGGCTGCTGGTCGTCCGGCTCTACCGGCCGTTCCCCACCGCCGAGCTGATCGCCGCCCTGCCCCCGACCGTGCGCACCCTGGCGGTGCTGGACCGCACCAAGGAGCCCGGCGCCCCCGCCGACCCGCTGCACCTGGATGTCATGGCCGCCCTGTACGACCCGCGCGCAGCGGCCCGGTTCATCGCCGGGCTGCCCCGCACGATCGGGGTGCGCTACGGACTGTCGAGCAAGGAGTTCACCCCCGCGATGGCCGCGGCGGTGTTCACCGAGGCAGCGGCCACAACCCCGCTGCGCCAGTCGGTGGTGGGCATCGTCGACGACGTGTCGAACAACTCCCTCGAGGTCCCCATGGACTTCCCTGCTGATACCTCGCGCGTCCGTGCGGTCTTCTTCGGCCTGGGTTCCGACGGCACGGTGGGCGCGAACAAGAACACCGCCCTGATCGTCGGCGGAGCCACCGACCTCAACGTCCAGGCGTACTTCGTCTACGACTCGAAGAAGTCGGGCTCCGTCACGGTGAGCCACCTGCGCTTCGACGAGGACGCGATCACCAGCACCTACCTGATCAGCGAGGCCACGTTCGTCGGGGTCCACCAGTGGGGGCTCGTCGAGAAGCTCAATGTCCTGTCGGTGGCCGGCCATGGAGCCCGGGTCCTGATCAACGCCCCGTACCCCGCGGACGAGGTCTGGGACCGCCTGCCCCACGAGGTCCAGCAGCAGGTCCTGGCCAAGAACCTCGACCTGTGGACCATCGATGCCAGCGCCGTGGCCCGCAGGGCGGGGATCGGCGGCCGGATCAACACCGTGATGCAGGCGTGCTTCTTCGCGATCTCCGGGGTCCTGCCCCTCGAGGAGGCCCTGCCGCGCCTGACCGAGGCTGTGCGCAAGAGCTACGGCAAGCGCGGCGCCGTGGTCGTTGACCGCAACCTCGCCGCCATCGACGCCGCCACCGCCGAGCTGCACCAGGTCCCGGTCCCCGAGGTCGCCACCTCCACCCTGCACCTGCGTCCAGCCGTCCCCGATCACGTCCCCGAGTTCGTGGCGCGCGTGACCGGCCGGATGATCGCCGGCGAGGGTGACCTGCTCCCGGTCAGCGCACTTCCCGTCGATGGGGCGTTCCCGACCGGTACCGCGGCGTACGAGAAGCGCACGATCGCGACCAAGATCCCGATCTGGGAGCCGGACCTGTGCATCGACTGCGGCAAGTGCACGATCGTCTGCCCGCATGCCGCGATCCGGATGAGCGTCTTCGACCCGGCCGAGAACCCGGCCCACGCCGACCTGCCCTCCAAGGGCTACCGCAACCGGGAGAAGCCGGGCCTTGAGATGACCATCCAGGTGGCGCCGGACGACTGCACCGGCTGCGGGGTGTGCGTGGGGCAGTGCCCGGCGTTCGACAAGTCGGAGGTCCGGCGCAAGGCCATCAACATGGCGCCGATCGGCGAGCACCTCGAGGTCGAGCGGACCCGGTGGGACGCGTTCCTGGCGATCACCCCGGCCGACCAGGCCCTGTGGTCGCCCGACACTGTGAAGACCTCGCAGATGCGCCAGCCGCTGATGGAGTTCTCCGGGGCCTGCTCCGGCTGCGGGGAGACGCCCTACCTCAAGCTCATCACGCAGCTCTTCGGCGACCGGCTGCTCGTCGCCAACGCCACCGGCTGCTCCTCGATCTACGGCGGCAACCTCCCGACGACGCCCTACACGGTGAACGGCGACGGTCGCGGGCCGGCGTGGTCGAACTCGCTGTTCGAGGACAACGCGGAGTTCGGGTTGGGCATGCGCCTGGCCTACGAGCGCCAGCAGACCCACGCCCTGACCCTCCTGGCCGAGCTCGAGCCCCAACTGGGCCTGGATCTCGTCGGCCGGATCGCGGGGGGCTACACGGCCGGTGACGACGCAGGGATCCGAGCGCAGCGGGCGAACGTCGCCGAGCTGGTCGACCGGCTCACGGAGATCGTTGACGAGGAGCCGCGCGCGGGCGCCCTGATCGACCTGTCGACCGCGCTGGTCCGGCGCACCTTCTGGATCATCGGGGGAGACGGCTGGGCCTACGACATCGGCTACGGCGGCCTCGACCACGTCCTGGCATCGGGGCGCGACGTGAACATCCTGGTGATGGACACCGAGGTGTACTCCAACACCGGCGGCCAGCAGTCCAAGGCGACCCCGCGCGGCGCGGTCGCGAAGTTCGCCGCCGCCGGCAAGGGGCTGCACAAGAAGGACCTGGGCCTGGAGGCCATGGCCTACGGCGACGTCTACGTGGCGCAGATCGCGATGGGGGCCAGCGAGGTCCAGACCGTCAAGGCCCTGGTCGAGGCCGAGGCACACACCGGTCCCTCACTGGTGATCGCCTACTCCACCTGCATCGCCCACGGATTCGACATGGCCGACTCGATGGGTCACCAGAAGCTGGCCGTGAACTCCGGGCACTGGCCGCTGTACCGCTACCGCCCGGGTGCCGCCGACGGCGCGCCGTTCCAGCTGGACTCCAAGCCGCCGAGCATCCCCTTCGGGGACTTCGCGCAGAAGGAGGCCCGGTTCGCGATGCTGTTCCGCTCCGATCCTGCGCGGGCCAAGGAGCTCATGGCCCGTTCGGAGGAGGACATCGCCGAGCGGTGGAGGTACTACGAGCAGCTGGCCGGGGTGCAGCGCGCCGCACCGCCGCCGGATCCGCACGGACGACGTGCGCGCCTGAGTGACGAAGGGGAGAGCGACGAATGAGCGTGGACCTGACCAGCAGATACCTCGGGCTGACCCTGCGCAACCCGGTGGTGGCCTCACCCGGGCCGGTGACCGGCGACCCGGACCAGTGGCGCCGGCTCGACGACGCCGGCGTGGGCGCGATCGTCCTGCCCAGCCTGTTCGAGGAGGAGATCGAGTCGGAGTCCTGGTGGGTCTCGGACCTCCTCGACGAGGGACGCGACACTGTCGCCGAGGCGTCGGACTACCTGCCGGAGTTCGAGGACTACTCGATCGGCCCGGACCGGTTCCTGGACCTCGTGACCCGGGCGAAGGAGGCCGTCAGCGTCCCGGTCATCGCCAGCCTGAACGGGACCACGAGCGGCGGCTGGGTGAAGTACGCCGCCCGCCTGGCCGATGCCGGTGCCGATGCCATCGAGCTCAACGTCTACGACGTGATCACCGACCCGCGAGTGACCGGCCTCGAGGTCGAGGATCGGGTGCTCGACCTCGTCAGGTCCGTGCGTGCCGAAGTTCCCGTGCCGGTGTCGGTGAAGATCGGTCCCTGGTTCAGCGCCCTGGCCAACATGGCCACGAAGCTGGCCGAAGCCGGCGCAGACGGCCTGGTGCTCTTCAACCGGCTGTACCAGCCCGACATCGACCTCGAGGTCCCCTCGGTCCGGCCGCGCCTGATGCTCAGCGTCCCGGGGAACGTCCGCCAGTCGGTGGCCTGGATCGGGATCCTGTCCGGGCAGGTGCCGCTGTCCCTGGCCGCCAGCGGGGGCGTGGACTCCGCCGACGATGTCGTGAAGCTCATCCTCGCCGGCGCCGACGCCACGATGACCACCGCTGCGCTTCTTCGCCACGGCCCGGGGCACATCGAGGTACTGGTGTCCGGGCTCGAGCGCTGGCTCGACGAGCGCGGGTACAGCTCCGTGGCCCAGGCCAAGGGGTCCGTCTCCTTCAGCAAGGCCGCCGAGCCCGAGGCCTACCAGCGCGCCAACTACTACCAGACGCTGCACTCGTGGGGTCCCGTCCGCTGACGCCCTACTGGCTACAGTGAGCGCGTGGCCGAGGACGGATCGACTGCCCTGATCGCCGCAGTCCTGTTCGCCGTCCTCGTCCTCGGGTTCACCGCCGTCGCGGCTGCCCTGGGCCGACGCCTGATCACGGCACCGCTGGCGTTCGTCGCCACCGGTGCGGTGCTCGGGTTCGCGGTCGGCCCCATCGATGCGTCGATCATGGCGGGGACACAGCTCATTGCCGAGGTGACCCTCGTCCTGATCCTCTTCCACGACGCCGCCCAGGTGCGTCCCCGCGAGATCGGCTCGGACGGTGGCCTGTACGCCCGCCTGCTGCTGATCGGGTTCCCCCTGACGATCCTGCTGGGCTACCTCGTCGCACTCGCCGTCTTCCCGGGCCTCCCGGTCATGATGGCGCTGCTCCTGGCGGCAGCGCTCGCGCCGACGGACGCCGGCCTCGGGGCCCCCACGGTGCTCAACCCGGTGGTCCCGTCCCGCATTCGGCGAGGGCTCAACGTGGAGAGTGGGCTCAACGACGGACTGGCCACGCCGGTGGTCCTGTTCGCCATCGCCGTCATCGCCGGGCAGGAGGGGCTGGCCGCCAGGGAGTCCTTGATGGACGCCCTCGTCGAGCTGACCCTCGGGGTGATCGCCGGCGTGGTGGTCGGAGCAGCGGGCGGGGCGCTGCTGGGGTGGTCCCGGGGACGCGGGATGAGCACGGCGGCCAGCCGCACCCTCGGCGTCCTGATGATCCCGCTCATGGCATACGGCACGGCGCTGCTGATCTCAGGCAACGGTTTCGTCGCTGCGTTCGTCTCCGGTACGGCCTTCGCAGGTGCGGCCACCTGGATCCGCGACGAGCACAGCGCACTGCTCGGAGCAGAGGAGCTCTCCGACCTCCTGGGCTACGCGGTCTGGCTGGTCCTGGGGCTCATCGCGGTGCCCCTTGTGTGGCGGGAGGCGGGCTGGCGGGAGCTGCTGTTCGCCGTCCTCGCCCTCACCGTCGTGCGGATGCTGCCCGTCGCGCTCAGCCTGCTGGGCACACGGCTGCGGCCCCAGACGGTGGCGTTCATCGGGTGGTTCGGTCCCCGCGGGCTGGCGTCGGTCGTGTTCGCGCTCATCGCACTGGAGTCCCTCGAGGTCGACGACGACCTCCGCGTCGTCCTGGCGACCATCTCCCTGACGGTGCTGCTCAGCGTGATCGCCCACGGATTCTCCGCCCAGCCGCTGGCGACGAGGTACGGCACGTGGGTGGCGGGCACGTCCCCCATGGCGGAGTTGGCCGACACCGGCCACGGCATCGAGCCCCGGGCCCGCGGCGCCAGGCTGTGGCGCTGACGCAGCTCAGTCCTCGTGCGGGATCACGCCGCCGGTGAACGGGGCCTCGGTGATCGCCACCTTGTGCTCGGGAACGAAGTAGTTGGGGTCGTCGGGGGTCCCGCGCACCTTGGCCGCGTTGACGAGGACGACCGCGAAGTAGGGCAGCAGGATCCCCGCCGCGACGGCGATCCACCGCCAGAAGCCCGGCACGACCACCGCGACCACGATGGCCACCATGCGCATCCCCATGAGGAACAGGTACTGGCGCTCGCGGTGCACCAGGTCCGCCGACGGACCGGGCTGCGCCGATGTGATGCGATGGACCTCGACCCGACTCACCCGCTCAGCGTACGACCGGGCCGCGGATACGGCATCCTGCACAGGTGCCCATCGACCACCACAAGGAGACTCCATGACCAACCGGACCTACCGCCTCACCGAGATCGTCGGAACCAGCCCCGAGGGCATCGACGCCGCGATCCGAAACGGCGTGAGCCGTGCCGGCAAGACCATCCGGCACATCGACTGGTTCGAGGTCGAGCAGATCCGCGGATACATCCGTGACGGCGAGGTCGACCACTTCCAGGTCTCGATGAAGATCGGGTTCCGGCTCGAGGACGCCTGATCAGACCGCTTCGCTGGCCGTCGACAGGTTGAAGTCCTCGATGGCCAGCGGGGCGACCCGCGTGCGCGTGAACCAGTCGGCCCACTCCCGGGGCAGGCAGTCGACCGGTGCCCCGGCGTCCACGATCCGGTCCAGCATCCCCAGGGGGGAGTCGTTGAATCGGAAGTTCCCCGCTGCCCCCACCACCTGGCCATCGCGCACGACGTAGACCCCGTCGCGGGTCAGCCCGGTGAGCAGCAGGCTCTGGGCGTCGACCTCGCGGATGTACCAGAGGCACGTCACCAGCAGCCCGTCACCGACGCGTGCCGCCAGCTCGTCGAGAGTCCCCGAGCACCCCTCGACACCGGCCAGCACGTTGTCCACGAACGGCGTGTGCGCCAACCCTGCGAGGCCGGCGGAGTGCCGGGTCGTGACCAGTGCACGCAGCGCGCCGTCGGCCACCCAGTCGGTCGCGCCGCGCGGCAGGCCGGCATCGAAGGTGCTCGACGCGGCCGAGGAGACGGTGTCCTGAACGTAGTCGGCGCATTCCAACCCCACGGCGGAGGGATCCGAGCGCAGCGACACGGGCAGGGAGGCGAGACGGTCACCCACGCGGGTGCCGCCCCCGTGCCGGCTGAACGCGCTGCGGCCCTCGACGGCGTCGCGAGCTCCCGCCGACCACAGCAGGTAGACGAGCATGTCGGCCGCGGCTGACGGGGAGAGCAGCACCCGATGCCGGCCAGGCGTGACGGCGAGGTGCGTGGCCTGGGCCGCCAGCCCGCGACGCACCTCGGCCGGTGTCCCGGTGAGATCCATCTCCGCGAAGTGCCGTCCGGATCGACCTGCCCACGCTGATCGGGTCCCGCTCGCGGCCTTTCCGCACAGCTCGAAGCGTGCCGCCGGCTGGTCGTGGCGAAGCCGAAGTCCGCCGGTGGTACCGAGGTACGAGCTGGTCACACTGTGCTCGGCGTAGCCGAAGTGGTCGATGTCGGTGGCGGGCAGGACCTCGCTGAGCAGCGCACTGACCGGCGCGAGTTCCTCGGGAGCCGACAGCTCCGGGCCGAGGTCCCAGGTGGGGCCATCCCTCCGGGCGGGAACCTGCGGGGCCGCGTCCTGCGCCGGCCCGGCGCCCAGGGCACCGGCTCGAGCCTGGGCCACGAGCGCACCGAGCTCGTCAGCGGTGCGGACGACGGCGCTGGTCGTACCCGACCCGATTCCGCCGGGGAGCTCCGGATGCGCCACTATGTGGACCCGTTGCTGGGCCGTCATCCCGTTGGTCGTCAGCGTCGAGTTGGCCCACCGCAGGTTCGTGCTGGTCATGTGCTCGACGAGCACGGTGCCGCGGTCGGGACCGAGCAGCTCGAGGGCCCGCTCCACCAGCTCCTGGGGCCTCATGCGTGCGCCTCCTGCTGGGTGTTGAGCACGTTGATCCCCTCGAAGACCGCCACCGGGCATCCGTGGCTGACCGGGGCCACCTGCCCAGGCTGGGCCTTGCCACAGTTCAGAGCCCCACCCAGGAGGTAGGTCTGCGGCCCGCCGAGTGCCCTCAGCCCCGCCCAGAAGCTCGGGGTGCTCGACTGGTAGGCCACGTCGCGCACCTGGCCGACGATCTGTCCGGAGCGGATACGGAAGAACCGCTGACCCGTGAACTGGAAGTTGTAGCGCTGCATGTCGATCGACCAGGACTTGTCCCCGACGATGTACAGGCCGTCCTCCACCCCACCGATCAGTCCCTCGAGGTCCGGCCCCGCCGGATCGGGCTGCAGGCTCACGTTGGGCATGCGCTGGACCGGCACGTGCACCGCGGAGTCGGCGAACGCGCAGCCGTTCGACCGGCCGAAGCCGTGCTCAGCAGCCATTCGCCGATCGAGCTGGTAGCCCACGAGTGTGCCCTCACGAACCAGGTCCCAGGACTGGGCGGCGACCCCCTCGTCATCGAAGGCGACCGTGGACAACCCGTGCGGGGCCGTGCGATCCCCGGTCACGTGCATCAGGGGTGACCCGTACCTCAGGCTGCCCAGCTGGTCGAGGGTGGCGAAGCTGCTGCCGGCGTAGTTGGCCTCATAGCCCAGCGCACGATCGAGCTCGGTGGCGTGTCCCACGCTCTCGTGGATCGTCAGCCAGAGGTTCGTGGGGTCGAGCACCAGGTCGTACCGTCCCGGCTCGACTGTCGGCGCAACGGCCTTCTCGGCCAGCCACTCCGGCAGTGCTGTGAGCTCCGCGTCCCAGTCCCACGTCCCGTCCCCGACCAGGTACTCCCATCCGCGGGCCACTGGTGGGGCGCACGAGGACATGTCGTCGAAGCGCTCATCCGTGACATGGAACGCGGCGAGGTCACCAGCGACCCGGGTGCGCTGCTGCAGGGTGTCCGTGCCGGAGCTGTCGGCGTAGTAGGTGATGTCCCGGAAGGCGCGGAACCCAGCGTCGACCCGCTGGACGTGCGGGCTGGCCAGCAGCCCGGCGCTGCGCGCCTCGAGCAGGGCGAGCACCTCGGAATCCGCCACGAGGAAGGGGTCGATGCCCACCGGGTTCGCCCATGCCCGACCGACGTGCGCGGGCTCGGGAGCCAGCTCCACCCGCTCCCGTGCCACGGGGCGGGACACCCGGGCCATCGCCACAGCCTGGGAGGCAAGGCCGGCCGCCGCCTCGGGGGTGACGAGATCCCCCGCAGCGAAGCCCCAGACCCCGTCGACGAGGACTCGAACGCCCATCCCCGTGACGCTGTCGGCGACCACCGACAGCGGCCGGGCATCGCGAACGGAGGCTGATCGGGTCCGCTGCCGGGAGATCCGGACGTCGACGTGACCTGCCCCCAGCGCCTGGGCGGCCCCGATCGCGCCCTGCGCGCTGGAGGCCAGCGGCAGCGCCCGGAAGTCGGCCTCGATCACCTCACGTGCAGCGTGCCCACTGAGTCCCCATTCCACGTCGGTCACACTAACCCCGCCAGCGGGATCCCGGGGGGAGGGACATGGCAGAGTGCGGCCATGCTGATCGAGCTGCGCGTGCTGCTCGGCCCGAACGCCGACATCCCCGGACCGGCCATCCGGGTGACGCTCTCGGGGCCGACTGAGCCGGGCGTGGACCTGTGCGAGGTCGTGGGCCGGATCGCCCGCGCGGCCGATGCCCACGTCGGGCCGGCCGTCAGCCGAACCGGGCTCGATGGGACGGTGGTCGTGGCATTCCCCTGGCGCCACGAAGGTACCGGGGAGGCGATCGGCAGAGCCCTGGTCGAGGTCCTGCGGATCGGTCCGCAGGTGTCCCTCGAGGACCGGATCGCCGCTGTCGCCGGCGACGTGCGCGACGCGGAGCCCGGGGATCCACCGCACCTGCTCGACCCCCCCATCCCGACGGTGGCCGTGACCGGGACGAACGGCAAGACCACCACGACGCGCCTGTTGGGCCGCATGGCCGCCGAAGCCGGCCTGCGCGCCGCCTGGAGCAGCACCGACGGGGTGTTCGTCGACGGACGGTGCGTCGAGCCGGGGGACTGGTCCGGTCCCGGAGGGGCCCGCCTGGTGCTCGAGGAGCCCGGGGTGGGCTTCGCCGTGCTGGAGACCGCGCGCGGCGGCCTGATGCTGCGCGGCATGGGCGTGGTGGCGGTGGACGTGGCGGTGTTCACGAACGTCAGCCCGGACCACCTCGGCCTGCAGGGGATCGACACCGTCGACATGCTGGCTTGGGCGAAGTCCACGGTCGTGAAGGTCGTGCGCCCCGGCGGCTGGGCGGTCCTCAACGCGGAGGATCCCCTGGTGAGCCGCTACCACGATGCCGGGCCGGGGAACCCCTGGTTCTTCGCCCTCGACCCCGAGGGGTCCGGCGCCGCGCTGGCGCGTCAGCTGGGAGCGCCGTTGACCACGGTCCGCGCCGGACGGATCGTGGTCGAGGGGCACCCTGCCGGGCTGATCGATCTCGGCGCCGTTCTCGACGTCCCGGTCGCGATCGCGGGGCTCTCCCGGGAGAACCTCGCGAATGCGCTCGCCGCCGCCTCCGGAGGGCTGGCTGCAGGCCTGTCCCGCGAGGCCGTCGAAGCGGGCCTGCACTCGTTCCGCCCGGACACCTCCACCAGCCCGGGTCGGATGAACATCTGGACTGCGCCCACCGCCGATGGAGGAACGGCGACGGTGATCCTCGACTTCGCCCACAACGAGGCCGGGGCCGAGGCCCTGCTTCGGGTGGGGACCGGTCTGCGACGGCCCGGTGCGGCCCTGCATGCCTCGATCGGCAACGCGGGGGACCGCACCGACCAAGGGATCTTCGAGGTGGGCCGACTCGCCGGCTTGGCGGCCGACACGGTCCAGCTGGCGGCGAAGCCCCACTACCTGCGCGGGCGGACTCAGGAGGAGATCGACGACCTGCAGCGGGCGGGGATCCGCGTGGCAGGCAAGGAGCCCATCGAGGAGGTTCCTGACGAGCCCACCGGGCTGCGCGCGCTGCTGGCCCGCGCCCACGCCGGCGACGTCATCGCGATGATGATCCACCAGGACCGGGCAGCGTGCGTCGAGCTGCTCGACTCGATCGGGGCGACCGCCGACGATCCCGAGACGATCCGTGCCAAGATCGAGGCAGCCCGCCCTGCTTGAACCCGGGCTACTCGTGCATCGCTGAGTGGCCGAGGGCCTCGAGCTCGGTGTAGACCGAGTCCGTCTGGTCGGCGCAGATGGCCACCACGTCGCCGGCGTTCGCCTGCTCGACGGCCCAGCGGACGGCATCGATCTCCAGCGGCACCGAGCGCACCTCCTTGGCCCGGGCGCCCTCGGACATCGCCTCGCGCACCCCCTGCTCGAGCAGTGCGGCGACCTCACCCGGCTGCCGGCCGCGCAACTTGAGGTCCTCCTTGACCACGCACAGGTCGAAGAGCCGTGCGCCGGTGCGCCCGAGCTCGAGGATGTCGGAGTCCCGGCGATCGCCGGCGGTTCCGATCACGCCGATCCGTCGACGCTTGTGGAGCTCGGTGCGCGAGGCATCCAACCCGTCGGTGTAGGCCGCGATGAACTCGCCCAGCGCCTCGAGGCCCGCGGGGTTGTGGGCGTAGTCCACGAACACGTTGACACCGTTGACGTCGATGTGGTTCAGGCGCCCCGGCGCCAGGTGGTAGCTGGTCGAGAACGTCCGCAGACCGGCGCGGATGTCGTGCAGGTGCGCACCACCGGCGAAGCAGGCGCCGGCCGCCGCCATCGCGTTGGCGACGTTGAACCGGGCCTTGCCGCCGAACGTCGCCGGCAGCAGGTGGGTGAAGGCCACCTGCATCGATCGCTTCCCCTGGCGCAGGACGATCGACTCGCCCAGCTCGCCCCGCTCCAGCACGAGCGCCAGGCCACCGTCGCGGCAGTGCCGATCCACCATGGCCCGGGTCGAGGAGCCCGGCTCGGTCATCGTGAACCACACGATCTCGCCGTGGCAGCGACGTGCCATCGAGGCGACGTGCGGGTCGTCGGCGTTGAGCACCGCGTAGCCACCGCGGGGTACCGCCTCGACGACCACGCTCTTGACGTCGGCGAGGTCCTCGAGGGTGTCGATGCCGCGCAGGCCGAGGTGATCGGAGGCCACGTTGAGGACCACCGCCACATCGTTGCGGTCGTAGCCCAGGCCCTCGCGGAGGATGCCTCCGCGGGCCACCTCGAGCACGGCGAGGTCCACGCGGGGGTTCTGCAGCACCATGCGGGCGCTCTTGGGACCGGATGCGTCGGAGCGGATCACCAGGCGCTCGTCGATGACCACGCCGTCGGTGGAGGTCATGCCGACCTTGCGGCCCATGCCCTTGAACACGTGACCGATCATCCGCGAGGTGGTGGTCTTGCCGTTGGTCCCGGTCACGGCGATGATCGGCACCCGACTCGGGGCCCCCGGCGGGAACAGCAGGTCGATCACCGGCTTGGCGATGTACTGCGGCTCGCCGATCGTCGGGTGGGTGTGCATCCGGAAGCCGGGGGCGGCGTTCACCTCGCAGATGGCTCCGCCGGCCTCGCGCACGGGCACGGTGATGTCGGGGGCGATGAAGTCGATCCCCGCGACGTCCAGCCCGACGACGCGGGCCGCCTCCTCGGCGATCTCGATGTTGTCGGGGTGCGCGTCGATCGTGCGGTCGATGGAGATGCCGCCGGTGGACATGTTCGCGGTGAGGGCCAGCTTGACCATCACACCCTGCTCGGGCACGGCGTCCATGGCCAGCCCCTGGTCGGCCACGAGGGCGATCGCGGCGTCGTCGACCCTGATCCGGGTCAGCACCTTCTCGTGCCCCACACCGCGCCGCGGGTCGGCGTTCGTCGCCTCGACCAGCTCCGCGACGGTGCGCTTCCCGTCGCCGATCACGTGCGCCGGAACCCGCTCGGCGACCGCGGCGATCCGCCCGCCGACGACGAGGAACCGGTAGTCGCTGCCGGTGATGAAGCTCTCCACCTGCAGGTAGCCGCTGCGCGACTCCGCCTTGGCCACGTCGTAGGCGGCCTCGAGCTCGGCGTCGTCGGCGATGTTGAGGACCACCCCGCGTCCGTGGTTGCCGTCCAGCGGCTTGATCACCACCGGGTACCCGATCCGACGGGCCACCTGCAGGGCGCCGCGCAGGGTGCGCACCGAGTCGCTCTTGGGCACCGGGAGCCCAGCCGCGCTCAGCAGCTTGTTGGTGATGTCCTTGTCGCTGGCGATGTCCACGCCCAGTGCTGAGGTGTTCGACGTCATGGTGGCGCGGATCCGCTGGGCGTAGCGGCCCTGGCCGAGCTGCACCAGGGACGCGCTGTTCAGGCGCATCCACGGGATGTCCCGGGAGACCGCCTCATCGACCAGCGCCTGCGTGGACGGACCGAAGGCTGTCCGCTCGGCGAGGATCAGGAACTCCTCGAACTCGGCGTCGAAGTCGAACTCCGGGTCGTGGGCCACCAGGTCGTTGACCATCCGTACGGCGAGGGTGCCGGCAGCCAGGGCCACGGACTCGTCCTGGTAGCCGTAGATCACGTGGTATCGCCCCGGCTCCCCGGTGCTCCGGGTCTTGCCCCGCCGGGTGTCATGCCCGACCTCGTTCTGCAGCTGCAGCGCAACGTGCTCAGCGACGTGGCCGACCCACGTCCCCTCCCGCAGCCGCTCGGCGAACCCACCCTTGCGCCCGCGCGAGCAGGAGTGCTCCCCGACCCCGGGCAGCCAGGCCAGCAGCTGCTCGGTGAAGCCCGGCAGGGCATCGCTCGGGTACTCCTCGAGCGACCCGAGGTCGACGACGAGGTGGATCGCCGGACCGTAGGACCAGATGTTGGGCCCGCGGTAGACCCGGGTCTCGACGATCGTGAGGTCCGGCGAGGCCGGACCGGTCGGCACAGGGCGGTCTGTCACGGTGTCTCCTTGTGCTGCTGCTTGGTGCGGCGTCTGCGACGGGCGTTGCGGGCGACCACCGAGTCATCCACGCCCTCCGCGGCCACCCGCCGGGAGATCGTGGCGAGGTCGTGCGTGGGCTCAGGCAGGTCGCCCGGGTCCACCGCGCTGTGGTCACGGTAGGACACCAGGGTGCGCGAGGCGAGGTCGAAGCGCGCGCCGTTGGGCAGGAAGTGCACCCCCGCGCCGGAGATCATCAGCGGCGCTGTGCCCCGCGCAGTGGCGGCGTCGGTCAGGGCGGTGCGCATGTCGACGCAGAACACCGAGCCCTTCCCGATGACCTCGAGGTCGGTCTCGTCGGTCACCAGGATCGAGGTGTCCTCGTCCAGTCCGATGCCGAGCAGGTCCGGTGATGAGGCCACCAGGTTGATCAACCGGCCGAACCGCTCGCGCTGGGAGAAGTGCTGGTCGACGATCACTCCCGGCAGCAGCCCGAGGCCCTGTGCCTGGGCGACCATCCGGAACTTGGGCTGCGCGCCGGGCGACCCGTAGCCGACCATGTGCTCGCTGACCACCGAGGCCCCCGCCGATGTGCCCCCCACGATCACCCCGCGTTCGTAGGCCGCCACGACCGCATCCCCGAAGCGGGTCCCACGGATCGCCGCCGACAGCTTCATCTGGTTGCCGCCGGTGAAGAACACGCCCGTCGCCCAGGCGACGGCGTCGCTGTGCTCCTGCTTGTCGGCCTCGCGCCGGTCGCGGGGACGGGCCGAGACCACCTCAGCCACGCCGAGCCGGGCGAACAGTCGCTCGTAGAGCTCGACGATCTCCGGGCCCAGGGCCGACGCCGTGGCGCACACGACGATGCGGGCGTCGGATCCGCCGGCCTCGGCAACGAAGCGCCTCAGGATCCGGGTCGCGCCCAACTTGTCCTCGGCGCCCCCGATCGCCATCAACCGACGCTGGGGCATCTCCGCTGGGGTGCTGCTCACCTGTGGCAGGGTAGTGGGTGCGCGGCCCGGACGTGGTCGCCGGGATCGGGGACTGGCATGGACGTGGCGGGCCGGAGGCTGATCGTCGTGCGGCACGCCAAGTCCGCGTGGCCGCCCGGCGTGCCTGATCGAGCGCGCCCGCTCGGTCCGCGCGGGCTGCGCGATGCGCCGGTGGTGGGCCGGCGGATCCGCGAGCTGGTGGGCAGCGTGGACGTGGTCATGGTCAGCCCGTCCCAGCGCACCCAGCAGACCTGGGCGCTGATCAACGAGGAGCTGGGCCACACAGGGCCGGTCGTCACCGATCCACGCATCTACGAGGCGTGGGGGGCCCACATGATCGACCTGGTCCGCGACCTGCCCGAGGACGCGCGAACCGCGATGCTCCTGGGCCACGAGCCGGGTGTGTCCGAGCTGGTCCTGGACCTGGCCAGGCCCGCCAACGCCCACCTGCGCGACCGTGTCGCGACCAAGTTCCCCACCGGCGCGATGGCGGTACTGCGCGCTGATCGCCCGTGGTCGCAGTTCATCCCCGGGTGCGCCTCGCTGGAGTCGTTCACGACCCCGCGGGACTGACCGGGAGGATTCCGGCCGCCGCGTCAGCCTGCTCGACCTCCTCGCGGGAGATCCCCATCAGGTACAGCACGGTGTCCAGGTAGGGCACGTTGATCGCGGAGTCGGCGGCGGCCTGCACGACCGGCTTGGCGTTGAACGCGATCCCGTGTCCCGCCGCCGAGAGCATGTCGAGGTCGTTGGCCCCGTCCCCGATCGCGATCGTTCGACTGGTATCGATGCCGAACTCGACGGCGAACTCGCGCAGCGCCCTCTCCTTGGCCGCCCGGTCGATGACCGGCCCGCGCACGCGTCCGGTCAGCTGGCCGTCGATGATCTCCAGCCCATTGGCGCGAACCGCGTCGACGCCCAGCTCATCGGCCAGGGGTCCGATCACCTCAGTGAAGCCCCCGCTGACCAGGGCGATCCGGTAGCCCAGGCCCTTCAGCGTCCGGCACAGCGTCCGCGCGCCGGGCGTCAGGCGGATCTCAGCGCGGGCCCGTGCGATCACGGCCTCCGGGAGGCCGGCGAGCTCCGCGACCCTCGCGTGCAGGGATTCGGCGAAGTCCAGCTCGCCGCGCATCGCCGCCTCGGTGATGGCCCGGACCCGCTCCTCCTTGCCGGCGAACCGGGCCAGGACCTCGATGACCTCGTCCTGGATCAGCGTCGAGTCCACGTCCATGACGACCAGGTGGACCCCACGGCGGGCGAGCCTCCGCGGCTGCACCGACACGTCGACGTCGAGGTCGTGGCAGCGCGCCACCAGCTCGCGGCGCAGGACGGCGGGGTCGGGGGCCAGGACCTCGAGGGCAAGGACCGTGACGGGGTAGTCGGCCACCCGGTCGATCCGGACGATGTTCGAGCCACCCGCCGCCATGGTCGTGGCCAGCGCGCTGACGTCGCCACCGGTGATGGACTGCCCGACGATGGTGACGGTGCAGTTCGAGAGCATCCCCGGGACATCAGCAGCGTGCACGTGCCGGACGGAGACCTCGAAGCCCGGTACCGCGGCGCGCAGCCGGTCGGCCAGCTGCTCCTCGGAGCCCTCGGGAGCCAGCAGCACCGCGCCGAGGACGAGCTGCCCGGCAACCACCACCTGCTCCACGTCGAGCACCGTGGCATCGGCCAGCGCCGCGAACATCCGCGCGGTGACGCCGGGGCGGTCGACGCCGACCACGGTCGCGTGCAAGGTGGTGTCAGTCACGTGCCGAACGCTACCCGGCGGGCGCAGGTGCCCCCGCCGAGCGCCCGGGTGCGTCAGCGGTGGCGGTCTGCGGCCGTCGGGGCCGGCGCGTCCTCCTCCCGGGGCCGCGGTGTGGGGACGTTCAGCCCGGCCACCACGCCCACGATCACGTCCTCGACCTGCCCCAGCACGGTTCGGACCTCCACCGCCCGGGCGCGGGCCTCGGCCGCGGTCACCGCGGCGCCCTCCTCGACCACGGCGAGGTCGAGGGCGTCATGCAGCGCTGCCATCCGGACCAGCAGGGCCTCCACCTGGGGGTCCAGGCCTCGGGGGAGCCGACCCAGCGAGACCTCCCACGTCCGGGGAGCGGGCCGCGCAGCCGCCCGGTCGAGGCCGAGGTGCTCGAGGCGCTCCGCGGCGGCTGTGACCACCTCGGCCAGCATCCGTGCCCCAGCACGTGGCGTGAGCATCCCCGCCTCGACCGGGGCCGTGGTCCTCGCTAAGACCTGGTCCCACCGCCACCCGGTGGCCCCGTGGCGCAGCAGTCCGACCGCCTGATCAGCCCGGCTGAGCAGCACCGCGGGGACCGGGGGGGCCTCAATGCCCGCCGGCCAGCCAACAGTCCGGCCCGGGCGGGGCAGGAGCAGCCAGGTGCGATCCGCACCCGACCCCCGGATCGCGCGCAGGAGATCGGGCAGCGGAGCGGGCGGTGCGCCGAGGACGCTGCCCACGGCCGGTGAATCGGGGGCGCCCAGCGCCATGGCCTCGAGCAGGTCGTCGGACCCGGCCGAACCGCGCAGCCACGATCCCAGCCACACTCCGGTGGAGGTCATCAGGGCGGCGCTCACCTGCAGGAGGGTAGGCCACGACGCAGCCCAGTGCCCCCGTTGCACGCGGGTAGGGTGTGCGCGTGGTCGAGGTGCTGAACTTCCGCGACGTGACCGTCCTGCGCGCAGGACGCCCGATCGTCGACCGCCTCGACTGGACCGTCACCGAGGAGCAGCGCTGGGTGGTCCTGGGACCGAACGGTGCGGGCAAGACCACGATCCTGCAGCTGGCCGGGGCCCAGATCCACCCCACATCGGGGCGGGTCGAAGTGCTGGGAGAGACCCTCGGGTCGGTCGATGTCTTCGACCTGCGTCCCCGGATCGGGCTGGCCAGCGCGATCCTGGCTGAGCGCATCCCCGCCGACGAGCTCGTCCGCGACGTCGTGGTCACCGCCGCATGGGCAGTCACCGGCCGGGGCCTCGAGGACTACGAGGACCCGGACACCGCGCGTGCACTCGGCGTCCTGGAACTGGTCGGGGCCGATTCCCTGGCTGATCGCCTGTTCGGCACGCTCTCGGAGGGGGAGCGCAAGCGCGTGCAGATCGCCCGGGCGCTGATGACCGACCCCGAGCTGCTCCTGCTCGACGAGCCGGCCGCGGGGCTCGACCTGGGCGCACGCGAGGACCTGGTGACCCGCCTGGCAGGGATCGCCACCGACCGCTGGGCACCGGCGCAGGTCCTGGTGACCCACCATGTCGAGGAGATCCCCGCCGGGTTCACGCACGCCCTGCTGCTGCGCGGGGGCCGGGTCGTCACCGCAGGGCCCATCCACGAGGTGGTGACCGGCCGCAACCTCAGCGAGACCTTCGGCACCCGACTGCGAAGCGGGCGGGTCCGCGGGCGGTACTGGGCCCGGGCCGTGCCTGCCGAGTCCGTGGCGCGCGGGCGCAGGGGTCGCGAGGTGCTCGAGCCGGACACCACGTCGGAAAGGGACGGATCGGGCGCGAGCGACTAGTCTGGAGCAGTGGATGCAGGGGACGCATGGATCGTCTGGTTGATCGTCGCCCTGGTCCTTGCCGGGGCTGAGGCGGCGTCCGCGGGACTGCTGCTCATCATGTTCGCGGGTGGGGCGCTGGCCGCGTCGCTGGCTGCAGCCCTCGGCGCAGGGGTCGTGGGCTCGGCGGCCGTGTTCAGCCTGGTCAGCGTGGCCCTCATCGCCTTCGTCCGGCCCATCGCGCGCAAGCACGTCTACCAGGCACCGCTGGAGCGATCCGGGACTGCCGCCCTGATCGGCACCCAGGCCGTGGTCCTCGAGGCAGTTGACGCCAGCAACGGACGGATCAAGCTGGCGGGCGAGATCTGGTCGGCACGCACCCTCGACGAGGACGCACGGTTCGAGCCGGGGGAGAAGGTCGCCGTCTTCGAGATCGATGGAGCCACCGCCGTGGTCGGGTAGCTGGCGGTCGCGGGGACCCGCACGTCACACAAGCGCACGAAACAGGGAGAGAACCGTGGAGAGCCTCATCATTGCCGGCGTGCTGGTCCTGATCGCCATGCTCATCGTCTTCAGCACCATCAAGATCATCCCGCAGGCGCAGGCCGGGATCGTGGAACGGCTCGGGCGCTACCAACGGACCCTGGATCCAGGGCTGACCATCATCATCCCGTTCATCGACCGCCTGCGGCCCCTGATCGACCTGCGTGAGCAGGTGGTCTCGTTCGCCCCGCAACCGGTGATCACCTCCGACAACCTCGTGGTGAGCATCGACTCGGTCATCTACTTCCAGGTCACCGACGCCAAGGCCGCCACCTACGAGATCCAGAGCTACCTGCAGGGCGTCGAGCAGCTGACCGTCACCACGCTGCGCAACGTGGTCGGGTCCCTGGACCTCGAGGAGACCCTGACCAGCCGCGACAACATCAACGCGCAGCTGCGCGGAGTCCTCGACGAGGCCACCGGCAAGTGGGGCATCCGGGTGAACCGAGTCGAGCTCAAGGCCATCGACCCGCCGGCCAGCGTGCAGCAGTCGATGGAGAAGCAGATGCGCGCCGACCGCGACAAGCGCGCGGCCATCCTGTCGGCGGAGGGCTCCAAGCAGGCGGCGATCCTCGAGGCTGAGGGTGGTCGCACAGCGGCGATCCTCAAGGCCGAGGGGCAGGCACAGGCGCAGGTGCTGCGAGCCCAGGGTGAGGCCGAGGCGATCGCGAAGGTGTTCAACGCGATCAACTCCGGTCACGCCACCGACCAGGTGATGGCCTACCAGTACCTGCAGTCCCTGCCCCTGTTGGCCCAGGGGACGGCGAACAAGGTGTTCGTGATCCCGGCGGAGCTCTCCGGGGCGTTGGGGGCGGTCAGCCGCGCCTTCGCTCCCGGTCCTGGCGGAGGACAGAGCGCACCCGCAGGGCCGACCGCCTCAGCGCAGCCGACCCCCGATGCCCCGGACGACATCGTGGACGCCGACATCGTCGATGAGGCACCCGCGCCCGAGCCCCCTGCCACCGCCTGACCTCCGGTGCTCGACCCGGGTGAAGTCGCGGACCCCGACGACCCCCGGGTCCGCGACTTCACCGGCCTCACCGATGTGGCCGCGCGATCGCTCCGGGAGCCTGCGGAGGGCCTCTTCATCGCCGAGGGCGCCAAGGTCATCCTCCGCGCCCTCGCGGCGGGATATCGGCCGCGCTCGGTGCTCACGGAGCCGAAGTGGCTGCCCCACCTCGCAGGCAGCCTGGAGGGAAGCGGAGCCCAGATCCTCACTGCCACCCCGGAGGTGCTCCGCGCGGTCACCGGCTACCGGGTGCACCGCGGCGCCCTGGCCTCCTTCGAACGCCGAGCCCTCCCGGCACCGGTGGAACTCCTTGCCCACGCGCGCTTCGTGGTCGTGCTCGTCGATCTGGTGGACCACACGAACGTCGGGGCCGTCTTCCGCAACTGCGCGGCTCTCGGCGCTGATGCCGTCCTGGTCAGCCCGGGGTGCGCCGATCCGCTGTACCGCAGGTCCGTGAAGGTGTCGATGGGAACGGTCCTCGCGGTCCCCTGGACGCGCACCGGCCCCGACCCCCTGGCGGACCTGGCCGGATTCACCACGCTCGCACTGACTCCAGCCCCCGATGCCCTCGACGTCGACGATGTCGAGCCCGGCCCGGACCGGCGCGCGGTGCTGCTCGGCACGGAGGGCGACGGGCTCCCCGAGGAGTGGGCGGCGTGTGCTGACCGTCGCGTGCGGATCCCGATGTCGGAGGGAGTCGACTCCCTGAACGTGGCCGCCGCGAGCGCCATCGCCCTGCACTGCCTACGGCCACGGGGCTGACGGCCCGGCCCGCATCCGTGGTCGTCACCCTGATGCGGCACTACTATCGCCCCACCAACCCTCGGAGGCACACATGAGCACGCCGCGCAGCAGTACCTGGTCGAAGGTGCTGCTCGCCCTCGGGGCGATCGGGCTGTTCCTCACCGGGATCACCGGCTGGCTGAACGCCGCGGTGGTCAACGGCAGCAACTTCGCCAGCCTGGCCAACGAGGTTCGCCAGGACGTGGCCGTCAAGACCGGGATCGGTCAGGCCGTCGCTGTGGCCGCACTCGACGCCCAGCCGGACCTCATCGCGGTCGAGCCGGCGATCGCTGCGGGGGCGGCCGCCATCGCGGGGAGCCCGGTCCTCGACGGCGTGTTCACCCCGGCCATCAGGGAGTTCCACTCGGCCATGACACAGGAGGGCAGCGACTCGGCCGTTCTGAAGCTGGCCGACCTGGGCGCGACCGCCACCACCGCCCTGGAGAAGTTCGTGCCCCAGGCCGCCGAGGTGATCCCGAAGGACCTCAACGTCACCCTGGCGGAGGTCGGGGGCCAGGAGGGGATCGCCAGCCAGATCATCCCGGTGGTCCAGGCCATCGAGACCCTCGCCTGGGTGGTGCCGACGCTGTCCCTGGTCCTGATCGCCGCGGGCATCTGGCTCGCGCCCAGGCGGCGCGTGGCAATCGTCCGACTCGGCTGGTCGTTGCTGGTCGCGGCCGGCTTCCTGGGTCTGGTGGTCCTCGGCATGAACATCGCGGCCCTGGTCATGGACGACTCAACGCTGCAGGGTGCGGTGGTCAGCGCCTCCCTGGCCGCGTTCAGCCAACCGTTGTCCGTGCGGTTCATCGCCATCGGTGTGGTCGGCGGGCTGCTCGTGGCCTCAGCAGGGGCGCTGCTGCCCCAGGTCGATGTCGGCGAGCACGCCCGGTCCGCACTGGGCGTGGCCACCCGTCGCCCGGAGGCGACCGGCTGGGCGGTGGCCAGGGCGATCGCCGTGATCGCCGTCGGCCTGCTGATCGTCCTCTTCCCGACGATCAGCTCCCAGGTCGTCGCCGTGGCGGCTGGCCTGGCCGTGCTGATCTATGGGGTCGCCGAGCTCGACATCGTCGCCGAGCGCTCACGTCTCGAGGACGAGAGGGAGAGAGCCTCGGCCCTGGCCAGCACCGACCCGCAGCCGCAGCGGCGCCGCTCAGTGATCCGCTGGCTGATCCCGGTCGCGGCCGCAGGGGTGGGGCTACTCGTGCTGGCAGCGCTGATCATCCCGGGAAACCTGCCGCAGGACGACGACCTGCAGACCGCATCGGCGGTGAACACCACCGCCTGCAACGGCTCGGACTCCCTGTGCGACGTGCCCTTCGACCAGGTCGTCATCCCCGCCTCGCACAACTCCATGTCGATCGCGGACGGCACGTGGTTCCTCGCCGAGCAGCCCAAGGACATGGTCGAGTCACTCGATGACGGCATCCGGGGGCTGCTCGTGGACACCTGGTACGGCGAGCCCACCGCTGACGGGGGAGCGCTGACCTCGGAGAAGTCGGTGGCCGCCGCTGAGGCCGAGCTCACCGAGACCTATGGAGCCGACGTGGTCAGCTCCATCCGGCGCACGATCGACCGCGTGCGTCGCAGTGAGTCGGTGGGTCCACCCGAGCCGTACTTCTGTCACACCGTCTGCGAGATCGGCTCCGAGCCCATGACCCCGACGATGCAGCGCCTCAACAGCTGGATGGACGCGCACCCACGCGAGGTCATCGTCCTGTTCATCCAGGACACTGTCACGCCCGCCGACACTGCAGCGGTGCTCGAGAAGGCCGGCCTGGCTGACAAAGCCTACGTTCACCCGGACGGCGCCGAGTGGCCCACCCTGCGCGAGATGATCGCGTCGAACAAGCGACTCCTGGTCCTCATGGAGAACGAGGGTGGCGGCGATGCGTACCCGTACCTGCACCAGGGCTTCGACCTCGTCCAGGACACGGAGTACACGTTCGACAGCGCGGCGGACTTCGACTGCTCGCTCAAGCGCGGGCAGCCCGACAGCCCGTTGGTCTCGGTGAACCACTGGCTCGCCAGCTTCTCGAGGCTGATCTCCAGCGCCGAGGAGGTCAATGCCTATGACGTGCTCAAGCCCCGGATCGACGAGTGCGAGATCGTGCGCGGCCGGACTCCGTCGATGATCGCGGTGAACTGGTACGACCGCGGAGACCTGTTCCGGGTGGTCAACGAGCTCAACGGCGTGGGGTAGCAGCGCCCCGGTCGACCGGCAGGCAACGGTCGAGCCTGCCTGACAGGATTGCGCCCGTGCGCGCCTTCTACCTCACCTCCGTCGAAGCAGCCAGCGGCAAGTCCGTCGTCGCCATCGGGCTCATGGAGACCCTGACCCGCCGGGTGACCCGGGTGGGATTCTTCCGCCCCGTGATCCGGTTCGAGGATCGGCTCGACAGCCAGATCGAGCTCATGCGCTCCCGCTACCGACTCGACCAGACCTACGACGAGTCCTACGGGGTGACCGGGCGGGACACGCGTGACTTCGGCGGCGCCCATGTCGACCCGGCCCTGGTCTCCCGGATCATCGAGCGGTTCCAGGCCCTGGCCTCACGCTGCGACTTCGTGGTCGTGGAGGGAACGGACTACCAGGGCGCGTCCAAGGCGTTCCAGTTCGCACTGAACGCCGAGATCGCCTCCAACCTCGGCGCGACGGCCCTGATCTGCCTGTCCTCGGCCGAGCACCGTCCCGACCAGGTGAATGCGGCCCTCACGGCGGCCATCGACGGGCTCGCTGATCGCGGAGTCCCGACCATCGGCGCGTTCGTCAACCGGGTGCTCCCGGCAGACGCGCAGGCGATGTCCGACGCCGTCAAGGACAGCTCCGTCCCCGTGTGGCTCCTTCCCGACACACCATCGCTGGGCTGGCCGACCATCCGCGAGATCGGGCTGGCCACTGGCGCCCGGATGATCGCGGGCACGGAGGAGGACCTCGGTCGGGCCGTGCCGGACGTGAAGGTCGCGGCGATGAGCGTGCCGCGGTTGATGGACCGGCTGCGCGACGGAACCCTGGTGGTGACCCCCGGCGACCGCTCTGACGTGCAGATGGCCGCCTTCGCAACGCGGCAGTCCGACGCGATCCCCGCGGTCTCCGGGCTGTTGCTGACCGGGGGTCTGGCGCCTGACCCGACGATCCTGAGGTTCGCCCAGGGGATCAAGGACAAGGCACTGCCGATCCTGCTCACCGACCTCGACACGTTCGAGACCGCGGCCGCCATCTCGGGGCTGCATGCAGCGATCGCTCCCGAGGACACCCTCAAGATCACCGATGCGCTGAACCTGTTCGAGGAGAACGTCGACGTCGCCGAACTGGAGGCGCGGGTGGAGGTGACCCGCTCCACGACCATGACGCCGATGATGTTCGAGCACCAGCTCATCGAGCGTGCACGATCACAGCGCAAGCACATCGTCCTGCCCGAGGGCGACGACGACCGCATCCTGGAGGCTGCTGACCGCCTGCTGCGCCGCAACGTGGTGGACCTGACCATCCTCGGACGCCCGGACGCGCTGGCCGATCGGGCCCGGGTCCTGGGCCTGGACATCTCCGGGGCGGCGATCATCGACCCGCAGACCGACCCGCTGCGCGAGGAGTTCACCGACGACCTGTTCCAGCTGCGCCAGTCCAAGGGCCTGGCCCGCGACGCGGCCTTCGACCTCGTGGCCGACGTGTCGTACTTCGGGACCATGATGGTCTGGAAGGGTCTGGCCGACGGGATGGTCTCGGGTGCGGCGCACACCACCGCCCACACCATCCGTCCCGCCCTGCAGATCATCAAGACCTCGCCGGGCGTCTCGATCGTGTCCAGCGTGTTCTTCATGGCGCTGGAGGACCACGTGCTCGTGTACGGCGACTGCGCGGTCAACCCGGACCCGAACGCCGAGCAGCTGGCCGACATCGCGATCTCCTCGGCGCAGACGGCCGCAGGGTTCGGCATCGAGCCGCGCATCGCCATGCTCAGCTACTCGACCGGGTCCTCGGGATCCGGGGCGGAGGTCGAGAAGGTGCGCCAGGCCACCGAGATCGTGCGCCAGCGCGCGCCGGAGCTGCTCGTCGAGGGCCCGATCCAGTACGACGCCGCCGTCGACGCCTCCGTGGCGAAGTCCAAGCTGCCCGGATCCGCGGTCGCGGGGCGCGCGACGGTCTTCATCTTCCCGGACCTCAACACCGGCAACAACACCTACAAGGCCGTGCAGCGCTCGGCCAACGCGGTGGCGATCGGTCCGGTGCTGCAGGGCCTGCGCCTGCCGGTCAATGACCTGTCGCGCGGGGCCCTCGTCGAGGACATCATCAACACCGTGGTGATCACCGCGGTCCAGGCCCAGCAGGCGGACGCCGGACCGTCGAAGGAGGGTGGGCAATGATCGTCCTGGTCGTGAACGCCGGATCGTCGTCGTTGAAGTACCAGCTCGTCGACACCGAGTCCGAGGTCGTCTGGGCCACGGGGCTGGTCGAGCGGATCGGTGAGGAGGAGTCGCCGATCACGCACCGCACCCGCATCCGCGGCGGTGCCGATTCAGACCTCGTGGAGTCCAGCACCACCGCCATGATCGCCGACCACGCCGAGGCCTTCCGGGCCCTGACCGCGGCCTTCGAGCGCACAGGGGCGGTGGCTGAGGTCGGTGAGCTCGCGGGGGTCGGCCACCGCGCCGTGCAGGGCGCTGACCAGTTCAGCGAGCCCACCGTGGTGACCACGGAGGTCATCGACGTGATCCGCGAGCTGATCCCGCTGGCACCGCTGCACAACCCGGCGACCGTGGCGGGCCTGGAGTCGGCCATGGCGGCGTTCCCGGACGTCCCCCACGTGGCTGTGTTCGACACCGCCTTCCACTCCACCATCCCGGCCGCGGCCTACACGTATGCCATCGACCAGACGGTCGCTCGGGCGAACAAGGTGCGCCGCTACGGCTTCCACGGAACGTCGCACAAGTACGTCACGGCCAAGGCTGCCGAGGTGCTCGGCAAGTCGGTGGACTCCGTCGACCTCGTCACCCTGCACCTGGGCAACGGTGCGTCCGCCTGCGCGGTTCGCGGCGGTCGCAGCGTCGAGACCTCCATGGGACTGACCCCGCTCGAGGGGCTGGTCATGGGCACCCGGTCGGGCGACATCGACCCCGCCCTGGTGTTCCACCTCATGTCCACTGCCGGCATGTCCACGGCCGACGTCGACACCATGCTCAACAAGCAGAGCGGCCTGATGGGCCTGTGCGGGCAGAACGACCTGCGCGAGGTCCATCGGCTGGCTGCCGAGGGCGACGCCGACGCCGAGCTCGCTCTGGCCGTGTACGTCCATCGGATCAAGAAGTACCTCGGTGCCTATCTCGCGGTCCTGGGACGCGCCGACGCGATCGTCTTCACCGCAGGGGTCGGGGAGAACGACCCGGAGATCCGCCGCCGCGTGATTGCCGGGCTGGAGATGATCGGCGTGGCCATCGACACCGAGCGCAACGCCACGGTGCGCGGTAGCGCCGTGCCCGTCGACCTGTCGTTCCGCGGTGCTCCGATCCGGGTCCTGGTCGTACCGACCAATGAGGAGCTCGAGATCGCCCGGCAGACAGCGGCCGCCGTCGCGGGGTAGCAGCGCCCAGCCGACTCCCTGTGACGTGATTGCGACGCAAGTGGGAGACACCGTCGATGGACAGGCAGGCACCTGCGGTCGCACTCTTGGGGCACGCGGAAGGAGCCCCACATGACGGCCATCACCCCGGAGACGCTCGACGGAAGCCTGCTGCACGTCACCCCCTTCTCGAACGTCCAGTCACGGCTCACGCGACTGCTCGAGGATCATCGGGGAGTCGCAACGTGGTGGGTGGAGATCGCACGACAGCTCGATGAGCTGGCCGACGCGATCCGCCGGGAACCCGGCGACCTCGTGGACGCGCCGGGATTCACCGAGCAGATCCGTGACGATGCACCGCACCTGATGGGCCGATGGTTGCGCCTGTCGACCGAGCGTGACGGGCTCTACGACGCCGTCACCCACGTGCGCCTGGAGGTCGGCCGGGACGCGGGGGACCCGTCCGCCGTCGAGGCGATCACGCGCTCCATCCGTGATGTGCTCACCCGGGCCCGCCGGTTCCAGGAGCGGACGACCGAGGTGCTGCTCGACGCCTACGAGCGGGACCTCGGCGGCGAGTAGGCGGGCTGGCGGGGCGGTCAGCGCAGGCCGTGCTTGTCCACCGCGCGGTCGATCAGCTGCTGGAACGCCGCCCGACCCGCGGCGGAGAGGTGGACCTGGTCGCTGACGAACCACTCACGGTGCCCGGCGCTGTGGGCGTACCAGTCGATGATCCGCACCCGCTTCGACGAGTAGCTGGCGTCACAGGACCTCAGGGTGCGCAGATTGCCCGCCTCCCAGCTCCGGGGGACGCGTGCGGTCACGAGGAACACCCGACGGTGCTTCCCGGCGGTGTTGATCACCGACTTGCAGGCACCCAGTGACACTGTGCCGTTGGTCCCGAGTTCGACCACGAGGTTGCGCGGGAGCGCGGAGCCGAAGCTGCGGACGATGCCCGGGGCGGTGCTGAACTGCCGACCGACCTTGGCGTGCACCCGGAAGCCCTGGGCGCTCATCCAGGGCGTCACGCTGACCATGAGGGAGTCCCCGACGGCCAGCCGACCGCGAGGACCGGCCGCCTTGGGCGCACTGGCAGCGACACTGACCTGCTCGACGGCGCCGGCCGGCTGCTCCACGGACACGTCAGGTGTCGCCACTTCGGCAGCCGTCGGCTCGGGGGAGGGGGTGGCTGCCACATCGTCAGCCAGGGCTGGGGTGGGCAGCAGGAGGCCACCGGCCAGGACCACACCGGTGAGGATGGTCCCGAGGCGCACTCTACGTTCACCGCTGGTCACGCTGCGCAGTGTGCCAGTTGCGACACGCGGAGTAAAGACGACTAAGGTCCCACCGCCGCCACAGTCTCTGCAGTAAGGTTCGCGCGCGTTGGCGCGGGCTACGCCGTGGTGCTCAGACGCGAGCGCCGCAGGTCCACGTCACGGACGTCGACGGCCGGACGGTCCCACATCTCCTGCTCGACCAGATCCCTGATGTCGATGGCCCCGAGCTCCTCATCTCCCAGCACCGAATCGAGACGGGCATAGAGGTCACCCAGCGGTGCGCTGGTGATCACGGACGTGATCGTCGACCTCGGGCGATCAGGCAGTTGATCGAGAACCCGATCGCGAACCTCACGGATCGCCGCCGACTCGCAGTCGGCGGTCACCAGGGCGGTCAACCAGATCGTCCCGCGCGCGGAGGTGCGCAGGATCTCCATGCCGGGCAGGCAGATCCGCCGGGCAAGGTCCTCGACGCCGATACCCCTCGAATCGACCTCAAGGACCATGTCCACGACGAAGTCGTCCATGTGGTCCACGGTGCGCCCCATATCGACCTCCCGGTGTCATGCTCGTGACTCCATGGTGGCGGGGATCACAGCCGCGGCGGTGAAGGCGCGCCGAGGGTCGTGACGGTCATCACCCTCGCCGTGAGACCCGCCTGCGGCAGATCGGGGCCGCTGTTAGGGTCACGGGCATGCGTTGGCTGGTGCCCGATCCACCTCGGTCGCAGGACCTGGCAGAGGCCTACGACTGGCCGGCGCCCACGTGGGTGCGCGCGTGCATGGTGATGGCACTGGATGGGAGCATCGCCGGACCGGATGGGCTGTCCGGGTCCATCTCCTCTGCCTCGGATCGGGCGGTCCTCGCCGGAATCCGGCTCCTCGCCGATGCCTACCTGGTCGGGGCCGGCACCGTGCGTGCTGAGCGCTACAGCGCTGTGCGGGCCGATCCCGGGGTGGTCGAGCGTCGCGTGGCTGGCGGTCAGGCCCCGGCGCCGACACTCGCCATCGTGTCGGCGAGCTGCCGCTTCGACTGGGAGCACGCGGCGTTCACATCCTCGGACAACCGACCGATCGTGCTGACTGTGGAGCGCAGCGATCCCGCGGCCCGGGCGGCGGCGGCGCGTTGGTGCGAGGTCGTCGTGGTGGGGGAGCAGCGGGTGGGGGCCCGTGCCGCCCTCGACGCCCTCGCGCGGCACGGGCTGACCCGCGTCACGTGTGAGGGGGGCGACTCCCTGCTGGCCGACATGGTCGGCGAGCAGGTCCTCGACGAGATCGACCTGACCGTGGCGCCCTTCCTTGCGGCCTCAGCACGCCCGGCCAGGCCCGGACCCGCCATCCTGACGGGCATGCAGCTGCACCAGCTGCTCGAGGACGACGGATTCCTGTTCGCTCGATACCTGCGGAGGACCTGAGGCATGGTGGACCTGACGTTCCTGGCACGTCTGGCCACGGACCACCCCGAGGCCCTCGGGCACCCCGTGGCTCCGGTGACGATCGGTGGGGTCGAACGCGACCTCGACGCCGAGCCCCTCATCATGGGCGTGGTGAACCTGTCGCGGGACTCCACGTACCGCGACAGCGTGGCCGTGTCGCCGGAGTCCGCGATCCGGCGGGCACGGGTGATGCACGCCCAGGGCGCAGGAGTGGTCGACCTGGGCGCGGAGTCCAGCACCCTGCGGGCGGCACGTGTGGGGGAGTCCGATCAGGCCGCCGCACTCGTCCCCGTCATCGAGGCGCTGGCCGCCGACGGCGTCGCCACGTCGGTGGAGGCCTACAGCCCGCAGGTCGTGCGCGAGTGCCTTCGGGCGGGCGCCTCCGTGGTCAACCTCACGGGGGGCACTGACCTCGAGGAGATCTACGAGCTGGCCGCAGCCCACGATGCGGCGGTGGTCCTGTGCTACGTGGCCGGAGCCAACGTGCGCGAGGTCGCCGATGTGACGCTGGGCGCCGACCCCCTCCCCGGGCTCATCGACTACTTCGCGGCGCGGATAGCCCAGGCACGTTCGCACGGCGTGGAGAACGTGGTCATCGATCCAGGGCTGGGGTTCTACTACGGCAACCTCACGGACCCCACCGTGCGCGCACGTCATCAGACGCAGGTGCTGCTGAACTCGTTCCGCCTGCGCGTGCTCGGGGTGCCCATCTGCCAGGCGCTGCCCCATGCCTTCGACCTCTTCGAGGAGGAGTTCCGGACGGCTGAGGGCGTGTTCGCCGTCCTCGCCGCCCTCGGCAGGGTCAACGTGTACCGGACCCATGAGGTGGCCCGAGTGCGAGCCACCCTCCGGGCGCTGGATGCCATCGGGCGGGCTGGGTGAGGGGTCGCTGCGGTCAGGCTCCGACCGGTGCCGGGGTGCGGGTCGCCCAGTAGGCGCCGAGCAGCACGAGTGGGAACCCGAGGACCATGCCCCACGTGAGCGGCTCACCCAGCACGAGGATCCCGAGGCCGATCGCCACCGCCGGGTTGATGAACGTGATCACCGTCGCCCGCACCGGCCCGGCGAGGTCGATCAGGCGGAAGAACAGCACGAAGGCCAGTGCGGTGCAGACGAGGCCGAGCACCACCACCGCCGCCACGACGTCAGCCGAGACGTCCCCCCCTGAGTACCCGGAGACCGTCCACGGCAGGTAGAGGGCAGCCACCGCGGACACCGACACGGCGATCACGCCGATCGACGGCACGTCGGCCAGCACCGTGGTGGCGAGCACGGGCGCCGCCGCGTAGCCGACCGCAACCAACACCAGCTCCACCACCGAGACCAGGTCCACCCGGCCGGCGAGCGAGTCGATCCCGACCAGGAAGGTGACCCCGAGGATCCCGACCGCGAGGCCGCGCAGCCGCACGGGCGCGAAGGCGTACGGGTCGCCCCGCAGCCGAGCGATCAGCACGCCGATGAGTGGGACCGTGGCCAGCATGAGCCCGGCGAACCCGCTCGTGACCCGGATCTCGGCATGCCCGAGGAGGAGCCACGGTCCGGCCATCTCCAGCAGGCCGAAGACCACGACCCACTTCCAGAGTCGCAGCGCCGGTCGCAGCGCCTGCTGGTGCGCAGCGAGGGGGAGCAGGATGACCGCTGCCAACAGGGTCCGGGAGCCGGCCACCGCAGCAGGGCTGAGCTCGGCGACGGCGATCTTGATCAGCAGGTACGGGATGCCCCAGATGATCGACATCGCGGCGAACAGCAACCAGGCCCGCCGGGTCATGTGCGCCGGAGCGGCCACGGCTGTCGTTCCCACCGCGTCAGACTACGGCCAGGTGGATGTACCAGTGGGGCCCGATTCCCGGCTTCATCCACTCGTCCCCCTGAACGGTCCACCCTGCGCCCAGGTAGAAGCCGAGGGCTGAGGACCGGGCCTCCGCCCACAGCGAACCAGCGCCCCGAGACGCGGCGAGCACCACCGCGTGGTCGAGCACCGCACGTCCGATCCCTGCGCCTCGTTCAGCCTCCGCGACCACCATGCCCCGCAGCCGCCAGGCGGGCTCTCGGATCGTGCCGGGCCCGGGCCACCGTTCGAGCAGCACGGTGGCCGCCCCGATCACGACGTCGTCGCGCAGCGCCGCCACATGCAGGGCATCCGCCGGTGGCGGCTGGTCGCCGGGTAGGGGACCGTTCGGTCGCAGGACGGTCAGTTGCAGGGGCCGCACCTCGCTGAGGTCAGCACGCCGCACGACGAGTTCCACGGTCCACAGCGTAGGCATCGTGGTGTGCCCACGGCGTCGGGTGTCGAGATGCACGAGCCCCCGATCCGCTCATCGCGTGAGGGATCGGGGGCTCAGCGTGGTGTCCGAGGGGGGACTTGAACCCCCATGCCCCTGAGGGCACTAGCACCTCAAGCTAGCGCGTCTGCCTATTCCGCCACCCGGACGAGGTGATCCTGCGAACGTCCACAGGAAGCCCGCTCAGGATAGCAAGCATCGGCGACCGACCACCAATCGCGGTTCAGGCGAGCGTCTGGACAGCCGGATCAGGGCAGCCGACCGCCGAACGCCATCGCCAACCGAATGAGGCGGTCCTGCCCCCCGGTGAACTCAGCGAGCACCGCCTCGGATGTGGCCTCCTCAGGCGTCAGCCACGCGAGGTCGATCGCGGACTGGGTCGGCTCGCAGTCGCCGTCCACCGGCACCACATAGGCCAGTGCGACCGCGTGCTGGCGAGGGTCATGGAAACCGGTCACGGTCGGGTCCGGGAAGTACTCCACGACGGTGAATGGCGAGATCGAGACCGGAAGACGCGGCAGAGCCATCGCTCCGAGGTCCTTCTCGAGATGCCTGATCAGGGCATCACGGATGCGCTCCTTGTACATGACCCGACCGGCCACGACCGCGCGGGACAGCGTGCCGTCCGGTCGCGCTCGCAGCAGCAACCCGACCGAGGTGATGCGTCCGGCGGCGTCCACGCGCACCGGCACGGCCTCGACGTACAGGATCGGCAGCGTGCCTCGGGCTGCGGACAGCTCCTCGTCGCTGAGCCAGGGGGACGCCACACCGAGGGTCTCACTCATGTCGCGGATTCTCCCATGGTGCCCAGCGCGGGTGCGCGACCCGAACCCCTCGTGGACAGGGCAGCATGGGCGTGTGCCTGACGCAGAAGATCCTGCCCTGAGCTCCCTGCCCCTCGCCGAAGCCGATGTCGTCACCCTCCTGCGTGACCTCATCCGGATCGACACCACCAACGCCGGGGACCGACCTGAGACCGTCGGCGAGATCGAAGCCGCCGAGTACGCCGAGGCGTCATTGCGGGAAGCGGGATTCGACCCGCAGGCGTACCACACCACCTCAGCCCGACGCGCCGGGCTGGTCGTGCGCATCCCCGGGACGGATCCGGACGCCGCCCAACGGGGCCTGCTGCTCCACGGGCACCTCGACGTGGTCGCCGCGCGGGCCTCGGACTGGACGCACCCACCCTTCGCCGCTGAGATCGCCACCGACCCGGAGTCCGGCCTGGACATGGTCTGGGGTCGCGGAGCGGTCGACATGAAGGACATGGTCGCCATGATCCTTTCCGTGGCCCGGCACTGGGGCCGCACCGGCATCCGCCCCCGCAGGGACGTCGTGCTCCTGTTGCTGCCCGATGAGGAGGCCGGAGGGGCTCACGGGGCGCACTGGCTCGTCGACAACATGCCCGAGATCTTCGCTGGCGTGACCGAGGCCGTGGGCGAGGTGGGCGGCTTCTCGATGACGGTCCGCGATGACCTGCGCCTGTACCTGGTCCAGACCGCCGAGAAGGGGATCGGCTGGCTGCGCCTGCACGCGGCTGGACGTGCAGGCCACGGTTCCATGCTCAACGACGACAACGCCGTCACCGCACTCTGCCGAGCCGTCACCCGCCTGGGTGAGCACAAGTTCCCGGTGAGGGTCACCGACACCACGCGCGCCTTCGTTGCGGAGCTGTCCGAGGCCCTCGGCGTCGACCTCGACCCCTACGACACCGAACAGCTCACCCGTGCCCTGGGACCCCTGGCCCGCATCGTCGGGGCGACCCTGAGCAACACGGTGAACCCGACGATGCTCGACGCCGGGTCGAAGGTCAACGTGATCCCGGGGGAGGCCACCGCGCACGTCGATGCCCGCTTCCTGCCCGGGCTCGAGGACGAGATGCTGGCCACGATCGACGAGCTGCTCGGCGATCGCGTGACGCGCGAGTTCGTCACGCGCGACATCGCGCTGGAGACGACCTTCGACGGTCCCTCCATCGACGCCATGGCAGCCGCCCTCCGGGCCGAGGACCCGTGCGCCCGCGCCGTGCCCTACACCCTGTCCGGGGGAACCGATGCCAAGGCGTTCTCCACCCTGGGGATCCGGTGCTACGGCTTCGCGCCCCTGCAGCTGCCGCCCACGCTCGACTTCGGCGCCCTGTTCCACGGTGTCGACGAACGGGTGCCGATCGACGGCCTGCAGTTCGGGGTCCGGGTGCTCGACCGCTTCCTGCGCTCGGTGTGAGGCGGCGCGGCCAGCTCGGCGGGCGTCCCAACCCGGCCGTCCATCCGGACCTCCCCATGTCCCAGTGCTCGCGGTCAGCCCAGCGGAGGGCAGGGTGAGTCGTGAACCGTGAAGCCGGCCGGCGTTCGCCAGCTCCATCCGAAGGGTGCTTCCGGCACTGACCCCTCCGGTGTTGCTGACCCGTCCGGATCGACGAGTCGTCGCCCACCCGGATGTCGTCGCCCACCCGGATCGTCGGGTGGTTGCCCGGCCGTCGGGGGAGCAGTGCCCGTGCGACGGCCGGAGTCGTCCGGTGGGCCAGTGGGTTCCAGGACCCAGCCGGCGTGGGTCTTGAGCAGGTGATGCCGTCGACAGAGGGGACCCAGATTCGACGCCGACGTGGCACCAACGGGCCAGGCAACGGTGTGGTCGAGGTCGCACCGCTGGGCAGGCCGTGGGCACCCCGGCATCCGGCAGTGCGGCTCCCGGGCACGTACGAGCCTGGCCAGGCCTTCGCTCGGGATGTAGGAGCGCGACCCGGTGGCGACCACCGATCCGGAGGCATCGGTCACCCACGCGCGCCACGCCCCGTCGGCGGCCAGCGTCCGAGCCACCTCAGCAGGGATCGGACCGAGCCCCGGGACCTCCGCAGGATTCTCGGCGAGGCCGAGAAGGGTGGCCAGGGAGACGACCACATTGATCTCAGGGCGGCTGCCGGGCCGAACACCGACTCCGGGGTCCACTGGTCGGCCAAGGGGGTCACCCGCCCCCCGCTCGGCGCTGGCCGCTGTCCCCTCGGTTTCCGAATCCGGACCGGCGGTACAGCCTTCCGCATCTGACCAAGGACCGCGGAAGCCGTCGGACTGACCGAGGAGAAGGTCGACGAGCACATCGGCGCGGACCTGGTCGCGGGACCGTTCTTGATCCTCGAGACCCTGGGCGATCGCGCTAAGGCGGCGGTGGATCCGGTGGGCACTGGTGGCATCGATCAGCGCGTGCAGGACGGACATGCCGTGTCGGTCCTCGAACACCTGCACGCGGCGATCGGCCCGGGCACGCTCCCGCAGCGGCCGTTCCTCGTCGGATGCGAGGCGCAGGCGGACGACCCGCGCCGCCCGTCCCACGTCAGCCGAGGTCCAGGGACGTCGCCCTGAGGCGAGCCGTGCCCGGATCTGGCTCACGGTCTCGGCCACGATCCTCCTGGCGACGTCCACGGGCAGCCCAGCCACCTCGCGCACCACGAGCCGTGCACCCCACGCCGAGATCGCCGCGGATGCCACCAGCGCAGACAGTCCGGGATGGGCCACCAGTTCGCGTGCGGCGGCGAGCCGGTTGCCCATCGACAAGGGCGAGACGCGCAAAGCCAGGGCCAGTTCCTCCTGCGCCGGCTCACTCAGCCGGGGCGACGGCGGCGGCGGGCAGAAGACGACCTCGTCCGCACCGGCAGCGGCCACCAGCGCCGCGGAAGAGCACGCCGCCACCCACGAGGCGCATGCCTCCCACGCTGCGGCCACGACGACCTGGCACGAGCACGGCCACCCGGGTGCATGCCCAGGACTCGGCCACCCGGGCGGCGCCTCACCAGCGTGCGACTGCGAGCAGGGCCCGGGGTTCGAGGCCTCCACAAGTGCCGCAGCCAACTCCGGCCCGGGAGACAGCCACAGCAACCCGCGGACCTCGTCCCGCAGAGGAGCGCCCCACCAGTCCGACGCTGTCCAGTCCGGCCGTGCGTCACGCCACCATGCCTGCAGCAGCCGTTCGAACCGGGCTTCGAGCACGGCCCCGTCGTCACAGGGGTTGGCCAGAACAGCCTCACTCAGCGCCTTGCGCAGTTCGGGATCCGCCGATGCGCTCGTGCCCACCCAGGCACTTGAGCCCGACGGCGCAACCGGCGGTGCGTCCCCAGGGCGGGGGAGAGGCGCTGGTCGTTCGTACACGTGTTCGATTCTATCAGATCACCGTGACTCCGACCGCACGTCACCAGAACCTGTGGACACGCATTCGCATGGTCGGTTCACCGTTCGACCAGCCCTGAGAAAGCCGCGGGATGACCCTCAGAGCGACACCTCGTCCAGCGCAGCCCGGATCTCCTCGGGCAGAGTCAGCTCATCGGCCCGCAGGGCACCTCGCAACTGCGCTGCCGTCCGGGAGCCAAGGAGGACCGAGGCAACCCCGGGTCGGTCACGCACCCACGAGACTGCAACCTCCACGGGTGCCACACCCAGGCCCTCAGCCGCCGTGCAGACGGCGTCGACCACGCGCCTGTGGGGCACGTCGAGGTACTCCCGGACGAACCCACCGAGGTGCGGTGATGCGCCCCGCGAGTCCGCGGGCGTTCCGTGGCGGTACTTGCCGGTGAGCACGCCGCGCCCGATCGGCGACCAGGCCAGGAGCCCGGACCCGACCGCCTGCGCCGAGCCGAGCACGTCGTCCTCACCCTCACGCGCAAGGAGCGAGTACTCGACCTCGTTCGCCACCAGCGCCAGGCCGTGGCGGTGCTCGGCCGTCGTCGCTGCCAGAGTCAGCTGCCAGGGCGCGTAATTCGAGACCCCCACGTAGCGGGCCCTGCCCGACTCCTGGGCCGCGGCCATCGCCGACAGGGTCTCCTCGATCGGGGTGGCCCCGTCCCAGCCGTGGACGAGCCACAGGTCGACGTAGTCCGTCCCGAGCCGCTCCAGCGACCCGTCCAGAGCCCGCAGCAGGTGCCGCCGGGACGTGTCGAACCGGCGCTCGGGGGTGCGTCGTCCGCCAGCCTTGGTGACGATCACAACGTCGTCGCGGACGCCTGCCTCAGCCACAAGCGTCCCCAGCAGTTCCTCGGCAGCACCGGAGGCATAGACATCGGCCGTGTCGAACAGCGTCCCGCCGGCCTCCAGGAACAAGGAGAACTGGTCGCGGGCCTCGTACTCATCGGTGTCGCGGCCCCAGGTCATCGTGCCCAGACCGGTGCGGCTGACATGCAGGCCGCTGCGTCCAACTGCCCTGCTCTCCATGGCGCGCCACGTTATCGGGTGGGGGAGCGGCGCGGGGTGAGCGACTAGGCTCGGCGCGGCGCGTCGCGAGGACGTGACGGCCGCGAGGAGGACCAGGTGCAGGGCAGTCGCAGGGATGCGCCGCACGCGCGCCCAGGCGGGGCGCACGTGGGGGAGCGGCGATGCTCGCACCCCTAACCGCACTCGCCACGTCCGCGACCGAGTCCACCGCCACCGACCCGATCACCTGGGCGCAGGCCATCATCCTCGGAGTCCTTCAGGGGCTGACGGAGTTCCTGCCCATCTCCAGCAGCGCCCACCTGCTGATCTTCTCCCAGATCTTCGGCTGGACCGACCCGGGGGCGGCGTTCACAGCGGTCACGCAGATCGGCACCGAGACCGCCGTCATCCTCTACTTCGCGAAGGACATCTGGCGGATCCTGCGGGCGTGGTTCGGCCAGTTCGGTCATCCCGGGACCCGGGGCGACCCGGATGTCCGCATGGGTTGGTTGGTGATCATCGGCACGATCCCCATCGGCCTGCTGGGTTTCGTGTTCTCCGACCAGATCGAGACGGTGGCCCGCAACCTCTACCTGGTGGCCTTCACCCTGATCGCCTTCGGCATCCTTCTGGGCATCGCGGACAGGACCGCACGGTCGATCCACGGCCTTGGCGAGCTCACAGTCCGCGACGGGATCATCTACGGGTTCTGCCAGGCATTGGCGCTGATCCCCGGCGTCTCCCGGTCCGGGGCGACCATCACCGCGGGCCTGTTCATGGGCTACACCCGCGAGGCCGCCACACGCTACGCCTTCCTGCTGGCGATACCCGCCGTGCTCGCGTCGGGCTTCTACCAGGCGCTGGACATCGGATCCGACCCCGCCGTGGCGTGGGGGCCGACGATCCTGGCCACCGTGATCGCCTTCGTGATCGGCTACGCCGTCATCGCCTGGCTCATCAGGTACGTGTCGACGAAGTCGTACATGCCGTTCGTGATCTACCGGATCGGGCTCGGAGCGCTGCTCCTGGTCCTTCTGGGGACCGGCGTGCTCACCAGCACCTGAACGGGGCCACGCCACGACGCAGCCACCGATGCGGGCCTGATCACCTCAGAGCCAGCCGGACCGCTTGAACGCCCGGAACATCAGGCCCAGGATCGTGGCCATCACCAGCAGCACCCCCGGATACCCGTAGTACCAGTTCAGCTCCGGCATGTTCTCGAAGTTCATCCCATAGATCCCGGCAATCGCCGTGGGGACGGCCAGGAGGGCTGCGTAGGCGGCCATCTTGCGCATGTCGGTGTTCTGCTGCAGGCCCTGGCGGGCGTTCGATGCCTGCAGGATGGTCACCAGCAGGCTCTCGTAGGACTCCACGTAGTCATTGACCCGCAGCAGGTGGTCGCCGAGATCGTGGAAGTGCGTGCGCATGCCGTCAGGGATGTTGGGCATCCGACCCTCGACCAGTCGCTGTGCGTGGCCGACCATGGGCGCCACCGCGCGGCGCAGCTCCAGGTTCTCACGCTTGAGCAGGTAGATGACCTCGCTGTCGTCGGTGACTGCGGGGGAGAACACGTGCTCCTCGATCGTGTCGAGGTCGCGGCCGATCTCATCGGCGGCGTCGATGTACCCATCCACGATGGCATCAGCGATGGCGTGGACGGCGGCCAAGGGCCCGAGTGCCAGCCGTTCGGGCTGATCGGTCGCAGCCATTCGGACCTGGCCGAGGGATCCGACCGGGCCCAGCCTCACGGTCACCACGTACGACGACCCGACGATCACCGCGATCTGACCGGTCTCGATGGCTGAGGTCGGCTCGTCGTAGATGACGACCTTGAACACGATCAGCGCACCGTCGCCCTCCGCGAACTCCGCCTTGGCCCGCTGGCGGGGGTTGAGCGCGTCGGCGACCCAGAGCTCGGGGATCCCGAACACCGCGGCCAATGCGTCAAGCTCCTTGCGCGAGGGGGAGGCAAGGGCGATCCAGAGGAAGTCCGAGGGATCGACCGTGGCCCGCTCGTACATCGCCCGGATCAGGGACACCGCGTCAGGCGTGAGCGTGCCTGACGAGCGGATCACCTGCGATTGCGCGACATCGACCTCGACGCCGGCGCAGTACCGGCCCATTCCCACGATCACGTCGGCATGATCGCACCCCGACGGGGTCGTCGCTAGGCTGCGGGACCGTGACCACTGTCCTGCTGATCCGCCACGGCCGGACCTCGGCGAACGCGACCGGGATCCTGGCTGGGCGCACGCAGGGCGTTGGCCTCGACGCGCTGGGACGCCGTCAGGCGCGCACCCTGGGCACGCGGCTGCGCGGTGTGCCCCTTGCTGCGGTGGCGCACTCCCCGCTGGAGCGCTGCGTGCAGACGGCCGACGGGCTGATGGCCCACCACCCTGAGGTGGAGCGGCGCATCGACGAGCGGCTCAGCGAGTGCGACTACGGGCAGTGGACCGGGCGGGCCCTGGCCGACCTGGCCACGGATCCACTCTGGCCGGTGATCCAGTCCGCCCCCTCGTCGGTGACCTTCCCCGGTGGGGAGTCCATGCTCGCGATGGCCGAGCGGGCCACGCTGGCGGTCAGCGACCTCGTCGCAACACACCCCGACAGCGTGGTCGCGGTGATCTCGCACGGCGACGTGATCAAGGCGATCCTGTCCGACGCGCTGGGCCAACCCCTCGATGAGTTCCAGCGGATCGTTGTAGGCCCGGCGTCGCTGAGCGTGGTGCGCTACCACGGGGGTCGGGCCATGGTGCTGCGGATGAACGACACCGGTCGATCCCTGCCCGTCCACACCGGGGCAGGGCGCCCGACCGTCGGCGGTGGGACCGGCTGATCGACCGCAGGACGCACCTCAGGGGCGCGATCCGCGGGCGGGCCTCCCCGAGCCCGGCTAGTCTGCAACTCATGCCCCGGCAGATCCTCCTGCACGATCCCGTGGACCGTTTCGTCACGGGAACGGTCGGCATGCCGGGGGAGCGCACCTTCTTCCTCCAGGCGCGCACCGGAAGCCTGGTCAGCAGCGTCGCGTTGGAGAAGGCCCAGGTGGGGGCCCTGGCCGACCGTCTCGAGAGTCTGATCGCGGACATCGGGGCGCGACTGGATCTCGAGGTCCCCGAGCCCGGGCCGGTGGACCTCGATGCCCTCGACGTGCCGCTCGTGGAGGAGTTCCGGGTGGGCGCCATCGCCTTCGGCTGGGATCCCTCGACCGACCAGATGCTGTTCGAGCTGCACGGCCAGAGCGCGGAGGAGGACCTCGACCCGACGGAGCTCGACGACGCCGATGACGGCCCGCCCGTCCTGCGCGTGCGCGCGACCCTCCGGCAGGCAGTCGACTTCATCGCCCGCACCCGCAGGGTCGTTGCGGCGGGACGTCCTCCATGCCCCTTCTGCCAGCAGCCGTTGGACCCGGGGGGTCACATCTGCCCGCGGGCGAACGGATACAAGCGGTGACGCAGCCGCCGATGGCACTGGCCACGGGGGAGTTGCACGTGCTGGGCCGCCTCGCGCAGGCCTCGAACCTGGCCCTGCTGGCCGAGGTGTCGACCGACGCAGAGCCGTTGCGCTGCATCTACAAGCCCGTATCGGGCGAGCGCCCCCTCTGGGACTTCCCCGGGGCAGCGCTGGCCGCGCGCGAGGTCCTCACCGCAGAGGTTGGTCGGTGCTTCGGCTGGGACCTCATCCCACCCACCGCATGGCGGGAGGACGGCCCGTTCGGTGCCGGGATGTGCCAGGAGTGGGTGGAGGCCGACGACGACGACCCGGTCGGGCTGTACCCCGCGGATCAGGTGCCGGAGGGCTGGTGCGAGGTCGCCGAGGGTCGCGACGCGCGGGGAGCCCCGATCGTGCTGGCGCATGAGTCCAGCGGCGACCTGCAGCGGCTGGTCCTCCTGGATGCCCTTGTCAACAACGCCGACCGCAAGGGTGGCCACATCCTGCGCCGGTCCGACGGGTCGGTCGTGGGGATCGACCATGGGGTGACGTTCCACGCCGACAACAAGCTGCGCACGGTGCTGTGGGGCTGGGCGGGGGAGCCGATCCCGGGGGACCTCCTGGCCGAGGTCTCGGACGGCTCAGCGGCCTTCGGTGCCCTGGTCGAGGAGTGGGGGAGCGACTCCCCGCACCGGGTCGCCCACCTGTCCATCGACGAGGTGCATGCTGCGCACGACCGCCTCGACGCGCTGGTCCACGCGGGGACGTTCCCGATGCCCGGTGCGCAGTGGCCGTCGCTGCCATGGCCACCGATGTGAGCGCCGCGCAGCGAGGGCCGCGCCGCCTGCTCACGGTTCGATCTGCCCGCTGACCCCGTCCACGTGCACGTCCGCCGCCGCGCGGGTCCCGTCGGCTGCGAAGTGCGCCGCCTCGTGGGACTGCCAGTCACGCCACCGCCCCTCCAGCTCCGGCCCGTCACGTTCCAGCCCTCGCCGGAGTCGGAGGCCCGCCGGCGCCTGCACCCAGACCACCAGGCTGGCACGGTCGCGGATCCTCGCCGAACCACTGGCACACCCCTCGAGGATCACGATCGGGTCCGCCGGCACTGTCACCCATTCGGCGTAGTGCCCCGACACCCAATCGAACCGCGGATGCATGCCCGGAAGCCCGGACTGCCAGCCGACGAGCAGCCACGCCTCCACCCGGGCTGCCAGGGGAGGACCCAGCTCCTGCTCCCAGCCCTCATAGAGGTCGTCCATGTGCACCACCGGGGCGCCGCCCAGCGACCCGGCCAGGGCGGCAGCCAGGGTCGTCTTGCCGGAGCCCGCGGGGCCGTCGACGCACACCAGGCGGGTCATCCCGCACTGAGGCGCAGCGGCCAGGACCCTGGCCCCGATCTCGGGAACGCACGGGGGGTTCTGCACCGGCCCATCATCGCGCCTCCGGCGCGGTGGGCCATCATGGGGCGCATGGGCACAGCAGGAGAGCTGGTGGAACTGTGGCGGGACTCGCCACGCGTCGTCGTGCTCACCGGGGCCGGCATCTCGACGGACTCCGGGATCAGCGACTTCCGGGGACCGAACGGGCTGTGGACGCGCAACCCCTCAGCACAGGCGATGTTCGACATCGGGACCTATCTGCGTGACCCGGAGGTGCGTCGGATGGCGTGGGCGAATCGCCGGGAGAACCCCTCCTTCACCGCCGAACCCAACCGCGGCCACCACGCCCTGGCCGAGCTGCAGCGTTCCGGCAACCTCGACACACTCATGACCCAGAACATCGACGGCCTTCACCAGCGCGCTGGATCCAGCGACGTGCTCGAGCTGCACGGGACGATCTGGGAGGTCTCGTGCCTGTCGTGCGGGGTCCGATGGCCCACTCCCGAGGTGCTCGCCCGACCGGAGGACGATCCGCCATGCCTGCTGTGCGGGGGCATCCTCAAGACCGCGACCATCTCGTTCGGCCAGTCACTGGACGCTGCTGTCCTCGATGCCGCGTTCCTCGCCGCGAACCGGGCAGACCTGCTCGTGGCAATCGGGACGTCGCTCCAGGTCACTCCGGTCGCCGGTCTCGCCGGGGTGGCACGGACCCTGGCGATCGTCAATGCCGAACCGACGCCCTACGACGACGACGCCGAGGTGATCGTGAGCGACTCCATCTCCGACGTGCTCGACGCGGTCCGCCGATCCCTGTCCTGAGCCGGTGCGACAGGATCAGGTCATGACCCTCCTGCAGACGGCCCGCGGTGACTTCGAGACCATCATCGAGGGTCCCGACGACGGGCCACTCGTCGTCCTTCTCCATGGCTTCCCGGAGCTGAACATCTCGTGGCGCCATCAGATCCCCGCGCTGGCGGCCGCAGGGTACCGAGTCGTCGCACCCAACCAGCGCGGGTACGCCGGGTCGGTGCTCGATGGCTCCTACGCCACACCGGATCTGGCCGCCGATGTCGTCGCGATGATCGATGCCGTGGGCGCCGGGAGCGCCGTCGTGGTCGGTCATGACTGGGGTGGGGGAGTGGCGTGGACGGTCGCGCAGCTGTACCCGCAGCGGGTCTCGGCGCTGGTGGCCATGAACTGCCCGCCCCCGCGGGTCCTCGCCGAGCACCTGCTGCGCAGCCCCAGGCAGCTGCGAAAGTCCTGGTACATGTTCTTCTTCCAGCTGCCGGTCCTCCCCGAGAGGTTCGTGAGCCGCTCGATGCCGGGGATGCTGCGTGGCGGATCGCACGTCCGCACGGTCTGGAACCGCGAGTCTCTGACGCCCTACGCCGAGGCGTTCGCCACGGAGCAGGACGCCCGGGGCCCGATCAACTGGTACCGCGGCGCGTTCCGAGGCGCCCTGCGGTCCCCTGGCCGGCGCCTGCATCCGATCGCTGTTCCCGTGCTGATCATCTGGGGTGTCCATGATGCGTTCCTCGGCCAGGAGCTCGTCAGCCCCGAGGCCCTGCGGGGGACATTGTCGTTCCCGAACGAGGCCACGGTCGTACCCCTCGAGTCGGCCGGTCATTTCGTCCAGAACGAAGCACCGGACGAGGTCACCGAGGTCCTGCTGGGCTGGCTTGCGACGAACGCTGCGGTGACCGCCTGACCTGAGGGTCGCTCCACCGTCGCATCCGTTGACGTACCTCCCTAACTGTGATTACATCATTACATGACATCACAGCACGAGGATCACGGGATCACCGCATGGCTTGAGGGCCGACTCCCCGACGACTGGTTCGAGTCCTTCACCGTCACGGGGGACCGCGAGGAGATCACGATCGTGGGAACGGTCGGGTCACCGGAGTCCGGGTCCGCCGAGGGCCAGTCCGGGAGGATCCGTCGTTTCCGCGAGGACACTCGTTCAGCGCGGATCGCAATCGCCAGGGAACTGGAGTCGAGCACAGGTCGCAAGGTCACCTGGGGGGCCGCCTGTGGGCAGACGACCGAGATCTTCACCCGGCTGTCTGTTCCGGTCATGACTCGCCTGGCCCAGCCGCAGCGGATCGTCCTGGACACCCTCGTCGAAGCGGGTGTGGCGCGTTCGCGCTCTGATGCCCTGGCGTGGTGTGTGCGCCTCGTTGCCCAGCATGAGGGGCAGTGGCTGGCCGACCTCGACTCCGCCATGACCGCGGTGCGCACGGTGCGCGAGCAGGGCCCCCGGGCCTGACCAGACGGAGGACACGTCCACTGGATTCAGAACTCGTGGATGGATCCGTGCTACCCTTCTCTTGCTGCAACAGCAGGTTTCGCCACACGTTGGGACGCCCGCGGATTGTTTCCGACGGGCGTTTTGATTTCTGGCCAGCCAACGGGGCAGCCCAGGGATCGGCACTTGCGTTGGCCCTGCAGACACAGCACACACAAAGGAAACACCAAAATGGCACAAGGCACAGTCAAGTGGTTCAACGGCGAGAAGGGCTTCGGCTTCATCGCTCAGGATGGCGGCGGTCCGGACGTGTTCGTCCACTTCTCGGCGATCGTGGCCGACGGCTACCGCTCCCTCGAGGAGAACCAGCGCGTCGAGTTCGACATCACGCAGGGCCAGAAGGGCCCGCAGGCGGAGAACGTGCGCGTCGTCTGACCGCCTCTCAGTCTTGAGAAGGCCCTCACCTCACGGTGGGGGCCTTCTTGTCGTACCGGGGGGCTGTAGTCTGTCGGACTACAGCATTACATAATGTGCATTATCGGTCAGTTGTCGGGTGATCCCGCAGGGCTCAGCACACGCAGGGCTCCGTGCACGCCATAACCTGGCGGGCTGCTGTCGCTCTCGCGACTTCAACCCGCCAGGTTGATCAGCAGACGCCGATCAGGCGGCAACTCTGGCTTCCACCTGCGCCTTGACGTTGGCGAGCAGCTCGTCGATGAACGGCTCGTGCTCCCTGACCATCATCGACTCCATCGGCCTGCCGACGACCGGCACGCCGGTGTGCCATTCACCCTCAGCGGTCATCGTGGTACCGCCGTCGACGGCTTCGAACGTGAACGTCCACGTCGGCTTCTCCATGAAGAAGTGGACCTGCGCGACGATGCGCCGTTCGGGGACGACCTCGGTGTACTCCACGCCGCCCTCCATATGGAAGGCCAGGAAGTGCGTGTACATGCGTGCCGAGGTGCCGACCCCGTCGGGCTTGATGTCGACATCGGTCAGGGCGACATCCTTGAACTTCCACAAGTTGGTGATGTCCAGCGCGTAGTCGAAGACCTTCTCGACTGGGGCATCAATCGTGATGCTCCGTGTCAACTTTGCCATTACCTCTCACCCCCTCTCCACCTCCGACGCTAGCCGGGATGACGGGGGCGGGACAGAGGCGTTCGGCCCGGCCTGCTCGACCGGTTCCTGCAGGTGGGGCGGGCGCGCCGGGCACCCGCCCCACCCGCGACCCTCAGCCGTTGTCGCCCGTGGTGATCGACACAGCGGGCGCACCGCCGCCGGAGTCCACGGCGATCTTGCGCGGCTTGGCCGCCTCGGCGACCGGCAGCGTGAGCGTCAGGACCCCGTTGGTGTACGTCGCGGCGATGTTCTCCAGGTCGACACCGTCGCCCAGCGTGAGCTGCCGGGCGAAGGTCCCGGAGACCCGCTCTGCCGCCAGCCATTCGACGCCCTCGGGTCCAGGTGCCCGCTGCGCGCGGATCGTCAGGACGCGGCCGTCCACGTCCACGTCGATGGATCCCGGGTCGATACCCGGAAGGTCGCACAGCAGGAGCCAGTGATCACCGTCGCGGTACAGGTCGATGGGCATGGCCCGCATGGCCTGGCCCATGTCGGCTGCGGATGTCAGCATCCGCTCTGCGAGCCGATCGAGGTCCCGGAACGGATCGAAACGAGTTGCCACCTCAACCACCTCCTCATGTCCATGAGTGGCACCTCCAAATTAGCACTCTCCCTATGAGAGTGCCAACACATCTGGCCCCGGGTGCGAGCTCAGCGCAGCTCAGCCCCGTGGGCCGACCCGTGCTTCAGCGCGTCGGCTCGGCGTCGTCCACCGGCCCGGAATCGACGGCCCACTCGCTGGCTGCGATCTCCAGCTCGGCGGCCTCCCGGGCCAGCCGCTCGGCGGCCTCGCGCTCGCCGGCCTCGTGGTGCTCGCGCGTGCGCTGGGCCATCCGCGCACGCATCGTGGCCCGGTCGAGCCGCATGGGCTCGGTGCTGGCCAGGAAGTCGAGCACGACGCGCGCGAACCGTGCCGGCTCGTCCATGTGGGGGAAGTGCTCGGACTGCTCGAAGATCTCCAGCCGACTGCCAGCGATCACCTCGTGGGCATGGTGGGCGTGGGCGACCGGGATGACGGTGTCGCGCGCACCCCACACGATCAGCGTCGGCCGGCCCTCGGTGAGGTACAGCCGGTCCACGGCACTGACGCGCTGGCCGCCGGGCTCCACGACGCTGCGCAACGTGTGCACGAACGCGGCCCGCGACGGGCTCTCCGACAGGCTTGAGTAGCCCCTGATCACCTCAACCGTCGAGGGCCTGGGCCGTGGGCGCACGGGCAGCCGGGACAGCATGCTGGAGGCGGCCAGGCCGGCGTTGCGCACGTGGCGGTTCGCGATGACCGGCAGGATCAGCTCCACGCCGGGCAGGGTGCCGGCCCGCAGGGCCCTGCTCACCTCCCTGCCGAGTCCCCCGCTGTCGACCAGGACGAGGCGCTCGCAGTGCTCGAAGTACTGGTAGGCGAACTGCATGGCGACACCACCGCCGAGGGAGTGCCCCACGATCGTCGCTCGATCGTGCCCGAGGCAGTCCATCAGATCGCGCACCTGGGTGGCGAAACCGCCCAACGAGTAGTCCGCGCCCGGGACGTCGGAGGCCCCGTGGCCGTAGAGGTCCGGGGCTATGACGTGGGCGTGCTCGGCCAGGGCCGGGATCACCGGGTCCCAGGTCGCGCTGCTGCTCGTGATGCCGTGGATCAGCAGCAGGACTGGCAGCGCAGGATCGCCAGCAACGCGGTAGGCGACCCTATGGCCGTGGATGATGGCCTCGGCCCGTTGCACCGGCTCCTGCTGCATGGCGCCTCCTCGGACCCACCTGTCGCGGTGGCCCGCTCAAGACTGCCAGCCGTCGTGCGGGCCGCGGACACCGCCCCCACCTTGCCGGGGGCTGCCAGGCTCGCCCGCCACCACGACAACGGGTTTAGGTCGCCTTAGCCTGACCGAACGACCAGCAGAGGACGCCCTGAGCCCCCCGTCCCCCATACTGGTCGCAGAACGACGCAGAACACTGAGTCCACACACCCCAGGAGCCTGCCGTGCCACGGTTCAGCCGCCCGCTCATCGCGGGTGTCGCGGCCCTGTCGCTCCTGGGTGGCATCTCCCCCGCTTCTGCTGAGGATGCTTCCCCGGACCCTGCGTCGGTCCTCGATGCAGCGACGTCCGGACTCCCGGAGGACCTCACCCTGCCGGTACCCGCCGCGGACGTGACCGACACCGACGAGAGCCTGCGCTCGACCCGCAACGAGGTCTCCGTCGTCGTCGCCACGGGTCGGGGACGCCCACCGTGACGAAGCTGCGCGCAGACACCGCCGACGAGGCAGCGACGCTGGCCGCCGAGCTCAACGCCCAACCCGGCGTGGTGGCCGCCCCCACCACCCGCCTGAGAGCCTTCGAGGCGGTCAACCCCGAGCCCCTGTCCCCCTCGCAGTGGAACCTCCCGATGGTCGGAGCCACCGATGCCTGGGCCCTGAGCCAGGGCGCGGGCGTGGTCGTGGCGGTCATCGACACCGGCGTCGACGCCACGCACCCCGACCTGGCCGGGCGTGTCCTCGGCGAGATCGACCTGCTTCCGGACGTGACACCGGCACCGGAACAGAACGGGCACGGCACCCGGGTCGCGAGCATCATCGCCGGCTCGATCAACGCGGTGGGCATGGCCGGTGTCGCGCCGCAGGCGGCCATCCTCCCGGTCTCCGCCCTCGACCCCGCCGGGTACGGCGACAGCAGCACGGTTGCGCGCGCAATCATTGCCGCCGCCGATGCCGGGGCCCGGGTCATCAACCTCTCCCTGGGAGGTCCGGACCAGGACCCCGTCCTGGACCAGGCCTGTGCCTACGCCTTCGCCAAGGGCGCGGTCGTCGTGGCCGCCGCCGGCAACAGCTACCTCACCGGCAACCAGGTGCAGTACCCGGCCGCGTCGCCCAACGTCCTGGCCGTGGCCTCGGTGGACCGGACCGGTAACCCGTCCGGCTTCTCGAACACCGGACCGCACATCGACATCGCCGCCCCGGGGGAGGCTGTCGTGGGCGCACTTCCCGGCACCGGCTACGACGAGGAGTCGGGCACCTCGTTCGCGGCCCCCCACGTCGCTGCGGCCGCGGCCCTCGTCCTGGCAGCCAACCCGGCGCTGAGCGCTGCCGAGGCCTCCGCTGTGGTGCAGATGACCGCCGCCGACGACATCAGCGGCAACGGTCGCGACGACCAGCTCGGCCAGGGCATCGTCCGGGCCGACCGGGCTGTGGCAGCCGCCGTGACGACGACCGCGTCAGGGCTCGCTGCCAACGCCAAGGTCCGGTTGCGCGGGTTCAACGCACTGGGTGAGCCCGGCCGCCGCGGGAGGGCCTCGACGTTCACGGTCCAGGTCCAGGCGCGCTACGCCGACGGTGCGTGGCGGGCGAACCCGGTCTCCGTCCCGGTGCGCTTCGAGTACCGGCCCTCGGGGTCCAAGAAGTACCGAACCGTGGCAGTGGTCGCCACCGGTGCCGATGGGCGGGCGACGTTGCAGGCGCTTCCGCCCCGCAACGGCAAGTGGCGGGCCCGCGTCCAGCAGGCCAACGGCCGCTGGACCACCAGCGGAACGGACTACCTGAAGGTCCGTCGCTGAGGTGACCGGGGCCCTCCACCCGTTCCTGGTCGGTGCCCACCCGCTGGCACTGGCTCACCGGGGCGGTGCGGGGGAATGCGCCGAGAACTCCCCTACCGCATTCCAGCACGCCCATGACCTCGGCTACCGCTGGATCGAGACCGATGTCCGGGCCACCATCGACGGACACGCCATCCTGTTCCACGATGCGACCCTGGACCGGACAACCGATGCCACGGGTCCGCTGTCCGCCACACCCCTGGCGCGGGTCCGAGCGGTCCGCATGGCGGATGGGCACGTCCCGATGACCCTCACCGAGGCCCTGCTGCGCTGGCCTGAGCTGCGCTTCAACGTCGACGTGAAGGCCGACGACGCGATCGGCCCCTTCCTGCGCGCCGTCGCCGATGCCGACGCGTGGGACCGGGTCTGCGCGGCGGCGTTCTCCACCGCCCGGCTCGGCCGGCTCCGGGAGCTCGCCGGCCCGCGGCTGGCGACCTCCATGGGCCCGTCCGAGGTGGCTCGGTTGGCCCTCGGCGTCCACGACCACTCCCCCGCGTGTGCCGCGCAGGTCCCGAATCGCGCCCGCGGCGTCCCACTCGTGACGCGCCGCTTCGTCGATCGCGCACATCGCCGGGGGGTGCAGGTCCACGTGTGGACCATCGACGACCCCCTCGAGATGCAGGCACTGCTCGATCTCGGCGTCGATGGCCTGGTCACCGACCATCCCACCGCGCTGCGCGACGTGCTCATCCGTCGCGGCGCCTGGGCCTAGCCGGACCGCACCGCCCCGTGGGACCGCTACCATGAGGTGAACCCGAGGCCTCAGCCCGGGGGATCGTGTCCACGGCACGGGCCCCCACTGTGACGATCCCCATCCGCGCATCACCGCGCGTTTGAGGTGGGCGATGCCGGGGAATGTAGGACGGGTCAATCGTTGTTACTCGCTTGTGCGGCCGCAGTGGGCCGCCGGGTGCGTGACAGGCCCCATCGGGCACACACGCGGAAAGGCACGACATCATGGGCAACGGCGCTGTTCGCGGGACGCGGCTGGGAACCACCAGCTACGAGAGCGATGCGGGCGTGGACTTCGCGACCCGCCAGATGACCACCTACGACTGCGCAGCAGGGCACGCCACGACGCTGCCCTTCTCCGACGAGGCCGAGATCCCCTTCGACTGGGAGTGCGCCACCTGTGGCGGACCGGCGGTCCTGCGCGACGGCGTCGAGCCCGAGCGCAAGCCCGAGAAGCACGTGCGCACCCACTGGGACATGCTGCTCGAGCGGCGCACCCTGGCCGAGCTCGAGGAGGTCCTCGAGGAGCGACTCGACGTCCTGCGCGAGATGCGCGGCGAGGAGATCCGCCGCTCCGCCTGACCGACTACTCGTCCGTGCCGGCGATCTCGCCGCGCACCACCCTCGGACCGGGATCCGGCTCACTGCCGGCCCGGTCCGTTGTGTGTGAGCCCGCCGCCGGTGGGACGTCGCCCTCGACCACCTGGCCGGGGATCACATCGCCGGGCACGACGGTCTTTCGTGGCGCCCCGGTGGCATCTGTCACGGTGATCACCGAGACCCCACGCTTGCGCATCGCCGCCTCGGTGCCCCGCAGCACGTGCCCGGACACCCACCGCTGAACCGGCGGGACGAGCAGGACCAGGCCCACGAGATCGAGCACCAGACCCGGCAGGGCGATGAACGACCCTGCGGCGATCCGCCACCCACGAGCGGGCGGCAGACTTCGGGCACCCCAGCGCATCACGGCCAGGCCGGCCACCACATCGAGGAACAGCAGGAGCAGGGCCAGCGGGCCACCGAACGTGTCGACGAGCGCGAGGACCGCAGCGACCTCTGCCACAGCCAGCAGTGCCAGCAGCGCGAGGGTGAGGAAGCGGGCCATCTAATGGCTCCCCGTCGCCCCTCGTCGGGAGGCCCGCGCCTCTCTGCGACGACGCGCCAGTGCCTTGGCCTTCTCCACCCGTTCCTGCGCACCCCACACGGTCACCCGCCACAGGGCCTCGCGCACGATGCTGCCGCTCATCTTCGACGTGCCGTACTCGCGCTCGACGAAGGTGATCGGAACCTCGACGACGCGCATCCCCGACGCGACGGTGCGACGTGCCATGTCCACCTGGAAGCAGTACCCCTGGGAGGCCACGTTGTGCAGCTCGAGCGCGCGCAACGTGCTGGCGCGGAAGACCCGGTACCCCCCTGTCGCGTCCTGGAGTGGGACGTCGAGTGCGAGGCGCGTGTAGAGGTTGCCGCCCTTGGAGAGCACCTCCCGGGATCGGGGCCAGTTCACGACCTCGCCCCCGGGTATCCAGCGGGAGCCCAGGACCAGGTCGGCGTCGCGCAACGCGTCGAGCATCGTGGGCAGCTGCTCGGGCTGGTGGGAGCCGTCGGCATCCATCTCGACGAGCACGTCGTAGCCGCGCTCCAGCCCCCAGGCGAACCCGGCCATGTAGGCCGCGGCCAGCCCTTCCTTGCCCAGCCGGTGCAGGACGTGGATGTGATCGTCTGCGGCCGCCAGCTCGTCGGCGATCCGTCCGGTGCCGTCGGGTGAGTTGTCGTCGGCGACCAGGATGTCGGCCTCGGGCACGGCCGCGCGGACGCGCGCCGTGATGCGCTGGACGTTCTCCCTCTCGTTGTACGTCGGGATGATCACCAGGATCCGGCCAAGGTCGGCGAACTGCTCAGTCACCCCACCATTGTCCCACGAGCCGGTAGGCGGCTACCGCGCGTCGCGGCGGGCCTTGCGGCGACGGCGGCGGCGCATCACACCGAGGCCGAACCACACCATGGCGCCGAAGACCGCCACGACGATCGTGTACAGCCACACCGGCCAGGTGAAGTCCCAGAAGAGGAACTCGAGGGTGATGGACTGCCGGTTCTGGAGGATGAAGATCGCCAGCACACCCAACCCGCTGAGCGTGGCGATCGCACCTGCCCCCATGCCGCCCTTGGCCTCCGTGGCGTCCGTGTCGAGGTCCATCGCACTCCCTACCCTTCCAGGGGCTCCTGCCCGGATGGGGAGCCCGATCAGACAACGGCGCCAGTGTGCCAGAGCGAGCACGCTCGCCGCCGGATGCGACCGGCTCCCCGGGATGCGCGCCCCCGCCGGGCTGGTAGCGTCACTGGCATCGGCGATGAGAGGCGGGACCCATGGCGCGCACGGTCAGGATCGGCAAGGTCGAGGACTTCCCGGTGGGGACGGTCACCGAGGTCGATGTCGAGGGAACGACTGTGATCGTCGTCCAGGACGCCGAGGGCCTGTGTGCGGCGCGCAACAAGTGCCCACACCTCGGACTGTCGCTGACGTCCGGACCAGGCGGACGCAACTACTCGGACGGCGTCATCCAGTGCCCGTGGCACAACTCCCGTTTCGTGGTGCGCAGCGGCGAGAACCTCGACTGGACGCCCGGGATTGCGGGTCGCTCCGTGCCCGCTTGGTCGCGCAAGGTCATCTCCGCCGGACGCAAGCCGGCCCCGCTCACGACCTATCCCGTGCGTGTCGAGGACGATGGGGTCTACATCGAGCTGTGACCCCGGTCGCGACTACGCCGACGACTTTCGCATCGAGAGAAGTCCGAACACCGTCAGCGCTGCGGCGCCGATCTGCAGGAAGAGCTTGATCCAGTCGATCCCGCCGGTGTCACCCACGCCGAGCAGCTGCGCGATCCCGCCCCCCACCAGGGCACCGACGGCGCCGGCGCCGATCGTGGCCGGGATGCTGATGTCCTGCTTGCCCGGCATGACCAGGCGGGCCAGTGGGCCGATGATGATCCCTGCGAACAGGGCGCCGATGATGGTGACGATCCAACTACCCATGACTTCTCCTCCTGCGCTCGGGGCCCACTCAGTGTGGCATGCATCACGGTCTGCGTGGCCGCCGACGCGCAGTGCGAGCGACGCTGACCAGTGCCAGCGCCACGAGCACCAGCAGGGCCACCAGCTCGGGAAGCCCGCCGACACGCATCGCCGGCGTCAGCCCCGCACGCAGAGGCACGGCCGTCACCGTCGAGTCCGCGGTGAACTCCTCGGTCTGCCACGCGGTGGCTCCGTCGGGGCCGATCACCGCACTGATGCCCGACGTCGCAGCCACGAGCGCCGTGCGTCCGCTGGCCACCGCTTGGACCCGGGTGATGGCCAGCTGCTGCTCAGGCTGGCCGGTGCCCCCGTAGGTGGCGTTGTTGGTCTGCACCACGACCACCTGCCCACCTGCGCGCACAGCGTCGCGGACGAGCTCGTCATAGGCGATCTCGAAGCAGATGACGATACCGATCGGCACCGGGCCGAGGGTGAGGAACCCGACCTCCTCGCCGGCGGCGAAGTCCCTGGGGATGCGGTCGAACCGGGTGATGAACCGGCTCAGGAGGTCGCGGAACGGCAGGTACTCCCCGAACGGGACGGGGTGTCGCTTGACGTAGGACTCCCCAGGTCCGGTCACCGGGTCCCAGACCAGGCTGACGTTGAGGATCGTCCCCGGATGATCATCCCGGGGTGGGTCGGCGGGGTTGACGACGACCCCGCCCACCAGGATCGGCGCACCGATCGCGTCCGCGGCCCGGTCGATCTGTGCGGCGGCGTCGGCGTTGCGCAGCGGATCGATGTCGGAGGAGTTCTCCGGCCAGATGACGGCCACCGGCTGGGGTTGCGTCCCGGCTGAGACCTGGAGGGCGAGCTCCTCCGTGGCGCGGACGTGGTTGTCCAGGACTGCTCGGCGCTGGCTGTTGAAGTCCAGGCCCAGCCGCGGGACGTTGCCCTGCACGATCGCGATCTCGTCCGTCGGCCCGTCTGGCCCGCCCAGGCCGGCTTCGCGGGCCACGGCCCCTCCCAGGACCAGGGCGCCGATCACTGCCACGGCAGTCACCGTCACACGGGGCCTGCCGGCGCGCACGGCGTCGGTGGCCGCGAGCAGCGCCGTGCCTGCCAGTGCGACAGAGAACGTGACCAGGGCCGGCCCCCCGAGAGCTGCCCAGCCGACGAGGACCGTGTCGGCCTGGCCGAACGCCAGCCGCCCCCACGGGAACCCGCCCCAGGGGATGCGCTCGCGCAGCGCCTCCATCACCACCCACAGCAACGGCACCGTGACGACCCATCCCCGACGCGCCAGGAGTCCGGGGAGCAGGGCGCCCGCCCCGGCCCAGAACGATGCGCACAGCAGGGACAGCAGGACCCAGGCGTCCGGGCCGAGGACGCGCAGCCAGTCGAGCAGGAGCAGGAAGAACGCCATCCCGACCACGACCCCGAGGAGGGCTCCCCGACCCGCGCTCAGTCCCCGGAACGCCCACACCAGGACGGCGAACGCGGGAACCGCGACCCAGCCGGCGAGGACCGAGAACGGCGGGAACGCGCAGGCCAGCAGCAACGCAGCAGCCGCCCCCACGGCCATGCGCGGCATCACGGCGGGAGCCGACGCCCGGGTCGTCGAGGTGGCGGCGGTCACCGCCACATCATCCCCGACGTCCGACGACGCCGCCGACATCACGCGCGGCAGGTCCACCCGGCTCACGCGGATGTGTCCCCACCTCGGCTCATGCCGGGGCGACCACCGTGCCCCTCGCGGTCGTGATGAGCAGCGGCTCAGCCAGGACCTCCGCGGCGTTGGCCCCGCGCTCGGGGGTCCCCCGGCACACGACGTGCGCGACGAACTCGACCTCCCGGCTGCGCCGCCCGGCACGGGTCAGGGTCGCGGTCACCTCCACGACATCCCCGCCGCGCAGTGCGCTGCGGAACTGCACGTCGGCGTAGGACGCGAACAGCCCCTCGTCGCCGTCGGTGTGGATCATCAGCTCGGTGGCCACGTCGCCGAACAGCGCCAGCACGTAGGCGCCGTCCACGAGGTTCCCGGCGTAGTGCGCGTGGGAGTACGGCACGTAGCGGCGATGCACCACCTGGAACCCCACCGGCAGACCACCCGGCTGTCTCGCTCGCGGTCCCCTCCGGCACGTCCATGCTCATCCCTGCCTGACCAGTCGGTGCACCAGGTACGAGGCGACCTCACCCGGCGTCGTGCCCTTGCCGAAGATGCGGTCCACACCGAGCTCGTCGGCCATCGACTCGTCGAAGCGCGGACCACCGACCACGATCACCGGCCGCCGCTGTTCCGGGAACGCCTCCCGGAACGCGGCCGTCATCTCCGCCGTGTTGTGCAGGTGCGCATCGCGCTGGGTGACCACCTGGGAGACCAGGACGGCATCGGCCTTCACGGTCCCCGCGGTGGCCACGAGCTCAGGGACCGACACCTGCGCGCCGAGGTTGTGCACCTCGAGGCTCGAGTAGTACTCCAGGCCCTTCTCGCCGGCGAAGCCCTTGATGTTGAGGATGGCATCGATCCCGACCGTGTGCGCATCGGTCCCGATGCACGCGCCCACGACCACCAGCGGCCGACGCAGGCGCTTCTTGATCGTCGCGTTGACCTCCTTGGGCGTCAGCAGCGGGTAGTCCCGCTCGAACACCTCGACCTTGTCCAGCTCGACGAGGTGGTTGACACGGCCGTAGACGACGAAGAACGTGAAGTCCGGGCCCATCGGCTTCGCGTGGACCACCAGCGCCGGGTCGATGCCCATCTTCCTGGCCAATTGCGCGGCAGCCCCCTCGGCCCGCTTGTCGTGCGGGATCGGCAGGGTGAAGGAGACCTGCACCATGCCGTCGCCGGTGGCGTCACCGTAGGGCCGGATCACTGTGCCACTCATGCCGGCTCCTCCTCGAGGATCTGCGCGACCGGGTTCAGGTAGCCCTCGGCCCGCCTCACGACGCCGTCGAGGCCCTTGCCCCGGTCGGCGGGTCGCTTCATGAGGCCGAACGTGCCGTCGGCGATCGCCGGCAGCAGTCCGTCGTCGACGATGCGCCCCAGGAGGTCCACGGCCTCGCCGAGCACGTGGTCGGCGCGGGCGGCGATCACGCCGCCGGGCGCCGGGTGGAAGTCCTCGGCCAGCCCGGCGGCGGCGTTCATCACGTAGCGGACGTTCTGCAGGGCGAGGTCGCGGTCCGACAGCCACGGCGTCACCACGGCCTCGGTCATCATCCCCACCAACAGGATGCCCTGGCCCGTCAGGACCCCGGCGAGGTTGAAGAACCCGTCGAGCAGGTACGCACGGAAGATGTCACCGGTCATGTGCTTGGTCGGCGGCATCCACTTGAGCGGAGCGTCGGGGAACAGGGTGCGGGCCAACAGGGCATGGGCGAGCTCGAGGCGGAACGAGTCGGGGATGTCCGGGTTGATCTCGAACGCGTGACCGAGCCCCAGCTGCCAGTCGGCCAACCCCGCCTGCTTGGCGAAGTACTCGTTGAGCAGCTGGCTGACGGTGACGGTGTGCGCGGCGTCGACCGCGTCGGCGGTCGTCAGGTAGTTGTCCTCGCCGGTGTTGATGATGATCCCGGCACGGGCGTGCACCTGCCGCGCGAAGTGCTGGTCGGTGAAGGTCCGGATCGGGTTGATGTCGCGGAACAGGATCCCGTACATGGAGTCGTTGAGCATCATGTCCAGGCGCTCCAGCCCAGCCATGGTGGCGATCTCGGGCATGCACAGCCCGGAGGCGTAGTTGGTCAGGCGGACGTAGCGGCCGAGCTCCTTCGACACGTCGTCCAGGGCCCGACGCATGATCCGGAAGTTCTCCTGGGTCGCGTAGGTGCCCGCGTACCCCTCGGTGGTCGCCCCCTCGGGCACGTAGTCCAGCAGCGACTGTCCCGTCGAGCGGATGACGGCGATGACGTCAGCCCCCTCGCGTGCGGCGGCCTGGGCCTGCGGGACATCCTCATGGATGTTGCCGGTCGCCACGATCAGGTAGATCCAGGGCTTGTGGTCCACCGGGTAGCGGGCCAGGAGCTTGTCGCGAACGGTGCGCTGCCGGTCAACGCGGCGGACACCCGCCCGGGCAGCCCGAAGTGCCCCGGTGGTGGCCGACGAAGCCGACCGGCCCTCCGGGATGCGGAACTCGACCGAGCCGGCAGCTGCGCGCTGGGCGAGGGTGAGCAGGGGTGCATCGGCACCGATCCCGGCCCGACGCTGGGCGGCCAGCGCGTCCCAGACCGGCAGGGCCACCCCGTTGTCGAGGCCGACCTGCTCAGCCACGCAGTCGACGAGCCGGTTGACCCAGGGGATGCCCTCCGCATCCGCACCCTCGAGCCCGGCCATGCGCAGCACTGCCCGCTCGATCGAGACGGTGGTGTGGGCGGAGGCCATCTCGACGACTGGCCGGCCGGCGATGGCCGCCAGCTCGCGCGCCCGGATGACCGTCGCCGGGTCCAGTTGCAGCTTCATGTCCCCACGCTCCCAGAGTCAGGCAGGCCCTCGCCTGCCGATGAGTCATCCAGATGGATCGTGCGGCCGTCAAGCACCGTGGCCAGGCAGTGAGGTGCGGGGACCCCTGGCTCGAGGCGCGGCAGGCCGGGCGTCCCGGACCGCGGATCCGTGCTCCAGCTGGCCACGCGGACGTCCGGGGCCTGGACCTCGAGGTCCTCGACGGCCCAGACGGCATAGGTGGCCGGCGCCCCGACCTCCAGCACGCCGGCATCGTCACGACGTGCGGCACGCCAGCCACCCCGGGTGGCGGCTGCGAAGGCGGCCCGGCCGCTGAGCCGCGCTGCCGGGTTGTGGTGCCACATCGCGGCCCGGACCCACTCCCACGGCGCGATCTGCGTCACGGGGCTGTCCGAGCCCAGCGCCAGGGCAACTCCCGCGCGGGCCAGGCCGGCGAAGTCGTGGAGCCCGGCGGCCCGGTCCGCCCCGAGGCGTGCCGCGTAGGCCCCGTCGGCCGCGCCCCAGCTCGCGTCGAACAGCGGCTGCACGCTGGCCACCACCCCCGCCTCGGCCAGGACCGCCGCGTGCTCGGGGCCGACCATCGTCAGGTGCTCGATGCGGTGCCGGGCGCCCCGCACGGCCGCCTGCCCGCACTGCTCCATGGCGACCCGCAGCCCGTCGACGACGAGGTCGAGGGCCGCATCGCCGATCGCGTGGAAGCCCGCCTGCACCCCCGCCCGGGTGCACGCGACGAGATGATCGGTCACGGCGTCGGGCTCGAGGTAGCGGTTGCCGGTTGAGCCGGGGGCGTCTGCATAGGGCACCCGCAACCACGCGGTGCGCGAGCCCAGTGCACCATCGATGAACAGGTCACCGGCCGCGCCCTGGGCCCCGAGGTCGAGGGCGGCCCGCGGACCGCCGACCTGGCCCCAGTAGGCGACCAGCTCCGGGCCCGGAGTCGTGCTGGCGAGCTCGATCAGGGCCACCAGGTCCTCGGCGCCGTTGATCTCCGGACCACCGGCCTCGTGCAGGGCGGCCACCCCCGCGGCCGCCGCATGCTCCCGGGTGGCCCGCTGCGCCGCCTCGCGCAACCCGCCGGGCATCTGCTCGGTCACGTGCTGGCGCACGCGATGGTGGGCCTCGGCGGTGACCCTCCCGGAGTCCTCGAACCCACGCGAGGCGCGCAGGTCGGGCACCAGGGCGATCAGCGCAGTGGACACCAGCGCGGAGTGCACGTCCACCCGCGACAGGTAGACCACCGAGCCCCACGTGGCCCGGTCGATCTCCTCCCGCGTGGGCAGGGTCGGGTCCGCCCAGAGCGACTCGTCCCACCCGTGGCCGACGATCGGCCGCCCGCGCAGCCGGCGCGCCTCGCCGCTGAGCACCTCGAGGAGCGCTGACCGGCTGGTGACACCACGCAGGTCCAGCCCCAGCAGGGTGAGTCCGGTGGCGGTGTGGTGGACATGGGCGTCGACGAAGGCGGGGGCGACCAGCGCACCGTCGAGGTCCACGACCGCGTCGGCGGAGTCCCTGTGCAGGGCCGCGCCGGCTGCCGGTCCGATCCAGGCGATCGTGCCGTCGACGACCAACATCGCTGCGGCGCCTGGGACCGAGGACGAGTAGATGGGACCCCCGTGGAGCAGGAGCTTCATCGCTGATCGCCGGCCAGGCGCGCCTCGAACAGCGCGCGGATGGCCGGGTCGGTGCGCAGCAGCTCGAGGGCGTAGGCGGCGTGCCCGCGGGTGTATCCGTTTCCGATGAGCATCGTGACATCGGCGGCGAGGCCCTCGGCGCCCAGAGCAGCTGCGGTGAACGACGTGGCCATCGAGAAGAAGATGACGGTCCCACCCTCGGCCGTGGCCAGGACAGCCCCGTGCTCGCAGCCCGGGACCGTCACGCAGACGATCGTGATGTCGGCCCCGGCCCCGAGCGCCCCGACGACGGCATCGGCGACCCCGACCGGGTCCCGGGCGTCGGCCAGTGCCACCACGTCGGCGATCCCGGAGTCGCGCAGGATCTGTGCCTCCCGATCCACAGGAACGATCCCCACGGTGCGTCCCGCTCCCTCGGCCCGCGCCGCGGCCAGGCTCAGGGAGCCGCTCTTGCCCGCTCCACCGAGGACGGCCACCGTCGGGGTGATCCCGCGCGCCCGGTAGTCGCGCACCACCCGCGCGGTGAGCGCGGGGGCCCCGCAGACGTCGTTGACCGACATGGCCAGCTCCTCGGGCATGTCATCCGGGAGGATCGCCACGATGGACCTGCGGAAGAGGATGGCGGTCCCGTCGCAGGGCACCTGCTCGGAGGTCCCGTCCCAGGACGCAAGGCCGTCTGTGATCAGCAGCGGGGTCAGGGTCAGGGACACGAGAGTGGCGATCCGGTCCCCCACTGCCAGGCCCAGCGGCGACTCCGGGCCGACCTCCTCGACCACGCCGATGAGCATCCCGCCCGAGCCGGTGACCGGGTTGTGCATCTTGCCCCGGCTGCCGATGATCCCGGCAACCTCGGCGCGCACGCGTGCGCCGTCGCCGAAGTGCTTGTCGTGCAGCTGCTGGTAGCTCGCGGCATCGAGGTTCAGCCGGCGAACGCGGACCCGCACCTCGTCCGGGCCGATCTCGGGCGTTGCGTCCAGCCGCCAGGCGGCTTGGGGCAGCACGCCCTCGGGCTCCAGAACGCGGTGCACTCCCACGGCTCGAGCTGTGCGGTTGTCCATGGTCCTCCTCGGTCGCGACCCTAGCCTAGCGATCAGGTCCGGCACGAAGAAACTTGCGTCCAAATGGTGGCTCGACAGCGATTCCTTCCGCTATGCTGAATGAATGACGGACATCCTTGACCCGTTCCTGCCCACCGCCGTACAGGACCTGCACGTTCCCGAGCAGCCGTACATGTACCAGCGCGTGATCCTCTCCGAGCCGGACTGGACGCGCTTCCCGGGGTGGGCCGACGTGACCGAGGAGCAGTGGCGCTCTGCCCAGTGGCAGCGCGCGCACTGCATCAAGAACTCCCGTCAGCTGCGCGAGCTGATGGGCGACCTGCTGGATCAGCGCGCCTACGACGACCTCGACGCGGACCTGGCCCACAAGGCCACGATGTCGATGCTCGTCCCGCCGCAGATGATCAACACGATGATGCGCGGCGTCGCCCCGTCGGGTCCCGGGTCGCTCACCGAGGCGTTCTACGCCGACCCGATCCGCCGCTACATGCTGCCGATGCTCACCGACCGCCTCGTCGAGTGGGGCAGCCACCCCTATGCGTCCCGGGACTCGTTGCACGAGCAGGCGATGTGGGTGGCCGAGGGACTGACGCACCGCTACCCGACGAAGGTGCTGGCCGAGCTGCTGAGCACCTGCCCCCAGTACTGCGGGCACTGCACCCGGATGGACCTCGTCGGGAACTCCACTCCGACCGTGGACAAGCTGAAGCTCGTCCTCAAGCCGGTCGACCGACAGGAGGCCCACATGGCCTACCTGCGCACCCACCCTCAGGTCCGCGACGTGGTGGTCTCCGGCGGCGACGTCGCCAACCTGCCCTGGCCGCGGCTCGAGTCCTACCTCGACGAGCTGCTCGACATCGACAACATCCGCGACATCCGCTTGGCGACCAAGGCGCTGATGGCCCTGCCGCAGCACTGGCTGTCCCCCGACGTGGTCGACGGCATGGGCAGGGTGGCAGCCAAGGCGCGATCGCGGGGCGTCTCGCTGGCGATCCACACGCACGTCAACAACGCGGCATCCGTCACGCCGATCGTCGCCGAGGCGGTGCGGGCGATGTTCGACGCCGGCGTGCGCGACGTGCGCAACCAGGGGGTCCTGCTCGAGGGCGTGAACGCCACCTCGACGGATCTGCTCGACCTGAGCTTCGCCCTGCTCGACGGCGCCGGGATCATGCCCTACTACTTCTACATGTGCGACATGATCCCCAATGCCGAGCACTGGCGGGTCCCCCTGTCCAAGGCGCAGGACCTCCAGCACGCGATCATGGGCTACCTGCCCGGGTTCGCCACGCCACGGATCGTCTGCGACGTCCCCTTCGTCGGCAAGCGCTGGGTGCACCAGGTGCACACCTACGATCAGGTCCTGGGCATATCGGAGTGGACCAAGAACTACCGCACCGGGATCGAGTTCGACGACCCGAACGCCCTGTCGCGCAACTACCGCTACTACGACCCGATCCACACGCTGCCCGAGGAGGGGCAGCGGTGGTGGGCCCGGCACGCCGACGAGGACCCCAGCTGAGCCTGCGCTCTGGGCGCTACTGGACCAGCCGGTCCTCGAATGGGACCGACAGCACCACGGTGGTGCGCGTCGACACCCCGGCGATGGCACGGATGTCGCTGAGCAGCGCCTCGAGCGCCACGGGCGAGGACACCCGGACCTTGAGGATGTAGGCCTCATCGCCGGCCACCGAGTAGCACGCCTCGACTCCCTTGACCTTGGCGATCTTCTTGGGGGCCTCGTCCTCCGCCGAGGCGTCGAATGCCTTGATGGAGACGAAGGCGGTCAGTGACAGCCCCCACGCGTCCGGGTCGATGATGGCGCGGTAGCCGCGGATCACGCCGCGCTTCTCGAGGCGGCGGACCCGCTGGTGGACCGCCGACGTCGACAGCCCGGTCTCCTTGCCGAGGTCCGTGAAGGACATCCGACCGTCCTCGGCGAGCAGCGCCACGATCCTGCGGTCGATGTCCTCCATGTCCGTGATCCTATCCGCGGGCCATCGCCCGCCCGATGACCACGCGTTGGATCTGGTTGGTGCCCTCGACGATCTGCAGCACCTTCGCCTCGCGCATGTAGCGCTCGACGGGGAAGTCCGTGGTGTAGCCAGCCCCGCCGAGGACCTGCACGGCGTCGGTCGTGACCCGCATGGCCACATCCGTGGCCATCAGCTTCGCGCGGGCTGCCGGCAGGGTGAACGGCCGACCGGCGTCCTTGAGTCGGGCGGCCTCCAGGAGCAGCGCCCGGGCAGCATGGACCTGGGTGTCCATGTCGGCCAGCATGAACTGCAGCCCCTGGAACTCCGAGATCGCCCTGCCGAAGGCCCGGCGCTCCCGGGCGTACCGGACCGCCTCGTCGAGCGCCGCACGGGCCAGCCCGACAGCACACGCGGCGATCCCCAGGCGCCCGGCGTCGAGGGCCTGCATCGCGATCCGGAAACCATCACCGGGCTGCCCCACCAGGTCCTCGGCCGGCACCGTCGCACCGTCGAGGACGACCTGGGCCGTCGGTGAGGCCATCATGCCCATCTTGTGCTCGGGAGTGGCGAACGACATCCCCGGAGTCGCGGCGGGAGCCACCAGGCAGCTGATGCCCTGGGAGCCCGACCCCCCGGTGCGCACCATCAGGTTGTAGAAGTCGGCCGCTCCCGCATGAGTGATCCAGGCCTTCGTCCCGGTCACCTGGTAGTGATCACCCGTCAGTTCGGCGCGCGTCGTGAGGGCAGCAGCATCCGAGCCGCAGTGCGGCTCGGACAGGCAGTAGGCACCCAGGGACTCACCCCCCAACATGCTCGGGACCCAGCGCCCGCGCTGGTCGTCGCTCCCCCAGGCCACGACCGGGAAGCACGACAGCACGTGCACCGAGACCCCGAGGGACATCGTCAGCCAGCGTGCAGCGAGCTCCTCGAGCACCTGCAGGTAGACCTCGTAGGGCTGGCCGCCACCGCCGAGCTCCTCGGGGTAGGGAAGGGCCAGCAGCCCGGCGCGACCCAGCGTGGCGAACACCTCGCGCGGGAACTCGCCGGATGCCTCGGCCGCCGCTGCACGGGGCGCCAGCTCACGGTCGGCGATCTCGATCGTGAGGTCCAGGAGGTCGGCCGCTTCGGGGGTGGGCAGCATTCGATCGGTCATGACCGCACGCTACTCCCGGCGGCGGTGGCAGGATGCGACCCATGCTGATGCTGCTGGACTCCGCGGGCCTCTACTACCGGGCCTTCCACGGGGTCCCCGAGACCATGACCGCACCCGATGGAACGCCGGTGAACGCCGTGCGCGGGTTCCTGGACATGTGCACCGCGCTGGTGGCCTCCCGAGCGCCCACCGGGCTGGTCGCCTGCTGGGACGACGACTGGCGGCCGCAGTGGCGCGTCGAGCTGCTCCCGTCGTACAAGGCCCATCGTGTGGCCGTCGACGGGGCAGAGGATGAGCCCGAGACCCTGGGTGTCCAGGTCGGGATCATTGCCGAGGTCCTGGCCGCTCTGGGCATCGCCCGCATCGGCGCGGCGGACTTCGAGGCCGACGACGTCATCGCCACCCTGGCTCGGCGGCATGCCTCCCGGGGCGAACCGGTGGAGGTCGTGACCGGCGACCGCGACCTCATCCAGCTCGTCGACGACGCGGCCGGCATCCGGGTGCTCTACACCGGCCGCGGGATCCGCCGCGTGGAGGTCCTCGACGAGGCTGCCGTGATCGCAGCGCACGGTGTGCGCCCCCAGCAGTACACCGACCTGGCGATCCTGCGCGGCGACCCCTCCGACGGGCTCCCCGGGGTGCCGGGGATCGGCACCAAGACCGCGGCCACGCTGCTCGGCCGCTTCACGGACATCCCCGGGATCCTGGCGGCCATCGAGGCCGACACCAGCGCGGTGAGCCCGCGGATCAGCTCCGCACTTCGGGACAACCGCGACTACCTGGCCCGGGCCGAGACGGTGGTGCGGGCCGCCGACGCCCCGCTCGACGAGGTCGAGGTGAGGATCCCCGACCGGCCGGCGGACGGGGACGCCCTGTCGGACCTTGCCGCGCGCTGGGGCATCGAGGCCCCGCTGAGCAGGTTCCAGGACGCGCTGGCAGCGTCGGCCCGCGCCACGACCTGACCCCGATCAGTGACGGACGGTCCCGGGCGCCCCGAGGATGATCGAGGCGCTGCCGCCACGGCGGGGTCGCGGCGGGTGGTGGGTCCGCAGGTCCACGGACTCCGGCTCACCGGTGCGCACCTCCACCACGAGGCGCACCGCACGGCGGACCCACTCCTGGTCGGACTCCCGATCGACGACCACGACGGGCACTGCGCAGTCCACCCGGGCCAGCGGGCCGAGGTCGGTGTGCTCACCGGCCAGCACCACGACCCCTGACAGGGTGTCCAGGTGGGCGCTGCGGGCAACGGCTGTCAGGCACTGCGGTGCGAGCCCACCGTCGGCCAGGACCAGGACGCGACCCGGCATCCAGTCCAGCGCCGCACGCACCGATGCCGGCGACGTCCCCCGCACGCACAAGCCCGACACTCGGCCGATCCTGGTGCCCCGCACGGGCCGTGCCGCGCATTGCCGGCCGTCGGCGGACAGCGCAGCCAGAAGGCCGTGTCCGCTGCGCAGACGCTGTGTCACCACGACTCCATACTGCTCCGCGGTGTGGTGCACGCCAAGGCCAGAAGTCCTGGGACACGTCACGATTGCGTCGCAATCCACGGGTCACTCGGCGATTGTGACCGCCACCACCCCACGGCGGATCGAGTCGATCGCCGTGCGCGCCGCCTGGGCGAGAGGCGACCCCGGGCTGGCTGCCACCAACTGACCAAGGAAGTCCATGACCTGCTTGCACCACCGCACGAAGTCGCCGGCCGTCAGCGCCGAGCCGTCCAGGACTGAGCGCAGTGTGCCACCCGCGGCCCACCGGTGGACCGCCCAGGCGAACCCGAGGTCTGGCTGGCGGGTCGCGGTGAGCCCATGTCGCCGCTCGAGGACCTCGAGAGCCCCCCAGATCCGCATCGTCTCGTCGAGCGTCGCGTGGATTGCCCCGGGCACACGTGGTGGCGCCGCGCCCGGGTCCGAGCTGCCCCGCGACTCGTACACGAGCGCGGAGCACGCAGCGGCCAGCTCAGGAGCACTCAGCCCATCCCAGAGACCCTGGCGCAGGCACTGCATCGCCAGGAGATCGGACTCGCCGTAGATCCGGGAGAGTTGCGTGCCCACATCGGTCACCGTCGGTGTGTCGACGGGGCCCTCCAGGTAGCCCAGCTCCGTCAGGACGACGCAGATGCGGTCGAACTGCCGGGCGATCGAGTTGGTCCGGCCCTCGAGCCGGCGTTGCAGGCCCGCGGTCTCGGTGCGCAGGCGGTGGGCTCGCTCTGCCCAGCGCGCGTGCTGCTCCCTGTCAGAGCACCCGTGGCAGGGGTGGGTGCGCATCTGGGCGCGCAGCTGGGCCAGCTCGGCGTCGTCGTCGTGGGCACGCGCCCGCCGCCCCGGTCGGGCGATCTCCATGCCGTCGGTGCGGCTGCGCAGCAGGGCGGCGAGCTCACGCCGGGAGTTGGCCGACCTCGGCGAGAACGACCTCGGGATCCGCACCCTGTCCAGGACCTGGGGCGGTACCGGGAAGTCCACGGTCCCCAGCCTCCGGACCTGCCGGTCGATGGTGAGGACGAACGGCCTGGGATCCTCCCCCAGGCTCAGTCCCGGGTCGATGACCACCGCGACCCCGGCCCGTCGCCCCGTCGGCACGACGATGACGTCGCCGGGGACGAGGTCGGCCAGGGCTTCAGCAGCCTCGCTGCGCCGGGCTGCCGCACCGGCCCGGGCCATCCCCTTCTCCTTCGCGGACAGCTGCTGGCGGATGGCCGCGTAGGAGGCGAAGTCCCCGAGGTGGCAGCTCATCGACTCCTCGTATCCGGCGATCGCCTCCTCATTGCGCTGGATCTGGCGGGCAAGCCCGACGATGCCCCGGTCGGCCTGGAACTGCGCGAAGGAGGACTCCAGGACCTCCCGTGCCGCGGACTTGCCGAGGCTGCCGACGAGGTTGACCGCCATGTTGTACGAGGGCCGGAAGCTCGAGACCAGCGGGTAGGTGCGCGTGGAGGCCAGGCCGGCCAGGGCCGTGGGGTCGATCCCCTGGTGCCAGACCACCACGGCGTGTCCCTCGACGTCGATGCCGCGGCGACCGGCCCTGCCGGTCAGCTGGGTGTACTCCCCCGGGGTGATCGCGGCATGCGTCTCGCCGTTCCACTTCACGAGCCGCTCGAGGACCACGGCGCGCGCCGGCATGTTGATCCCCAGGGCCAGGGTCTCGGTGGCGAACACCACCTTCACCAGCCCTTCCTGGAACAGCTCCTCCACCGCCTCCTTGAAGGTCGGGATGAGCCCGGCGTGGTGGGCGGCGATGCCGCGCTCGAGGCCGTCGAGCCACGCGTCGAAGCCCAGGACCGCGAGGTCCGAGGGCGGCAGGTCGACGAACCGCGCCAGCACCCGCTCGCGAATCTCCAGGCGCTCGGCCGGGGTCGTCAGCTGCAGCCCCGCGTGCAGGCACTGCTCGACGGCCGCCTCGCAGCCCGCCCGGCTGAAGATGAAGTTGATGCACGGCAGCAGCTCGGCGCGCTGCAGGGCCCGGATGACATCGGGGCGCTGGGTGCCGGGCAGGGAACGTGGCCGGCGCCCTCCGCGCTGCGGCCTGCCCGGGGCCGGACGGTTGGGCCCGCGATCGCGTCCCCCGCCCGACCGGAAGTCCCTTCGTGACTTGTCGATGCGCTGGTCGTTGCGGGCCAGCCGGACGAGTTCGGGGTTCACCGCCCGGCCCCGCTCGTCCACGAACAAGTCGTGCAGGCTGCCGTCGGCGATCACGTGCTGCCACAGGGGAACCGGACGGTGCTCCTCGACCACGATGTCCGTGTCGCCGCGCACCTCGGCCAACCAGGCCCCGAACTCCTCCGCGTTGCTCACGGTGGCCGACAGTGCGACCACGCTGACATGCTCGGGGAGGTTGATGATGACCTCCTCCCAGACGGGCCCACGCTCCCGGTCTGCGAGGTAGTGGACCTCATCCATCACGACGAACTCCAGCCCGGTCAGGGTGTGCGAGCCGGCGTAGAGCATGTTGCGCAGGACCTCGGTGGTCATCACCACGACGGGGGCCTCGCCGTTGATCGAGTTGTCACCGGTCAGCAGTCCGACCCGATCGGCGCCGTAGCGCTCGACGAGATCGTTGTACTTCTGGTTGGACAGCGCCTTGATGGGTGTCGTGTAGAAGCACTTCGTGGACCGCTCCATGGCCAGGTGGACGGCGAACTCCCCCACCACCGTCTTGCCCGACCCGGTGGGAGCCGCGACCAGGACGCCCCGCCCGCGCAGGATGCTCTCGCACGCCCGCTCCTGGAAGCCGTCCAGGCCGAACTCGTAGAGCCCGCGGAACCGCGACAGCGCAGGGTCGTCGAGGGAGGCGTCATCCATGTCGCTGACGCTACCGGGGGACGACCACCTGCACCCCGTCCGGCACGGCCGTGACCGTGACCGGAAGTGGGGCGACCCGCTCACCGTCGGCGTAGGCGATCTGGCCCGGCGCCTCCAGGGTCGCCGACCGTACGAGGCGGGACTCGACCGCGGGATGCTCCAGGTGCTTGCCGGAGTAGACCTTCGGGAACACCGCTAGCAACCGGCGTCGGGGCATGCTGTGCACCCAGATCAGGTCCAGGAGCCCGTCGTGCATGTCGGCACCGGCACAGACGAGCATCCCCCCGCCGAACGCCGGACCGTTGCCCAGCGACACGATCATCCCGTCGTCGACCACCACCTCGCCGTCCAGCTCCGCCCGGTACGCGATGGGCCGGAACGTCCGCAGCACCGCCAGCATGGACCGGATGTACAGGGCGGTGCCGCTGGGCCAGGTCATCTCGTTGGCGCGCTCGTTGGCACTCGAGTCGAAGCCCGAGGACATGACACACAGGTAGTGCCGGACCGTGCCGTCGGCGGCCTCGATCCGACCGACGTCGAACGCCCGTCGCGTTCCGGCCAGGACCACCGAGACCGCCGCCTCGGGACTCGCCCTGCGCAGGCCGACGGAGTTCGCGGCATCGTTGCCCGTCCCCAGCGGCACGATGCCCAGGGCGGTGCCCGTGCCCACGACCGCCTGCAGGGCCTGGTGCACCGTGCCGTCGCCCCCGACTGCGACGAGGATGTCCAGGCCTGAGGCCATCGCCTCGGCGAGCATCCGGTCGGCCTCCGCCGCGGAATCACCCTGGATGGCCACCACGTGGTCCCCGCGGCTGGCCAGCCCCTTGAGGACCGCAGCGCTGTGCCGACGTACCCGGCCCACACCGGACGCCGGATTGACCAGGACTCCGATGCGTCGCTCCACGGGGGTGCACGCTACTGCAGAGGACCTGCCTCATCGGTCTCCAACGACGATGTCTCGTCGTCGTCCCACTGCGGTCCTGCGCTGCGCCTGCGGGCGCGGCGGCGATCATTGAGCCAGCAGGCCAGCCCTGCGAGCAGCATCAGCAGCAGCATCGGCACCGCGAGCAGCGCCAGGTTGAAGGGGTCCCCCGTCGGAGTGGCCAGCGCAGCGAAGACCACGACTCCCAGGACGATCCACCGCCACCACGACCACAGCCGCTGGGCGGACAGCAGCCCGGCGAGGTTGAGCCCGAACACGAGGATCGGGAGCATGAAGCCCAGGCCGAAGACGAGCATCATCCTCAGGAAGAACGACAGGTACCGGTCGACGGAGATGATGTTCTCGATGTTCTCCGGGGTGAACCCGAGCAGGATCTCCAGGCCGCGCGGCAGGAACGTGTAGGCCAGAGCCGCCCCGGCGAGGAACATCGGGGTGGCCACGAGCGCGAAGCCCAGCGCCCAGCGGCGCTCGTTGCGGTGCAGGCCCGGGGTGATGAACCGCCACAGCTGATAGAGCCAGACCGGGCTGGCCAGCAGGATTCCGGTCACGCCGGCCGTCTTCAACTGCATGACGAAGGGGTCGGCCACGCCGGTGAATGCCAGTGTCATGTCGCGGCCGTCAGCCGCGGCTGCCTCGACGACGGCATCGAACGGGGCACGGATGACTGCGAAGATCTCGTCGTAGAACATCCACGCGACCGCCATGCCCACCGTGATCGCAAGCAGGGACTTCACCAATCGGGAGCGCAACTCGCCCAGGTGCTCCCGCAGCGGCATCGCCGCCTCAGGGTTGTCACTGCGGCCCTTGGTCCCGCCGGGCACGGGCGGGGCGCTCACGCCTGGCTGGGGGGAGCCGGCGGCTCCGGCGTGCTCGGCTGGACCTGGACAGCCTCCGGGGACGGCGACCTGCTCAGCGGCGGTCGACGGTGCCGGGCAACTGCGTGGCAGGCGCCTCGCTGTCGATGAGCCCCTTGGTCTCGGCCTTGAAGATCCGCAGCGAGCGGCCCACGCTGCGGGCAGCATCCGGCAGGCGCTTGGCGCCGAACAGCAGGACGACGACCAGCACGAGGATGAGCAGCTCCGGGCCTTTGAGGTTGAACGGCATGGGACCCTCCAGCGTCAGGACCCGCACTCGCGGGATGATCAGAGCGTACGACCGAGCGCGCCGGATGCCCAATCAGATCCCGCACGCGGCGAGGCTCAGACCTCCTGGTCTGCCGGCCAGCACGACGTCGTCGACCGACTCCAGCCACAGGGCGAAGTCGAGCAGGTCGTCGCGGGTCAACGGGGTGCTGGTCCGCTCGATGACGCGGGCCTCCAGGTACTCCAGGGGGATCGCCAGATGGTGGACCCGGACGCCCGCACCGGTGAGCAGCTGCACCACGTCCTCATCGGCGCTCTTGCAGACGCTGTCCGCGCATCCCACGCACGTGAAGGTGTACGTGGACCAGCCGAGCTCGCGTGCGACAGTCACCCGCACGTCGGCGGGGACGAGGTCGACGTCGCCACATCGCGGGCACGTGGCCTTGATGGTCGTCACCACACCCACCTCCTCGCGTTGGCCGGACGGTCGTGCCCGGATGCCAGTCGCATCGGTGCCCCCGGTCATGGACTTGAGGCCCCGAACGCATCATGTGACCGCGCAGGGTGGTGATGCAACTACTCAGAGGCTCCTCCCGGGCCCATTTCGGGGCGATACAGGCCACGTGCTGCCTCCACAGCGGCGACCAGTTCGACCACGAGCCACTCGGGCTCGCGCAGCACGACTGTCCCGGCGGACCCGAGGACCAGCCGTCGGGCCCACGTGAAGTCGCCGACCGGGAGCTCAGCCCGCACGTCCCCATCGGGCAGGGCCCACCGCCGGGTGACCGGATGCCGGTCGAGCAGCGGCGATCCCGCGGCGACGTCGACCAGACCGACCGGCCCGTCGATCCCAGGGCGACCGACATCGGCTCGACCTCGGCAGGCGCCTCGATCGTCCGGGCTGGCAGGTCGCTGACGGTGATGGCGCGGATCCGGTCCACCCGGAACATCCGAAGTCCCCCGGACGAGCGGCAGTACCCGCGCACATAGCCGTAGCCGTCCACGACGACGACCCCGAGCGGGTCGACGATCCGATGCGTGATCTCATCGCGGACAGCGCCGAGGTACGTCAGCTCCACGGCACGCTCCGCGGCCAGCGCCGCCTCCACCGGCCCGACGACCGTGTCGGGGAGGTCGACCCGCACGGCCAGGGCTCCGGGGGCCGGCGCGTGCCGACCGAGGGCAGCGGCCAGCTTGGCAGTCACCGATGCCAGCTCGTCGCTGTCCGCGCCTCCGGGGACGGCTGCCAGGGCGTTGAGCGCGACCATCAGGGCGAAGCCCTCGTCCGGGGTGAGGGTCAGGGGTGCGTCGAGGTCGAGGGCGTCGATGACCTCGATCCCCCCGCCGTCCTCCCAGTACTGGATGTCGAACAGCGTCCAGTCATCGGCGCCCGAGGTGATGACTGATCCGAGGTCGGCCAGCAGCTGGTCCTCGGTGATGCCGAAGTGCGCGGCGGCATCGGCGACCCGCACGCCGCTGTTGGCCGCCAGCCACGGCACCAGCGCCAGCAGCCGGGCGAACTGCGCGGTGCCGGGACCTCCGGGCTGGGCGCCCGCCGTTCAGGGCGCGACCCGTCGTGGGCGCGGGCGTGGACAGGGCGGCGAGCAGGGACGTCGAGCTGCGCCACCGCCTCGTCGACCGCTGCGGGCGGCCCGAGGACGCGCACCGCGGCGCCGTAGGCCAGGACCGCCGCGATCCCCGAGGCCAGGTCCTCGACCGGCAGGGCGACGAGGTCCGCACCGTCGGCGTCCTGCCCCCGGGGCTCGGCCCGCAGCCGGAGGGCCGCAGCGACCCCGGGCGCCAGGGCGAGATCGATGGTGACCGCGTCATTGCGCGCGAACTGTCCGATCGCGTCCGCCGGCATCGAATCCCTCCGGGACCTCGTAGGGCTGCCCCGCCGGGTCAGGGCGCACCGGGCCCTCGATCCGGGAGGCGCGGAACACCCTGACCTCCTCCCGGTCGGTGTCGAGGCCCACGACGTACCAGTGCGCGCGCCACCACACCGTGCCCCACGGCTGCACGTGGCGCAGCTCGACGGCGGAGTCCGGGGCCTTGCGGTACTCGAAGGTCACGGCCGTGCGCGAGCTGCAGGCCTCGATCAGGGCGTGCAGCGCTGGGGAGTCCAGGGAGAGCCCGGCGATCGGCGCGGACCCCTGCTCGGCCGAGCGCATCCCGAGCTGAGCCTCCACCTTGCGCAGGGCGTTGAGCGCGGCCGGTGCCAGGTCGGCTCGCTGCCACACCCGGGCGGCCAGGCCCAGGACGGCGAGCTCACCGCGGCTGAGGTCCAGGGGCGGCAGCGCCCAGTCGCCCTCGATCCGGTAGCCGGTCACGACCCCCGAGGCGTCGGTCAGGGTGGCCACCGGGACGCCCATCGCGCGCAACTGGTCCTTGTCGCGCTCGAACATTCGCTCGAAGGCCTCGGGGGACGCGTCCGGGTTGTAGCCCCGCACGACGGCGCGGATGTGCTCGCGGTCCAGGCCGGTGCGCGTGCCCCGCAGGGCCATCAGCAGGTTGAGCAGGCGTTCGGCCTTGCTGTAGGGCTGGACCCCCGAGCCCTCCAGGGCCTGGGCCATCAACGAACGGCGAGCAGGTCGATCACGAAGATCAACGTCTTGCCCGACAGGGCGTGCCGGCCGTTCTCGCCGTAGGCCAGGCGGGGCGGGATGACCAGCTCGCGCCTGCCGCCCACGCGCATCCCCGGGATCCCGTCCTGCCACCCCTGGATGAGCCCGGACAGCGGGAAGGTGATCGACTCCCCACGATCCCAGGAGGCGTCGAACTGGTCGCCGGTGTCGTACTCGACCCCGAGGTAGTGCACGGTCACGCGGGCGCCGGGGACAGCCTCTGCGCCCTCGCCCACGACGATGTCTCGGATGACGAGGCTCCTGCGGGGCGGGGCCCTCCGGGAAGTCGATCTCGGGCTTGGTCAGGTCGGCCATGGGGATTCCTCTCGGTCGGTGGTCCGCCGGGTCAGGCGGCGGGGGTCTGCTCGATCAGGTCGACCACGAACACCAGGGTCTCCCCGGGGGCGATGTCAGCGCCCGCGCCGGCGATCGCCGTACGCCAGCTCCGCCGGGATGACCAGCAGGCGCCGGCCGCCGGGTTCCATGCCGACCAGGCCCTGCGTCCAGCCCTGGATCACGCCATCCAGCCCGAACGTCGCGGGCGCCCCGCGCTGCCAGGAGGAGTCGAAGATCTGCCCGGACGCCTGCCCGACCCCGACGTAGTTCACGGTCACGGTCGCGCCCGGCGCGACCGGGTCGCCCTGGCCGAGGTACACGTCGGCGACGGCCAGCTCGCTCGACGGGACCGAAGTCGTCGGCCAGCTCGATCGTGGGCTCGGCGTCCTTGGCACCGGTGACCGTCACGCCCACGCACTCGTAGGAGTCCTGCGAGTCGGACCCCGCCGGGCATGCGGCCTCCGGCGCCGGCAGGGCCGGGGAGGTGGACACCGGAGCGGTCGCGGCGGGTGTCGCGGCGGTCCCGTTGCTGTCCGAGCTGGTCCAGCAGCCTGTGAGCAGGGCGAGGCCGGCGACGACGAGGACGAGGGTGCGCACGGGGGCGGCGGTTCGACGATTCACCCGCCGAACTCTAGTTGCCCGGGCCGGCAGCGCCGAATCACGGGTCACATCGAGTCGATGAGTCGCTGCACCCGCTCGTCGACGGCCTTGAACGGGTCCTTGCAGAGGACCGTGCGCTGGGCCTGGTCGTTGAGCTTCAGGTGCACCCAGTCGACGGTGAAGTCCCGCCGTGCCGCCGTGGCGGCGGTGATGAACTCCCCGCGGAGCCGCGCACGCGTGGTCTGCGGCGGGGTGGACTTCGCGGCGAACACCTCGATGTCCTCGGCGACCGTGGCGGCCATCCCCTTGGCCTCCAGCAGGTTGAACAACCCACGGGTGCGCGAGATGTCGTGGTAGGCCAGGTCCAGCTGCGCGATCCGCGGCGAGCTCCACGACAGGTCGTGGCGGTCGATGTAGCGCTGCAGCAGCCGGTGCTTGATCACCCAGTCGATCTCGGTGTCCACCGCCCCGAGGTCGTCGGTCGAGACCGCGGTGAGGGTGCGTCGCCACAGGTCCAGGACCCGGGCGTAGATGGGAACCGCAGCCAGGCCGCTGCTCTGGGCGAACATCTCCACCCGCTCGAGGTAGTCGGCCTGGATCTGCCAGGCCGAGAGCATCCGCCCGTTGGCCAGCCGGACCGCGCGGGAGCCGGTGAGGTCGTGGCTGATCTCCCGGATGGCCCGGATCGGGTTCTCCAGGCTGTGGTCGCGGATGCTGGCGCCGGACTCCAGCATCCGCAGCACGAGGTCCGCGCTCCCGACCTTGAGCAGGGTGGTCGTCTGGCTCATGTTCGAGTCCCCGACGATCACGTGCAGCCGGCGGAAGCGCTCTGCGTCGGCGTGCGGCTCGTCGCGGGTGTTGATGATCGGCCGGGAGCGCGTGGTCGCCGAGGACACACCCTCCCAGATGTGCTCGGCGCGCTGGCTCAGGCAGAACGTGGTGCCCCGCGGCGTGGGCAGCACCTTGCCAGCCCCGGCGATCAGCTGCCGGGTCACCAGGAACGGGATCAGGGCGTCGGAGACCTTGGAGAACTCCCCCATCCGCCCGATCAGGTAGTTCTCGTGGCAGCCGTAGGAGTTGCCGGCCGAGTCCGTGTTGTTCTTGAACAGGTAGATCTCCCCGTCGATGCCCTCCTCGCCCAGGCGGCGCTGGGCGTCGGCGACGAGGCCCTCGACGATCCGCTCCCCGGCGCGGTCGTGGATGACCAGCTCACGCAGGTCGTCGCACTCGCCGGTGGCGTACTCCGGGTGGCTGCCCACGTCGAGGTAGAGCCGTGCGCCGTTGCGCAGGAACACGTTGGAGCTGCGGCCCCAGGCGACCACCCGTCGGAACAGGTAGCGCGCGACCTCGTCGGGGCTCAGCCTGCGCTGTCCCCGGAACGTGCACGTGACCCCGTACTCGGTCTCGATGCCGTAGATCCGCCGGCCGAGCGGATCAACCATCGGCGAGCTCACGCAGCCGGTCCGGGCCGATCCGGCGGAAGGTGCGGCGCGGACGATCGCGCTCGAGCAGGGCGACCTCGAGCTGGGTCAACGGCACCTCGCGCGGTTCGGTGGCGCCCGTGGGCGGGCCGGCGGGGGCCGAGCGCCCCAACGCGGCGATGGCCAGCTGGACGCCCTGAGCCAGGCTCATGCCCTCCACCCAGTTGTCTGCCAGATGCGCGGCGATCGACTCCGAGGAACCGCCCATCGCGACGTACCCATGCTCGTCGGCGACCGACCCGTCGAAGGTGAGCCGATAGATCTGGTCGTCGGCAACCTCAGCGCCGACCTCGGCGACGACCAGCTCCACCTCGTAGGGCTTGGCAGCCTCGGTGAAGATCGTGCCCAGCGTCTGGGCGTAGGCGTTCGCGAGGCTGCGACCGGTGACGTCGCGGCGGTCGTAGGCGTAGCCGCGCATGTCGGCCAGGCGCACGCCGGCCACGCGCAGGTTCTCGAACTCGTTGTACTTGCCGACCGCCGCGAAGCCGATGCGGTCATAGATCTCACTGATCTTGTGCAGGGCGCGCGACGGGTTCTCGGCAACGAGCAGGATCCCCTCGGCCACCTGCAGGACCACCACACTGCGCCCCCGGGCGATTCCCTTGCGCGCGTAGTCAGCCTTGTCCTTGATCAGTTGCTCGGGCGAGACATAGAACGGCATGCTCACGCTGTCACTCCCCCATCCGTGCCACAGGGCCGTCAGGGCGCTGCATCCGACGGTCGACGACTGCCTGGCACGTACGCTCCAACTCGGTCGGGTCGACCCGACGGAAGCCGTTGGCGTCCACCACGGCGACCACCGGGAAGATCCTGCGCGCCAGGTCCGGTCCACCCGTGGCGGAGTCGTCGTCGGCGGCGTCATAGAGCGCCTCCACGCAGACCTCGACCGCCTGGGCCTCAGGCATGTCCTGGGTGTAGAGCTTCTTCAGCGCGCCCCGGGCGAACATCGACCCCGACCCCACGGAGAAGAAGTCGTGCTCCTCGTAGCGCCCCCCGGTCACGTCGTAGGAGAAGATGCGCCCGGTGCCCCGCGCCAGGTCGTACCCGGCCAGCATCGGCACAGCTGCCAGCCCCTGCATCGCCAGGCCGAGGTTGGAGCGAAGCAGCGACGCCAGCCGGTTCGCCTTGCCGTCCAGCGACAGCGAGGAGCCCTCGATCTTCTCGTAGTGCTCGAGCTCCACCTGGAACAGGCGCACCAGCTCGATGGCGATCCCGGCGGAGCCGGCGATGCCGATGCACGCGTGCTCGTCGGCGGGGAAGACCTTCTCGATCGTGCGCTGGGCGATGACGTTGCCCATGGTCGCGCGCCGGTCACCGGCCATCACGACGCCGTCAGCCCACGTGGCGGCCACGATCGTGGTGCCGTGCGGGGCGTCGATCACGCCCGACCCGGTGTTGCCCAGGTGCCCGAGCAGGTCGGGTCGGTGCTGGGCGAGGAACTGGGCGAACGAGGCCTCCCCGACCATGGAGAAGGCCGGGACACGAGGGCTGTCGGTCACCTACTGGCCGCCCTTCTGGACGAAACCCCGGACGAACTCCTCGGCGTTCTCCTCGAGGACGTCGTCGATCTCGTCGAGAAGCGCATCGACGTCGGCGTCGAGGGACTCCTTGCGCGCAGAGGTGGTGGGGGGCGGTGCCGCCTCGGGCTCGTCGTCGGGCTTGGCCCGCTGATGCTCACTGGACTGGCTCACGTGGTCCTCCTCATCTCACGTCCGACACTAGTGCCGATTGCTGGGCCCCACACGCCCACCGGCCCGAGTCCACCCCGGCGCGGCGCGCCCCGCGCGGCTGCCGCCGCCCAGATCCGGCCGGGTCAGGTCCCGCCGAGCGCGCTCACCAGGGCCCCGACCCCGTCCACGGACCCCATGAGGTCCCCGACATGCGCCCGGGTGCCGCGCAGCGGATCCGGTGTGGGCACCCGGACCAGTGCTGAGCGCCCGGGGACATCGAAGATGACCGAGTCCCACGACGCCGCAGCGACCCGGTCGCCGAACCGCCGCACGCACTCCCCGCGGAACCACGCCCGGGTGTCGGTGGGCGGGTCCGCGACCGCCCGCACCACGTCCTCGTCGGTGGTGATCCGGCGAAGCGCCCCCCGCTGCTCCAGCCGGAGGGCCAGGCCCTTCTCGGGACGGGTGTCTGCGTACTGCAGGTCGACCGCCGCCAGCCGCGGGGCCGACCAGTCCAGGCCGTCCCGGCGCCGGAACCCGTCGAGGAGCGCGAGCTTGGCGACCCAGTCGAGCCGATCGGCCAGTTCCCGTGGCTCGGTGGCCAATCCATCCAGGACCTCGCCCCAGAGGTCCAGGATCTCGGCGGTGCGCGGATCGGTGCCACCGGGCCGGCTGGCGCAATGGGCTCGCGCGGCCCCCAAGTAGGCCTGTTGGATCTCCAGCGCGGTGAGCGGGGACCGCCGCAGGCACTCCAAGGGCGCTGCGAGGGTGAGGTCGTGGGACACCCGATGCATGGCGGCCACAGGGTTGGCGAGCGTGATGTCGAGGTCGGGTCCGCCGGCCTCGATCATGGACAGGACGATCGCCGTGGTGCCCATCTTGAGCAGCGTGGCGGTGTCGGACAGGTTCGCATCACCCACGATGACGTGAAGTCGCCGCCAGAGGGCGGGGTCGGCGTGCGGCTCGTCGCGGGTGTTGATGATCGGTCGCTTGAGGGTCGTCTCCAGTCCGACCTCGACCTCGAAGAAGTCCGCGCGGCTGGAGAGCTGGAACCCCTGGCCCCGGCCGTCCTGTCCGAGGCCCACCCGACCTGCGCCGGTGAACACCTGGCGGGTCACGAAGAACGGGATCAGGGCGTCCACGACGGCCCGGAACGGCGTCCGGCGGTCCATGAGGTAGTTCTCATGGGTGCCGTACGAGGCGCCCTTGCCGTCGGTGTTGTTCTTGTAGAGCACGATCTCGTGGCCGCCGGGGAGAGTGGCCGCGGCACGTGCCGCCTGCTCCGCGATCACCGCCCCGGCCCGGTCCCAGACGACGGCGTCCCAGGGGTTGGTCACCTCAGGGCTGGAGTACTCGGGATGGGCATGGTCGACGTAGAGGCGCGCCCCGTTGGTGAGCACGACGTTGGCGGTGCTCAGGTCGTCGGTGAGCTGGGTGGGATCTGCCTCGGCGCGGGTCATGTCGAAGCCGCGGGCGTCGCGCAGCGGCGACTCCTCCTCGTAGTCCCACCGATTGGCCAGCGGGCCGGACCGGCTGGCCGACACGGCATGGGCGTTGACGACCAGTCCGGACATCCGTACCGGGTTGGCGTTCGGGTGGCCGGGGTGGCTGATCCCGAACTCGGTCTCCAGCCCCATGACCCGGTGCACCGACATGGGCCCCAGCATAGGCGGGCACCGAACGCCCCCGGTGGGCGTCCGCCCGCCTCATGCGCCCCTGGTCAGGCCACGGTCCGCGCGGCTCAGCTGCCCGAGTGCACCTGGTCGTCGATGAGCACCTGGCCCTGGAACACCTCGCCGGGCGTGACGAGTCCCAGCGAGCGGCGCGCCCGCTGGCGGTGCTCGTCGTGGATCGACATCGAGGCTGCGCCGATGGCCGCCGCGATCGCTGCCGCGTCATCGGCGTAGCCCATCGGGAGGATGAAGTCCGGGATGGCATCCACGGGCAGGATGAAGTAGGCGATGGCGCCGGCCAGGATCGCCTTGTGCCGCCAGGGGGTGTGCTTGTCCCGCATGGCGTAGTAGGCCGCGACGACCTCCGTGATGAAGGGGACACGGCCGGCGACTGCGCCGACCTTGCGCCAGAACCTCCGGTCCTCGACCTGGTCCGGGTGTGACATCCGAGTGCCCATGATGGCTCCTCTCCGGGCCTGGCCCGGGGTGGCGCTGCATCCATCGCAGCGCGAGATGGTCTGATTCCCCATCACGCACTGCGGCAAACATCACCACCCCGCTGGACGCACATCGAGGGCGGGGTCCCTTGCGGAGCACCCGCCCTCGACGGTCGACCTGTGTGCAGTTGTGTGCCGGTCCGATCCCTACCGCTGGGGTGCCCCCGGCAGGTCGAGGATCTCGCCCTTGAGCGTCTCGGCACGGGTGCCGAAGATCGCCTGCATGTTGTCGCCGACCTCCAGGACGCCGGCAGCGCCCAAGGACTTGAGCTTGGCCTTGTCGACCTTGGACTTGTCCGCCACCGAGATGCGCAGGCGCGTGATGCACGCGTCGACGCTGGTGATGTTCTCGAAGCCGCCGAACGCCGCCAGGACCTTCGCAGCCTGGCTCATGTCGGCCTCGACTGCCGCGGCCTTGAGCGCCTCGCCCTTCTCCTCGTCCGTCAGCTGCACCTCGTGCTCACCGAACTCGGCGATCGCGTCGGCATCGGACTCGCGACCGGGTGTGGCCAGGTCCTTCCACTTCACTGCCCAGGTGAACAGGACGTAGTACAGCGGCACGAGGATCGCGCCGAGGATGAGCACGTTCCACCACGGCTCCCGACCGGGCAGGATCCCGAACAGGAAGAAGTCGATCAGGCCACCGGAGAAGGTCAGGCCGATCGAGGTGCCCGTGATGTACATGATCATGAACGACAGGCCTGCGATCACGGCGTGGATGCCGAACAGCCACGGGGCGATGAACAGGAAGGTGAACTCGATCGGCTCGGTGATGCCCGTGAGGAAGGACGTCAGCGCCGCGGAGGCGAGGATGCCGGCGGCGATCTTCTTCTGGCTGTCCTTGGCCTGGCGGTACATCGCGTAGGCCGCGGCCGGGAGGCCGAACATCATGAACGGGAACTTGCCGGCCATGTAGCGACCGGTGGCATCCCCACCGTTGTCCACGAAGGGCGTGTCGTCGGCGAGCTGGGCGAACCACATGCGCTGGTCGCCCGTGATGATCTCGCCGGCCTTGTTGGTGTACTCACCGAACTGGAACCAGAACGGGCTGTACCAGATGTGGTGCAGGCCGAACGGGATCAGCGAGCGCTCGACGAGGCCGAAGATGAACACGCCGATGGCGCCGAGGCCCTTGATGGCATCGGCGAACGAGTTGATCGCCTCGCCGATGGGCGGCCACACGAAGCTGCCCAGCAGGCCGAGCAGCAGGGCGAAGGTCGCCGTGGCGATCGGCACGAACCGCTTGCCGGCGAAGAACCCCAGGTACGGGGGCAGCTCGATGCGGTAGTACTTGTTGTAGCACCAGGCAGCCAGCGCACCGATGATGATGCCGCCGAAGACGCCGGTCTGCAGGGTCGGGATGCCCAGGATGTTGGCGAACGCCGGTGACGGCAGGTCGCTGAAGTAGCTGATGGTCGACGTCGATTTCAGCGCAGTCGTCACCACCGCGTCCGCCGGTGGACAGGTGTCCGGGACCACCCCCGTGGTGCCCTCGGGCGCGCAGGTGATGACGTTCACGTTCTGGATCGACATGAAGACGCTGACCGCCTTGTTGAACACCAGGAAGCCCGCCGTGCCGGCCAGCGCTGCGACGCCCGCGTCAGCGGTCAGGCCGATGGCCACGCCGATCGCGAAGAGCAGGGCGAGGTTGCCGAAGATGATGTCACCGGCGCCGACCATGGTGTCGGTGATGAGCTTGAACAGCCCGGCCGGTACCGCGTCGACGTCGTTGAGCTGCTTGTACATGTTCTGGGCACCTGCCCCCAGGCCCAGGAGCAGGCCGGCGGCCGGAAGGATGGCGACCGGCACCATCAGCGCCTTGCCGACGCGCTGAAGTTGGCCGAATATGCCGAGCTTCGCCTTCTTGGGTGGTGCCACCGCGTTCGCGGCCATACGGGCCTCCACAGGAGTGAGTAGGGTGCACTTACACGACGCAACCTACTCAGATCGGGCCCGCGTGGCGCGTTGATTCAGAGGTACTGGCCAGTATTGGCGATCGTGTCGATCGAGCGCCCGGCCTCGGTGCCCTGCTTCCCAGCCACCAGGGTGCGGATGAACACGATCCGCTCGCCCTTCTTGCCCGAGATGCGCGCCCAGTCATCGGGATTCGTGGTGTTCGGCAGGTCCTCGTTCTCGCGGAACTCATCGATGCATGCCGCCAGCAGGTGGGCGACGCGGATGCCCTTCTGGCCGGTGTCGAGGAACTCCTTGATCGCGTTCTTCTTCGCCCGCGCGACGATGTTCTCCAGCATGGCCCCGGAGTTGAAGTCCTTGAAGTACAGGGTCTCCTTGTCACCGTTGGCGTAGGTGACCTCAAGGAAGCGGTTCTCGTCGGACTCGACGTACATCCGCTCCACGGTGCGCCGGATCATCGCCTCGCAGGCGGCGTCGGGCGATCCGCCGTTCTCGGCGAGGTCCTCGGGGTGCAGGGGCAGGTCGGGGGTGAGGTACTTGCTCAGGATGTCGCCGGCCGCCTGGGCGTCCGGGCGCTCGATCTTGATCTTCACGTCGAGGCGCCCGGGCCGCAGGATCGCGGGGTCGATCATGTCCTCGCGGTTCGAGGCGCCGATCACGATCACGTTGGCCAGGCCCTCGACGCCGTCGATCTCGGAGAGCAGCTGCGGCACGATCGTGTTCTCGACGTCCGAGCTGACCCCGGAGCCCCGGGTCCGGAACAGCGAGTCCATCTCGTCGAAGAACACGATGACGGGCGTGCCCTCGGTGGCCTTCTCCCGCGCCCGTTGGAACACGAGCCGGATGTGGCGCTCCGTCTCGCCGACGTACTTGTTCAGCAGCTCGGGGCCCTTGATGTTCAGGAAGTACGAGCGCCCCGCGGTCTTGCCCTCGCGCTCGGCGACCTTCCGGGCCAGCGACGCAGCCACGGCCTTGGCGATCATCGTCTTCCCGCACCCGGGCGGACCGTAGAGCAGGATCCCCTTCGGTGCGGCGAGCTTGTGCTCCTTGAACAGCTCGGCGTGCACGTAGGGCAGCTCCACGGCGTCGCGGATCATCTCGATCTGACCGGCCAGGCCGCCGATGTCGGCGTAGTCGACGTCGGGGACCTCCTCGAGCACGAGCTCCTCGACCTCGGACTTCGGGATCCGCTCGTAGACGTAGGACGAGCGGGGGTCCATCAGCAGCGAGTCGCCGGCACGGATCGTCTGGTCGCGCAGGGACTGCGCCAGGCGGACGACCCGCTCCTCGTCGGTGTGCCCGATGACCAGCGCCCGATCGCCGTCGTCGAGCAGCTCCTTGAACATGACGATCTCGCCGACCCGCTCGTAGCCCATGCCGGCGATGACGTTCATGGCCTCGTTGACCATGACCTCCTGGCCGGGCACCAGGTCCTGCACCCCGGGGGCGACACTCACCCGCAGCTTGCGTCCCTGGGCGTGGATGTCGGCGGTGCCGTCGGGATTGCGCGCCAGGAACACGGCGAACCCGTTGGGCGGGTCGGCCAGGCGGTCGACCTCCTCCTTGAGGGTGACGATCTGGTTGCGCGCCTCGCGCAGGGTGTCGGCAAGTCGCCGGTTGGTCTCCGAGAGGCGATCGAGCTCGTCCTGCAGCGACCGCAGGCGGCGCTCGACATCCGGGGGCACGGCCTGACCTGTCATGGCACACCTCCTGCGCTGGTCCTTGGGACTCTACCCAGTCCTGTGCGGATCGCGCATCAGGTCGCGCGGGCGCGCCGTCCAGGTCGCCGGGTCGGCCTGGTCCCACTCAGGGCAGCGCCGGGCGGAACGGTGTCGGGGCCGCGTCGGACCCCGCGGACTCGGCGGTGTCGGCGCCCGCTGCGCCCGGAGCCCCGGGACCGGTGTAGTCCTCGCCGTAGGCCCCCTTGGCCGGTCGGCTGCGCTTGGCCGGCAGGACGGTCCCCGGCGCCAGCCGGCGGCTGGACAGCAGGAAGCCGGTGTGACCGGTCATCCGATGGTCCGGGCGGACCGCGAGGCCCTCGAGGTGCCAGGTGCGCAGCATCAGCTCGCTGGCCGCGGGCTCGGTGAACCGCCCGTCGGCCCGCAGGGTCTCGGCCATCCGCGACAGCTGGGTCGTGGTCGCCAGGTACACCACCACGATCCCGCCGGGGATCAGCGCGTCGGCGACGGCGTCGACGCACTCCCACGGAGCCAGCATGTCCAGCACCACGCGGTGCACCCCGGTCTGCGTCAGCCGGTCCTGGAGGTCGCCGACCTCGAGGGTCCAGTTCGGCTGGACGCCGCCGAGGAATCGCTCGACGTTCCCCCGGGCGATGTCCGCGAAGTCCGGGCGCCGCTCGAAGGAGGTGACCCGACCGGTCGGGCCGACCGCGCGCAGCAGCGAGCAGGTCAGGGCGCCGGAGCCGACGCCGGCCTCGACCACGTGCGCCCCGGGGAAGATGTCGGCCAGGCCGACGATCGCGGCAGCGTCCTTGGGGTAGATCACCGTCGCGCCGCGGGGCATGGACAGGACGAAGTCGCGCAGCAGGGGGCGCAGCACGAGGTAGGGGACGCCGGCGAGGGTGGTCACGACGATGCCCTCGGGCTGTCCGATGAGATCGTCGTGGGACAGCGCGCCCTTGTGGGTGTGGAACTCCTTGCCCGGGACCAGGGGGAAGGTGTGGTGGCGACCCTTCGGGTCGGTGAGCTGGACCAGGTCCCCCGGCTGCAGCGGCCCGTGCCGGTCGGCGCGCGGCGTGGGCGGGGCGGTCGGGACGGTGGGCTCAGGGGCTGTCGGCTCGGTCGGGGCTGTCGGCTCGGTCGGGGCTGTCGGCTCGGTCATGGGCTGACCCTATGCGCCGCCCACCTCCGGTCAGGAACAGCGGCTCAGCCCTTCAGGGCCGCCTCGATGTCGGCCATGAGCAGGACGCCATAGACCAGGCCCTGCGGATCGACGACCAGCAGCTCCTCCCGACCACTGCGGGCAACCTCCGTGAGCAGATCGGTGCCCGCCAGGTCCCGGCCGATGGTGGCGTCGGCGTCGATCGGCCGCGCCACCGACGCCACCGACACCCAGGGCCGGCGCTGTTCGGGCACGGCGGCGATCGCGTCGTGCTGCCCGATGCCGGTCGGCACCCCCCGGGGGTCGACGACGACCAGCGCACCGGCACCGGCGGCGGTCGCCCGGCGGATGGCCTCGGCCAGCGGGAGGTCGCGATCCACCGGGATGGCGCGTCGAGCCAGCCCTCCCGCGGTCAACGATCCGGCCCGCGTGCGCAGCTCGACCGCACGCAGCTGCGCCGACGCTCCGGTGTAGAGCATCGCGGCCACCAGGCCCGCCACCACGTACACGAGCAGGTCGGGCCGAACCCCGGTCATCAGCGACAGGGCGACCGGCGACAGGAGCGTGAGCACGGCCACGCCGCGCCCGACCCATGCCGCGACGACAGTGCCCCGGCGCTCGGAGCCGGACGCCGCCCAGATCAGGCAGCGCAGCACATTGCCCCCATCCAGCGGAATGCCGGGCAGCGAGTTGTAGATGCCGATGATCACGTTGGCCCAGGTGAGCGCGCGTGCCAGCACGCCCGCGGCGCTGGCCGGATCCAGGACCTGGGTCGCGGCGTAGGTCACGCCCGCGAGTGCGAACGTGGCCATCGGGCCGGCAGCGGCCACGGCCGCCTCAGCCATCGGCGCCTGGCGGCTGCGCTCGTAGTGGGTGACACCGCCGAGCAGTTGGAGCACGACCCGATGGACCGGGAACCCGAACGCCCGCGCGACGAGGGCGTGGGCGAACTCATGGACGAGCGTGGCCAGGCTCAACAGCACCGCGAACGCCAGCGCCAGGACCCATGGGCTCCAGGAGCTGTCGATCGTGAAGGCCGGTATCCACAAGTAGGCCAGCAGCGCCACCCCCAGGATGCCGCTCGCGGGGAACTCCACGGGGATCCCGGCAATACGGGCAGTCGGGGTGGCCATCGATCCATCGTAGGCGGGCAGCTGGGCTGGCGCCGCCACGTGGGGATGGGCTGCCCTTCCCGGGGCGTTGTCGGACCCCCGACGTAGGTTGTCGTCATGCCCGATCCGAGCGACCTGAGCCAGCGCCCCACTCGTTCGTTGTCGCCCTCCCGTGCCCTGGACTTCCAGGCCTGCCCGCTGCTCTACCGGTTCCGCGTCCTCGACCGGCTGCCGGAGCCGCCCAGCCCGGCGGCCGTGCGCGGGACCCTGGTGCACTCGGTGCTGGAGGCGCTCTACGACCTCCCGGCGGACCGGCGGACGCTGGATGAGGCAATCGGCCTCGTCGGTCCACAGTGGGACGCCCTGGTGGCGCAGCGCCCGGAGGTGGTCGGGATGCTGGCGGAGGCCGACACCGACCCGCAGGAGTGGCTGCGCGGTGCCGGTGACCTTGTCGAGTCGTACTTCGCGATGGAGGACCCGACCCGGCTCGAGCCCGCCGCCCGCGAGCTGCAGGTCCAGGCCGAACTGCCCTCAGGGTTGGTCCTGCGCGGGTTCGTGGACCGCCTCGACCGTGCGCCCACCGGGCAGCTGAGGGTCGTGGACTACAAGACCGGCAAGCCCCCGGGCGTGGGTTTCGAGGCCCGGGCGATGTTCCAGATGCGGTTCTACGCGCTGGCCCTGTGGCACATGCACGGCGAGATCCCGACGATGCTCCAGCTGATGTACCTCTCGACGGGGGTCGTGCTGCGCTACGAGCCCGACGAGGAGGACCTGCGGGCCATGCAGCGCAAGATCGAGGCACTGTGGACGGCCATCGAGCGCGCCATGGAGGCCGGCGACTGGCGCGCGCGGCCCTCTGCGCTGTGCACGTGGTGCGCGCACCAGTCCCTGTGCCCGGAGTGGGGCGGCACTCCCCCGCCGTTGCCGGCTGCAGGCACCAGCGCCAGCGCCGCCGTGGTGTCCGAGGTGGACGCCTCCGCATCTGCCTGAACGACCGGCCGAACCCCTGACCGCTGCGCGCCACGCCGCTGTGGCGTCATGGCGGCCGGCTACTCCGTCCGGATGGCCATCAGCACGTCGAGGTTGGCCGCGCGCCGAGCCGGCCAGACCGCGGCCAGGACGCCCACGATGGCAGTCGCCACGAGCACCACCCCGATCAACGACCAGGGGATGGCCAGCTCGGTGATCCCGTCATTGACCAGCAACCGCTGCAGGGCGATCCCGAGCAGGAGGCCGAGGGCCACCCCGGTGAACGCCCCGAAGAAGCTGATGACGATCGACTCCCAACGGATCATCGAGCGGACCTGCGTGCGCAGCATCCCGACGGCGCGCAGCATGCCGATCTCACGGGTGCGCTCGATGATCGACAGGGCCAGGGTGTTGACCACGCCGAAGATGGCGATGATCACGCTCAGCCCCAGCAGCGCGTAGACCAGGCTCAACAGCTGGTTGATCTGGCCGGAGATGGTCTCCTTGAACTCGGTCTGGTCCAGGATCTGGACGGTGGGGTAGGCGGCCTGGATCGCATCCAGCTCGGTCCGAACGGCGTCGATGTCGGCATCGGCGTCAAGTGGTGCGTAGAGGAACGAGTCGACGACCGGCAGGCCCGCCGCCTCCATCGTCTCCAGGGACACGACCCAGCCGCTGAACGCCGTCTGGCCCTCGTAGAGCTGCTGCAGGACGAACGACTCCTCCTGGCCATTGCCCCACGTGACCTTGACCGTGTCCCCGATCGCGAGCCCCGCCGTGGCTGCGGTCTCCACATCGGTGACGATCCCTCCCGCGGCCAGGGCCGCAGCCTGCAGGCCCAGGGTCTGGACCTGCCCGATCGTGTCGGGCTGCACGCCGGTGACGGTCACCTCGTCGCCCTCGACGAGGGCGGGCACCTGCCGGACGCGGGAGACCAGCGTCACCCCGGGCACTGCCTCAATCGCGTCGCCCACCTCGGTGGAGAACGGGACGAAGCTGGTGGGCTGCACGATGAAGTCCGCGGTGATGAGGTCATCGACCAGTGCATCGGTGGACTTCGTCGTCGAGGATCCGAGCACGCCGATCGCGGTCACGAGGGCGAGGCCGACGAGGATCGCCGTGGCGGTGGCCGCGGTCCGGCGCCGGTCGCGTTGGGCGTTGCGCACCGCGAGCGTCCCCACGGATCCCAGGCGGGTGACCGGAGCACCGACGGCACCCACCAGGCCACGGCTGAACACGGGAGCCAGGACGATGACGCCGAGCAGGAGCCCGAAGGCGCCGAGACCGGCCACGGTCAGGCGGCGCGGCAGGTCCTCGTTGAGGACCGCTGCGACCAGCGCCACGACCCCCAGCCCGGTGAACAGGCCGCCGGCGATACCCCGCAGTCGCAGGCTCCTGGCCGGCAGGGCGACCTCATCCCGCATGGCCGCCACGGGCGGAACCTGCGAGGCCCGGCGCGCAGGGAACCAGGCCGCCACCACGGTGACGATCACGCCCACAGCCATACCGAGGACGAGTGTGCGCGGAGCCAGTACCAGATTGCCGGCCGGGAGCTCGGCCCCGATGACGCCCAGGAGCTCGCGCAGCCCCAGGGCCACTCCGATGCCGAGCAGGATCCCCAGTGCCCCTCCGAGCAGCCCGAGCAGGAAGGCCTCCCCGACCACGGACCACGTGATCTGGCGCTTGCTGGCACCGATCGCCCGCAGCAGCGCCAGCTCGCGGGTGCGCCGAGCGACCAGCATCGAGAAGGTGTTCAGGATGATGAAGGTGCCCACGAACAGGGCGATGAACGCGAAGACCAGCAGGAACGTGTTGATGAACCCCAGCGCCGTGCTGAGCTGCTCCGCGGCCTCGTCCTGGAGCTCCTGCCCAGTCGCCACCTTGTAGCCGGGGCCGAGCAGGGATGTGAGGTCGTCGCGCAACCCCTCGGGCGTGGTGCCCTCGGCACCCACGATGGACACCTGGTTCCAGGCGTCCTCACCGACGAAGGTCTCCTGCGCGTACTGCCGGTCGAAGAGCGTCAAGGTGGCCCCAGCGAGGCCTCCGCTGACCCCGTACCGGGCGAGTCCGACCAGCGGCGCCTCGATCCGAGGGCCCTGGGTGACCACGGTGACGGTGTCGCCGACCTCGAACCCGCCCTTCTCGGCGGTCTGCAGGTCGACGACGATCTCCTCGGGCGCACTCGGGGCCCGGCCCTCCACGAGGGAGAGACCGCTGAGCTGGGGGTCATCGGGGAACTCCGGGAAGGAGAAGCCGAACTGGGGCGGGCCATTGCCACCGATGGGCTCCCCCGCCTCGTCGATGAGCGTCACGCCGAGGACCTGGACGTCACCGGTCGCCCGGGCCACGCCGGCCACCTCGCGCACGTCGTCGAGGACTGATTGGGGAACAACGGAGACCACCGAGCCCCGTCCGTCGTCGCCGCCCACCTCGAGCTGCTGGGTCACCACGACGTCGGGGACCTCGTTGGCGAACAGCTGGTCGAAGGTGCCCTTGAGGGTGTCGGTGAAGATGAACGTGCCCACCACGAAGGCCACGCCGAGCACGACAGCCAGCCCGGACAGCAGCATCCGAGCCTTGTGCGCCTTCAAGGAGCGCCATGTTGCCTTGAGCATGCGCCTATCCCTGCTCGGGCATCGGGTTCGAGGCATCCGTTGCGCGGGACGGTGGGATCTCGATGCTCACCGGCTCAGCGACCACGGAGCCGTGTGCGCCGGCGGCCTGCTCGAAGGTCATCATCCGCTCGAGGATCGCCGGGGCGTCCGGATCCAGCAGCTCATCGACGAAGGCGCCGTCGGCCAGGAACACCACACGGTCGGCGTACGCCGCCGCGTGGGCGTCGTGGGTGACCATGACGATCGTCTGGCCGAACTCGTCCACGCTGCGGCGCAGGAACCCGAGCACCTCGGCACCCGAGCGCGAGTCCAGGTTCCCGGTGGGCTCGTCGGCGAAGATGATGTCGGGCCGGGTGGCCATCGCGCGGGCGCACGCCACGCGCTGCTGCTGACCGCCGGAGAGCTCGCTGGGGCGGTGGGTCAGGCGGTCGGCCAGGCCGACGGTCCCGACCACGAGGTCGAACCACTCCCGGTCGACGCTTCGCCCGGCGATGTCCAGGGGAAGGGTGATGTTCTCCTCCGCGGTCAGGGTCGGCACCAGGTTGAACGCCTGGAACACGAAGCCCATCCGCTCGCGACGCAGCCGGGTCAGGTCGTTGTCCTTCATCGTGGTCAGGTCCGACTCACCGATGAAGACCTTCCCTGCCGACGCGGAGTCCAGGCCGGCCATGCAGTGCATCAGCGTGGACTTGCCCGACCCCGACGGTCCCATGATCGCCGTGAACCGGCCGACCTCGAACTGGACATCGACCGAGCGCAGCGCCACCACCTGCGTCTCCCCCTCGCCGTACACCTTGCTCAGCCCCACGGCACGGGCCGCGGGGCTGCCGGACTGGGACGCGTCGTTCGCGGCTGTTGCCTCAGACATGGGGGGACCTCTCTGGAGTCAAGAGGCCCAGTTTAGGGGCGTTCTGCCACATCGGCCGCCCGCGTTTCCACGCGCGTCCCCCGCCCCGTCCCGTATCCCGTGGGAGCCGGCTCGGTGATGCGCCCTCAGCCGACGAGCGCAGCCAAGCCCGCCATGTCCAGCCCCACGAGCGACTGGCACACCACGATCCGCTCGCCGGCCTCGACCGGCACCGCGTGCGGGACGGCGACCACCGTCGCCCCGGCTGACCACGCAGCGCGCACACCGTTCAGGGAGTCCTCCAGCACGACCGCGCGCGTGACGTCGACGCCCAGCAGGTCGGCGGCGTGCAGGTAGGGCATGGGATCGGGCTTGCTGCGGGTCACCTCGTCGCCAGCCACCGTGACAGGGAACACCGGAAGTCCCGACCTGGCCATGGACTCCAGTACCAGGTCGACGATCGGACGCACGGAGGCCGAGACCAGGGCGAAGGGAATCCCCGACGCGGCCACGTCGGTCAGCAGGTCCTCTGCGCCGGGCTGGATCGGGATCTGCGCCCCGTCGAGGCGCTCCAGCATCGAGCCGATCAGGAGCTCGGCGACCTCGGCATCGGTCCGCTGCGTGCCGGAGATGCCGCGCATGTAGGCCGTGGCATGCGCCATCGACGCCCCCATGATCGCCCGCTGGTGCTCCTCGGACCACGTCCCCCCCAACGTGGCCAGGGTCTGGTGCTCGACCTCGAGCCACATCGGCTCGGTGTCGACCAGGAGACCGTCCATGTCGAACAGGACCGCGGAGAGTGTCATGGGGTGCCCCTCGCGTCAGCCGGCGTTGTAGTAGCTGGCCTCGGGGTGGTGCACGATCAGGGCCGAGGTGGACTGCTCCGGGTGCAGCTGGAACTCCTCGGAGAGCTCCACACCGATCCGGGAGGGGTCCAGCAGGTCGACCAGGACCGTCTGCTGCTCGACGTCCGGGCAGGCCGGGTAGCCGAAGGAGTAGCGCTCCCCCTGGTAGGACTGCTTGGTGATCAGCTGGGTCCGGTCCAGCGCATCAGACGAGTCGATGCCCAGGTCGGCGCGGATCCGGGAGTGCCAGTACTCGGCGAGGGCCTCGGTGAGCTGGACGCTCAGGCCGTGCAGCTCGACGTACTCCCGGTAGGAGTTGGCCTCGAACAGCTCAGCAGCCGCCGCGGAGACCGCGGACCCCATCGTCACCACGTGGAAGGCCACCACATCCGGGCGGCCCTCGCTCAGCACCGCCTCCTGGGACCGGAAGAAGTCCGCCAGGCACAGGTGCCGGTCGCGGGTCTGCCGCGGGAAGGGCAGCCGGTGCAGCTCGACAGGCTCCCAGCCGTTCTCCAGCGGGCGCTCGCCGGCCTCGGCCAGCCCGGTCGGGTCGAGGATCACGAGCTCGTCCCCCTCGGACCAGCAGGGGTAGTAGCCGTAGATCACGGCCGCACCCAGCAGACCCTCGGTGTGGACGCGGTCGAGCCACATCCGCAGCCGGGGACGACCCTCAACCTCAACTAGAGCGTTATAGTCCGGCCCGTCGCCACGTGAGGACTTCAGCCCCCACTGTCCGAGGAACAGGGCGCGCTCGTCGAGGTAGGCGGAGTAGTCCGCGAGCCGGATCCCCTTGACGACCCGCGACCCCCAGAACGGCGGCGTCGGCACGGGATTGTCGACGGCGACGTCACTGCGTGCGGGGATCTCGCCCACCTCGCGGGTGCTGCCGCCGCGACGGGCAACCTTCCTCGTGCGCAACGGGGGCAGCTCGGCACCGGGCTCGCCGCGCTTGACCGACATGAACGCATCCATGAGCCGCAGGCCCTCGAATGCGTCGCGGGCGTAGCGGACGTCCCCGGCGAAGATGCCGGCCAGGTCCTCCTCGACGAACGCGCGGGTCAGGGCGGCCCCGCCCAGCATGACCGGCCAGCGCTCGGCCACCCCGCGGTCGTTCATCTCCTCGAGGTTCTCCTTCATGATCACCGTGCTCTTCACGAGCAGCCCAGACATGCCGATCAGGTCGGCATCGTGCTCGGCGGCGGCGTCCAGGATCGCGTTGACCGGCTGCTTGATCCCGATGTTCACGACCTTGTAGCCGTTGTTGGTCAGGATGATGTCGACCAGGTTCTTGCCGATGTCGTGGACGTCGCCCTTGACCGTGGCCAGGACGATCGTGCCCTTGCCCATGGACTCCTCGCCCTCGACCTTCTCCATGTGCGGCTCGAGGTAGGCCACGGCGGTCTTCATCACCTCGGCACTGTTGAGCACGAAGGGCAGCTGCATGTCACCGCGGCCGAAGAGCTCGCCGACCTCCTTCATGCCGGCCAGGAGGGTGTCGTTGATGATCTTCAGGGCGGGCTGGGTGAGCAGCGCCTCGTCGAGGTCGGCCTCCAGGCCGGAGCGCTCGCCGTCGATGATCCGCCGCTGCAGCCGCTCGTCGAGCGGCAGGGCCGCGAGCTCCTCGGCCTTGGACTCCTTGGACGCCTGGGCGCTGACGCCGGCGAACAGGTCCAGGAACCGACCCAGCGGGTCGTAGCTCACGGTGCCGTCCTCGGCGTACTCGCGGCGGTCGTAGACCAGGTCGCGGGCGACCCTCAGCTGCTCCTCACCGATCCGGGCGATCGGCAGGATCTTGCTTGCGTGCACGATCGCGGAGTCCAGGCCCGCCTCGATGCACTCGTGGAGGAACACCGAGTTCAGCACCTGCCGGGCCGCCGGGTTCAGCCCGAACGAGATGTTGGACAGGCCCAGCGTGGTCTGCACGTCGGGATGGGCGTGCTTGATCCGGCGGATCGCCTCGATCGTCTCGATCCCGTCGCGCCGGGTCTCCTCCTGCCCGGTGGCGATCGGGAAGGTGAGGCAGTCCACCAGGACGTCCTGCGGGGGGATGCCGTGGTTGTCGCGCAGGTCGGTGATGAGACGGTCGGCGACCCGCAGCTTCCATTCGGCGGTGCGCGCCTGGCCCTCCTCGTCGATGGTCAGGGCGACGACGGCCGCGCCGTACTCCTTGATCAGCGGGACGATCTGGGCGAAGCGTGAGCCCGGGCCGTCGCCGTCCTCGTAGTTGACCGAGTTCACGACCGCGCGACCGCCGAGCATCTGCAGGCCTGCCTCGAGGACTGCGGGTTCGGTGGAGTCCAGGACGATGGGCAGCGTGGAAGCGGTGGCCAAGCGGCCCGCCAGCTCGCGCATGTCGCCCGCCCCGTCGCGGCCGACGTAGTCCACGCACAGGTCGAGCAGGTGGGCCCCGTCACGGATCTGCTCACGGGCGATCTCGACGCAGGCCTCCCAGTCCTGGGCCAGCATCGCCTCGCGGAAGGCCTTGGAGCCGTTGGCGTTCGTGCGCTCCCCGATGGACAGGTAGGAGGTGTCCTGGCGGAAGGGCACGGACTGGTACAGGGATGCAGCGGCCGCTTCGTTGATGTGCTCCCGTGGGCGAACCTCGCGACCGCCAACGCGCTCGACCACGGCACGCAGGTGCTCGGGCGTCGTCCCGCAGCACCCGCCGACCAGTGCCAGGCCGTAGTCGCTCGTGAAGTGGTCGTGCGCCGCTGCCAGCTCGCCGGGGGTCAGCGGGTAGTGGGCTCCGTCGGCGGCAAGCACCGGCAGGCCCGCGTTCGGCATGGCCGAGACGGCCACCTTCGCGTAGCGGGACAGGTGGCGCAGGTGCTCGCTCATCTCGGCAGGGCCAGTCGCGCAGTTCAGCCCGATCACGTCGATCCCCAGGGGCTCGAGGGCAGTGAGGGCCGCGCCGATCTCGGTGCCGAGCAGCATGGTGCCGGTGGTCTCGACGGTCACCTGGGCGATCAGGGCGACGTCCGTGCGCCCCGAGGCAGCCATCGCTCGGCGGGCTCCGATGAGCGCGGCCTTGGCCTGCAGGAGGTCCTGCGCGGTCTCGATCAGGACGGCGTCGACACCTCCCTCGAGCAACCCGGCCACCTGCTCGGCATAGGCGTCACGCAGGTCGGCGAAGGGGGCATGGCCCAGGGTGGGCAGCTTGGTGCCCGGCCCGACGGAGCCCAGGACCCAGCGCGGGCGGTCCGGTGTCGAGTAGCCGTCCGCCACCTCACGGGCGATCCGCGCACCGGCCAACGCGAGCTCGCGGATCCGCTCCGGGATGTCGTACTCCCCCAGGTTGGCGAGGTTGGCGCCGAAGGTGTTGGTCTCCACGCAGTCGACTCCGACGTCGAAGTAGGCGGCATGGACGGCGGCCACGATGTCCGGGCGGGTCACGTTGAGGATCTCGTTGCAGCCCTCATACCCCTGGAAGTCATCCAGCGAGGGGTCCTGTGCTTGCAGCATCGTGCCCATGGCGCCGTCGGCGACGATCACACGCTCGGTCAGGGCAGTGAGGAGGGAGGTCGTGGGCATAGTGACCCAAGGGTACGTGCGTCGGGCTCGCGCCGAGGCATTCGCGAGGTGCCGGGCGCCGATCGAGGGCAGGCTGCCGATCCCCCATTCGGCTCTGTAGCCACAGACACCCCTGGGGCGTACTGTCGAGGGGCGGAGCCATTCAGGCTTCCGACCACGGGAGTTCCGATGGCAGACAAGTCCCCGCGCCAGCACATGGCGAAGAAGTCCGGCAAGTCCCTCAAGGAGAAGCGGGCCGACAAGCACGCGAAGACCGACCAGCGCAACCAGGTGGCCACGACGCTGCCGGACAAGAAGCGCTGAGGGTTCTGGCGTTCGGCTGAGCCCTGACCGGTCGTCCGGGAGGGGCGCTTCTCTGCGCTCTGCGGACGGGGCTCTGACGTCCGTGCACGGGATTCGGCGCCGGTCCTGGCCGTTTGCCACTTGCGTCCCAGCTTGACCGGAGCGCATTCGCCTGCGGACCTGCCCGATTGTCAGGCGCCACCCCGCCGACGCCCGCGCTGCTGGCCCACTCGGCCTGTGGACGAAACGGACAAGCCACCCCGCGGCGGGACGTATCCTGTGCACCGGAAGTTACCCATTTCGGCACGACGAGGACCCGCACATGAGCCACCCATCCGCCGGCGTCCTCGCCGCGGCCCTCACCGCAGGCCTGCTGCTGGCCGGATGCACGAATGATCCGGACCCTGTCGCCACGACGGGTCCCGACACCAGTTCCAGCGCCTCCGCGAGCACCGATCCGAGTGCCTCCCCATCGCCCACCTCGACTCTGACCGCGGAGGAGCAGCAGGCGTTCGAGGAAGCCACGGAGGTGGTTCTCGCGTATCGACAGACGCTCGTGGACATCTACTCCGGGGCCACCACGAACCTCAACGACCTCAACAATGTGGCGACCGGGGATTTGCTCGACAGGAACCTCGCGAAGAGTCAGCAGGACCTCGGAGAGGGCAAGCGATCGGAGCCAAAGGGCGTACGCCTTGTACTCGCATCAGCCGAGCCCGTAAGCGTCGACCTGAAGGGGGACCCGCGCGTGGTGGTCGTCCGGGCATGCATCGATGGCACAGCCGTGACGAGCGTCACCGCCGAGGGCATACGCTCCAAGGGCATCCGCGAGCAGGCGGACTACACAGTGATTCGCACCGACTACCTCCCCGATCCCGGGATGGGCCGTCGCCCGGACGCAGGTCGCCCGGGACTCCGCGGAGCGCTCGTGCTGAGCCGTCGGCTTGTCGGCCTAACGATCGGCACCGCAGTCCTCCTGTCCAGCCCAATGCCAGCCCATGCCGATGCCAGCGGAGATGGATCCGCAAGCGTGGAAGCTGACTTCGATGGGTCTGGTGGCGCGGCTGTTGACATAGGCGCCGGACACTCCACCACTACCCCTGGCGCCGGCTCCGGTGGGGGTGCGGGATCCACGCAGGCTGGGTCGAGGACGCCGGGCAAGGCGGTGTGCACCTACAGGGGTGACGAGATCACGTGCACGTCGAAGCTCGGAGTGTGGTCCGAGGATCGCCAGTGCTTCGTGCAGCGGGTCTCGCCCCAGCCGCCCATCGACCACGCGATCTGGGAGGGCCGCGACGACGGGACGATCTACCAGTGCGTTCAGCCGGGCTCGGCCTTCAGCGCAGGCGTTGGCAACGGGTTCTGGTTCTGGGCGCCCAGTGCCGGGGCCGCGGGTGCTCCGGTCCTCGTGGACCCGGTCACGCTGGCCGAGAAGGCCGTCGAACGCATGGACCTCGAGTCCCCCTCGATCGGGATGACTCCGCTCACGGCGGGGGCTCCCCTGGTCGTCGGAATGGATGCGTGGCTCTGGATCGACAACGCCGGATCCCACGGGTTCGGACCCATCACCCGCACCTCCACAGCAGGGCCTGTCTCCGTGACTGCCACAGCCAAGGTCACCAAGGTCGTCTGGCAGCTCGGTGACGGGACTCGGCGGACCTGCCGGACCGCAGGCACACCCTGGACCCCTGACAAGGGCACGGGCCCGTCGCCAACATGCGGCCATCGGTACCTGGCCCCCTCCACGCAGGAGCCACGCGGCGCCTTCACCGTCCGGGCAACCGCGCACTGGCAGGTGGAATGGTCCGGCGCTGGGCAGGCCGGCGAGATCACCTTCACGATGACCGGTGAGCGGGAGCAACCCGTCACCGAGGTCCAGGTGCTTCAGACCAGGTAGCCGCCGGGCAACACGTCCCCCAAGCCGCCAGCGGGTGCGGGGGGGTCCCCTTGCAGCTCGGTCGATCCGCACTCGTCGTCCCACCGGCGCTCCGCAGGGTCATCGATATCAGCGACCTGCACTGCGCGTTCGCCGGCTGCTCCGCACCAGCCATGTTCCATCACAAGGACGTCCACGAACGTGGATTCGAACTCCGATGGTCACCCGACGGCAACCAGATCGAGACCTTGCGACCGGAAGGATCAGTGGTCGTGATTCCCCGCCGCCGGAGACAGCTGGTGCCCGGGTAACTGCCACCAGGGGATCGACCGCCCGGGCAGGACCGCCACTGGGGATACTGGGGCCATGACCGAGACCCCCGCTGTCGTGAGCCTGCACATCTGGGGGGTCCCCGCCCGACATGTCCCCACGGCTGTCACCCACATGGCACGCCACCGTCGCCCGGTTCGAGGACTTCCCGGGGTCCGCTTCGCCAAGCTCCTGGGCACGGGGAACGGTCGTACCTTCACCCCGTTGGATGCCGACGCACAGCACTGGGGGGTGCTGCTGTGCTGGGCCGATGCTGAGGGACCGCAGCGGTTCGCCGACTCCCGGGTGCAACGGGACTGGGACCGGATCTCCGAGGAGTCAGCCACCTGGGTCCTGCGCCCGCTGAGCAGCCGGGGCCTCTGGGCCAAGCAGCAACCGTTCGGCAACCCGGTGGCGACCCGCTGGGACGGCCCGGTCGCCGCGATCACCCGCGGACGGATCAAGCCCCGGATGTGGCGCACCTTCTGGAGCTCGGTGCCCCCCGTTGCCCTCGACGTCAAGGAGGGCGGCGGCCTCACCTTCGCGATGGGGATCGGCGAGGCCCCCGTCGGGCTGCAGGGCACCTTCTCGACCTGGTCCGACGGTTCCGCGCTGTCGGACTTCGCCTACCGCCGCCCCGCACACCAGCAGGTCATCGCCCAGACCTCGCAGCTCGACTGGTACTCCGAGGAGCTGTTCGCGCGGTTCGCCCTGCTCTCCGCCGAGGGCACCGTGGCCGGCCGAGCCGTCCCGGCCCCGGGCGCCGCATAGGAGCTCAGCGCCCGGGCACTGCACCCGGCTTAGGATCGAGGGCGTGCCCGTCACCACCTCGCCTATCCTGCGTGCGCTGCCATGGCTCCTCGGCGGTGCCGGAGTCCTGTCCCAGATCGTCTGGGTTCTGCTCCCCGAGGAGATGCGCGACGCGGCCACCATCACCTCCGTGCTGCTGCTGGCCACGGCCGGCGCCTGCCACGCCACCCTGCACCGGGGCATCGGCTGGGCTGCGCGGCTGTACGGGGCGACGGCGGTGATCGGCCTGGCGATCGAGGCGGTCGGCACCGCGACCGGGTACCCGTTCGGCGCCTACCGCTATGGCGAGCGACTGGGACCGATGGTGCTCGACGTCCCACTGCTGATCCCCCTGGCCTGGTGCATGGCCGCCTACCCGATGCTGCTGCTCGCGTGGCGGCTGGGAACCCGACGCTGGCAGGTGGTCCTGATCGGCGCGTGGACCATCACCGCGTGGGACCTGTTCCTCGACCCGCAGATGGTCGGCGAGGGGCACTGGGCCTTCGCCGACCCGACGCCTGCCCTCCCCGGCTCCCCCGGCATCCCGCTGACCAACTATGCCGGCTGGTTCGCCACCGGCCTGCTGATCTTCTGGGTGCTGGACCACCTGCCCCGCACCCCCTCCGACGACCGGATGCCGCACCTGCTGATGCTCTGGATCTACGCCTCGAACGTGATGGCCGCGGCCGTGTTCTTCGGTCGTCCCGCAGTCGCACTGTGGGGCGGGATCGCCATGGGCCTCACGGTGATCCCCTGGGCCCGCATGGTGGGGCCCGAGCTGCGGCTGGCCCCCGACCACGCCATGGCCGGCACGCGGTGAGACCCGGACGCTCCACCGTCCTGATCGCCACCGTCATCGCGGCCGGGCTGACGGCCCACACCGCGTGGAACACCCGCCATCTGCGCCCCGCCCCCGTCCCGGATCCGGGAGACCCGATCGAGGCGGCCCGCGTGACCGTCCTGTTGCCCGCCCGCGACGAGGCCCACCGGATCGCCCCCTGCTTGGCAGCGCTGCTGGCCCAGGACCACCCAACACTGCGCGTGATCGTCCTCGACGACGGATCCTCGGACGGAACCGCCGACCTGGTCCGTTCCCTCGTGGCCGACGACCCCCGGTTCACCGTGATCGACGGTGGCCCCGAGCACCCTCCCGAGGGATGGCTGGGCAAGCCCTGGGCCTGCCACCGCCTGGCCGAGGCCGCGCTGGCCAGCGATCCGGCCCCGGACCTCCTCATCTTCCTGGACGCGGACGTGGTCCTGGCCCTCGACGCGGTGCGCCGGATCGCCGGCCTCATGCGCGACTCCGGCCTGGACCTGGCCAGCCCGTACCCGCGCCAGATCGCCGCAACCACCGCCGAGCGGCTCGTCCAGCCGCTCCTGCAGTGGTCGTGGCTGACGACCCTGCCGCTGGGTCTGGCCGAGGACTCCCCGCGGCCCTCCCTGACGGCCGCCAACGGCCAGGTGCTGGCGATCACGCCGGAGGCCCACCGGCGCTCGGGTCACGAGGCTGTGCGCCACGAGGTCCTGGAGGACATCGCCCTGGCCCGTGCGGTCAAGGCCGCAGGTGGTCGGGCCACCGTCACCGACGGCACCGACCTGGCCACCTGCCGGATGTACACCGGCACCGAGGAGCTCGTCGACGGGTACACCAAGTCGCTGTGGGCGGCGTTCGGATCCCCGATCGGCTCAGCCGGAGCGACCAGCCTGCTGACGTTCACCTACGTGCTCCCGTCCGCCGCTGCCCTCCTGGCCAGGTCGCCCGGCACTCGTGCCCTCGGCGCCGCCGGCTACGCGGCCGGGGTGGCCGGCCGGGTCCTGGTCGCCCGACGCACCGGGGGTCGGGTCACCGATGCGTGGTCGCACCCGCTGTCGATCCTCGCCCTCGACGGTCTCACCGCGCTGTCGTGGTGGCGCCACCAGCGCGGCCAACTGGCCTGGAAGGGCCGCCGGGTGCACGTCAGCGCAGGGCCATCGCCCGCTCTGACATCGCCGTGATCGTCAGCGCCGGGTTCACGCCGATGTTGGCCGGCACGACACTGCCGTCGAGCACCCGCAGGTCCTCGTACACGTCACCGTCGGAGCTCGCGTAGACGCGGTGGGCGGTGTCGACCACACCCTCGGCCGGCGACCCGCCGATCACCGCACCTCCCAGGACGTGCGCGGTGGACCCGACGCCGAGCACCGGGTCGAGCAGCGTCCCGTAGGCCGTCCCCCCGCTGGCCCGCGCCACGGCGCTCGCGGCCGCATTCGCCTGCGGGAGGTAGGTCGGGATCGCGGGTGCGCCCGGCGCCAGCCGCGAGCGCAGCCCCCACCCGAGGGGCCCTCGCCGCAGCTGGAGGGCCAGCTCGTTGTCGTCGTGCTGCATGACGGTCAGGACCGTGACCCGTCGGTACCAGTCGCGGGCCCGCGCGTTGGCCGTCGCGCCGACCGGATCCCGCAGGATCGCCCGAACGGTGGCCCGAGCCCGGGAGCCCTGGGTGTCTCCGGTCACCAGCGGCGACAGGTACCAGCGCATGAACCCGAACGAGCGCGGGAACCGGTTGTTGGTCACGTGGGTGAGCTCGTCGGGATGGAAGTCGCTGCTGATCGTCGAACCGTCGGTGACGTCCACCCCGCCGCGCGGCTGCAGCACCGCGGTGAACGCCTCGGAGTTCGTGCGCACGTGCTCCCCCAGGGCGGGCGAGGCCCAGGGCAGCGTCCCCCAGCGATCGCGTGACGCCAGGAGCAGCTCCGTGGTGCCCAGAACGCCCGCGCTGAGGACCACCTCGCGAACGGTGATGCTCCCGGCGGACGCCCCATGGCGCAGCGGGTCGGCAAGGTCGAGCCGCCAGCCACCCCCGGACAACCGCGCCAGCCGGACGACCTTCGATCGCGGCCGCACCCGCACGCCGAGCTCCTCCGCCCGGGCCAGGTAGGTCCGGTCGATACTGTTCTTGGCGCCGTGCGGGCACCCGGTGATGCAGGCCCCGCACCGCACGCAGTCGGCGAAGGAGATCCCCTGGGGCGTGGGCGCGAACGTCCCCGGCACGCCGAGGTCGGTCGCCGCCGACTTCAGCCACGTGTCCTGCGCGCTCACATACGGGTTCGTCTGGCGGCCCAGCATGCCAGCGGCCACGTCGTAGTGCGGTGCCAGCTCGGCGGACCAGTCCACCCCCGTGACCGCCCAGCCGGGCGCCTCCCACGCGTCGGGCTTCGGGTGCAGCAGGACACCTGCGTACACGATCGACCCACCCCCGACGCCGACCCCGTGCACGATCATCACGTGCCGAAGCAGCGTCTGCTGGAAGTACCCGTATAGCCTGGCCCGAGGCTCCCAGAGCAGGTCCCGCGTCCGGCGCCCGCCGGCCTCCAGGTCCTCGGGGGTGAGTCGCCGCCCCTGCTCGAGGACGACCACGGACCGTCCGGCCTGTGCATGGCGCAGGGCCGCCACTCCACCACCGAAGCCCGAACCCACGACCGCGACGTCCACATCCCACCCACTCACCCGCACAGCCTCGCGGGTGCGCGGCCAGAACGCGATCCGGCGGGACCCCGACCGCGGAGGTCCACGTAGGGTTCCGGTCATGGCACGCATCATCGTGATCGGCGCCGGCATGGGTGGGATGGCCGCTGCCGCAAGGCTGCGGGTCAAGGGCCACGAGGTCACCGTGATCGAGGCCAGCGACACCCATGGGGGCAAGCTGGGCACGTTCCGCCGCGACGGATTCGCGTTCGACACCGGCCCCAGCCTGTTCACGATCCCGGCGGTGTACCGCGACCTGTTCCTCAAGACCGGAGGGCCGCTCGAGGACAGCGTCGAGCTGGTCCCCCTCGACCCCGGGTTCACCTACCGGTTCGCCGACGGCACGACGCTGCCGATGCCCGGGGTCGGCGTCGGGATGGGTGCTGCGGCGATGGGCGACGCCTTCGGCGGGCAGTCCGCGGACCAGTGGCGGTCACTGATGGAGCGTGCCGGGCGGATGTGGGCGGTCACCCGTCGCCCCTTCCTGGAGTCGCCCCTGACGGGGGCCCGCGACCTGGTCCCGCTCACCCGCGATCTCGACGCTGTGCGTACCGTCGCCCCGTGGCAGTCGCTGCGCCGCCTGGGTCACGGAACACTGACCGACTGGCGGGCCCGCCAGGTGTTCGACCGGTACGCCACCTACTCGGGATCGGATCCGCGACGCGCACCTGCTGTCCTGGCCACCATCCCCTACGTCGAGGCCACGTTCGGGGCCTGGCACATCGCCGGTGGACTGCGCAGCCTCGGCGATGCCCTGCGCTCCCGGCTGGACGAGCGCGGGGTCACCATGCGGCTGTCCACGCCGGCGGCGCGGATCCTGTTGTCCGGCGACCGCGTGAGCGGCGTGGAGGTCGTCGGCGGGGAGGTCCTGCCCGCCGACGTGGTCGTCGCCAACGCCGATGCCAGTCAGGTGTACGGCACGCTGCTCGGTGAGCGGGCCCCCCGCGCCCCTGCCCGCCGGCTCGCCCGGGCCACCCCCTCGCTGTCCGGGTTCGTGCTGCTGCTGGCCGTCCAGGGGCGGACACCGGGGCTGACCCACAACAACGTGTGGTTCCCCCGCGAGTACGACGCGGAGTTCGACGCCATCTTCTCCGGCCACCCACGGCCGGTCGACGACCCGACGATCTACGCCTGCGTGCCCGACGATCCGGGGATGCGCCCCGAGGGCGGCGAGGCCTGGTTCGTGCTCGTCAACGCCCCGCGGCACTCCCCTGGCGGCCAGCTCCCGGGAACGATCGACTGGGATGCCCCGGGCCTGGCCGACTCCTACGCGGACAAGGTCCTGGCGCGCCTGGCCGAGCGGGGCACCGACCTGTCCGGTCGTGTCCTGTGGCGCGAGCTGCGCACGCCCGCGGACCTCGAGCGGGCGACCGGCGCCCCCGGCGGCGCCATCTACGGAACCTCGTCGAACGGTGCCCGGGCAGCGTTCCTGCGCCCGCAGAACGCCTCACCGGTGCCAGGCCTGTTCCTCGTGGGCGGCTCGGCGCACCCCGGCGGAGGGCTGCCCCTGGTCGGGATGTCCGCGGAGATCGTGGCGAACCTGGTCGGCCGGGCCTGAGTCGGCCGCGCCCGAGTGAGTCAACCTCGCTCGTCGACCGTCTCGCTGTCCGCCCACCCCGCCAGCCTGCCGCTGCGGGAGACCGACTGCAGCGCCCGCTCGGTGGCGGCCCGCGCCTGCAGCGTGCAGACGATGAGCAGCCGGTCGCCGACCTTGACCCGCGTGGTGCGGTCGGGCACCAGGGTGTGCCCGCTGCGGACCACGAGCGACACGACCGCACCTGTGGGCAGCGGGAGCTCGCTGATGTAGGTGCCCGCCACCCGCGAGCCCGTGGGGATGTCCAGGTCCAACAGGGCCGCGTGCATCGTGTCCAGGGGCGCAGCCTCCACCGTCAGCTCCCCCACCCGCTCGGTGCGCACCAGCCCCAGCCGCCGGCCCAGCATCGGCATGGTCGGTGCCTGCAGAAGCGTGAGCATGATGACCAGCAGCAGCGTCACGTCGAAGATCAGGGCACCATCGGGCACGTCGGAGCCCAGCGGGATGGTCGCGAAGATGATGGGGACCGCTCCCCGCAGGCCGGCCCACGCGACGAAGGCGACCCACTGCCAGGGCATCGACTCCGTCCGGGTCCTGCGGGTGACCCACCCCGGTCGCAGGAACGGTCCCAGGGATGCAAGCACGCTCAGGGGACGTGCGACCACCAGGAGCAGCGCCCCCGCGAGGAGCGCGATCCCGACCGACTCCGCCGCGCGACTCGGAACCGCCAGCAGGCCGAGCATGACGAACAGCCCGATCTGCACCGTCCACGCCAGACCCTCGATGAAGCCGAGGACCGAGCGGCGGTGCGGCAGTGGGGACGCCGCCATGATCAGGGCAACCACGTAGACCGCCGCGAACCCGGATGTGTGAAGTACGACAGCCAGCCCGTAGGCCAGCATCAGCAGCGCGATCACTGCCACCGGGTAGAGCCCCGAGGCGGGCAGGGCGAGCCGGGGCAGCAGCCAGCGGGCGAAGAGCCCGACCAGCACACCCACGACCAGGCCGCCGATCAGCTCGGCCACCACCACGATCGGGATCAGCCACGCCGGCATCTCACCGGCCACCGTCGTCGACAGAAGTACCACCAGCACGACCACAGGGGCATCGTTGAGCCCCGACTCGGCCTCGATCAGTGTTTGCAGCCGTGCAGGCAGTCGCAACCCACGGGCCACGGTGAACACTGCTGCGGCGTCGGTGGGAGCGAGGACCGCGGCGATCAGCACCGCCGTGCGCAGATCCATCCCGGTGATCCAGTGCAACGGCCAGGCCACGAGCATGATGCTGAGCGCCACCCCGAGAGTGGCCAGCAGGGCGGCAGGCACGGCGACCGGTCGCACTGTCGAGGTTCGGGTGGTCAGGCCGCCCTCAGCCAGGATGACGACCAGCCCGGCGTACCCCAGCGCCGTGGCCAGTTCCGCGTCGTTGAAGACGATCCCGCCAGGGCCGTCCTCGCCGAGCACCAGTCCGAGGGCCAGGTAGAACAGCAGGCCCGGGACCCCGAATCGAGCGGCGAGGCGGACCCCACCCACGGCAGCGAGCACGATCACGGCGACGACCAGGGTGAGCTGTGCCGCCTGCTCGGCATCCATCAGCCGCCGGCCCCAAGCGTGCGTCGGACCACCACGAGCAGCTGCATGAACCCGATCACCCCGAGGCCCACGAGTGCCCACGCACCGAGGGCCGCCCATCCGGGATCGTCGTCGGGCCGAGCCACGCCGGCCAGCAGGAACATGACCACCACGATGACCCTCGTGGGTCGCTCGTTGAGAGTGAGCACCCCGACCTCGGACATCCCGGCACCGCCCGCCCGGGCCCGGGTGTACTCCTGAAGCCAGCACACGGCCACGGCCGCCACGCATACGGGCGCCGGCGCCCCGACCACCCAGAGGGTGGCCACGAACGCCGCGTCGCTGATCCTGTCGGCGACCGCGTCGAGGACCGCCCCCCAGCGGCTCACCCGTCCGGTCATCACCGCGACCGCCCCGTCGAGGGAGTCGACGAGTCCGCTGAGTGCGATCACCAGGGCAGCGGCGAGGGCTCCCCCTCGACCGAGTGAGGCGAGCAGGGGTGCGGAGCACGCGATCAACAGCCCGAGGATCGTCACGACGTCCGGGGGCACCCGAAGCCGGGCCAACGGCAAGGCCACGCCATGGACGATCCGCAGCCATCCCCCGACGATCCCCGTCGGGCGGGCACCACCGTGCAGTGTGGACCACTGCTGCAGGTAGGTGGCGCGGTCCATGTCAGCGCAGGGACCAGCCGACGGTCAGGCTGACGACGACCGAGCCCTCGCCCGCGTCGAGTGAGACCCTCCCAGCGGCATCCGACTCCGCCATGGCCGCCATGCGCATCGGCCCGGGTGGATGCGGGCGCCCGACGGTCTCGTCGATGGCCAGGACGTCACCGAGCTCGCGGCCGGCCAACGCGGCCAACTGGCTGGCGCGGCCCACGGCATCGGCCCACGCCGCATCGCGCGCGAGGCTCATCAGTGTGGAGGAGTCGCTGTGCCGGAACGTGACGTCGTGCACGCGCGCGGCGTCGCCACCGGCCTCCACGACCGCCGTCAGCAGCTCACCTGCGGAGTCGATGTCGCGCGTCGCGGCCGTGAGCTGCACAGCCGCCTGGAAGCCCGCGACCGTGGGGTACTGGTCGTACACGGGGTTCAGGCTCACCGCGGAGGTGGACAGCGCCGACTCCGCGAGGCCGGACCCCAGCAGCACCGAGCGCATCTGCTCCAGCGACTCTGCGGACGCTGCCAGGGCACCGGCCGCAGACGGGCGGCGCACCTCGGAGCCCACGGTGATCACGCACTCGTCCCGGGCGCCCACCGCAGTCCCGGACCCAGTGACCCAGATGCCCTTGTCCATGCCCACCTCCATGCGTCTGCTGTACGGGACTACCGCGTGAGCCGTGTGAAGATCTCGCGCGTGGCGGTCGAGCGGTTGAGCGTGTAGAAGTGCAGGCCGGGGGCACCACCGGCGAGCAGCTTCTCGCACAGCTCGGTCGCGACCTCGATGCCCAGGTCGGTGACGGCCACCGGGTCCTCAGCCACGGCCTCGAACCGTGCTGCCAGCTCGGCGGGGAACGCCGCACCCGAGAGGGTGGCGAAGCGCTCGATCTGGTGCACGTTCGTGACCGGCATGATCCCCGGGAGGATCGGCATGGTCACGCCGTGCTCGGTGGCCCGTTGCACCATCGTGAAGTAGTCCTCCACCCGGAAGAAGAACTGGGTGATCGCGAAGGTGGCGCCCGCGTGCTCCTTGGCGGCCAGCACGTGGGCATCGGTCGCGAGGTCCGGGGACTCCGGGTGCCCCTCGGGGAAGGCCGCGACCCCGATCGTGAAGTCACCGGCCTGTCGTGCCAGGCGGACCAGCTCGTCGGCGTGCGACAGGCCGCCGGGGACCGGGGTCCACTCGCTGCCCGGGCCACCCGGGGGGTCGCCCCGCAGGGCGAGCAGGTTGGTGATCCCGGCCAGCTCGTACCGGGTGAGCACCTCGCGCAGCTCGTCCTCGGTGGCCCCGACGCACGTCAGGTGGGCGACCGCGTCCATCCCCGTCTCGTTGAGGATCCGGCTGGTGATGCGCACCGTGCGGTCCCGGGTGGAGCCGCCTGCGCCGTAGGTGACCGAGACGAATGTGGGCGACAGCGGCGCCAGGTCCGAGATGGCCGACCAGAGCTGGCGCTCGCCCTCGTCGGTCTTCGGCGGGAAGAACTCGAAGGAGAACACGGGCTCCCCGGAACGCAGGCTCTGGGACAGCGCGACCGACATCAGAGGCTCCTGGCGGTCGCAGCCACGGCGAGCTGCTCGAGTGCGGATCGGGCGTCATCGGCGAGAGCGGCTCCGTCGAGGGCGGCGACCGCCTCCTGCGTCCGCTGGTCGATGAGCAGCTCGCACTCGTCGAGGGCTCCCGTGGCCACGATGATCCCGCGCAGGTCGTCGATGGCTTCAGCCCCCAGGTGCGGATCGCCCAGTCCCTCGCGCAGGTGCGCGGCCTGCTCCCGGGTCGCGCGCTGCATCGCCGTCGCCACCAGGATCGTGCGCTTGCCCTCGCGCAGGTCATCGCCCGCAGGCTTCCCGGTCTCGATCGGGTCACCGAACACGCCGAGCACGTCATCGCGCAGCTGGAACGCCTCCCCGAGGGGCAGGCCGTACCCCGACAGGGTGTCCATGAAGGACTGGTCCGCACCGGCGAGCGCGGCCCCGAGGTGCAGGGGTCGCTCGATCGTGTACTTTGCGGACTTGTAGCGCACGACGAGCAGGGCACGCTCGACCGAGCCGCCGCCGCGGGCCTGCTCCAGCAGGTCGAGGTACTGGCCGGCCATCAGCTCCGTGCGCATCCGGTCGTAGACGACCTTCGCGCGGCCCGACGCGTCAGCACCGAACCCCGCTCGGAACAGCATCTCGTCGGCCCAGCTCAGGCAGAGGTCGCCGAGGAGGATCGCCGACCCGTCGCCGAAGCGCTGGGAGTCCCCGGCCCACGTCGACCCCCGGTGCAGGGTGGCGAACCGGCGGTGGGCAGCGGGCTTGCCCCGGCGCATGTCGGAGTCGTCCATGACGTCGTCGTGCACGAGCGCGCAGGCCTGCAGCAGCTCGAGAGACGCAGCCGCGTGCAGCGCCCTGTCGAGCTCCGCGCCTCCGGCGCCGAGGTAGCCCCACATGCAGAAGGCGGGGCGCAGGCGCTTGCCCCCGGCGAGCAGCTCGCCGAGCCAGTCGGTGAACGGCACGAGGTCCGGCGAGATCCCGGCCAGGATCTGCGCCTGCTCGGCCAGGAATGCGTCGAGGGTCCCCTGGACCGAGGCACGCAGGTGCTCCGGAGTGAGGCGGGGTTCGGGCGTCATGACGCACAGCCTAGGGCCTGCCGCCGCCCGCGAGGCCCGAACGCCCACCCGATGGGCGGACTGCGCAGCGCCGACCAGAACGCCCATTCGCACGCGTCCGGAGGTGGGCCTACGGTTGCTCCATGAGAATCCCCCTGACCAATGCCGGACCGGTGGTCGGCCCCACGGACGACGTCGTGATCGTGGGCGCCGGCCTGGGCGGCCTGAGCGCTGCGCTGCGACTGGCCGGGGCGGGCCGGAACGTGACGATCCTCGAGCGGGAGGCCGTCCCCGGTGGGCGCGCCGGGGTGATCGAGGACTCGGGCTACAGGTTCGACACCGGTCCCACGGTCCTGACGATGCCCGGCCTCATCGAGGACGCCTTCGCCTGCGTGGGCGAGGAGATGTCCGACTGGCTCGAGCTGGCCCCGGTGAGCCCGGTGTACCGGACCTACTTCCCCGACGGCTCGCAGCTCGACGTGCACTCCGACGTCGACGCGATGGCCGACGAGATCGCCGAGGTGATCGGCCCGGACGAGGCGGCCGGATACCGCCGCTACATCGACTTCGCCACCGAGCTCTACGAGCTCGAGATGGCCGACTTCATCGACCGCAACATCGACAGCCCGTTCGACCTGCTGACCCCCAACCTGGCCCGGCTCGTGACCATCGGCGGGTTCCGTCGGATGGCGCCCAAGGCCAACGACTACTTGAAGGACCCCCGCACGCAGCGAGTCTTCTCGTTCCAGGCGATGTATGCCGGGATGAGCCCGCACGACGCCCTGTCGATCTACTCGGTCATCGCCTACATGGACTCCGTGGCCGGGGTGTTCTTCCCCAAGGGCGGGATGCACGCGGTGCCGGCCGCGATGGCGGCGGCCGCCGAGAAGCACGGGGTCACCATCCGCTACTCCACCACCGTGGCCTCCGTGGAGCACGACGGGTCACGGGCGTCGGCGGTCATCACCACCGACGGCGAGCGGATCCCCGCCGACGTGGTCGTCCTGAACCCGGATCTGCCGGTGGCCTACCGGGACCTGCTGGGCTTCGAGCCATGGAACGTCCGGCGTCTGACGTACTCCCCGAGCTGCGCGGTGCTGCTGGCCGGCTCGTCGGCGCAGTACTCGAAGATCGCCCACCACAACATCCACTTCGGCCGATCCTGGGAGGGCGTGTTCACCGACCTCATCGACCGCGGCCGGTTGATGGCCGATCCCAGTCTCTTCCTGACCAACCCGACGCGGTCCGACCCGTCGTTGGCCCCCGACGGCAAGCAGTCGTACTACGTGCTGTTCCCGACGCCGAACCTCGATGCCCCCATCGACTGGACCGTCGAGGCGCCCCGTTACCGGGATCACATGGTCTCCGTGCTCGAGGAGCGCGGGTACGTCGGCTTCGGCGACGCCATCGAGGTGGAGCACCTGACCACCCCGCTGGACTGGGCCGAGCAGGGCATGGAGCGCGGCTCGCCGTTCGCCTCCGCGCACTCCTTCGTCCAGACGGGACCGTTCCGCCCGGGCAACCGGTGGGGCGAGAACGTGGTGTTCACCGGGTCAGGGACTCAGCCGGGCGTGGGTGTGCCGATGGTGCTGATCTCCGGACGCATCGCCGCCGAGCGGATCGTCGGCCCGCTGCCGCGCTCCCTGTCGCGCTAGGTCGGCAGCGGGGGGGCGACGGCGACCGGACGGATTCACCACTGGAACAGCCGCAGTACCCTGCCAGACATGGCCGCGCCTGCGCGTACCCCCCAAGCCCGGATCGACCGGGCCATGACGGCGCACTACGCCCTGCCCGGGCTGCTCGGCAGCTCCCTGCTGGCGCTGGGCGCGCTGGGAGTGGGATGGCTGCCGGCCAACTCGCCCCTGATCGACGTGGGAGTGGTCAGCACCCTGCGCTCCACGACGGCTGGCGAGGCACTCGCCCGCGTGGCCGTCTTCGCGGGAGTGGCCCTGCTGCTGCAGACGTGGCTCGTCCTCGGACACGACGTCCTCGACGACCTGGAGCGCGACGACCGCCGCCTCGTGGTGATCCTCGCGATCTGGATGGCGCCCCTGCTCCTGATGCCACCGCTGTTCAGCCGTGACGCGTACTCGTACTTCGCCCAGGGCCAGTTGGTGCTCGCCGGGCTCAACCCCTATGAGAACGGGGTCTCGGCCCTGCCTGGGTGGTTCCTCACCGGCGCGGACCCACTCTGGGCCGAGTCGCCAACACCGTACGGACCGGCCTTCCTGATCCTCCAGCAGGGAGTGGCCGCGGTCGCCGGCTCCCATGCCTTCATCGGCGCGCTGCTGTTCCGGCTGATCGCCCTGACCGGCATCGCCCTGATGATCGTCTACCTGCCACGCCTTGCCCACGCCCACGGGATCGACCCGCCGAAGGCTGTCTGGCTGGCCCTGCTCAATCCCCTTGTCCTGATGCACTTCGTGGCCGGGGCGCACAACGATGCCCTCATGGTCGGCCTCATGGTGGCCGGCCTTGCCCTGGCCGTGGAGCGGCATCCGATCGTCGGCATCGTGCTCATCGGCCTGGCGGGTGCGGTGAAGCCGATCGCCCTGGTGGTGCTGCCGTTCGCGGGGCTCGTCTGGGCGGGCACCCGCGCCAGCTGGCCGCAGCGGATCTGGGCCTGGGTCCGGGCCTCGGCCATCGTGCTGGCGGTGTTCGCGGTGCTGTCCGTGGCCGTCGGAGTGGGACTGGGCTGGGTGGCCTCCCTGAGCACCCCGGGAACCGTGCGCACCTGGCTGTCCCCGCCCACGGCTCTGGGCATGATCGTCGGAAGCGTCCTGGACTGGATCGGCCTGGGCACCGTCGACGGTGCGGTGAGCTTCTTCCGGGCCCTGGCGATGGTGGCGGGCGCGGCAATCGCCCTGTACCTGGTTCTGCGGCCCGAGGGGCGCTCCCCGGTGCGCGGTGCCGCGCTGGTCCTGCTGACCGTCGTGGGGCTCGGACCTGTCGTGCAGCCGTGGTACCTGCTGTGGGCGCTGCCCCTGCTCGCCGCCACGGGGCTGGCTGGCACCCAACTGCGCGCCGTGATGATCGTCTCGACAGTGCTGGTGCTCCACGGGATGGTCGAGTCGAACGCCACTGCGGACACCCTCGTGGACTTCTTCCGCGACGGGCTGGCCGCCGTGTTCGCCCTGGCCATGGTCACCGTCGTCATGGTGTCCAGCCCGGGCGAGCGACGGCTCCTCCTGGGCGACCCGGTCGACCGCGGGATCCGTCCACGGACCACACAGGCGCGGCTGCGTGCCGGCGCCCTCGTGGTTCAGCCTGCCGGCTCCTCGATCTCGTAGTCCTCGTCGACGAAGACCTCGCGAGCGGTGCGGTGCTGGCTCAGCGAGAGTTGTGGGCCCTCACCGATGAGGACCACGCGGGCAGCAAGGTCGGACTCCTCCCACGCGGCGAGGATGTCGCGGAAGACGTCGATCGCGATCGCGAACTGCTCAGGCTCAGAGGCCGCCATGTCTCCCCAGCCGGACCACAGGATCAGCAGGCCGTCGGCGTCGTCGAGATCCTCGACCTCGTCGAACTCCTGGGACTCCAGGCACTCCTCGAACGCGTCCCAGTTGTGCCCGAAGTAGTCCGGGAAGCCGAAACCGACCGCGCACGCCTCGAAGAAGGCGGCACGACCGCCCCCCTCGGTGACGTCGATGAGCACGGAGGCCCAGTCCAGGAGCGCAGCCAACTCCGCGGCCGCATCCGAGTCGGGGGCGTCACGCCACAGTGCGATCCGATTGCTCATCCGGACACGACCTCTCGGAAGCTCGAGTAGTGATCGGAGGTGTAGAACCGGGAGCCGTCGTCGCCACCGACGAGCCGACGGGCGCCGCGATCATCCTCGCCGGGGGTGATCACGGTGTACTCGGCGTAGAAGCCCCTCGGCTGCTGGGGCAGGATCCCCTCGCGATTGCTGAAGGTGGACCCGTCCTTGTCGTAGGCGAACGGCCCCCCGGACTCGATCAGCTCGAGGGTCTCGATGCCCTCCGGCGGCAACTCCTCGACCGTCATGGTCGGCAGGTCCGTGGTGGGCTCCGCCGGTGCGAGGTCGGCGTACTGCGACTCGACGGCGACCGCGGTGGCACCCCCACCCGCTGCACCGACCTCGGCCTCGGTTGCCGTGCCCGCGCACCCCGATGCGGCGACCAGGCCGATCAGGGCCGCCGCCAACCGCATGCGCATCCTCACGACGGCAGCATCCCATACGCCCAGCCCGAGAACACCGGCGAGATGGGAGGATGGGCCCATGTCACGGCGCGAACTGAACGCGGCAGGGATCACCGATCCGCAGATGCGAGCAGCGTACGAGGCCTGCCGGGAGCTGCACGCCCACCACGGCCGCACCTACTACCTCGCCACCCGGCTGCTGCCGCCAGGCAAGCGGCCCTTCGTGCACGCCCTGTACGGATTCGCCCGGTATGCCGACGAGATCGTCGACGACCTCGACTCCACCCTGACGCCGGCGCAGCGGGCCGACGCGCTCGCCCGCTGGGGCGATCAGGTCCTGGCCGACCTCGCGCGCGGGCGCTCCGAGGACCCGATCGCCCGTGCGCTGGTGGACACCGCGATGCGGTTCGCGATCCCCCACGAGCACTTCGCCGACTTCCTGACCTCGATGCGGATGGACCTGACGGTCACCGAGTACCCGACGTTCGATGACCTCGCGGTCTACGTGCACGGCTCAGCCGCCGTCATCGGCCGGGAGATGGTGCACGTCCTGGGCGCCACGGACCCCGCCGACCTGCCCGAGGCGCTCGACCGCGCCGACGACCTCGGGGTCGCGTTCCAGCTGGCCAACTTCATCCGCGACGTCGGCGAGGACCTCGAGCGCGGCCGGGTCTACCTCCCCCTCGACGAGCTGGAGCGATTCGCCGTCAGTCGGTCAGACCTGGAACGCCGGGTCCTGACCCCGCAGATCCGTCTGGCCCTGGTGTTCCAGGTCCGCCGCGTCCGCCAGCTGCAGGCCCGTGCCGAACCCGGGATCGCCCTGCTCCGGCCCGAGGCCCAGCCCTGCATCGAGGCCGCCAGCGATCTGTACTGCGGGATCGTCGATGCCGTCGAGGACATCGACTACCAGGTGTTCGACCGCCGGGCGACCGTCGGCAACGGCCGGCGCCTCCGGGTGGCCGGCGCGGCCTGGAGGGCCGCGACCCGAGCCCGACGTGCACCCCGACGGTACTCGCGCACACGTCAGGGCGCACCAACTACTTGACGCTACGTTGTATTTACGCAATATTCTGCGCATGGAAACGACACCTCTCTCCGTGATGACAGCTCCCGCGAAGCAGCGCAGGCTCATCGCCCTGGTGTGGGCAGCGGCCACGGTCGGCTGCTCCGCCGCCTGGCTCTGGATCGGCTCGGCCGCCCTGTGGCTCGTCCCCCTCTGGCTGTCGGCATTCTGGGGCTTGCGCCGCTCGGTCCGGTCGCGGGCCGACCTCCCCGACACTGCCCTCGATGAGCGCGAAGTGGCCCAGCGTGACCGCGTCTACCTGCACGCCTACCAGGGGGTGGCGTCAGCCGCCCTGCTGATCCTGTTCGCCCTGACCATCCACGGCGACCGCTCCACCCTGTCCTATGAGGAGCTCTCCGCCGCCACGTGGTTCGTGCTGGGTCTCTCCCTGGGCCTGCCCAGCGCGATCCTGGCCTGGACGGCTCCCGACGAGGACGCCTGATGGTCAAGCGATCCTCCCCGGACCTGCACAACCGGATCGCCGTGCTCCGCGCGGAGCGGGGGCTCTCGCGCGCCGACCTCGCCCGCGCCGTCGGGGTCAACCCCCAGACCATCGGCTACCTCGAGCGCGGCGACTACAACCCCAGCCTGGTCCTGGCCCTCCAACTGTCGGAGCACTTCAGCCTGCCGATCGACGCGATCTTCTCGCTGGAGCCCTTCGAGCCCCTCAGCGAGATGGTGTACGGGGATCGCGCCTGATCACTGATCCCGATCACGCACAAGGGGCTTGCGGCCCCCCACCTTGGCCAGCATCGGGACCAGCACCGGCAACGGCGGGCCGGACATGGGCTCCCGCTGGATGCCGCGCCGCCCCCAGACCACCCAGAGGGTGAGGGTGAGCACGACCAGGGCGAACCCGAACATCAGGTCCTCCACGGGAGCGTAGAGGACCCGGCCGTCGCCGAACGCCGGTGGCGGTCGATCCACCGGCGTGCTCGAGCCAAGGATCTGGTCACCGGAGTAGCGCACGATCCGGAACCCGGTGAGCACGCCGTTGGTGAGCAGCTGGAAGAACACGATGATCGGGTAGGCCATCCAGAAGACCTGCCTGGTCAGCAGCCGGGTGCGCACGATCCAGAGGTCCCAGACCACCACGAGGAGCACCCCCACCACGGCCAGCTGCGTGTAGGTCATCCCTCGACCCCCTCATCGTCGGCCCGCGGCTCGTCGCCCACGGGCAGGCCGGTCGCAGAGCGCACCGCCTCAAGGGTGAGAATCGCGGCGATCGGCACCAGCAGGAAGAAGACCACCTCGTCCAGGGGCAGCTCACCGGGCAGCCGGATCCCGGTGATCAACGCCTCGTCGAACCACCAGTGACCCGACTGGATCGCGTAGATGTCCCAGATCGCGAAGACCACAGCGACCGGCAGGACCGACAGAAGCAGCCGCCGCCAGCGGCGGAACACGCGGGTGCGCAGGCCGAACTCCAACCACCCCGCACCCAGGAGGATGAAGGCCATCACTGCCAGGTAGGACCACTGCCCCATCTCTCAGCCCTCCCCGGGGAACATCGACGCAGGTGTCGCGTCCGGGTCGGCCAGGGCGCCCGGATCGCTGCGGGGGGTGCCGGTCGGGTGGCCCAGCATGGCGCGCCGGGCGGCGGCCAGGTCCCGGGGGCGTCCGGACGTGCACATCCCGAGCAGGCGACCTGACTCGTCGAGGCTGAAGGCGCTCCATGCCTCGGCGCCCGGGACCCGGACCCCGTCCGCCTCACGCCAGATCACCTGTCCCTGCGCCGGTGCGCCCAGGACGAGCAGCCTCCGGGCTCCGATGTCACTGAATACGTAGGGGATCGGATCAGCGGCCGGAACACTCAGTGACCGGCCCCACGACTCGGCGGCGAACTCGCCCCCGACCCACTGCCCGACCGCTGACGCGACCGTCTCCGGGCCGTTGAGGGCGTCGGTCCAGTGCCCCCCGGACAGGTGCATCCCGAAGCGGGGCGACCAGCGCTGGGCCGCGTCCCCCACGGAGAAGACCCCCGCGAGGCTCGAGCGCCCCCAGGGATCGACCAGGACTGCCCCGTCAGCCGCCCGCCGCACACCGGAACCGTCCAACCAACCCGTGGATGGCCGCACCCCGAGGGCGGCCAGCACCAGGTCGACCCCCATGCCCGACACAACCAACGCACCCCCACGGTCCTCGATGTCGCTCACCGGGCGCTCGAGGTGGATCTGGACCCCCGCCCCCACCAGCCACGCCGCCACGCGCTCGGACACCTCCGCGGGAACCCGACCCGCCAGCACCGTCCCCGAGGCCTCGAGGAGGGCCACGCGCGCGCCCCGCGATGCCGCTGTCGCGGCTGCCTCGCAGCCGATCCAGCCCCCACCCACGACCGCGAGACGGACCCCCGGGCCAACACCCGCCCAGAACTTCCCCGCCTCGGCCCGCGTGTGGAGCACGTGCACACCCGCCCGATCCCAGCCCGCGGGAGGCACTGGGCTCGCGCCCGTGGCGACCACGACGGCGCGGGCGTCGATCACGGCGCCGTCCGAGCGCCTCACCGAGAGCCGAGAGCCCGCCGAGCCCACCAGCCCCTCGGCACGCACACCCAGGCGCACCTCGTCGGCATGGGCCCACACGTCCACGCCCATCGCGGGTCGCAGGTCGACCTCCGCGTCCGGGTCCTTGGTCAGGGGCGGACGGTCGTACGGGGGTTCGGCCTCCGCCCCGAGCAGGACGATCCGCCCCGCCACGCCCGCCGCCCGGAGCAGCGTGCACGTGCGGGCCCCCGCCAGCCCGGCTCCCACGACCACCACATCCGCCACGAGCCAGCAGCCTAACCGCCGAGTTCAGTTCCGGAACCTAGAATTGCTCCGTGACCCCGTCCCCGCCCCCTCCCCCCACAGCGGTCGACCCGCTGCAGGGCCGGGTGCTGGACGGCCGGTACCGGATCGAGTCCTTCCTCGCCCGTGGGGGGATGGCCACGATCTACCGTGGTGCGGACCTGCGCCTGGACCGCACGGTGGCCATCAAGGTCATGCACCCGACGTTCGCCACGGATCCGGGCTTCGTGGACCGCTTCGAGCGTGAGGCCCGCGCCGCGGCCCGCCTGAACAGCCCCTACGCGGTGGCCGTCCATGACCAGGGCAACGACGCCGGCGTCACCTACCTGGTCATGGAGTACGTGCCCGGGCACACGGTCCGCGACGTCCTGCGCACCCACGGCGCCCTGCCCCCCGCGCAGGCCCTGGCCATCATCGACCCCGTCCTGCAGGCCCTGGCCGCGGCCCATCGTGCCGGCTACATCCACCGCGACGTGAAGCCCGAGAACGTCCTGATCTCCGAGGACGGCCGGGTCAAGGTCACCGACTTCGGCCTGGCCCGCGCGATCGAGGGCCCCGACACGGGCAAGACCCACGGACTGCTGCTCGGGACGGTTGCCTACCTGTCGCCCGAGCAGGTCGAGCACGACCGGACCGATGCCCGGTCGGATGTGTACAGCGCCGGGATCCTGCTCTTCGAGCTGGTCACCGGCCAGGTGCCGTTCACCGCGTCGGCCCCCATGCAGGTGGCCTACCGCCACGTCCACGAGGACGTCCCGGCCCCGTCCTCGTTCCTCCCCGGAATCCCCGCGGGCATCGACGAGCTCGTCCTGCGCGCGACACGGCGCAACCCCGACCAGCGCTTCGGGGACGCCGACGCGTTCCTGACCGCGGCCCGGGTCCAGAAGGCCCAGCTGCCCCCCGCACAGCCATGGGCCCCGTCGCCCACCGACACCCTGATCGTGGACCGCGAGGCCCGGGCTGCGGCCGGTGCAGTCGCCGCGGCCGGAGCAGCCGCCGCAGCGGCCGACGCCGCAGCACAGCACCTCGACGCCCCGGACTGGGTGAACGACCACACCCCTGAACGAGTCGACCAGGCCCCCGCCCCCGTCGTGCACGGCGGTCCCCCTGAGGGTCCGCCCCCTGATGCCCCCCCGTCTGCGCCGGCTGCCCCTGCCCCGCAGCCCTCCGCCGGCGAGGTCCAGGTCACCGAGGTCAGCCACCAGACCTCACCGGACGGTCCGGGGCGCCCCCGCCGTGGCCGCAAGTCCCTGTGGCTCGGCGCGCTGGCCCTGGTCAGCGTGGTGGCGCTCCTGGCCCTCGCATTCGGCCCGCTGCAACGAGTCACGGTTCCCGACCTCCTGGGCAAGACCCCCACCGAGGCCGCTGCGATCCTGGCCACGTCCAACCTCGTCCTCGACGCCGAGGCGTCCGACTTCAGCGAGGACTTCGCCAAGGGCGTCATCATGTCCACCGATCCCGGGCCGGAGGCCTCGGCACGTACGGGCAGCACGGTCCAGGCGGTCGTCAGCAAGGGCCCCGAGCGCTACGACGTGCCGAAGCTCACCAAGCTCACCCTCGAGGAGGCGGCCGTCGCCCTCGGAGCCGCGAACATGGAGCTCGGTGAGCAGTCCGAGGCCTACGACGACTCGGTGAAGAAGGGCGACATCATCAGCACCGACCCGAAGGCCGGGGAGTCCGTCAAGCCGGGGACGCAGGTTGCTGTCGTCGTCTCCAAGGGCCCCGAACCGGTCACGATGCCCACCCTCACGGGCACTGACGGTGACGCCGCGGAGGCGACGCTGAAGGATCTGGGCCTGAAGGTGGACCGCTCGAACAAGACCAGCGAGTCCGTGGCCAAGGGCCTGGTGATCAGCACCAACCCGGAGGGTGGGGCCACGACGTTCCGGGGCAAGACTGTCGATCTGGTCGTGTCCAAGGGGCCGCCGCTGGTGACCGTCCCCGACGTGGTGGGCAAGACAGAGGATGCTGCCCGGGCCGCCCTGCAGGACGCCGGATTCGTGGTGGTCGTGGACAAGCCGCTCCCCTTCGTCGTCTTCGGCGTGAACTCGCAGAACCCGCGGGGCGGCACCAAGGCCCCGAAGGGCTCGACCGTGACCATCACCGTTGTCTAGCCCTGCCTGGGCCCGCAACCACCACACCCTGGCGACGCTGGCCCTCGTCGGTGTGACCGCCGTCTGGGGCGGCACGTTCGTGGTCGTGCAGGACGCTGTCGAGCAGATGCCGGTGCTGCCATTCCTCTTCTGGCGGTTCGCCCTGGCCGCTGCTGTCCTGGCCCTGCTGCGCCCGGGAGCCGTCCGAGGGCTGACTGCCCAGAAGCGTCGCCACGGCGTCTACCTCGGCCTGCTCCTGGGCCTCGGGTACGTCCTGCAGACGTTCGGCCTGCTGCACACCTCCGCCACCGTGTCGGGGTTCATCACGGGGATGTTCGTGGTCTTCACCCCGCTGATCGCCTGGCTCGTGCTGCGCCAGCCGATCGGGCCGGCGGTGTGGCTGGGCGTCGCGCTGGCCACGTTCGGGTTGGCCCTGATCAGCCTCAACGGCGTCGCGATGGGCTTCGGCGAGCTGCTGACCCTGGGGTGCGCCGCGCTCTTCGGGGCACACATCGTCGGCCTGGGGCAGTGGTCCACCGCCTCGGACGCCTACGGACTCACCGTGATCCAGCTCGGTGTCGTGGCCCTGCTCAGCCTGGCGGCCTCCCCGCTGCAGGGCGGCATGGCGCTGCCCCCCAACGCCGGCGTGTGGGGAGCCATCGTGTTCCTTGCCCTGGTGGCAACCGCCCTGGCGTTCCTGGCCCAGACGTGGGCACAGACCTACATGAGTGCCCCGCGCGCGGCCATCGTGCTGACACTGGAGCCGGTGTTCGCCGGGATCTTCGGCGTCACCGTCGGGGGCGACACCCTCACGACGCGGATCCTGGCCGGGGGCCTGTGCATCGTGGCCGCGATGTACGTCGTCGAGCTCGGCCCGCGGGTGGGCCGAGGGCTCAGCCGGACAGCAACCCCCTGAGCACGTCGACGGCCCGGTCGATCCCGTCGTCGTCGACGTCCAGATGGGTCACAAGGCGGGCGGTCCGCGGACCCAGGACGCTCACGGCCACTCCCCGCTGCCTGGCCTCCGCGGCCAGCCCGGGCGCGTCCGGGCCGGCTGCCAGGTCCAGCACCACGATGTTCGTGTCCACGGCACCGGGGTCCACGACGTCTGGCCGCACCTCCGCAAGGGCCTCTGCCAGGCGGCGTGCCCGGGCGTGGTCGTCGGCGAGCAGGTCGATGTGATGGTCCAGGGCGTACATGCCGCCTGCAGCCAGGATCCCCACCTGGCGCATGCCGGCTCCGTACCGCTTGCGCCACACCCGGGCCGCCGCGATCCGCTCGGCGGACGCGACCAGCACGGACCCGACCGGGGCGCCGAGGCCCTTGGACAGGCACACCGATGCCGTGTCGAACAGCCCGCCGATCTCGGCCAGGGGCACGCCCGTGGCCACGTGCGCGTTCCACAGCCGCGCGCCGTCGAGGTGCAGCGCCACCCCGGAACCATCAGCCCACGCACGCAGCGTGCGCAGGTCGGCCAGGTCCTGCACCGTCCCCCCGCCGAAGTTGTGGGTGTCCTCCACCGCGATCGCCGCCGTCGACACGAGGTACGGCCCCGCGTCCGGGACGGCCATCGCGATGACCGCCTCGGGATCCAGCCGACCCCGCGGTGCCGACCATGTGCGTGTGGTCACACCGCCCAGCACAGCGTGGGCACCGAGCTCGGCACGCACCACGTGGGCCATGTGGTCACTGAGGAGCTCGGTGCCGGGGGGCACGAGCAGGCGCACGCCCAGCTGGTTGCCCAGCGATCCGGTGGGCACGAACAGCCCGGCCTCGTGGCCCAGCAGGGCTGCCACCCGGGCCTCCAGCGCGTTGACCGTGGGGTCCTCGCCGTACACGTCGTCGCCGACGTCCGCCTCGGCCATGGCTGTCCGCATCCCGGGCGTGGGACGGGTTACGGTATCCGAGCGCAGGTCGACGACATCCATGGACCGACAGCCTACGCAGGAGGAGAGGACGGGCGTGCGCAGCGTTTCTGGACGGGGGGCGACACTGGCCGTGGCCGCAGCACTGCTGCTCAGCGGGTGCACCCAGTTGGATCGGTTCACGGACGTACTGGCCCCGTCCACCGACGCCGAGCTCCTGGCGGCGGTGTCGCTGACCGAGTCCGACGCGGCCGCCGGTTCGGTGTTCCAGCCCTACGAGGGCGGCACCGAGGTGTTCGGCCGCACCTCGCTGGACCTCTGCTACGGCGACTTCCCCAGTGAGGACCTGCGCAGCGGGCGCAACCAGGTGGGGATCGGCGACGAGGCCGGCACGGCGTGGGTGAGCAGCGAGGCGATCCTCTACCCGACCGCTGCCGATGCGATCCAGGCGATGGCCGAGCTCGAGACGGCCCGCGAGGAGTGCCCCAGCGAGCCCGTCGAGCCGCCCGAGCCGGACCGCGAAGCCCTGGCGTGGGAGTTCCTGCCCGCCCCGGACGCCGACTGGCCAGAGGCGGCTGGCGTCACCCGCCAGGCCTATACGTTCGAGGCCACCAACCCCGCAGGCGAGTCGTGGACGGGCACGGCCACCTACCTCCAGCGCGGTCGGATGATTCTCGCCCTGTACGCGACCCCGCCCGAAAGCCCCGCAGCGACGCTGAAGAACTCCCCCGAGCCGGCGAGGTTCGTCGAGGTGATGACCAACCGGCTCACCGGGCTGCCGGAGGAGCCGCTGCAGTCCGGCGAGCCGCTGGACGACCCGAGCGACATCAGCGTGTGACGAGCATCTCCGCGACCGCGAAGGCCAGCTCGAGGGACTGCACGCGGTTCAGGCGCGGGTCGCAGGCCGTCTCGTAGCGCAGGCCGAGGCCGTCCTCGGTGATCCCCGCGGTGCCACCGACGCATTCGGTCACGTCGTCGCCGGTCAGCTCCACGTGCAGGCCGCCCGGGTGGACGTCGAGAGCGCGCATCACCTCGAAGAAGCCGGTCACCTCGTCCATGACATCGGTGTAGGAGCGGGTCTTGTGCCCGCTGATGGCCTCGAACGTGTTGCCGTGCATCGGGTCGCACACCCAGACGACGGGATGTCCTGAGTCGCGCACGGCCCGCACGAGCGGAGGGAGCGCCGTGCGGATCCGGTCGGCGCCCATGCGGGTGATGAAGGTCAGGCGTCCCGGGGTGTGGTCGGGGTCGAGCACGTCGGCAAGTGCGAGGACCTCCTCCGCCGTCGTCGTCGGCCCGAGCTTCACGCCGATGGGGTTGCGGATGTCACGGGCGAACTCCACATGCGCCCCGTCGAGGTGTCGGGTTCGCTCGCCGATCCACAGGAAGTGCGCCGAGACGTCGTAGGGCAGGCCGGTGCGCGAGTCGATGCGGGTCAGGGCGTCCTCGTAGTCCAGCAGCAGCGCCTCATGACCGGCGTAGAACTCCACGCGGTGGAACTCCTCGGGCTCGGCCCCACAGGCCCGCATGAAGGCCAGGGCCCGGTCGATCTCCCCGGCCATCAGGTCGTAGCGCTGGCCGGCCTCGGTGGAGGCCACGAAGTCCTGGTTCCAGGCGTGCACGTGGCGCAGGTCGGCATAGCCGCCCTGCGTGAACGCGCGCACGAGGTTCAGGGTGGCGCTGGCCGTGTTGTACGCGCGGACGAGGCGCTGCGGGTCGGCCTTCCGGGCCTCGGCCGTGGGGGCGACATCGTTGACCGCGTCCCCGCGGTAGCTCGGGATCGCCACACCGTCGACGAACTCGACGTCGCTGCTGCGCGGCTTGGCGTACTGGCCGGCGATCCGCCCGACCTTGACCACCGGCATCGAGGCGCCGTACGTGAGCACGATCGCCATCTGCAGGACGGTCTTGAGCTTCGCGCGGATCGCGTCGGCGGTCGCCCCCTCGAACGTCTCCGCGCAGTCGCCGCCCATGAGCACGAAGGCATCGCCCCGGGCCACGTCGGCCAGCCGCTCGGTGAGCTGGTCGCACTCCCCGGCGAACACCAGCGGCGGCAGCGTGCGCAGCGTGGCGGTCGCAGCAGCGAGCGCGTCAGCGTCGGGCCAGGTCGGCTGCTGGACAGCCGAACCCAGGCGCACGGTGTTCTGGGGGGCGGCCGTCAGGGCCGCATCCTGCACGGACATGGGTCCAAGGGTATGCCAGGCGCACCGGTGGGGCGGACCGCGCTGGCCCACCCCACCGGCGAACCCTCAGTGCTCGACGTGGACCTTGTCGCGCTTGGTCTGTCCGATGCCGGCCAGCAGCTCGCCGAACCAGGGCACGTCGATGTCGAACGCCTTGCCGCCCTTGATCCGGTCGAACTCGATGGCGCGCAGCTCGTCGCCGCGCTCCTCGTCGTGGCCCACGAGGCCGGTCCCGCCGGACAGGGCGGTCTCGACGGCAGTGTCCACGCACGACTTGATCAGCTCGAGGTCGCGGTCGTTGGCGGCTGCGGCGCGGGAGTAGTAGCCCGACTTCTGGATCAGCACCTTGCCGGCCTCGATCATCGGGGCGAACTGCTCGGCGAACCACTGGCCGGGGTTGATCTCGTCGAGGCGGACGTGGCCGAAGGCATCGCGTGGCACCTCCTGGCCGGCGGCCTCCATCTGGGCCACGATCGACTCCACGCCGGCACCCTCGGACAGGAAGATGTTGACGTTGCCGTGCTCGTCCATGATCCCCTTGAGCCGCGCGGCCTCGTCGGCGAGGTCGAGGGCCATCTCGGGCACGAAGACCGCATGCACGTCCCGGCGGATCCGGGGCACCCCGAAGTCATCGAGCCACTCCTTGGTGTCCAGCAGGGCGCGGTAGGACTGCGCCGTGGCCGCGGTCAGCCATCCGCAGTTGCGGCCCATCACCTCGTGCACGATCAGCATGCGTGGAGCCGCACTGTGCTCCGAGACGACGTTCCAGAAGTACCGCGCGCCCTCGTCCGCAGCGGTCCACGCGCCCAGGGACTGCTTGATCGGGATGACATCGTTGTCGATCGTCTTGGGCAGGCCCACGACCTGCAGGCCGTAGTCGTTGCGTGCGAGGAACGCAGCAAGGTCGGCGGCCGCGGTGTTCGTGTCGTCGCCGCCGATGGTGTGCAGGACGTCCACGCCGTCGGCGACCAACTGGTCGGCGGCCACCTTCTGGGGGTCCTGGCCCTCGGCGACCAGCCCGCGCTTGACGCAGTCGGCGACGTTCGTCAGCTTCACCCGGCTGTTGACGATCGGGCTGCCTCCGAAGTCGTGCAGCAGGTGGGCCTTGGCCCGCACCTCGGGGGTGACCGCCATCTTGTCGCCCTTGAGCAGGCCCTGGTAGCCGCCGCGGTAGGCGATGATCTCGATGTCGGGAGCGACCTCGGTGTAGCGCTGGATGAGCCCGCCGACAGCAGACGACAGGCACGGCGCCAGCCCGCCGGCGGTGAGCAGTGCGACCTTCTTGACGGCCATGGGGAACCCTTCCGCGACAGTGGTGTGTGTGATGGCGACCACCGTACCGAGGCAACCGTCGCGACGCTGGCCGACCGGGGCGCCCTAGAGTGTGCGCCCATGAGCATCCTGGCCATCGACGCCGGCACCACCGGGGTGACCGCCCTGCTGGTCTCCCCCGACCTTCGGATCGTCGCCCGCGGGTACAGCGAGTTCCCCCAGCACTTCCCGGCCGACGGCTGGGTGGAGCACGACCCCGGCGAGATCTGGTCGGCCACCCTGACTGCCCTGCGTCAGCTGCTGGCGACCCCTGAGGTGGCTGCTGACCCGCCCACCGCCGTGGGCATCACCAACCAGCGCGAGACCATCTGCTTCTGGGATCGCGAGACGCTGGGCTCCCCCCGCCGCGCCATCGTCTGGCAGGACCGGCGAACGGCCGGCATCTGCGCGAGCCTGCGTGAGGCCGGCCACGAGCCGCTCGTCGCACGACTGACCGGCCTGCGCCTGGATCCGTACTTCTCCGGGACGAAGCTCGCGTGGGTGCGCACGGAGGACCCCGAGACATGGCGGCGCATCGCCGGCGGCGAGGTCGCCGTCGGCACCGTCGACTCCTACCTCGTGGCCCGCATGACCAGAGGGCTGCACCACGTCACCGACCCGTCGAACGCCTCGCGCACCCTGCTCTACGACCTGCACACCGGCGACTGGAGCCCGGAGCTGCTCGGCCTGTTCGGCGTCCCCCGCCACGCCCTGCCCGACATCGTCTCGTCGTACGGGGTCATCGGGCGGACCGAACCGTCGGCCTTCCTGGGCCTGGACCTGCCGATCGCCGCGATCCTCGGCGACCAGCAGGCCGCCCTGTTCGGGCAGGGATGCTTCGCGGTGGGGTCGAGCAAATGCACCTACGGCACCGGGTCGTTCGTCCTGGTGAACACCGGGGAGGAGATCGTCGCCTCGCACTCGGGCCTGCTGACCACGGTGGCCTGGCAGCACCCCGACGGCCGCCGCGAGTACGCCCTCGAGGGGGCGGTGTTCGTCACCGGGGCGGCGGTGCAGTGGTTGCGCGACGGGCTGCAGATCATCAGCTCGGCGGCGGAGACCGAGGAACTGGCGCTGTCGGTCCCCGACTCCGGAGGAGTCGTGTTCGTCCCGGCCCTGACCGGCCTGGGCGCCCCGGACTGGGACCCGTACGCCCGCGGCGCGATCCTGGGGATCACCCGCGGGACGACGCGCGCCCACATAGTCCGCGCCACGCTCGAGGCCATCGCCTTCGAGGTGCGCGACGTGGTGGACCTGATGACCCGGGAGGCCGGGGTCACGCTGCCCGCGCTGTCCGTGGACGGCGGGGCAGCGGCCAATGGCTTCCTCTGCCAGGTGCAGGCCGATGAGCTCGGGGTGCCGGTCCTGCGCTCAGCCGAGCTGCAGGCCACCGGCCTGGGCGCGGGGGTCGCCGCGGGCCTGGCGACCGGTGTCTGGGCCTCCACCGACGAGGTTGGCGCCCAGCTCCGCGCGACCGCTGACGCCCGGTTCGACCCACAGCCGCACCATCCCGCCGCGCACCGGCGCTGGCGGATCGCCGTGGAGAGGTCGAAGGGCTGGGCCCGGCTGCCCTAGCCGCGCTCGGCGGGCACGGCCTCACCGGCGTCCACGGCGGCCACGAGGTCCGGCGAGGGCGTCGAGGTCCCGTACGTGGCGATGAGGTCCTTGGCACGGTTGGCGTAGACGTCGACGTACTCCTGGCCGGAGAGCTCCATCAGCTCGTACATGATCTCGTCGGTCATGCTGCGCAGCACGAACCGGTCGTCCTCCATGCCGGCGTACCTGGAGAAGTCCAGAGGCTTGCCTATCCGGATCGTCAGCGGGTAGAGGTTGGGGATCTTCTGGCCCGTGGGCTGGATCTTGTCGGTGCCGATCATCGCCACCGGGATCACCGGTGCGGGCGCGGCCAGGGACATCCGGGCGGGCCCGGTACGGCCCCGGTAGAGCCGGCCATCAGGTGAGCGTGTGCCCTCCGGGTAGATGCCCAGGAGGTCCCCCTGACGCAGGATCCGCACGCCCGTGTCGATGGCGGCCATGCTTGCCCTGCCACCGGACCGGTCGACCGGAACCTGGCCGACACCGGAGAAGAACTGCTTGGTCATCCAGCCCCTGACCCCGGGTCCCTCGAAGTAGTCGCTCTTGGCAAGGAACGTGATCTTCCGGTCGACGACCAGGGGCAGGAAGAACGAGTCGGAGAACGACAGGTGGTTGCTGGCCAGGATCGCCGGACCGTCCTCGGGGATGTGCTCGATGCCCTCGACGTGGGGGGTGTAGAGAGTCTTGAGAGCCGGTCCGACGATCACATGCTTCATCAGCGAATAGAGCATCGGTGGACCTCCCTCGGCAAGGGACACGGTAGGGGACGCCCGCCGCAGGCGGCAACGCGAGACGTCCGCGTCGCGCACCGATGTGCGACGATTGCCCGGTGCCGAACCGCCTCGCAGCGCCCCCGGCTGGGGTGACACGTGCCTAGGGACGCCGACGAGTTCGACGAGGCCTGGGCGCGGATCGTCGAGGACCTGACCGGATCGGACAGCGCCGCACGGGCCCCCGCTCCTCCGGAGGCCGAGGCCCCGTCGGGAGCAGCCGGTCCCGACCAGGGACTGGCCGCCCTCTTCGAGCCGCTGCGCCGCCAGGAGACGGCCCCGGATGCCTTCGTCGACAACTGGGAGGACGAGGGGCACTTCGTCCCTCCGACTCCGCCGGAGATCCCCGTGGGCACGCCGATCAAGCGCCTGGCCTGGGCGGGTGCCCTCGGCGGCCCGGCCGTGCTGGTCCTGACGGCGCTGTCGGGATGGGACGCGCCGGGCTTCGTCACCCTCGGCGCGGGTCTGGCAGCGCTCGCCGGGTTCGCCACCCTCGTCTGGCACATGCCTGACTCACACGGCGATGGATGGGACGACGGCGCCCGGCTGTAGGTGCTCTCCGGACGCTCAGCTGCCCGCTTCGGGATCAGTCGAGTCTGCGACGTCACCGGACTCGTCGCCGTCCCCCTCATCGATGCCCTCGGCGGGATCAGCCGACCCACCTGCGAATGTCCGCTGGTCGGTCGCGGACACCAGTGCCGACCCGAGGCCCGCGATCAGGCTCCGGGCGACCTCTGCCATGTCGACGATCACCTGGGGATTGACCTGGTCCAGGGTGGCGGCAGCCTGACAGATCGGGCAGGAGTCGCAGACGGACTGGGGCACCGTGGGCCGCGGAGGATCCTCGGGGTCGGTGGGCAGCAGCAGGCCGGCCTCGTCGGCCCAGGAGCGCACCGCATCCCAGAACGACGACCCGTCGGCCGAGGCCATTCAGTCCTCCGCCCGTCGCTTCAGACCCTTCAACGCGGAGTCGACGATGACCTTCTCGCCACGACGGCGCAGCATCCCGACCACGGGCACGGCAAGCTCCACCGCCAGGGAGTACTCGACCTGGGTGGTGCCGTCGCCGAGGTCGGTGCAGGTGTAGGTGCCGTGCAGGTCGCTGAGCATCTCGCCCTTGGTCAGGTGCCAGGAGACCTCGGTCTCGGCCCAGTCGTAGGCCACGGTGTAGGTGTCCTTGATCAGGCCGAGGTTGCCGGTGAAAGTCGCCTCCGCCGGACGCCCGTCCTCATCGACGCCCTCGGCACTGACCTTGTCGATCCCCGGGATCCACTGCCCGTAGGCCTCGACGTCGGCGATGATGTCCATGATGTCGGCGGGATCAGCCGCGATCACGATGCTGGAATGCGTCAACTCGGCCACGAGCGCACAGGCTAGCCGGTTTGCCGCCTGAGCGCCCCACTGGCGCTGTAGCGTGATCGCCAGTGCCGGTGTGGCAGGAGCCGGTGGCCAGCCGGTGCCGGGGAGGTGGGGTGGACGTGGTCAGCCAGGATCACCGATCCGCCCAGGGCCTGCGCGTGGTGGTCGCCGACTCCCACCACCTCGTGCGCCACGGCCTGGCCGACGTGCTCGCCTCGGCCGGCGCCGTCGTCTCCCAGGCGGTCGATGCCGAGTCGGCACTCCGGGAGGTCGCCGAGCAGCGCGCCGAGGTCCTTGTGGTCAGCCTGGACCTGCCCGGCAGTGAGCGCGGGCACGTGGTGGCGATCGCCCGGGATCGCTGGCCCGCGATGGCCGTGATCGCGCTCAGCGACAGCACCAGCCACGAGGCCATGCTCACCGCGCTGAGCCTGGGCGCGTCGGCCTACATGCCCAAGACCGCGACGCCTGATCGCTTCGTGACCACGGCCCTGCGCGCTGTTGCGGCCCCGGGAGCCTTCGTCGCCGATGACGTCCTGGCCCCGCGCCGGCAGGCACGAGCGGGCCCACGCCTGACCCCGCGAGAGTCCGAGGTGCTCAGGCTGGCAGCCGATGGGCTGAGCGTCCACGGCATCTCGGCACGGCTGTACATCTCGGAGGCGACGACCCGGTCGCACCTCTCCGGCATCTACCGCAAGCTCGGGGTCACCTCGCGCAGCCAGGCAGTCCTGGCCGCCGAGCGGCTCGGGATGCTGCGGACCTGACATGGCCGGCCCCGCCACGCAGCGGACGTGGAGCGAATGGATCCTCTGGGTGGTCCTGCGCCTGGCCCTGGTCGCGATCATCGTCGGGCTCATCCCGTGGCCGGAGCAGGTCAACGACCTGACCATCTACGCCGACTGGGTGACCGAATCCCTGCGGTACGGGCGATTCCCGACCGACGAGATGTGGCAGTACCCACCGCTGGCCGGACCAGCGTTCGTGGTCGGCGCATGGCTCCCCGGCGATCGGCTGGGATTCGTCACGCTGTTCCTGGCCTTCGACGCCGCGATCATGGCCATGCTGGTCCACCAGGCCCGACAGACCGGCCTTGCCGGGGGCGCCCGACTGTGGGCCCTGGTGCCGCTGGTCGTCGGTCCGCTGCTGCTCGCACGCTTCGACGTCGTGCCGACCGCGTTCGCGGTGGCCGCGGTGCTGATGGTCGCCAACCCGCTGGCCAGCGGCGTCCTGGCCGGGGTGGGGGCCTGGCTGAAGGTCTGGCCGCTGCTGGTCCTCACCGCCCTGCGGCGACGCGACCTGCCCCGTGGCATCGCCGGGGCCCTCGCGTCCTCGGCGGTCATCGCCTCGGTCCTGATGGTCACCACGGTCGACCCGATGTCCTTCCTGGGCGGTCAGCGCGACCGGGGCCTGCAGATCGAGTCGTTGGCCGCATGGCCGTTCCTGGTGGCTCGGCTCCTCGGGGCCCCGGTCGAGGTGGTGTACCAGTACGGCGCGCACGAGGTTGAGGCGGTCGGGGTGGAGTTGGTCGCTCGCGGCGTGGTCCTCGTCACCCTGGTGCTGCTGGCGGTGGTCGCCGTCCAGCGCCTGCGTGGGGCCCTTGAGGGTGTGTCCGGTGCCGATGTCGCGCTTGCCACGGTGCTTTTCACGGTGGCCACGAGTCGGGTGTTCTCCGGGCAGTACTTCATCTGGCTGCTGGCCCTGGGCGCCGTGACGCTCGGTGACCCCGCAAGCCGGATGCGACGCACCACGATGCTGCTGATCGCAGCCGGCCTGGCCACGCACCTGGTCTATCCGTGGCTCTACTCCGCGCTCCTGGACGGCAACCCGGTGGCCGTGGCCGTCCAGACCGTCCGCGTGGGGCTGACCATCGCCGCCACCGCCTGTGCTCTGGGCGTGGTGCTGCGTCCCGCGGGGTCGGCGGGTCAGGCGATGGGGCCGGCATCCGGGTCGCCGCCGTCGAGCATCACGCGCAACCGCGCGGCGGAATGGTCCCATCCCCACGACGACTCCACCCAATGACGGCCAGCGGCCCCCATCCGTGCAGCCAGTTCCGGGTCTGTCAGCAGCTGGCTGACCCGCGCCACCAGGGCATCGGAGTCCCGGCCACCGACGACGAAGCCGGTCTCGCCCTCGCGCACTGCGTCCGGGGCGCCACCGGAGTCACCCGACACCACGGGCAACCCAGTCGCTGAACCCTCCAGGTAGACGATCCCCAGACCCTCGACGTCCCATCCCCGCTGCCGCGTCCGGCTGGGCATCGCGAACACATCGCCGGCGGCATAGTGCGCAGGGAGCTCGGACCAGGGCACGCCGCCGGTGATGACCACGTGCTCGCCGAGCCCCTCCTTGGCGACCATCGCAGCAAGATCCTTCCGGTAGGGCCCGCCCCCGACGATCAGCAGCGCGACATCCTGGCCCGTGGTCGCCCGGATGCGCGGCAGCACCCGGATGAGCGTGTCCTGGCCCTTGCGCGGCATGAGCCGCGACACGCACACGACGACCGGTCGATCACCCAGGCCGTGGCGGTCGCGGATCTCCCGTCCGGGGCCGTCCCGCAAGCCGGGATGGAATGTCTCGGAGTCGACCCCGGGCACCAGCTGACGCATCCGACCTGCCGCAGCGGGGCTCAGCGCCGCCGAGATCTTGCTCCGCGTGTAGGCACCGAGGTAGGTGACTCGGTCCAGCCCCTCCCCGATCCGGTTCAGCGCCTGCCGCGCCCCGGGAGTCTGGGCCCAGGCCGCCTCATGCCCGTGCGTGATGCCCACGCTCGTGTGCACCCCTGCGGAGGCCAGACGTGCAGCGAGCATGCCCAGGGGCGCCGCCGCGCCGAACACCACGCCGTCACACCCCTCGGCCCGCGCGATCTCACGAGCGCGACGCAGCACCGTCGGCTCGGGCACCATCAGCGAGGTCGAGTGCCGGACGACGGGGAACGGCTGCTCCGCGTCGAACTGCGCGTCGCCCTTCCACTTCGGGGCGTAGACGACGACAGAACCCTCCGGCTGGCGGACCAGGACGCCATGCACGAAGGCCTGGATGCCCCCGGCTCGCGGGGGGAAGTCGTTGGTCACGCAGAGCACACGCATGGGCACATCTTGGCCCACGCCCTCCGCCGACGCCCGGACTCAGGCCGACGCGACACCCCGAGCTGGGTCCCGCTCGCCAGCCGCCCCACCGGGGAGCATCCGCAGGGGAGGCACCAGCCCACCCTCGGCGAGCACCGCCAGCGCGCTCTGCTCCGCCGAGCCCAGACCCCCCGGTGGCCCGAGCAGGAACGTCACCACGCAGTCCTCACACGCCAGATCCCGCATCTGGCACCCGTCGCAATCGATGATCATGGACCCCTCCCTCACCCCCGGCTGCTCTGTCCCTGACGCTACGAGAGGGGTCCGACATCGCGTGGAACTGCCACCTGCGAACTCGGTCGTGCCAGCGCGGCGACCACGAGCGCCCCGGCCAGCCAGAACTGGTTGTAGAAGGCCTGCTTGTTCACGAGGTTGGCCACGAGCAGCAGGAGGGCCAGCCAGCGGAGCAGCTCCCCCAGGTCCGGCTGACGCCTGCGGACGACCAGGGTCACCGCACCCACCGCACCCAGCACGACCAGTCCGGTGAGCCAGAACGGAAGGGTCACGCCGAACACGTTGAGGGCGAGCAGGTAGAGGGTGTTGGCGAACAGGATCGCGTGGAAGGACACGAGCAACGTCACGGTGTCGTGCAGGAAGTCCTGCGGGCCGGCCAGGAACCAGGGGGCGATGAGCAGGCCGGTCAGTGCCCCGGTGGCCAGCGTTCGCCACACCCCGAACGGGCGCCACACCAGCAGGACGGGCAGCAGAAGTGCCATGTGCTGCTTGCTGGCGCACGCCAGCGCCAGCGGCACCACGGCCCACCAGGCCCGGTCCCGGTCGACGAGTACCGCCCACCACACGACCCCGGCCAGCAGCATCGGCTCGGTCCAGGACTGGTCCACCTGGGTCAACGTGCCCGGGGCGAACAGGATCAGGGCGATGACCGCGGACGCCCGCCAGCGGGAGCCGGGACCTCCGGAACCTCCGCGGGATCCCGTCGCCAGCGCCCAGACGCCCACGGCCGCCACGAGGGTCCAGACCAGCAGCGCCCACCGCACGTCCCCGGCCAGCCATCGGCCGGGAGCCAGCAGGACTGCTGTCCACGGCAGGTAGGTGAACGCGTCGTCGACGCCCGGGGACCCCGACCACGTGACCTCGTAGAAGCTCACCCCACGCGCGAGGGCATCGCTGGCCTGCTGGAGGGTGACCCAGACGTCGATCCGCGGGGCGGGGTCGGTGCGGATCGCCACCGTGCCCACCGCGATGCAGCCGAGCACGGCCGTGACGAGCGCGGCGCGCGCCGGGCCCTCGCGTCCGGACCAGAGGAGCGCCGCGACGGTCAGGGGAACCAGAACCAGCAGCGCCCTGGCCACCGCCAGCCCGGTCCCCTCCAGATACGAGAAGAGCGGGACGATCACCGTCGCCAGGGCGCTGCCCCCGAGCATGACGGCAACCGCCTGGGGCGTGAGGTCGATCCGAGCTCTGCGCCACTGCCACACCGTGAGCGCCACGGCCGAGGCCGTCAGGACGACGACGATCGGGACCTTGAAGCGCACCACGCTCCACTGCAGGGCTGTGAAGTACGCGAGCCAGACCAGCGCCAGGGCCAGCGCCCGGGTGCGGTCGGCGCGGGTCGGCATCAGCTGTCAGGCCGGGCCACGACCTCGATCGCCGCACCGCTGCCGCACCACCGGCAGCTGACCGACTCCAACGTGTCGCCGAGGACCTCGACCGACTCCACGGTCGGCTCGCCGGCGAGGTCCTGGTGCCAGAACTCACGGGTTCGTGCCTCGCGCACGACATCGAAGCGGGTCAGGTTGCCGCACTGGGCGCAGCGCCAGCGGCTGGCAGCATCCGGGACGGTGAGGTCGGACATGTCAGTCGACTCCTGGGTCTGCTCGACGGCCGGCGGGCACGCCGGGGTGATGGTGCGAAAGCCTACCCGCCCCGGCGTGGGACCCACGTCGATGTCGGACCCCACACCTACCGTGGGGCCATGAGCGCGGCCACCCAGTTGACCTTCGACGACATGGGGCCTGCCCTGGACCAGGTGACGTTCGTCGTGGTCGACCTCGAGACCGACGGGGGCAGCCCTGAGGGTGCGGGGATCACCGAGATCGGCGCCGTCAAGGTCCGTGGCGGGGAGGTGGTCGGGCAGTTCCAGACCCTGGTTCACCTCGGTCGGCCCCTGCCCCCGTTCATCCGGGCCCTGACCGGCATCACCGACGACATGCTCCGGGGCGCTCCCCCGCTGTCGGCGGCCCTGGCTGCGTTCCTGGAGTTCGCCCAGGGAGCGGTGCTGGTGGCCCACAACGCGCCCTACGACGTGAGCTTCCTGAGGGGCGCCTGCGCCCGCATGGACATGCCCTGGCCCGATCCCCCGGTCGTGGACACCGCCCGCCTGGCACGCCACGTCCTGACCCGCGACGAGGTGCCCAACTGCAAGCTGGGCACCCTGGCCCGGCACTTCCGCACCGAGGTCACCCCCAACCACCGCGCATTGGCCGACGCACAGGCCACCGTGGATGTGCTGCACGGCCTGATGGAGCGGGTCGGCAACCTCGGGGTGCACAGCCTCACCGAGCTGCAGGGGTACAGCAGCCGCGTGCCCGATGCCCGACGGCGCAAGCGCGGCCTGGCCGACGGCCTTCCCGACGGTCCCGGGGTCTACGTCTTCGAGGACGCGCAGGGCGCGGCGCTGTACGTGGGCACCTCCCGCTCGATCCGCAGGCGGGTGCTGTCCTACTTCACCGCCGCCGAGCAGCGGCGCCGGATGACCGAGATGGTCGGCCTGGCCACCAAGGTGGTCGCCGTGCCGTGCGCCACGCCCCTGGAGGCCCAGGTGCGCGAGCTGCGCACGATCGCGGCTCGTGCCCCGCGGTACAACCGCCGCTCCACCCGGCCGCAGAACGCCGTCTGGCTCAAGCTCACCGTGGAACGGTTCCCCCGGGTCAGCGTGGTGAGCAAGGTTCGCGATGATGTCGCCCGGGGCGCACGCTACATCGGCCCGTTCACCAGTCGGCGAACGGCCGAGGCCGCCGCTGAGGCGCTCGCGGAGGCCCTTCCGCTGCGGACGTGCTCCCAATCCCTGTCGAGCCGACCCAAGGCCTCAGCCTGCGTCCTGGCCGACCTCGGCCGGTGCCCGGCCCCGTGTGTCGGTGAGGTCACCCCTGAGGAGTACGCGACCCTCGTCGGACGTGCGCGTCTGGCGCTGGGCAGCGATCCCGCCGAGGTCGTGGAGGCCCTCTCCGCACGAATGGCCACCCTCGCCGAGCAGGAGCGCTACGAGGAGGCCGGGGCCTGGCGCGACCGCCTCACGGCGCTCCTTCGGGGGGTTGACACCGCCACCACCAGCGACGTCCTCGGCCGGACCCTGCAGATCGTCGCCGCCCGGCCGACCGAGGACCGAGGCTGGGAGGTGCACGTCATCCGCCACGGTCGGTTGGCCGCAGCCGGAGTCATCTCCCCGGGCACCGACCCCACCGGGCCGCTCGCGGCGATCCTCGCAGCAGCCGAGGAGGTGTCCGAGCCCTTGCGGCCCACCACGGCGGCCCTGCCCGAGGAGACCCAGATCCTGGCCCGTTGGCTGTTCTCCCCCGGAGTCCGCCTGGTGAACCACGACGGGCCGCCCCTGGCGCTGCCCCTGCGAGGGGCTGCGTCGCGCCGCGATGCCTTCGAGGTGGACCTTCGTGACCCGGTCCTCGGTCTGGTTCGCTAGGACGGGATCACGGCACCATCAGCACCGCAGCACCTCGTCGATCAGTGCTGGTGCTCGGCGATCTCGGCTGCGGCCTGGGATCCGGACTCGACCGCGTCATGGAGCTCGTGGTCGATGTGCACCCGCGCCTCCGCGAGCTCCTCCTCGGTGGGCAGTGGCACGTTGTCCGCGTAGAAGAACCGGGAGAAGCGTGACCTGCTCCGCTCCCTGCGCCGCGTCGGGTTGGCGACGCCGTTCTCGTCGACAGCCTCGGGCAGGGCCAGCGGCTCCACGTCGCTCTTCGACAGGATCTTGGCCCGGTACTCCTCGTCCACGGGCTCGTGGATCTCGAGGAACTCCCCGCTGGGCAGGCGCAGGACCCGACCGGTCTCCCGACCGTGAAGGAGCAGGTCACGGTCCCGGCGCTGCAGCGAGAGCGCGAACCGCTTGGTCACGATGAACGCCACGATCGGTCCCACGACGAGCAGGACCTGAAGGACCCGGATCATCGTGTTGAAGCTCAGGCCGAAGTTGTACGCGATGATGTCGTTGCCGCCGCCGATCATCAGGACGATGTAGAAGGTCAGCATCGCAACGCCGAGAGCAGTGCGGGTGGGGGCGTTGCGCGGACGGTCGAGCAGGTGGTGCTCCCGGTTGTCCTTGGTGGCGTAGCGCTCGATCCACGGGTACGCCCCGACGAGCACGAGGAGGACCGGCGCGAGGACCATCGCGGGGATGATCAGGTTCAGGCTCAGCGTGTGCCCGAAGGCCACGATCTCCCACGGCGGCATGAGGCGCAGGGCGCCGTCGAGGAAGCCGACGTACCAGTCCGGCTGCGACCCAGCGGTGACCTGGTCGGGGATGTAGGGACCGTAGGCCCAGATGGGGTTGATCTGGAAGAGCCCCGCGAGTGCGACGATCGTGCCGAACACGACGAAGAAGAAGCCACCGGCCTTGGCCATGTAGACCGGCATGAACGGGTAGCCCACGACGTTGTCGTTGGTCCGGCCCGGGCCGGGGAACTGGGTGTGCTTCTGGTACCAGACCATCATCAGGTGGGCCGTGACCAGCCCCAGGATCAGCCCGGGGACCAGCAGGATGTGGACGCCGTAGAGCCGGGGGATGAACGCCGTGCCCGGAAACTCCCCGTCGAAGAGCAGGAACGAGAACCAGGTCCCGATCACCGGTGAGGCCTGGATGATCCCCTGGGTGATCCGCAGGCCCGTGCCCGAGAGCAGGTCGTCGGGGAGGGAGTAGCCGGAGAAGCCGGCCGCGATGGACAGCAGGAACAGCACGACGCCGATGACCCAGTTGAGCTCGCGCGGCTTGCGGAACGCCCCGGTGAAGAACACGCGCAGCAGGTGGATCGCGATCGCGGCAACGAAGAACAGCGCCGCCATGTGGTGGATCTGGCGGATCAGCAGCCCGCCGCGGACGTCGAAGGAGATGTCCAGCGTGGAGGCCATCGCCTCACTCATCTTCACGCCCTTGAGGGGCGCGTAGGAACCGTCGTAGACAACCTCGATCATCGAGGGCTTGAACCACAGGGTCAGGTACACCCCGGTGAGCAGGATGACGATGAACGAGTACAGGGCGATCTCGCCGAGCATGAACGACCAGTGATCAGGGAAGACCTTGTTCAGCTGGCGCCGCAGGAAGCTGGAGTTGCCCAGGCGATCGTCGACCCAGCCCGCGCCCTTGCCCCCGGTCTCGTACACCACACTCATGAGCGCTCCCAGAAACTCGGTCCGACGGGCTGCTGGAAGTCACTGACGGCCACCAGGTAACCCTCGTCATCGACGGTGATCGGCAACTGCGGCATCTGGCGGGCCGCAGGACCGAACACCACGTTGCCCGAATCCGCCAGGTCGAACGTCGACTGATGGCACGGACACAACAAATGGTGCGTCCGCTGCTCGTACAGCGCAATCGGACAGCCCACGTGGGTGCAGATCTTCGAGTAGGCCAGGATCCCCTGGTAGTCCCAGGCCTCGCCCTGCTGGGAGACGATCTCGTCCGGTCGCATCCGCACGAGGATGATCGCGGCCTTGGCCCGGGCATTGAGGTTGCCCTCCTCCTCCTCGACATCGTGGAGGTTGGCAGGGATGGCAGCGACCAGGCCGCCGACAGGGACGTCCTGCGGCTTGATCGGATTCAGCGAGACGTCGGTGACGATGCGGACGTCGGTGTCCCAGATGGTCTGCTCGAGCTGCTCGGCCGGGCTCGGGGCCCCCTCGGGCGCCGTGTACAGGTCGCGCAGGAGGATCACCAGCGGGAGCGGGAGCACCAGCATCGCGCCGATGAGCGTCCGCCGGATGATCGGGCGCTGGGCGAACCCGGAGTCGGCCAGCCCGCGGTCGAACGCCTCGACGGCCGCCCGGCGCTCGTCGGGCGCGGAGCGCATCTCGTGACGCATGGCCACGACCTCGTTGCCCGGCATGAGCTTACGGGCCCAGTGGATCGCTCCGAGGCCGATCAGCAGGATCCCCAGGCCCAGGCTCAGGCCCAGGGCGACGTTCAGTGCCCCGACGGGGCCGAGCAACGGGATGTTGACACCGGCGTCGACGGGGATGACCACATAGGCCACGACGGAGGCGAGGATCAGCAGGGCGGCCAGGACGAACATCGTCGCCACCTGCCGCTCGGCCCGCTTCGCCGCCCTGGGGTCGACGTCGGTGCGCCGTGGGTGATGGGCTGCCTCAGTGGCCGTGACGAAGTCCGGCTGGGTCTCGGTGGAGTCACTCATCGGACCTTCGCTCCGATCCAGATGGCGAACCCGGCCATGAGGCCGAGCGCGAGGGTGAACAGGAGTGCGCCTTCCGTGACGGGACCGAAGGACCCCAGGGCGCCCCCACCCGGCTGGGTCTGGTTCTGCAGGTGCGCGACGTACTTGAGGATGTCCTGCTTCTCCGCGACGCCCAGGGTTCCGTCGCCGAACACGGGCATGTTCTGCGGTCCGGTGAGCATCGCCTCGTACACCTGCTGCTGGGTGGAGTCCATGAGGCTCGGGGCGTACTTGCCCTGCGTGAGTGCCGCACCGCTGCCGGCGAAGTTGTGGCACTGCGCGCAGTTGGTCCGGAAGAGCTCACCGCCGACCGCAAGGTCGGCGTTCGTGGTGTCGAGCTGCTCTGCGGTCGGGATCGCGGGCCCCGGCCCCAGGGAGGCGATGTAGGCCGCCAGCGCGGCGATCTGCGGCTCGGTGTAGCTGGGCTCCTTGCGCTCGACCTGGACAGTCGGAGCAGCCAGCGGCATGCGGCCGGTCGACACCTGGAAGTGCACCGAGGCTGCGCCCGCACCGATGAGGTTCGGGGCGACGCTCGTGCCCTCGGCGTTGAGCCCGTGACAGGAGGAACATCCCTCGAGGTACAGGGCCTTGCCCTCCTCGACAGCGGTCTCGCTGGTCGGGGAGCCGGCGGCACGGGCTGCGGTGCTCGTGTTCACGAGCGCGTAGATCGTGCCGATGATCGCGAGCGCACCGAGCAGCAGCAGCAGGAGCACCGCCGGGTGCCTGCGTCGGGCTACTTGACTGTTCACTGGCCTACCTCTGCAGGGTTCGGGATGCGGGGGCGGGGACGACGGGGACGGGTGCTACTTGAGCACATAGATCGTGAAGAAAAGGGCGATCCAGACCACGTCGACGAAGTGCCAGTAGTAGCTGGTCACGATGGCCGCCGTCGCCTGCTCGTGGCCGTATCGACGGGAGGCGTAGGACCGCGCGAGCACGAAGAGGAACGCCACGAGCCCGGCCACCACGTGCAGGCCGTGGAAACCCGTCGTCAGGTAGAACGCCGAGCCGTAGGCCGAGGACGACAGCGTCAGCCCCTCGACTCCGATCAGGTGGGCGTACTCGAAGACCTGGCCGCCGATGAAGATCGCGCCCAGCACGAAGGTGAGGATGTACCAGCGCTGCATGCGGTGGATGTCGCCCCGCTCAGCCGCCAGGACGCCCATCTGGCAGGTGACGCTCGACGACACCAGGATCAGCGTGTTGATGGTCGCGAACCCGACATTGAGGTACTGGGTCTGCTCAGCCCACACCTCGGGGTTGGTCGAGCGGAGGGTGAAGTACATGGCGAAGAGCCCGGCGAAGAACATCAACTCGCTGGACAGCCAGATGATGGTGCCCACGGCCACCTTGTTGGGGTGGGTCGGGTGGGCGCCTGGATGCGCAGAGGTCACAACGGTTGTCGAAGCCACGCGCGCAGTCTGTCAGATGTCACCGGGAGTTCCCACCCGGACCCCAGACTGGGACGCAACGTGTCCTGCCCTGCTCCTCTGCCCATCTCCGCCGACCAAGTAGCATCCCCACCAGACGCAACCCCCAGGAGTCCCCATGCCCAGCCCCCAGGCCCCCCGATCGCTACGGGTCATGGTCTACAGCGACGACCTCACCGTGCGCCGGGCCGTGATCACCGCCCTGGGCACCCGCCCGGACCCGGACCTGCCCGAGCTCGAGTTCGTCGAGGTCGCCACCGGCCCCGTCGTGGTGCGCACGGCCGATGCCGGCGGCGTGGATCTGATGATCCTCGACGGTGAGGCGACCCCGACCGGTGGCCTCGGGCTGACCCGCCAGCTCAAGGACGAGATCCACCGCTGCCCGCCGATCCTCGTGCTCACCGGGCGCCCGCAGGACGCGTGGCTGGCCACCTGGTCGCGCGCTGACGCAGTCGTGGGACACCCCATCGAGCCCGGCCAGCTTGCCGAGGCCGTGTCCGGGCTGCTGCGCGCACGAGTCCCCGCCACCACACGCCCGTGAGCGAGGCGCCCCTGACCGACTGGGTCGACGTCCTGGAGGCGTTGCTGGCCGGCGAGGACCTCAGTGCCCCCACGACCACGTGGGTGATGGCCGAGATGCTCACGGGTTCGGCCCCCCCGGCCAACACCGCCGCGTTCCTCGTCGCCCTGCGTGCCAAGGGTGAGAGCGCCCGCGAGGTGGCTGGCCTGGTCACCGGCATGATGAACGCGAGCGTGCCGCTGGACATCGAGGGTCCGGTCGTCGACACGTGCGGCACCGGTGGCGACCGCTCGCACACGGTCAACATCTCGACGATGGCTGCCGTCGTCGCGGCCGCCGCCGGGGCGCGAGTGGCCAAGCACGGAAACCGGGCAGCGTCCTCGCAGAGCGGGTCCGCCGACATGCTCGAGGCGCTCGGTGTGGTCATCGACCTGCCCGCGGCGGCGGCGGCCGAGGCGGGCAGCCTGCTGGGCATCACCTTCTGCTTCGCCCCGGTCTTCCACCCGGCGATGCGCCACATCGGCCCGATCCGCCGCGAGCTGGGCATCCGTACGGTCTTCAACGTCATGGGGCCTCTGGCCAACCCCGCTCATCCCGCGGCCCAGGTGCTCGGCGTGCCGACCGAGACCATCGGCGAGCTGATGGCCGGCGTGCTGACGGCTCGGGGCACGAAGGCCCTGGTGGTGCACGGCGACGACGGCCTCGACGAGCTCACCGTCCACGCCACGTCCACCGTCTGGGACCTGACCGGGGACGAGCCGCGCAGGGTCACGCTGGACCCGTCCGCCCTCGGAATCCGCACCCACGCCCCCGATGCCCTTCGTGGGGGGTCGGCAAGGCGCAACGCCACAGTGTTCCGCACGCTGCTGGACACCCCCGATGACCCCTCGGTCGCCGGGATCCGCGACGCCGTCTGCCTGAACGCCGCCGCGGCACTGGTCGCCTATGCCGCGGCCGGTGGCTCCCTGCCTGTTGCCATCCCGGATCCCTCGACCGACCTCGCGGCCCGCATGGCCGCCGCACTTCCGGCGGCGCGTGAGGCACTGACCTCGGGGGCTGCCCGCGCACTGCTCGACCGTTGGATCAGCACCAGCCAGGACCTGCAACCGTAGGAGGCGTCGATGGCCAAGTCCTCCCGGCACCGCGCGATGCCCCGGACGCCGCAGGAGCGTCCGGCGCCACCGCCCACCACTGATGCGGCTGCAGGCGAACCGGTGGCACTGCCCCCCGCACTGCCCCCCGCACTGCCCCCCGCAGCGACCCCGGCCGCGCCCAAGGCCCCCCGTCCAGCCGCAGCAGAGGCCGCGTACGTGCTCGCGGGCACCGGGTGCTCAGCGGGCCACGAACGCGGTCGCGAGCTCGATGCCGGCCGCCTGGGCACGGTGCCCAGCCGGAAGCGGGCACGCATCGGCTTCGGGCTCATCCTCTGGTGCGTGGGCGGGTTGGCCTTCCTGGCTGCTTCGGGATTGGTCTCGGGGATCTGGTGGACGCTGGGCGCTCAGGTCGCGGTGCTCTGGCTGGCGTTCGCCGCGATCGTGGTCCGCGGCGCCGGACATCGGAAGCGCTGCTGGCGCACGCGCACATGGCGCCATGCGTGGGGCGGACTGGCCCCCGGAGGCTCGTGAGGACCGACCTGGCGACGGACGGTCAGAACTGGCGCTTGGGACCCTGGTAGTACTCGAACACCCAGTAGGCCGAGGACATGATGACCAACACGGCACCGGCGGCCACGATCCATGCGGCGAACGCCAGCCCGGCGAACGTGATGGCCGCCGAGGCACCCACCAGCAGCGGAGCCCAGGAGTGGGGGCTGTAGAACCCGTAGTCCGCGTCCGCATCCCAGATCTCGGCGTCGGCAAGGTCCTCGGGCTGGTCTGGCAGGCGCTTGGCGGTGACGACCAGGTAGAAGCCGATCATGGCCGACAGGAAGCCGGTCAGGACCAGCGCCACCGTGCCGGCCTCGTCGTGCGCCATGATCCAGTAGATGCTCGCGACCAGGAAGTAGAAGACCGACCCACCGATGAAGAGCTTGCCTGCGAGCTTCACGAGATCTCCCCCTTGGCCGTGGTCTGCGCCTCGAGGGTCGCCAGGTACCCCGCAGAGTCCCAGTCAGCCAGCTCCGGGTGGTGCAGGTCGAAGGCCGGGCGCTCGGAGCGGATCCGCGGCAGCGACACGAAGTTGTGGCGCGGGGGCGGGCACGAGGTGGCCCACTCGAGCGAGCCGCCGTACCCCCAGGGATCGTCGACGGTGACCAGAGGTGCGTACCTCGTGGTCCAGTAGAAGTTGTACAGGTAGACCAGGGTCGAGATGCCCAGGATCAGCGCGAACGCCGAGGAGACCTGGTTCTCCAGCGTGAACCCGTCACCCGGCAGGTAGTCACCGTAGCGACGGGGCATGCCCTCCACGCCCAACCAGTGCTGCACGAGGAAGGTCCCGTTGAATCCGATGAACGTCAGCCAGAAGTGCCACTTGCCCAGGGTCTCGTTGAGCATCTTGCCGGTGAACTTGGGCCACCAGAAGTAGAACCCGGCGAACATCGCGAACACGACGGTGCCGAACACCGTGTAGTGGAAGTGCGCCACCACGAAGTACGAGTCGGACACGTGGAAGTCCAGCGGGGGCGAGGCCAGGATGATGCCGGTCAGTCCACCGAAGAGGAAGGTCAGGAGGAATCCGACCGCGAACAGCATGGGGGTCTCGAACGTCAGCGACCCACCCCACATCGTGCCGATCCAGTTGAAGAACTTCACGCCCGTCGGGACGGCGATGAGCATGGTCATCAGCGAGAAGAAGGGCAGGCTGACCGCGCCGGTGACGTACATGTGGTGGGCCCAGACCGCCATCGAGAGTGCTGCGATCGCGATGGTGGCGAACACCAGCCCCTTGTAGCCGAAGATCGGCTTGCGGCTGAACGCCGGCAGGATCTCGGAGATCACGCCGAAGAAGGGCAGTGCCAGGACGTAGACCTCGGGGTGGCCGAAGAACCAGAACAGGTGCTGGAAGAGGATCGCTCCGCCGTTCTCCGGCAGGAAGACCACCGACCCGAACTTGCGGTCGATCTCGAGCACCACCAGCGTGGCGGCGAGCACCGGGAACACCATGAGGACCAGCACCGAGGTCAGCAGCACGTTCCAGGTGAAGATCGACATCCGGAACATGGTCATTCCCGGTGCGCGCATCGTCAGGATCGTGGTGACGAAGTTCACCGAGCCGAGGATCGTCCCGACGCCGCCGAGGGCGAAGCCGAGGATCCACAGGTCCGAGCCGATGTTCGGGGAGAACTCCGCACCCGACAGGGGGACGTAGAGGAACCACCCGAACGCGGCCGCACCACCGGGGGTGGCGAACCCGAACAGCACGATCAGCCCGCCGAAGAGGTACATCCAGTAGCCGAGCATGTTCAGGCGGGGGAAGGCCACGTCCGGGGCGCCGATCTGCAGCGGCATCAGGAAGTTGGCGAACCCGACGAACAACGCGGTCGCGAACAGCAGCAGCATGATCGAGCCGTGCATGGTGAAGAGCTGGTTGTACTGCTCGAGGGTGACGATCTGCAGACCCGGCTGGGCCAGCTCGCCACGGATGACCAGCGCCATGGCGCCAGCGATGAGGAAGAAGGAGAAGGAGGTGGCCATGTAGAGCCGGCCGATGGTCTTGTGGTCGGTGGTGGTCAGGACCGACACGATCTTCTGGCCCAGGGACCGCTCGCGCCTCGGAGGGCCAGCGGTCACCTCCGCGGGACGATCGTTGAGAAGCGTCACAGCGTTCCCTCCGGTTCCGGGTAGCGGTCGGTCTCCCAGTAGCGCTCTCCGTCGCGGGAGATGCGATCGGTCTCGATGGACCCGGTCTGGCCCTTGGCACGGAGCTCGGCCATGTGCCGGTCGTACTCCGCACGCTCGACGACCTTCACGGTGAACAGCATCCGGGCGTGGTCGACTCCGCACAACTCGGCGCACCGGCCCGCATAGGTGCCGACCTTGTTCGGGGTCACCTCGAACTTGTTCAGCCGGTCGGGGAACACGTCCATCTTCATGAGGAACGCGGGGATCCAGAACGAGTGGATGACGTCCGGGCTCTGCAGCTCGAAGACCACCGACTCGTTGACCGGCAGGTAGAGGGTGGGGGTGTCCTCGACCTCAGCGGTGCCGACGTCGTAGACATCATCCTCGACGTAGTTGAAGGCCCAGCTCCAGCGGAACCCGACGACACCGATGGTGTTGTCGGGGTTGGCCGACACCTTGGTCAGCTCCATCTGGTCACGTGCCGTGAAGAAGAACATCCCCATGATCATCACCAGCGGGACGATCGTGTACATGACCTCGAGCGGCACGTTGTACCGCATCTGCTTCGGCGCGGGATCTCCGTCCTTGCGGCGGAAGCGGATGGCCGCGTACAGGATCAGCCCACCCGTCAGCACGCCCACGACGGCGACCGCCACCCAGGCCCCGAACCACAGGCTCTCGATGATCGGTGCCTGCTCGGTGGCGCCCTCCGGGGCATTCAGGGACAGCGCCTCCTGTGCGCTGCACCCCGACGCCAGCAGGGCGATGGCCGCGGCTCCTGCCCCGGCCCCCCACCGGCGCATCGACCGGGAACGGTCGGTGCGATCTGCTACCACGTCTGGTGATCCCCTCGGGTTGTTGGGCGAATCCGGCGCTGTGCGGGCACATCACGCCTCGGACGCTGAACGGGGCGAGACTAGCGCAGGAACGGGCTGCCGTGCCACGGGGGTCCAGATACCGTGTACGGCATGTCGCGGTCCTTCGATGCTGCCTCGGGGCTCCCCCTGGCACCCCAGGCACGCCGAGCCCTGGACGCGGCACTCGACCGCGGGTGGGCCGATCCCACAAGGCTGCACCGCGACGGCCGGGTCGCCCGACAGCTGCTCGACGCCGCCCGGGCGTCGGTCGCCGACCGCGTCGGTGCCCTGCCCCAGGAGGTCGTGTTCACCGCCTCCGGCACGCAGGCGCTGCACGCAGCGATCCTCGGCCTGGCCCGGGGCCGGCGCAAGGTCGGCGCGACCGTGGTCGCCAGCGCGGTCGAGCACTCCGCCGTGCTGCGGGCGGCCGACTGGGTGATGGCCGGTGAGGAGCCGGTCCTCGTACCGGTCAACCCTCATGGTGAGGTTGAGGTCAAGGCCTTCCGGAAGGCCGTGCGTGCCCCCGGGGTGGTCCTCGCGGCGGTGCAGCACGTCAACCATGAGGTGGGCGCGATCCAACCCCTGGAGGCGGTGTACGAGGCCGCACAGGCTGCGGGTGTGCCCCTTGTCGTCGATGCGTGCGCGGCCCTCGGCTCCCTGCCCGCGACTGCGCACTGGGACGTGCTGGCGGGCAGCGCCCACAAATGGGGTGGTCCGGCCGGGGTGGGGATCCTGGCGGTGCGCACTGGGGTGCGCTGGCGCAGCCCGATTCCCACCGACGAGGCCGGGCGCTGGGCCGGGTTCCCGGACGTACCGGGTGCGGTGGCCGCGGCGACTGCCCTCGAGCACGCAACTGCAGATCTGGGCCAGACATCGGTGCACCGCGCCCGCCTGCTCACGATCCTGCGCGAGCGCGTCCCGGATACGGCCGACGACGTCGTCGTCCTCGGGCGGGCGGACTCCGCTCCCCACATCGTGTGCTTCACGGTCCTCTATGCCGAGGGCGAGGCGCTCGTCGCCGAGCTGGACAGGGCCGGGTTCGCGGTCAGCTCGGGCTCGGCGTGCACGTCGGACACGCGACGGCCCAGCCACGTCCTGGCGGCGATGGGTGCCATCACCCACGGGAACCTCCGCGTGAGCCTGCCCCCGGATGCCACCGAGGCCGATGTGGCCGGGTTCCTGGCCGCCCTGCCGGGGGCGATCGCGGCTGCACGAGCCGCGGCGGATCGGGCTGAATCGTGACGAGGCCGGATGCGACCGTCGAGGCGCGCGGCGTGCTGTGCCCGGTGCCGATCATCCGGCTGGCCCGCGCAGCGGGCTCCTTGCCGGCGGGCAGCCTGATCGAGCTGCGCACCGACGACCCCGCCGCCGTGCACGACGTCCCGGCGTGGTGCCGGTTGCGGGGCCACCAGCTGGTGCTCACCGAGCCGCTGTCCGCCGAGGTCCCCGACCCAATGGCGATGCAGTCCTCCGCGGCGAGCGGGCCTGAGCCGCACACCCCCAACGAGCACCCGGGTCAGGCTCTGCGCCACCTGATCCGGCTGGGAGCCCCGTCCGGCCCTCCCGGTTCGCCCAGTTCGCCCGCTCTGGCCTGATCGGTCAGCACCGGGGGCCTGGCCAGCACGGCCGGGAGCGCGCGCAGGTAGACCGGGCGTGGCACCTCGACCGCGCCCAGCGAGGCCAGGTGCGCGGTGCACCACTGGACGTCGATGACCCGTCGTGGGTCGCCGTCCGCGGCCAGGAGCCCGGCGAGCGCCACCACAGCCACCTTGGAGGCGTCGGTACGCACATGGAACTTCGACTCGGCCGCGAACAGGCCGCCCACCTCCACGCCGAACAGGCCACCGGCCAGGGCGCCGTCGGCGTCCCAGACCTCGATCGAATGCGCCCAGCCGAGTCGATGGAGCTCGCCGTATGAGTCCACGTACTCACGGCTGATCCATCCGTGGGGCCGGCGCGGGTCGGCACAGGCGGCCACGACCTCGGCGAACGCCAGGTCGACGCTGACCTCGAACCGGGCCAGTGCCCGGCGCAGCGACCGCGCGATGCGCGCACGGCCCGGCAGCAGGACGCCGCGCGGATCCGGGGACCACCAGCCGATCTCGCGACCCTCGGGCATCGCGAACAACCCGGTGCGGTACCCCGCCAACAGCATCCCCGGCGAGAGGTCGGCACCGACGGCCACCATCTCCTGCCCCTCGGGCAGCCCGTGCAGGTCAGGCAGCGCCCATCGAGGTGCCCCAGGCTCGACGGGCATGGTCCTGCGTCAGCGCCGAGCCAGAGTGATGTGGACGCCGATCTCCTCGGCGGCCTGATCCCCGTAGGCCTCCCTGATGCGCAGCAGGAACGACCGGCGGGCCAGCTCGTACTCCTGGGTGCCGACGCTCTCGATGACGTGCGTGGCCAGCAGCGACCCCACCTGCGCGCACCGCTGCAGGGGCAGGCCCCACGCCAACCCGGCGAGGAAGCCGGCGCGGAAGGCATCCCCGACGCCCGTCGGGTCGGCCTTGTGCGTCTCCTTGGGCGTGGGCACCTGGATCATGTCCTGGCCCTTGCGCTCGATGCGCACGCCACTGGGTCCCAGGGTGGTGACCCGAGTTCCCACCCGGTCGAGGATCTCGTCGCTGCTCCAGCCGGTCTTCTGCTCGGTGAGGGCGGCCTCGTACTCGTTGGTGAACAGGTAGGCGGCCCCGTCGACGAGCTGGCGGATCTCGTCGCCGTGCATGCGAGCCAGCTGCTGGGAGGGGTCGGCCGCGAACGGGATCCGCCGGTAGCGGCACTCCTCGGTGTGGCGCATCATCGCCTCGGGGTCGTTGGCCCCGATCAGGACGAGGTCCACGCTCCCCACGCGCTCGACGACCGGGCCGAGCTCGATGTCGCGGGCCTCCTGCATGGCGCCGGCGTAGAAGGTCGCGATCTGGTTGGCGTGCTCGTCCGTCGTGCACACGAAGCGAGCCGTGTGCCGGACCTCGGAGACATGCACGGACTCGGTGTCCACGCCATGGCGCTGCAGCCAGGACCGGTAGTCGGCGAAGTCCGGGCCGACCGCCCCGACCAGGATCGGGCTCAGGCCCAGCACCCCCATGCCGAAGGCGATGTTGGCCGCCACCCCGCCGCGCCGGACCTCGAGCTCATCGACGAGGAACGACAGCGAGATCTTGTCCAGCTTGTCCAGGACGATCGAGTCGGCGAACCGACCCGGGAACGTCATGAGGTGGTCAGTGGCGATGGAGCCGGTGACGACGATCCGCATGCGCGAGCCCCCTGGTCGGACGGTGACGACGCAGGTGACCCTAGCCGGTCAGGTCAGTGGAACGAGTCACCGCATGCGCAGGAGCCGGTCGCGTTCGGGTTGTCGATCGTGAAGCCCTGCTTCTCGATCGAGTCCACGAAGTCGATGGTGGCACCGGACAGGTACGGGGCGCTCATGCGGTCCATGACGACCTCCACGCCGCCGAAGTCCTTGCGGACGTCGCCGTCGAGCGAGCGCTCGTCGAAGAAGAGCTGGTAGCGCAGGCCGGAGCAGCCACCGGGCTGAACGGCCACGCGCAGCGCCAGGTCGTCACGACCCTCGGAGTCGAGCAGGGTACGCACCTTGTCGGCGGCAACCTCGGTCAGGACGATCCCATCGCTGACGGGAGCGGTGGTCTCGGTGCTGGTCTCGGCGGTCATCGGTGCCCTCCTACTGAGCATCGTGGCGGTCTACATCCGGGCAACGCGAACTCGGTGAGCCGCATTCCCGGTACGCCCATGCTGACACGACTTGCGGAGTTCGACCAACCGCGGTCGCTGCACCGGGCACGGCCTGGCGCAGGCGTCGGCCCTGCGGTCAGCCCCGCGACCAGGTGCGAGCTGCGCGGGCGGCCGCCCGGGCCAGGCCCTCGCGGTGGGTCTCCCCCGGCTCCGCTGCGGCCGGGAACGCGGCAGCCACCCCGGCGGTGATCCACTCGCGGCGACTCAGCTCGACCCGGCCCGCCAGGACGAGTACGGGGACAGCCCGCTGCAGGGCCGCCGCAGCGACTCCCGCCACCACCTTGCCGCGCAGCGACTGCCAGTCGAAGGACCCCTCCCCCGTGACCACCAGGTCGACGCCGTCGATCAGGCCCTCGATGTCCGCCGCCTCCAGCACCGTGCCGATGCCCGGGACGCGACGCGCACCCAACCGGATCAGCGCCGCCCCGAGGCCGCCCCCGGCGCCGGCACCGAGGGCCACTGCGGCAGACCTGCCATCGGAGGTGCGGCCCAGCATGCTCGCCCAGTGGGTCATCGCCTCCTCGAGCCTGCTCGACCTGCTCCGGGGTGGCCCCCTTCTGGGGCGCGAAGCCGCGGGCTGCCCCGCGCGCGCCGAGCAGGGGCACGTCGACGTCGGTGGCCACCTCCAGCGTGATCCCCGCCACGGCCTGCATGGCCGGGCCGAGGTCCAGCGAGGTCAGGTCGGCCAGCGCGCCACCACCTCGGGACAGCGCCCCTGCTGGCTGCGAGGTGGCGCCGAGGGCCGTCAGGAGACCCGCTCCACCGTCGCAGATGCCAGTGCCACCGACCCCGATCACGAGGCTCCGCGCTCCACCGGCCACCGCCGCGCCCATGAGCTCGCCGACACCACGCGAGGTCGCGAGCGTGGGGTCGCGTCGGTCGGGGGGGACGAGGTGCAGGCCCGCGGCGCTGGCCGACTCGATCCACGCCGTCCCGTCTGTGGTCAGGAGGTACCCCGCCTGGACAGGCTCGCCCAGGGGGCCGGTGACGGCCAGCCCGTGGCGGACCCCGGGGCGACCTGCCGCGATCGCCTCGAGGAATCCGGGGCCGCCGTCGGAGAGCGGGCGGAGCACGACCTGATCGCCGGGGGCCACCCGTGCCCAGCCCTGAGCCATCGCTGCAGCCGCCTCCGCCGCTGAGAGCGTGCCGGTGAACGAGTCCGGGCAGATCAGCACCTTCACGAGCCCGAAGTCTGGCACCCACTGGGCTTCCCGACGCCCCGTCCCCGCTCGACCGCCGCGCATCAGGGGCGCCCGGCGAGCGACTCTGTGGAACGATGGGGCCCCGCCTCACGAGGAAGGCCCTGCGATGACCGACACGGCTGCCTGGACCGAGCCGCAACCGACCCCGCTGGCGCTGCTCCTCCTCGGCCAGGGCACCGACCCCGACACCGAGAAGGGCGTGGAGTGCCCCGGCGCCCTGCCGCCGGCCTCGGACCCCGACCTGGTCGCGCGCGCCCGACGCGCCCGTGACGGAACTCGGTTCGCGCGCCTACATCCTGGGCCACCACTACCAGCGCGACGAGGTCATCGCGTTCGCCGACGTCACCGGCGACTCCTTCAAGCTCGCCCAGCAGGCGGCGGCGCACCCGGAGGCCGAGTTCATCGTCTTCTGCGGCGTGCACTTCATGGCCGAGAGTGCCGACATCCTGACGACCGACGACCAGCAGGTGATCCTCCCCGACCTCGCCGCCGGCTGCTCGATGGCCGACATGGCCGAGATCGGCCAGGTCGAGGACGCGTGGGAGCGCTTCGTCGAGCTCGGGCCTCGCCGACGTCGACCATCCCGATCACCTACATGAACTCCACCGCCGCGATCAAGGCGTTCACCGGCCGCAACCGGGGCACGATCTGCACGTCGAGCAACGCCCGGCAGTCCCTCGAATGGGCCTTCGAGCAGGGCGAGCGGATCTTCTTCCTCCCCGACCAGCACCTCGGGCGGAACACCGCGGTGCTCGACCTCGGCCTGAGCCTCGACGACTGCGTCGTCTACGACCCGCACCGGCCGGGCGGCGGGCTCACCGACGAGCAGATGCGCGCGGCGAAGATCGTCCTGTGGAGGGGCCACTGCTCCGTGCACGGGCGGTTCAGCGAGGCCGTCGTCGACGAGGCGCGCGAGCGCATCCCCGGGGTCAACATCCTCGTCCACCCCGAGTGCCGCCACGAGGTGGTCCAGAAGGCCGACTACGTGGGGTCGACGGAGTACATCATCAAGGTCCTGGACGCCGCCGAGCCGGGATCGGCGTGGGCGATCGGCACCGAGCTGAACCTGGTGCGCCGGCTGGCCAACGCCCATCCGGACAAGCAGGTCACGTTCCTGGATCGCTCGGTCTGCTACTGCTCGACCATGAACCGCATCGACCTGCCGCACCTGGTGTGGGCGCTGGAGAACCTTGCGGCCGGTAACGTCGTCAACCGGATCGTGGTCGACGAGGACACGTCGCACTGGGCCAGGGTCGCGCTCGACCGGATGCTGGCCCTGCCGGGCGTCGGCTCGACCCCCGAGCCGGACTGAGGGCGAGTCCGGCGCTACAGCCCCGGGGCGCCCCAGATCGGGAACCAGCGCGACAGGTCCTTCTCCACGGCGAGCTCGTCGCGCAGCAGGTCGCGGATCTGCAGCTCGAGGACCGTGTCACGGGTCTGGCCGCCGGACGGGGCGAACGGGTAGAACGATCCCTGCTTGAACAGGTAGACCATCGCCAGCGGTCGCCCACCGGGCCCGGTGAACAGCGAGGTCGAGCACAGCAGTTGCGGGCCGAACCCGCTGTCCTGCAAGGAAAGGTTCACCGCGTGCAGGTGCGTGACCAGTGCCCCGACGTCCGGCGGTTCGGTCGAGACGACCAGCCACGTGTAGCCGTACTGGTCGGCGGTGAGCTCCACGGCCGGATTGCCCGAGGCCGCCAGCAGCGCCTCGATCTCGGCCTGGACCTCGGCGAAGGCGCGCCCGTCGGGCACCCGGAAGGCGACCGCGCCGGTGCCCGTGGCCTCGAACCCGAGGCTGGCCGAGAGCGTGATGGCCGCGCTGGGCAGCCCGAAGATGGCGTCGAGGTCGGGGCGTGCGGGCTTGCGCCGGCCCATGATCGAGTCGAAGCGGCCCATCACTGCCCCAGCTGGGCGGAGATGCGGGCCAGCTGCTCCAGCCGCTGCTCCAGGGGAGGATGCGTGGACAACAGGCTGGCCATGGACTGCGTGCCCCCGAAGGCCGGGGTGATGAAGAAGGCGTTCATGGACTCCTTGGCCCGCAGGTCACGGGTCGGGATGGCTCCCATGTCCCCGCTGATCTTCTGCAGGGCCCGGCCCAGGGCGCCCGGCCGGCCCGTGAGCAGGGCTCCGGCCCGGTCGGCCGAGAGCTCCCGGTAGCGCGACAGCACCCGGACCAGAAGGAAGCTCACGAAGTACACGACGATCGACACGACCATGATCAGCAGGAACGCGAGCGCGCTGTTGCTGTCGCTGTCGCGCCGCCGCGTCAGGCCGCCCCACATCCACGAACGGGTGAGGAACCCGGCCAGGACGCCCACGAAGGAGGCCACCGTCATCACGAGCACGTCCCGGTGGGCGACGTGGGACAGCTCGTGGGACAGCACCCCCTCCAGCTCCTCGCCATCCAAGCGGCGCAGGAGGCCGGTGGTGACGCAGACGACGGCACGCTTGGTGCTGCGGCCCGTGGCGAACGCATTGGGCATGTCGGTGTCGGCGATCGCCACGGCGGGCTTGGGCATGTCGGCCATCGCGCACAGGCGGTCGACGATGGCGTGCAGCTGCGGCGCCTGCTCGGGAGTGACGACCCGGGCCGACATCGAGAACAGGGCGACGCGGTCGGAGAAGTACCACTGCGCCCACGCCGAGCCCCCCGCGAGGATCAGCACGAAGATACCACTTCACGCCGGCGAAGATCAGCACAGCCATCAGGACGACGTACAGCAGCCCCAGGATGAACATCGTCCCGCCCATCCGGGCCGTGAGACCCCGATCGGGTGCGTACCTGTTGCGCGCCATGGCGGGCTTGCGAGCCTCCTTGCGGTCCTACTGGGTTGCGGGGCCGGCAGGCGGGGCGGCCGGCGTGGCGGGCGGTGCTGGGGGTGCCGGAAGCTCTGCGGGCTCCTCGGCGATGATCGCGTCGACGACATCGTCCGCAGGGGCCGCACCGACCGCGGGAACCTCAGCGGCCGCACCGGTGACGGCGGCCGGCGGCTCTGCGCCACCGAGCTGGGCCTTCATGGCGGCCAGCTCGTTCTCCACCTGGTTGTCTGCGGCCAGCCGCTCGAGCTCGGCGGTCAGCGAGTCCTTGCCTCCGGAGACCTCCAGCGCCCCGGTGGCCATGAGCTCCTCCATCGCGCCGGCGCGGGCCTGCATCTGGGCAGTCCGGTCCTCCGCCCGCTGGATCGCCATGCCGACGTCGCCGAGCTCGCTGGAGATGCCGGTGAACGCCTCGTTGATGCGCACCTGTGCCTCAGCCGCGGAGTAGGTCGCCTTGATGGTCTCCTTCTGCGTGCGGAAGGCCTCCACCTTGGTCTGCAGCTGCTGCGAGGCAACTGTCAGCTTCTGCTCCTGGGCGGTCAGCTGCTCGAGCTGGACGTGCAGGTCGGCGATCTGCTGACTGAGCGTGGACTTGCGGATCAGGGCCTCCCTGGCGAGGTCCTCGCGACCGGCGGCCAGGGCGGCACGCGCCTGGTCATCGAGCTTGGCCAGCTGCTTGTCGAGGCTGGCGATCTGCAGCTCGACCCGCTTGCGGCTGGTGGCCACATCGGCCACACCCCTGCGCACCTTCTGCAGCATCTCGAGCTGCTTCTCGTAGGAGTAGTCCAGGGTCTGCGCGGGATTCTCAGCCTTGTCCAGGGCCGCGTTGGCCTTGGAGCTGAAGATCATCTTGAAACGCTGCCACATACCGGCCATGGTTCGCTGTCGCTCTCTTCCCTGGCGGCACACCCGCCGACCACACAAGCCTAACGCCACTGCGGTGGGCACGACGTACCCTTGACCCGTGAAGTTCCTCTCGCGCAATGCCCCCGCCGAACCGACCGCTGTCGAACCGGAGGGCACCGCCACAGTCGGCAAGGGTCGCCCCACCCCGTCGCGCAAGGAGGCCGAGGCCCAGCGCAAGCACACCTTGAAGGTCTCCTCGGACCCCAAGGCGGCCAAGAAGGAGGCCAAGGCGCGGGCAGCTCAGGAGCGCCAGGCCTCACGGGCTGCACTCCTGGCCGGCGACGAGAGCGCGCTGCCGGCCCGCGACGCCGGGCCGGTCAAGCGGTTCGTCCGGGACTTCATCGACAGCCGCTGGGCCGCCGCAGAGCTGTTCATGCCCCTGGCGCTCCTGGTGCTCGTGGTCGGGTTGCTGCCCTGGCGCAGCTGGGGCCTGGTCAATGCCCAGGGCTACGTCTCGATGCTCTGGCTGGTGCTGACCCTGTTCATCATCGTGGACACCACCGTGCTGATGGCGCGGTTGAGCCGTGAGCTCAAGAAGCAGTGGCCCTCCGATGCCGAGCGCAAGGGCGCCACGTTCTACGGCCTCATGCGCGTGCTGCAGATCCGCCGGTTGCGGCTGCCTCCCCCGCGCCTGCGTCGTGGCGGAAGGCCCGTGCAGCCCAAGTAGTCGCCGGTGGCCCCCGCGCCGGTGGCCGCTGTCAGGCAGGTGCTCTAGGGTCGGCTTCATGGAGCATCGACGGCTGGGAGCAAGTGGACTGTGGGTCAGCGAGATCGCCTACGGCAACTGGTTGACGCATGCGTCACAGGTGGCTGAGGACGACGCGGTGGCCTGTGTCCACGCTGCTCTGGACGCCGGGATCACCACGTTCGACACCGCCGACGTGTACGCGCAGACCGGGGCCGAGGCCGTGCTCGGGCGAGCCCTGGCCGGTCAGCGTCGGGAGGGCCTGGAGATCCTCACGAAGGTGTACTGGCCGACCGGTCCGGGCCACAACGACCGTGGGCTGTCGCGCAAGCACATCATGGAGTCCTGCGAGGGCTCGCTGCGCCGGCTGCAGACCGACCACATCGACGTCTATCAGGCCCATCGCTTCGACCACCACACGCCGCTCGAGGAGACGCTGCGGGCCTTCGACGACCTCGTCCGGACGGGCAAGGTCCTCTACGTCGGGGTCTCGGAGTGGCGCGCGGAGGAGATCCGGGCCGCACTCGAGATCGCCGAGCAGCTGGGGCTGGACCGGATCGTGTCCAACCAGCCGCAGTACTCGATGCTCTGGCGGGTCATCGAGGCCGAGGTGGTGCCTGAGTGCGAGTCTGCCGGGATCGGCCAGGTGGTCTGGTCCCCCATGGCCCAGGGCATCCTGACCGGCAAGTACCTCCCGGGCCAGCCGGTGCCTGAGGGTTCCCGGGCCACCGATCCCACTGGGTCCGGATTCGTCTCGCGGTGGTTGCGCGACGACGTCCTCACCCGGGTGCAGGAGCTGCGCCCGCTTGCTGACGCGGCCGGCCTCACGATGGCCCAGATGGCCGTGGCGTGGGTCCTGGGCAACTCGAACGTGTCGGCCGCCATCGTGGGAGCCTCGCGTCCCGAGCAGCTCGCCGACTCGGTGCGCGCCAGCGGGGTCGTCCTCGACGCCGACCTGCGTGCTGCGATCGACGAGGTGCTGGGCGAGGCGATCGTGCGCGATCCTGCCCGGACCGAGTCCCCCGCCGAGCGACCCTGACGACGGACCCGAGAGGCCTTGACATGAGTTGGACATGGCAGTACCAGTCCCTCCAGGGAGCACCCATCCCTGAGTCCGCTGTCCAGCCCGCCGACGGCTTCCCCACGCAGGCCGACGCCGAGACGTGGGTGGGCGAGGTGTGGCGCGACCTGCTCGCCGACGGCATCGACTCCGTCAGCCTGTTCGAGGACGGCAGGCTCGTCTACGGCCCGATGAGCCTGCACCCCGCTGGCTGAGACAGGGTCCGCGGCTCACGGGGCAGGGGTGATCTCGACCTCGGTCCGCGGCGAGCAATGGGACCCCGCGGGCAGGGTGCGCTGGTAGCCGTACTCGAGGTTCTCGCACACGATCGCATCAGGGCCGACCTCCGCGGGTCCGACCCGTGAGGAGCCTGCGATCAGCAGCGTGGATGCGGCAAGCCCGGCCCCAGCCAGCGACAGGGTCAACAGCGCCATGATGGCTCCCAGAACTACCCGGGACCCCTCACCCGGATGAGGGAAGGCTAACCACATCCCAAGTCCCGAGAGAAGACCCCCCTGGGTATCGATTTCTCCTCGGTGGATCACTAGCGTGCCGACATGGAGCTTCCCCACGGGCTGTTCGGATGGATCGATCTCATGACTACCGATGTCCCGGCCGCGAAGGCGTTCTACGGCGGGTTGTTCGGCTGGACCAGCGAGGATCTGCCTATGGGTCCGGACTACGCCTACACCCAGTTCTCCAAGGACGGCCAGCTCGTCGCGGGCATGGGTCCGATGGCCCCAGGCGGCCCGGAGATGCCCGTGGTGTGGAGCTCGTACGTGATCGTTGAGGACGCCGACGCGATCGTGGCCGCGTCCTCGGCGGCGGGCGGTCACGTGATCGCCCCACCGATGACGATCATGAACCAGGGGCGGATGGCGATGGTGGCGGATCCCTCGGGTGCCGTGGTGGGTGTGTGGCAGCCGATGGAGCACCAGGGCGCGGAGCTGTTCAACGCACCTGGATCGCTGACGTGGAACGAGCTGCAGACCCGCGACATCGACTCCGCGATGCCCTTCTACGCCGAGGTCTTCGGGTGGCTCTGGGCGCCGGGTCCCGATTCCGGCTACATGATGGCGTCCACGCCCGTGCCCGACGCCGAGCCGCGGATGAACTGCGGGGCCATGCCGATGCCCCCGGGAGTCCCCGAGGAAGCCCCGAGCTTCTGGGCGGTCTACTTCGCTGTCGAGGACTGCGACACCTCATTGGCGCTGGCCGAGTCGCTGGGCGGGACAGTGTTCCTGCCCGGCATGGACATGGGCCCGGGCCGCTTCGGTGGGGTCCTGGACCCGATGGGCGCCATGTTCTTCCTCGGCCACTTCCCCCCGAGCCCCGATTAGTCGCTACCCGGCGCGGGAGAACGCCGCGGCGCGCGCCAACTGCTCCTCGGTCGGCCTGATCCCGGTGTAGAGGACGAACTGCTCCTCGGCCTGCAGGGCCTGGACCTCCCCGCCGGTGATCACCGTCGCGCCACGATCGCGTGCTCGACGCACGAGCGGGGTCTCGATCGGCATGGCGACGACCTCGAACACTGTCCGGGCGGCATCGACCACGGCCCGCTCGACGGGCAGGTCATCGGCTGCTGGTCCGCCCGCCATGCCGACCGGGGTGGCGTTGATGACCAGGGCAGGGCGGTCGGGTCCGACGGTCGCACGCCACGGGTATCCGTACTCCGCAGCCAACGGGCGGCCGGTGCCCTCGTTGCGCGCCACCACGACCCCCACGCCGAAGCCCGAGTCCCGCAGGGCAGCCACCACAGCACGCGCCATGCCGCCGCTTCCCAGGACCGCGAAGGGCGAGTCGGGGTCGACGTGGTGGGCCTCCAACAACCTGACTACTGCGACGTAGTCGGTGTTGTACGCCCGCAGGTGCCCATCGGTGTTGACGATCGTGTTGACCGACGAGATGGCCGTCGCGGAGTCGTCCATGGAGTCGACAAGCGCGATCACGTCCTCCTTGAACGGCATCGAGACCCCGCACCCGCGGATCCCAAGAGCCCTGATCCCGGCCACGGCCGAGGGGAGGTCCGAGGTGGTGAACGCCTTGTACAGGTAGTCCAGGCCCAACTCGGCGTACAGGTGGTTGTGGAACCGGGTGCCGAGGTTGCTGGGCTTCCCGGACAGCGAGACGCACAGCTGCGTGTCCTTGGTGATCGCGGTCGTGTCCATTGCTGACAGAGCGTACTCAGGGAGGGCGGCCACAGGGTGACACCCGGTGGGTCGGAGGTCGACGGGTTCGGGCCGGTCGGCGCGGGCTGCAGCGACAGGCGGTCGGGTGAACCGGCCGTCTCATCGGTTGTCCGCAGGTCGGTCGTGGGATGCCTGGCGTTGTCGGTGGGGTGGGGTACGGTTCTTGCATCGAATCGAACACCAGTACGAGCGGGAGGGGAGGGGTCGTGCTTGACGTGGTGCTGAGCGTGCGCGATCACCGCGGCCAAGCGATCGATGCCGCGGAGTTGGGCGTCGACGAGTTGGTGGCGCTGATCCGAGCACGACCCCCGGACCCCGGACCCGGTGCGCCCAGGTCAGAACGGGACCTCGACCTGGCCGTGTTCGGTCCGGCGATGCTGTCCCTGCAGGCTGTGGAGCACCTGTCCCGCCAAGTCGCTGCCCTGCGCGCGGCGTGCGTGGCCGCGGTCGCCGACGAGACCCCCGGCGGCGCCGGGTCGGACCAGGTCCTCGACGAGGTGTCCTGCGCCCTGGTCGTGTCCCGCTGGTCCGCGGCACACACCCGCGCCACCGCCGAGACGCTGCGCCACCAACCCCTGGTATGGGCCGCCCTGTGCCGCGGGGACCTGGACCTGACCCGGGCCCGGATCCTGGCGCACGCCCTCTACGAGATCCCCCCAACCGACCCCGACGGGATACCGCGACAGGACTACCACACGGACTGCGCCACCCTGCTGGCCGACGGGCTGGCCTACGCCCAGGACCACACCGCCCGCCGCCTGGACCTGCACCTGCACCGCCGACTGCGGGCCCTGGGCTGCCCCGACCGGCCCCGGGCCCGCGCCCGGGGCCTGGCCGAACGCGGCGTCTGGGTGACCCACCGTGGCGACGGCACCGCCGACCTCACCGCACGACTGGCCAGCCAGGACGCCGAACACGCCTACGCCGTCATCCGGGCCACCGCCCTCGCCGACCGCAACGGCGACCCCACCCACGACCGCACCGACCCCCGCGAACCGCTGGACCTCTGGCTCGCCGCCGCGCTGGTCGACCTCATCCTCCAACCAGCCGACAGCTGCCGCGCCCGCCCCTGTGGAGCGGCCAGCCCCGGCACCCGCTCAGCCAGCGAGGCCAGTCCGGTCGGCTCGAACGGCTCGGTCAGCCCGGTCGGCTGCACCCGCCGCCTCCGGGTCGACACCGTCATCACCGTCACCATCCCCATCGACTCCCTGGCCGGGCTCACCGACACCCCCGCAGTCATCAACGGGTTCGGGGCCATCCCCGCAGAGGATGCCCGTCGCCTGGCCGCCGGCGACGCCCGCTGGCGCCACATCCTGACCTGCCGCACCACCGGGGCCGTCCTCGACGTCGGCACCCTGTCCTACCGACCACCCGCCGCCCTCGACCGACACGTCCGCCTGCGCGACGGAACCTGCCGATTCCCCGGCTGCGCCGTCCCCGCCACCGAATGCGACCTCGACCACCTCATCCCGTTCCCGCTCGGTCCGACGTCCGCGGCAAACCTCCACGCCCTGTGCAGACGCCACCACAACCTCAAACACGAAGCCGGCTGGACAGTCCAGCCCACACCCGGATCCGGACTCCGATGGACCAGCCCCCAAGGCGCCACCGCAACCACCCACCCCGACAACAACCACACCCTCGTCGCCTGACCGGGATGAGCGCGGAGATGCTTCAGGGAGAATGGCGAGATGACACACCCGGTCACCACCCTCGGCGATCCCTTCGATCAGTCCGAGCCTTCCGACCAGCGGTCGGCCGATCAGCAGTCTGAAGGGCCAAACCGGTCCGATCAGTCCGATCCGTCCGCCAGCAACGGCACCGAGTCGTTGCGTGTTCTGCGGGAGGTGTTCGGCTACGACCAGTTCCGGGGCGCACAGGCCGAGATCATCGACCAGGTGGTCTCCGGCGGTGACGCCCTCGTGCTGATGCCCACGGGTGGGGGCAAGTCGGTGTGCTACCAGGTCCCGGCCATCGTCCGGCCCGGCCTGGGCGTGGTCGTCTCGCCCCTGATCGCACTGATGCAGGACCAGGTCGATGCGATGCGGCTGCTCGGTGTGCGTGCCGCCTTCCTGAACTCGAGCCTGGATTCCGCTGGGGCCGCCGAGGTCGTCCGAGCCATGACCTCCGGGGAGCTCGATCTCCTCTACGTTGCGCCCGAGCGCCTCGTGACCGGGGGGTTCCTGGCCCAGCTCGAGCGGATCGACTCCGCCCACGGCATCGCGCTCTTCGCGATCGACGAGGCGCATTGCGTGTCCCAATGGGGCCATGACTTCCGGCCCGAGTACCTGGGCCTGTCCGTGCTGGCAGAGCGGTTCCCAGACGTCCCGCGAGTTGCGCTGACCGCCACAGCCGACATGCTCACGCGGGCTGAGATCCGCCAGCGGCTGGCTCTCGGAGATGCCCCTGAGTTCCTGTCCAGCTTTGACCGGCCGAACATCCACTACACGGTGGTGGAGAAGGAGAACGCCCGCGACCAGCTGCTCGACTTCCTCTCCGGTGACGTCCTGCCGGGCAACGTTCCCGGGCCCAGCCTGATCGGCTCCTCGGGGATCGTCTACTGCTCGTCACGCAAGAAGGTCGACCAGACCGCGGCCTGGTTGACCGATCAGGGCATCACGGCGCTGGCCTATCACGCAGGGCTGGATCAGTCCGCGCGTCGTGCCACCCAGGACCGGTTCCAGCGCGAGGACGGGATCGTCGTGGTCGCCACGATCGCCTTCGGGATGGGGATCGACAAGCCCGACGTCCGGTTCGTCGCCCACCTGGACCTCCCCAAGAGCATCGAGGCGTACTACCAGGAGACCGGCCGGGCGGGCCGTGACGGAGACCCCGCCCAGGCGTGGATGGCCTATGGCCTGGCCGATGTCGTTCTGCAGAAGTCGTGGATCGACGCCTCGGACGCACCCCTGGAGGTCCGGCGGGTCGAGGCCGCGAAGCTCGACGCCCTCCTCGGGTACTGCGAAGCGGCGACCTGCCGACGCGCGGTCCTGCTGGACTACTTCGGGGAGCGCACTGGGCCGTGCGGCAACTGCGACACCTGCATGACTCCCCCGGAGCTGTGGGACGGCACTGTCGCCGCCCAGAAGTTCCTGTCCGGGGTGATCCGCACCGGCCAGCGCTTCGGCGCCGGGCACATCATCGACCTGCTGGTGGGCAAGTCCTCGCCTCGCATGGTCGAGCTCGGCCACGATGAGCTGCCCACGTTCGGGGTCGGCGCCGACCTCGACGCCACTGCCTGGCGCGGGGTTGCCCGCCAGCTCGTGGCCCAGGGGCTGCTGCGGTCCGACTCCCAGGCGTACGGAGCCCTGCGCGTCACCGACGCAGCAGAGCCGGTCCTGCGGGGTCAGGCCCGCCTGGACCTGCGTCGAACCACCGCGCGACCGCCTGCACGCGCGGGGCGGCGGCGGGCCGGGTCCAGGGCCGCATCGCCCGCCGCCGCCATCGACCTGACCGGGCCGGACGCCGACCTCTTCGAGATCCTGCGCACCGAGCGCAAGTCGATCGCCGACGAGCAGGGCGTCCCGGCCTACGTGGTCTTCCACGATGCGACCCTGCGGGAGATCGCCACCCGACGTCCGGGCACCACCCAGGACCTGCTCGACGTCCCCGGGATCGGTACGGCCAAGGCCGAGCGCTACGGCGAGCGCATCCTCGCGGCGGTGGGTCGGGGACTCGGGTCGGGCCCGGATCTGCCCTGACCTGCTGGCCGTGGGCCGGTGGCTCGTGCCCGCCGGAGCCCGGCAACTCCCGCCGCCCGCGCGCTGCCCTGCGGACCGCCTCGGGCCGACCGCCCCTGCGGCCAGCACCACCACACGCAGGGCTGTAGCGTGACCGAGCATGTCGATCCATCACCCCGAGGTGGGCAACTTCGCAGGGCACCTGTCCACCGTCGGTCGAGCGGTCGACGACTGGCTCGCCTCCGGCATGCCCGATGCGCTGTCCTCCGACGTCGACTGGCAGTCCCTGCTGTCCGGACCGGTTCCCGAACGCGGGATCGGTGCCGATGCGACCCTCGAGGAGTACGTGCGCCTCATCGTGGCCCACGGACAGCGCCTGACCTCCCCGACCTCGTGGGGGTGGATCACCACCGGGCCGACGACTGTCCCCTGTGCCGTGGCCGCCGGGGCGATGGCGGCCGCCCCGCAGCGCAACCTCGTGTCGGCCTTCCACCAGGTCGAGGAGCTCTCGCTGGAGTGGCTGGGCGCCCTCTGCGGTCTCGGCCCACACATGCGGGGCGTCTACTCCAGCGGTGGGTCCACGGCCAACCTCGTCGCGCTCGGAGCCGCACGTCAGCATGCCCTGGAGCAGTTGGGACACGATGCCTCGGACTTGGGCCTCGACGGACGCCGGCTCGGCATCTACACCTCCACCCAGGCCCACCACACGGTCCAACGGGCAGCGGGAGTCCTGGGCATCGGCCGCGCGTCGGTGCGGTCGATCCCCGTGGACGCCCACCGGAGGATGGATCTCGGTGCGCTGGCGGCAGCGTTGGACCGCGACACGCAGGCCGGGATCCTCCCGGTGGCCGTCGTCGCGGCCGCAGGGACCACCAACACCGGAGCGATCGACCCCCTGCGGGGAGCAGGCGACCTGGCCCATGCCCACGGGGCGTGGTTCCACGTCGACGGCGCCTACGGGCTGCCCGGCATACTCGATGATCGCGTGGCTGCCCTGTACGACGGACTCGAGCTGGCCGACTCGGCCATCACCGACCCGCACAAGTGGCTCGGGGCCCCCGTGGGGGTGGCCGCCACCTTCGTGCGTGACCGCGCGATCCTGCACCGCGCATTCACCCAGGAGCCGGCCGACTACCTCGAGGGCGCCTTCTCCGCCGACGACGTCCAGTCCAGCTTGGACAGCATGGGTATCCCCTACTTCGACTTCGGGGTCGAGCTGTCAGCTCCCCCGCGCGGGGTGATGGTGTGGGCGATCCTGCGCGAGCTCGGGGTGGAGGGGGTGCGCGCCCGGATCGTCACCGACAACGACTTCGCCCGACATGTGTCCGCCCGCGCTCACGAGCACCCGCGGCTGGAGGTTCTCGCCGAGCCGGTGCTCTCGATCTGTGGGTTCCGCTACCGGACCGACGCCGATCGGGACTGGGACGCGGTGAACTCCCGGATCCTGCGTCGCCTGGTCCGTGAGACGTCGATGGTCGTGAGCTCGACGTTCGTCGACGGCAGTTTCGTGCTGCGGCCCTGCTTCATCAACGCCCGCACGACCACGGCGCACGTCGACGACTTCATCGAGGCGGTCGTCGCGTTCGGCGACGAGATCACGAGCTGACCATCACGGACTTGCACTATCGTTGCTAACGATATATCGTTGTACCTGTCGTTGAGCGCTTGCTCCGACATCAGACAACGAAGGAGGACTCGCCATGAACCGCGAATCCCACACCACAGAGCACCACCACACGCGCCGTCACCGGCACCATGACGACCCCGCCACCCAGTCCGAGCCCTTCGGCGACGGAGTCCCCAACGAGCCCGGCCCCGGACGGGGCCGCGGACGAGGACATCGCCACGGCGGCGGCCGGGGATCCGGCGGTCCCGGCTTCGGCCCGGGCGGCCCCGGCGGCCCGGGCGGCTTCGGCCCCCGCGGCCGGCGACGGCGCCCCAAGGGTGCAGTCCGGGAGGCCATCCTGTCCCTGCTCGCCGACGGTCCCGCCAACGGGTACAGCCTGATGAAGCAGATCGCCGAACGGGCTGAGGGCGAATGGAGCCCGAGCCCCGGTTCGGTCTACCCGACCCTGGCCCAACTCGTCGACGAGGGCCTGATCGAGGCCACAGGAACCGGCAAGGGCACTGACTTCACGCTCACCGACCAGGGTCGCGATTACGTCGAGCAGAACGCCGACGGACTGGCAGCGATCTGGGCCGAGAGCTCACGTGGGGCCCCCACCCGCGCGGCGATGCGCGACAGCATCGGCGCCCTCATGGGCGTCATCCATCAGTTCCGGTTCGCCACGGACGAGCAGCGCGAGCAGGCCGCCGCACAGCTCGACGAGACCCGACGCGCCCTGCATCGGATCCTGGCCGAGTAGACCCCGGCCACCCGCCCCATCGACCCGTTGCCCTCGGCTCAGTCCGAGGGCAACGGGTCGATGGGTTCAGAACCGACGATCCAACTCGCGAGAACCCGGCGCCGGAACCCCTTGAGGTGAGGTTCACCTCACCGGTAGCGTCAGCCTCCTGGTGCAAGCCATCGGGACACCCCTCCCGGTGAGCCTCTCGAGAGAGGTGGTGGCTGATGCCACCCACATCACGTCGCCCCAGCCGCTCCGCTGCCGCCCGTCCCGCCGCGAGGGCTCGCGAGGTCCTCGACGTCGCGCCGGAACCGCTCACGGTTGAACCCGTCGGACCTCCGAACCCGGACGTGACTGCCGCCCATCGCTTCCGGGTGCTGCGGCCCACCGACCTGGTCGCCATGGACGTCCGCGCCCATGGGATGGACCTCGTCTCCGACGATGCCGGGGTCGCGCTCGTCCCCCGGGGGCCCAAGGCCCTGCTGGAGGTTCGCTACACCTTCCAGCACACCCTGGAGGCCGCCGAGCCCGAGATGCAGAGCCCCCCACCTCCGACGCCGGTGCCTGTCCCGGCGCGTGCAGCCTTCGGCAGCCGCCTGGTGTTCGCCGTCGAACCCAGCGACCGGATCGAGTACAGCGTCGAGGGCGTGCTGGCGGCCATGAGCCGGCTGCCGCTGGTGGTGGTTCCCCTGGCCACGCCACGGTCCTTCCCGCGACGGTTCCGGATCGCCGACTACGCCACGGCAGTCGGGTCGGCCGTGCTGCCCGGCGGGATACGGCTGCTGCGGACTCCGGTCGGGCTCATCCTCGCCCCGGCGGCCGGACAGCGCGGGGGACGGGCTACCGAGCGCGGGCGCACCCTGATCGCGACCGCGACGTCGCTGCGAACCGCGCGGGTTCTGCTCGCAGGTGAGCGCGGTGTGGACCTCAGCGGTCTGGACCTCGGCACAGGGGTGACCGGGCTGGGCGAGCTCACCTTCCGCCCGCCAGTGATCCGCCCTGTTCGTAGCGCCCCCAGGTCACCCCGTCCCGACGAGACTGCGATCGAGGCACCCTTCCGCCTCATCCTCTCGCCGAGCGCCCTTGGTGGCTTCACCCATGCGATCGCACCCGTCTGCGTCACTCCCGATCCCAGCCGGCCCCGCGACCCCGAGCGGGTCGAGCTGTGGCACAGCCGGCTGGGCGTGCGCCGGGTCGCTGAGAACGGGACCGTCACGGTCGACGAGACCCGGGACCCGCAGAAGGCGGTTCGCGCGGTCTGGACCCGCGACCTCGACCAACCGGCTCCCGGCGCCATCGGGTTCCTCGCCTCATTGGAGGGCGCCGACCGGGAGAGCCTCGTGCGGCAGAGCGCCGATCCACGGATCGCACCGCCGCAGCCGGTGGAGACAGAACGGCTCTACCTCAGCGCCCTCGGCGCGTGGCTCGAGCTGCACGGACGATGGACGACCACGCCGTACGCGCAGGCCGGCCTGGTACCCATCGAGGCCTGGGACCATGAGGCGACCAGTGGCCGTGACCAGTACGTGCGGGTCGTCAAGCCCTACTACCTGTTCCCGTTCGGCCACAGGTGCAGCCTCGTGACGATCACCGAGCGCAAGACGAAGGACGAGGTGGGGCCGCAGTCGCGGCTCTACCAGCGCAGGTTCATCACCATCGCCGAACCTGTCCGAGGGTTCGACGACCGGACGATGCCGTTCCTGCAAGTGCGGATCCGTCCCTTGGTGACGCCCAACCTCGACTTCCAGGTGCCCCTGACTGTCCCGCCGAAGGTCGCCGGGACGGTGGGCGCGTACGGCGATGCCCTCTTCTGGCCGACTGTCGGCGGCTCGAAGTACCGCTTCGTGCTGGACTGCCTGGACCATGACGGCCGCCGGGTGGTTGTCCGGGCGCCGCTGTTGGCCGTCGCCTCGCAGCTCGGGGATGCCACCGAGAGCGCCGACATCGTGGCCGCCTACACGTCGGACCCAGAGCGCCCGATCCCCGCGGACGGCCAGTCGGTGGCCATGGCCCGAAGCAATCTGCCCGGGGACACCGCCTTCGAGACCGTGGCCCTGCGGTTCACCGGAGACCCCGGACCCAGGGGGGCCCAGACCTCCACCCCACACCTGGCCGACTCCGACATCGTGGTGCCGGCCATGCGCCACCTCGCACCCAGCAGCGACCCGGTGACCGTCTCCTACGCGAGCGCCTACCTGAGCACCGGCTTCGAGGGTGCGAACGCCTCGGCGCAGGTCCTGCTGGCCCTGAAGACCATGACCCAGATCTCGTTCGGCGGCGGCACCGACAAGTCCGGCGGCTTCGTCCAGCCGGACCTCCCTGTTCGCGGGCTCTCGCGGGCGATCGGTGTGGTCGGCGACATCGACTCCGTCGTGAACCCGACGAGCCCAGCAACGGCGTTCGACCCGACGAAGTTCCTCGACGGCGTCCTGCCCAAGCTGTTCGGCCTCTTCGAGCTGACCGACATCCTGGCAGCCGCCGGGCTGGACAAGGCGCCCTCGTTCGTCACCGACCAGCTCGACCGGATCGCGGCGCTCCTGGCCGACCTCGACGACCTGGAGGGCTCGCTGGACCGCGCCGTGGCGCGCCTCGCCAACGACGCAACGAAGGCTCCGACCACCGCCCTGAGGGACCACGCCGCACAGGCTCAGACCCAGATCGCTGCCGTCCAGGCGACCTACGGTGACCGGCTGGCGGAGCTGCACGACGCCATCGAGGGGCTGATGGCTCTCGATGACCCGAGCGACCTCGCGGCAGTCACGACCGCGGTCGCAGATCTGCTCGACACCATGGCCGGCTTCGTCACCGACCTGGGCACCACGGTCCGCACCGTGCCGCTGCCGCCCTCGGTGAAGGCCGAGCTGGAGCGGCTGGTCGGGGCCCTGTCGCCGCTGCTCGACGCCGCCGAGATCGCCCACACCATCGAGGCGATCGCCGGGTTCGTCAACGGGCTGGACCCCTCCGACCTGGCCGTCCGCGCACGGTTCCAGTGGCGGCCGACGCTGAGCAACTTCCCCGCCTCGGCCACCAACCCCGACGATGCGCTCTTCTTCGTCCGCCCTGACGGCTTCCTGCTGTCGGTGGAGGCCCGGGCGTCCGGCAAGGACGGCGTCGGCGTCGACGTCCTCGCCGAGCTCAGCGACTTCGGCCTGAACCTCTTCCCCGGGGCTTCCCTGCTCACGATGGGGTTCGACCGCCTGGCGTTCCGCGCCTCCAGCGGGCGCAAGCCCGAGGTGGACGTGGTCTTCACCGGGATGCAGTGGCAGGGCGTCCTGAGCTTCATCGAGACCCTCAAGGAACTCGTTCCGTTCGACGGCTTCTCGGATCCGCCCTACGTGGACGTGAGCACCGATGGCGTGACTGCCGGGTTCGACCTCGCGCTGCCCAATGTCGCTGTCGGCGTGTTCAGCCTGGAGAACATCAGCCTGGGCGCCGATGTCCGGGTGCCCTTCCTCGGTGACGCCGTCACGGTCGGCTTCAACTTCTGCACGCGTGAGAAGCCGTTCCGGATGACGGTCATGTGCATCGGCGGTGGCGGGTTCGTCGGCCTGCGGATCTCACCCAAGGGCCTGGTCGTTCTCGAGATGTCCCTCGAGGCCGGGGCCAGCCTGTCGATCAACCTCGGTGTGGCGTCCGGCTCGGTCTCGATCATGGTCGGGTTGTACCTGCGCCTCGAGGGCGATGAGGGGTCGCTGACTGGGTACTTCCGGATCCGGGGCGAGGTGGATGTCCTCGGCCTGATCTCCGCCTCGATCACCCTCGAGCTCTCCCTGACCTATGAGTTCGCGACCGGGAAGATGGTCGGCCGGGCCTCGATCAGCATCGAGGTCGAGGTCTTCTTCTTCTCCTTCAGCGTCGAGGTCAGCTGCGAGCGGCGGCTGGCGGGCTCCAACGGCGACCCCACCTTCGCCCAGATCCTGGGCGTCCCCGAGGACGGCACTCCCCTGACGGCGGTACCTGCCGCCTGGTCCGACTACTGCGCTGCTTTCTCGGGAGTGTGACCAGATGCCCACCGAGTCCTTCCTCGTCACCGCACTTCCGCACAGCGCCGACCCGGCCGAGAAGGTGCACGTCTCGCTCTTCGTCACCCATCGCCTCTCCCCCGACGGGGCGGCCGGGGTCGTGGGCGACTTCCCCACCGCCAGCGACTGGACCTCGAGGCTGACGCGTGCCCGTATCCGCCTGGTGGGACGGACCAGCGGCGGCGCCCTCGTCGCGATCCCCGTCACCGCGGACCTGTCCCCGCTGGACGCCTCGCTGTGGCCGAAGGTGTTCCCCGCCGACCTGGCCGTACGTCCGTGGACGACCCGCGACATGACGGACGTGCCGTGGCGGACGTTCCCCGCGCACCGGATGCAGCAGCACGCCCTGATGGTCCATGCGGCGGGCATGTTCTCCTCCCCGGTGGTCGCGCCGAGCGTGCGGGGGAACGCCCTGACTGATCCGCTGCTCACGGCCATCGGCTACGGGCACCTGCGACGGGGGCTGACCGTCGCCGCGCTCCTGGACGGCAGCTCGCAGATGGACTCCCGCGCAACCAAGCTCCTGGACGAGGTCTCGGGGGCCGGGATCGTGGGCACGGGTCTGGGGGCCCCGGGCAGCACCACGACGCAGAACGTGGCGCCGCTCACCCTGCTTGCTGCCGACGCGCACCGCGCCCGCCGCTACTACCAGCGCCCCGAGGAGGCCACCGCGCACCAGGACCGACCGACTCCGGGCGCCGAGGGGGTCCCCGTCGCCAAGCCGGATCCGGACTTCCACGCGCGTGCGGCCATGATCGGCGACCTGTCGCCGCTGCTGCGCCGCCTGGGACTGGTGATCGACCTGCACATCGACGACCTCGCCGTGCTGGTCGACGTCGTCGCCCTCCAGGCCGCGCTCGTCCTGCCCCGGCACGAGAACCCGGTGGCCAGCCAACCGTGGACCGCATGCGCGGTCGCGGGCCGCTCGTTCAGCGCCACGTCCGCGGGCGGCGACTACCTCGGCCCGTTGCTGAGGCTCGGCGACGAGGAGCGGTTCCGGGTGCTCGACCTCGATCCGGATGCCTCGGGGCTCAAGCTGGAGCAGTACATGCGCACCCTGCCCCGGCTCCTGGCCACCGAGACCAACGGGGACCCCACCACGTCGGCGCCCCCGACCCTGCGCGCCACCGGGTTCGCCCTGGCCCGGGTCGATCGTGCCCAGGACCTGCACGACCGGCTCACCGGCGCGCCAGGCAGGGATGCCGCGCTGGTCGCCGGCATCGCACCACCGCTGCACATGGAGGACATCGCCCGCGGGGTCCGGCTCGAGGTCTGGGACGACGTCTCCGGCGCCTGGCACTCCCTGCACCGGCGCCTGATCGACGTCGAGGTGCAGGGGGCTGGTGCGGTCCTGGCCGATGCCCCCGACACCGGCTTCCTGCAGGGGGCGGCGCTGACTCGGGCCGATGGGCCGGACGGGGGCGTGGCCGGCACGCCGTACCACTCCCACGAGGTGCTCGCCGGCTGGGACGGCTGGTCCCTTGCCGCCGCACGCCCTGGCAAGGTGATCGTGCACGAGGGCGGGGACGAGGTTCTCAAGGACGCGCCCGACCCCGATCCGGATCCGGTCAACCCGGTGTCCACCACGGCACGCGTGGAACCGGCGACGCTCCCGCGGCTACGGTACGGACGGACCTACGCGTTCCGGGCGTGGGCTGTCGACCTGGCCGGCAACAGCGCGCCGCACACAGTGGCGGGGCCTGTGAGGGCCACCCCCCGTGGGGCAGATGACGCGGAGCGGCCGCGAGCCGACGAGCGGCTGCGCACCGTGGCGGAGAAGGTCGCTGGCGCCCGCCTGGCTGAGCTGCCGCTGGACGCCACCACCGTGCCCGGCCAGCCGGAGACAGCCGCCGGGCTGAGGGCCGTGCGCGAGCAGATCCGTGTCCTGCGCCCCGTCGTCGAGCCCGGTCCACGAGAGGGGCAGGGCGCCTCCGGCCTGGACCTCACGGCGATCAAGCCCACCGGGGTGGAGCAGTTGGACCTCGTCGTGCGGGAGCGCCTGGCGCGCCGGCGGGAGCAGCGTGGGCAACCCACGATCGGCCGACGGGGCCAGATCGAGGCAATGTTCGCCGAGCGGGCCGCCGCACTCCCCCGGCTGATGGAGCGCACCGAGGCCCAGACTCCCGCCACGACGTACGCCGACGTCCTGATCTCTGCGGTGACGACCCAGCCGGAGCTGTCCGCCGGTGCCGCGACCCTCGTGGCGCTGGCCGACCTCGTGACCACACCGCGGCCGTTCCTGCGCTGGGATCCCGTCATCGAGCCCGCGCTCGTGCCGCGACACCCGTACACGGAGGCGGAGTCGCTGCTCACCTTGGTGGTGCGCTCGGGCGTGGAGGGTCCAGGCGACGACGGGCTGACACTGACTGTCGTTGCTCCGGATGTGTTCGCCGCTCAGGCGCAGGCTGAGCACCCGGACCTGGGTCTGGCCTGGCGGGGCGACTCCCAGCGCCATGTCGCCCCGCCCAAGACCAGCCAGTACGAGGCCGAGCTGCACGGGATGTTCGATGCCGCAATCGGCACCGGGAACCCGACGGCGGTCGCTGCCGCGCTGGCCCTGGCCCTGAGGGAGTCCGGGACGTTCCTGGACGCCACCGTCGCGGATCCAGTCACCCCGGGTGCCCGGATCCCCCAGCCGGGGATCGCCTTCCACAGCGGCCCCACCGCGGAGGTCCCGACGGCCCCGACGCCCGAGGATCTGGGGCGCGGGGATCCGCTGACCCCCGGCCAGTACGTGGTGCACGACGTGGACGCCCTGGTGCTGCCCTACTTGCCCGACCCGATCGCCAACGGAATCTCGCTGGTGTTCCCGGATGCCGGCCAGGACGGCCGCCACCGCCTGTCGGGCCTGCTGGCGATCGAGGGCGTCACCCTGCGCTACGGCGGGGACTGGCCGCTGCGCCAGCCCCTGCGATTCGTCCTCGAGTCCGGCAGCGAGCTGTCGGGACGGGTCGACGGTGACGCTGTGCGGTTCGCCCTGCCGCCGGGCGAGCAGCTGCGGATGCGCCTCTCCTCGGCCATCGACCGCTCCTCGCTGGACCTGCTGGGGCTCTGGCGCTCGCTCCCGGCCGGGCTGCGCGCGATCGACCTGCTCGCCGAGGGCGCCGCCGATGGGTGGTTCTGGTGGCTGACGCCGGCCACGGAGGTCCGACTCGTGCACGCCGTCCCACGCCCGGTCGAGGCGCCGCGGCCGACCGTGCTGGTTCCCGTCCGGCAACCCGGGGACACCGACGTGACCCTGGTCGGCGGGGTGGACCTGCACGGCCCGAGCACGGAGCGACTCGATGTCGAGGCGGCGTGGAGCGAGTGGGTCGACGATCCGACCAAGCCCGAGCCCACCCTCGTCGATGCGATCGCCGCGGCGGCGAACACCACGGTCGGCTACGAGGAGGACCTCGTGATCCTCGGCGGTGCGGACCAGGAGGTCCCACTGCCCGATGGGAACTCGCTGCACGTGCACCGGGCGATCCACCAGCTCGGGGACACCCGGCACCGGACCATCGACTACCGGATGCGGGCCACCACCCGCTACCGCGAGTACTTCGACCCCCGGACGGTACCGACGCCGGACGACCTGTCCGTGGTCGGTCCCGTCCGCCAGGTGGACGTGCCCAGCAGCGCGAGGCCGGCGAAGCCCGTGGTGGCCGACGTCCTGCCGCTGTTCCGGTGGTACGAGCAGACAGAGCCTGAGCAGCCGTTCGCCCTGCGCCGCACACGTCGTGCCGGGCTGAGGATCTACCTCGAACGACCGTGGTACTCCTCCGGCGATGGGGAGCTGCTCGGCGTGGTCCTGGCCTTCGGGAACAACCCGCTGGCCGACGACCATGTGAGCCAGTGGGGCGCGGACCCGGTGTTCTGGCAGCAGGGTCCGGCTCTTCGCTCCGTCCTGCCCCTTGTCGACGTCGCCCACCTCGTCGGGCTCGACGACCGCATCGAGGGGGGCCGGCCGGTCGGGCCCCCGGTGCCGCACACCCTGCGCGATGTCCCCGGCAACCCGGCCGTCTGGGTGCTCGGCTACCGCCCGGAGTACTCCCCCGAGCGTGGGCGCTGGTTCGTCGACGTGGCACTGGATCCCGGAGCCGCCTTCGGCCCGTTCGTGAAGCTGGCGGTGGCCCGACTCCAACCGAGTTCCCTTCCCGGGCTTCACCTGTCCCCGGTGGTTGCCTGTGACATCGTGCCGCTCCCCCTGGAGCGGACCGCCACGGTCTCCCGGCCGGACGACCGGACCGCGCGGGTCATCGTCACCGGCCCGGTCGGGGTTCCCGCCGGGCTCACCGATGGGCACACCCGCGGGTTCGCGCCCATGCTGGTCGCCTCACGGACCTTGCGGGCGCGGCTGGAGACGCGAGTGCCCTCGGTGCCGTCCGATCTGGGCTGGCGGACGGTGGCCTCCCTGGACCTGCCGGTGCTCGGCTTCGAGGGGACGATCGTGTCGTGGTCGGGCAGCCTCGAGCTGCCCGAGGACCTGCCCCCACGACGCCCCGGGAGCAGCGAGACCTGGCGGATCGTGATCGAGGAGTGGGAACGGCTGCCCGCTGACGCCCCGGCCGGAAGCTCGACCCGCCTGGTGTACGCCGACCACCTCCCGCTGTAGGTGCCGCAACGGGCACCGAGTGGAGGCCGAGCAGGCGCCGAGCGCCGGGCTGCGCTTCAGGCGCGCAGGGCCTCGGCGAGGTCGGTGAACTCCCCGACGAGCAGGCCCATGTCGTCGCTGGTGTGCGCCAGAGACACGAGCCACTGCTCGTCGAGCCCAGGCGGGGTGAGGATCCCCCGGTTGACGCCCCAGAGCCAGCTGAGCTCGGCGATCGCGAAGTCCGTGCGCTTGTAGTCGCGGTAGTTGCGCACCGGGGCGGTCGCCCAGGTCACGGCCCCCTTGACCCCGAAGCCGACCGTCTGCGCGGGCAGCTCGTACTGCGCGATCACGGCGTCGAGGGCATCGAGGGCGTCGTTGTTGAGCTGCTCCGCGGCAGCCAGCGCCTCGTGCGTGCAGACCTCGTCGACGGCCGCGGCCGCAGCCATCACCAGTGGGTTGCCGTTGTAGGTGCCGAAGTGCGGCATGCGGTTGTCCGAGACGGCCGCCATCACCTCGGCGCGCCCGCCGAACACGGCCAGGGGCAGGCCACCGCCCACGCTCTTGGCCAGGCACACCAGGTCAGGGGTGACGCCCAGGCGCTGCGACGCGCCGCCGTACCCCGCCGTCAGGCCGGTCTTCACCTCGTCGAACACCAGCAGGACGCCGTGGCGGTCGCAGGCCTCGCGCACGCCGGTCAGGTAGCCCGCATCGGGCACGACGATGGAGATGTTCTCCAGGACCGGCTCCATCACGACCGCGGCGATCTCGGCGGCGTGGTCGGCGAGGATCGCCTCGAGTCGGTCCAGGTCGTTGTAGGGCACGACGTGGACGGTGCCGGCCTCGACGTCGAACGGCGTGACCGGGATCGGCGCGTCCTCCGGCCCGGACTCGGCGACGTCGGGCTTCACCGAGACGGACAGTGCGTCGTACCCACCGTGGTAGCCCCCCTCGATCTTGATGATGGCGTGGCGCTCGGTGAAGGCCCGCGCGGTGCGCACCGCGTACATCGTGGCCTCGGTGCCGGAGTTGGTGAAGCGCAGCTGATCAAGGCCGAACCGGCGCTGGAAGCGCTCCGCGACGGCCGTGGCCGACGGCGACGGCGTGACGAAGAGCGTCCCGGTCTCCATCGCCCCGATCACGGCCGCGACCACCGCGGGGTTGAGGTGGCCGACGAGCATTGCGCCGAAGCCCATCGAGAGGTCGAGCAGCTGCCGGCCGTCGACGTCAGTGAGCCACGCGCCCTTGGCCGACGTGATCGAGATCGGGTACGGATCCCAGTGCTGGAACGACGACGTGACGCCCAGCGGCAGCGACTTGAGCGCCTGGGCGTTGTGGGCTCCGGAGCCGGCCGTGGCACTCGTGAACCGCTCCCACTCCGCTGCCGTGAGCGCCTCCACGCGCGCCTGGTCCAGCGGCGTGGACGAGCCCGGCAGCGTCCTGCGCGTCGCGGGGTCGTGCGCGGGCCAGGCGGAGGGGGCGGCGTTCACGGGCGCTTCGGTGGTCATGCGATGTCTCCAGTCACGGGGCTGCGGGGGATGGCAGCAGGCTATCCGCCTGCCGCGGCGGTTGCTCACGCACGCTGCTCAGCGTGGGCGCCAGCGCTTCCACAGGGTGGTCGCCGCCGCGCGCGCCTTGCCATCCCACACGATCTCGGCCTCGACGGTCACCTGGTCATCATCGGCCGAGGTCACCTGAGCGCGAAGGTCCAGCGTCTGGCCCAGGGGAACGGGGCGCAGGTAGCGCAGGTCGAGTCCCGCCGTCACGTAGAGCAGCGGAGCGCCCTGCTGAGGCTGCATCCCGAGCGCGTCGGCCCGGTGGAACACCGCCGCCCCGCTGTGGCAGTCCAGCACCGTGGCGATGATCCCGCCGTTGAGGAACCCGAACCCGTTGTCGTGCTCGGGCCACGGCTGGAACTGGGCGGTGACGCACCCATCCCCTGGGTAGCTGCGCAGCTTGAGCCCCTTGGGGTTGGCATGCCCGCACCCGAAGCACGTCAGCTGCGGGTACAGGCGCTCCTGGATGCTCAGTCCCCCATCGGTCATGTCACGCGTCCCTCACGTCTCAGCAGGCCGGGTTGTACGGCAATGATGGCAGGAACAACCGCCACTCCATGGTGGTCAGACGGCGACCCGCCAGTGAGCAGGCCAGGGACCTCCAGCGCTCAGGGTCGAGATCGAGGTCCACGAGGGCACGCTGGGTGCCGACGAACATGTGCAGGTCCTCGGTCGGAGCGAGGGAGAAGGCATCGTTGCTCCCGTCGAAGGGCAGGTTCACCTCGGAGACAACCACCCTCAACGTGTTCGCGTCGAGGATGGTCACCGACCGGGGGCGCGAGACGACCAACCAGCGCCCATCCGCCGAGAGTCGCATGCGCGTGGCATTGCCGAGTCCAGGAACCCGGGACTGGCCGACGGGGTTCCCCTTGGAGGTGTCCCGCACCGACAGCTTGTCGTGGGCCTCGGCGCCGAACAGAAGGCTGCCGTCCGCTGAGAACGCCACCGACGTCGCGGCGCTCGGGATGACGACGGCCCGGCGTCGGCCTGCGACGTCGTAGACCCGCGTCTGACCGGCCAAGGGGAAGGAGACAGCGAACCGGCGCGAGTCCGGGGAGAACGCCACCTCGCGCGGCTCCAGGGGCGGCCCGTTCACCATCCGGTCCGTGAGGTCGTCGGTGTACACCTCTGATCGTTCCGCCAGGTCCCAGATGGTCACGGAAGAACGCGACGGGAGGTCGTCGGGCAGAGCATCATCGGGATCGACAGTGATCGACACGAGGTGGCGGCCGTCGGGCGAGATCGCGAGCCGTGAGGCCAGCACGTCATCGCGTGACCACAGCAACCTACGTGCCGGCAGGGACCACATCCGCAGGTGACCTGCGCGATCGGCCCCGATGACAGCAGACCCATCGGGCAGCATCGCGAGCGCCGAGACCCGACGCTGGGCGGTCGGTCCGGTGGCACCGTCCGGCGAGCCGTCCGGTGGCATTGTCAGGTCGTGGCCGAGTGCGCGCAGGGTGGTGCGGTCGTAGAGGTGGATGACACCGTCATCCCCGCCCACGGCGACGGTCCGAGCCGCGGCGGCGACCTCGCGGATCCGTTCGGTCGGGACGCTGGTGGCGATCGGTGCGATCGACGACAGGTCGAATCGCGCGATTCCCCCCGAGAGGTCGTAGACCATGAGCCCGTCGGATCCCACCAGTGCCAGGGCGGCCACCTCCTCCGGACCCGAGATGCGCCCGAGCAGTTGAAGGGGGTCCAGCGAGTAGACCTCGCCGCTGCCGTCGACCCGCCCGATCGCCACCCGCCGGCCGTCGGGTGACCATGCGAGCGCGCTGGCGGGGGACTCACCGGGGATGGAGAGGACCTCGTCATGCGTGCGCGCTCGCAGGACGCTGACGACACCTGCCCGGCGCTCTGCCACCAGGAGGCGCGTGCCGCTCGGGGAGATCGCAGCCAGCCAGGGCCCGGCGTCGCCCTGCGAGGCCAGGAGCGGCCCGACCAGCCGCGGCTCGGTCGTGTCGACCACCCAGATCGCCCGTTGGTCGATGCGGTCGGCGGGTCCCTGCAGGTTCAGTACGACTGCTGCCCGCGAGCTGTCGGCACTGAACGTGACCCAGGAGACGAGGTCCTGGTCGGGCCGGCTGTCGGGAAGGGGTGGCAGAGGCACCAAGTCCGGCCCCTCCCATCGTTCACCTCGCCAATGCCAGACCCGGACCTGTCGGTCCAACGCGGAGACCAGCGTGCGGCCATCGGGCGAGACCCGCAGCCGATCCTGGTGGAAGTACCCGTCGGCCACGGCGGAGGGCACCGGCTGTGGCGGCCCTGCCGCTTCCCCGGTCTGGACATCGATCGGCAAGACCGAGACCGAACCCGGCTCCACCCCGTCCGCCCCCCTCGCGACGTTGATCCGCGCCACGAGAGCCACCGTCCCTGCTCCGCCCAGTCCGGTGGGGAAGTACCCCATGGTCGGCTCGCCGTCACCGGAGCCTGCGAGCGCCCCGCGCAGGCTGCGTCCGGTAGCCGTGTCCAGAAGATGGACCTGACCCCAGTCGTTGAGCTCGAGCAGCCGCCCGCCATCGGCGGTGAAGGCGTGGTCCCGATTGCTGGCGGTCGGGCTCGCCGTGCCCTGCGAGACCCGACTCACCAGGCCCCCGACATCGACCAGGCTCTGCAGGAGGGCTCCCTCGCTGAGCGGACCAGAGGCAACATCAACGGCCTGTCGAGCGAGCAGCAGCGACAGGACTGCATCGGGCTGGGACTGGGCCGTGGCCCCGAGGCCCGCCGCAGTCGCCTCCAGGGCCGCGACGTCGGCGCGAGAGGCCTCCGCTCGAGCCTCCCGACCGCGCAGCCCCGCCTGCGTCCCGACGATGAGGGACACGAGAAGTAGCCCCAACGCCGCTGTCAGTGCCCCCGCCAGTTGCCGGTTGCGCCGCACCTGCTGGGCGTGGACCTGCTTCTGGCGGTTGAGCTCATCGTCGGAGTGGACCGACGATGACTCGAGGAAATCCTCCTCCAGCGTCGAGAGCACCGGATGCGACAACCGTCGATATTCCTCGGCCGCCTCGAGCCGGGCTCCCCGATAGAGTTCCTCATCGGGACGACCCCACATCTGCCAGGTGTCGGCAGCGATCTGGAGGTGCCCCAGGATCCTCTGACCCTCGGCATCCTCGTCCAACCACGTCCGCAGCCGCGGCCAGGCCCGCACCAGTGACTCGTGGGCGAGGGTTACTGAATCCTGCGAGACGGTCACCAGCCGTGAGCGGACGAGCAGGTCGAGCAGCCTGGGCGCGTGCGGCGTCCCTGAGAAGACCCGGGTGGGGACGCGAGCCGCGATCGGCTCGCCCGCCGGGGTCGGCGTCACGAGGCGCAGCAGGACCGATCGGAGGAGGTCCCGGTCGTCGAGGGAGAGCGAGTCGTAGAGGCGCTCTGCGGAGCGGGCCACGGCAGAGTGGATCCCACCCGTCGCGCGGTACCCCTCGACGGTCAGGACGTTGCCCTCGCGATGCTCCCATGTCTCGGCCAGAGCATGAGAGAGCAGTGGGAGTGCGCCCGGTGCGCCGTGCACGTCCCGAACGAGGAGGTCCACCAGGCCGGGTTCGAGGACCAGCCCGACCAACCGGGCGGGCCCCTCGACAGCCGCAGCCAGATCCTCGTCCGAGAGCGCAGTGAGCAGCATCAGCCCGCGTTCGGCCAGGCGCGACAGCCTGGGACTCCCCGTGAGGCCGCCGAGATGGTCGGCCCGGAGGGTCACGATGACTCTGGTGCCGCCCTCGACCAGGTCGGCCAGCCGGTCGAGGAACGGCCGTGCGGCATGTCCGCTCGGACGCGCGAACGCCTCCTCGAGCTGGTCGACGATAAGTGCCCCGCCCTGGGCCAGAGTCGCGACAGCCGCTGCCAGGGACGCCTCCGGATCGGGGCCAGGTGTGAGGACGGACGCAGCGCAGCCGGCACGCTCGAGGGTGGGCTGCACCCCGGCTCGAACCAGCGAGGACTTGCCCGAGCCGGACGGCCCGACGACGAGGAGCAGCGGGAACTCCGCGATACGACGCTCCGCCTCCGCGACAGAATCGCCGCGGCCGAAGAAGAACTCCGAGTCATCGGCGCCGAATGCGCGCAGGCCACGGTAGGGGCACTCGGCGCTCGACCTCCGGACGCGCAGGGGGATCTCGAGCAGTGTCGGGTCCTGGCACAGGATCCGCTGCTCCAGCTCGACCGAGCTCGGGACCCGGGTCCAGACCGAGTTCGTCGCGAAGCGTCGTACCCGCCCGCCGCAGCACGTCCAGCGCATCTGACTGGCGACCCGTCCGGTACAGCGCCGTGGCCAGGAGAGCCCAACGCCGCTCGCGGAACGGCTCCCGCGCCACCAGCGGGCCTGCCGCAGCAGCTGCCTCGACGGCGCGCCCAGCCGCCAGGTGCGCAGCCACGAGGTCCTCCTCGACGCTGTGCCTGACGTCGACGAGGCGCTCTGCCTCGGCCCGGGCCGGATCCCATTCGGCGAGGTCCGTGAACGGCACACCACGCCACAGCCGGAGGGCGAGTTCCAGCGTGGTCGCGGCGCGCTCGGGCTCATGGAGCTCAAGGAAGGTGCGACCTCGCGCGACCTGGTTCTCGAACTCCACGGTGTCGAGCTCGCCGCCAGCGAGTCCCAACCGATAGCCGTCGGCCGTCGTCTCGATCGCTGAGGGGCCCAGCGCCCGGCGCAGGCGCATCACCGATCCCTGCACGACCTTGTTCCAGGACTTCGGCACATTGCCGCCCCAGAGCGCATCGGCAAGGACATCGGGCGCCAGAACCTGCCCTGGCTGCACGCAGAGGGCCCCCAGGAGCACGCGATCGCGCGGACCCAGCGGAGCAAGTGCTCCACTGACCTGGGTGGGCCCGAGAAGCTGGACGCGCATGACGACCACCTCCGTCCTGGCAGTGTGGAGGCGCCTCTCCTCCCTGGTCAATAGGGCTGGAACCGGGCTGATACCGGGAGACAGGCCTGCTGATACCGCCCGGTCGGAGCATCGAGGCGCCGGCCCCACCCTGGGGGCCCCGCATGAGGAGCGCACCGGATGGCAACACAGGCACAGGCGGCACAAGCACAGGGGGTCAACCCGACACAGACCGATCGGAACCCCACGATCTCCCGGGCGATGGTCACCCTCATCACCCTGATCGCCGTGACCGTCGTGGTGATCCTGTCGTGGTCCGCACTGACAGTCGATGGTTCGGACTCCCCGACTCCGGCCGGCGTACCGCAGGAGGCCCACGACTGGTCGGCCTCCCGCCCCGGCGGGTCCATCTACGACTCGCAGGTGCCCCAGCAGGCTGCCGAGGACTTCTCGGCGCTGCGTCCCGGTGGGTCGGTCTACAACTCGCAGGTCCCCCCGGCTGCCCGCGACGACTCGTAGGCTGAGATGGCCCCTAGGGTCAGGTCATGGATGCAGACCTGATCACGAGGTTCTACACGGCCTTCCAGGGGCTGGATGCCGAGACGATGGCCTCCTGCTACGCCGCGGACGCCAGGTTCTCCGACCCCGTGTTCACCGACCTGCAGGGCCAGCAGGTCGGTGACATGTGGCGGATGCTGTGCGCGTCAGCCAAGGACTTCAGCCTCGCGTTCGACTCGGTGACCGACTCCTCGGCCCACTGGGTCGCGACGTACACGTTCACCTCGACCGGACGCCAGGTGGTCAACGACATCCACGCGTCGTTCGTCATCTCCGACGGACTGATCCGGGAGCACCGGGACTCCTTCGACCTCTGGGCGTGGTCACGCCAGGCCCTCGGCCCATCAGGGGTGCTGCTCGGATGGACCCCCTTCCTGCAGGGCAAGGTGCGGGGGCAGGCGATGGCCGGGCTGCGCAGGTACCAGCAGCATGGATGAGCCAGTCCTGGACGCCGCCGCCCCGCGATGCTTCTGGGTCGACGCGGCGCCGGCGGACTACTTGGCGTACCACGACACGGAGTGGGGCTACCCCGTCGCCGATGACCGTCGGCTGTTCGAGAAGCTCTGCCTGGAGGGCTTCCAGAGCGGGCTGAGCTGGCTGACCATCCTGCGCAAGCGCCAGAACTTCCGCGACGCGTTCGCGGGGTTCGAGGTGGAGGCCGTCGCCCGGTTCACTGAGCGGGATGTGACCCGGCTGCTGGGAGACGCGGGGATCGTGCGCCACCGCGGCAAGATCGAGGCGACGATCGGCAACGCCCGGGCGGCCCTCGACCTGGTCGGGGAGCAGGGTTCGCTCGCGGCCTACGTCTGGGGCTTCGAGCCCGGCCCCGCGCAGCGCCCGACCCGCTACCGCGCCGAGGATGTGCAGGCGCTCACGACCGCACCCGCAGCGATCGCCCTGGCCAAGGACCTCAAGCGCCGTGGGTTCCGCTTCGTCGGCCCGACGACCGTGTACGCCTTCATGCAGGCGATGGGGCTGGTCAACGACCACACCGAGGACTGCGTCGCCCGGCCTCTGGCCGATGAGGCCCGGCAGGCCTTCACCCCGCCCGGGTCGCGCCGAGCATAGGGATCGGCTCGGCAGCGACGATGTCCTTCGGCGCTCCGACCAGGCGCAGCGTGGCGCGCAGGCACAGCCCGGCGTGCTCGGGGTCGAGGTGGCCCGCGACCGCCAGCGACCCGAAGCCGTGGACCATCGACCACATCGGGACCTCGAGCCCGGGGCGCAGCGCCGGATCAAGGACCCCGGTGGCGACGAGATCGTCCAGTGCCGCCGTGAGGAGCTGGTAGGCCCCACTCATGGGGTGGTCCTCGGGGCTGACCCCGCAGTGCGCGCTGAAGGTGTGCGCGAACAGGTTCGGCTCGGCGACCGCGAACTCGATGTAGGCACGGCCCAGCCGGGCGAAGCGGGCCGCCGAGTGGGCCGCCGGGGTCCGAGCCGCGGCCGCTGGGTCGGCGTCCACCTCGGCCAGGGCGCTGATCATCCGCTGCTCGAGGAGATCGATCCCGTACTGGCTCACCTCACGGTGGATGGAGGTCTTGTCCGGGAAGTGGTGGTAGGCAGCACTCGGTGAGACGTCGAGGGTCGTGGCCAGCCCACGGACGGTCAGCGACTCGGGCCCGAGCTCGCGGACCCGGATCACGGCGGCGTTGATCATTCCCTCGCGCAGGTCCCCATGGTGGTACGGCTTGGCCATGGAGGGAGTGTAGCGCAGAACTTGACAGCGCTCAGATCAGCCTCCATGATGAGCCATCCGAACACCGTTCAGATCGCCTCGGGAGGCTCCGATGACCACCAGTACCAGCACCCAGCCCCACGTCGTCACCCCGCCCGGCCGCCCCGGGCTGTTCGAGCGGCTGGGCGAGCTCGTCGTCCGCCGGGCCCGCCTGGTCGTCCTGCTCTTCGTGGGCGGGGTCATCGTCGCCGGCGTCGTCGGCTCCCAGGTGTTCGGCGCGCTGGCATCTGCGGGCTACAACGACCCCGGGTCTGAGTCCGCACGCGCCGCGGCCGTCCTCGCCGAGGAGTTCGGCACCTCCGAGCCGATCCTCGTGATGGCCGTGACCGCCGCTGACGGGGTGGACGACCCTGCCGCGTCCGCCGGCGCCCGTGCCCTCGTCGCCGAGATCGAGGGGACCCCCGGGGTGGCCGACGTCGTCAGCTACTGGACGTCGGGCACCCCGCCGGCCCTGCGCAGCCAGGACGCCAGGATCGGGCAGGTCATCGTCCACGCCGAGCCGGACGCGACGACCGTCGAGCGCACCGAGGTTGCCGCGGCAGTCACGGCAGCGGTCGGCGCCGAGCGAGCGGGACTCACGGTGGCATTCAGCGGCTCCGAGGCGGTGGGGTCAGCTGTCGGGGAGACCATCGAGGCCGACCTGAAGCTGGCCGAGGCCGTCGCGATCCCGATCACCATGGTCATCCTGCTCTTCGTCTTCGGCAGCCTCGTCTCGGCCGGCCTGCCGATGGTCGTGGCGGCAGGATCCGTGCTCGGCAGCTTCCTGGTCCTGTTTCTGATCACGCGGGTCACCGACGTGTCGATCTTCGGCCTCAACCTGATCACCGGCCTCGGCCTCGGCCTCGGCATCGACTACGCGCTGCTCATGGTCAACCGCTTCCGCGAGGAGCAGGCGCGCGGCCTCGCCCCGGACAGGGCGGTGGTCCGCACGGTCGCGACGGCGGGTCGCACGGTCGCGGTCTCCGGCCTGACGGTGGCCGTCACCCTGATGGCACTGCTCTTCTTCCCCCAGTACTTCCTGCGGTCCTTCGGCTATGCCGGCATCAGCGTGACCCTGCTCGCCGTCCTCAGCGCGATCACCGCACTGCCCGCCGCGATGGCCCTGCTGGGCTCGCGCACAGACTCGCTGCGCGTCCGCCGCGGGGACCTGGCCCCGTCCGACGAGGGGGGCTGGGCCCGGGTCGCCCGTGCCGTCATGCGTCGACCTGTGCTGGTCGCGGTGTCGGTCTCCGCGGTCCTGATGTCCGTTGCCTCGTTGGCCCTGGGTGCGTCGTTCAGCCAGGTCGACGATCGCGCACTGCCGGTCGACAGCCCGGCTGCGGTGGCATCCAGCCTTCTGCGCGAGTCCTTCCCCGGCCAGGAGGGCGCCCCGGTCCAGGTGGTGCTCGCCGGGAGCCAGGCCGCCGATCCCGCGGCGGTGAGCGCCCACGCCACCGCACTGTCCGACCTGCACGGCGTGGTCCGGGTGCTCGCCCCCACGGCGGTGTCCACCGGGGGGTGGGTGCGACTGGACGTCATCGGTGACGTTGCTCCGCGCAGCGCCGACGGCTCAGCCCTCGTGGAGTCGGTGCGCGCTGTTCCCTGGCCCGGTCAGGCCCTGGTCGGGGGTGCGGCGGCCGAGTACGCCGACTCCCAGGCGGCCATCGCTGCTGCCCTGCCCTGGGCGCTGGCCTGGGTGTTCGCGCTCACCCTGGTGGTCCTGTTCCTCTACACAGGCAGCGTGGTGCTGCCCCTCAAGGCGGTCATGCTCAACATCCTGTCCCTCGGCGCGACCATAGGGGCCCTGGTGTGGGTGTTCCAGGACGGCAACCTCGGCTGGCTCGTGGGCGACTACCAGGCCACGGGGACGCTGGACACCTCGATGACGGTGCTGATCGCGATCGTCGCCTTCGCCCTGTCGATGGACTACGAGGTGTTCCTGCTGTCGCGGATCAAGGAGGAGCACGACGCAGGGGCGGACACCGAGACCGCCGTCGAGCTGGGCCTGCAGCGCTCGGGGCGGATCATCACAGCCGCCGCACTGCTCCTGGCGATCGTGTTCGCGTCGTTCCTCACCAGTGGCGTGACGCCGATCAAGCAGCTCGGCTTCGGGGTCGCCTTCGCGATCCTGTTGGACGCGACTGTGGTGCGTGGCCTTCTGGTTCCGGCGTTCATGCGCCTGGCCGGCCGATGGAACTGGTGGGCGCCGGCACCCCTGGCCGCGCTGCACCGACGGATCGGGCTGTCCGAGGGATGATCCGGCGGTCCGAGGCTCAGAGTGCGGCCAGCACCCGGTCCCGGACCTCGTCGACGGTGCCCATGCCGTCAACTCGGACGAGGATCCCAGCCTCGGCGTACAGCACGGTCAGCGGCTCGGTCTGCTCGGCGTACACCTCCATGCGCCGGCGGATGACGTCCTCGGTGTCGTCGGCACGACCCTGCTCCTGGGCCCGCTTGAGCAACCGGGCCACCACCTCGTCCGTGTCGACGGTGAGCTCGACGGCGCGATCGAGGGCCAGGCCCATGTCGGCCAGGACCGACTCGAGCACCCCCACCTGGTCCACGGTCCGCGGGTAGCCGTCGAGCAGGAACCCCTCGGCAGCGTCCGGCTGCTCGAGTCGGTCGCGCACCATGGCGTTGGTGATCCGGTCGGGCACGTAGTTGCCGCTCTCCATGAACATCCCGGCCGCGATGCCCAGCGGGGTCACCTCGGCCAGATGGGCCCGGAAGAGGTCCCCCGTCGAGATGTGCGGGATCCCCAGGCGCTCGGAGAGGACCGTGGCCTGCGTTCCCTTGCCCCCACCCGGGGGGCCCATCAGGACGATGCGCATGAGTGGTTGCCTCTCGTGACCCCGAGCCTGCATCTGGTTCCGGCACGATATCTGCGGACGGTCGCATGACGCGCGACCGGCGAGCCCGCGATGGCCCCCGCTGGCAGACTGCTGCCCATGACGTCGAGCCCCTCGGTGCCGCAGGCCAGTCGTGCCGACCTGCTCGGGATCTACGACTCGCTGCTGCGCACCGACGCCGAGATGCACTCCGCGATGCGATGGGACCGTGACGGTCCGTTGTACCGCGGGGTTTTCGCTGACGGCTCCGGATTCGTCACCTATCGCGACCTGGCGGGGTTCGACGGCCCCGAGGACGGCGACCGACTGGACGGGCTGATCGCGCGGACGGTGGCGCACTTCGACGGCGACGTGACCGTGCACTCGTTCGAGTGGAAGACCCGGGGCCACGACCTCCCCTCCGATCTCGGCCGCAGGCTCGAGGCACACGGCCTGGTGGCCGAGGAGCCTGAGACCGTGATGATCGGGGAGGCCGCCGCCCTGGCCGTCGACGTGCCGCTTCCCGACGGTGTCGTCGTGCGACGAATCGGGTTCGACGATCGTGGGCGGCCGGTGGCGCGCAGTGAAGCCCTGGCAGACGTCGAGCGGGCCCAGGCGATGCAGCGTGCCGTGTTCGGCTCGCCGCCGCACTCCCCCGGCGAGGCCCTGCTGGCCGATCTGCTGGATCCGGAGAAGGGCGTCGAGCTGTGGGTGGCGCAGACGCATCGGGATGACGGCACGACCGAGGTGCTCAGTGTCGGACGCCTCGACATCCTGCCGGGAACGGGCTGCGCGGGGCTCTGGGGCGGCGCGACGATCGCGGCCTGGAGAGGGCGGGGCCTCTATCGCGCGCTCGTGGCGACGCGGGCACGCTCGGCCCTGGCCCAGGGAGCACGGCTCCTGCACAGCGACTGCACCGAGAACAGCCGACCGATCCTCGAACGGTCGGGTCTCGTCGCCGTGACCACCACGACCCCCTACTGCTGGACCCAGGGCAGCTGAGGGCGGCTGGAGCCGAGACCTCCGGCGAAGTCCCTGCACCCGTGGGAGGCTGAGGCCATGGTCGATCTCGCGGACTCATCCATCCTCGTCGCCGGAGCCACTGGGGGCCTCGGTGCTCCCCTGAGCCGGCACCTCGCCGCGGCGGGCGCACGGCTGACCCTCACGGGCCGCGACGCGGACCGGCTCGCGGCGCTGGGGCTGGATGCGCTCTGTGTGCCCGCGGACCTGCGCCGGGCCGGCACCGCTGAGAAGGTCGTGCAGCGGTCCGTCGAGCACCACGGCCGGCTCGATGGCGTGGTCTTCGCCGCGGGTGCCGTCGCCTTCGGTGCGGCCACGGAGACCCCCGACCAGGTGCTCGTGGACCTGTTCACGCTCAACACCCTGGCGCCGATCCGACTGCTGCGCGCTGCACTGCCGCACCTGCAGGCTTCTGCGACCGCGGGCGGCTCCCCGTTCGTCGTGCACATCAGCGCAGTGGTGGCCGAGACGCCGATGCCGGGCATGGCCGCCTACTCGGCGTCGAAGGCAGGGCTCGCCGCGTTCGACGTGGCCGCTGCCCGCGAGCTGCGCCGCTCCCGGATCCGCCTGATCGACGCGCGCCCCCCGCACACCGAGACCGGCCTTGCCGACCGGCCGTTGTCCGGCACGGCCCCCCGACTGCCCACCGGGCTCGACCCCGACGCAGTCGCCGCCCGCATCATCACGGCGGTCGTGGAGGGTGAGACCGACCTGCCCAGCACGGCATTCCACTGACCGGCGCTCGACCTCCCTCCGGGACCTCAACAGTGCAACGATGGAACGACCATCCATCCACTCCAAGGAGGCACCGTGAGCGTGTACAAGGTCGTCGAGATCATCGGGACGAGCCCCACGTCGTGGGCGGACGCTGCGCTGGATGCAGTGAACACCGCGAAGGAGACCCTGCGTGATCTGCGCGTGGCTGAGGTCATGGAGCAGGACATCGACCTCGCCAACGGTGAGGTCATCTTCAGGACCAAGCTGAGCGTGTCCTTCAAGTACCAGGCCGACTGAGTCCGCAGCGGTGTGGGGTCACGGCGCGACGCCGGAGACCCCACACGGCAGGCCGCCCGGTCAGTCGAAGATCGGGCAGAACGTGTTGAAGGCCGCCTCGCAGAAGTGACCGGGGTCGTTGAACCGCAGGTTCCGGTTCAGCCCGCTGATCGCGACCATGTCGGCCTCGGAGAGGCTCAGGTCGGCGGCTCCCAGGTTCTCCCGCAGCCTGGCGGCTGACGAGCTCTTCGCGATGACGTTGGTCCCCCGCTGCAGCCCCCACGCCAGCACGACTTGGGCCGGGGTGGCTCCCATCCGTTCGGAGATCCCGCGCACCACCGGGTGCTCCAGCGCCGATTGGCCGGGCTCGGCCATCCCCAGGCTGACGTAGCTGCCGGCGCCCAGCGGGGAGAACGCCGTCACCGCGATATCGTGCTGGGCCGCGAAGCGCACGAGCCGCTCCTGGGTCAGGTGGGGATGCATCTCGACCTGCAGCACTGCCGGAGGGATCTGCACGCTGGCGAGCAGGTCCCTGAGGAAGCCGGTGGTCATGTTGCAGACGCCGATGTTGCGCGTCCTGCGGGCGCGGGCGAGGTCCTCCATCGCCGCCCATGTGCTCGCGATCGGGACGTCCTCGAACTCCATCCGGGCGGGATCAGCCTCCGGGTCGAACAGCCACTCGGGCGGGTAGCGCTCCTCGAAGGGCACGAACCGCAACGAGATCGGGAAGTGGATCAGGTAGAGGTCGAGGTACTCCACCCCGAGGTCGGACAGCGTTCGCTCGATCGCCGGGCTCACATGCTCCGGACGGTGGTAGGTGTTCCACAGCTTGGACGTGATCCAGAGGTCCTCGCGGGTCACCAGCCCCTCGTCGATGGCGCGTGCGATCCCCTGGCCGACCTCGACCTCGTTGCCGTAGTCGCACGCGCAGTCCAGGTGCCGGTAGCCGGCGGCAATGGCCGCGTGGACTGTCTCGGCGCACACCTCCCGGGGGATCTTCCACGTGCCAAGGCCGAGTGCGGGCATCTGGTCGCCGGTCCGGAGGGTGAGGGTGTTCACCCGCTCAGCATGTCAGCCCGGGGCGTGGCATGGTGCCCGTGGCGAGGGCTACTGGGCAACCTCGAGGCCCATCGCCAGCGCCGCTGATCGGAAGGCGGCCAAACTGGCTGCGCTGAACAGCACGAACGTGACCTCGAGATCCTCGGCGGCGCGGCGCCTCGGCTAGCGCGATCGGGGCAGCCAGATCGACCGGATAGCCGTAGACACCGGTGGAGATCGCCGGGAACGCGATGGATCCGGCACCCAGCTCCCGGGCCAGGGCGATGCTGGTGCGGTGTGCCGAGGCCAGGAGCTCGGGGTCGCTCGGAGACCCGGAGTAGATCGGCCCGACTGTGTGGATCACCCAGCGCGCGGGGAGGTTCCCCGCAGTGGTGGCCACGGCCCGGCCCGTGGGCAGTCCCTCAGGAAGCAGATCCCTGCGGATCTGGCGGCACTCGGCCAGGATCGCCGGGCCCCCCGCCCTGTGGATCGCCCCGTCGACTCCCCCGCCGCCGAGCAGGCCGCTGTTGGCCGCGTTGACGATCGCATCGGCGGGGAACGCCGTGATGTCGCCCTGGATGAGCCGCACCGTCATGCTCCCAGTGTGCCCGCTCGCCGTCCCGGTCGCGGCCGGAGGCGCCCAGCCGATGGGATAGCCTGTCGGGGCACGACAACCACAGTCCGAATCCAGGGGAAGCCGGTGTGAATCCGGCGCTGTCCCGCAACCGTGAGCCAGGCCCTCCCCAAGGGCCGAGCAAGTCGGAGCACCTGGCGGACTGGGGCTCCGACACCGTCCGAGGACGACGGTGGAGCCCGGACAGGGCCCTGTGCCCGCCGGACCCACCCTCACCCTGGGCCTTACTGAAGGGCACCTGGTGACCACCACCAACCACGGCCGCGCTGCGGCCCTCCTCGTCACGCTCCTCACGGCCGCTCTGGCCGCCCTGGCGCTGGCCGCTCCCGCGCAGGCCGCTGCGTACCGCTACTGGTCCTACTGGCAGGGGGCAACGGGCACCTGGGTCGCGGCCCAGACCGGTCCGGGCGACTACACGCTCGTCGATTCCGACGTCCAGGGCTGGCGCTTCACGATCACCGCCGAGACGCCGACCCAGGGGCCGGACAACGGCCCCGGTGTTCGCCGACCTGTGCCCCGACCTGGCGACGGCCGGAACCACTGCAGGCCAGGTCCGCGTGGCTGTCGTCATCGACTCGGGGTACGCGGCCGACGCCCCGACGGGCCAGACCCCGCCCGCCGATGTCGTCTCCTGCGTCACCCTGCCCGAGGGCTCGACGGGCAACCAGGCGCTGGCCGCCGCGGGAGCCGTCGCGGATGACAACGGCCTCGTCTGCTCCGTCAACGGCTACCCGGAGGGCGAGTGCGGCAGCGAGGTCTCCGACGCCGATGCGGCTGCCGCCGCCACCGCCGCCCAGGGCGAGCAACCGAATCCCGCGGTCGTGACTGCGGGGACGACCACTGACGCCACCTCCACGTCCGACTCGGGCAGCAACTCCTGGGCCGGGTTCGCCGTCGGGGCGCTGGTCCTCGCCCTGCTCGTCGGCGCTGCTTACTGGATCCCCAAGCAGCGTCGCCGCGCCCGGTCCGCGGAGTAGGCGCCCGGATGGCCCTGCCCACCACGACCCGACCCGGGGCCTCGCCCATGGTCGGGACTGGCAGCAGGCTGCCCCGCAGCCTGCACCCGCTGGCGTGGTGGGCGTGGGCCCTGGGGCTGCTGGTCGCCGCGTCGCGGACCACCAACCCCCTGCTCCTGGGGCTCATCCTCGGCTGCGTCGCCGTGGTCGTCGCTGCGCGTCGGCCCGAGGCGGCGTGGGCGGGCGCATTCTCCGCAGCGTTGCGGCTCGGGGTCGTCGTGATCGTGGCCCGCACGCTGCTCCAGATCCTCCTCGGCGCCCCAGTGGGCCTGAACGTCGCGTTCACGCTTCCCGAGATCGCCCTGCCGGACTGGATGGCCGGCGTCCGCCTCGGCGGCATGGTCACGTGGGAGTCGTTCCTGATCGGCCTGACCGAGGGGCTTCGGTTGGCGGTGATGATCGCCTGCGTCGGGGCGGCCAACTCCCTGACGCCGCCGAGCCGGCTGCTGCGGTCGGTCCCCGCCGCCCTCTACGAGGTGGGCGTCGCCGTGGTGGTGGCGCTCACGTTCGCCCCGCACCTGCTCGCGGATGCCCGCCGGGTCAGCGCCGCCCGGCGACTGCGCGGGCACGACGAGGGACGCATCGCGGCGTTCGCCCGATCGAGCGGACCGGTCCTCGACGGCGGCCTGGAACGGTCCATCCAGCTGGCGGCGGCGATGGACAGCCGTGGCTACGGACGCTCCGGTCAGGTGACCCCCCGGGAGCGGCGCGCCCAGGCCGGGCTGGTCCTGGCCGGCTTCGCGGGCGTGCTCGTGGGGATGTACGGCCTGTTCGACTCGGCTGCCCCCCGCCTGCTCGGGTGGCCCATGCTGGCTGGAGGCGTCCTGATGGCCGTCCTCGGGCTGCGCGCCGCCGGGCGACGCAGCCCGCGCACCGCCTACCGGCCCGACCCCTGGCGCTGGCCCGAGTGGCTGACCGCCGGTTCCGGCGCGCTCGTCGCGGCCACCTTCCTCGCGTGTTCGCCGACCGCGCTGCTGCTCATGACCACTCCCCTGACGTGGCCCGAGCTGATGGTCGTGCCCACACTCGCGCTGCTGGTCGCCGTCGGCCCCGCCTTCTGGACACCGCCGCTGCCCACCTCCGAGCGGCCCCGCATGGCAGGAGACCACCCGTGACCAGCGCCATCCGGTTCGAGAACGTCAGCGTCACCTACGAGGGCGCTGATCGCCCGACGCTGCACGGCGTCGACCTGGACATCCCCGAGGGTGAGCTGGTGCTCGTCGTCGGCGAGACGGGGTCGGGCAAGTCGACCCTGCTGCGCTGCCTCAACGGGCTGGTCCCGCACTTCACCGGCGGCACCCTTGCCGGCCGCGTCACCATCGCCGGGCGCGACACCCGCACCAACCCGCCGCGGGAGCTCGCCGACGTGGTGGGCATGGTCGGACAGGACCCGCTGGCCGGATTCGTCGCCGAGATCGTCGAGGACGAGCTGGCCTACGGCATGGAGTGCCTCGGCATCGAGCCCGACACCATGCGCCGCCGCGTCGAGGAGACCCTGGACCTCCTCGGCCTGGCCGACCTGCGCCACCGGGCCCTGACGTCGCTGTCGGGCGGCCAGCGCCAGCGCGTGGCCATCGGCGCGGCGCTCACCAGCCACCCGCGGATCCTGGTCCTCGACGAGCCGACCTCCGCACTGGACCCGGGCGCCGCCGAGGAGGTGCTCGCCGCACTCCAGCGCCTCGTGCACGACCTGGGTATCACTGTGGTGCTGGCCGAGCACCGTCTGGAGCGGGTGGTCCAGTACGCCGACCAGGTGCTGGTCGTCGCCGACGGCCGGGTGCGCACAGGCGAGCCGGCGTTCATGATGGCCGGGGCGCCGGTCGCCCCGCCCGTGGTCGAGCTCGGCCGTCTCGCCGGCTGGGACCCGCTGCCGCTGTCGGTGCGCGATGCCCGCCGCGCCGCTGGACCCCTGCGGGCCCGGCTGCGCGCGCTCCCTGCGCCCGTCGACCCGGGTCCGGGCACCCCGGCGCCGGTGCCGGACGATCCGGAGGCCGGCCGGGTCCGGGTGCGCAACCTGACCGCCGGGTACCGGGGCGTTCCGGTGCTGCGAGCGATCGACCTGGAGGTAGTCCCCGGCGAGGTCCTGGCCCTGATGGGTCGCAACGGCGCGGGCAAGTCGACCCTGCTGGCCACGATGGCCGGTATGCGCGCCCCCAACTCCGGCACCGTCCGGATGGGAGGTGCTGACCCGCGCACGCTCGCCGGTCACGCGCTGCTGAGCACCGTCGGGCTCGTGCCGCAGGAGCCCGCGGACCTGCTCTACGCCACCACCGTCGGCCGCGAGTGCGGGGACGCCGACGCCTCGGCGCACACCTCGGTCGGGACCACCGCGGGGATCCTGTCCGCACTGGCCCCCGGGATCGACGCGAGCCGGCATCCCCGCGACCTGTCCGAGGGGCAGCGCCTGGCCCTCGCCCTGGCGGTCGTCCTGGCCGCAGGACCGACGATCCTCCTGCTCGACGAGCCGACCCGCGGGCTTGACTACGGGGCCAAGCGCCGCCTCATCGACTTCCTGCACACCGTGCGACGGGCCGGCCACACCGTCGTCCTCGCCACCCACGACGTCGAGCTCGTCGCCGAGGTGGCCACCCGCGTGGCGGTCATTGCCGACGGGGAGATCGTCGCCGACGGCGCCACGGGCGCGGTCGTGCGCAGCTCGCCGCTGTTCGCCCCCCAGGTGGCGAAGATCCTCACGCCCGAGCCGTGGCTCACCGTGGGCCAGGTCGCCGATGCCCTGGCGGAGTCGGTATGAGGACCCGCGCCCTCCCGCTGTCCGCACGCAGTGCGGCGGCCGTCGCCGCGACCAGTGCGGTCGGCGTGCTGGCCTTCCTCTGGCCGATGCTCGCCTCCCGCGGCTCCGAGCTGCTCGCGCACGCCAACGACGCCCCGCTGATCTTCGGGATGCTCGTCCCGCTGCTCATGGCCGTGACCCTGAGCCTGGTCGCCGACGGTGCCATGGGCGCCAAGGCTGTGGCCCTGCTCGGGGTCCTGGCTGCCACAGCCGCCGCCCTGCGCGCGCTCGGCGCGGGAATCGCGGGGCTGGAGCCGATCTGGATCGTGATCGTCCTGGGCGGGTACGCCCTCGGCGCCGGGTTCGGCTTCGTCCTCGGCGCCGTGTGCATCCTGGCCTCCGCACTCCTGACCGGTGGCGTGGGTCCGTGGATGCCGTTCCAGATGATCGCCGCCGCGTGGGTCGGGCTCGGCGCCGGGATGCTGGCAGGCAGGCTGCCCGCGCGCGGGGAGATCCCGCTGCTTGCCGCCTACTCCTCGATCGCCGCGGTGGCCTACGGGTGGCTGCTCAACCTGTGGTTCTGGCCGACGGCCACCGGACTTCCCGAGGGGCTGTCGTTCGTCCCGGGGGCCGGGGCGGCGGTCAACGTGGCGCACTGGTTCCGCTTCAACCTGACCACGTCGATGGGCTACGACCTGCCTCGCGCCGCACTCACCTGCACCGTCGTCCTCCTTCTCGGCAGCCGCGTGCTCGCGGCCTTGCGGCGCACCAGCCGGATCGCTGCATTCGACGCCACGCCCACGTTCGAGCCAGCCGTGGTGGTCGGTGCGCCCGTCGTCGACGGCGAGCCGATCCGCTGATGCGACTCGACCTGCTCGGCACCGGAAGTGCGGACCGCTGGCCCAACCCGTGGTGCGCCTGTGAGCGCTGCCAGTGGGCGCGCGAGGCCGGCGTGCACCGAGGGCGGACCAGTGCCCTGGTGGACGGATGCCTGCTGATCGACCCCGGGCCCGATGCCGGTTCCGGAGGCGTGGACCTCACTGGCGTGCGCACCGTGCTCATCACCCACGACCACCCCGACCACCTGGACCCGGCGTTCCTGCTCGCGTGGTCCTGGGCATCGGGCCCGGGTCTGCTGGTGGCGGGGCCGGCCGAGGCGATTGATCGGTGCCGGGACTGGCTCGCGCCGGCGGCGCCCGTGGAGTTCCGTGCGCTGGCGGCTGGTGACGAGTTCGCCGTCGACGCGGCAGACGGGGGCGGGGACGCGTCGAACGGCGCGCTGCGGGTCCGCGCCCTTCCCGCGGCCCACTCCACCGCTGGCGGGCGCGAGTACGACGGGACCGCGCTGCTCTTCGAGGTCACGGGGACGGACGCGAAACTGCTCTACGCCACCGACACCGCGGCCCTCCCCCACGACGCCCTCGCCGGCCCCTATGACGCAGTCCTGCTCGAGCTGACCTTCGGCGACACCACCGATCACGGCAGTGCCCACCTTGACCTGCCCTCGTTCGGCCACGAGGTGGCCCGGCTGCGTGGCCACGGGCGGCTTGCGCCGGGCGCGAGGGTCGTCGCCGTGCACCTGTCGCACCACAACCCGATCGACCTGTCGCAACGGCTGGCCGGCATCGGCGCCGAGGTGGTCCCCGACGGCACCGCGCTGCAGGTCGGGACGATCGGCCGCCGCGTGGGCCGGCGGCTGCTCGTCACGGGTGGGGCTCGCAGCGGCAAGAGCCACCACGCCGAGTCGCTGGTGCGGGGCAGGACGCCGGTCACCTATGTGGCCACAGCCCCGACCTACCCCGACGATCCCGAGTGGGTCGAGCGGATCGCTCAACACCGGCACCGACGACCACCGACGTGGCGGCTGCGCGAGACCCCCCAGGTCGCCGACATGCTCCAGGAGGCCGCGCCCGAGGAGACGGTCCTCGTGGACTGCCTGACGTTGTGGGTCACCGCGGCGATCGACCGAGCCGATGCGTGGGAGGACGCAGCCGCGGCGGAGGCCGCCGTCGAGAAGGTCCTTGCCGACCTGCTCGAGGCGCTGAGCACGACCCAGGCCGACGTCGTGCTGGTCACGAACGAGGTGGGGTCCGGGGTCGCGCCCGCGACGAGCTCGGGTCGACTGTTCCGTGACCTGCTGGGGCGGGTCAACACCGCGGTGGCAACCGGCTGCGACGACGTGGTGATCGTGACCGCGGGGATCCCGCGAACCCTGAAGGGACGTCCGTGGACGACTTCGACCTGAGCAGGTGGAGCGAGGCGATCGTGCCCGCCGACGAGGGCGCGCGCGCTGCGGCCGTGGCCCGCCAGGAGCAGCTGACCAAGCCGTCGGGCTCCCTGGGACGCCTCGAGGAGGTGTCGGTGTGGCTGTCCGGCGTGACCGGCCAGTGCCCACCGCCCCCGATCCAGCACCCAGCCCTGGCCATCTTCGCCGGCGACCACGGGGTGGCTCGCACCGCAGGGACGAGCGCCTATCCGCCGGAGGTCACCGCACAGATGGTGGCCAACTTCGTGACCGGTGGGGCGGCGGCAACGGTCCTCGCGCGGGCCCAGGGGGTCACGGTGCGCGTTGTGGACGTCAGCGTCGACGTCGACTGGGAGGCCAGCGGCCCACCCGTCCCCGATGACGTGACCGCCCATCGCATCCGGCGCGGCAGCGGATCGATCGACCGCGAGGACGCCATGACCCGCGACGAGTGCGTCGCGGGTCTCCTGCTCGGCGCGCAGGTGGCAGATGAGCTCATCGACGGCGGGGCGGACCTGCTGATCGCCGGCGACATGGGGATCGGCAACACCACACCGGCGGCGGCACTCGTGGGGCTGCTCGCCGAGGTCGAGCCCGCGCGCGTCGTGGGCCGCGGAACCGGCATCGACGACACGACGTGGATGCGCAAGACCGCCGCCGTGCGCGACGCGATGCGCCGGGGCCGTCCGGTCAAGGGCGACCCGGTGGCGCTGCTGGCCACGTGTGCCGGACCCGACCTGGCAGCGACGACCGGCTTCCTGCTGCAGGCCGCCGCGCGGCGCACCCCGGTGCTCCTCGACGGCGTCATCTCCTGCGCCTGCGCGCTGGTCGCCCATCGCGTGGCGTTCCGGGCCAGCCAGTGGTGGTGCGCCTCGCACCGCAGCACTGAGCCCGCCGCAACCGCAGCCCTGGACCGGCTCGGTCTCGAGCCGCTTCTGGACCTGCGGATGCGCCTCGGCGAGGGGTCCGGGGCACTGCTCGCCCTGCCGCTGGTGAGCGCCGCCGGCGACCTCCTGCGTGAGATGGCGACGTTCACCTCCGCGGGCGTCAGCGACCGCGGCGCGGACGAGGCTGCCCCGGACGGCGCTCCGGCTGACGGATCGGCGGGTGAACCCGTGGCTCCTTCTGCACACGGTCAGGACCGCGCCTCCCGGGACGCAGTCTCCTCAACCGACACGTCAGGGGACACGCCCGAGTGACCGCGGAGGATCCGTTCCGGTTCGCGGTCGGGACGTTCACTCGCGTCCCGGTGCCGCCGCCCACCGAGGTGGACGCCGCGGTGGCGGGTCGCGGGCTGGCGCTCGCGCCGGTCGTCGGTGCCGCGATCGGGCTGGTCAGCGGGGCGCTGCTGCTGGTCACCGGCGTGGACCTCATCGCGCGCCTGCTGTCGGCCACATTGGTGGTGGCCGCGGCCGCGTGGATCACCCGAGGAGTGCACTGGGATGGCCTTGCCGACGTCGCCGACGGGCTGGGCAGCGCAGCGCCGCCGGAGCGCGCCCGCGAGATCATGCGCCGCTCCGACATCGGGCCGTTCGGGGTGCTCGCGCTCGTGTTCACGATCGCCCTGCAGGCCCTGTCCCTCGCGCAACTGCCGGCAGGCACCCCTGCGCTGGCCGCCTGGGTGCTGGCCGTGACACTTGGGCGGCTCGCTGTGGTCGTGGGATGCGGTCCGTGGGTGCACTCCGCACGCCGCGACGGCCTCGGGGCGAGCGCGATCGGGTCGGTCACCCCGTTGCGACTGGTGATCGCCGGTGCGCTCACGGCAGTCGTGGCCGCCGTCGCTGCGTCGGTCGGCCCGCTGCCCTGGTCGACCGCACTCGTGTGGGGTCCGCTCGCGGCCATCGGGCTCGCCCTCGGCATGGCGCGGGTCGCCCAGCGCCGGTTCGGCGGCAGCACAGGAGACGTCCTGGGCGCTACTTCGGAGCTGGCCACGCTGGCCGTCCTGCTGGTCCTGGCGCTCCAGTGAGCTGAACCGGAACCACTGAACCCGGCGGGTCGGGTGTAACGAAGTACGGGCAGCCGGGAACATAGGGATATGAAGCGACTTCCGATCCTGTTGCTGACCCTCGGGCTGCTCGCGGCGTGCGCCCGGACCATCGACCCCGCCGCAGGCGGGGTCGATCCGTCGAGCGGGGCAGCTGGCGGCGACTCCGCCGTGAGCTCGGACATGGTCAAGCCCGTCGGCGGCGACCTGCGAGTCGGCAAGCCCTGGTACCTGGTGGGAGGCATGCTCGAGTCCTCGACCGAGGCCGATGTCATCCTCACGTTCGAGGAGGCGAGAGTCGGTGGCCAGGGTCCGGTGAACACCTACTCCGCTTCGTACGAGGCCACCGTCGACGGCGGGCTCACGGTCGGGGAGTGGATGACCACCCTCATGGCCGGTCCGGAGCTCGACATGGCCGTGGAGGCCGAGTTGTTCGCCCTGCTGAACGAGGTCGATGGCTACACGACGGTCGAGGCCGGGGAGCTCTACCTCTTCGACGGCGAGAGGAACGTCCTCACCTATTCCGCGGCACCGGTCGCCGACGACTCGATGACCCCGTCGGATGCGGCCCTGGCGATGACCACCGATGTCCTCGGGATGACCGAGAGCGAGGCGCAGGCAGCGGTCGAGGGCGCCGGGTTGACGCTGCGCGTGGTCGCACGCGACGGCACGGGGCTGGCGGTCACCGACGACTACAGCGTGAGACGCATCAACGTCGCGATCGTCGACGACAAGGTCACCGAGGCCACGATCGGCTGACGCCCTCCCCGGCCGAGACTCCCCGGGAACTGGCAGGCGCCCACCCCGCCCGGCCGAGCACCGGGCCCGGGCGGGCCGGACGACCACGCCCTACTTCGGCGACGACTCCACGAACGGCAGTCGCACGATCCGCGCCGGCACGGCACGGCCGCGGATGTCGATCGCGACCTCGTCGCCGAACGTCAGCACCGGGTCCACCAGCGCCAGGGCCACCCCCGCCTTCAGCGTTGGGGAGAACGTGCCCGAGGTGGTCTCACCAGCGGTGGACCCGTCGGCCCGAACCACCAGCATGTGCGCCCGCGGCACCCCACGACCCTCCAGCAGCAGGCCGCGCAGCGCACGCGGCCGGCCCGCCGCCCGCTGGGCGACAAGGGCCTCACGCCCGACGAACTCCGGCTTGTCCCAGCCGACCGCCCACGACAGCCCCGCCTCCACCGGCGTGATGGAGGTGGACAGGTCCTGGCCGTGCAGCGGGTAGCCCATCTCCGTGCGCAGGGTGTCCCGGGCACCGAGCCCGCAGGGCGTCGCACGCTCGGCAACGCTCTCCCACAGCGCGGGCAGGGCCTGCACCCCGAGGATGACCTCGTACCCGTGCTCACCGGTGTACCCCGTGCGGCAGACCGCTGCCGGCGTACCCGCGAACTCGGCGGTCGTGAAGGCCATGTAGGGCAGGTCCCCGTCGGACGACAGCAGCCCGAGGTCAAGCATGACCTCGCGGGCGCCGGGGCCCTGGATCGCCAGGATCCCCTCCGCCTCGTGCAGGTCGGTGAGCGTCACACCCTCGGGCAGTCCCGCCGCAAGGGCGTCGCGGACCCTCGCGGCGTTGGCCGAGTTCGGCACGATGCGCACCTCGTCGTCGCCCAGGCGGTAGACGATCAGGTCGTCGACGACCCCGCCGTCGTCGGTGCACAGCATCGAGTACTGGGCCTGACCCGCGCCGATCCGGTCAAGGTCGTTGGCCAGGATCCGGTTCAGTGCTGCGGCAGCGCCGGGGCCGGACACCACCAGCTTGCCCATGTGCGACACGTCGAACACCCCGACGGCCGTGCGCACGGCCGTGTGCTCAGCCACCACCCCGGTGGGGTACTCGATGGGCATCTCCCACCCACCGAAGTCGGCCATCTTGGCCCCGGCAGCGCGGTGGGTCTCGGTCAGTGCGGTACGGCGCAGAGTCACGCGCGGCAGCCTACGCGCTCGCCCCTCATGCACTCGGGACAGACTGACCTGGCCAACCTCGCGCCCGCTCATGTTGATCAGGGCCCTCTCCGCACAGCCCAGAGCCAACCTCGCGCCCGTTGACGTCGAACCAGGCGGCGGGTCGGTGCGTCTTGCGACCCGAACGGGCGCGAGGTTTGGCCCTCAGGGCTGCGGGCGGACCACGGAAGCGACCTTTCGACGCGAACGGGCGCGAGGTCCGCGGAGCCTTCGGGCATCGAGCCGCTGCGCCGCGCCGTGGTCACGCACGAGGGGCGGCCACCCAATACGGTGGGGCCATGACAACTCCCACCCTCACCCTCAGCACGTCCCTGCGCGGAACCGACCTGATCGTCGTGGGCCTGGCCCACACCTCCGAGGGACCCCGGGTAGCGGCCGCCGGACTCTCCGCGGAGCAGCTGGAAGCGCTCACCTCAGCCGCCGCCGCGATCGGCGCCACCGGCAAGGCCGACGAGGTGCTGCGCCTGCCCGGCGAGCCCTACGGCCTGCCCCCGGTCATGACCACCGGACTCGGCGACCACGCCGACACCTACTCCGCGGAGACACTGCGGCGTGCCGCGGGTGCAGCTGTGCGCGCCGCCTCGTCGAATGGTGTCGCGCTGGCCCTGCCCACCGGCGACGACGCCCACCTGGTCGAGGCTGTCGGCCTCGGGGCGTTCATGGGTGCCTACCGCTACCCCGGGAAGCCCGCCGCTGAGACCCCGCGCCCGAACCCCACGAGGCTGACCGTCCAGGTCGGCGCAGCCAAGGGCCTCAAGCCGGCGGTGACGCGCGCACAGGTGATCGGCGAGGGCATCCACCTGGCCCGGCGCCTGGTCGACACCCCGCCCGGGGCCCTGCCTCCGGCCGCGCTGGCGGCAGAAGCTGTCACCGCGGTGAAGGGCACGGGCATCGAGATCGAGGTGCTCGATGAGAAGGCCCTGCGCAAGCAGGGCTTCGGCGGCATCCTGGCCGTGGGGCAGGGGTCGGCCAACCCGCCGCGCCTCGTGCGGCTGTCGTACTCGCCGGCCAGGTCGAGCGCCCATCTGGCCCTGGTCGGCAAGGGCATCACGTTCGACTCCGGCGGTCTCTCGTTGAAGCCGCCCACCGGCATGATCACGATGAAGTGCGACATGGCGGGCTCCGCGGCAGTACTGGCCGGCATGCGGGCCATCGCCCGGCTCGGCATCCCGCTGCAGGTCACGGCCTACTTGGCGATCGCGGAGAACATGCCCAGCGGCTCCGCGCAGCGCCCGGGCGACGTCATCACCGCGTACGGCGGCAAGACCGTCGAGGTGCTCAACACCGACGCCGAGGGGCGCCTGGTGATGATGGACGCCCTGGCCCGGTGCGGCGCCGACCAGCCCGACGCGATCATCGACGTAGCCACGCTCACGGGAGCCCAGGTGGTCGCCCTGGGCTCGCGGATCGCCGGGGTCATGGGCAACGACGACGGATGGCGCGACGAGGTGCACGCCGCCGCGGAGTCCGCCGGCGAGCTCTCGTGGCCGATGCCGATCCCCGACGAGCTGCGCCCGTCGCTGGACTCCCCCGTCGCCGACCTCGCCAACATCGGTGAGCGCAACGGCGGGATGATGACCGCCGCCGCGTTCCTGCGGGAGTTCGTGCCCGAGGGTGTGCCGTGGGCGCACATCGACATCGCCGGCCCGGCGTTCGTCGAGGGGTCACCGTGGGCCTACAACGGCAAGGGGGCCACCGGGTTCGGGGTCCGGACCCTGGTGGCGGTCGCCGAGCGGATGGCCGACCAGCCGGCCTGACCCCGCCTCCACCTCGATTTGGCGGTCGTCCAGTGCGTCCGTGGCCCGCCGCGAGGCGGCAAGTGCTGGCAGGATGTGGCTGCGACCCGCGAAGGCGGGCCGCGTCCCACGTCCTCGATGAGAAAGGTCCCCACGTGGCCGACAACCAGTTCGATGTCGTGATCCTCGGCGGAGGCAGCGGCGGATACGCCTGCGCCCTGCGGGCATCCCAGCTCGGGCTGTCCGTGGCTCTGATCGAGAAGGACAAGCTCGGCGGCACCTGCCTGCACCGCGGGTGCATCCCGACCAAGGCACTTCTGCACGCAGCCGAGGTCGCCGACACCGCGCGCGAGAGCGAGCAGTTCGGGGTCAGCACGACGCTCAACGGCATCGACATCGGCAAGGTCAACTCCTACCGCGACGGAGTCGTCGGTCGGCTGTACAAGGGCCTCCAGGGCCTGGTCAAGAGCCGCGCGATCACCTATGTGGAGGGCTCCGGCCGGGTGACCGCGGCGAACACCGTGGAGGTCGACGGCACCGCGTACACCGGGCGCAACGTGGTGCTGGCCACCGGCTCGTACGCCCGCAGCCTGCCCGGCCTGGACATCGGCGGACGCGTCATGACCAGCGACGAGGCGCTCACTCTGGACTACATCCCGAGCAGCGTGATCGTCCTCGGCGGCGGCGTGATCGGCGTCGAGTTCGCCTCGGTCTGGAAGTCCTTCGGCTCGGAGGTGACCATCATCGAGGCGCTGCCCCGACTGGTCCCCGCCGAGGACGAGGCCTGCTCGAAGGCCCTCGAGCGGGCATTCCGCAAGCGCAAGATCAGCTTCACCACCGGGGTGCGCTTCGCCAGCGTGACCCAGGACGACAACGGCGTGGTGGCCACGCTCGAGGACGGCTCCACGCACTCGGCCGAGATCATGCTGGTCGCGGTGGGGCGCGGACCCAACGCCAGCGGGATGGGCTTCGAGGAGGTCGGCGTCGCCATGGAGCGCGGCTGGGTGCTGGCCGACGAGCGCCTGCGTACCAACCTCCCCGGGGTCTTCGCCGTGGGAGACATCGTGCCCGGGCTGCAGCTGGCGCACCGCGGCTTCCAGCAGGGCATCTTCGTCGCCGAGGAGATCGCTGGGCTCAACCCGCCGGCGATCGACGAGCTGGGCATCCCGCGAGTGACCTACTGCGAGCCGGAGATCGGGTCCATCGGCCTGACCGAGGCCCAGGCCAAGGAGAAGTTCGGCGCCGACGCCGTGGAGTCCTACGAGTACAGCCTCGGGGGCAACGGCAAGAGCCAGATCCTGGCCACCACCGGCTTCATCAAGCTCGTGCGGCGCGTCGACGGGCCCGTCATCGGGGTCCACATGGTGGGCGCACGGATCGGTGAGCAGATCGGCGAGGCCCAGCTGATCTACAACTGGGAGGCCTACCCCGCCGAGGTGGCGACCCTCGTCCACGCCCACCCCACCCAGAACGAGGCCCTCGGCGAGGCGCACCTCGCGCTGGCCGGCAAGCCCCTGCACGCACACGCCTGAACCCGTCCCGACCAGTCACTGAGGAGTCCGTAGATGTCGGTCACCGTCACCATGCCGCAGCTCGGCGAGAGCGTCACCGAGGGCACCGTCACCCGCTGGCTCAAGCAGGTCGGCGAGGAGGTGCGCGCAGACGAACCCCTGGTCGAGGTCTCCACCGACAAGGTCGACACCGAGATCCCCGCACCGGCGTCCGGCGTCCTGCTGTCCATCGCTGCCGACGAGGACGAGACCGTCGCGGTCGGTGCGCCGCTGGGCGTGATCGGTGCGGCTGGGGAGGCGCCCTCGGGTGAGGGTCCGGCCGCACCAGCGGCTCCCGAGGCGGCCGCTCCCCCGGCGCCCGCGGCACCGCCAGCGCCACCCGCGCCGGCTCCCGCCGCTCCAGCTGCAGTGTCGGCGCCCGCGCCCGTGCAGGCCGTCGCTGCTCCCCCGGCACGCCCGGCCGTGGCTCCCGCCGCGGCGGCCGCTGCGGCCGCCCTCGGTTCGGTTCCCCCGGACCCCCACCCCCCGCGTTCCGGGAGCAATGCCGTGGCCGGTTCCGAGACCCCCGTGATCCTGCCGGCGCTGGGAGAGTCCGTGACCGAGGGCACCGTCACCCGGTGGCTGAAGAAGGTCGGCGACATGGTGTCCGCCGACGAGCCCCTTCTCGAGGTCTCGACCGACAAGGTCGACACCGAGCTGCCCGCTCCCAGCTCGGGGATGTTGCTCGAGATCCGGGTCTCCGAGGACGAGACAGCGGAGGTCGGCCAGACACTGGGCGTCATCGGCACACCGGCCCCTGCCGGAGCACCCGCTCCGGAGCCGGCCCCGGAACCGGCCGCAGCAGCAGCTCCGGAGCCCGTGGCGGCACCGGTGGCCACACCCGCGCCTGCTCCCGAACCCGCGCCGTTGGCCGCCCCCGCGGCCCCCGAGCCCGCCGCGGCACCCAGCGCCGGGGCGCACGCCGGGGCCGCACCGTCGGACCTGTACGTCACACCCCTGGTCCGCAAGCTGGCGGCCCAGTCCGGTGTGGATCTGTCGACCGTCCGCGGAACCGGCGTCGGCGGCCGGATCACCAAGCAGGACATCTTCGACGCCACGCACCGCCCGGCAGGGGCAGCAGCCACCACGGCACATGCATCCGCACCTGCGCCTGAGACGCCGGCCATCCCGACTCCGGCCGCCCCGGCTCCTGCCGCCCCAGCGGCCGCCTCACCAGCAGCTGCCGCGCCGTCCTCTCCGGCAGCGGCGCTCGCCCCGGCCCCGGCCCCTGCTGCCGCTGCCGCTGCCAGGTCCCGCGGGCTCACGCACGGAGAAGATGACCCGTCTGCGCAAGGTGATCGCCGAGCGCATGGTCGAGTCGCTGCAGGTATCGGCCCAGCTCACCACGGTCGTCGAGGCCGACGTGACCCGGATCGCCGCCCTGCGCGCCAAGCACAAGGGCTCCTTCGAGGCTCGCGAGGGCGTCAAGCTGTCGTTCATGCCCTTCTTCGCGAAGGCAATCATCGAGGCGCTGAAGGCGTACCCGGTGGTCAACGCGTCCATCGACCAGGCGGCCGGAACTGTCACCTACCACGATGCCATCCACCTGGGGATCGCCGTGGACACCGAGCGCGGGCTTCTCGTGCCGGTCGTGCGCGACGCCGACGACCTCAACCTGGGTGGGCTCGGCCGCAAGATCGCCGACGTGGCCGAGCGGACGCGCATCAACAAGGTGTCGCCCGACGAGCTCTCCGGCGGGACGTTCACGCTCACCAACACCGGCAGCCGCGGGGCCCTGTTCGACACCCCGATCGTCAACCAGCCGCAGGTCGCGATCCTGGGGCTCGGCGCGATCGTCCGCCGGCCTGTCGTGGTGGTCGACGAGACCGGCGCCGACTCGATCGCGATCCGCTCGATGGTCTACCTGGCCCTCACCTACGACCACCGCCTGGTGGACGGTGCGGACGCCGCTCGCTTCCTCACGACGCTGAAGTCGCGACTGGAGACCGGCGACTTCGAGGCGGAACTCGGCTGATGCGCGTTGCTGTGACGGGCGCCTCCGGGCTGATCGGGGGGGCCTTGGTCCCGCATATGCGCGCGGAGGGCCACGAGGTGCTGCGCGTGGTACGCAGAACATCCGGTGCGCCGGACGAGGTCACCTGGGATCCCATGGGTGGCACGGTCGACGTTGCTGGCCTTCTTGGCGTCGAGGCCGTCATCCACCTGGCCGGAGCCGGCGTGGGTGACCATCGGTGGACCGACACGTACAAGGCGACCATCCGGGACTCCCGCTCTGTGGGCACCGCCACGCTGGCCACAGCCCTGGCGTCGATGGACCAACCCCCCACGGTGCTGGTCTCCGGCTCCGCGATCGGGTTCTACGGCGACACCGGTGACAGCGAGGTCGACGAGTACGCACCCGCGGGGTCCGGATTCCTGGCCGACGTGGTCGTGGCCTGGGAGGCCGCTGCCCAACCCGCTCGGGATGCCGGGATTCGGGTCGTGCACCCCCGCACAGGGTTGGTCGTGGCCGGCCGGGGCGGCGCGTGGGCCAAGCTATGGCCCTTGGTCCGACTCGGAGTGGGAGGCAAGTTCGGCTCAGGTCGTCAGTGGTGGTCATTCATCTCCTTGCGAGACGAGCTCGCGGCATTGACGCACCTGATGGACAAACCCCTCGAGGGTCCCGTGAACCTGACGGCACCCAACCCGGTGACCAACGCCGAGGTGGTCAGGGCCATGGGCCAGCTGCTGCGTCGTCCGACCATCCTTCCCGTTCCGGCCAAGGCGCTGGAGATCGCACTCGGGGAGTTCTCCTCGGAGATCCTCGGCAGCGCACGGGTCCTGCCCTCCCGCCTCCTCCAGTCGGGCTTCGAGTTCCAGGACCCGACGATCGACAAGGCTCTGGCCTATGCCTGGGCGGCGCGCTGACAATCACGGCACACGCCCGGCTGACGCATCGTCGGCGACCATGGGCGCATCGTCGCTCTCATCGATGCCCGTGGACTCCCCAGCCGGTACCGGGACTGCGGTGGCCACGCGCCACCCTGGATCGCGTCCGGAGGAAGGGTTCGGCATGGCGCTGCTCCCCTCCCGGGCGCTGCCCCCCGGCGGGGCACTGGCCTCCGGAACCCCTGCGGGATCGGCCGGCTCCGGACCCGTCGTGGTGGGGGCCAGTCTGCGGAGCTTGACCGTCCAGCGCCGGGGACCGGCAGGCTCGACCTCCTGGACCACCACCCCACCCGCGTCGACCATCGCGTAGCCCGTACGCTCGTCAACGACCTGCAGCTCCGCTTCGTCCCCATCGTGGTCGGCTCTCTCGACGGCCAGCACCCGCGACGCGAGTCCCCGGGGGCGCAGGCCACGCCCCGACAGGTCCGCAAGCAGGGCAGCATCCTCCGTCCATGCAGTGGACCCGGGCTGGGCGTACGTCGGCAGCAGCGCGGGGTCGGCGTCCGTGAGCGCGCGTACCCGGCGAGCGTCCAACTCGGCGAGGATCGACCACCAGTCCGGGGATGCGTCTCCCGCCGGCACATCACCCGGCGCCCCTTCTGGCGCCGAGCCCTCCGAGGTGAGACCGCCCGGGGAGCCCTCCGGTGTCGGACTGTCCGGGGACGATCTCGCCACCGGATCGGGTGTCGAGGCGGGGGCCTCACCGCCGCCCGAGGGCGTAGCGTCGACGAGGCCCACCGTGTCCCACCCGAGCCGGTTGTCCCCGCAGCAACACCGACGTCGACACCCGCCGCGCGTGCGACGCCGACGATCGCCACGAGGGCTACCACCGCCAGCCCGATGGCGCGCCACGGAACGACCCGGCGACGGGGCCGACCGCCTCGATCGGCTCTCCCCCGCCACCCCGATCGAGGAGTCGCCCTCGTCGCCGCGCACCCCCACCTCTCCCACCCCCATGGGCGGTGTGTGCACCCCGCGCCCGGCGAGCCCGAGCGAGGCCGGCGCGCCGTCGCGCTGGGACACCCCCGGGATGCTGCTGCGCCACGCGACCGGCGCGCCGCTCCCCCCGTCCCCGCTCCCCCCGTCCCCGTCCACGTCCCCGCTCCCCCGTCCACGTCCGAACCCTCCCCCGAGGTCGGCGATCCGGCAATCAGTCATCCACAGGCCGCGGGTGCCGCCCCCTGCGGCTACCGTGGTCCTGTGGCGCTGCAGGTGATCGGCAACATCGAGCCAGTGGACTACCAGGAGGCCTGGGACCAGCAGCGCGCGTGGCACGCCCAGGTCGTCGAGGGCACGCTGCCCGACCGCCTCTGGCTGCTCGAGCACCCACCCGTCTACACAGCCGGGCGGCGTACCGAGCCCTTCGACCGCCCCTTCGACGGGACTCCGGTGATCGACGTCGACCGCGGGGGCAAGATCACCTGGCACGGCCCCGGTCAGCTCGTGGGCTACCCGATCGTGCGCCTCCCCGACCCGATCGACGTGGTGGCCCACGTGCGAAGGATGGAGGCGATGCTCATCGATGTGTGCGCCGTGCTCGGGGTCACGGCGGTTCGGGTCGAGGGCCGATCAGGGGTCTGGATCCCCGCCGACGACCGGGGCGGCGAGCGCAAGGTGGCGGCCATCGGCGTGCGCGTCTCCCGGGGTGTGACGATGCACGGCTTCGCGCTGAACTGCGACCCCGACCTGAGCTGGTACGACCGGATCGTCCCGTGCGGGATCCGTGATGCGACGGTCACGTCACTGTCCGCCGAGCTGGGACGCGACGTCACGGTCGCCGAGGCTCGCCACCTGGTGCACGAGCGAGCCGACGCCCTGCTCGGTCACTGAACCGACCAGCGCCCTGGCGCATCCACCCGCGCCAAACCCGAGCACCGCGTAGGCTCTGGGACTGTGACTGCTGCACCAGACGGCCGACGGCTGCTGCGCATCGAGGCGCGCAACACCGAGGTCCCCATCGAGCGCAAGCCCGAGTGGATCAAGACCCGCGCGCGCACCGGACCGGAGTTCATGGCGATGCGTGAGCGCGTGTCCGGGGCCGGGCTGCACACGGTGTGCCAGGAGGCGGCCTGCCCGAACATCTACGAGTGCTGGGAGGACCGCGAGGCGACCTTCCTCATCGGCGGCGCCCAGTGCACCCGGCGGTGCGACTTCTGCCAGATCGACACCGGGAAGCCCGAACCCCTGGACCGTGACGAGCCCCGTCGGGTCGCGGAGTCGGTGGCCACCATGGGCCTGCGCTACGCCACCGTCACGGGAGTGGCCCGCGACGACCTGCCCGACGAGGGCGCGTGGCTGTACGCCGAGACTGTGCGGGCCATCCATGAGCGCAACCCCGGGTGCGGCGTGGAGGTCCTCATCCCGGACTTCTCCGCGAACCGGGTACTGCTGGCCGAGGTGTTCGCCGCCGCACCCGAGGTGCTGGCGCACAACCTGGAGACCGTGCCCCGGATCTTCAAACGGATCCGTCCGGCCTTCCGCTACGAGCGCTCCCTGGATGTCATCACCCAGGCCCGCAGCGCCGGACTGGTCACCAAGTCCAACCTGATCCTGGGTATGGGCGAGGAGATCCCCGAGGTGCACGAGGCCCTGTCCGACCTGCGGGCCGCGGGCTGCGACCTCATCACCGTCACCCAGTACCTGCGTCCGACCCCGCGCCACCACCCGGTGGAGCGCTGGGTGCGCCCGGAGGAGTTCGTCGCGCTGGCCGAGGTCGCCCGCGGGCTGGGGTTCCTCGGGGTGATGAGCGGACCGCTGGTCCGTTCGTCCTACCGCGCGGGACGGCTGCACGCACAGGCCATCGCCGCACGCACCGCCGGGTAGAATCCCGCCCATGTCGAAGATGGGCAATCGCGTCCGCGTGATCCGTGACAACTACCGGATGGCCAAGGAGCACGACCCCAGGCTGGGGTGGATCCTGCTGGGCATCCTGGCGCTGGGCATCGCGTTCACGGTGGGTGTGATCGCCGCGTTCGGCAACCCGTTCACGTGGTCGATCGTGGGCACCTCAACCACCCTCGTGATCCTGTCCATCGTGTTCAGCCGCCGCGCGATGCGCTCTGCCTACCGGTCCATCGAGGGCCAGCCCGGAGCTGCGGTGGCCGTCGTGCAGAACATGGCCAAGCAGGGCTGGGGTATCACTCCCGCCGTCGCCGCCAACAAGCAGCAGGACCTGGTGCACCGCGCCATCGGCCGCCCTGGCATCGTCCTCATCGGGGAGGGCACCAGCCCGGCGCTGCCGGCGCTGCATGGCCACCGAGCACAAGCGCACCACACGGTTCGTCTCCGAGGCCCCCATCACGGAGATCACGATCGGCCCCGAGGAGGGCCAGATCGCGATCGCCAAGCTCGACAAGCACCTGCGCAAGATGCCCAAGGTCCTGGCCCCCGGCGAGGTCACGACGCTGCGCAAGCGTCTCGATGCCCTGGCCAGCGCTCCCGTGCCGATCCCCAAGGGCCCGATGCCCAAGAGCGGCCGGGTCCCCCGCGGCGGCAAGCTGCGCTGACCGTGGACGGAGCCGACGTCGGCCCACCACTCAGTGGGCCACTTCCGGGGGAGCCTGCCTACCGGGGTCAGCGCCTCGGGCTGCCGCAGTCCGGCCCCGGATCGATGGCCACGACCGGCCGCCGCGTGGCCGCCCTGTTCATCGACTGGATCGCGGCTCTGCTGATCTCCCGTGCACTCGTCGGGACGCCCGAGACCACCCTGGAGAACTTCGCGACGCTGGGCATCTTCGCCCTCGAGGTCACGGTGCTCACCTGGCTGTGGGGCTCGTCGTTCGGCCAGCGTCTGATGGGCATCCGCGTCGTGGGGCGGACGCGGCGCCTCGGACTGGTCGCCGCGGCGCTGCGCACGGCCCTGATCTGCATCGTGATCCCGCCGGTGATCTGGGACGCCGACGGGCGTGGCCTGCACGACCGCGCCGTCGACAGCGTGGTCATCCGGGCCTGATCCACCCCACCGATCGCCATCGGGACCCGCCGCGAGGCATGCGTAACCCGCAGGAAACAATAGGGACACGGACGGGAAATCGAGCCCTCATAGCGTCCAGATCGCAACGGCAGCCCCGGTGGCTGCCAATCCCGGACCCACATCTGGGTCGCGCCACGCGCCCCTGCAACCAGGAGGTTGGTTTGTTCAGCACCGCGGACGAAGTCCTCGCATTCATCAAGAAGGAGGACGTCAAGTTCGTCGATGTCCGCTTCTGCGACCTGCCCGGCGTCATGCAGCACTTCAACGTGCCCGCTGAGGGACTCCCTGAGGAGTTCTTCACCGAGGGCCAGATGTTCGACGGATCCTCGATCCGCGGCTTCCAGGCCATCCATGAGTCGGACATGAAGCTCATCCCCGACCTCGGCAGCGCCTTCATCGACCCGTTCCGCGTCGAGAAGACCCTGATCATCAACATGTCGATCAGGGACCCGTTCACCGACGAGCCGTACAGTCGCGACCCGCGCAACATCGCGATGAAGGCCGAGGCCTACCTGCAGTCGACCGGCATCGCCGACACCGCGTTCTTCGCCCCGGAGGCTGAGTTCTACATCTTCGACTCGGTGCGCTTCGAGACCAAGCAGAACGCCGGCTACTACTTCATCGACTCCATCGAGGGCAAGTGGAACTCGGGCACCGAGTACGAGGAGGACGGCACCCCCAACCGTGGGTACAAGACCCCCTACAAGGGCGGCTACTTCCCCGTCCCGCCGGTCGACCACTTCGCCGACCTGCGCGACCAGATGAGCCTCATGCTCGCCCAGGTCGGCCTGACCGTCGAGCGCGCGCACCACGAGGTCGGCACCGCCGGCCAGGCGGAGATCAACTACCGCTTCGACTCGCTGGCCAAGGCAGCCGATGACGTCATGAAGTTCAAGTACGTCATCAAGGGTGTGGGCTGGGAGGCCGGCAAGTCCGTGACCTTCATGCCGAAGCCGATCTTCGGCGACAACGGCTCGGGCATGCACGTGCACCAGTCGCTGTGGAAGGACGGCAAGCCGCTGTTCTACGACGAGGCCGGCTACGGCGGCCTGTCGGACATGGCGCGCTGGTACATCGGTGGCCTGCTCAAGCACGCCCCCTCGCTGCTGGCCTTCACGAACCCGACAGTGAACTCCTACCACCGCCTGGTCCCCGGCTACGAGGCCCCGGTCAACCTGGTCTACAGCCAGCGCAACCGCTCGGCGTGCATCCGCATCCCGATCACCGGCTCGAACCCGAAGGCCAAGCGCATCGAGTTCCGCGTCCCCGACCCGTCGAGCAACCCGTACCTGGCCTTCTCGGCGATGCTCATGGCCGGCCTCGACGGGATCAAGAACAAGATCGAGCCGCGGGAGCCGGTCGACAAGGACCTCTACGAGCTGCCCCCGGACGAGGCAGCGGACATCCCGCAGGTCCCGGGCTCGCTGCCCGAGGTTCTCGACGCGCTCGAGGCGGACCACGCCTACCTCACTGAGGGTGGAGTGTTCACCGACGACCTGATCGAGACCTGGATCGCGTACAAGCGGGCCAACGAGGTGGATCCGATCCGCCTTCGCCCGCACCCGCACGAGTTCGAGCTGTACTACGACATCTGATCGGTAATATGGCGCTGACCTGCGACGATGCCTGCACGGATTCCGGCGTAGTCCAACGGTAGTCCAATGCGCTCGACAGTCAGTCCCTCGTTGGGGGCTCCATCCGCACATGGATGGGGCCCCCAACCGCGTCCAGCGAAGCAGCCGGGTGCCAGCCCGACGCATCTACGGACCCACCTCCGGAACCGTCGCTACGGCCGCTACACCACCCACTGCGACGTCCAAGTTCGTGCTCAGCTGACCTCGAAGTCGTCGAACTCGGACCCGAGCACGTCGACGACTACCTCGCCCTGTTCGATGCCGCCTTCGGGGAGTTCCCCGACTGGGCGGGGTGCTACTGCGCGTTCTACGACGCGCCCGCGGGCCAGCCGTTCGATCCGGAACAGGAGGGCGCCCAGCACCGCGCAGACCGAGCAGCACGCATCCGGTCGGGCCGAGCCCACGGACTGCTTGCCTACCGCGACGGCGCCCCGGTCGGCTGGTGCAACGTCGCGCCCCGCAGCCAGGTCCCCAACCTGCGCAAGTTCGCGGAGGCCGTCGTCGATCCGGCCGACGAGCCGGCGGTGGTGATGTGCTTCGTGATCTGGATGATTCCTACCCCGGGACACGCGCTTCGCGGCGGTAGGACCGTCCTCCGCGGCCGGCGTATGGATCAGGGATCCGCCGATGAATCGGCGACGACTATCGCGACGCGGCGCCTCCTCTGGGGAGCGCAGTGCCGTGGCTACGAATTCGTGGCTACGCTTGCGTCATGAGGGAGGCGAGCGTCGCGACGTTGCGGCTGCGTTCTGCGGTCGAGTCGCACCGGAGTCGCATCGCCGAGCTGCTGGACCAGTACGGGGCCACCAACCCACGCCTGTTCGGATCAGTGGCCCGTGGCGACGCTGGCGAGGACAGCGATCTGGACCTTCTCGTCGACCTGGTTCCTGGCGCGGGCAACGAGTTGCTGCGTGTCTCCGGGCTCGCCGAGGAACTAAGCGAGTTGCTGGACGTCCGAGTCGATGTCGTGGCGGCAACGTTGCTGCGACATGAGGTCTCGGCCAGCGCACTGGTAGATGCGGTGGCCGTGTGAGCCGCGCGGACGCCGAGCGTTTGGAGGACATCCACGCCGCGATCGCTCGTTGCATGGCCTACCGCGACCACCTTGACTCGGCAGAACTCGGCGAGATGGCCTACGACGCCATCCTGCGCAACCTTGCAGTCATCGGGGAGGCGGTCAAGGCCTTGCCGGACGACTTCAAGCGAGAGCACGCAGACACTCCGTGGCCCTCGATTGCCGGACTGCGCAATGTGGTCGTCCACGAGTACTTCCGCGTCAACCCGGACATGATCCGAGACATCGTCGACAACCAGTTGGCACCGCTGCTGGACGACATCGGTTAAGCGAGAGAGCAAGTCCGGAGACACGCCCGGCTCGCGGCGATGTGACGCGGGTTCGTGGCAGCTCAATCGATGCACCGGGCACTCTCGGTGCTCCGTTCAGACGCCGGCGACGTAGGCGGTGAGGAAGTGCGCGCCGTGGCGGTCGAGGTTGCCGCGGGCGCGGTCGTAGTGCTTGGTGGTGCGGGGGTCGGCGTGGCGGGCCAGGATCTGGGCGTCCCGCAGCGGGACCCCAGCATCAAGGGCGTTGGTGATCGCGGCGTGGCGCAGCGCGTGCGGGCTGATGTGCCGCGGGGTCTGCGCGGCCTTCGCGATCCGGGCCACACGGCCAGGCACCCAGAGCCCACCGACGCTAGCCCCACCCGCACGGCGCGATCCTCTCGGCCGGCCTGGACCGCCACCGCATCCTCGCGGCCCGGGACTTCCTCGACTGGCCTCGATTCTTGAGATCGATGGAATTCTCGAGACGAGCATGCCCCCTGCTGACGCCAGCGCCGAGCGGATCGTCAGAGCGCCCACGGTGGGCCGTGGGCCGGCCCAAGGTGCGCGATAGGTGGCGGAAGGCTGCGCCTCGATCACAGAGGCCTGAACAAGTCGGCGGCGCCGATGCCATGCAGACGAGGATGGTCCCGTGAACGCCACTCAGACAGGTCCGTCGCTACTGGTCGTAGACATCACGTCGGTGTCCAAGTCGCACGACGACCACCAGGAGCACGTCGTCCTCGACGGTGTAGATGATGCGGTAGTCGCCGACCCGGACTCGAAGGCCAGGCCGGCCCTGAAGCGCACGCGCACTTGGCGGTCGCGGATCGTGGGCGAGCAGGGCGATGGCGCCCTGGACTCGACGACGGTCCTGAGGATCGAGCTTGCGCAGGGAGCGTGCTGCTGCCGGCCGAAGCTCGATTCGATACGCGCTCACTGCCAGCCGAGGTCAGCCTTGACCTGTTCCCATGGGATGTTCGGTCCCTCCTCGGCCATGGCCTCGTCGAACGCTGCGACATCCTCGGCGTCTTCCAACGCCGTGATCAGCTGCTCGTATCGCTCGGGACTCACCAGCACCCCGGCCGGGCGACCGCGGCGCTGCACGAACACGGCTTCGGTACGCGCGGTCTCCATCGCGTCGGGCAGGTGATCTCGCACGTCACTGATGTTCATCGTTGCCATACGCGAATCGTACGACTCAGTAGCCGCATCGTACAAGTCATGGGACGACGAGACTCGTTGTGATTCCGCGGGCGCTCGTGTGCACGGCGGTGCGCTAGGTCCATCGTCGGCGGTTACGCGGGGCAAGGAGGCGGCTCATCACAGATGAGGGTGTAGATGGGGTGGGCGCGTCGGTGCCCGGGTAGGGGTCGAGGTCTTCCGATGAGGGGAGTTCCTACGCTGCCCACCAGGAAGAACTCCACGTGTCTGACGCTACCTTCGCCTGCCCGGATCTGACCACCTTCTGCCGTCTGGATGAGCTTGGTCTGGAGGTGACCGGGCAGCGGCTGGAGCCGGATCGTGGGGTGCTGGCCTGCCGGGTCGTGGAACCGGACCAGTGGTGCCACCGGTGTCCGCCGGACCGCTGGCGCAGTGGTACGGCAACTGGGTGGACCGGAACACCGACGGCCGAGACGCGGGGCGACGTCAGCGCCCCCGCGTTCCACCCCCAGCCGCGCGGCTCGATCCTTCGCCAGGGGTGAAGGGCCTTGCCTGGGGAAACACGGCATCGACAGCCCCGAGGATGCCTCGCTCACCCAGCGACCTGACGATCCAGCCGAACTCATGACTCACCGGGCTTCGCCCGCCCAGTGCTTCTAACTGAGGCACCGATCAACTTTCGCGGGCAAGTTGACTTCAGGCACTACGTCACTCGTCGCCGGCGAAGGGATCCGTCCACCCGGTCGGGTCCAGGAAGCCCAGCGACAGCCCGGGCCAGCCAGGCGCGGCGCGGGAGCCCGCGGGGACAACGGCGACGTCCGATCCCCGCCCCCTGGCGCGAGCGAGACCACGGACCTGTTCCCCTCTCCGGCGGCCAGGTGGATCGTGGGGGTGGAGGGCGTTCCGGAGTCCGACACCCAACGCGAGGGCAGGTATCCGGGGTCGGCTACTCCCACGTCGATGCTCACGGAGTACTCGCCGGGTGGAACCGGGCCGACGATCAACTGGATCGAGTCCGCGGGAGGTCTGCTGGCGCCCGGATCCTGCACGTCCACGGAATCCCCGGAGTCCGGGGGCTCAGCCACCGACCGGTCGTTGAAGTACTGGCTGTAGGTCCGTCCCGTGGTGGTCAGCCGCACGATCGCCCTCAGCGGGTCGACCCGGTCAGCCCCGAGCACGTCCAGGGCGACGAAGGCAGGCCGGGTCAGGGTGAAGTCCACGGGCTCGACGACCTCGCCCTCACCGACTGCGAGGTCGGTGACGCGAGCCGTGGCCTCCCGGCTCGGGTACCACGGCCCCAGCAGCCCCCAAGCGGGCTGCGCGATCACGCTCAGGCGCGCCCCGGGGGCGACGCCCTCGAGTCGGTACCGCCCCGTGGCATCGGTGCTCGCATGCGGCGGGCACGTCGACGTGCAGCCGACCAGCCTGACATCGGCGCCGACAACGGGGGCACCCGAGTCATCGCGCACCGACCCGGTGATCACGGCGGACCGGAGCAGGCCGATGGTCAGTCCGGTCGTGCTGGCGCCGCCATCGAGGCGCACGGATCGCTCGGCGATGGATCGCCCGGCGGCGAACTCGAGGTACGGGCTGTCCTGCGGGAGGGAGACCGAGAGTTCCACTGGGACCGGTGGCAACGCTCCCAGCGAGAACCGGCCCGGCTCGGTGGTTGGACGCGCGCTTCCGACACGCCCTGACGAGTGATCGCCTACGAGGGTGGCCGTCACGCGTGCCCCCACTACGGGTAGCCCTGTGCGCACCTCGACGACCTGCCCCTGGGCCGAGCCGCCCTCCGGGAGGTCGAGGTCCGCTCGCACCGTCCCCGTTGAGACCTCGATCGGCGTGGCACCGTCCAGGGTGTACGCCTTCGGCCAGTAGGTGTCGACCAACGACCCTGAGAGCGGGGCCCGGGCATGCAGCGTCACCGGCCCGGCCGGCAGTGCCGGGAACTCGTAGCGCCCTGTCGCATCCGTGAACGTCTGCTGGGTGCGTCCCGTTGGCCGCCCCCGGCTGTCAACAGGCGTGAGGGTCACCCAGGTGTTGGCCAGGGCCACCCCGTTGCCGGTGACTGTGCCCAGCACAGTCCCGCCGGGCTCATCGCCCGTGGATGTGCTCGCCGGCCCCAGGGCGGCAACGAGACCCAGCAGGGCGCCGACGGCCGCGCGGCGGGCACGGCTAACCATCGACGGGCGTGGCGCGGATGACCTCGGCGATGGGCCCGTCAAGGATCGTCTGACGAAGGGTCTGGATGCCCCGGCTCATGTCGTCCATTGTGCGCCCGAGGCACCGTCCCGGCACCCTGACATCCGCTTCTGCCGCGAGTAGGGCGTTCGTGGTCGTGCCGCGAGCAGCGCGATTCGCGGAAGGGGCAGGTCGTCCGACGGTCGAGACGGGCGTCTGCAGCGCGGTTGGCACGAGGGTCCGTGACGGGTGAGCGGCGGCGGCTCAGTCCGAGCAGTCCACGGCGATGGCGAGTGCAGCGCAGATCTGGCGCATCCGTACGTCGGCCAGCCGGCCCAGGCGTTCGACGAGGATCGCGATCGAGACGCTCTCGACCGAGTCCAGGTTGACTGCCGAGCGAAGCGGCACCGGGTCCTCCCCGGGTTCGAGGAGGACTTCGCTGGGCAGGTGTCGGATGGTGGTCGTGCACGGTGCGATCAGCGCGCGGCGATGGCGCGGGATCGCGGCGTCACGAGAGAGCACGACCACGGGTCTGCGCCCGATTTCCGGCATCTCACACCACCACACGTCCCCGCGTGCGGGTAGGTCGGTCACGAGGCCGCAACCGCCCGCCGGAAGGAGGCCAAGTCCCCCCACGCGTCTGGTTCGTCGAGGGGGTGCGCGTCGTATGCGGCGTAGCTGGCGTCCACCTCGGCGGCACGATGCCGAGCCACCAAGGCAGCGAGTGCCTCGTCGATCAGCGCGGAGTCCGGCTTTCCGGAGGCCTTCCGGGCGATGTCCAGCAGGTCCGTGTCCACCGTGGTGCTCAATCGTGTGCGACTCATGCCACAATCATGCCACGGTTGGCGAGGCGGTGGCGCCCGACGTGCGGCCGAACCTATCGGCTTGGCTCCACCGGCTTGAGCTCATCTGGCCGACCTCGCACAGGCTCCCATCTGATCGGATCGCGCTGGGTCAGGTCCCCTGCCAGTCAGGTTTCCCCTCGTAGGTGTTGGTGTAGTAGCTGGTCAGTCGCAGTTGGTGGGCTGCTTCCTCGTCGACGACGATGGTGGCGTGCGGGTGCATCTGCAGGATCGAGGCCGGCCAGCGCGCCGACACGCCACCCTCGACGCACTCGGCCACGGCTTGGGCTTTGCCGAACCCGAAGCCCAGCATGATTGCGTGCCGGGCCTCCATGATCGTGCCGAGGCCCTGAGTGAGGCAGTGCTTGGGAACCTGGTTGATGTCCCCGTCGAAGAAGCGCGCGTTGTCCTCGCGGGTCTTGGTGGTCAGAGTTTTCAACCTGGTTCGGGAGACCAGCGACGACCCAGGCATGTTGAAGGCCAGGTGCCCGTCGGATCCGATGCCCAGGATCTGGATGTCGATCCCGCCCGCGTCCTTGATGGCCTGGTCGTAGTCCCGCCCGGCCTTTGCCAGGTCCTCAGCCAGTCCGTCAGGACCGTTGACGGCGTCCGGGGCGAAGTCGACCTGACCGGTGAACTCGCGCTCGATGAAGGTCCGGTACAACTCGGGGTGGCCGGCGGGTAGGCCGACGTACTCGTCGAGATTGAACGCCGTGGCCCGCGCGAAGCTGCAGTCCCTCCTCCTTGTGCCGTCGGATCAATTCCTTGTAGACCCCCAGAGGGGTAGACCCGGTCGCCAGGCCCAGCACAGCGTCCGGCTTGGCCGCGAGCAGCGTGCTGTAGGCGTCGGCAACAATCGCCGCGGCGTCCTCCGGCTTGGGCACGATGACGATCTCCACATGAACTCCTAGTCAATCGAAGGGACGGGGTTCGGGGGCGGCCACCGTGGCGGAGGCGCCGTCGCCAGCCGCATCGGGCACCTACACCTCGTGGCCGGCGATCCAGACCCGTCGCGGGTGCCAGTCCTGGTCCCACCACACGAGGTCCGCGTGGGCTCCGGCGGCGATATGGCCCCCGCTGCGCGTTGAAGATGTGCGTGGTCATCGTGGCCCCGGCATCAGCGGCCGCCCACACCTGCTCGGCGGTGGCATCCGAGTGCCCCACCGACACGACGATCCCGGCGGCCACCAACCGGGCGTGAGCAGCACCTCACGGGTCGAGTGGTTGCCCAGCAACCGGTCGAGGGCCTCCGGCGTGGGATCGAGCATGCACTCGGCCCGGTGCGCCCCCTTGCGCACCTCGGAGATGAACGGCCCCTCCAGGTGGACCCCCAGGATCCGGCACACCCGCTGGTCCTCGTGCCGGACCTGCGCCGCGCGCGCCCGGTCGAAGGCCGAGTCCAGCTCCTCCAGCGGCGCGGTGATGATCGTCGGCTGCACACCGGTCACCCCCCGCACCGCCAGCCCGGTCAGGACCTCCTCCCACTGCGCCGGCGTGGCGTCGGCGAAGTCGGCGCCGAACGAGCCGTTGTTCTGCAGGTCCAACAGGCCCGGAGTCAGCACCCCCGACCCCAGGACAACAGACGACCCGGCCCGATCCTCAACCCGGTCGGACACCTCCACGATCCGGCCATCGCGCACCCTCACCACACCCGGGCCGGTGAACCTCCCGTCACGCAGCATCGCCGGCGCTGCGATCGACATGTCGTTCATCAGGCCACCTCCCGGGTGGGACCGTGGCCGCCGAGGGTCACCACGACGCGGGCCTCGCTGCCGGCCGGCCGGGCCGGGATCGGCAGCTGCGGGTCGTGGTCCACACCGTCGACGGCGATCCGGGCCACACCCTTCGACACGTGGTCGGGGTTGCGCACCTCGATCAGGTACGTCGCCCCGCGCCACTGGCGACGGACCTCGAAGCCGTCCCAGTCCCCCGGGATGCACGGGTCGACGACGAGCCCGTCGAGGGTGAGGCGCACGCCGAGGATCCACTTGGTGACCGCGGTGTACATCCACCCGGCCGTGCCGGTCAGCCACGGGTTCTGGGCCTTGCCGAACCACTCGTGGTCGCGGCCGTAGATGAACTGCACGTAGGCGTAGGGCTCAGCCCCCCGCACGTCGATGTTGTCGTTCTGGTGGTACGGCAGGATCGAGTCGTAGAAGGCCACTGCCTGGTCCCCCCGGCCCAGGACGGCCTCGGCGATGATCGGCCACGCATTGGGGTGGCTGAAGATGGCCGCGTTCTCCTTGATGCCCGGGTAGACACGCGTCACGAAGCCCACCGTGTCGTCCACCATGGTGAACGCCGGCCAGTTCAGGTGGCTGCCGTACTCGGAGCCGAGCAGCTCCCGCACGGAGTCCATCGAGACCTCGCCCCGCTCCTGGGTCGTGATCCCGGCGATCACCGGCCACGCCTGGTGCTCCAGGAAGATCCGCCCCTCTGCGTTCTCGCGTGACCCGATCTTCACCCCGTCCCGGGTGTAGCCGCGGATCCACCACGCGCCGTCCCAGAGCTGCTCGTGAGCGACCCGCCCGATGCGTTCGAGCTCGGCCGTGTACCGCGATGCGTCCTCAGTGCGCCCAAGCGGCCCGGCCACCTCGAGGAAGGCCCTGATCGCCCACGCGTGCAGGAACGTCACCAGCGAGGTCTCGCCGCCACCGAGGTTCAGGCAGTCGTTCCAGTCCGCGCGCAGGCCCAGGGCCACACCATTGGCCCCGACCTGCTCCGCGGAGAAGTCCAGTGCTGCCTTCAGGTGGTCGTAGACCGTGCAGGCGACGGCCGGGTCGGCACCCTCGGCGTAGGGCACCTCTAGGTCGAGGAACGCCAGGTCGCCGGTCTCCTTGACGTACTCAACGACCGAGGGCACCAGCCACAGGTGCGAGTCCGACGACGTGTCCTCGAGTCCGTGGATCAGCGAGGCCCCGGCCGGCGTGGGCACGACCGTCGGTGAGGGGATGTCCGGCAGCGTCTCGGCATCCGGGTCGAACGCCTTCGGGTCGAACAGGTGCAACCCGTAGCCCGCCCGGGTCTGAGCCCGCAGGAGCTCCATGATCCGCGAGCGAGTCTTGGCCGGGTTGGAGTGGATCACGCTCATGACGTCCTGGGCGGTGTCGCGGTAGCCCAGCCCTGTGCGCCCACCGACCTCGACGAAGGATGCGAACCGCGACCACTGCACGCAGGTCTCAGCCTGGAGGAGCGTCCAGGTGTTGATCATGGTGTTCATGCCCTCGTGCGGCGTGCGGATCCGCAGGGCGTCCTGCTTGGCCCGCCAATGGGCGCGCAGCCGCGCGAACTCGGCGTCGACGGTCGCCGGGTCGGCGTACTTGGCCTGCATGGCCCGACCCACCTCGTCACGGGATCCGTGGCCCAGGACGTAGGCCAGCCGCGTGGACTCCCCCGGCGCGAGGGTCACTGCGTGGAACAGCGACCCGCAGTGGTTCTGGGTCGTGGCGCTGCGGTTCGACCCGTGGCCCCGCTCGACCGCGATCGGGTTGCTCTCGGTCCGGTAGGCACCGATGAAGCTGTCACGCAGCGAATCGTAGGAGTCCGGGGTGCGGCTGGAGGTGAAGTAGTGCGCCGTCCACGGCTCGTAGAGGAAGTCGTACTCGATGATCCCGTCGGCATACGACGACCCGGAGGCGTAGAGCGACATCTGCAGGTTCTGGTTGTCGATCGTGATGGTGTGGAAGCTGAACTCCAGGTACGTGGCCAGGGTCAGGGTGCGCTCGATGTCGCCGGTGTTGGTGACCCGGACGTCCCACACCTCGGCTGCATCGTCGAGGGGGACGAAGATCGTCTGCGTGGCCTCAATCCCCCTGTATGCGGCTTCGAAGCGCGAGTAGCCCATGCCGTGGGCGGCCGTGTACTGCGCGCCGCCCTCCGCACCGTCCACGGCCAGGGGCTTGCCGACCGGCTGCCACGACACCGACCAGACGTCGCCGTCGGCGTCGTCGCGCAGGTACACGTAGTGCCCGGGGCGGTCCAGCGGAACGCCATTCGGCCGGAACCTGGTGACCCGGCCGTTCTGTGGCGAGCGGTAGTACGAGTAGCCGCCGGCGTTGTGCGACAGCACCACGCAGTAGTCCTTGCCGCCCAGGTAGTTGGTGAACGAGACGGGGACGTCCGGCCGGTCGATCACGTACTCGTCGTTGGCGGTGTCGAAGTGCCCGTAGCGCATCGTGTGGTCCTTGGTGGTGGTGGTCAGGTGGGCGGCGTCAGCCTGCGGTCACGAACCCGCGCAACCAGGCCAGCAGTTCCGCGGCCCTCTCCGGGGTGTCGGCCTCGACGAAGAGCCGCAGCGCCGGCTCGGTGCCGGAGAACCGCAGCAGCGCCCAGTTGTCGTTGTCCAGCAGGATCTTCGTGCCGTCGAGGTGCGAGACCCCGAGGACCGGGTACGGCCCGATGTGCGTCAGCGGTTCGGCCTCGAGCCGCCGGGGCACCGCGATGCGCATCTCCGGGGTCGCCGCCACGCTCTCGTCCATGGCGTAGAGGCGACCGGTGATCTCGTAGACCATCTCGCGCAACTCGCTGATCCGCTTGCCCGTGCGGGCCAGCATCTCGACGACCAGGGCGCAGGCGAAGATGCCGTCCTTGCCCTTGATCCAGCCACGGATCGTCAGGCCACCGGAGGACTCCCCGCCGAGAACCGCACCGATCTGGTCCATGCCCGCCGTGACGTACTTGAAGCCCACCCGGCACTCGAACGATTCCTCGCCGAAGTGCGCTGCGAGCCGGTCGAGCAGGTGCGTGGTCGCAAGGTTCCGGACGACGCCGCCCTTCTCCCCCCGGACCTCGTGCAGGTACCAGTAGAGCAGCAGGAGCAGGTCGTTGGTGCTGACGTACTCGCCCATCTCGTCGACGATCCCGATCCGGTCGGAGTCGCCATCGGTGGCCAGGCCCAGGTCGTAGCGGCCGTTGCCGTGGGTGATCATCCCGATCAGCGCGGACAACCGTTCGAGGTCCGGAGCGGGGGCAACACCACCGAACAGCGGGTTGTGCGCCGCGTGGATGAACTCCGTGCGCACCCGCATGTCGTTGAGGATCATGCCCAATGTCAGTTGGCTTGTGCCGTACATCGGATCCACGATCACGTGAAGGTCCGCGTCGCGGGCGGCGTCCACGTTGACGATGGCCTCGATGGCATCCACGTAGGGAGTGGTCAGCGCGCGCTCGACGACCATCCCCGCGCGGCGGGCCAGGTCGATGTCCAATGTGATCACGTCATCGACCGTCATGGCGTTCGCCTCGTCCTGGAACCGGTCGGTCTCCTCGTCCAACGGCAACGAGCCATCGGCGCGGAAGACCTTCATCCCGTTCCACTCCGGCGGGTTGTGGCTGGAGGTGATGATCACCCCGTAGGCCGCGCCCAGGTACGGGGCGGCGAAGGTGACCAGCGGAGTCGGCACGTCGTCGGGCAGCAGCACCACGGGGATGTTGTTGCCCGCGAACACCTCGGCCGCGGCGATAGCGGAGTCGTGGGAGAGGAACCTCCGGTCCCCGCCGATCACGACGGGCTGGGAGTCAAGCTCCTGGCGGATGGTCTCGTTGGCGATCGCCTGACAGAGCCGCCGGACATTGGCCAAGGTGTACCCCTCGCCGATCACTGCACGCCAGCCCCCCGTGCCGAACACGATCTTCGTGTCGGTGTTCTTCCGGGGGACGAACAACCGCTTGAGGACGATGTCCTCGGCCAGCGCCAGCTCCTCCGGGCTGTTGATGCCCTGGACCTCGTCCGGGTCATGGATCTGGTAGCTGTGCACCCGCCCGCCGGAGTTGATCACCCGACGGGCGAGGTCGGTCAGCCGGTGCTCCCCGGCAGCCGCCATGGTCGCCAGCGTTCCGAGGAGCAGGCCCGGGGTGGCCACGTACCCCCCGACATTGACCTCGTGGATGTCATTGTGCTCGGCGGTCAGGTCCGACCCCTCGATGATCGCGGTGATGCGGCCGCCCTCGCGCAGGACCCGCCCGTACGAGGGGTCCGGGTCATCGATCACCGCGGTGAGGACCGACAGGTCTGCGCCCTTCAGCCGGTGCCGGGTGAACAGACCCAGAAGTGAGTCGGGGCGCAGCAGCGGGGTATCGGCGTAGGTCACCAGCACCTGGTCGCTGTCCGAAAGCAGGTACCCCAGGCCCAGCAGCGCCGCGCCACCCGTGCCCACGGGCTCGTCCTGGAGCACATAGGTGAGCTCCTGGCCCAGGAGGTCACGTATCACGGTGTCGTGGCGCGCGACCACGACCACGATGCGGTTCGCCTCCACCACCGTGCGGACGTTGTCCACCGCGAGCTGGACGACGGTGGAGTCCCCGAGGGGCTGGGTCAGCAGGGCCCGGGATGCGGGATCCGAGCCGGCGGCCAGGACCACCGCTGACCGGGACCCCCTCCCACGCGTGGGGCGTGGTGTCATCCCTTCACGCCACCTTCGAGGGCTCCGGACTGGATCCGGCCCTGGACGATGACGAAGAAGATGATCACCGGCAGCGCGAACAGCACGGATCCGGCCATCAGGCCGCCCCAGTCAGTCTCCTTCATCCCGCCCTGGAACGAAGTCAGCCAGACCGGCAGGGTCTGCTTGTTCTGGTCGAGCAGGATCACGTTGGCCAGGATGAACTCGTTCCACGCCATGATGAACGCGAACACCGACGTGCTCACCAGTCCGGGGGCGATCAGCGGGAACAGGATCTTGCGGAACGCCTGGCCCTGGGAGCAGCCGTCGATCATCGCGGCCTCCTCGAGATCCTTGGGCACGTTGGCGATGAACCCGCGCAGGGTCCAGATCGTGAACGGTAGGACGATGGCCAGGTAGGAGATCATCACGCCGGTGAGCCTGTTGACCTGGTTGACGCTGTCGAGCAGCAGGTACATGGAGATCAGCAGCGCCTCGAACGGGACCATCTGCACGGCCAGCAGCATCACAATGTAGGCCTTGCGGCCGCGGAAGTTGAACCGCCCGACCGCGGTCGCGGCCAGGAACGCCACCAACATCGACAGGACGACGACCACGACCGTGACGGTCAACGAGTTCCTGGCGAAGGTGAAGAAGTCCTTGTCGGCGATGACGCGCTGGTAGTTGGACAGCGTGGCCGGGATCGGCAGGAACTTCGGGGTCTCGAGGAAGAAGTCCTCGCGGGGCTTGAGTGAGGAGATGACCATCCAGTAGACCGGGAAGACCATCCCGATGAACAGCAGGACACCGAGGGTGTTGGCGGCGAGGCCGCCCTTCTTGTTGATCATCTATGCCTCATCCAACTGCTTGATCATCTGACGGATGTAGAACACGGACACGACCAGCAGCATCAGCACCATCATCACGCCGATCGCTGAGCCCACTCCGAAATCGTTGCCGGAGAACCCGACCCGGTAGGAGTAGATGCCCAGCAGGTCGGTGTCCTTGGCGATGCCACCGGACTTCTGCAGGATGAACACCTGGGTGAACACCCGGAAGTCCCAGATCGTCGACAGGGCGACCAGGATCAGGAAGATCGGGGCCAGCTGCGGCACCGTGAGCTTCCAGAACTGGGTCCACTTCGTGGCCCCGTCCAACGAGGCCGCCTCGTAGATCTCGTTGGGGACCTGGGACAGCCCGGCGAACAGGGTCAGCGCCACGAACGGGATCGCCCCCCACACCACGATGATCGCCGCCAGGGCCAGCAGGCTCACCGGCTCCGCCAGCCACGAGTACCCCTCGAACTGATCGAAGCCAAGCTCCACGAGCGCCCAGTTCACGACGCCGAACTGCGTGTCGAACAGGAACTGCCAGGTCTGGGTCGCCGTGACCGCCGGGGTGGCCCACGCCAGGAGCAGGCCCACCAGGACGAACAGCCGCATCTTGGTGCCGAGCTTGTTCAGCAGCAGGGCGACCAGCGTTCCCAGGATCATCGTCGCCACCACACAGACCACGGTGAAGGCCAGGGTGCGGACCACGACCTCCCAGAAGTACGGGTCGCCGAGGATCTTGGTGTAGTTCGCGAAGTTGTTCCAGGACTGGGTGCCCCGGGTGATGTTGCGCAGCTTCGCCTCCTGCAGGGACAGGATGACCATGTTCACGATCGGGTATCCGAGCACCACGACCAGCAGGACGCTCGCCGGGAGCAGCAGCCAGAACGCGAGCTTGTTGCGCTTGGGCTCCAGGTCCTGCGCGCTCGGTGGCGCCTGGCCCGGCGCCTTGGTCACAGCAGGTGCAGTTGTACTCATCTGCCCCATCGCCTCCTTCGGTTGGGTGCTGCCGGACGCTAGCGCTCCCGGGTTGATCCAGTCCTTCTGGTGCGGCACTGCCTCATGGACAGTCCGCCCTGAGGCTGATGGCCCGGGATCCTGTGGAACCCGGGCCATCAGCGCTGTGCTGGCAGCCTGGGTCAGCAGCCGTTGAGCGTGTCGGTGATCGCGGTGGAGGCCTCCGTGGTGGCCTCGTCGATCGTGGCGGACTCGGTGAAGATCTTCACCAGCATGTCCTGCAGCACGCCCGAGCTCTCCACGTTGCCCCAGCACGGCGACACCGGGGTGAACTTCGAGACCGTGGAGGCCTGGTCGGCGACCATCAGGAACTCGTTGCCCTCATGCCCGACGAATGCGCCCTCCTGGTTGGGGATGACCCCACCCTCCTTGGCCAGCTGGGTCTGGGTCGTCAGGTTCGTCAGGATCTTGACCCACTCGCCGGCAAGGCCCTGCTGGGCACTCTTGGCCGACACGGCCAGGTCCGAGCCACCGAAGAACACCGGGGCCGTTGTCTCAGCGGTGGTGCCCGGGAGGGCGAACACGCCGATGTCGCCGGCGAACTTCGAGTCGGGGGCGTCAAGCACGCCCGGGGCCCACCAGGAGTCGATCATCATGCCGACGTTGCCGGTGTTGAAGGCGTCGAGGTTCTTGGTCTCGTCGCCGTCCTTGGGCGCCTTCGAGTAGTTCTGGACCAGGTTGTTCAGCGTGGTCAGCCCGGCGCGGGACTCTGCGGTGTCCAACTTGCCCGCCCACTGGTCGCCGTCCGGCACAGCGATGTCGCCGCCGGCATCCCAGACGAACGGGACGGCGCCGTACCAGTACTTGCCCGGGAAGTAGAACGCCGAGTACTTGCTGTTGTCGGCGTTGGCCTCCTGCAGCTTGCCGGCCACGGTGTTCAGTTCGTCAAGGGTCGTGGGGATCTCGACACCGGCCTTCTCGAAGTCGCTCTTCTTGTAGACCACGATCCGCACACCACCGTAGTAGGGGATGCCGTAGCGGATGCCGTCGAGCTCGCCGGACGGCTGCAGGCCGGGGAGCATCCCGTCCACGCCGAAGGCGGCGGCATCCTGCTCGGCGAGCAGGCCCGCATCGGCGTACTTGGCGGTCAGGCTGTTTCCGATCTCCACGACGTCCGGGGTCGAGTCGGTGCCCAGCGACGTGGTCAGCTTGTCCTGGATGCCACCCCACTGCTGCAGCTCGACCTGCACGTCGACATTCGGGTAGGCCTTCTTGAACTCTGCGTTGACCGTGTCGACCACCGTCTGCGGCTGGCTGCCATCCATGAGCCACACCTTCAGGGTGCCACTCGCGTCGGACGCGGGCGCGCTGGGCTCCTCGGTGGCGGTGTCGGAGCCGCTCGAACAGGCGGTGAGGGTCAGGCCCGCGGCGGCCAGCGCCACGATTCCAGTGCGGAACTTCATCGAATCCCCTTCGGGTGTCAGTTGTTGTGTGGGCTTCCTACGCTTGCCGGCCAGGTCGTCGGGGCGTCACCTCGAATTCAAGCGGATCGCAGACCAGCGCGGCGTTCGAGCCAGCAACGGAACAATCACGAATGCGCACAGTAGATAACGGTTTGATAACGGCGGACGTTTCGTCCGCGGACAATGCGGATTTCCTCGGGAACCACCACCAGGGCGGGACAACCGCACGCCTCCGCTCTCACCAAGAGTCCGTAGCCAGACCAGCATGCCGGCCTGCGCCCCAGCCGGGATCTCCTACGAACCACGGTGGCAAGCCGGTGTCCTCGTCGGCCTTCGCGAAGACCTCGCCGACCGGCGATCCTCTTGTGGGAAGCGTTCACCACCGACGGCATCAGCCCGCACACGATCGTCATGCGCTGGCTGGGCGACGTCCGCGGAATCGCGGCCAAGGACGCCGGGCACGACGTGAATCATGTCCCGGATGCAGTCCTGCTACCTCGACCACAGCGAGGACGGCGCAGAGGGTCGCAAAGGTCCTACCGGGTGCTCAGCCGGCTGTCGGTCCGGCCGCCGCGAACGTGCGCGGCATCGGATTGGGGGCCAGCGACACAAAGAGCCCCAACCCTGCCACGCAACGGATGCGCAGCATGACCGAGCACCCGGGCTTGGGCTGCCAGAGTTGCGTATCAAGCGCGCGGCTGCCGCCGGGATCACCCTGGAGCGCCCGGGTCGATGCCGCGTCCTTCTGAGCCGAGGGACTTGCCATTGTCAGACCCTCCGGCTCGACGTGGAGGCGCACCTCTGGGTGCGCCTCCACCACCCCCAGCTCATCGTTGGCGCCCAGTTCCCGAGCAGTGCGGCTGACACGGCAGCAAGGATTGGGGCCTGCGTGGGAGGGTGTGCCCATGGCTCCTGCACGCGCGCCCCGGGTCTTCCATGTGATGTCCAAGCCGACGGGTGCGGTGTGCAACCTGGACTGCGAGTACTGCTTCTTCCTGTCCAAGGAGCAGCTGTATCCCGACAGCGAGTTCCGGATGGCCCCGGAGGTCCACGAGGCATACCTGCGGCAGCTGTTCGCCGCCCACCCGGCCGACGCGGAGGTCAGCGTCTCCTACCAGGGCGGTGAGCCGACGATGATGGGGCTGGAGTTCTTCGCCCGCAGCGTCGAGCTGGCCGCGCAGTTCGCCGGACCGGGCCAGGCGGTGCTGCACACGATCCAGACCAACGGGACACTGCTGGACGACGAGTGGGGCGCGTTCCTGGCGCAGCACCACTTCCTGGTCGGGCTGTCGATCGACGGCCCGCGGGTGATGCACGACGCGTACCGGGTCGACAAGGGCGGCAAGCCGACGTTCGACCGAGTCCTTCGCGGCTGGGACGTGCTGCGCCGTCACCGCGTGGAGTGGAACGCGCTCACCACCGTCAACTCGGCCAACGCCGACCACGGGCTGGAGGTGTACCGGTTCCTGCGCGACGAGTTGGGGGCGGGGTTCATCCAGTTCATCCCCATCGTGGAGCGCATGACACCGGAGATGCTGCCGATGGCGGACTCCGGCTGGGGGGTCCGCGCGAAGGATCGGCCGCTGTACCGGCAGGCCGGCTCGGCGGTGACCCATCGCAGCGTCACCGGGGAGCAGTACGGCCGGTTCCTGATCGACGTCTTCGAGGAGTGGGCCCGCCACGACGTGAGTGACGTGTTCGTGCAGATGTTCGACACCGCGCTGGCGCACTGGCTGGGGATGGACCAGGTCGGGATCTGCGTGCACGCCAAGACCTGCGGATCGGCGCTGGCCCTGGAGCACAACGGCGACCTGTACTCCTGTGACCACTACGTGGAACCGGACTACCTGCTGGGCAACATCGCCGAAGGGCGCACCATGCTCGACCTCGTCGACTCCCCGGCGCAGCAGGCCTTCGGCAACGCCAAGCTCGACACCCTCCCGCAGTACTGCCTGGACTGCGACGTGCGCTTCGCCTGCAACGGCGGCTGCCCGAAGGACCGCTTCGCCACCACCCCGGACGGAGAGCCCGGCTTGCACCACTTGTGCGCCGGGTACAAGGCCTTCTTCGGCCACGTCGATGCCCCGATGCGGTTCATGGCCGACAACCTGCGCGCTGGCCACGACGCCACCGCCCTGCGCGACTGGTACGCCGCGGCAGACGCCCAGCGGGGCCGAAATGCGCCCTGCACCTGCGGGTCAGGGCGCAAGTTCAAGAAGTGCCACGGCGCGCCGACCAGCGCGGCCAGCAGCACCTGACCTCGGGCCACGACCCGGACGATGCTGTGCCCGGTAACCTCGCGAACGACGTGACCGGGCACCCCCGACGTTGTGGCGACGATCAGCCGGCGGCTCCGTGGGCGGCGCCGGCCTGTGCGGTCACCCGGTGCGGCTCCTGCTCCCCGTCGATGGGGGTCGTCTTGAGGTCGAACACGACGTTGCGGACCGTGCCGGTGAACGCGTACGGCGCCCGGTCCTCATAGTCGAGGTCGACCACACCGCCGTTGTCACGGCCGATGTCCATGCCGGCATAGGTGGTGCAGAGCAGCGCGATCGTGCGCGGGATGTCCCCCTCGCCGATCTGCTTGTCGCCCGCCCAGAGCGAGCTCTCCACTCCTCCCGAGCATGATCAGGGCCCGTTCGAGACCGTCGCCAGGCGGCGTCGTGACCGTCCCGGGGCATTCGCCCAGGACGATCAGAACGCAAGCTCAGCCAGCGCTTCGGAGAACTGCCCCACCTCCGGGCCTCGCCCTCGGATGCGCTCCAGTGAGGCCCCGCCCCCTGTCCCAGTGGCGGCTCGACTGCGCGAAGGGCGCTAACGTGCGGCCTGACGACACCCTGGAGGTGACCTGTGGTTCACGATTCGACCGGGCGGGCCGACGCGGAGGCCTTCGCGAAGGAGCTGCGCACTCCTCAGTCTGCCGCGATCGCGGGCCTGGTGTTCTCGGGGATCCTGCTCACGGTGCTCGTGCTGCTGCACACGTCGGTGCCGACTGCCCAGGATGTGAGCGTCGCGGACTGGGTCAACGACGAGGGGCGGCGGCGCGCTGTCCGTACCGCGACGGCGCTGATCCCCTTCGCCGGGATCTCATTCCTCTGGTTCATCGGCGTGATCCGGACCCGCATCGGGGCACAGGAGGACAAGCTGTTCGCCACCGTCTTCCTCGGCTCGGGGCTGCTGTTCGTGGGCCTCCTGTTCACGTCCTCGGCGTTCCTCGGCACCGTCCTGGTCCTGTTCGACCGGGGGATGCCGGTCGGGGCTGACTCCATGGTGACGCTGCAGGTCCTCACCAGGGAGCTCATGGGCACCTTCGGGGCACGCATGGCCGCGGTGTTCACCATCTCCGTGTCATCGGTGGGGCTGCGCACCGGGATGGTGCCGCGATGGCTGGTCGTCGTCGGGTTCATCGCCGGTCTGGCCCTCCTGCTCTCACCTCCCCTGAGCCGCTGGGTGCAGGTCGTCTTCCCCGGGTGGGTGCTGCTGGTCAGCTGCTACATCCTGGTGGCCGGGCGCCGCACGCGGACCTGACGAGTGCGACGAGACTGCCTCCTGCCGCTCCAGCAGCGGATGGGCCGTGGTCGTGGTACCCAAGGGGGGTGGATCGAGACGGCAATGGCTGGGCGCGGTGCTCCCGAGGTCATCGACACTGGGGGCGGTACGGGGCGGCCGGCCTGCTGCTGCACTCGGTCGATGACCACGGCGCTGTCCGCGTCCTGCTGCAGCACCGCGCTGCGTGGAGCCATCACGGGGACACGTGGGGCCTGCCCGGCGGTGCCCGCGACAGCCACGAGGACGGAACGGGCGCGGCCCTGCGTGAGACTGCCGAGGAAGCGGGGCTCGAGCCGGCCCGGATCAGAACGCGGCACACCTTCCTCGACGATCACGGCGGCTGGTCGTACACCACTGTCTACGCCGACATCCCCAGACCCGTGGCGACCGTGGCGAACCGCGAGAGCCTCGCGCTGGAGTGGGTGCGGGTGGGCGACGTCGACCACCTGCCACTGCATCCGGGGTTCGCGTCGACCTGGCCGCAGGTGCGGGTGCGTCCGACCGTGCTGCTCGTGGACGCCGCCAACGTCGTGGGAGCGCGGGCCGACGGGTGGTGGCGTGACCGGCCCGGCGCCGCGGCCCGGCTCCTCGAGGAGCTTGCCGCGCTGCGGGCTGCCACCGTGCCCGGTCCGGGGGGAGGCTCCCGCGTGATCGGGGCCGTAGCTGCTGTGCTCGAGGGTGACGCTGTTACGGCTGCGGACCCGGGCTGGGTGGCTGTGCACCGGGCCGAGCGTGGCACCAGGGGCGACGATGCCCTGGTCGAGGTGGCGCGCCAACTCCTGGCTGACGGGCACGAGGTCGTCGCGGTCTCGGCCGACCGGGAGCTGCGCGACCGGTGGGAGTCCCTGGCCGGCGCGGGCGAGGTCGGCGCTCCGGCAACAATCGGCCCCCGCTGGTTGCTCGAGGTGCTCGACGGGACCACGGGATCCGTGCCCTGACGCGCGCGTCTACGGCGTGTACGGGAAGCCAGTCTGGAGCGTGAAGCCAGCCCGCTGGCGGACATCGGTCCAGATCGCCGCCCGTACAGGCTCCACGGTGCCGGCCTGGGAGCTGCCGGGAGTGCCGACACACCAGCCGGACGTCACCGCCACGACGTCGCCGTGGGCGATCACCCACTTGAACTCCATCTCGCCGCCGCCCCCGACTGTGTCCGGGGACAACACCGCGTCACAGGTGACGTAATGCCCCTCGGCCCGCCCGCTGTCGGCAATGCCGGGCCATTCGCCCTCACCGTGGGAGTGGCACTGGATCTTGGTGAACTGGGCGCCTGCAGCCATCTGCGACCTGGTCCACCGCGTTGCCTCGTCAAGCGAGGCAGCCCTCTGCTCGTCGGTTGCGTACTGGGAACCCGGGTCCCGCATGGCCACCCAACGCTCAACGTCCCCGAAGTTGAACGCAGTGAAGGCCTCATTGATGACGACCATGGCCTCCGCGACCCCCGCTCCTGCATCCGCCCCAGTACCCGACCCCGCACCCGCCGAATTCGAGCTGAGGCCGGATCCCGGTGCTCCGCCTACGCTGCCGCACCCCGCCACGACAAGTGCGCCGACAATCCCCAGACCAGGAGCCGCCCTGAACAGGGTCCACATGAATGCTCACCTCTTTCGCCCACTCCGACTCCCCAGCGGGAGCCGGTTTGGTAAGGCATACCTGTTCAGTGTGCTCCGCCCGAGGAGTCGCTGTCCAGACCTCGATCGCGTCCTCCGGATGGTTCGATGACGCTATGAGCCAGTCCGCCCCCGGGGCGTCCCCCACCGCGTTCGACACAGCAGTCGCCGATGCCCTCGGGGTGGCTGCAGAGCATCTGGCGGTCACCCTCGCCGATGGGGTGGCCACGATCGAGCTGCGCCGCCCGGACAAGCACAACGCCATCTCGTACGCGATGTGGCGGGCGTTCGCGCACCTCATGCCGGTGCTCGCGGCCGACGACGAGGTCGAGGTCGTGCTCCTGCGTGGCTCATCCGGCGGGCCGTTCAGCGCCGGGGCCGACATCGCGGAGTTCCGCACATTGCGCTCAGACCCCGAGGGCGCGCGGCGGTACGGAGAGGCGGTCGAAGCCGGCGAGCGGGCGATCATCGACTTCCCCAAGCCGACGATCGCCCTCATCGAGGGCTTTGCCATCGGCGGCGGCACCCAGCTGGCCGTGGCCTGCGACCTGCGGGTGTGCGGCAAGGGCTCCCGCTTCGGGGTGACCCCCGCGAAGCTCGGGATCGTCTACGCGCTGGCATCGACAGAGCGGTTGGTCGAGACCGTCGGCGCGGCCTGGGCCCGCTGGATCCTGCTCACAGGCGAGCTCCTCGACGCGTCGACGGCCCTGCGGATCGGTCTGGTGCACGAGGTCGTCAGCGACGACGAGGTCTCGGAACGAGCGCATGAGGTGGCCCGGACCGTTGCCTCCCGGGCACAGGTGTCCCTGCGTGGTGGCAAGGCGATGGTGCACCGCGTCGTCACCGGCCAACTGGAAGATGACGACGAGGTGCGCGCGATCCACGAGGGGTCCTGGGCCAGCGCTGAGTACGCCGAGGGAGTGGCGGCGTTCCTGGCCAAGCGCGCGCCGGACTTCCCGGCAGCGCGACGGGGCTGGCCCGGCTCCCGGGAGTAACCGTTACAGCACCGGAATCTCCGACCGGACGGACTTGCCGAGGTTGGCTTTTCCCCCTCGCGCGTGTCCGTCACCCCCGTTGGGCGAGCCCCCCGGGCCACGGCCACGCTCGCTGACTGCGGACCCTGTACATCACCGCCGACGAGCATCCCGGGTGCGCCTCGTCCTATCGACGCCCACCGCAAGGAGACCCCATGGATTCAGGCTGTGGCCACCGCGAACACCGGATCAGGGTGGAAGTCCGTGGGCGGCAGGAGGCCCCGGTGCAGGTCCACGCCGGAGAACCCCGCCGCGGCCAGCATTCCGCGGACTGCGTCGTCGGTGAAGCAGTGCTCCCACACGTCGAATCGACGGATGCCTGCCTCGGTGACCAGCGTGTAGTGGGTGCGCTGGGCCAGCTGGTCGCGGTCGGCCACCGTCTCGGTGAGCAACAGGTAGGGGTCCGGAGACCAGAAGCCCCCAGTCGTGGACGCCTCCCAGGTCCGGTCGTCGTGATGCGCCTCGGCCGCGTGGGCGTCCAGGAAGTCGAAGACGAATCGGCCGCCCGGACGCAGCCGCGCCCGAATGCCCTGCAGCAGGTCGCGCTGGACAGCGGGGGGATGCGTGCCGAAGTCCAGGAAGATCATCATGACCAGGTCGAAAGGACCATCGGGCATGTCCCGCGTGTAGTCGGCCAGGACGTAGCGAACTGCGCCCGCTGCTCGGGCCCGGGCATGCTCTACCGACGCGGCGTTGAAGTCCACACCCGTCACGGCGAATCCCTGGTCGGCCAGCGGCCGTGCGTAGAGGCCCGGGCCACAACCGAGGTCGAGGATGGCAGAACCCTGCGCCATTGGCTCCGCCAGCCATGCGAGGGTCCGCGCCACGGTGCCCGGCACCCTCGTTGCGGCGTCATGCGACGAATCCAGGTGCGCGGCCAACAGCTGCCGCTGCACGTACGGATCCCGCCAGATCGAACCCCCCGGAGTTCGACCGCGTCCGGCCCCGAGCAGCCGAAGGGTCTCCAGGTCGAGGCTGATCGTCACGGGGGCACGCTACGCGCCGAGAGGACAGGACGGCGGGCAGGTCGAGCGGCTGGGGAGGTCCCAGGTGGTGCACGCGGCTCACTCCTCACGGTTGGGGGACGTCACCCTCCCCATGAAAGGCGTCCGAGCGCAACCGATCCGAGGCATGCCACCGCGCCCCGGACAGCGACGGCGCGTTGGCCGTCAGGGCGGAGAGGAAGTCATCCCGGTCGATAGCGATCAGGACAAGGTCGTCGACCGCAGTGACCGTCGCGGTACGCGGCGTGTCCTCGAGGAGCGCGATCTCGCCGAACCCATCGCCCGGCCCGAGCGTGCGGGCGATGCGCCCCGAGACATCCACCCGAGCATGTCCGCTGTCGATCACGAAGAACTGGTCGCCAGGCTCGCCCTGGCGGATGGCCGCGGTCCCCGGAGGCAGGATGCGTCGCTCCGCCGACCGCGACAGGCGTTCCAGCGTGCGCAGGGACAGCACCGCCAGGAACGGCACCTGGCTGACCAGGTCGAAGACCTCGCCGGGGACGTCGGCGCGGGTGTCCAGCCTCCGCAGCGCAGCGAGGCACAGCAGGGTCGCCACGGGAAGGATCGCACCGGTCGCGATCAGCGCGCCGCCGACCCCCAGCGTCAGCACCAGCGTCGGTCCGGTCGCCGCACCCAGGGCCGTCGCGGCCTGGATGAGCCCCTCCTGCACGCCGAAGACCCGCGCTGACACCTCCTCCCGCACGGTTCGTTGCAGCAGGGCCTGACCCGCCACGGTGATGACGCCCTTGCCGATGCCGTAGCCGAACAGCAGCACCTCAACCAGGCCCAGACCGGGCCCCAACCCCAGCAGCATGACCGGCACCCCGCAGGCCAGCGTCCCGCACACGATCGGACGGGCCAGCTCGGGTCTACCTGACAGCAGGACCGATCCAGCCCCACCGACCGCCGCGCCGGCTCCGACTGCCGCAGCCAGCCAACCGATGCTGGCCGACGGGCGGCTCAGGACGTCCACGACGTAGGCCACGAGGAGCACATCCAGCAGCCCGACCACGACGTACTGCAGCGCCATGAGGACGGTCAGCTGCGCGCCATCGCGGTCGCGCGCCAGCTCACGGACCCCATCGAGGAGGACGACTCGCAGCGGTGCGGGGTCCGGGGCACGCACGATCCGCTTGAGCACGATGCGAAGCGCCAGGAGCGCGCCGACCAGGCTGATCGCCGCGAGGATGAGCAGCACCTCGCCGGCTCCGGCGACGGCCAGCACGAATCCCGCGAGCAGGGGACCTGCGAGCGAGGCCACGCCGTCGACCCACACCGATGCGGCGTTCCCCACGGAGAGGTCGTTCGGGGTCTCGGCCACGTCCGGCAGGGTGGCTTGGTGCACGGGTCTGGTCAGGGCGAACGCGCTGTTGGCCAGTGCTGCACCCAGGGCGATGAGGCTCAAGGGCCCTCCGGTGAGCACGACCCCGGCGGTGGCGAACAGCGCGATCCCCTGCGCGGCGTACCCAAGGCCGAGGGCGCGGTCCGGGGAGACACGGTCGCCGAGGACGGACCCCAGCGGCGCCACGAACACCGCAGGGATCAGCATCGCGACCGAGATCGCGGCAGCCGCTCGGACCCCACCGAGGTCGAAGGCCAGGACGAGCAGTGCAACCCGGCTGGCCTTCCGGGACAAGCAGTACCCGAAGTAGCTGGCGAGCAGCAGCCGCAACGCTGGTCGTTGGAAGGCGGCGCCGGCAGTCCGCGCCTGGCGCACCGCACCCCCGCGGAACCTGCCCCAGGCCGACGCACTGCCCACGCCGGAGGCGTTGGTCTCGTGCACGGCAGCCCCTCGTGAGGATTCGGGGGTGAGCCCAGGACGTCGAGCCAGCCGGACCCGCACCTGCCACCCGACGACCGCAACATCGTATGCGGGCCACATGGGGGGAACCCGTGGTCGGGCCGCAGCGGTGGGTGAACGGCACATGAACGCACCATGGCCCGGGTCTCGCGATCGCCCAGGCGCGGGACTGGCCACGATCGCTGAGTGCTGCACCGACGCCAGTCAGCAGCGACCAGCCGGTGGTCAGCGTGAGGCCCCGGGCCGCCAGCCGCTGTCGGGGCGGTTGAGGTAGTCCGAGATGCCGGCAGGCGCGGTGGATCGGGGCGCCTGGACCGGCGGCTCCACGGCGGGTGCCGTGTAGGCCCGCTGGGGGTACTCGGCCGTGGCGAACGTGAGCTCCTGGCCGCAGGCTCGCACGATCCGCGCCAGGGCGCCGACCGTGGGGCTGACGGCACCCGATTCGTAGCGGGCGATCATCGACTGGGTGGTGCCGGCGCGCTTGCCCAACTGGGCCTGGGTGTACCCGGCGGCTGCGCGCAGGTCGCGGATCATGTCTGTGGTGTCCATCTCCCCATGATATGCCATATATAGAATACGGCCAGGGATCCAGGACAGGGCACTTGCCCGTCAACCGAGCAGCGTCACGGCGATCACGAAGTAGATCACCTGGGAGAGCAGGTCCTGAACCACGGTGGCCAGCGGCCCGCTGCAGAACCGGGTTCGGGTTCTCCTCTGACCGCTGCTGGGCAGAGAGCTGTTCGCTCTCCCAGGCACGGACGACCCCACATGATCGACGCGCAGGTCGCGCGGTTGACCCCGGAGTCGCTGGCCACCCTGATCTACACCTCGGGGACCACAGGGCGACCAAAGGGCGTCGAGCTGGCCCACCGCAGCTGGGTCTTCGAGGCGCCTCGGTCGACGCCCTGGGGATCATCACCATCGATGACCTGCAGTACCTGTGGTTTCCGCTGTCCCACTCGTTCGGCAAGGTGCTGCCCGCCTTCCAGATGCAGGTCGGGTTCACGACCGCAGTTGACGGCCGGGTTCCCGAGCTTGTGGCGAACCTCGCGACGATCAAACCCACGTTCATGGCCGGCGTGCCGCGGATCGTCGAGATGATCTATACCGCAGCCAACGCCCGCGCTGAGTCCAGTGGCGCGGTGGCGCGCAGGGCCTACGCCTGGGCTCTCCACACCTCCGCCGACATCAAGGAGGCCCGACGTTCAGGTCGGCGTCGCCGGGCGCTCGCCCGGTGGAGCTGGCCCTGGCAGACCGGGCTCGTGTTCACCAAGGTCAAGTCCCCGACCGAGGGACGGATCCGGTGCTTCGTGTGCGGATCGGCCGCGCTCGACCGCGAGGTGGCCCGCTGGTTCGATGCCGCCGGCATGCCCATCCTCGAGGGCTACGGCCTGACCGAGACCTCTGCCGCCAGCTGCCTCGTGCCCCCGGACGACCAGGTGTTCGGCACCGTGGGGCAACCCATCCCCGGTACCGAGATCCGGATCGCTCCGGACAGCGAGATCCTCCTGCGTGGGCCCCACCTCATGACCGGGTACCGCAATCTGCCTCGCGACAGCGCCGAGGTCATGCTGGCCGATGGCTGGCTGGCCACCGGCGACATCGGCTCCCTCGACGACTCAGGGCGGGTGCGGATCACCGATCGCAAGAAGGACCTGGTCACGACCTCCGGCGGCAAGTACATCGCCCCCGGAGCCATGGCCGCCCGGTTCCAGGCCATGCCCGCCCTGGGGTCACACCTGATCGTGCACGCCGACAAGCGCAACTACGTCACCGCGCTGGTCACCCTCGACCCCGAAGGGCTCGTCGCGTTCGCCACCGCCCACGGATTCAGTGGTGGTGACTATCTGACGCTGTCCCAGACCGTGCGGGTCCGTGCCGCCATCCAGGGGACCATCGACGAGCTGAACGCCACATTGAACCGCTGGGAGACGATCAAGAAGAGAAGTTCAGCATCCTCACCCGCGACCTCACCGAGGCCCACGGCGAGCTCACCACCAGCCTCAAGGTCAAGCGAAGGGTCGTCGAGCTGCACTTCGCCCACCAGATCGACGCGATGTACGTCTGACCCGCGGCGCCCACCGGCGTCAGGAGGGCGTCCGGATCGCGTCGAACGGCGTCCGGGTTCCGTCAGGATCCTCGTGAAAGCACGCCGCTGTGCCGTCTCATGGCAGTGCACGCCACTGGCACATCGGAGGGTCGGCACATGTCTGAGGTTCTCGTCCTGATCGGGACGCTCGTTGGTTTCGCTGCCCTGCTGGGCCTGCTGCGGGCGGTTGAGCGGCTGTGAGCTTCCTCAACATCGCCGCACTCGTCGTGGCGCTCGCCCTCGCTGGGTACCTGCTCTATGCCCTCCTGCGCCCGGAGCGGTTCTGATGAGTGAGGCAGCAGCCGGAGCGCTGCAGATCCTCCTCCTGGTGGCCGCGCTCGCTGCGGCGTACCGCCCCTTGGGCGATCACATGTACCGCGTGTTCACGTCTGCGACCGACTGGCGGGCCGAGCGGGCCATCTACCGTCTCAGTGGCATCGATCCGCGGGCCGACCAGCGCTGGGGGGTCTACGCACGCTCACTGCTGGTGTTCTCGGCTGCATCCGTGTTCGTGCTCTACGGGCTGCTGCGTCTCCAGGCCCTGCTGCCCCTGTCCCTGGGCATGCCTGGCGTTCCCGCGGTCGGCGCCTGGAACACGGCGGTTTCGTTCGTCACGAACACGAACTGGCAGTGGTACTCCGGCGAGTCGACCATGGGCCACCTCGCCCAGATGGCGGGCCTGGCGGTTCAGAACTTCCTGTCCGCGGCCGTCGGACTGGCCGTCGCCGTGGCACTGATCCGCGGGTTCACCCGTGAGCACACCGACAGGGTGGGCAACTTCTGGGTCGACCTGACCCGCGCCGTGCTGCGCATCCTGCTGCCCTTGTCGATCGTGGCGGCTGTCGTCCTGATGATCGGCGGAGTCGTCCAGAACTTCACCAGCCCGAACGAGATCGCGACGGTGGCCGGCGGCACCCAGGCGATCACCGGGGGCCCGGTGGCCAGCCAGGAGGCGATCAAGGAGCTGGGCACGAACGGCGGCGGCTTCTACAACGCCAACTCGGCGCACCCCTTCGAGAACCCGAGCGCGTGGATCAACCTGTTCGAGGTCTTCCTGCTGCTGGTGATCCCGTTCAGCCTGCCGCGGATGTTCGGCCGGATGGTCGGCAGCGCCCGCCAGGGCCCGGCCGTGGTCACGGTGATGGCCGTGCTCTGGCTCGGCGCAGTGGTCACCGCCACGTGGGCGGAGCTCGCCGGCGGCGGGACCGCGACGTCGTTGGCCGGTGCAGCGATGGAGGGCAAGGAGGTTCGGTTCGGGGAAGCGGCGTCGGCGCTCTTCGCCGTCTCCACGACGGGGACCTCCACCGGGTCGGTGAACTCGATGCACGACTCCATGACCCCCCTGGGCGGGGGTGTGGCGCTGGCCAACATGATGCTGGGCGAGGTCTCGCCCGGCGGCGTGGGCGTGGGCCTCTACGGGATCCTCGTCCTGGCGATCCTCACGGTGTTCCTCGCCGGCCTCATGGTCGGGCGAACTCCGGAGTACGTGGGCAAGAAGATCGGCCGGCGTGAGGTCACCTTCGTGGCCCTGTACATCCTGGCCATGCCCACTCTGGTGCTGGTTGGCGGTGCCCTGACCGCGGGCATCACCTCGCTGGTTGAGGCCTCGGTCCAGGACCCCGGTCCGCACGGGCTGTCCGAGATCCTCTACGCCTACGCCTCAGCGAGCAACAACAACGGCAGCGCGTTCGCCGGATTCGGCGCGGGCACCGACTACCAGAACACCGCACTGGGCGTAGCGATGCTGTTCGGCAGGTTCGTCCCGATCATCCTGGTGCTCGGCCTCGCCGGCTCGTTGGCGCAACAGCGCCGAGTGCCGCCAAGCGCGGGGACCCTGCCGACCACGGGCCCGGTCTTCATCGGCCTGCTCCTCGCTGTCGTCCTGATCGTCGCGGGCCTCACGTTCGTGCCCGCACTTGCCCTCTCCCCCATCGCGGAGGCCCTGCAATGACTTCCACCACCTCTCACAAGGAGCCTTCGCTGGCCCCAGCTCGATCGGCCAGTCCGTTCCAACCCACGCAACTGGCCGCAGGGCTTCCCGATGCCCTGCGCAAGCTGCACCCCGCGCACCAGTGGCGATCCCCGGTCATGTTCGTCGTCTGGGTGGGGTCCATCGCCACCACCCTGCTGGCCATCTCGGATCCCAGCGTCTTCAGCGTCGGGATCGCCGTGTGGTTGTGGCTCACGGTCGTGTTCGCCAATCTGGCCGAGGCTGTCGCCGAGAGCCGTGGGCGTGCGCAGGCCTCAGCGCTGAAGGCAGCGCGCACCGACACCACGGCACGCCGGCTCCTGCCCGACGGCACCGAGCAGGAGGTCCCGGGGCCGGACCTGCGAGTCGGGGACCTGGTGGTCGTCGAGGCGGGCCAGATCATCCCCGGCGACGGTGACGTCGTCGAGGGCGTGGCAAGCGTCGACGAGTCGGCGATCACCGGTGAGTCCGCGCCGGTCATCCGTGAATCGGGGGGCGACCGGTCTGCGGTGACCGGCGGAACCAAGGTGCTCTCAGACCGCATCGTGGTGCGGATCACCGCCGCGTTCGGTGACAGCTTCCTTGACCGCATGATCGCCCTGGTCGAGGGCTCAGCCCGGCAGAAGACCCCCAACGAGATCGCCCTGAACCAGGTCCTGGCCGCCCTGACCCTGATCTTCCTGCTTGTGGTCGTCACCCTGCAGCCGCTGTCAACCTACTCCGGGCAGCCGCAGCCCATGATCGTGCTCATCGCACTTCTGGTGTGCCTGATCCCGACCACCATCGGCGCCCTGCTCTCGGCGATCGGGATCGCCGGGATGGACCGGCTGGTGCAGCGCAACGTGCTGGCCATGTCCGGGCGTGCCGTGGAGGCGGCCGGAGACGTCGATGTGCTGCTCCTGGACAAGACCGGGACCATAACCCTGGGCAACCGTCAGGCCTTCGAGTTCGTCCCTGTCGCCGGCGTGGATCCCCAGCGGCTGGCGCGCGCCGCGCAGCTGTCGAGCCTCCCGGACGAGACCCCCGAGGGCCGGTCGATCGTCGTCCTGGCCAAGGACAAGTACGGACTGCGGGCCCCCGAGTCGTTGCAGGACGCGACTTTCGTGCCGTTCAGCGCCGCCACCCGCATGTCGGGCATCGACCTGCCGGAAGAGCAGCGCGAGATCCGCAAGGGTGCCGCGGCCGCGGTGATGAAGTGGGTGCGGGACAACGGTGGGCACCCCACCGAGGACGTCGGCGCGGCCGTCGACGCCATCTCGATGGCCGGCGGCACACCACTCGTGGTGGCTGAGCGCATCGGCGGCGGGACCGCCGTCGCCCTCGGGGTCGTGCACCTCAAGGACGTGGTCAAGGAGGGGATGCGCGACCGGTTCGCCGAGCTGCGCGCGATGGGGATCCGTACGGTGATGATCACCGGGGACAACCCGCTGACCGCGCGGGCGATCGCTGCCGAGGCGGGGGTGGACGACTTCCTGGCTGAGGCCAAGCCCGAGGACAAGATGGCCCTGATCCGCGCCGAGCAGGAGGGCGGGCACCTGGTCGCCATGACCGGGGACGGTACCAACGACGCCCCCGCACTTGCCCAGGCCGACGTGGGGGTGGCGATGAACACCGGGACGTCGGCGGCCAAGGAGGCCGGCAACATGGTCGATCTGGACTCCAACCCGACCAAGCTGATCGAGATCGTCGGCATCGGCAAGCAACTGCTCATCACCCGCGGTGCGCTGACCACGTTCTCCATCGCCAACGACGTCGCCAAGTACTTCGCGATCATCCCCGCGATGTTCGTCGTGGTGTACCCGCAGCTGGACGCGCTGAACATCATGCGCCTGTCGTCGCCGGAGTCCGCGATCCTGTCCGCGGTCATCTTCAACGCGTTGATCATCGTGGCCCTGATCCCCTTGGCCCTGCGTGGCGTCCGCTACACGCCCTCCAGTGCCTCCGCGCTGCTGGCCCGCAACATGGGCATCTACGGCCTCGGCGGGCTGATCGTGCCGTTCCTGGGCATCAAGGCCATCGACCTGCTCGTCTCCCTCATCCCCGGAATCGCGTGATCACCATGCCAACCCTGCGCCAAGTCGCACCCGCCCTCCGGATGCTGGTCGTGATGACCGTCCTGCTCGGCCTGCTCTACCCCGCCCTGGTCTTCGCGATCGGTCGGGTCATGCCCGCGCGGACCGACGGCTCACTGGTGGCGGTGGACGGCACGGTCGTCGGGTCCTCACTCCTGGCACAGGGGTTCGATACCCCCGAGTACTTCTGGCCCAGGCCGTCGGTCGGCGGGTACGACCCACTGGCCACTGGAGGATCCAACCTGGGGCCCAACAACACAGACCTCGTCCAGGTGATCGAGGAGCGCCGGGCGGCTGTGGCCGCCGCCAACGACGTGCCCCTGGACGAGGTGCCGGCGGATGCGGTCACGGCCTCCGCCTCGGGGTTGGACCCGCACATCTCCCCGGAGTACGCCGCCCTGCAGTTGGCCCGAGTGGCCGGGGCCCGGGGACTGGGCAGGGATGTGGTGGCCGACCTCGTCGCCGACCACACGCAGGGCCGGGCGCTGGGGTTCCTCGGCCAGCCAGGAGTCAACGTCCTGGAACTCAACCTTGCCCTCGATGAACTGGGCAGGACGTGATGTGTCGGACAGACTGAACGCCGTGGACGTCCCTCCTTCGATGCCGCCTGAGGAGCCGGGCGTCGTCGCGGTGCCATCCGATGCCCCCGAGCCGGCCAGGCGGCCAGGCACGCTGCGCGTCTACATGGGGGCTGCTCCAGGCGTCGGAAAGACCTACGACATGCTCGCCGAGGGCCATCGGCGCCTGGCCCGCGGGGCGGACGTGGTGATCGGCTTCGTCGAGACCCACGGCCGGGAGCACACCGCCGCGTTGATCGAAGGGCTGGAGGTGGTGCCCCGGCGGGTGATCGACCACCGCGGGGCATCGTTCACCGAGATGGACCTCAACGCGGTCCTCGCCCGCCGACCCGAGTTGGCCCTGGTCGACGAGCTCGCGCACACCAACGTCCCCGGTGCGGGCAACGCCAAGCGCTGGCAGGACGTCCAGGCCCTGCTGGACGCCGGCATCGACGTGGTCACCACTGTGAACATCCAGCACCTGGAGTCGCTGAACGACGTCGTCGAGTCGATCACCGGCATCCGCCAGCAGGAGACCGTGCCCGACGACGTCGTGCGCTCCGCCGACCAGATCGAGCTGGTGGACATGAGCCCGCAGGCCCTTCGCCGACGCCTGGCCCATGGCAACGTGTACAGCGCCGAGAAGATCGACGCCGCCCTGACCAACTTCTTCCGCGTCGGCAACCTGACCGCCCTGCGCGAACTGGCGCTGCTCTGGGTCGCCGACCGCGTCGACGCCGCTCTCGAGAGCTACCGCGCCGACAACGAGATCACCGACACCTGGCCCGCACGGGAGCGCGTGGTGGTCGCCCTCACCGGCGGCCCCGAGGGAGAGACCCTCATCCGACGCGGGGCGCGGATCGCGGACTCCCGGTCAGGCGGGGAGCTGCTGGCCCTGCACGTCAGCCTCGGGGACGGACTGGCCCACGGCACCCCCGACGCCCTCCTGCGCCAACGCGCCCTGGTCGAGTCGCTGGGCGGCACCTTCCACAACGTCCTGGGCGAGGACACTGCCGAGGCGATCCTGGAGTTCTCCCGCGGGGTGAACGCCAGCCACATCGTGATGGGTGAGACCAGCCGCGGGCGGCTGCGCTCGGCACTGCTGCCCGGCGCCAGCCCGGGCGTGATCCGCGGCAGCGGCGACATGGACGTGGTGGTCGTCACGCACCACCAGACCGGGGACCCCGGGATCCGCACGCGCGCTCCCGCCCTGCCAGCACGACGCAGGGCCGCCGGATGGGTGCTGGCGATCCTCGGCCCACCCGTCCTCACCCTCGCCCTGCTCAACACCGACAGCCTGAGCCTGGTCTCCCAAGCCATGCTGGCCCTGGCCGTCACGGTCGCCCTGGTCGGGGGCCTGGCTCCTGCAGTGGCGGCCGCGGTGATCGCGGGGTTGGCCCTGAACTACCTGTTCATCGAACCCACCTACACCTGGACCATCAACCAGCCCATCAATGCCGCGGCGCTGCTGCTGATGGTGACCGTGGCGGTCGCCGTGGCGATCGTCGTCGACACCGCCGCACGCCGGACCAAGGAGGCCGCGCGGGCCCGTGCAGAGGCGGACACGCTGACGCTGCTCGCCAACTCCGTCCTGCGCGGAGAGGACGCCCTGCCCGCGATGCTCGAGCGCATCCGCGAGACGTTCGCGGTGACCAGTGCATCCCTGCTCACGCGCGAGGATCCGGTCGCGGGCTGGCGCGTGATCACCTCGAGCGGCGACAGGCCTCCGACCGCCGACGGCCAGGGCGTGCGCGTCCCGGTGTCCGACACTGCGGTCCTCATGCTGGAGGGCCGTGACCTCTCCGCCGAGGACACCCGGGTCCTGTCGGCGGTCTCGGCCCAGATCGGCACCCTGCTGGAGCGCGAGCAGTTGCGCATCGAGGCGTCCAGCGCCCGGATCGAGCGGGCCCGCAGCGACATCCGCTCCTCGCTGCTCGCCGCCGTCAGCCACGACCTACGCAGCCCACTGGCCGGGATCAAGGCCTGCGTGGGGACCCTGCGGGCACCCGACCTCGACCTGCCCGAAGCCGACCGCGCAGAGCTCCTGGCGGGGATCGAGAGCTCGGCCGACCGGCTGCAGGGCCTGATCGACAACCTGCTGGACATGAGCCGCCTGGACGCCGGCGCGCTGGTGCTGCGCACCGAGCCGGTCGCCCTGGACGAGGTCGTCCCCCGTGCCCTGGCAGGAGTCCCCGCAGATCGGGTCGACGTCGACGTGCGCGTGACCCTGCCGACAGTCCTCGGCGACGCGGGACTCATCGAACGGATCATCGCCAACCTCGTCGAGAACGCCCTGCGCTACTCACCCCCCGAGCACCCGGTGCGGATCACCGCCGGCACCATCAAGGACAAGGTCGTGCTGCGCGTCGTTGACCGAGGACCGGGAGTCCCCGCGCAGAGCCTCGAGTCCATCTTCAGCGCCTTCCAACGCCTCGGTGACGTGCCGGCCGGTCAGGGCGTGGGTCTGGGCCTGGCTGTCTCCCGAGGATTCGCACAGGCCAACGGGGGCACCCTCGACGCAGAGGAGACACCGGGCGGTGGCCTCACCATGGTGCTGACCCTGCAGCGCGCCGATGCCTCGGCCCAGGACGAGGGCCTCGGAGGGCGACCATGACCCGGATCCTCATCATCGAGGACGAGCCTGCCCTGGCACGCGCCCTGGCGATCACCCTCAACGCCCGGGGCTACGAGACCGACGTAGCCGTGACCGGGACAGCCGGCCTGGACCTGGCGGCCAGCAGCCACCCCGACCTGATCCTGCTCGACCTCGGGCTCCCCGATCTCGACGGCATGGAGATCCTGCACGCGGTCCGCGGCTGGAGCCAGGTCCCGGTTGTGGTCCTCTCGGCACGCCAGACCAGCCACGACAAGGTCGCCGCCCTCGACGCCGGCGCCGACGACTACGTCTCCAAGCCGTTCGCGATGGACGAGCTGCTGGCTCGGATCCGCGCGGCGACGCGTAGGTCGGCCGGAGTGGAGGCCGACCCCGTGGTCGTCACCGACTCGTTCACGATCGACCTCGCAGCCCGGCTGGTGACCCGCGACGGGCAACCCGTGCGCCTCACGCCCACCGAGTGGCGGCTCCTGGAGATCCTGGCCCGCAACGCCGGGCGGATCGTGACCCAGAAGGAGCTGCTGCGCGAGCTTCGCGGCCCTGACCTGGACCGCGAGAGCCACTACCTGCGCGTGTACCTCGCCCAGCTGCGGCGCAAGCTCGAGCCCGATCCCGCGCGACCGCGCCACCTTCTGACCGACCCGGGGATCGGCTACCGGCTGGTCACCTGATTGCGGCCTCATGCGGTGGCACCCGCGGCGTCGAGCGCGACGCCGAGCTCGGTGAGCAGGGCACGGACCGTTCACCTGGATCACCCTGCTTGACGGCAATCGACACGACGGCCACTCTTGCTCAATGACGACTGAGTCCGCGCAGGTGCGCGACCTGCTGTGGCGTGCGGCTGGTCACGCCGCGCTCTCGGAGGTCGGTCGGTTGCGGGTGGTCGACTCGCTCGAGGTGGGCGACATCAGCCCGAGGGACCTCGCGGCCGCGCTGGGGATGTCCTCGAACCTGATGGCCCACCACCTGAAGGCCCTGGAGGCCGCCGGTCTGGTGCGCCGCCTGCCCTCGGAATCGGACGGCCGGCGCACCTACGTTCGCCTGGTTCCCGAGGCCCTGGCGGCCCTCGGGCGGTTCCCGACCCCACCCCTGCCGGCGGGGCGGGTGGTGTTCATCTGCTCGGGAAACTCAGCGCGCTCGCAGCTGGCGGCCGCGGTGTGGGCCTCTCGGACAGCGCAGCCGGCCGCCTCCGCGGGCACACGACCTGCGGCCCGGATCCATCCGGGCACCGTCCGGGTCGCCCGTGCCCATGGGCTGCGACTGCTGGCCGACCGGCCCGCCTCGATGACCGAGGTCCTCTGCGCTGAGGACGTGATCATCACGGTCTGCGACTCAGCCGATCGCGAGGTCGACGTCGGGCACACCCACTGGTCGGTCCCGGACCCGGTCCGGGTCGGAACCAAGGCGGCCTTCGAAAGCACCCTGGCCGATCTCACGAACCGAATCGATGGCTGGGCGCAGGCCGCCGAGGACGCGGACCTCGATTAGCAGGCTCGGCTGCCTCGTGGGCTGACGGGCTCGGGCAGATCAGGACTGGGCCATCGCTCCAGCGGGGCTCTCCACCTGCGCGCTCAGGTCATGCAGTGCCTCGGGGATGACGCTGAAGTGGACCCACTTCCCGCGCTTCTCGCGATGCAGCAGGCCGGCGTCGACCAGCACCTTCATGTGATGGCTCACCGTGGGCTGACTGAGCCCAACCGGCTCGGTCAGGTCGCAGATGCAGGCCGATCCGCTGGCCAGGACGATCGAGAGCAGCTGCAACCGAGCGGGGTCAGCCAGCGCCTTGAGCTGCCCGGCCAGCGCCACCGCCGACTCGGCGTCCAGCGGCGGGGAGGGCAGGGGCGCGCAGCAGGCCCCGGTATCGTCGGCGAGCGGCAGCAGGACGGGTGCGGTCTGCGACATGACTCGAGGATCCCACATGCATTGACATCTGTCGATGCATGGTCCACGATAGTGATTCATCGACACCTGTCGATGTGACTGAGAAGGGGATCCGATGTCCGACTGCTGTGACACCACCGATTGCTGCCCCACCACTGAGGACAAGCAGGGTTGCTGCGACACGGGCTGCTGCTGAGGCACGCACACCACCGTCGAACCCCCGGCGCCCCGCGAGGGGTGACCGGGCGTTCTGACGTGCTGGGGTTGCGCGAGTCGGTCAGGCGGGGGCGATCTCGCTGATCAGCGTCTCGATCCGCCGGCGGATGTCGTCGCGGATGGGGCGCACCGCCTCGACGCCCTGACCGGCGGGGTCGTCGAGGGCCCAGTCCTCGTAGCGCTTGCCGGGGTAGATCGCGCACGTGTCCCCGCACCCCATCGTGATCACAACGTCGGAGCCTCGGACGGCTTCATCGGTGAGGATCTTGGGGATCTCGGCGGACATGTCGATGCCCTCCTCGAGCATCGCTTCCACGGCCGCGGGGTTCACCGACTCGGCGGGCGCCGAGCCTGCCGAGCGGACCTCGACCCGATCCCCCGCGAGGTGGGTCAGGTATGCGGCGGCCATCTGGGAGCGGCCGGCGTTGTGGATGCATACGAACAGCACACTGGGCTTGTCGGACATGGGTTCCTCCTGGGTGGGTGGTTCGGGCTGGGCTGGGACTGGGCGGTCAGGTGCGGTTGTGGACGGGGCCGGGCAGGTCAAGGGGCTCAGGGGCGACCCCGGGCCTCGGATGGAACAGCTCGGTCTGCGCCGCGCCGATCGCCGCGCCCACGAGCTGGGCAGCGATGAACGCCCCTACGGAGGCTGGCGCGATCCCGGCGAAGGTGTCGGTGAACGACCGGCCGATCGTGACGGCGGGGTTGGCGAAGGAGGTCGAGGAGGTGAAGAAGTACGCCGCCCCGATCCACGCCGGCACCAGGCCCGGGCCGAGCCGCCCATTGCCAGTACGGGTCAGCGCCCCGATGATCCACAGCAATCCGGCGGTCGCCACCACCTCGCCGAGGAGGAGGTTGGCACCCGTGCGCTCGGTCGTGGACATCTGGACGGCCGGCAGGTCGAACATCAGGTTCGCCAGGATCGCCCCGGTGATAGCCCCGGCGATCTGGGCGGGGATGTAGCCGGCGCCCTCCCGTCCGGGGATCTCCCGGCGGACAAGCGCAACACCGGTGACCGCGGGGTTGAAGTGCGCCCCGGAGATCGGCCCGAGGGTCCAGATCAGCAGCCCCAGGACGAGCACGGTGGCCAGCATGTTCATCAGCAGCTGGACACCGACGTCGTCAGTCAGGTTGGCGGCCATGATCCCCGAGCCGACGACTGCGGCGACCAGGATCATGGTCCCGAGGTACTCGGCCAGCACCCGGCGAGTCACAGGGGCCAGGGTCACGTGACGCCAACAATCACAATGCGCATTGAGCAATCGTGGACCATGCCCGCCCCCGAAGGCCAATCGGGGTCCCTCATCGAGCCGGATCGAGGAAGCGCCGGAACTGGAGACGGTCGGGACCTTCGGCCCCCCCACCGCCCCGGATCGATCTCCTATACTTCAACCATGATCGAAGTTATGACGATCGATAGATCACCGGTCCAGCAGGAGCAGGCGGTGTCGCTGCTCACTGTGGTGGCTGACCCTGTCCGGTGGCGTCTGCTGGCCGTGCTGGCCTCCGCGGGGACCCGATGCGTGTGCGACCTGCAGCCGGTCGGCGGGGTGGCGCCGAACGTGCTGAGCTACCACCTGAAAGTGCTGCGCGAGGCGGGCCTTGTGACATCGGCCAAGCGCGGCCGTTGGGTCGACTACTCGCTCGCCGAGGACGCGCACACCCGGATCGCCGCGGCCCTGCCGACTGTCGCAGCGACCCGCGGGACCGCCGAGGGGCTGACGTGAACGTCCTCGAACGGCTTCCCACCGATCGACGCGGCCAGGTCGGCGCCCTTGCCGGAGCGGCGTTCCTCTGGTGGCTGGCCTTCTGGGTCAACGCCCGGATCTGGGACTGGCTGCTCTACGACCTGTTCGGAATGGCCCCGGATGCGCGGCTGACCGAGACGCTGCACTTCTTCTTCTACGACACCGTCAAGATCACCCTGCTGCTGGCCGGGATCATCTTCATCGTCACCGTGCTGCGCTCCTTCATGAGCGTGGAGCGCACCCGGGCCCTGCTCGGCGGCAAGCGCGAGGGCGTCGGGAACGTGATGGCGGCCGGCCTGGGCGTGATCACGCCGTTCTGCTCGTGCTCTGCGGTTCCCGCGTTCATCGGGTTCGTCGCCGCGGGCGTCCCGATCGGGGTGACGTTGAGCTTCCTGATCGCCTCCCCACTGGCCAACGAGATCGCGATCGGGCTGCTCTGGAGCCTGTTCGGATGGCAGGTCGCTGCCCTCTACGTGGTCGCCGCGGTGACCATCGCGATCGTGGCCGGCTTCATCCTGGGCAAGCTGCACGTCGAGCGCTGGGTCGAGCCGTTCGTCTTCGAGACCAAGCTCCGCGGCGAGGTCGTCGACCCAGCCGCCGGGCTGACGTTCGACCAGCGGATCACCATGGGCGTGGAGGAGGTCGGCACGATCCTGCGCAAGATCTGGCCCTACCTCCTCGTCGGAATCGGCCTCGGAGCGATCATCCACGGCTGGGTCCCCACCGACTTCTTCACCACCTACGCCAACTCCGACAACCCCTTCGGAGTGCTGGTGGCGGTGGCGATCGGGATCCCCCTGTACTCGAACGCCGCCGGGATCATGCCGCTGGTCGAGGTGCTGTACACCAAGGGCATGCCCATGGGCACGGTGCTCGCGTTCATGATGAGCGTCGTCGCCCTGAGCCTGCCCGAGATGATCCTGCTGCGCCGCGTCCTGCAGCCCAAGCTGCTGGGCATGTTCGTCGGCGTCGTGGCCACCGGCATCATCGCCGTGGGCTACCTGTTCAACGCCATCCTTGGCTCCGGGGTGCCGACCTGACCCGCCACGCCCCCTACGACTCAGGACGACCATCACCACCAACGAAAGGGAACCACCATGATCATCAAGATCCTCGGCTCCGGCTGCGCGAACTGCCACCGGCTGGAGGCCAATGCCAAGCAGGCCCTGACCACGCTCGGCCTGGACGCGACCATCGAGAAGGTCACCGACTTCGGCGACATCGCCTCCTACGGGGTCATGAGGACCCCCGGCCTGGTCGTCGACGAGGAGGTCCTGGTCTCCGGGCGGGTCCCCGACGTCAAGGAGATCGCCCGGCTCCTGGCGCCTACGGCCTGAGCCACCGCCGGCCCGTCCGCACTCAGCCCGTAGGGACGCAATGGGAGCCCACATGCCCGACCACCAGGACACCGCACCGAGCGCCACCGACCCGGTCGAGGCCGACGTGCTGCGTCGGCTGTCGACCTTGGACCGGTTCCTTCCGGTGTGGATCGTGCTGGCGATGGCTGGTGGGCTGCTGCTCGGCCGAGTGCTTCCCGGCATCCAGGACGCGCTTGACGCGGTGAAGGTCGGCGAGACCTCGCTGCCCATCGCCCTCGGGCTGCTGCTGATGATGTACCCGGTCCTGGCCAAGGTCCACTACGAGGACATGAGCCGGGTCACCGGCGACAAGCCGATGCTGTGGAGCTCCCTCGTCCTCAACTGGGTGATCGGCCCAGCCCTGATGTTCACCCTCGCATGGCTGTTCCTCTACGACTACCCCGAGTTCCGAACCGGGCTGATCGTCATCGGCCTTGCCCGGTGCATCGCGATGGTGCTGATCTGGAACGACCTGGCCTGCGGCGACCGCGAGGCCGCCGCCCTGCTGGTGGCGATCAACTCGGTGTTCCAGGTCCTGGGCTATGCCCTGCTGGGCACCTTCTACCTGGAGATCCTGCCCGAGTGGCTCGGGCTGCCCACTGAGGAGGTGACCTTCTCGACCTGGGAGATCACCAAGTCGGTGCTGATCTTCCTGGGCATCCCGCTGGCCGCCGGCTACCTCACCCGCCGCATCCTTCGCCCTCGCAAGGGAGCAGACTGGTACGACAACCAGTTCCTGCCCCGGATCAGCCCGTGGGCGCTCTACGGTCTGTTGTTCACCATCGTGGTGATGTTCGCCCTGCAGGGCGAGGCCATCACGTCCGACCCGCTGAGCGTGGTGCTGATCGCGATCCCGCTGCTCGCCTACTTCGCCATCATGTGGAGCGTCTCGTTCGTGGTCGGCCGCCGCGCCCGCCTGGACTACCCCAAGACCGCCACCCTGGCGTTCACCGCCGCCGGCAACAACTTCGAGCTCGCGATCGCCGTGAGCATCGGAGTCTGGGGGGTCACCTCGGGTCAGGCCCTGGCCGGGGTCATCGGCCCCCTGATCGAGGTCCCGGCCCTGGTCGGACTGGTCTACGTGTCCCTCTGGCTGCGCCGCCGCCTCGCCTGGCGGCTGAGCTAGAGTCCGTTGCCCTGGTGTTCACGACCACGTCAGGATCAGTGGGGTCGTGCTGACCTTGAGATCCGGATCTTGTGGCAACCCTCAGCCCTCGAAGACCACGGAGCCTGTGTAGCTGACCATCCACTCGATGCCGAACCTGTCGGTGCACCCACCGAACCACTCGGCCCACTCAGTGGCTGCCGGGGCCATGGAGACCGATCCCCCGTCCGACAGCGCGTCGAACAGTCGCTGGGCCTCCGCGGCGTCGTCGGCCTCGACGTGCAGCGAGAAGTCGTTGCCCTTTCGGAACTCCTGCCCGAGCGACGCGAGCATGTCGGTACCCATCAGCATCGACCCGTTGGGGAGGGTGAGACCGATGTTGGCGACCTTGTCCAGGTCCGCCTCGGGCAGCTCGGCCATCGAACCGAAGTCCCGGAACCGGGCCACCCCCATGACCTGACCGCCGAGGACCTCGGCGTAGAACGTGAACGCCTCCTCGGTGGTCCCGTCGAAGTTCAGGTACGGGGTCAGGTCCTTCATCGCTGCCTCCTCCGGCACGGGGAAGACTGGACGCTACCAGCGTCGCCGGCGGCAGGACCAGACCCTGACGCCCGTCAGAGGGTGCGGAACCAGTCGGTGACGACCGAGCCCAGCTCCGATCCCCCGGCCATGACGAGCCACCACAGGATGGCAGCCAGTGCCGCAGTGAGCAGCATTGTCTTGAAGATCGCCGACCAGTTCGTCGTGGTCGGCGCGTGTCCGGAGTATCGGGCTCCCATGGCACCCCCTCAACGAGCGATTGGGCCATACGGTAGCGCCAACCAGCGCAGGGCCCAAGGGACGAATGACCCGCTCGTCACGAGCCACCGGGAGTAGCGTGGGAAGCAGAGGCACAGACCGGGGAAGAGGCGCTGGCGATGAGATGCCCCCGATGCGCGCAGGCCGACCTGAACCCCACTCTGGCGGACGAGGCAGGGATGATCACCTGCCGGTGCGGCCTTCGGGCCTACGCGGGTTACGTCGCCGAGGCCGACTCCTTGGCCGCGCGGTCCGCCTGGTTGGCCGACCGCGTCGCGGCGAGTGACCCCGCCCCCGCTCCGGAGATCCAACGCGCGTACGCGATCTGGAACCCTCCGGGCAGGGACACTCCCCAGGGGGCGCTCCAGCCCGGTGCGCCCACGCCTCCGGTTCCGATCACTCGTGGCGGGCCCAGCGCGCAGACGTTCCTGCTCGGCGTCGGCGCCCTGCTCCTGGTCATCGCCGGGGCGGTCTTCGCTGCCGTCGTGTGGGACCGCCTCGGCGCGTTCGGACAGGTCGCGCTGATGCTGGGCGCAACAGCGGGCATGGGCGTGCTTGCGATCCGGCTGCGCACGAAGCTCGTGGGTACGGCCGAGGCCCTGGCGGTCGTTGCGGCCGGGCTGGCCGCGGTCGATCTCATCGCCGCCCCAGCGCTGGGCCTGCTCCCCGAGCGCTGGATCACCGATCCCACGCTGTACCCAGCCCTCGCCTTCGCGGCGGTTGGTGCCGGCCTGCTCGTGCTGCACCGTCGGTTCGGACTGCGGGCGTGGAGCTGGCTGGGTTGGGCCGCACAACTGGTCGCTGGTGCGTGCCTGGTCGCGGCGGTCGCCAGCGCCACGGACTCCGAGGCGTGGGCCGCGGCTGCGATCACGGTTCCCGCGCTGACCAGCATCGCGATGCTGGCAGCAGCCGAGCATCCGGGACGCTGGCGGAGTCAGGAGGCCGAGCTCAGGACCCTGGGTGCGTTGGGCCTGTTCCTGAGCGCCGCCGCCACCGCCTCGTCGGCGATGAGCCGAGAGGTCCTGCCCGGCGCGCTGGTCACCACAGCCGCCACTGCATCGGTCCTGAGTCTCTGGGCCGCAGTCGACCGCGACCGAGACCAGTGGCGACTCGTGCTGCTCGGGGCCGCGACACTCATCGGGACCACCGTTGCCCTGACGCTCGCCCTCCCGAAGGACCCGCAACCCGTCTGGCTCGCCGCAGCAGTGGCCCTGGCCGGGCTGACCGTCGGTATGGTGGTCTGGGTCCTGCGCGACGATTGGACAGTCGCACTGATGGGGTCATCCGCCGTGTGGATCGCGTGGGCGGCCACTCGGATCACCCATGTGGAAGAACTCGGCGACGGCGATCTCGTGGCCAGCCAGCTGTCGTTGCTGGCCGCGCTCGTCGGCGTGATGGCATTCGTCGTCGCAGTCCGGCTCCCGGCCGCCGGATGGATCGGCGCCCTGCTCGGTGCCGCCGCCATGGTCCTCTCCCCAACGATGTTGCCCGACCCCATCGAGGCGTTCACCCTGACCTTCGCCGTCCTCCTTCTGGTGGCAGGCCTGCTGTGGCGGCGCCGCGGGCCGACCCCGTCACTGCAGTGGCTGGGCCCGGCCGTCGCGATGGCCCTGATCCCCTCCGCGATCGCCACGTGGGCAGCCCCCTGGGCCCTCGACGTCAGCGACCTCGGATCCACGTGGCACATCGTCCGGCTCGGGGCGGTCCTCATCGCATCGGTCATCGCGATGGTCCTCGGGGCGCGCCTGCACCTGGGCGGCCTGCTCATCCCGGCCTCCCTCGCGCTGGTCATCGCCTCCCTGGCCCAGGTGTGGAGCGGGCTGTCGAACCTGCCGCGCTGGGTGGGCCTGGCCATCGCCGGGACCCTGCTGGTCACCGCCGGTGCCCGAATCGAGTGGCTACGGCGCGAGGGCCGTCGAGCCGTCGGCTGGATGGAGGACCTGGGATGAGGTGCAGTGCGCCACGCGAGTCAACGTGATCTTGCCCAGCGTCCGGGACCCTCGTGCGGCACACTGGAACATACCTGTGCCCGAAGGGAGTGGTGGTGAGCGAACGACGCACGCCGGACATGCTCGTGGTGCTCGATTCCGATCCCAACAGCCTCGCGCCGCTGACCATCGCCCAGCGGTACGCCGCAGGAACAGTCCTGCTCACCTCGTGGGCCGCTGACCCCCTGGAGGTCGACGCCGTGGTGCAGGCCACGGCAGCCTCCGAGCCCACCGTCTCGGAGGCCCTGCAGGCAGCCGCCCAGCGCGGGATGCCGTGGATCGGCCTCCGCCGTGACTTCGCACCACCGGAGCGGCTGCTCTGCGACCTCCTGATCGCGACAGCACGCCACAGCACCGACGTGGTCCCAGGATTCGCCGTCTTCCTCGCCGACGGCGAACCACCACCCTTCCGACACATCCTGGCCATCGTCGACCGCAGCGACGGACCCCTGTCCGGGCTTCTTGCCTACGCCGCAGTCGCTGTCGCGGACACCGCCGATGCCCATCTGGACATCCTCGTCATCGGCGACGCGGGCGAGAACCTCCACACTGAGGATGAGCTCGAGACCCTGGTCATCAACCGCGAGCAGGAGCTCTACGACGCCGCCGTGGAACGTGCCCGCGCCCAGGAGCTGTCCGTCACCTGGATCACCGCGGCCTCCAGGGACCTGTGGAAGGTCGTCTCCGACCAGATCTCGCAGCACGACTACGACCTCGTCATCGACGACCTCGGGGATGTGTCCCTGGCGCGCCTCGGGCTCCGGACAACGGTTCGCGGGACGCTCGCCGATGGGGCGGCTGGGGAGATCCCCCTGAAGCTGCTGACCCAGACGACGCTGCCGATCCTCCTGGTCATGGACGAGATCCGGCTGGGGCTGGCCTCGCCGGGCCTGCTGAAGGCTGGCGCCATGGCTGCCCTCGCGCTGGGCATGGTGGCCGCACCGATCGCTGCCGCCGCTGCCACGACCGCCCCGGCGACCGTGACCTCCGATGAGGCCGACCCCGTCGAGGAGCTGATCAGTGAGCTCGAGTCGGCGCTGGGCGTCACCACGGAGGAGGCTGCTGAGGAGGCACGGGCTCAGGAGGTCGAGGAAGCCGCTCGCGGCAGCGCCGACGGCGCTCGCGGAGAAGCCGAGCAGGTCGCCACCCAGACCACCGCCTACGCACCCCAGGCCACCGTCGCGACCTCCGGCACCCAGTCGGCTGCGGCGACCGCGGAGTCCCAGGGCAAGGCCGAGGACAAGTCGGCCGCTGAGCCGAAGCCGCCCAAGCCACCCAAGCCACCCAAGGGCGGGGCGACCCCGAGCCAGGTGGCCAAGGCCAAGGCCCAAGCGGCCAAGGCGAAGGCTCAGGCAGCCGAGGCGAAGGCCGCGTTCGAGAAGGACAAGGCGAAGCGGGCCAAGGCGGAGCAGACCGTCGCCGAGACTGAGGCAGCCCTGGTCGAGGCCCAGGAGGCAGCGCAGGCCGCGCTGGCAGACCTGGAGGCGGCGACGGCCTCCCATGCGGAGGCCGTTGAGATCGCCACCTCCCTGGAGTCCTCGGCCACAGGTTTGAAGGCCATGCTCCCGGGGACCCCCACCGCGGAGGAGGTGGCTGCCGCCGACCTCGCCGCGCAGATGGCTGCCGACAGCCTCGCTGCCTCAGTCGCCAGCGGGGAGGAAGCCCTGGCAGCCATGCAGTCCGCTGAGGAGGCACTGGCCGAGGAAGCGGCGAAGGTGGAGAAGCGCGCGGCCGCCGCCGAGGAGGCCAAGGCCGCCTACAAGGAGGCAAAGGCGGCCTACGACGTCTCCAAGGAGAAGGCCGAGCTCTACAAGGAGAGCCTGGCTGAGACCCGCCAGTCGCCGGTGGCGAAGGGCTCCTACCGGCTCACCGCACGGTTCGGCCAGACGGGTGGGTACTGGTCCTCCGGGGTCCACACCGGGCTGGACTTCGCCGGCTCCAATGGAACCTCCATCATGGCCGCAGCCAGCGGCACAGTGGTCTCCACCGGGTACGAGGGCGCCTACGGCAACCAGGTGATCATCGATCACGGCAACGGCCTCCAGAGCACGTACAACCACCTGTCGGGGGTCAGCGTCTCGGCCGGGGCAAAGGTCTCGACCGGGGACAAGATCGGCAGCCTCGGTTCGACCGGGAACTCCACCGGCCCGCACCTGCACTTCGAGGTCACGAAGAACGGCAAGTTCATCGACCCCGAGGGCTGGCTGGGCTGGTAGCCCGCACCCAATCGCGACGATCTCACGACACCGATGGGACGCCCCGTCGGCGGGATCCGCCCTAGGATCGTGGTGTGACGACGCTCGTGCTCGGGACGTTGGCGCTGCTCGCCGCCGCGACCCTGATCGGCGTGACGTGGTCGCTCATCAGGGCGATGCGTACTGAGGCCCAGCATGCCGGGCTGCGACGGGACGGCGTCCGGGCGACCGGCACGGTCCTGGACAACACCATGACCTCCACGACCCAACGTCGCCTCCTGTTCTCCCCCGTGGTCGAGTTCCGGGCACGCGACGGCCGCACCATCCAGCACGCTGCCCACCAGGTGTCGGCGACCTCCTGGGCCAGGGGGGCCACCGTTGAGGTCGCCTACGACCCCACCGACCCCACGCTGTTCGTCCTGGCCGGGCCGCCGGAGCGCGGACACATCGTGGCCAACGCGTTCATCGGGATCGTCGTCATCGCGATCATGGCCGGGACGATGGTGGTCACCTACCAGATCTGGGACCAGTTCCGCCATGACCGGGGCGAGCAGCCCCAGCCAGCCTCGACCGTGCCGGTGGACACCGAGCCCAACCAGCAGCGATGACGACCGACAACTCCACGCCGGACCTCACGGTCCGCCATCGACCCGTCCAGGCGCGCGGCCGGGTGCGGTTCGACGTGATCCTCACGGCTGCCCGCGACCTCCTGGCAGAGGGCGGCGTCGAGGGCTTCACGATCGACGACGTCGCCCAGCGTGCCGGGATCCCCGTCGGGTCGGTGTACCAGTTCTTCCCGAACAAGTTCGCCATCGTCGCTGAGCTCGACTCCCGTGACACCGCCGCGCTCATCGCGGACATGGCCGCCAGCGCAGACCGTTTCGTCCTCGGTGACTGGCAGTCCGAGGTGAACGCGCTGATCGACCTGGTGGCCGCACACTGGGTGGACGACCCGACCCGGCGCGCGGTCTGGCTGGCCATGCGGTCCACGGCAGCCACCCGGTCCCTGGCCGCCGAGCACTCCCGAGCCCTGGTCACGACCCTGCTGCCGATGATCCAGAACCTGACCCCGGGCAGGACCCTCGACGAGCAGGTGACCATCTGCGAGGTCGTGGTCGAGATGTCGCAGTCGTTGCTGCACTTCTCGGTCTCCGACGGCAAGCCGAACCCGGCCACCGTCCGTGAGCTCAAGCGGATGCTGCGGGCGTACCTGCGTGCGGTGGCGAAGATCGCCTAGGACCCCTCGAGGACCACCACGGCTGCGGCCATCGTGGGCTCGTGGGTGATCGACACGTGCATCACGACCTCACCGAGGGTGGCTCGCACGGCCGCAGCCAGCTCCCCGTGCAGCACCAGCGTCGGGCGGCCCCAGGAATCGGGGACCACCTCGACCTGCCGCCAGTCCATGTCCGGGATCGCCGGGGCCCGACCGGGCCGTGCGCCGGAGAACGCCTTGACGAAGGCCTCCTTCGCGGCGTATCGCCCGGCCAGGTGCTGCGCCGCGCCGGCGTGCCCGCCCGCGGCCCGCAGCTCGCCCACCGTGAAGGTCCGCTCGGCGAACGCCGAGCCGACCGACCCGAGCTGCTCGCCGAACGAGTCGACTCCTACCAGGTCGATGCCCAGGGAGCGGATCGACATCAGGCCCCGGCCAGCCCCGGCAGGCTACCCGCCGGATCGAGCAGCATCCCGGCCTCACGCTCGCGCAACTGATACGTCGAGCCCTGGCTGAGGCGCCGGTCGGTGCGCCGGTCGAACACGGGCTCGCCGCCGTAGGCAGCACGCAGCCTCGCCAGCGCACCGGCCACCCTGCGCTCATGGGCCCGCTGGACGTACGCACTGCGCTGCTCGTCCGGGATCGCCTCGACGAACACGTCGGGGTGAGCCAGGGCCACGACCGCCGACACGTGGCCGAAGCCGAGGCTCGTGACCAGTGCGGCGCGAACCGGCTCTGCCCGGTGCAGGGTCCGGTAGTCCACGACCAGTGCATCACCGGGAGTCACCCGCGGGTCTGCACTGACCAGGTTGGCGTTGCCCGGCACCATGCCCGTCTCGAACACGTCGCACAGCCCCGCCATCTGCCAGGCGGCCGCTCCGCCCTTGGAGTGCCCGGTGAGCGACTTCTGCGAGATCACCCGCAGCGGCGCACCCGGCGTCCGGCCCAGGGCCTGCTGGATCGTCTCGTGGATGAAGGCCTCGTTGGGATCGTTGGCCTCCGTGGACGTGTCGTGCTTGGACACCACGGCCACATCGTCGGCGGACAGCCCGAGGGTGGCCAGGGCCTTCCCCAGCGGGGAGTCGGGGCCACCTCGCACCGAGCCGAGCGCCCCAAGGCCGGGGGCTGGGATGGAGGTGTGGATCCCGTCGCCGAACGACGCCGCGTACCCCACGACCGCCCGGACCGGAAGGCCCAGGGCCAGGGCAACAGAGCCGCGGCAGATGATGAAGCTGCCCCCGCCCTGGGACTCGACGAACCCGCGACGGCGGCGATCCCCCGGCCGGCTGTGCTGGCGCGGGTAGAGGCCGGACTCGATGAGCGCGGCGTTGTCGGCGGTGGCCGCCATGTTGGCGAACCCGGTGATGCCCTCAGTGCTCAGGTCGTCCCAGCCGCCGCCGACGATGATCTCGGCCTTGCCCAGGGCAATCTTGTCCACCGCCTCCTCCAGGGAGACCGCGGCCGTGGCACACGCCGCCACCGGGTGCACCATCGGTCCGTACCCACCGATGAGCCCCTGGTTGACGTGCGCGGACACCACGTTGCCCAGGGCCTCCTGGAGCACGTCGTTGGCGTGCTGCTTGCCGGTCGTCGGCCCCATGAACACCTTGGAGATGCTGCTCATGCCGCCCATGCCGCTGCCCTGGGTGTTGCCCACCAGACTCGGGTGCACGGCACTGAGCAGCTCCTCCGCGGAGACCCCGGCATCGGCAAGGGCGTCGGCGGTGATCACCACGTTCCACGCCGTGAGCGGATCCATCGACCCGGCGATCCCGGAGTCCAGCCCGTGGCGCACGGGGTCCGAGCCGAGCGGGAACTGCCCCCCGGCCGAGCGCAGCAGGGGCTTGCGCCTCGGGATCCGCACCGAGGAACCGGCCGGCAACGTCAACGCCCAGCCCTCCTCGACCTGCGTCACCAGCGCACCGGGCGCGTTCGCGGCCATCGCCCGCGCCTCGGCCTCGGCTGGGAGCACCTTGGTCAGCGCGCGATCGAGGAACACCTCGGTGAACTCCCAGACACCGTTGGCCGCCACGGCGGAATCGTCGGTGAACAGGCGCACGCCGGAGCGCGCCTCCACATGGGCGCGGTAGCGCCCCGCGATGTCCGCCTCGGCCACCGGGCTGCCCGACTCGACATCGACCCAGCCACCGGCGGAGTCATCCCAGTCGATGAGCCCGCAGCGCCACGCCAGCTCGACCACACCGGCCGCCCCCAGGTGACCCACCTCGGCCTGCCAGCGGGTCGCCGACGTGCCCCAGGGGCCGTACTCGGCGATGCCGACCATCACGATCATGTCCTCAGCCCGGACGGTGGCCTTCGACCGCCCGGTGGGGACCGTGACCGGCCCACGGGCCTCGACCAGGAGCGCGGGCAGGTTCGGCAGCGCCGGGACAGTGCCGGAGGCGTCCGGCTCGGCCGAGCCTTCGGCGGCCGCAGCCGCAGTCAGCTCAACAACGGCCTTTGCCAGGGCGGCGCCCAGGTCGACCTGGCCCGCGAGCCCACCGGACAGATCCAGCCGCAGCGGCGCCCGGTCTGCCTCCTCGCGGAATGCCGGGGTGGCCAGGGCCGCGATCAGCGCGCCCATCTGCTCGGCGGAGTAGGTGACCACGCCGAGCTCGTCCTCGACGTACCGGGCGACCCGGTCGTTGGCGGCCATCAGGCCGGTTCCGCGGACCCAGCCGATCTCCGCGGAGATGATCCGTGTCTGGGCGCCCCAGCGGGAGCCCTCGGAGCTCCACTTGTTGGCCATCGTCTCCAGCGCCGCCTTGGCGTCGCCGTAGGCACCGTCGCCGCCGAACGTGCCGTGGTTGGGTGACATGGGCAGGATCACGCTGAAGCGCCCCTTGCGCGCCGCGCTGGCGCGCTCCGCGAGCCCCCCGACGAGGCGCTGCACGCCCAGCAGGAGAAGGCGCAGCGTCAGCTGCGAGTCCCGACCGGTGTCGGGCAGCTCACCCATGGCGGGAGCGGCGGCGAACGGCAGGACGAGGGTCGGCCACAGCGCCGCCTTGACCTCGCGGGTGATGGGCCCGAGGTCCTCAACGGTCGGGGTGACCATCCACTCGATGAGGGCGTCGATGTCGGCGAAGGAGGCAAGGTTGGCCCGCACGATGTGCAACTGGGCGCCCGGTCCGGCATACCGTCGCTCGAGGTCGCGGTAGGCCGCTATCCGCTCCGGGGTGTCGGTGGTGGTGACCAGGACGACCGTCGCCCCGCCGCGCAGAAGGTGCGCCAGCGAGGACCACGCGATCGAGTTCGGCGACGCCCCCGTCACGAGGGCGACCTCGCCGCGGAAGTCCGCAGGAGCGTCCCCCAGGGCCACGGCCGCCTCGAGGACGCGCGCTGCATCCCCGCCGGACAGCGCATCGCGCAGCCTCGCGATGCCGGGCACCGGAACCCCTGCGGGGTCCGATGTCAGCGCCCGGTCGAGGGCGGCAACCGTCTGCGGGTGACCCGACTCGGCGAGTCGGGTGCGGTGGTACTCGAGCGTGGCCCGGATCCGCGGGTCGGCATCCCTGTGGGCGGCGACCTGCCCGACAAGCGTGCCGAGGTCGTCGGCCTCACCCGCCCCGGTCTCCGCCGCGAGCGCTGCCTGCACCAGGTGGTCGATTTCGGCACGCGCCCAAGTCGACGCGGAGTCGAGCAGGACGTGCCGACGCGGGTCGAACATGGGGGCGACCAGCGAGGCGGGTCCGTGCTCGGCCTCCAGGAGGGCCAGCGTGGCCAGCGCCTCCCGGTAGTCCGCGTCCAGCGGATCGGAGACCGGGACGCGCCCGAGGCGGGCCAGCACCTCGGAGGCCTGGTCGACCAGGATCCCCTCCACGTGCTCACGCAGCTCGTTCACGGCAGCCGCGTCCACGGTGCCTCCGCCGGTGGATGCGGCGGAGGCCGGAGCAACCACCACACCAGCCTCGGCGGCGGCGGCCTTCACGGCCTCGTCGATGAGGCCCTCGGCGCCTGCCTCGGTCAGGGTCGCCAGGTCGCCGCCACGTCGGCTGCTGCCCTCGCGTGTGCCCAGGGCAAGGGCGAGCGCGGTGCGGGCGATCCATCCCTGCCCAAGCCCCCAGTGCGTCGTGACCCGCTTGGCCAACGCGGACTGCGAGGACCCCCGCGGGCCCAAGGCCGCGGTGACCGCACCCTCGACGGCCGCGGAGAGCACCGGACCCGGGTAGCGGTAGCCGGCCGCCTTCTGCGCCAGGGTGCTGGTCAGCTCGACCAGCGGCACCTCATGGGCACCGTCCATCGCCGAGACGCCGAACTCCTTGCCGATGTCCATCAGGACCTGGTTGCGCCGGCTGGAGGCTCCATCCACCAGCGACTCGATCGAGTCGTGCTCGAGCTGGTCGACGCGCACCCCGACCCGAAGGGCCAGCAGCGCGGCCACAGCGGTCGCATGGGTGACCGGGAGGTCGGCGGCAGCCGATGCCGGGACAGGGACCGGTTCGGCGGCCGGTGCGGAGAGCGTCACCTCGGCAGTCGCCTGCTCGGAGCCGATCTCCCCCTCGGTGTGCGCTGCGGCGGCGGGAGCCGGGTCCTCGGAGGTGTCGAACACCGTCTCGGCGTCGACCTCCACGTTGAGCACCTCGGGCCGGGACCCGCGGTGGGTCGGCAGGGCCAGCGAGCCCTTGGCGAGGTTGGCCAGCGTGGGCGCGCTGCCCACACCGACCTCGACGATGCGCTCCACCCCGAGCCCACCAAGCTGCACCGGCGTGCACATCAGCTCGAAGGTCTCGATCCAGCGTACCGGGGAGGCGAACTGCCAGGCCAGGAGCTCGACCAGCAGCGTGCGCGCCAGGGCGTCGCGGTCGGCGCTCGCGGCCTCCCAGTCGGCGAGGACCTCGCCCAGGATCGGAGAGGCGCAGACGTCGAAGACGCCCTGCACGTACTCGCGGTCGATCCGGAACAGGTGCGGGTACAGGTTGGGGATGTAGCGCCCGACCAGGGCCTCGGTGTCGATGTGCTCGGGCAGCTTGGCGATCAGCTGCTTGCGGAAGTCCGCCACGCCACCGAGCAGCGCCGAGGAGTGGAACGGCACATCGATCCCCGGGACCATCAGCATCGGCAGTCGACCCGGCTGGCCAGGGCCGATCCGTCGCTCCAGCTCGGCCAGGGAGTCAAGGGTTCCGGCGACGGCGTACTGCTTGCCGCGCAGGTTGTGGTTGACGATCTCGCAGAGCTGGCCGGTGTCCGCGGCCACGCTGGCCACGAGCTCCTCGGCCTGGGCGTGCGAGAGCCGGGCGAGGTGCGGCCGGACGACCGCCAGGCGGTAGTCGGAGTTGCCCGCCTCATCGCGCGGGACGAGCCCGTGCATCCCCTGTCCGCGGGCGAAGACCAGCTCGATGGCGCCCTCGAGGGTGAGGACCCCGTTGGACGCACCCAGCGCGTTGTACTCGCCGACGGAGTGCCCTGCGACGGCAGCGTCCGGGTCGAAGACCCCTGCCTCGCGCATCTCGGCGACGGTGGCCGCAGCCAACGTGGCCATGGCCACCTGGGTGAACTGGGTCAGGTGCAGCACCCCGGCCGGGTGCCGGTAGGTGGTGCCCACCGCCTGGATCGAGGTCGGGTTGTCCCGGACGACCTCCAGGATCGAGAAGCCCATCCGCTCCCGCGTCACTGCGTCGGCACGGTCCCACGCCGAGCGCGCGGCGGCCGAGCGGGCGTAGCCCTCCATGCCCATCCCCTGGGACTGGATCCCCTGGCCGGGGAAGACGTACATGGTCCGCGGGCCGGCCACGACCGCGCTGCCCATGGCGACCACCCCGTGCTCGGTGGTGGCCTCGACGGACACGACCAAGGCACCGTCCCGCACGCCTGTGCGGGTGACCGTGAAGGTCACGTCCTGGCCGGGCAGGACGGGAGCGACGAAGTCGATCGACCACTCCCGCAGGCGGCTCGAGTCCCCCTCAGCGGCCGACTCCAGGACCGCGCGCGTGGCCGCCGCGGAGGTCCACATCCCGTGCACGATGCGCCCGGGCAGGCCCACGAACCGGGCCAGGAGGTCGCTGCGATGGATCGGGTTGGCGTCCCCACTGACCACAGCGAAGGCCTCCAGCTGGATGGGGGCAGTGACGGTCAGGGCGCCGAGCGTGCGTACCGGGGTGGGTACGACGCCGGTTCGGGGCTCGGGGGCGGTGGCCGGGTCGAGGGTCGGGTCGAGCCTTGAGCGCCGGACGAAGAAGCGATCGGTCACAGCCGTCGACCCGAGGTGGGAGTCGACCGTGATGACCAGCCCGCTGTCGGCCCGGGTGACGACGGGCTGGCTGACGGCGACCTCGCCGCCGGGATCCAGCGAGGGCGTCCTGATCTCGTGGCGCAGGTGCACGAGGTCGAACATCGAGGAGGCCAGCCCGGCGTCGGCCAGGCCAGCGAACACGTGCGGCCACAGGCTCGACATGACCCGATCGGGCAGAGCCCCGGCTGCACCGACAGTCGCAGCGTGCGCGGCAGCCACATCACCGGTGGCCGTGGGTCCGTCGGTCCCACCGGCGAACATCGACAGCAGCCCGGACCCGGCGACCTCAAGGCTCGCCTCCGTGACGGAGAACGTGACGACGCCCGCGTGCGTGGAGACCTCCACGGGCAGCACCAGCTCACCGTCGCCGGGCAGGCCGAGGTCCGGCCAGTCCAGGGTGAGGGCCAGCGAGCGGTCCGGCTGGACGGTGAGAGCGGCGGTCTCGGGTCCGCCCGAGGACCACATGGCGCTGGCACCGAGGATCGACCACTCATCGGCAGTGCCGATCCGGTGCAGCGGGTTGGGGCGGCTGGCGCCCATCCAGGTCCATGTGGGGGCAGCCAGCGCGGCAGCCAGCAGCGCCTCGGGACCGGACGCCGGTGCGGCCGGGTTCTGCCCGAGCCGGAAGTCGGCGATGTCGCGGTTGTCGGCGGTCCGGGCATTGGCGCCCGCATCGTCGGTGGCGGCCAGTGCCTCGGCGACCGACGTCTCGAACCGGTCCAGCAGGTGCGCGACCGGCTCGTCGACGGTGGTGATCCCGGAGACGGCGACCGGCCCCGGGATGATCAGCACCTGGTCGGCGTCGTACAGGTCGCTGTGCGACTGCCACAGGGAGTCCGACTGGTACCAGCGGCGCACGTCGGCGTCGATCACCGGCACGAACGGGACCGGCTTGCCGGGCATCTTCGCCACGGTCAGGAAGTGAGTGACGTCGGCCGGGTGGATCAGCGCGGTGCGGGCGGTCGGGTAGGTGACGAGCAGCAGGTCGAGCGCCGCCGCCGGGTCGTCGACAGACGCTGGGTCGGCGAACAGCGTCTCGATGCGTCCCGTGTCGACCGGGTTCAACCGGGCCTCGGCCTGCTGGAGCAGGGCGATGAACCGACTGCGGTGGGTCACGTCGAGCCAGGCACCGTCCTCGTAGCGGCCGTTGCGCCCGAGCGCGGTGAGCTCCACGAACCGCTCGAGCATCTCGGCGTAGGTCATGTCGGCGACATCACCGAAGTAGGGCTTGGCCGTCGCAGCCAGGGCGTCGATGATCTCCTCCCGCCGGGCCTGCACGGCGCTCTCGTCACCTGCGACGGAGTCCAGCAGCCGGGCAGCCCGTGCGGCGCTGTTGTCCAGGAAGTGGATGTCGGCGTTCAGCCCGGAGCGCCCGGACGTGGTGCCGCCGGCCACCTTGCCGCGGGCGACCCAGCCATCGTGGCCGGCGGCGGCAACGAGTGCGGCCTTGACCGAGGGCGAGGCAGCCGACTCACGGGTGGCCATGGTGACGGTACCCAGCAGGATCGCGTCGACCGGCATGGTCGCCGCACCGTGGGCGTGCGCCCAGGTCCCGCTCAGCAGCGCCCCGGCCCGGTCGGGATCGGCGATCCCGCCACCGACCGCGAGGACCACGTTCTCGTGCTCGCGGATCAGGTGGTAGGTGGACAGCAGCAGCTCGTCGAGGTCCTCCCACGAGTGGTGGCCCCCGGCCGTGCCACCCTCGAGGTGGATCCACAGGGTGTGCGGGGTGTCGGCGGCGATCGCCAGGACCTCCTGGACCTGGGCGACCGTTCCAGGCTTGAACGCGTTGAGCCAGATGCCCGCCGCCGCCAGCTCATCGAGCAGGGCCAGCGCCTCGGGCTTGTCCGGGATACCGGCGGAGATGGTGACCCCGTTGATCGGGGCGCCCGCCGCGCGCGCCCTCTGCACGAGGCGCTCTCGACCCAGCTGCAGGTTCCACAGGTACGGGTCGAGGTGCAGGGCGTTGATCACGATCTCCTGGCCGGGCTCGAGACCCTCGGCCACGTCGGCCATCCGCTCGGTGAAGATCCGCTCAGTGACCTGCCCACCACCGGCCAGCTCCGCGATGTGACCACCGTTGGCGGCGGCGACGACGATCGGCGCCTCCGCGGTGGAGGGGGTCATCCCGGGCAGGATCATCGGTGAGCGACCGGAGCGCCGCGTGTGCAGGTTGGCCAGTCGCAGGGTGCCGTCGGCGAAGCGGACCACGCGCGGGGCGAACCGCTCGTAGGTCTCCGGGATCGCCGGGGCGCTGCCCGGGGTGAACAGGGCCGTGCGCCCCGCCGTCGTGGCCGGGTCGATCACCAGCGCGGCCCGACCTCGCAGGTCGGCTGCCGTCTGGCCGGCCAGCGCGCCCATCGGGCTGACCATGATCGCGACCGTGCCCGCCGGGACGCTCTGGGTGACGGCACCGGCCCAGTCGTGGGGACGTGCCAGCACGGAGACGACGATTGCGCGCAGTGTGTCGTCGGCGGGCAGATCCTGGCCCGTCGCCGGGTCTGTGATCCGAGCGGATCCGACGGGCGGCAGGGACAGGCCGAGCTCGGAGATCGCGGCCAGCGCACCATGCGCGGCACCCTCGAGCTCCGGGTGGTGGAACGGCACGGAGCTGGCCAGCGGCTCCCACGCGAACCGGAAGGGCGTGCCGCCCAGCTGGCCGGCGGCGCGCTTCGTGGCCTCGGTCTGGGCCAGGCCCTCGAGACCCACCCGCAGGTGGGCCAGCGACGCCGGATCCCCGCACAGGATGTGGCGCGTCGGGCCGTTGATCACGCCGATGGCGATCCTCTCGTCGGCGCCCACCGCGGAGAGGAAGCCCGCCAGGCGGGCGGTGCGCGGGCCCGAGATGGCGACCATGGGAGTCCCCGCGGTCTCCTCGCCTGACAGGGCAGCAGCCACGGCGGAGTCGGACACGGCCCAGGGGTGCCGTGAGGCGTGGGCACCCATGATGGCGGCGATCCGCGCGGCGTCGGCGGCCACCCGGACCGGCACGAGCCCGTCACGTCCGCGCGCGGTCGCGACCACGGCGGCCAGGAGCCCGGCGCTGTGGCCCGCGGAGCGGGTGGTGGCTGCGGTCGATGCGGCGCGCAGTCCCTCGGCGTCCAGGGCAGCCATCGACACGAGGTTCGTCAGGAGGTTGCCCACCAGGGCGAATGGCCCGGTGGCTGCGAGCGGACTGATCGGATCGTCCGGACCGGACGGGAGCAGGTGCGAGAACCCGTCGGCGAACAGCCCGAGGCTGCGCACCGCCGGTGTCTGGGCCCAGTCGTCGAGGTCGGTGACCACCGTGTCGACCCAGGCGGCCAGCTCCGGGCGACCCACGAGGGCGGTGGCCAGGGCGTGCGGCCATGAGGCGTCGATCCCTGGGAAGAGCAGCGTCGCGTGATGCGATCCGGTGCCGAGCCCAGCTGCCAGGCTGCCGGCCAGCGCGACTCCGGAACCGGTCACGGTCGGGTGGGACTGTCCTGCGGTGGTGGTCATCGTCGAGCCTCTCGGGAGGTGCCGGGGTCCCCCAGGTATACCCGTATATATGAGTAAACCTTCATGTTTCGTGGCTATGATACGCAGGGAAGCCCGGTGGACGAAATCAGATTCAGGACTTCTGGCCCCATGCGACAGGGTCCGATGGCCCTATCGTCGATGGGACCGCAGGTTCGGGCTACTGGCCGTAGAAGAGTCGCTCGACCGCTGCCCGGGCGCGTCGGGTGGTACGGCGGTAGTCCTCCACCAGGGACCCGCACTCACCCGGGGAGTACCCCAGGATCCGGCTCACCGCACCCAGCTCGTGGACGTCGGTGGGCACCATGTCGGTGGCCCGACCGCGCACGAGCATGACGACGTTGCGGATCCGGGTGGCCATGCGCCACGCGTCGGAGAGCACGTCGGCGTCGGCAGGCTCCAACAGGCCGGTGCGTCGGGCTGCCTCGAGGGCCGCCATCGTCCGGGTGGTGCGCATCTCGGGGACCTGATGGGCGTGCTGGAGCTGGAGCAGCTGGATCACCCACTCGACGTCCGAGAGCCCGCCGCGCCCGAGCTTCGTGTGCAGGGTGGGGTCCGCACCGCGGGGCAGCCTCTCGCTCTCCATCCGGGCCTTGAGCCGACGGATCTCGCGCAGCTGGTCGGCACCGACACCGTCGACCGGCCACCGGATCGGGTCGATCCCGGCGCGCACCTTGTTCCAGGCCTGCGGGTCTCCCGCCACCCGATCGGCGCGCAGCAGGGCCTGGGCCTCCCAGAAGGAGCGCCACCGGTCGTAGTAGGCGAGGTAGGACGCCACCGTGCGCACCGGCGGGCCCTGCTTGCCCTCGGGCCGGAGGTCGGTGTCCAGCTGCAGGGGCGGGTCCGGTGAGGGCGCGTTGAGCAGCGAGCGGACCTCGTTGGCCACCAGCGTCGCCGCGGCCCCCGCCTCGCGCTCGTCGACACCGGGCAGGGGGTCGTGGACGAACACAACGTCGGCGTCGCTGCCGTACCCGATCTCGCCCCCACCGTAGCGGCCCATCCCGATGACCAGCATCCGGGTGGGCAGCGGCGCACCCCGGGCACGCTCCAGCTCGGCGGTCGCGGCCTGGAGGGCCCCGGTGATCGTGGCGTCGGCGACATCGGTCAGCGCGTTGCCCACGTCGTCGACGGTCAGGGGCTCGAGGATGTCGGTGGCCGAGATCCGGAACAGCTCTCGCCGCCGCAGGCCACGCACGGCCACCACCGCCTCCGCGGCGTCGTCGTAGCGGGCTGCGGTGGCCAGGAACTCGGCGGTCAGCGGACCGGACTGCCGGGGCCGCAGCTCGGCGTCGTCGGCGAGCAGGGCGACGCCGTCCGGGGCCCGCAGCAGGAGTTCGGAGGCGTAGCGACTGCTTGCCAGGACCCGGGCCATCCGCTCGGCACAGGCCGACTCGTCGCGCAGCAGGCGCAGGTACCACGGGGTGCCGCCCAGGTCCTCGCTGACCCGCCGGAACCCGAGAAGGCCGGCGTCGGGGTCCGGGGCGTCTGCGAACCATCCGAGCATCACCGGTAGCAGCGTCCGCTGGATCGCCGCGCGCCGGCTGACCCCGGAGGTCAGCGCCTCGATGTGGTTCAGCGCGCCGGCCGGATCGCGGAAGCCCAGGGCGTCCAGGCGCTCCCGGGCCGCCTGTGCGGTGAGCCGGGCCTGGCCGCTGTCCAGGCGCGCGACGGCATCCAGGAGGGGCCGGTAGAACAACTTCTCGTGGATGCGGCGGACCTCGTGCGACCGACGCTGCCAGGCCTCGACCAGCTCCTTGCCCGGGTCGGCCGTGAACCCCATGGAGCGACCCAGACGACGCAGGTCATCGTCCTCGCGGGGCACGACGTGCGAGCGCACCATGCGGTGCATCTGGATCCGGTGCTCGAGAGTCCGCAGGAACCGGTAGGCGCTGGCCAGCGCAGAGGCGTCCTCACGCCCGACGTAGCCCCAGGTGGCCAGCGACTCCAGGGCGGTCAGGGTGGTCGCGCTGCGCAGCATGACGTCGCTGCGACCATGCACCAGCTGCAGCAGCTGCACGCTGAACTCGACGTCGCGCAGCCCCCCGCGGCCCAGCTTGATCTGGCGATCAGCGTCCTTGGCCGGCACGTTGCGCTCGACCCGCTGGCGCATCCGCTGCACCTCGGTGACGAACCCGTCGCGGTCCGCCGCCGACCAGACGAAGGGCAGGACCGCGTCGATGTAGGCAGCACCGAGCTCCGCGTCGCCGGCGACGGCGCGCGCCTTCAGCAGGGCCTGGTACTCCCAGGTCTTGGCCCAGCGATCGTAGTAGCCCACGTGACTGCGCAGCGTGCGGACCAGCGCCCCGGCGCGGCCCTCGGGGCGCAGGTTCGCGTCGAGCTCCCAGATCGCGCCCTCCGCGGTGTGCTGGCTGCACAGGCGCATGACGGTCGAGGCCAGAGTCGTGGCCGTGCGCAGGGCCTCGGTCTCGTCGGTTCCGGCGACAGGCTCCGCGACGAAGATCACGTCGACGTCGCTGATGTAGTTCAGCTCCCGGCCACCGCACTTGCCCATCCCGATGATGGCCAGCCGCGCCTGCGGGGCGCCCTCGGGCAGCTGCTCGCGGGCCGCGGCGAGGGCGCCCGAGAGCACGGCATCGGCCAGTTCGGAGAGCCGCAGGGCGGTCAGCTCGAAGGACGCACCATGGGCCACGTCGGCGATCGCGATCCGCAGCAGCGCAGCCCTGTGCGCCACTCGCAGTGCGTCGGCCGCACCGGCACCGACACCCGACACGGCGGCGACGACCTGTTCGCCCAGTGCCACGGGACCGGGCGGCGGAGAGTCCTCGAACAGGATCTCGAGGTGCTCCGGGTGGCGGACCAGGTGCTCGGCGAGGGCGACGGACACTCCCGTGACCAGGGCGAACCGTCGCCACGCGGGGGGATCGGCGGCCACGGCGGCGATGCGCTCGGGCGCGGCAGCCTGCAGGTCCAGGGCGGTGCGCACGACCTGCCCGGGATCGGCTGCAGCGCCCACCTCGTCGAGGAGGTCTGCGGTCCACCAGCCCACATCGGTGAGTGCTGCCCCGGCCCGCAGGGCATCGGGGACCCCGAGGCGGGCCAGCCGGCCTGCCTGGGTGTCCGCGCGGCCTGATCCGGGTTCGATCACTGCGGCGCGCCTAGAGCACCGGGAGGTAGCGGTCCAGCTCGAACTGGGTGACCTGGCGACGGTAGTCCTCCCACTCGGCGCGCTTGTTGCGCAGGAAGAAGTCGAACACGTGCTCGCCGAGGGTCTCGGCGACGAGCTCGCTGCGCTCCATCGCCTGGATCGCCTGGTTCAGGCTCATCGGCAGGGGGCTGAGCCCCATGGCCCGGCGCTCGGAGTTGCTCAGCGCCCAGACGTCATCGTCGGCGCCCGGCGGGAGCTCGTAACCCTCCTCGATCCCCTTCAGCCCGGCGGCCAGCAGCAGTGCGTAGGCCAGGTACGGGTTGGCTGCGGAGTCCATCGCGCGGTACTCGATGCGCGTCGAGTTGCCCTTGTCCGGCTTGTACATCGGCACCCGGAGCAGGGCGCTGCGGTTGTTGTGCCCCCAGCAGACCCACGCGGGAGCCTCGCCACCGCCCGCGAGCCGCTTGTAGGAGTTGACCCACTGGTTGGTCACGGCGCTCATCTCGGGCGCGTGGTGCAGGATCCCGGCCATGAAGGCCCGCGCGGTGCTGCTCAGCTGGAGCTCGGCGCCGGCCTCGAAGAAGGCGTTGCGATCCCCCTCGAACAGCGACAGGTGGGTGTGCATCCCCGAACCCGGGTGGTCGCGCAGGGGCTTGGGCATGAAGGTCGCCGAGACCCCCTGCTCGAGGGCGACCTCCTTGACCACGAGCCGGAACGTCATGATGTTGTCGGCGGTCGTCAGCGCGTCGGCGTAGCGCAGGTCGATCTCCTGCTGGCCGGGGCCGCCCTCGTGGTGGCTGAACTCCACCGAGATCCCCATCGCCTCGAGGATCTGGATCGCCTGGCGGCGGAAGTCGTAGCCCGAGCCTTGGGGCGTGTGGTCGAAGTAGCCGCCCTCATCGATCGGGACCGGCTTCTGGCCGGGCTGGTGCGGCTCCTTGAACAGGTAGAACTCGATCTCCGGGTGCGTGTAGAACGTCAGGCCCTGGTCGGCTGCGCGCGACAGCGTGCGCTTGAGCACGTAGCGCGGGTCCGCGAACGAGGGGCTTCCGTCAGGCATCGTGATGTCGCAGAACATGCGCGCCACGCCCTCGGTCTCACCCCGCCACGGCAGCACCTGGAACGTGCCGGGGTCGGGCATGGCCAGCATGTCGGCCTCCTGCACCCGGGCGAACCCCTCGATCGCCGAGCCGTCGAAGCCGATCCCCTCGCTGAACGCGCTCTCGAGCTCCGCCGGGGCGATCGCCACCGACTTGAGGTATCCGAGCACGTCGGTGAACCACAGCCGGACGAACCGGATGTCGCGCTCCTCAACCGTGCGCAGCACGAACTCCGTCTGCTTGTCCATGGGGGACATACTGCCCCATCGCCCGATGCTGCTGCGGCCCGCAGCGCCGGGACCCCCACCCAGTCGGTAGCCTGCCCACCGTGCCCCAACTGCGCATCGCCCTGGCCCAGGTGAATCCCGTCGTCGGCGATCTCGCCGGCAATGCGGGGATCGTCGTCGACCGGACCCGCGAGGCGGCCGCGGCCGGTGCCCACCTGGTCGCCTTCCCCGAGATGGTCCTGACGGGGTACCCGATCGAGGACCTCGCACTGCGGTGGTCGTTCCAGCAGGCCTCGATCACCGCCCTGGACACCCTCGCGCTGACGCTGGCCGACGAGGGGCTGGGCGACACGGCCGTGATCGTGGGCTACCTCGACCTGCGCGACGGTGGTCGCGACCACCCCCTGGGCACCCCGCGCGGGGCCCCGATCAACGCTGCTGCCGTGCTGCACGGCGGGCAGGTGGTCGCCCGGTACAGCAAGCATCACCTGCCCAACTACGGGGTGTTCGACGAGTTCCGATACTTCGTCCCCGGGGCCGATCCGTGCGTCGTGCGGATCGCCGGTGTCGACGTCGCCCTGGCGATCTGCGAGGACCTCTGGCAGGACGGTGGACCCGTCGCCCAGGTGCGCGAGGTCCAGGCGGGGCTGCTCGTGGTGATCAACGGCTCGCCGTACGAGGTGCACAAGGACGACACCCGGCTCGCACTGGCCTCACGCCGGGCGGTGGAGGCCGGGGCTTCGCTGGCCTACGTCAACATGGTCGGCGGGCAGGACGAGCTCGTGTTCGACGGGGACTCCCTGGTGGTCGGCGCCGACGGCGAGCTGATCGCCCGCGCCCCGCAGTTCGACGAGGCCCTGCTCGTGGTCGACCTCGACCTCGCACCTGCCGGGGGTACTGCACGGCCGAGATCCCCGGCGGCACGGTCGCGCCCTACCAGCCGCTCCCCCGCCCCGCCATCGAGCCCCGGCTGACCGACGAGGCCGAGATGTACGCGGCCCTGGTCGTCGGCCTGCGCGACTATGTGCTCAAGAACGGCTTCCGTTCCGTCACGTTCGGGATGTCCGGGGGCATCGACTCCGCGCTTGTCGCCGCGATCGCCGCCGACGCGATCGGGGGGCCGAACGTGCATGGCATCTCGATGCCGAGCAAGTACTCCTCGCAGCACTCCCAGGATGACGCGTTCGACCTCGCCGAGCGGCTCGGCGCGCAGATCCGGCGGATCCCGATCGCCCCCATCTTCGACGCGTTCATGTCCTCGATGGAGCTCACCGGGCTGGCTGAGGAGAACCTTCAGGCCCGGATCCGGGGCACGACCGTCATGGCGGTCAGCAACCAGGAGGGCCACCTGGTCCTGGCCCCGGGGAACAAGAGCGAGCTGTCGGTCGGCTACTCCACGATCTATGGCGACGCGGTCGGCGGTTTCGGCCCGATCAAGGACGTTCCCAAGACGTGGGTGTTCCGCCTGGCCCGATGGCGCAATGCCGAGGCCGAGCGGCTGGGGCAGACCCCGCCGATCCCGCCCAACTCGATCGACAAGCCGCCGTCCGCCGAGCTGCGCCCCGACCAGAAGGACACCGACTCCCTGCCCGAGTACGACGTCCTCGACGACATCCTCGACGACTACGTGGAGCGTGACCGGGGCGCCGACGAGATCGTCGCCGACGGCTACGACAAGGCCCTCGTCGAGCGCGTGCTGCGGATGACCGACTTCGCGGAGTACAAGCGCCGCCAGTACCCGATCGGGACCAAGATCACGCCCCGCTCCTTCGGCCGCGACCGTCGCCAACCGATCACCAACCGCTTCCGCGAGCTCGCCGACTGACCCCAGCGCAGTCACCGCGCACGATGTGAACCGTTATGCCCGAGGTGCCCCAACCCACCCCAGTCCACCGCGCATGAGTTGAGCGCAATGACCCTCTCAACGGGCCCCATAACGCCCATCCCATGCGCGATGGGCGGGATTGGCGCCCGGTGGTGCCGCGTGAACGATCAATTCGTGCGCGGTCTGGAGTGTCATCAACCGCTTCCGCGACTCGCCGACGGACCGAGGGCACTGAGGTTTCCCGGCTGTCGGATTCGGGTATCCCTGCACTGGTCAATTGGCACTCGACGTGCCACCATTCGTGTCGTCCGGGGACTCCGTTCGTGAGCCTCGAGATGGGAGAGATCGCACATGACCCTGCCCGCCGCCTCCGGCGCCCCCGAATCCACCTCCCCCACCCTGTACGGCGCTGCGCCGACGGGCCGGCGAGTCACGACGCGCGACCTGATCGCGGCGAAGGCCCGGGGCGAGAAGTGGCCGATGATCACCGCGTACGACGCGCTGACCGCCAGGATCTTCGACGACGCCGGCATCCCGGTGATGCTCGTCGGCGACTCCGCGGCCATGGTCGTCTACGGGTACGACTCCACCGTCCCGGTCACGGTCGACGACCTGCTGCCCCTTGCGGCCGCGGTCGTCCGTGGGTCGTCGCGCGCACTGGTGGTCGGCGACCTGCCGTTCGGCTCCTACCAGGGCTCGCCCCAGCAGGCCCTCGAGACCGCTGCACGGTTCATGAAGGAGGCCGGCGTCCAGGCCGTGAAGCTCGAGGGCGGCGCCCGCGTGCTGCCGCAGGTCGAGGCCCTGGTCTCCGCGGGAATCCCGGTGATGGCGCACCTGGGCCTCACTCCGCAGTCGGTCAACCAGCTCGGCGGGTACCGGGTGCAGGGCCGCGGCGAGGACGGCGAGATCCTGATGCAGGACGCCAAGGCCATGGAGGCCGCGGGCGCGTTCGCCATCGTGCTCGAGGTTGTCCCGAGTGACCTCGCCGAGCGGGTGACCCGCAGCGTGTCCATCCCCACGATCGGGATCGGAGCCGGTGCTGCCACTGACGCCCAGGTGCTCGTCTGGCAGGACATGGCCGGGCTCACCCCCGGGCGGCCCGCCAAGTTCGTCAAGCGCTATGCCGACGTCGGCGCCGTGCTGTCGGGCGCCGTCCGCGAGTGGGCCGGCGAGGTCGTGGCCGGGACGTACCCGGGCCCGGAGCACCAGTACAGCTGACGGTGCCGTGGGCAGGCGCATTGCCCTGCCCGGGGTGTAGGTGGACAATCGGCCCCCGTGTCCCACGACGGTGCCCCTGCCCGCCGCGTGCGCATCCGGATGGACCTGCGCCCGCTGCGGCACTCGCGCGACTTCCGCTGGGTGTTCATCTCGGGCCTGGTGACCTACCTGGGCTCCATGGTGACCATGGTCGCCCTGCCCTTCCAGGTGGCCGACCTGACCGGCTCGTTCGTCGCGGTCGGCCTGATCGGGCTCGCTGAGCCGTTCCGCTCATCGTGTTCGGCCTCTGGGGTGGGGCCATGGCCGACGCCGTCGACCGGCGCCGCGTCGTGATCCTCACGGAGTTCGCCAGCCTCGCCCTGTCGGTGATCCTGCTGGTCAATGCGCTGCTGCCGGAGCCGAGCCTGTGGATCATCTACGTGCTCGCGATGCTCTTCGCGGCCGTCGACGGCCTGCAGCGGCCCTCGCTGGAGGCGATCATCCCGCGGGTCGTGGCCCACGACGAGCTCGCTGCCGCCGGCGCCCTGAACTCGCTGCGCTGGCAGGTGGGCAGCATCGCCGGTCCGGCGCTGGGCGGGCTCTTGATCGCGGCGTTCGGCGTCTGGTCGGCGTACGCGTTCGACGCCGCCACCTTCCTCGTCTCCGGGCTGGTGCTCTGGCGGCTGCGCTCCATCCCCCCGAGCGAGTCCGCGGAACCGGCAAGCCTCGGCCGGATCGGCGAGGGGATGCGCTACGCGTGGTCGCGCAAGGACCTGCTCGGGACCTACGCCGTGGATCTGATGGCCATGGTCTTCGCGTTCCCCTACGCCCTGTTCCCGTTCCTGGCCGAGGACCTCGGGGCCCCGTGGGTCCTCGGGTTCCTGTACTCCGCGGGCGCGGTCGGCAGCATGGTGGCCACCCTGACCAGCGGCTGGACGAGCCACGTCCACCACCATGGCCGGGCAGTGCTCCTGGCCGCCATCGGGTGGGGGTTGGCGATCGCCGGGGTCGGGATCAGCGACTCCGTCTGGGTCGTCCTGCTGATGCTGGGCCTGGCCGGAGCCGCCGACATGATCTCCGGGCTGTTCCGGATGCTCATCTGGAACCAGACGATCCCCGACGAGCTGCGCGGGCGGCTGGCCGGGATCGAGCTGCTCAGCTACTCGCTGGGCCCGACGCTGGGCCAGGTGCGCTCGACCGGGGTTGCCGCCCTGACCTCCCTGCGAACCAGCCTGGTGTCCGGTGGCCTGATGTGCGCGGCCGGCGGTGTCCTGCTGGCCGTGGCCCTGCCCAGCCTGTGGCGCTTCGACGACCGCACAGACCCGAACGCGGTGCGGGAGCGGGCAGTCCGGGCCGCCCGCGCGCAGGCTGAGGAAGCGGGGTCCTGACCGACCACCGGCGCCGCGTCATCCCCCGCCGGGGCCATCCCCCTCCCGCGGGCCGCTGGTTCAGTCGTCGAGGTCCTCGTCGTTCCAGCGCACGTCGTGGTCCCAGGCCTCCGAGCGCCTGTGGGCACGCTCCAGCGCGGCCTGCGCCGACTGACGGTCGGGGTAGGGCCCGAGTCGCTCTGCGTGGGCACACCCCTCGTCGGGCTCCACAGCCTTGTGGGTCAGGCAGTACCAGTACGGCATGGTGGCCTCCTCGCGCGGACTGCGACGATGACGTTACCGGCCGCGCGCGCGGCGTGTCCTGCGTACTCTTGAGCCATGTCGATCGCCCCCACCCGTGCCCCGTTGACCCCGGGGCGGATCTCCCCCCGGCGCCCTGTGCCTGCGGCCATCCCGCGGCCCGAGTACGTCGACAGGCCCAGACCCGCCCCCTACACCGGTGGCGAGGTCAAGGACGCCGAGACGATCGAGGCCATGCGAGTCGCCGGCCGGCTGGCCGCCCAGGCACTGGCCGAGGTGGGCCGCGCCGTCGCCGCGGGGGTGACGACCGACGAGCTCGACCGGATCGGGCATGAGTTCCTCTGCGACCACGGCGCCTACCCCTCGACGCTCGGCTACCGCGGGTACCCGAAATCGCTGTGCAGCAGCCTCAACGAGGTGATCTGCCACGGCATCCCCGACGACACCGTGCTGCGCGACGGGGACATCTGCAACATCGACATCACCGCCTACCTCGGCGGCGTGCATGGTGACACCAATGCCACCTTCCTTGTCGGCGAGGTCGACGAGGAGGCGCGCCTGCTGGTCGAGCGCACGCACGAGGCCACCATGCGCGCCATCTCCTCGGTGCGGCCCGGCCGGCCGATCAACGTCATCGGCCGGGTGATCGAGTCCTACGCCCGGCGCTTCGGGTACGGCGTGGTCCGGGACTTCACCGGCCACGGAATCGGCACCGCCTTCCACACCGGGCTCGTCATCCCGCACTTCGACGACCCGCACGCCGACACGTTGATGCTCGCGGGCATGACGTTCACGATCGAGCCGATGCTGACCCTGGGGACCTACGACTTCACGATGTGGTCCGACGGATGGACCGCCGTCACCAGGGACGGCAGCTGGACCGCCCAGTTCGAGCACACCCTGCTCGTCACCGACGACGGCGCGGAGATCCTGACCCTGCCCTGACTAGGACCTACGACCCTGCTGAGCGTTCAACCAGCGGGTACCATGGGGGGCATGACGAGGTGGTTGTCCGAGGAGGAGCAGCGGCTGTGGCGTGGCTGGCTCGCGGCGAGCATGCTCCTGCCTGAGCGCCTCAACCGGGACCTGCAGGAGCAGCACGGCCTGACCGGGACCGACTACCAGGTCCTCGTCGAGTTCTCGGAGAGCCCGGAGCGCCGCATGCGGATGAGCACGCTGGCCGAGCGCACGCAGCTCTCCCGCAGCCGCCTGTCCCACCAGATCGACCGTATGACCAACGCCGGGCTGGTCACCAGGGCGGAGTGCGCGCAGGACGGTCGCGGCATGTTCGCCGTGCTGACCGAGCAGGGGTGGGAGACGATCGTCGCCGCGGCCCCGGACCACGTGGAGAGCGTGCGTCGGCACCTGGTCGACAGGCTCACTCCGGAGCAGTTCGAGGCCTTCGGGCAGGCGTGCATCACCGTCGCTGAAGCACTGCGGGCCGGCGAGGACCGGACCTAGGGCGTGTCTCCAATGTTGAGGGGCGTTTTGCCCGGATGCTGCGGGTATGACTCGTGCGGGTGTGCTCAGCGATGAGATGTGGGCTCGGATTGAACCGTTGCTGCCTGCCGTGAAGGGCCCTATGGGTCGGCCGATGCGTGAGCATCGGCCGTTGGTCGAGGGGGCGATCTACCGGTACCGGACCGGGATCGCGTGGCGGGACCTGCCCGAGGTCTTCGGACCGTGGCAGACCGTGTGGAAGCGCCATCACAGGTTCGCTACCGACGGCACCTGGGACGCAGTCCTCACGGCGTTGCAGGCCCAGGCCGACGCCCGGGGCGAGATCGATTGGCGGGTCAGCGTGGACTCCACGATCGCCCGGGTCCACCAGCACGGCGCGACCGCCTCCCGGGTGTCGACGCCGCCCACGTCCCACACAGGGGGCCCGATCGAATGACAAGAATCGGAGCACACGGGTGGACGAGCCACCCGACCACGCGATCGGTCGGTCCCGCGGCGGGCTGACGACCAAGACCCACGCCCTGGTCGACGGTCGCGGTCTCCCGCTGGTCATCGCCGTGACACCCGGCCAAGCCGGGGACTCCCCAGCGCTACCTCGACTGCTCGCCGAGCTGAAGGTTCCCCGAGTCGGCCCCGGCCGACCCCGCACCCGGCCCAAGGCCTTGCGCGGGGACAAGGCCTACTCGGCCCGAGCCCACCGCTCGCACCTGCGAGCCCGCGGCATCACCGTGGTCATACCCGAACCGTCCGACCAGATCGGTCACCGCCGAAACAGGGGGTCACACGGTGGTCGCCCGGTCGCCTTCGACTCCGAGGACTACAAGGGCCGCAACGTCGTCGAACGAGCCTTCAACCAACTCAAACAGTGGCGCGGACTGGCCACCCGCTACGACAAACACGCACTGGTCTACCGCGGCGGCATCGTCCTGGCCTCGATCCTGCTCTGGCTCACATGACTTCCGAGACAGGCCCTAGTCCTCGGCTGTCTCAGGTCCGTCGACGGCCGCCGGACCGGGATCCCCCGCGCGCCCCGCAGGCGGCTCGGTCTCCGGCGCCTCCTGCGCGCTGCGGGCCTGACGGCGACCGACGAGCCAGGCGGCGATCGAACCCGGTCCGTTCATCGCCCAGTGCAGGCCCATCGGGGCCAGGACGCTGCCGCTGACCACGATCAGGAGCGCGAACAGGATGCCCGCGCCACCCGTGGCCAGGATCGTCACCAGCACCGTCGCCAGCTTGGCTCCCCAGCCGGACCCCAGCTGGCTGGTCAGGGAGTGCGAGTCGTGCATCTCGAGGGCCGGCAGGATGTGCCAGAGGCCGAACAGGAAGGCAGATCCGAGCACTCCGGCCACCGTCCCGTACATGTTCGTGAGCAGCCCGAGCAGGACGGAACGGAACACGACCTCCTCCAGCAGGACAGTGCCCAGAGGGACCTCGATGAGCGTCTTGCGGGCGACCTGCGGCCCGGTCGTGTGCAGGACCCGCTCGTCGGCGAACAGCGGGTGCAGCCGAGGGATGGCCACGCCTGCGGCCATCGCCAGGGTCACGACCCCGATGGCGCCCAGGCCCCAGGCCAGCCCCGTGGGCCAGCTCCGCAGGCCCATGTCGGCCGGGGAGAGCCCGACGCGGTACCCGAAGAGCAGGAACGCCAGGGTCCACACCAGCGCCATGGGCACGTACCAGCGCCGGCTGACGTGGAAGGTCGTGACGCTCGCCAGGAGCATCAGGACCAGCAGCAGCCCCAGCGTCACCTCATCCACGTGGCTGGACACTCCCGGGGTCGCCCTCGGTCGGGGACGCGTCCTGCGCCTCAGCTTCGCCGGTGAGGCTGCGTGCAGTGACGGCGCGCCTGGCTGAGAACCCCAGGGCCTTGACGGCGCTGCCGATCAGGACCAGCCCGAGGACCATCTGCAGGGTGACCACGATCCGGGCACTGTCGCTGACCGGGGAGATGTCGCCGAAGCCGACAGTCGTCAGGACCGTCGTCGTGAAGTAGACCCCGGCGACCTTGTCCACATCCTGGGTGAAGGCGTCCGGGTCGGCCTCCGAGATCGACACGTACAGCAGGGCGAAGAAGCACAGGAACAGCCCGAAGACCAGGACAAGGGCCTCAAGAGCCGCCAGCACCGGTCGCTTCGAGCGCGAGACACGCGTCATCTGACGGGCGAACACGGTCAGGATGATCGTGATGCCGACCACGGCCGCCGCGGACGCCGCAGTGGCCGCGTCCTGTCCCTCGACGGGCAGCCAGAAGTAGACCACCAGGGTGACGGCGACGATCACAAGCACGCGCGCCATGGCCGCCACCAGCAGCCGCCTGGGGATGCGTTCGGCAGCAGCCGCAGCCTCCAACAACTCGTTCGAACCGCTGCCCATCAATGCCCTCTCCTCCGTTGGACTGGCCGCAGCCTATCCATTGGAGGTCGATCTACAGGGCGAGGAAGGCGGCGACCACCACAAGGACGGAAACGACTGCCTCCACCCCGCCGATCGCGCCCGGGCGCATCCCCGGGCGCAGGAGGACCGCCCGGGCCAGGGCGGGGACGAACCCGACCAGCCACCCGGGGCTGGCGACTGCGGACCCGACGGCCAGCACAGCGTGCCAGCCGACGTTCACCCGATGGAACGTGACGTTGCCCGCCTCCCGCAGGAGCGACTTCACGTGCAGCACCGACCCGGCCAGGTAGGCCGCCACGATCAGGGTCGCCTCGAGGGTCGCGCCCGCCAGGCCACCGGCGAGCGCCGCCGGCCCCGCCACGACGGCAACGGCCAGAGGCAGCGCCACGGCTGCCTGGGCGACCAGCATCACGTCGTTGGCCAGGCTGCGCTCCCCCCGTCGCGAGGCGATGGCCAGGCCCAGTGACCACAGGACGGCAAGGACCGCCGCCGCAGCGAGCAGCCAGGGCCTGGTCACCACCAGGGGAAGGCCCAAGCCGGCGGTGAGGATGGCCCACGGGATGGCCCGGGACCGCTCCCGGCGGGCAAGCCGACTCCAGGAACCACGACGCACCCGCGCGGTGATCGCCCGTCCGAAGTAGTAGCCCACCGGATAGGCACACACCCAGGCCGCGAGGAACAGCCACCCGGCCAGGCTTGGCCGGGCCACTGCGAACCCGCACAGGACCGGGACGATCAGGAACGCCCAGGCCCCGTGCTGCGGCGGGATCGCCGGGCGCCAGGTGCGCTCCACGTGACCAGTAGGCGCCGTGTCGGACGCGGGGGCCTCGGGCGCCGGCGCCGCCGCCGTCGGGGCCGTGACCGGCGCCGGGGCCGCGATCGAGCGTCCGAAGTCGTTGTCGCGCAGTGCGGCCAGGGCGGTGTACTCCCCCGCAGGGATCGCCCCGAACCGGTCCGCGGTCATCGCCGCACTACTCCGGGTCTGCCGATGGGGCGAAGTGGAGCAGCTCAGCGCCCTGGGCATCCACCAGGACGAGGCTGTCGTCACCAGTTCGGAATCCCCTGACCTGCTCGAGCAGCCGGACGTAGGCCGTCTCGGCGGCCATCGCCTCCGGTGGTCCGGCCATCATCGTCATTCCGAACGGCCCCAGCACGAGGCTTCCCCCGGGACCCTCCGTGCACGTGCCGAAGTAGCGGTTGACCGGTGCCCGACCCCCGGCCCGACCCTCCTGGAATCCCAGGGTAACGAGGAGGGCCGCACAGTCGATCGCGTCCCCCGCCGCGGCGACCAGGTCCCACTGGGTCCCCCAGGGGAGATCGCCATGAACGCTGTCCGACATGCCGACATCCTCGCCCACAGCCGGTACGAATGCTCAGGGGGGCCGGGATCCGGTCGAAACGTGTCGACCTGCGCCCGCAGCGAACGGCCGGCTAATTCTCCAACCCGAAGGTTGCCAAATTCGCTGAGGCGACTACGATTCCGGCTATGCATATCGCTTCGGACGTGACCGAACTCATCGGCAACACCCCCCTCGTGCGCCTGAACCGGGTGACCGACGGCGCCGGAGCAACCGTGCTGGCGAAGCTGGAGTTCTTCAACCCGGCCAACTCGGTCAAGGACCGCATCGGGGTGGCGATGCTCGACGCCGCTGAGGAAGCAGGCCTGATCGGCCCCGACACCGTGATCGTCGAGCCCACCAGCGGCAACACCGGGATCGCCCTGGCGATGGTGTGCGCCGCGCGCGGGATCCCCTGCATCCTGACCATGCCGGAGACCATGAGCAAGGAGCGCCGCATGGTGCTGCGGGCCTACGGCGCAGAGCTCGTCCTCACCCCGGGAGCCGACGGCATGGGCGGGGCCATCGCCAAGGCCAATGAGCTCGTCGCCGCCAACTCGAACTACCTGATGCCCCAGCAGTTCGAGAACGCCGCGAACCCGGCGATCCACCGGCGCACGACTGCCGAGGAGATCTGGAACGACACCGACGGCACCGTCGACATCGTGGTCGCGGGAGTCGGTACCGGCGGGACGATCACCGGCGTGGGTCAGGTGCTCAAGGAGCGCAAGTCCGGGCTGCAGATCATCGCCGTGGAGCCGGCCGCCTCCCCGGTCCTGTCCGGCGGCGCCAAGGGGCCGCACCCGCTCGCCGGCATCGGCGCCGGGTTCATCCCCGCGATCCTGGACACGACCGTGTACGACGAGGTCGTCACGGTTGATGCCCCGGATGCGATGGCCACCGCGCGGCGTGCCGCCGCTGAGGAGGGCCTGCTCGTCGGCATCTCCTCGGGTGCGGCGATCTGGGCCGCGAGCAAGGTCGCCGTGCGTCCGGAGAACGCCGGGAAGACGATCGTCGTCATCATCCCGTCGTACGGCGAGCGCTACCTGTCCACCGCGCTGTTCGCCGATCTGGCCGAGTAGTCGATGGCGCGCAGGGGACGACGGGCCAAGCAAGAGGGCGCAGCCGGTTCGGCGGTGACGACGGCCATGGGAGTCCTGGCCGACATGCGCCGGGACGTGGAGTGCGTGTTCGAGCGCGATCCGGCGGCCCGTTCAAGGGCTGAGGTCGCCCTGCTCTACTCAGGTGTCCACGCGGTCTGGGCCCATCGGGTGTCCCACGCCCTGTGGCGCCGGGAGCACCACCTCGCCGCGCGCACCGTCTCCCAGGTCGCCCGGGCGATGACGGGCGTGGAGATCCACCCCGGTGCCACCCTCGGCCCGGGGCTGTTCATCGACCACGGCATGGGCGTGGTCATCGGCGAGACCGCCGAGGTCGGCCAGGACGTCACCATCTACCACGGCGTCACCCTGGGCGGTACCAGCCTCGAGCCGGGCAAGCGCCACCCGACGGTGGGCGACCGGGTCACCATCGGCGCCGGGGCCAAGGTGCTGGGACCCATCGACATCGGTCACGACTCACGCATCGGCGGCAACGCGGTGGTCGTGCGACCCGTGGCGGACAACTCCGTCGTGGTGGGCGTCCCGGGGCAGGTCATCGCCCGGCTGAAGCCGCACACCGCCACCGACAAGCCCGACCTCGAGCACGCCAACCAGCCTGACCTCATCGGGGCGGCCGTGGCCAACCTGCTCGACCGCGTCGACCATCTGGAGTTCTCCGTGACCGGGCACGTCAACGAGTTCCACCTGCACTCCACCGGGACCGGCCAGTGGGAGGAGCTCGAGGACTTCTCGATCTAGTGTCGCCGGTCAGCGGACGCGGATCCGGACCCACCGGGTTCGAGTCGCTCCCGTCGAGTCGGTGACCTGGACGCGGAACCGCTTCACACCTCGGGACCTGGCCTCCCCAGTCACCAACCCCGCCCTCGACAGGGTCAGCCCCTTGGGCAGGGATCCCCTGGTCCGCTTCCAGGTGTAGCGACCGGTACCCCCCGATGCGACCAGGGCTGCGCGGTAGCGTGACTTCCTGGTGGCGGCAGGAAGCGACCCGGTCTCGACCATGAACGTCGTCACCACCAGGGGTGAGACCGGGGCCGGGCCGCTGGCCTGCGTCACGGGGGGCTCCGGGCTTCTGGCAGGCGTGGGGCTCGAGCCCGGTGTGAGGGTCGGGGTCACCGTCGGAGTCGGGGGCGTCGGGGTCACCGTCGGAGTCGGGGTGCGGTCGGGGTCACCGTCGGAGTCGGGGTGGCGGTCGGCGTCACCGTCGGAGTCGGGGGCGTCGGCGTCACCGTCGGAGTCGGGGGCGTCGGCGTCACCGTCGGGGTCGGGGTGGCGGTCGGCGTGGGAGGTGGGGTTCCCGTCCCGGTCGTGCCCGCCGTGATCGAGTACCACCCGACGCTCCCGTAGTCGCTGGCGCCCACCGAGCCGGGGATCCCGTTGCCGGTTCCCTCAACGCGGATCGTGTAGTCACCGGCCGCGACCGCCACAGCAAGCGAGGCGCCGATGGACGCCGGGACGTTGGCCGAGTCGTATCCCGGTACCGACATGGCGACGATGCCGCCTGACTGGTCCAGGATCGTCAGTGCGGCGTCCAGGTTCGGGCCCGGCCAGTGCGGGGCGACCGACACAGCGAGCGTCCCGATCGGGGCGGAGACGATGAACTCGTCGGCATCGGAGGCCCCGTTGACCAGACCCGTCGCCGAGCCCGGAACCGGCAGGGCAGTTGCTGCCGTGATGTCATCGGCAACCCGCGGGGCTCCGTTGTCCGCGATGACGGCCAGGTCGTCCTCGGTGTTGTTGGCACCGGCGTAGCTGCCGTCGCTCCACTGCGTGATGGGCTGGCCGTAGGGAGCTCCCATGATCGGGCCCCACCCGCCCGCGCCCCGGAAGTACGACTCGGACTGGGTCCCGTCGTGGCTCAGGCCGAAGGTGTGGCCGGCCTCGTGACTGGCAGCATCCGCGATGTACTTCGAGTTGTTCGACAGGCCCTGTGGGTACACCCATGCCGGCTGGTAGTAGGCGTGGTTGTAGGCGGAGTCGAAGACGCCCACGTAGGCCTGTCCGCCGCACCCGCACACGGACTGGCCGGCGTCGGGACTGATGAGGACCCTCGCACCGAAGCTCAGATCCGCCGCGTTCGAGCGAGTGATCGCGGCCTGACCGGGATCCTGGGTCGTGACGTCGATCCCGAAGGGCGCGAAGTCCTGAGCGACTCGTCGCCACACGTCGATGACCGCAGTGCGCTCCGAGTCGGAGAAGGTCAGCGGGTCGGCATCGGTCGAGAAGGGCGGCGCCGACCAGGAGCTCGACGTGGTGTTCCAGGCCGTGTTGACGATCAGGTGTCCGTCGAAGTCCAGGAAGAGCATCCGGGGGGAACCCGGCCTGCTGTGCAGGGTGAAGGCCTCTGCGAGCGGCACCGGGTCGGGCCACGTCGCCGGCTCGGTGGACAGCGGCACCAACGGCACGCCTGTGGGCAGCTCGTCGCGGAAGAACAGGTCGCCGCACTCGTCGAGCCAGAGGGTCCGATCCTCGCGAAGCCCCTCGACGAGCTCGCTGCCCGTCGTCTCGTTCTGCGCGGCGACCGACGCCAGGTCTGCAGCGAGGGCACGCACCGCCACCTCTCCACGGGCAGGCGCGGGCAGGAGCGGGTCAGCGCACCGAGCCGTGGCGTCACCTGCTGCGGAGGCCGGAACCGCAACCACCTCGGCCGCGCTGCCGGACATGCCGGACACGACCACGGCGGCAGCCAGGCCCACAGCCGCGACCGCACGCAGCGAGTCCCCGCGGAGCCGGTCGGGAACGGCGGTTCCACCCATGCACCTGTCGTCGGGATCCCCGCCGGCCCGGTTGAGCCCTCAGCCCGAACGGATGCATCGGTCGCGGGCGTCGTCGCCTACCCCGTGCGCAGCTGACGGACCACCCCGGCCATGGCGTCGTCGTCGATCCGGCCCTCCTCGTGGGCAAGCACCGCATCCACCAGCCTCGCGTGCGGGTAGTCCCGGCTTCCGGCTCGCTCGAACCGGCCCTGGACCGGACGGGTCAGCAGGTACACGATCAGCAACGGCCAGACCAGCGAGAACATCAGGACCCAGATCCACTTGACGCGCGTCCGCATGCGCGGCTGGCGTACGACGTCGACAACGGCGATCACCCAGACCGCGAGCAACGGGATGATGATCAGGAGCAGGTAGATCCAGGCCTCGAGGCTCATAGGGACGACCATCCCTGCCCGGCGACCTCACTGCGCAACTGCGTCAGGCGAGCCAGCTCGGCGGCGTCCGGGCGCCTGCGCCGGCGCCACCGCTGCCAGAGCAGGGCCACCCGCTCGATCACGAGGAACAGCGATGCGACGAAGAACGGGAACAGCACGAGCGCGGCCAGCTCGATCGTCAGGCCGCCGTCCGACGGAATCGCGAACAGGAGCCACTCCCCCAGGAAGAGGAGCAGCGCCAGGCCGGGGACCACGGTCGCGCGGACAGCAGGCGCGATGTGCAGCCTGCTGGCCAGCACCACCAGAAGCAGTGGAACGGCCGCAGCCAGCAGACCGACCAGGGCAAAGGGCGCGAGCAGGACCACGAGGGCGACGTCGCGCAGCCATCCCCAGGAGCGCGGAGGCGGGTTGTCTGCGGTTGCCACGGCGTGGTCGGAGGTCCCTGCAGCCCTGAGGGCAGCCCGGTAGCGGGCACCCGAGTCGACCAGCTCCCCGCGGCTCGGCTCGGGCAGCCGGTTGAGGCGCGCGGCGAGGAGCTCACGGTCGCCGTACTGGATGGGGGGCGAGGGCGCCGGATCGACGTCGGTGAGCAGCAGCTCGGCCACCGTCTCCAGGGCATGGGCCTGCTCCCAGTCGGGGAAGTCCGGGGCGACGTGGCGCAGCCGGCCGTTGACCAGCTCGGTGAGGTCGCGCACGGCCTCCCGATCGTCAGCCCCACCCACCACCGGGCCGCGCTCAGCCACCCACTCGTCCAGGTCGATCGGCGACCCGACGTTCACCAGGGCCCGCGAGCGGAAGCCCGCCTTGTTCTCGTAGTGCACGCCCATCGGCAGGATGCGGATCCCCTGGACCCCGGACTCGCGTGCGCCCAGGACGATGCGGGCAGCGCCTGTGCGGACCTCTGCCATATGGGGCACGTCCTGCGTGACACCCTCCGGGAAGATCAGGACCAGGTCGCGGTCGCCGAGCGCGCGGTAGGCAGAGGCGAACATCTCGTCGTTGCTCGCCCTGGCCCCTCCATCAGCGGCCTTGTGCACGGGGATCATCCCGATCCCGGTTGCCAGGCGGCCGACGACCGGGACCTTCCAGATCACGTCCCGGGCCACCACCCGGGGCATCCGAGGTGCGCTGTCGACGAGGAGCACGCCGTCGGCCAGGCCGCCGAAGTGGTTCGACACGGCCAGCACCGGGCCGTCCGGGAAGGCCTCGGCGGGTAGGTGCACGTCGACGTCGCGATAGACCAGGTTCGCGGCCATGCGGGCCAACCGGCGTGGCACCCCACCCCGTTCTCGCGCGACCTCGACCTCACTCATCGGGTCCTCCCCGGTACAGGATGTCGGCCATGGTCACGAACCCTACGGCGGCCAGGACATGCCATGCGCCGTGCAGCTGCAGGGGGCTGTCCGGGTCGCAGGTCGGTGCCCCGGTCCGGCCACCCGCGTAGGCCAGCCCCGCCGCCGCACCGGTTGCTGCCAGGGCAACGCCTCTCCGCCGGCTCCACCCGGGCAGCGGCGCGCGCCCTCGCGCGCCACGGGTGACGGGCGTGCCTGCGGCCAGCCCGATCAGCACGGGGATGGGGATGTCGTGCATGGCCCTGGCGCCCGGGGGCTGAGGCCCGTGGAATGCGACGCTGCCCGCGCCGACGAGTGCCAGCAGCGTGCCGTACGCCAGGATCTCCCCGCGTCGGTCCCGGGCAGGCTGCCAGGTGCGCGCCAGAACCACGGCGGCCGCGCCGACGAACGCCAGGCTGGTCAGGGCGTTCACCGGCTGGGCGAGCCATCCGTCACGGATGCGCTCGCAGTCGCTGCACCCGATGCGGTCCTCGGTCGTTCCCGGGCTCGGAGACTCGGGGCTCGTCGGCATGGTCCGGATTCTGCCGCACCACGGGACCCCGCAGGGCGCTGGCGGCGCGGGTCGCTCAGGTGAGCCGCGAGACTCAGGCGGCCATGCCCTGCTCCAGGGGACCCCCGGCCATGGCCCAGGTGCCGGTGCCACCTGCCACGTTGATGACGCTGTAGCCCTGGTTGGCCAGCCAGATCGCGACCTGCATGGAGCGGGCGCCGGACTGGCAGATCACGTGCACCTCGGAGCGCTTGTCGATCTCGTTGACCCGCACGGGCAGGATGCTCATCGGGATGTTGCGCGCACCGGGGACGTGGCCTGCCGTGTACTCGTGGACCTCGCGGACGTCGATCAGGTCGACGTCACCGGCGCTGATCCTGGCGGCAAGGTCCTGCACGGTGATGGTCTCGGTCATGGCGTACTCCTCGCACTCGGGTCGTCAGGGTGACTGGAGGGTATATACCCCGGGGGGTATGAGCGAAACCTGCTCGACGGCACTCGCTCGCCGACCCTCAGACCGGGTCCCACGTGTGCACGGGTGTGTTCGTGTGCATCCGGGCGGTGTACTCCAGCGTCATCCTGCGCAGCGCCTCCCAGCGGTCCATTCCATGGGCCTCGAAGGTCTCGACCGCGTGGACCTGCCACTTGGCACCGTTGCGCCCGGAGGCGCAGCGGCCCTCGATGATCCCCATCAGCCGCTCCCGGATGTCGTCGTCCACCCCCCACTCCTGCAGGCCCGCGTGGGCGTGCGGGAGGAGGCGGCGCAGGACGAGCTCGCCGATCGGCACCTCGCCCATCTCCGGCCAGTAGACAGTGGTGTCCAGGCCACGCATCGCGCAGCGGGTGAAGTTCTCCTCAGCCGCCCCGAACGACATGCGCGACCAGATGGGTCGCTCCTCCTCAGCCAGGTGTCTCAGCGCCCCGAAGTAGAAGGCTCCGTTGGCCAGCGTGTCCACGACGGTCGGCCCCGCCGGCAGGACCCGGTTCTCGACGCGCAGGTGCGGACGACCCGCCACGACGTCGTAGACCGGGCGGTTCCAGCGCCAGACCGTCCCGTTGTGCAGGCGGAGCTCACGCAGCGAGGGGGTCCGCCCGGCGGCGAGCTCGACCTCAGGATCCTCATCATCGAGGACCGGCAGCAGCGCGGGGAAGAATGTCAGGTTCTCCTCGAAGAGGTCGAACACGCTGGTGATCCAGCGCTCGCCGAACCACACCCGGGGCCGCACGCCCTGCGCCTTCATCTCAGCCGGGCGGGTGTCCGTGGCCTGGGTGAACAGCGCGATCCGAGTCTCCCGCCACAGCTCTTTGCCGAGGAAGTAGGGGGAGTTCGCCCCCAGGGCCACCTGTGCGGCGGCCAGGCACTGGGCAGCGTTCCAGGAGCTCGCGAACTCGTCCGGACTGACCTGCAGATGGAACTGCACGCTCGTGCAGGCCGCCTCCGGGGCGATCGAGTCGGCGTAGGTCTCCAGGGACTCCTTCGGCCCGCGGATGTCGATGTGCAGGTCCTCACCGCGGGCCAGGAGCAGCTGCTCGTCGAGCATCGCGTACCGGGAGTTGGTGCTGATCGACTCCGAGGTCATGTGCTCAGGGCGCAGGGTGGGCAGGATGCCGACCATCACCAGGCCGGCGCCCTGCTGGTGGGCCCTCGCGTCGCCGACGTTGAGCTGCTCGCGCACCTGGTCCTCGTACTGGCGCACACCGTCGCCCACCAGGCTCTGCGGCGGGATGTTGATCTCGAGGTTGAACCGGCCGAGCTCCTGGACGAACGCCGGGCTGTCGATGCTGGCAAGCACCTCCGTGTTGCGCATCGCAGGGTTGCCCTCGGCGTCGATCAGGTTGAGCTCGACCTCCATGCCGGTCAGCGGGCTGTCGAACTCGAACTGCTCCTCAGCCAGCATCTGGGCAAGGACGTCCAGGCAGCGGTGCACCTTGTCGCGGTAGCGCGCGCGGTCCTCCCGGGTGAATGTGCGGCCCGCCACGTCCTCGCCCATGGTCCGAAGACTGCCCCATGTGGGCCCGTCCGGTCGAGTGGAGCGGCGTGGCCGTCACACCGGTGTGACGGGGCCGGCAACGCGCGAGGTCGTATGCACCGCGGCCAGCATGCCGCGGAGGAACACCGAGCGCAGGGGCTCGATGGCCCGGGCGGCGGTCGTCGGGCGGCTGCCCTGCAGGATGCCCAGCGCCCTGGACAGCGCGTGCGGCCCGGCCCCATCGAGGGTGTCGACCAGCAGCTCGCCGAGCATTCCGCGCTCGATGGCCATCGTGACCATGCGGTCGAACGTGTTCTCCGGGGTGAACACGCGGGCCTCGCGCGGGACCATCGAGTGGGCACCCCAGTTGCACCGCTCGTCGCAGACCCCGCAGCCCAGGCACTTCAGCGGATCGACGATCGCCCAGTTCTTGCGCAACCCCTTGCCCTCGTTGTCCACCATCGTGATGGCGTCCGCGGGGCAGGCGTGGAAGCACTTCTTGCAGCCGCGGCACTTGTCGAGGTCCACGTGGGCGACCCAGTTCGAGGAGACGATCGAGCCGGTGATCCCGTGCCGGCGGATCGACTGCATCATCCCGCAGCAGCATCCGCAGCAGTTGCACATGTAGCTGATCCCGTGCTTGACGTTGTCCGCGGTCTGCGCCAGTCCGGCCGCCTTCGCCGTGGTCAGGATCTCCAGGCCCTCCTCGTTGCTGATGGGCTCGGCGATTCCGGCGCGGACGAGCGCGTCGGCCGCCCCGCCGAACGTCAGGCACGTCCGCGTGGGCTTGCCACAGCCCTGCCCGATGAGGGCCGCGTGCGTCCGGCAGGGGCACAGCGAGACGGCCACGGAGGAGGCCTCGGAGACGATGTGCGTGGCCAGCTCCCAGTCGAGGACCTCGACCTGCGGGTCCTCGGGCAGGGCCTCCTCGCGCACCAGCGAGCGGCCGATCTGCGTGCTGCCGCGGAACACCGAGTGGGCGAAGGACACGTCGTCGAACATGTACTCGTGGAACAGCTGCGCGAGCTGCTCCATCGGGGCGTCCTCGCGGACCCGCATGAACGTGAACTCGAAGAACCCGATCACCACCGGGGCCAGCGCCACGTAGCGCTGCCCGTGGTGCTCGAGGTCCAGCACCAGGCCCTTGGCAGCCATCAGGTCGACCATCGGGCTCAGCTCGGTCTCCGTCCGGCCGGTCCGGCTGGCCAGCGTCGGAATGGAGCAGAGGGTCGGCATCCGCGCCGCGATCTCGGCCTCCTCGACGGTGAACAGCAGGCGCAGGATCTGCTGGAACACCGGGGAGTCCGGCGCCCCGGTCGGCATCCGGTCCAGCCGTTGCTGCAGGCGCTGGTAGGCGAGGTCGGGATCGGCGAGCGTGTGCCCCATGGCGGTCCTCCTGGGCCGAGCGATTCCCCCAGTCAACTCGTGGATCAGTGCCCAGCGCAGGGCCGAAGGTCACCCGGATCGGGCCTCACGCCCGCGGTTGCGGTGGTCGATCCCGACCATGGAGTCGACCGGATCGAGCACCGCACTGTCAGCAGGGCACCACGGCCAGACGTCAGGGGATACTCCCGCCCATGAGGTTCACGGCGACGATCGAGCAGTCCGGCAAGACCGCGACGGGGATCCCCGTGCCGGAGGAGGTCGTGCTGGGGTTGGGGCGGGGCAAGCGGGTGCCGGTCCTCGTGACCCTGGGAGGGCATTCCTACCGCAGCACGATCGCCGCCTACAACGGCGCCTACATGCTCCCGCTGGCCGCAGAGCACCGGCAGGCGGCTGCCGTGCAGGCGGGGCAGGAGGTGGACGTCGAGGTCACGGTCGACGACGCCCCGCGGGAGGTCGAGGTACCCGAGGACCTGGCGGCTGCGCTCGCGGCCGAGGCGACCGCGCAGGCAGCGTTCGACCGGCTGTCCTACAGCAGCAAGCGCCGGATCGTGCTGTCTGTCGAGGGCGCCAAGGCGGCCGACACGCGTGCGCGCCGCATCGACAAGGCGCTGGCCGAGCTGCGCGGCTGACGCGGGCCGCGGAGCCTACTCGTCGTCGTCCGAGCCGGAGTCGAAGGTCGAGGCCGCCACCTTGCCGGTCCAGACCGACTTGGCCCCCGAGTCGCCCACCCTGAAGACCCAGACGAGGTTGGCCACGGCGATGACGACACCGATGACCGCCACCACGACACGCAGGGCCCGTCGCGGCGCTGGCCCGGAGTCGGGTGCGCTGCGGTCGATCAACCACAGGACGATGACCGCGACCAGCATCGCCGCGGCGAAGAACGGCATCACCTCGCCGAGATCGGCATGGTCGAAGCCGGCCTCCCCCACGCGCTCCTCGAGGGCCTCACCGGATTGCCTCGCGACGAAGCTGGACATCGTCGCGACCACCCCGGATACGACCACCAGCCAGCCGTGCCCGCGGGAGAACCGCGGCCAGATGGCCATGACGACAAGCCCGAGGGCCGTCAACGGTACGAGCACGACGGCGGCGTGGATGACCAGGGCATGCACCGGGAGCCCGTTGATCAGGTCGAACGGTCCACCGAGATCCTCGCTGAGGACCCTGCCCGGGGCACTTCCTGGGACTGCGACCATCGTTGACGCCTCCTGCCGCTCGGCACGTGGGTGGGTGGTCCCCGGTCCACGGAGCCAAGTCCAGCACAGTCCTGGGTCATGCGCCGGGGTTTCGGCGACCCATCCCCGACTGACAGGCAGCTCCCCGTGGCGATACGGTGGCGCACGACGTAGTGATCAGCACGGGGGATCACCGGAGAAGGAAGCCCGTGTCGACCTCCCTGCCATGGCCCGAGCGGGTCGCTGCCTCCCACGAGTACCTGGTCAGCCGCGGTCACGTCGACCCGATCGTCGCTGTCTCGACCCCTGACGGGCGCCACCAGGTCGGCGATGCTGATGCGCGCTGCGAGATCGGCTCGATCACGAAGGTGTTCACCTGCCTGCTGCTGGCGGAGCTGGCCCAGGCAGGTGAGGTCCACCTCGAGGATCGCGTCGCGGACCTGCTGCCCGATGGGACCCGGCTGGCACGGGGCGTGGACAGGATCACCCTCGAGCACCTGGCCTGCCACCGGTCCGGGCTGCCCCGGCTGCCACCCGGCCTGATGTCGAAGGGCATGTCGCGCTCGGCCATGGCCGATCCGTACGCCGCCATCGATGCGGACCTGCTCATCGCTGCACTTGCCCGGACCCGGGTGCGCGGCGCCCCGGGACAGGCCCCCGTGCGCTACTCCAACTTCGGGGTCGGACTGCTCGGGCTGTTGTTGGGACAGGTCACTGGACTGGGCTACGAGCAGACGCTCATGACCCGCGTGATCGGCCCGCTCGGGCTGGAGTCGACCTCGTTCGACGACGCCCCCCTGCACCAGGGCCATCACCGCGGCAAGCCGGTACCACCGTGGCATCTGGCTGCCCTGGCCGGCGCAGGCGGGCTGCGAGCCCCTGCCAACGACCTCCTGCGCTTCCTCGAGACGATCCGTGACGGCGTCGGTCCGCTGGCCGACGCCATCGCCGAGACGTTGCGGCCCCGATCGGAGCGTGGACGGATGGGGGTCGGGCTGGGCTGGTTCCTCCTCGGCGACGGCGATGTGCTCATGCACGACGGCGGGACGCTCGGGGCACGCAGCGAGGTCCGCCTCGAACGGCACTCGGGGACAGCCGTGGTGGTCCTGGGTGACGGTCGGCGCGGGACCGCGCGTGCGGCGGGGATGCTGCTGAACCCCCGCTGAACGCGGCCCCAGCCGTCCTGCCCGGCGCCGGCCGTCCAGCCCCAGCCGTCCGCGGCGTCAGCCGTCCAGTGCCACCCGGAGCGCCGCCGGGTCCGTGACAGGCAGGCCGCAGACGAAGCCGCGGCAGGGGTACGCCGTGGGCTGTCCCCCGAGGGCGGGGCGGCCCGCGAGCAACGGCACGGTCGAGAGCCCCTCCTGTCCCACGGCCACCACCAGGCCCGGGGAGGTGGAGGCCAGCGCCACCCGGTGCAGGTCGGACGCGGCGATCCCCGCGGGCTCCACGACGGCCACCTGGACCGGGCCCGCGAGGCGGGCAGTGATCGTCGACCAGGCCCAGCCCGCGAATCGAGGGGACGCGGTGGCGATCGGCATCAGGGAGCCGATCGCGGAGTCGGCCGCGGTGAGGTAGGTCGAGTCGCCGGTGAGCGCCCCGAGCGTCAGCAGTGCGTGGGCAGCACCCGAGGCACCCGAGGGCGTGACCCCGTCGCTGGGGTCGCGCGGCCTGCGCACCAGCCGGGGAGCATCCACGGCCGTATCGAAGAACCCACCCTCGCCATCACCGAACCGCTCGAGGACGACGTCGAGCAGCGCCCTCGCCGTCGCGAACCAGCGCTCGTCCCCGGTCACCTGGAACAGCGCGAGGAGCCCCTCGGCCAGGTCGGCGTGGTCCTCCAGGACGCCAGCCGCGTCGGCACTGACCCTCGCGTCCAGCGAGACCCGTGCCAGGTGGCCGGAGGAGGGATCCCAGTGGGATTCGACGAGCAGCTCGGCACACTGCACCGCCGCCGCGATCCACGCAGGTTCGTCGAGGAGGGCGCCGGCCTCGGCCAGCGCCGCCATGGCCAGTCCGTTCCACGCCGCCACGACCTTGTCGTCCCGGGCCGGCTGCTCCCGCAGGCGCCGGGACTCCAGCAGGGTGGCGCGCGCCGTCGCCCAGCGGTCCGGATCGTCGGGGTCGGTCCGCAGCTGCAGCACCGATGCCCCCCGCTCGAACGTCCCGCCCGGGGTGACCCCGCACAGGTCGGCAACCCAGGACCCGTCCTCGGGGCCGAGCACCTCCACCAGCTGGCGGCGCGTCCAGACATAGCAGGCGCCCTCCCGCCCCTCACTGTCCGCGTCCAGCGCCGAGGCGAAACCTCCCCCAGGCGTGCGCAGGTCGTCCAGCAGGAACTGCGCGGTCTCCACGACGATCCGCCGAGCGAGGGCATCGCCGGTCGCCCGCCACCAGTGCAGGTACACCCGCAGGAGCAGGGCGTTGTCGTAGAGCATCTTCTCGAAGTGCGGCACTACCCAGTCGGCGTCGACGCTGTAGCGCGCGAACCCACCGGCGAGCTGGTCGTACATGCCACCACGGGCCATGGCCTGCATCGTCTGCGTGGCCATCGCCAGGGCGCGTTCGTCGGACCGGCCGGCCGAGCGAGTCAGGGCGTCGGCGCGCAGCAGGAACTCCAGGACCATCGAGGGCGGGAACTTCGGCGCCGCGCCGAAGCCCCCTTGCACACGGTCGAAGCCCTCGGCCAGGGCATCCAGTGCGTGCGTGACGTCGTCCAATCCGGGAGGGCGACTCCGCGATGCCGGAGCCCCATCGCGGGCCGAGAGCGCCGCGTGGATCTGCTGCGCCGCCCCGTCGACGCGCGCGCGGTCCTCGCGCCACGTCCGGTCAACCCCGCGCAGCACGTCGGTGAACGAGGGCATCCCACCGTGCGCCACCGGCGGGAAGTAGGTGCCGGCCAGGAACGCCCTCCCGTCGTGGTCGAGGAACACCGTCATCGGCCAGCCGCCGCGACCGGTCAGCGCCTGGGTGGCCTCCATGTAGACCGCATCGATGTCGGGCCGCTCCTCACGGTCGACCTTGATGCTGACGAAGCGCTCGTTCATCAGGGCGGCTGTGCGCGGGTCCTCGAAGGACTCGTGGGCCATCACGTGGCACCAGTGGCACGCCGCGTAGCCGACCGACAGCAGCACCGGGACGTCGCGCGCACGGGCCTCGGCGAACGCCTCCTCGGACCACGGCCACCAGTCCACCGGGTTGTCGGCGTGCTGGCGCAGGTACGGGGAGAGCGCATCGCCCAGGCGGTTGACCACGGTCCCGATTGTCGCCCAGTCCCAGGCAGCGGGCGACCGCGTCAGGGACGGCCTGGCAGCGCCCGTAGACTCCCGCGCGTGGGGGAAGTCCTCCGACGACGATGTGATGGGAGACCGGGAATGCGCGTGCGCATCAGCAGGATGGCCGTGGCCGCAGGAACGCTGGCCCTGGCAGTGGGAATGGCAGGCTGCAGCTCCTCGGACACCGAGGCGCCGGAGGCGAGCAACGCCGCGCAACCCACGGTAGCGAAGGACGACGCCCTCGCTGCCATGGTGCCGGCCGAGATCGCCTCGGACGGCACGCTGCTCATCGGCACCGACGCGTCCTACGCGCCCAACCAGTTCATCGACACCGATGGCGAGACGGTCGTCGGATTCGACGTCGACCTGGCACGCGCCGTCGGCCAGGTGCTCGGCCTGGAGGTCGAGATGCAGAACGCGCCCTTCGACTCGCTGGTCGAGGGCGTGAAGACCGGCAAGTACGAGCTCGGGGTCTCCTCCTTCACCATCAACCCGGAGCGCATCGAGCAGGTCGACATGCCCAGCTACTTCAGCGCCGGAACCACGTGGGCCGCGCCGAAGGGCAACCCGGACGGGATCACCCCCGACAACGCCTGCGGGCGCAAGGTCGCGGTCCAGAAGGCCACCGTCCAGGTCGACGACATCACCGCCCGCTCGCAGGCCTGCACCGACGCGGGCAAGGACGCCATCACCATCGAGCAGTACCAGCTGCAGAGCGACGCCACCGCTGCCGTGGTCAGCGGCAAGGACGACGCGATGCTCGCTGACTCCCCGGTCGTCGCCTACGCCATCCAGCAGACTGGCGACAAGCTCCAGCCCGTGGGCGACATCTACGACGCCGCCCCGTACGGCTACGCCGTGCCCAAGGGCCAGGGCGAGTTCGCCCAGGCCATCCAGGGTGCGCTGCAGAAGCTGATGGATGACGGCACCTACCTGCAGGTCCTCGAGGCGTGGGGCGTGGAGGCCGGCGCGATCACGAAGTCCGAGCTGAACCCCGTTCAGTAGGCAGGAGCCCAGATGACCGCATCGGCACCGAGCGCCCCGAGCGACGTGGCGGGTCCGGATCCGGATCCGATCAAGGCGATCCCGGTCAGGCACCCCGGCCGCTGGGTCACGATGGGGGTCATCGCGCTGCTGGGGGCCATGTTCGCCCACAGCGTCCTGACCAACCCCAACTGGCAGTGGGACTTCCAGCTGCAGAACGCGTTCACCCCACCGGTGCTGCGCGGGGTGGTCACGACCCTGTGGCTGACGGCCGCCTCGATGCTGATCGGTGTCGTCCTCGGCGTCATCCTGGCCGTGATGCGGCTCTCGCCGAACCCCGTGCTCTCCGGGGCCGCATGGTTCTACGTCTGGGTGTTCCGCGGCACCCCGGTGCTCGTCCAACTGGTGATCTGGGGCAACCTCAACTCCCTGTACCGGGAGATCTCCCTCGGTGTGCCGTTCGGTCCCGAGTGGTTCACCTTCGAGACCCGCGACCTGATCCCTCCGATCGCTGCGGCGCTGCTCGGCCTCGGGCTCAACGAGGCCGCGTACATGTCGGAGATCATCCGCGCCGGCATCCTGTCCGTCGATGAGGGGCAGTCCGAGGCCGCCTCGGCACTGGGCCTGTCGCGGCTGAAGACCCTGCGCCGGATCGTCCTGCCGCAGGCGATGCGCGTCGTCGTGCCCCCGACCGGCAACGAGACCATCTCGATGTTGAAGACGACCTCGCTGGTGGCCTACGTGCCCTATGTCGAGCTCTTCTTCCAGACCAGCGCGATCGGAAGCCGGACGTTCCAGCCGTTCCCGATGCTCATCACCGCCAGCCTCTGGTACCTGGCGATGACCTCGGTGCTGATGATCGGCCAGTACTACATCGAGCGGTACTACTCACGCGGCTCGGTGCGCACGCTGCCACCCACACCGATCCAGAAGCTGCGCATGCGCCTCACCCGATATGAGCTGCGATGAGCACGCCGACGACGGCCACCCCGATGGTCCTGGCCGAGCAGGTCCACAAGTGGTACGGGCGCTTCGAGGTGCTCAAGGGCGTCGACCTCGAGGTCGCGCCCCGCGAGGTGATGTGCATCGTCGGCCCCTCGGGCTCGGGCAAGTCGACCTTCTTGCGCTGCATCAACCATCTGGAGCGGATCCACTCGGGACGCCTCGCCGTGGACGGTGCGCTTGTCGGCTACCGCGAGAAGGGCGGCAAGCTCTACGAGATGCACGACAAGGAGGTGGCGAGCCAGCGCCTGGGCATCGGGATGGTGTTCCAGCGGTTCAACCTCTTCCCCCACATGACCGCGCTGCAGAACATCATGGAGGCGCCGATCCATGCCAAGGGCGAGGCCAAGGACGTCGTGCGGGATCGGGCCCAGGCCCTGCTGGACCGAGTCGGCCTGGGCGACCGCGGCGCCTCCTATCCGAGCCAGCTGTCCGGGGGCCAGCAGCAGCGCGTGGCCATCGCCCGGGCGCTGTGCATGCAGCCCAAGCTGATGCTCTTCGACGAGCCGACGTCCGCGCTCGACCCGGAGCTGGTGGGCGAGGTGCTCGACGTCATGCGACAACTGGCCGAGGAGGGTATGACCATGATCGTGGTGACCCACGAGATGGGCTTCGCCCGCGAGGTCGGAGACAGCCTGGTGTTCATGGACGACGGTGTGGTGGTCGAGTCGGGCAGCCCCCGCGAGGTGCTGGCCAACCCGCAGCACGAGCGGACGAAGGCGTTCCTGTCCAAGGTGCTGTAGCGCCCGGCTCAGCGGGCTCGGCGCTCCCCCCTCCGATCGTTCACCGGCGCCCCGTCACTGGATGGCATCCTTCAACGCCTTGCCGGGCTTGAACCTCGGGGCCCGGCTTGCCCTGATCCGCAGGGCTTCGCCCGTCTGCGGATTGCGCCCCATCCGCTCAGGGCGATCCGTCACGTCGAAGGTGCCGAATCCCGTGAGGGTCACTGGGTCGCCGGCCGCCAGCGACTCGGTGATCACCTCGAGGGTCGCATCCAGGCTGGCCTGGGCGGCGGATCGCGTGCCTCCGGTCTTCTTGGCGATGAGATCGATCAACTCGGCCTTGTTCATCGTGAGTCTCCATTCCATGGCGCGGTTGCGGGGGACGAGGTCGGCAGTCAGGCGAAGACTGGTCCGACCGGTGGGTAGGCGGCGGTCAGCAGGCCGCGGATCTCCGACAGCGGCGGCGTGGGGTTCGATGCCGGGGACTGGTAGGCAGTGTCAAGGCGCATCGGCTTCCCCCAGGCGGTCACGTCCTCGATCGTGGGACCGGTCGCAGCGCCGGACAGCGCCTCGAACCAGTCGGTCCGGGCGTAGGTGATGTCCCCGCCGATGCACACCATCTCCACCCATGAGGGGTCCGCCAGGCACACGCTCTCGTACGGGTCCTCATGGTGGCGCTCGAGGACCACGAGGTCGGCGACCCGCCCATCCGCGAGTGCGCCCAGGTACTCGTCGAGCCCGGCCACCCGCGCTGCCACGGACGTCACCATCGCCACCAGCTCATCGGCACCGACCGGATGCCCCTGACGGATCAGCTCCCTGCGCGCGACCTTCATCTCCGCCAGCAGGCTCGTCGATCCCGAGGGCAGCCAGTCGGCGCCCAGCGCGACCTGGACCCCCGCAGCCAGGGCCTCCCCCGCCAGGGTCGTCTGCGCGTACAGCCGCAGGTTGGACTGCGGGGACCACACGAGCCGGCACCCTGCGTCGGCGACTGTGCGCCAGTCGTCGGCTCCCAGCGCGGTGCCGTGGATGATGTTGGTCGCCGCTGTGGCCACACCGAGGTCGAGGAAGCGCTGGAACTCGCCTGTGCTGCGCTGGTCGCCGCGGACGCCCTCGGACAGGTGCAGGTAGAAGGCCATGACCTCCCCGGACTCGATCTGGCCGAGGATCGTGCGCAGCCGTTCCATGTCGCGCGAGGTCTCGGAGGGCAGGTCGATCATCGAGCGCGCGCGGTGGGCGCCGAACGCCCACAGGTCGACGTTGCGCACGAGCGGCTCGGCCGCCGCCGTGCTCGCCCGCGACGCTCCCTGGATCCCGGTCACGCCGCCGACGAGGGCCCGGACCTCGGCGTAGCGGGTCTGCGTCCCGGGCGGCACCTTCTCGATGAGCGAGTTCTGCGGGTCGCGCACAAGGGCCCGGTACACGTCCGAGCCCCGCCAGCGGTACCTGTTGGCGTAGAGCGTGGGCGGCTCCCAGGCGGCGAACACGTTGAACTCGGGATGGCCGTGCAGGTCGAGCATCCCGGGCATGATCACGCCGTCGGTCTCGTGGACCGCGACAGACGAGGGCTTCTTCCGGGTGACCGCATCGATCACCCCATTGGCGACCGTCACGTAGCCGCTGGACCACGCGGCGTCGGGCGTGATCACCGCCCCGTGCAGGGCGAAGGGGTCCGGTGGCTTGGCGCGCGATCGGCTCTGCGGCGGACCCACTTGCTCCATCACGCCCTGGGCGTACTGGGTCTCGAAGAGGTCAGTGGCGTCGCTGTCGGTCGCCATGGTGCCACCTCCTGAAGGTGTGCTGCGTCGATGGTGCCACGCGGGACCAGTGCGTTGCCGCCCGGTCAGCGCGTATGGTCATGCCCAGCCGCACGACGCCCGACCGCGCGATGGGACCGACCATGGGACGCATCCAGGTGGACATGTTCGAGGTCCAGCTCGGTGCCGCGCTGCTGCTGCAGTTCGGAACCCGGGGCGGGCCGGTCCGGGTGCTGGCCGACGCCGGGGTGAAGGCCAGCGGCTACCCGGTCGATCACGTGCACACCAAGCTGCAGGACGCCTTCGACGCGTTCGGCGATCCGCGTCGCCGCCTCGACCTGATCATCGGCACGCACTATGACGAGGACCACCTCGTGGGCCTGGTGCCGATCATCACCGACGAGTCGATCGCGATCGGCGAGGCCTGGATGCCTCCCGTGGCCAACGACACCGATCCCCCGCCCGCGGACCGGGCCGTCGGCCAGGAGGACCTGCTGGTCCGGCAGCTCGCCTCCGAGGACGGCGCCCAACGGCTGGCGGACTACCTCACAGCCAAGAATGCGGTCTGCCAGGAGCTGGCGGGCCTGGAGCGGGCGGCGGACGACTTCCGCAGTGACCGGCCCCGGGCCATCCGGCCGGACCTGGGTACCGGCGCTGCTCCGCGGGGTGCCCGGGACGCGGCCGCGTGGTCACGGCAATTCCGTGCCCACGCCCAGGACGCGGCCATCACCCTAGGTCCGCACGCCGGGGACCTGACGCACGCGGGTGCCCTCTTCGAGATGGACGACGCCGGAGACGGCGATCCGGGTGCACGGTCGGGGCCGGACGCAGTGGGCCCACTCGACCGGGACCTGCCGAAGCGCTGGGCGGCCGACCGTGCGCGCGCGACCTCGGATGCCCTCGACCTGGCGACGATCCGGGAAGCGGCGGCGCGCGATGCGATCAACGCCATCGCCCTGGCTGAGGTGGTGGCGGCACTGACCGCGCGGTCGATCCCCATCCGATGCCCGATCATCGCCGACGGCACACCCGCACAGTTCGGCTGGAAGGCAGGCGAGCGGCGGTTCGTCGCCTCCTCGACCACACGGGCGATGACCCCGAGCCTGACGCTGCTCGGCCCGTCCGAGTCCCTGGTCCGCAAGCACTGGAGCCGGCTGCCGCTCGGGGACTACCTCGCACGCTCGGCGCGGGCGAGGATCCCGATCCAGTCGATCACCCCGAGCAACCAGCTGAGCTACGTCGCGCGCTTCGGCTTCGACGGCCAGGGGGTGCTGGTCAGCGGCGACGCCGGATTCGTCGACTTCGCGCCACCCCGGGGCGAGTACTACCCCGCGCTCCTCGACGCCCTCCTGCCCCTGCACGTGGTCCAGGTGGCCCATCATGCGGGCAACAACGGGCACTTCTACCGCGCAGTGCTCGAGGCGGGCTACGGCGACCAGGAGGCGGGGTCGCTGCTGCTCGTCTCGCACGCCACCCGGGACAAGCACCGCCCGTCGAGGGAGTTCGCCGCCTTCCTCGAACGGGTCCTCGCCGCCGATGGGGCCGAGCCCCGGGTCGTGTTCACCAGCAAGCCCTCAGCGGGGAAGGTGCGCAGCTTCCGGGAGGCGATCCACCCCGTGGTCGGTGAGCCGCACCTCGTCGGCGATGTCCGGATCGGCTTCGACGGCGACCTCTGGACGGTCCAGCGCCACGCGATCAGGGCGTGAGGCTCACAGCCGCGGCCACGTCTGCCACCTGCGGGGCACAGCGACCCTGATCGTCGCGCGCTTCTCCTGACGCGATCCGCCCTCCCGGTCGGCCCACGAGAGCAGGTCGCGCCACCACGGCGGGCAGCCCGGTGGGAGGTCCCGCTCGGGGATCGCGACGAGGTCGCCCGCACCCCACGCGTCGGCATAGGGGGTCAGGTCGAGCGCTGCCTCCGGCGTCACGTGTCCGGCCAGTCCGGGCACCCGTTCGTTCCAGTCGGCCAGCAGGCTCGCCGTCGTCTCCGCCAGCGGCCTGCCCGTGGCCCGAGCCGCACTCTCCGGGTAGGTCGGGTGGCGGACGGCCGCAAGGTGCAGCCGCTCGGCGGATGCAGGCTGCGTGTCGGCCCACTGCCGGTACGCGGTGCGGGCCAGGCGTCCCAGGGCCAGGACTGCCGTCACCTCCGTGTCGACCAGCAGCGCGTCCAGCCACCGGTTCCGGTAGGCGGCGATGGCCGGATCGCGCTCGTGCTCCTCACCTCCCTGCTGCCCGAAGACGCTGTACAGGAAGGCGTTGACCATCGCGTAGCTGTCGGTGATCCCCACCTTGGCCAGCAGGCCCTGGACGCGCTGCCCCGCCTCGCCCACGAGGATCCGGCGGCTGATGGCCTCATGCGTGGCCGGGTCCTGGCCCAGGACCAGCACCCGCGCGGAGCCGTCGAGCCGGCCACGGTGGAAGACCGGCCCCCACTCGACCCGGAAGTCCGCGCTCGGGTACACCTCCTCACCCGGGTACTCGGCCACCAGCGTGGCGAACGGCTCGTCGGCATATCCCGGACAGCTCAGGTGGCTCACAGCAGGCCCATGGCATGGCCCAGGGCGTTGGCGACGGCCGGATTGGTGACGTCGCTGTGCCCGGCGATCAGCCGGTCGGCGTTCAGGTTGTGAACGGCGCCTGACTGGAACTGGTAGTCGGCAGCGGCGTCGCCGAGCACCAGCTCGACGGCATTCGTGCCCTGGGAGCCGTTGGCCCCGATCCCGCCGTAGAGGTCGTTCTTGTCCCCGACGGCGGCACCGGCCTGCCCGGCCAGCCTCGAGGCCACCGCGTAGGCAAGGCGCACCGCCTTGTCGTTGTGCGTGTGGGTGATCACCACGGGTCCGTGGATGCGCCCGTTGGTCAGGGCCCCCCGGAAGGCGCCGTCCTTGCCGCTGTGCGCGAAGTCGGCCGTGAAGCCGTAATGGCTGAACGCCCCCTGCAGCAGCGTCAGCGACTCGATCGGCGTGGTGACGTTCGTGGCTGCCGCCGACACGACACGGGCGCCGAACGAGTGGCCGGCCAGGTGGATGCGCCGATCGGGCGCGGCCGCGTTGATCTGGTCGACCAGCGGCGCCACCCCATTGGCCCCGACGTCCCCGGCGCGGGCCTTCATCGTGTAGTAGGTCACGGTGTTGAGCACCTGGCGGCCCAGGGAGAGCCAGGACTGGCCGAACAGCCCAGCACCGGCGGTCCCCTCGTTGAGGAGGTCGGGGGCGACACCGGGTGCCCCGACGCCCGGGTCCGCCGCCGAGAGGTCGTCATCGACGCCGGAGACCGCGACCCGGACCGAGTCGAACACCTCCTCGGCCTCCCCGGTCCGCAGTGCGGCGGGCGCGGGATCCTCGTCGGCCGCGCCGGGCGGCGCTGGGTCCGGCAGGAGATCCCGCGTCGCGGCAAGGAACTCCGCGCGGCCATCGGGGGTGTCCAGTCGTCCCGCCAGCTCCATGAGGCGAGCGGCCAGGGCCGGGTCGTCCACGGACGCGGCGATCGCCGAGGTCAAGGCGGTCAGGTCGTCGCCCACCGACACCCCACCACCGGCGAGCTGGTCCTCGTCGGCCCAGCGCACCGACGGCCACAGGATCCCGATGACGGCCGGGCGCGCCGCCGAGCCCGCCGGGATCAGGTCGGCCAGGTTGTCGGTCAGGTGCGTGTAGAGCCGCTCGGCCGCACCGATGTCGTTGTTCCATCCGTGGGCCAGGACCAGGACGTCAGTCGCGTGCTCGCGGTCGAGCATCGCCAGAGCAGCGGCGACCTGGCTGGGATCCGCGACGTGGCCGTCCTTGGTGAACTCCACGGCGGCATAGGGCAGCTTCATCTCCGGTGACTTCCTCTCTACAGCGACTGCAGGGCGCGCATGGCATCGAGCATTCCCGCGCCCTGGAAGGAGGGCGCCCGGCCGAGGTCAGTGGCCGAGGAGGTCAGCACCGTCTTGACCCGGTCGGGATCGCCGATGCACTCCCGGTACACCGACAGCAGGCCGGCCGCGGCACCGGACACATGTGGGGCGGACATCGACGTCCCCGTGCTCTCGATGTACTCGGCGTCGGGGGCAGCCTGCTGCGCCTGGCGCAGGAGCTCCCCTGCCGCCGCCGAGATGATCCGCTCCCCCGGGGCCACGATGTCCGGCTTCATCCGGCCGTCCCCGGTCGGGCCCTTCGAGGAGAAGAACGACACGCCCGTGCTGTGCGGGGACGAGGAGGTGGCCCCGACGGTGATCGCGCGCTGGGCGTTGCCCGGGTCGTTGATCGTCATGCCGAACCCGAGGCGCATCGTCCGACCCTCCGGGTCCTTGGCATAGCCATAGCCGGTGTTGCCCGCCGCGACCACGACCACCACCCCCGATGCGACCAGCCGGTCGACCTCCCGGCACACCGGAGTCAGCCCAGCCGCATACCACCGCGGGTCGAACATGTGCCCCACCGAGATGTTGACCCCGTGCACGCGCAGGTGCCGACCGCCGTCGTTGACCTGCTGGATGTAGAGCAGCGCGTCGAGCAATGCGGTCAGGTCGCCGGTGCGGTCGGGGCGCAGAACCGTGCACGACAGGAGCTTGGCGGCCGGGGCCATTCCGCTGATGCCCGGGACCGGCAATGCCTGGCGCTGCTCCCCCCCTTGCGCATCGAGGTACCACCCGACGGCCGTGGCCTCGTCCCCCTCGGCCAGGCCACCGGCGATGATCCCGGCGACGTGGGTGCCGTGGCCGTTGAGGTCCACCAGCGGATCGGTCACCTCGGGGACGAACGAGCGGGGCTCCAGCCCGTCGGGCAGGTCCAGGTTCGCATGCGCCGCGAAATGCCGGTGCCGTGCGTCGATGCCCGAGTCCAGGACCGCCCAGACGATCCCCTCCCCGGTCGCATCGAAGGTGCGCTGCGCAGCGCGGCACTTCGTGGCCACCACAGAGCGCAGGGTGAGACCCGTGATCTCGAAGTTGGGCCAGATCCGGTGGATGTGCCGGCGGGGGGCCGGGTTGGCCGCCACCGCCACCGCGCGGGAGCGTGGTGAGTCCGACTGGCCGTCGCGGCGCGCCAGCTCAGCGATCTCGGCGGCCGTCAGCGCCAGAGTCACATACGGGGAGTCCCCACGCGTGGAGACCTTCTCGCGACCGTCCGTGACCTCGGCCACCAGGGCGGCCAGGCCACGGCGCGCCCTGGCCGGTCCACCCGGGGTGCGTAGCTCGACGATGACCCCGATCGGGCCCGTCGGCTGGGCCCGGATCACCGCGCGCAGCGGCTCGGACACCACGGAGTCCAGGACGAGATCAACCGGGCGACCCCGGTCGCGGGTGGCCGGCTGCGGCTCGGCCTGGGCCAGGTCGGGCTTCACCCTGGGCCGGGGGTCTCGGGTCGGGGTCATGTCCACCTCCCGTGCACTCGCCGGGGCCCCGACGCTATCGATGACCGGCCCCCGCGTCAACGCCCCGCGACGACACTGGGACGCCCACGCGACGGCCGTGCGACATACGACCCGGGATCGTCGAGATCGGGATCCGAGGCCTCGATCGGGCTATCGACAGCCCCGCCAAGCGCCGGTACCGTGACACCTGCGTCGCATTTGCGCCGCATCCGGCCGGCGGGCTCGGAACTGGTCCGCCGGGGACCAGGAGGTCCGGATGGCTGTAGCACGGGCACTGCACATCGGCTTGAACAGCGTGGATCCCGCCGCCTACGACGGGTGGTCCGGGGATCTGACCGCCTGCGAGTTCGATGCCCACGACATGAAGGCGATCTGCGAGGCGGCGGGCATGACCACCACGACGCTGCTGACTCCCGAGGCAACCGCCGACGCGGTCCTCGCCGCCATCGACGACGCGGCGTCGACCTTGGTCAGCGGCGACCTCTTCCTGGTGTCCTACTCGGGGCACGGCGGGCAGTTCGAGGACGAGAACGGTGATGAGGCCGACGGTCTCGACGAGACCTGGGTCCTCTACGACCGTCAGGTGATCGACGACGAGCTGTACCAGCGGTGGGCCTCGTTCGCCGACGGTGTGCGCATCGTCGTGCTCTCCGACTCGTGCCACTCCGGCTCCGTCCTCAAGGCCCAGCTCGACGCCGGCGCCCCGTCGGTGGTCACCGACGTGTTCACCGGCGGGCGGTTCATGCCCGAGGACGTCAACCTGCGCGACAACGCCGCTCGCAAGGACCTGTACTCCACGGTCCTGGCCGGGACCCCGAAGGAGGGTGAGCAGGCCCTCAGGGCGCGCGTGCTGCTCATGTCGGGCTGCCAGGACAACCAGACTTCTGCGGACGGGGATCGCAACGGCCTCTTCACGGGCACGCTGCGCCAGGTCTGGGGCGATGGCGCGTTCACGGGTGGGTACCGGAAGTTCCTCACGGAGATCAAGGCAGCCATGCCCCCCTGGCAGAGCCCCAACTACATGCGGCTCAACGACCCGAAGCGCGCGTTCAACCGCGAGCGCCCGTTCTCGATCTGAGTCGACATGGCACCCACCCGGAGCCCCGGACGACGGCAGGAGCCGACGCGCGCGCCACCGGCCCGCAGGCGCCTGCGCGTGTTCAGCCTCGACCCGACACTGTCACGACGCACCGGGGCCACGGCTGTGCTGTCCATGCCGTGGGAGCCGCTCACGCCGGGACCGGTCGGCTCGAGGATCGAGGTGCTGGACTTCACCGCGGACGGCACGCGGATCGCCGGGGTTGACCTCGACCACCCCTACCTGCTGGCCACGGACGGGCTGGACCCCGACGAGTCCGACCCGCAGTTCCACCAACAGATGGTCTACGCCGTGCTGGCCAGCCTGCTCGAGACGCTGGACAACGCGCGGGGCCGGCGCCTGGTCTGGCGCAACGTGTGGCGCTCCTCGCCCGAGGGACCCGCGGTGCGGCCCCTGCCCGTGTTCCCGCACCGCAGCACGGCGGCCAACGCGTTCTACGCGCCTGGCGAGGGCCTGTCGTTCGGGTCCTTCGTCGCCACCGACGACCCGGAGGTGCTGTTCCCCGGCCAATGGGTGCATGGCTGCCTGTCCCACGACATCGTCAACCACGAGGCGGGGCACGCGTTCCTGCATGAGCTTCGACCCCTGTCGCTGACTCCCACCGGGCCCGATGCGCTGGCCTTCCATGAGGGCTTCGCCGACATCCTGGCGATCCTGCAGCACTTCACCCTTCCTGGGCTCCTCGAGGCCCAGATCGCGCAGGGTGGGGCACCTCTCTGGGAGCCGGGACCGTTCGTCGACCTCGCTGTCGAGTTCGGGCACGGATCCGGCAAGGGGCGCGCGGTGCGCACGGCCCTGTCCGACCCCGCCCAGGGATCGGCCCTGACCACGCTCACGGAGCCCCACGAGCGCGGGGCGGTGCTGGTCGCAGCCCTGTTCGAGGCCTTCTTCGCCGCGTACAGCCAGCGGATCCAACCAGTGCTGCGCGTGGCGGGACTGCAGGGCGCAGCGCAAGCCCGCTCGCTGCCGATGGAGTTGGTCACCCTGCTCTGCCGCGAGGCCCGCATCGCGGCGCAGATGGTGCTGGCCATGGCCGTGCGGGCCATCGACTACCTGCCGGCGATCGACATCACCTTCACTGCCTTCCTCGACGCCATGATCGCCGCGGACAGCGACCTGTTCCCCGAGGACCGCAACGGGTTCCGCAGGTCGCTGGTGGAGTCCTGCCGGCGCCGCGGCATCTACCCCTCGGCTCTGCCGGGGTCGTTGGACAGGCCAGTTCCCGACCTCGACGGCTGGGAGCCCCTTCCGACCAAGCAGGCGCTCGTGATGGCCACCCACGACCTCGCCAGCGCCAGCCGCCGGCCGGCTCCCCCGGTTCGCGGCGCAGGGAAGCTGGACCGCGAATGGGCGAGCGCCCTGCTGACCTGGGGGCGGAGGAACGCCTCACTCCTGGGACTCGAGGCCTCAACCCTCGCGGTCGATGGCGGCAATGCCAGCTTCCGGGTCAACCAGGACGGCTTCCCCACCGCGGTGGTCAGCGCGCGGTTCGTCCAGCGCGCAGACCCGGGCACGACGGGAATGCCCAAGCGTCTGCGGGGTGTGCCCCTGCTCGGCGGGACGACGATCATCGCGGAGGGAAGCGGCCGCATCCGCCACGCCGTGCACACTCCGGTCCCGGGCGTCGGCGCCGCCGGCGAGGCCCTGCTCAGCCGTCTCGCCGACGAGGCACAGCCCCTGGCCCTCGACGCCCTGGACTGCCTGCGGGTCGATCCACCCGCGAGTTCGACGACCCCGTCCGCTGCTGGCCGGGCACCGGTCCCCCGACCACGTCGCAGGTCCGCAGCACGGCCACCAGCCGAGGTCAGCGCCGGCGGTTCCGCAGGAACCTGACCTCCCCACGGCCAGTAGGGTCACGGGGTCGTGTCACATGGTCGACCAGCGGGGGTCGACGAGGAGCCGCCTCGTCTCGGGCGATGGCCCCACACCGAGCTCGCGGGACAGGATCCCCTGCAACTGGGAGTAGTGCCGCCGGGCGTCGCCGAGGTTGCCCTCGGCCATGAGAACGGCGATCACCGCCCGATGGGCCGACTCCCGAAGGGGCTCGGCCGACACCACCATCATCGCGGACTCCATCGCGGGGCTGTAGCTCCCCTGGCGCAGGAGCCGAGCACTGAGCAGCTCCAGAGCATGCAGGTTCAGCAGGCGCAGGCGCTCCCGCTCCATCGCCACCCACTCGTCGGACCAGCCCGGCAGCAACTCGTGGATCCGATCCAGCAGCAGCCCGAGCTCGACGACGTCAACAGGACCCTCCTCATGCCCTATCCGGCGCAGCCGGGTCACGAACCCGACGGTATCGACGTCCACCACCGGGTTCAGGGAGAGCTCATGGCGATGGCAGGCGACCAGCCCCGGCCAGATCCGGTTGAGCCTCCAGACCGCAGAGCGCAGGTTCCCGGCGGCCCGCAGGTCTGCGACGTCCGGCCACAGGATCCCGGCCGCCACCGGACGCGACCGGGGCCCCGCGAGGGCGAGGAGTGCGAGCAGCCTCTGCCCTCCGACGGGCACATCGACCTGCTGGCCCGAGTGGTGCAGACGGAATCCATCCAGCAGGCACAGCACGCCGTCGGGGGCGGGATTGTCGGCGGCGTCAGCAGCAGTCGCGGCCATTGAGACCCCCCAGGGGTTGGCACCTCACGGCGCTGCCCAAGGTAGGCGCAGGCGTCGCCGAGGTCAAGGGGTCTGTCCCCCGGCCGGACGCCGCCGCTCGCTGCTCCTTCCGCATCGGCCGCCGACAGGCCATGCTGGGGGACGTGACCAGTCGTGTCGTCATCGGGGTGGCCGAGTCCGCCGACCCGGTGGACATCCGGAAGGGCCTGCGCGACTGCGGCGTGCTCGACGTGAAGGGACCGACCCCACTCCTGCCCGGTGTGCTGGTGGCGACCGTCACCGCCGATCGGGCCGCCGACGAGCTCCTGACCAGGATCGCCGCAATCGACGGTGTCGAGTACGCGGAGCGCGAGACCCTCTATCAGGCTTTCGAGTGACGGTCGGGCTCCGCCCTCAGCCGGGCACCGGGGTGGGGAGGGCGATCCCCGGCAGCGACATCATCCCGGGCTGGGCGTCGGCCGTCGTGACCCGGAGCAGACCGAGCAGGATGCCGGATCGGCCGAGGAAGAGGCCCGGGGGCTCGAGCGGTACCGCGGTGTCGGTCCCCGCACCGCTGGGAACGGGCAGGCCGCACGGCCATGCACCGATCAGTTCGCGCTCGGCGAGCATCAGGTCGACCACCCTGGATGCCGCACGCAGATGATCCGCACCCCCCGGGAGCCGTGACGCCGCCACCAGGAGCTCGACCACGCCGGTCAGCCCGTGGCACAGGCTGCAGTCGGTGCCCTGTCCCTGACGCAGGGCTGCGCGAGCGGTCATGACCTGCCCCCGGGCAGCCTCAACCGCGGCACCCACCTCCGCGAGGAGCGCGAGCCGCAGCTGCGGATCCGCGTCATCGGTGCCCAGGGCCTGCACCCAGGCCAGCCGCATGATGCCGATGCCCAGGGCCCCGTGGCACCAGGCGATCATCGGGTCCGACCCCGCCCGCAGGTCCGGCCACCCGGGGGCCTTCGGATCGAACCAGGACCGCTCGTAGTCCCACGCCGCACGGGCGACCCGGTCCAGAGGAGCTCCTCCGCCGGCGCGCGCGGCCCCCAGCAGGGCCCACGCCATCCCCGAGGCACCGTGGGCCATCCCGAGCAGCCCGGGGCCGCCGACCGGATCCGTGGGCCACGACACCCCGAAGGGCTCGACCTGCGCCCCGGCCGCGACCCGTGCCGCCACCTGTGCCACGCGAGCAGCCACGTCGGGGTCCTGCGGACACGTGGCCAGCAACGCCACGATCGCGCCCGAGGCCCCGGTCAGCAGGTCCGGCAGGGGCGCGACCACGAGGAGCTGCTCACTGGCAGCACGGGCCAACGCCTGTGCAGAGCGCAGGAGGTCCGCGTCGTCGAGCAGGCGGCCCACCCAGGCGCCGGCGTAGGCGATCCCCGATGCTCCCGAGGCCAGGTCCAGTTCGCCTGCGGCGAGTCGCTCATGGCCCTGGGCCAGGGACGCGCGGGCGCCGGCCACAGCGACGCCGGCCACATCGGATCCTGCACCGAGCCGGGAGGCGGTGGCCAGGGCCAGGCTGATCCCCGCGACACCCGCATACATTCCCGGTCCGACGGGCGCCACGGCAACGCTCCAGTACGCCTCATCGCCCACGACCTCGGGCCCGGTCCACCCGGGGGCATCCGTCCCGGGGTCGACGGTCGCCTCCGACGCGATCTCCTCGGCCATGCGCAGCGCGACGCCGCGCGCCCTGCCCGCCCCTGACTCGGTCACGCCGGGACCGAGTCCTGCCACGGCCGCTGCGGATCGATGCCGGCGGCCGCGAGCGCCTCGACGAGGACGGCGACCGGATCAGGCACGGATCCCGCCCCACCCGTCAGGGCCAGGGCGCCCGGGGCCAGCGCGCTGCAGATCATCGACCCGTAGCTCTGCTGCGGCCCCGGGTCGTCGGCATAGGCCACCAGGGGCGAGACCCGGTACGTCAGCGGCGGCAGATGCCCGAGCAGCAGCGGGTCGATCTGCGGGGCGACCTCGAGCAGTCGGGTGCGCAGCTCCTGCGTGTGCTGCCGGGACGCGTAGACCACGAGGGAGTCGGGACGCCGGAATCCCTCGGCCGCGATCGGACACTTCAGGGACCACGCGTAGGGTGCGTCCACGAGTTCGGCCGTGAGCCGGTTGACCACGGCGGCGACCCCCTGAGCCGTGGGGTGCAGGTAGTGCCGGCCCAGCGGCGCCTGGGGATCCCCATGCTCCGAGCTGGTGGCCCACCAGCCGGACTCCTCGGCCATGACCCGCCGCGCCACGGCCACCTCCTCGCCCGGCGCGGGAGGGACCCCGGGTCTGACCACGCAGACGTAGTCCCCCGACTCGACGACCCGCTGCTGGTCATCCCGGGCCACGACCAGTCCGCCGTGTGCCAACGACGCGAGGACGACCCATCCCCGTTCGAAGTGCAGGGAACCGGCGTGGGCTGCGCGGAGCACCCGGCTGAGGTCGGCCCGGTGCGCCACGTCAGCAGGCGTGGGCGCACCCTGCCCGGGCGCCGGGCCGAGGTACCAGTCCCGGTAGAGATCGGCCGCGACCGCGGCCCGCACCTGATCCGGTGAACCGGTTGCCCCACGGACCAGGTCGCCCAACGGGCCGACCAGCATGCCCGCCAGCCGCCTCAGCTCCTGGAGAGTGCCGGGAGGCATGGTGCTGCCCATTGCCGAATCATGCCCTCCAGGGGGCCGGGATCAGCGAACATGGACTCCGCGAGGTCCAGCAGCGATTCGGCCTGGTCCCTGCTCCCCGCCTCCGCGCACTCCAACGCCAGGTGCACCACGCGCGCGGGCCAGTGGCGGGCGATCCCCGACGGGTCGCCGGTACCACCTGCCGCGAGGTACGCCCCGACCAGCGCCGAACGGTCGTCCTCCCCGGCCCGTCCCGACTCGAGCTCCAGGGCGCTGCTCCCGGCCAAGGCTGTGGCGACGTCCCACGCGGGGTCCCCGTGGCCGGACAGCTCCCAGTCGATCAGGCGCACGACGGGGTCGCCGGCACTGTCGGTGCCGATCAGGGTGTTGTCCCACTTGACGTCGCCGTGGACCAGGCAGGTCGACTGCCACAGGTCGCGCGCGCGACTCAACCGCGGGCCCATGACCGGATGCCGGGCCACCCGCACGGCCAGGTCGAGCGCCGCCTCCAGCTGGATGTCGCCCTCCTGCGATCGGGCCAGGTCCAGCACCCCCGAGGAGGTGGCGAAGGGAACCGGCACACCCAGGGTCGCGCGGTGCACCGCCGCCAGGCATCGACCCAGCGCCGCCGCCGACGCGGGGTCGGGCACCTGACCCGCAGCCAGCCGATGACCGCCGGTGTCCGACTGCGGCGCGCACTCGAGCACGATCACCTGGCGACGCTCGTCCACCAGGTGGGCCCGGGGCATGACCTCAGCCAGGCCGGGTCGCCAGGACGCGAGCCGGTACGCATAGGCCTCCGGGGCCAACGTGCGTCCTTGGCTCACGGCCCGGGCGCTGGGACTCTTGACCACCACCGAGCCCCCGTCGGCCACCACCCGGTGGACGTCGTGGGATGAGCCGAGCTGCGTCACCAGGGCCCGCTCGGCCCCCCGCAATCCTGCTGCGGCTGCCGCCGAGCGCGGGTCGGGCGGTGGCCGGGGCCCCGCCCGGTCCCCCATCGCATCGATCGACACATCCACCCCCGACATCCTGCCGTCACCTCACCAGGCGTCGCCGTAGTCGGTTCCGTACGGATCGTCGAGGTAGGGGTCCGCGTCGAGCTCCGGATGGATCGGGATCCCGGGGCCGCAGACCTGGGTGCTGGGGCACAGCCGCTGGGAGGGGAAGTCGCACGTCACCGTCAACGACGGGGCGCAGCTGATGCCCAGCGAGGGCTGGCAGGCGACCACTCGCGACGGCTGACAGGCGATCACCTGCGACGGCTGGCACACGACGGTGCGCGACACCGGCGGGCACACGATCTGGACCGACTCACACACGACGACCCTCGATGGTCGGCAGGCGATCAGAGTCGTCGCGTTGCAGACGATGACCCGGCTCTGCTGGCAGACCACGATCTGTCGCGACGGCTTGGGCGGGCAGACCCGGTCGATCGCAGCCCGTGCGTCGACGAGTCCGGCGCCGTACCGGTCGTTGGGCACGGGGTCAGAGGCCTGGTCGCGCAGCGGGCGCGCGGTGTCGATGATCGCCTGGCGCACCTGCGCCGATGAGAGCGAACCGTTGCACGAGAGCATGAGGGCCGCCACCCCGGCCACGTGCGGGCTGGCCATGGATGTGCCCTGCATGGTCGCATGGGTGTTGTCCCAGACAGTGCTCAGGATCCCGACGCCCGGGGCCGCAACCCCGATGTGCGGACCCATGCTGGAGAACGGGGCGCGCACGTCGTTGGAGTCGACCGCACCCACCGCCAGCACGTCCGGCAGTGCTGCGGGGAACTGCGGTGCCGCGTCGCCGGTGTTGCCCATGGCGACGACCACGACGCACCCGCGGCTGTTGGCATAGGCGACCGCGTTGGCCGTCACCTGGTCGTTGCCTGGGCCGCCGAGGCTCATGTTGATGACGCGTGCGCCATGATCGGCTGCCCACCGGATTCCTGCAGCGATGTCCACCGACGTGCCGAACCCGCTGATCCGGTTGTCCGACAGCCGCCGCGCCCGGTTGAGCACCTTCACCGGCAGGAGCCGGCAGTTCCAGGTGACACCGGCCACGCCCGAACCCTCGTTCGACACGCACGCGATGGTTCCCGCCACATGCGTCCCGTGACCGACCTCGTCCTGGGCGATGTTGTCCCGACCGTTGAAGTCCCCCTCCCAGACCCAGCCCGGCATGGGCGGACCGGGGTTGGGGCCCAGGTCGACCAGATCCTGCCCGGCGAGCAGCAGCGGGGCGAAGCTCCGGGTGGTCCAGGTCGACACCGGTGTCCACCACGGCCACGACGATGGCCGGGTCACCGGTCGTGCGGTCCCAGGCCTCCGGGCATCGGATCTTCGCCAGGCCCCACTGCTGCGGGTACCGGGGGTCATTGGGCACCACGAACGCCTCGCGCAACATGACCGGCTCGGCGAAGGCGACGGCGTCCAGGGCATTGAGCCTGTCGACCGCGGTCGAGACCTTCGTGGCCGCGTCGAAGCGCACCCGGTAGGTGTTGCCCAACGATGCGTCGATCTCGTCGGACATGACCCCCCTGGGAGCCGGCGGCAGAGGGCCATGGACCTTGCGTACCTCGAGCACCTTGAGCTTGGCGAGCACCTGGTCGACGCTGGACTCGCCGAGCGCTGTGACCCCCGAGGGCGCGCCTCGGCTCGGGCCGCTGGCGACACTGCCCTGGAGGCCCTGGCCCACCTCCGGCTTCAGCCCGACCACGACCTCGCCCGGCATCTCGACGGAACTGGCATCGAGGTACGTCATCTCGTCCATCGCAGTGACCTCCCGTGGTGGGGCGCCCGAGTGCGTCCGGCTGCCATGCTTGCCCGGCGCTGTCACCGCGGAGTCACCCGGGTGTCACCGTGGTGTCACGCCTCCGATTGGGGGTGGGCTTGAGGCGTCTTCCCTGTCATGCTGGCCGGGTGCTGGGCTCGCCGGCAGGACCGCCTTCGCGGATCCCGGGCGTGTGGGGATCGCGATGAGGATGCCCACAGGCCCAGAGCCGCTCGCCCTGCAGACCGTCGCCGACGTCATCGAACGGCTGGAGCAGGTCTCCTCGACCATGCCGCGGGGGGACGGGGTGCGGGCGTTCAACGAGATGTACCTGGTCACCACTCGGCAGGTGGACGCGGCCATCGGCGGTGCCCATTTCGCGGATGCCGGGTTCCTGGCACGACTGGACGTGGTGTTCGCGAACCTCTACCTGCACGCCCTGGACCTGCACGCTGCCGACCCCACCCGATCACCGCGCAGCTGGGGAGCGCTGTTCGAAGCCCGGGCTCGTCCCGGGATCAGCCCTCTGCAGTTCGCCATCGCAGGCATGAACGCCCACATCAACTTCGACCTCGCTCGGGCGCTCGTGCTCACCACGCTGGAGTTCGGTGGTGGGCTCGACGCCGGCCGGGAACAGGACTTCCGGGCGGTCAACGGGGTGCTGGCACGCACCCAGCCGATGGTCCGCGACGAGTTGCTCACCGGGCCCTTCGCCGCCCTGGACGATGCCCTCGGTGAGCACGACGACCGGGTGTCCATGTGGGGCATCGAGGCTGCCCGGGAGTTCGCCTGGTCCACGGCCCGGACGCTCTGGGCGATCCGGGGAACCCCTGTCGAGGACTCGTTCACGCGAGGCCTGGACCGGATGGTGGAGATGACGTCACGACTGATCCTGCAGGGCGGCCCGTAGCTGGCACAGCGTGCCCCACCAGCGACCCGATGGAGGCGGACATGGAGGACGGAACACCCGACAGGATCCGGGATCTCGACGGCATCGTCGCCGAGCTCGGGCTCAACGACCTCCAGCGCGCGTTCCTCCGGATGCGCTGCCTGGACCAGATCACCTGGCTCGAGGGTCGGGCGAGGACCAGCCAGCGCCGGTACATCCGTCTCAAGATGATCGCCATCGTCGGCGGCGTCACGGTACCCACCCTCGTCGGCGTCCAGCTGGGGAACCCGACGGTGCAGAGCGGCATCCAGTGGCTGACTCTCGTGCTCGGCCTCGCGGTCGCAATCGCCACAGCCTTCGAGGGCTTCTTCAAGTTCGGGGACCGGTGGCGGCTGTATCGACGCACGGCCGAGCTGCTCAAGTCCGAGGTCTGGCAGTACGTGCAGCTGGCCGGACCCTACGCGCGCCAGGGCGGCCACGAGAAGGGCTACTCCCGGTTCGCAGCACGGGTGGAGATGATCCTGGGGAGCGACATAGACGAGTACCTGTCGCGTGTCGCCGCCCAGCCGAGGGCGCAGGCCGGTTCCGCACCCGATCAGGGACCTGGCGGCTGACTCCATGGACAGCGTCATGGCCCAGCTGCCCGGCGCGATCCAGAGCGCCCTCATCCTCGGCGTGCTGCTGAGCCTGCCGCTGAGCATGCTGCTGCGGCGGCTGTACTCCCGCCAGGTGCTGGCGTCCATGCGCGCGTCCGCCTCGGGTACCCTGCTCGAGGGGCCACCCTCAGCTGCCCTGACTGACGCAGCGCATGCTCGCCCGCGCGTACCCCTGCAGCTGCGCGTGACCGCGGCGGAGGAGGCACGGCCCGTTGACGGTCCCCTGTTCACGCGCGCCCGGACCGGGCCGTGGGTCGGCCTCATCCCCTACGCGCTGGCCGGGGTTGCCTACGCCCTTGTGGCGACACTCGCCCTGCTCTGGAGTGACGACCTGGAGATCCTGCCGGTACGCGTCCTCATCCTCACCCTGATCTGGTCGTGGCCCGTCGTCCTGACGGCGATGACCACTGCCGCAGCCAGCTGGGCGCAACGCGCAGGTCTGGTTCTCGGCTACTTCGCCCTCCTGCTCCTGCTCTCACCCCTGGGTGCCTCGGAGACCCTCACTGTGTGGGCGCTCTCAGTGGGGATCCCGACGTTGGCGCTGGCGCCCTTCCTGACGCACCGACTGCGCGCCATGGGTCCGCTCGTGCTGATGGTGACGCTGCCCGCGGCCATCGGCCTGATGCTGGGATTCCAGGTCCCCGGGACGGTGGACAAGGAGGGCACTGCGCTGGCCTCTCCCGCGATGACTGCGGGCCTGCTGATCACAGTGGCCGCGGTCATGGTGGCCCTGGCTCTGCGCCGCGACCTGCTGCCGCTGGGCCTGGCCGCGAGCACGGTGGTGGGGCTGGAGGGACTGCTGCTCCTCAGCCTGGGGGGCGGGGCGCTGCTCTCGCCGGTCTTCCAGAACCTCGTGCTGCTCATGACGCTGGGGTTGGTGGTCGCCACCTGGCTGGCAACCCTGGCCGCCCGGGCCCTGGGGAACAGCTATCGGGCGCAGACCGTCAGCGACCATATGGTCGCCGCCGACGCCCAATGGCTGATCTTCTCGTACTCGTTGTTCCTGCAGCTGCTCGTCAGCGATGACCCCTTCGTGGCAGTCCCCTTCACGCTCGTGGCCTTCATCGCCTTCAGGGCCACCCTGTGGTTGGCCTGCCGGCCGCTGGCCAGAGGCGCCTGGGAGCGCGAGGAGTCACGGCTGCTGCTCCTGCGCGTCTTCGGGGACAGCGGTCGCAGCGAGCGGCTGATGCGTGGCATCGGCCGGAGCTGGCGGCACATCGGCAGCATCCAGCTGATCGCCGGTCCCGACCTGGCGCTGGCAAACCTGGAGCCCCACGAGTTCATCGACTTCGTCTCCGGCCGTCTGAGCCGGGCGTTCATCGCGGATGCCACCGACCTGCGGGAGCGGATGGACCGGGCCCAGGGACGTCCCGATCCCGACGGACGGTTCCGGGTGAACGAGTTCTTCTGCCACGACGACACCTGGCGGGCCACGCTCCAGGCACTGGCACGATCCAGTGATGCCGTGCTGATGGACCTGCGCGGCTTCTCGCGCGAGCGCAGCGGCTGCATCTACGAGCTCGGCCAGCTCCTCGAGCTCGTGCCGCTGCGTCACATCACCCTGCTGGTGGACCGGACCACCGATCACACCCTGCTGGCGTCGACCCTGCACGACTCCTGGCGCACGGTCGACCACGCCTCACCGAACCTTGCTGATCCCACACCGATCGTGCAGATCCTGAGCACCTCAGGGGTCGGTCGCAGGTCGATCAACGGGACGCTGGCCGTCATGTGCTCGGGGATCGAGCCGGCAGCGCAGGGCGCTCAGGTCTCGTCGACCGCCACATAGCCGGCCTCGAAGACCTCCGGCGGCACCGGCCAGGAGTGACCCTCGCCGTCGGTGACGACCCAGGAACCGGGCTGCGCGGTCGCTGGTCCCTCCTGGGTCTGCACCACGACGGAGGACTCGGTCTGTGCAGCGTTCACGGTTCCCACTCGCATGTACCGGCTGCCACCCACGGGCCGGTAGGACGCCTGGAAGTCGTCGTCAGCAACGCCCCGGCTCACGCCTGCGTCGTCGGTGACCCACCAGTCACCGGCGTGGACCTGCAGCCGCTCACCGCCCTCAGAAGTCCATTCGCGCGGGCCAGTGAGGCGATGCGCAGTGACCGTGCCTCGGCGCCGGTACTGGGCAGGCCGCTGATCGTCGTCAGGGTCACCCGTTCCTGGCGCGGGGTCAGTGCTCACGGGCCAAACCTATGTGCCCGCCGTGGGGACGTGGGGGCGGGGCAACGCAACCCAGTCGCGGGGCTCTCGAGTCCCGTCTGACTGCCGCCGGGCTGACACCCCTGAGCCGGCTCTGCAATAGTGCGGATCGGCACGAGGAGGCACACAGGAATGGCCACTCCGCAGGATCTCGGGAGCCGTTCGCCGGAGTCCGAGCGGCGGCGGCTGTCCCTGCTGGTCAAGGTGGCCGCCGCCGCTGGCGACTTCTCGCCCAAGCTCGCCGTCGCCGTGGACCATGCCACCGACTCCGAGGTCCGCGTGATGTCCGACCTCGTGGAGCGGGGCATGTCCGTCCCCGATCTCGTGAGCCTCCTGCAGGGCGCCCACGTCCTCGTCGGGGACGAGGACCTGTACGCAGCGCTGGATCTTCCCGACCAGCCGTCGTCGAATGTCCAGCCACCACCGGACCGTCGACAAGAAGGTGACACCGGACTACGGCCTCGACGGGCCGCTGGTCCGCGAGTCGCTGCACGGCAAGGCCGCGGTCGGGACCTGGGTGCAGCTCGAGCGGACCAAGGCGAGCTTCCAGTGGGGCAAGCTGCCCACGTGGTCCGACGTGGTGCACATCCGCGACTATGTCCTCTACCGGCTGACCGGGAAGAACGTCGGCCCCTGGGGACTGTCGGCCCACGTCGACACGCGGCCGATGATGCTCCGCCCTCCCAACACGACTCCGAGCCGGGCTGCCGGTCAGGCATTGGCCGCGTTCGCGCGTCGGCGTGCCGACCTCACGATGTCACCGGATGCGCAGGGACGCTGGTCGGATGTGCTGTCGCCCGTGATCGAGCCGGTCGGACCGCTCGGGGATCTCTTCGGCCCACCCGTTCCCCCACATCCCGAGGACCTGCTGCCGGACGCCCCCTACTCCGACGAGCTCGGCCTGGGCCTGTTCGGGTCGCTGCCGATCATCCGGTTCCAGGCGCCCATGCGCCCGGCAGTCCAGGCCCTGCTCGACGCCGCAGACGCCCGTGAGTTCGCCGATCCTGCGCAGGGCCAGTCCGAGGCCGTCGAGGTGCAGGCCGGGTCCGGGCACCTGGCGGTGGGTGGCGTCGTCCAGGACGCGACCGCGAGCCGACCCGTTTTCGTCGGAATCGAGGAGGACCTCCCATGACGACCGTCGACGAGCCAGATGCCCCCAACCTCGCCGAGCGCCAACTCGCCGACATCGCGGACCTGGTCGCGACCGGCCCTGTGGACATGGGCGCCTTCACGCAGGCCGAGATGGCCGTGGTGCTCGGCGAGGTGCCGGCCCTCGCCGGTGTCGAGGAGGCAGTCCTGGCCGAGGCAGTGCGCTCGCTCGCGGCGCGCGGGGTGCTTCACCGGGTGCCCGGACAGGCCGCCGCGGAGGTGGTCGGCGACCTGGGCCTGCTCGTAGCCCTCGTGGCGACCAGTGTCGGCACGCTCGACATCAGGCGAGGGCATGACGGCCCGGCCGATGCTCCCTGGCGGTGGCTGATCTCACTGTTCGGCAACGGGGTGGTGGGCATCGACCGGATCGACGCCCTCGGCCTGCACCGGCTGTCGATGTACTCGGTCGGCGGGATCGCCGACGTGGTCGCCAAGCGCATGATCGACGGGAAGGCGACGATCCCCGCAGGCGCGGACGTACCTGTGCCGATCAGCGACGCGCAGTTGCGCCGCGTGGCCAAGGCCGCACCCGCGCGGTGGCAGCTGATCCATCGGGTCCCCCGCAGGGAGACGGACACCCGACTGGTGGTGGAGTCGATGGTGCTGCGCACCGGGGACAGTCGGGTCGACCTGGTCACCCGGACCCCGGACGACACCGGATACCAGCGCGCGGCTGTCGACGTCGAATCGCTGCGCGAGTACCTCAGGGGCCTCTTCCTGCTGCGGTAGGACCAGTTCCAACGGTCGCTGTAGGGTCACGCGCAGTGGTCCTGCAACCGACGGAGAAGGCCCAGGCGATGACGTCCCACCCCTCAGACGGCCCTCATGCTGAACGGCGGCCCGTACCCAGCTCGGTCGACCTGAGCGGGCTGCATCGCAAGGCCATCGAGGCCCTGGCACGCGAGCTGGTGCCGCACGAGACCGTCCGGGTCGCGATCCTCGGCGAGCGACACCAGGCCATAGTCGGCACCGGACGTCGGGCCTTCGTGTTCAAGAAGGGCGCAGCCGGAGGGGCGCTGTTCACCACGGAGCTGATCAGCTGGGACTACGCGCACCTGGTCGGGGTGCAGACCCTTGCCGGGGGCCGGGCCGGTGCGGTCGTGCTGGAGGTCGGCAGCAGCGCGGGCCGACCCAGGCGCCTGCGGGGCAACCCGGACGACGACCCATTCAAGGCCTCGAACGCGATCCCGATCGCGCCGCCCTACGACGCCGCGGTGGCCGGCGCCGAGGCGTTGCGGGGCCTGATCGCGGCCGCGAACACGCCGGCGCCGGCTCCGGCGCCTTCCGATGCCCCCGCCGCTCCCCCGTCGCCGGCCCAGGAGTTGCACCACCTCGCCGAGCTGCGCGACCTCGGCGTCATCACGCCCGAGGAGTTCCAGATCATGAAGGCCCGGATCGTCCACGGGGGATGACGCCATCAGCCCAGAGGCATGGGCTCAGGGCCGGCGCAGGCTGGCCCCGTTCGTGGCGATCACCTCGGCGTACCAGTCGAACGACTTCTTGCGGTACCGCGACAGCGTGCCCGTGCCGTCGTCGTTGCGGTCCACGTAGATGAAGCCGTAGCGCTTGCTCAGCTCCGCGGTGGTGAAGCTGACCAGGTCGATGCATCCCCACGAGGTGTAGCCCAGGACGTCGACACCGTCGGCGATCGCCTCGGCTAGCTGGACCAGGTGATCGTTCATGTAGTCGATGCGGTAGTCGTCGAGGACGGTCTGGACGCCGTCGACCTCGACCAGCTCGTCGCGGGCGCCCAGGCCGTTCTCCACGACGAACAGGGGCTTGCCCCAGCGGTCCCAGAACTGGTTGCAGACGAGGCGCAATCCCTGGGGATCGATCTGCCAGCCCCATTGGCTGGCCTCCAGCATGGGGTTGGGAACACCGCCCATGATGTTGCCCTCGCCCGAGACCCTCCTTGCCTGGTCGGCGGTCTCGCAGACACTCATGTAGTAGCTGAACGACACGAAGTCCACGGTGTTGGCCAGGATCTCGCGGTCCTCAGCCGTGATGTCCAGCTCGATGCCGTTCTCGCGGAAGTACCGCAATGCGTACCCCGGGTAGTGGCCGCGGGTGTGCACGTCACCGAACATCATGTTCTGGTGGTCGGCCTCCATCACGGCCACGACGTCGGCCGGATCCGGGGTCAGCGGATAGGTCGGCATCGACAGGATCATGCACCCCACCTTGGCGTCGGGGATCATCTCGTGCGCGATCCGCGTAGCCAGCGCGCTGGCCACCAGCTCGTGGTGGACCGCCTGGTAGAGCGCGGACTTCGGCAGCTGCTCCTTGGGGGTGTTGATCCCACCGGAGAGGAACGGCTCGTGCAGCACGGAGTTGATCTCGTTGAACGTCAGCCAGTACTTGACCCGGTGCCCGTAGCGCTCGAACAGCACCCGCACGTACCGCTCGTAGAAGCCGATCATCTCCCGACTCACCCAGCCGTCGTACGTCTCGGCCAGGTGCAGAGGAGTCTCGTAGTGCGAGATCGTGACCAGCGGTTGGATCCCGTGCTTCTCCAGCTCGTCGAGCACCCGGTCGTAGAAAGCCAGGCCCTCCTCGTTGGGCACCTCGTCGTCGCCGTGGGGGAAGATCCGGCTCCACGCGATCGACAGCCGGAACACGGTGAAACCCATCTCGGCGAGCAGCGCGATGTCCTCAGCGTACCGGTGGTAGAAGTCGATGCCGACGAGCTTGAGGTTGTCCGGCGTCGGAGCCGGCGTGCGCGGACCCTTGATCCCGCGGGGCGCGACATCCTGGATGGACAAGCCCTTGCCGCCCTCGTCGTAGGCACCTTCGAGCTGGTTCGCGGCGGTCGCACCGCCCCACAGGAATCCGTCGGGGAAGGGCGATCCGGTGGTGGTCATCCCTGCTCCTCGCTCGGGTAGACGAGTCCGATCTGGCGGCGGATCTCGTCCATCGTGCGCATCACCTCGAGGGTTCTCTGCCCGGTCATCGCCGGGCTCTCGTGCCGGCCGGCGGTGACGCATCGGGCGACTTCGGCTGCCTCGTACTGCATGCCGGCGTCGACCATCCCGTCGAAGGTCCAGTGGGTGCCGTCGTCGCGCACGACCCGGAACCTCGTCGGGGCGTAGAACCGCCCCTCGATGTCGATCCGGCCGTGCGTGCCGAACACCACGGCCGTGGTCGCGGTGTTGGCGTGCAGCGTGGTGTGCAGGCTGGCCTGGCGCTCGGCGAAGCCCAGGGCGATCGACACCTGGCCGTCGACCCCGGTGTCGGTGAGCGTGCCGATCGCCGAGACCCGGTCGGGGGCGCCGAACAGGTCGTGGGCGAAGGAGACGGGGTAGACGCCCAGGTCGAGCAGGGCTCCGCCGGCCAGCGCCCGGTCGTGCAGGCGATGGGTCGCTGGATGGTGGCCCATGTTCTGCCCGTGGTCGGCGATGACGCCCACCAGCTCGCCGATCTCGCCGCGCGCGAGGACGTCGCGCATGACCACGACGTGCGGCAGGAAGCGGGTCCACATCGCCTCCATCACGAACACCCCGGCGGTGCGCGCGGCGTCGAAGACCTGCTCGGCCTGGGCGGCGTTGACGGTGAACGCCTTCTCGACCAGCACGTGCTTGCCGGCGGCGATCGCCAACAGGGCGTGCTCGAGGTGCTCGGAGTGCGGGGAGGCGATGTACACGACCTCGACGTCCGGGTCGGCCACGAGCGCCTCGTAGCTGCCGTGCGCCCGCCCGATCGCGTGCCGGGTCGCGAACTCGTCGGCCCGGTCCTGGGCCCGCGATCCGACGGCTACCACGCGGGACTGCGTGTGCTGGGTCACCGCCTCGGTGAAGACGCTGGCGATGCCACCGGCGCCGAGGACGCCCCATCGCAGGCTCGGAGCGGATCGGGGGTCGGCGGGCGCAGAGGGGTGGGTTCGGGTCATCTCGTCACAGTAGCCGCCGGCCGCAATACTTGACCCACCAGCGACAAGCGGAGGCGTACTCATGGGTGCGGCAGAGGTCGATGCCTACATTGTTGGGGTTCCTGAACCTCAGCGCAGCACGTTGGCGCAGGTCCGGACGACGCTCGAGGCGCTGCTTCCCGACGCCGAGCAGATGATCACCTACGGCGCACCGACGTTCAAGGTCCGCGGCAAGGGTGTTGCCGGGTTCGCAGCGTTCGCGAAGCACTGCAGCTATCTGCCGATGAGCGGGAGCGTCACAGCCGCACTGGCCGACGAGCTGGCCGGCTACGAGACGACCAAGGGATCGGTGAAGTTCCCCGTGGACGAGCCACTTCCCGAGCCGATCCTGCGCGCCCTCGTCGACGCCCGCCTCACGGAGCTGGGCATGCACCGCTGACCCGGCATTGGATCTGATGAATCGATCAGATGCCCCAGGGGATGCCGAGCAGGTACCAGGCCAGGAAGAACAGCGTCCACACGATCGTCAGGGCGACGAAGTACGGCAGCATCAGCGCGATCACGGTGCCGATCCCTGAGCGCTTGTCGTAGCGGGCCGCGAACACCACGATCAGCGGGAAGTAGGCCATGATCGGCGTCACGATGTTCATCGGGGAGTCGCCGACCCGGTAGGCCGCGAGAACGGCCTCGGGCTCGACCCCCAGCCGCAGGAACACCGGGATGAAGATCGGCGCGAGCAGGGCCCACTTGGCGATCGCCTGGGGAAGAATGATCCCGACGACCAGCGTGATCAGGATCGCGATCAGCAGCAGCCACCCAGCGCCGAGGTCGACCTGCTCGATGAGGTCCCCGAGCTTCACGGCGGCGACCTGGGGCATCTGCGAGTAGTTGAAGTAGGCGATGAACTGGGCGATCAGCAGGAACAACAGCAGCAGCCCCGCCAGTCCGGCCCACGACTTGGTGATCGCGTCGATCACCTGGAGGTTTCCGCGCACGGTGCCAGCGCCCCGGCCGTAGCCGATCCCCGCGGCCAGGAACAGCGCGGCGATGATGACGATGAGGCTGTTCATGAACGGTGAGGTCCCGATGATGCTGCCGGTCTCGGGATCGCGCAGCGGCGCCCCGGGCGGGAGGGTGAGCAGCAGGATCACGGCCAAGGCGCCGAGTGTGTACAGCCCGGACAGGCGCAGCCCGCGCTGGTCGGCCACAGGGTCCACCTCGGGCGCATCGTCAGCGGCCTGGATCTGTCCGCTGCGGATCAGGGGCATGGGACGGGTCATAGGCACCGAGGCGCTTCTCGACCAACCGGGTGGTGACGATCCCCAGCAGCACGGTGAGCATGAGCGTGGAGCCGATGCCGAACCACAGGTTGGCCGTCAGGTCGATCGAGCCTTCCGGATCGACGAGCTGGATCGACTCGTTGGTGATCTCGGTCAGTACCGCGTCGGTAGGGGTGACCAGGAGGTTCACGCCGAACCCGCCGGCCACACCGGCGAACGCCGCTGCCATGCCCGCGAGTGGATGCCTGCCCACGCTGGCGAAGGCTGCGGCACCCAACGGGATGAGGACGAGGTACCCGGCATCGGAGGCGATGCTGGAGATCACCCCGAGGAACACGATGATGTAGGTCAAGGCTCCCGCCGGCGAGGAGGCGACCAGCCTGCGGATGAGCGAGGCGATCAACCCGGAGCGCTCGGCCACACCCACCCCGATCATCACGATCAGGATGATCCCCATCGCCGTGAAGCCCATGAAGTTGGGCACGAAGGACGTGAAGAGGTACCGGATGCCGTCGGCGGTGAGCAGGCCCTCGATCGTGACCGTCTCGGTGACGATCTCGTACTGCGAGGCGTCCGGCGGCTCCGAGGGCATCACCTCGGCGGGCAGTGACGACCCACCGACATAGACCGACTCCACCACCTGATCAGGCGGCTTCACGACCTCGTAGGTTGCGCCCACACCAGCCCAGGCCATGAGCTGGGAGAGCACGATGACGCCGATGCACAGGGCGAGGAACATGATCGCCGGGTGCGGCACCTTGTTGCCGACCCGCTCGATGAGCGTCAGCATTCGCGTGATCAGCCCGGACTCGTCGGCACCCATCTCGGGGGCGGTCGGCTCAGCGACGCTCATGGTTCCCACTCCCCGGCGCCGGGGTGGCGAGTCGGAGCTCCGCGCCCACCTCACTCAACCGTCGGATCCCACCGGGGGTGTGACTCATTGGACGCTCCCGTCTCGCGCGGACTTGGCCACAAAGTACGGCACAAGCGGCCACCCCACCCGCCGCACGCGCCATCGACGTTCCGGTGGAATCGGCCGGCCGCCCGTGGCCCGTGCGCCGGGTGACGACGTGGTGGGGCGGCTCAGGCGAGGGTCTGTTCCAGCGCACCTGTGCCGGCCCCGAAGCGCAACCTGCCGAGTGCGCCGTTGACGATGGGAAGGTAGGGCGGTACGTGGCCGCACTCCACGTCGGCGATGATCGGCACCCCCAGGCACTCCAGCGCGTCCAGGACTGCCTCGTGCTGGGTCAGGGTGGGCTGGTCCGGCGCGGTGGTGCGGCCCACGATCACTGCGCGGGCGGCCTCGAAGAAACCTGCCAGCCGCATGCCGTGGAGGTTCCGGCAGATGGTCGCGGCGTCGTCCTCGGCCGCCTCGACGTACACGATGAGCCCCTCGGGGGCGTGGTCGCGGCCGAAGCGGGCGACGTCGCCGAACGGGGTGCCCGCCAGGTTGCACAGGGTCTCGATGCAGCCCCCGATCATGCGACCGGTCACGTCCACCTCGGTCCTGCCGCCGTCAAGGCGGACCCAGGTCCCGGTTGCGTTGTAGACATGCTCGGTGACGTCGGGATGAGCCGTCCAGTCGTCCCAGGCGCCGGCTCGATGGATCCCCGGCGACGACTGGACGAAGGCGCTGTCCGGCGGCATGCCGGCGATGTCGAGCCAGGACAGCAGGGGTGCGGGCACCCGGTAGGGGGTGTCCATCAGGTTGTTGCCGTGGATGGTCGCGACCCCGGTCAGCAGGGTGAGTGGAGTGAGGAGGGTGGAGATGTCGGAGAACCCCACGAACCAGGTCGCCTCGGCAGCACCGATCCGCTCCCAGTCGAGGATCCCCACCAGGTCGATCGCCGTCTCCCCGCCCCACGGCGGGATGACGGCCCGGATGCTCGGATCGACCAGGAGGTCCGTCAGTTCCTGCGCTCGGTCCGCGGCCGGAGCGCTGACGTGCGTGCTGCCGTCCATGCACTCGCCGACCACGACCTCGTAGCCGCGTTGCTCCAGCCACGTGACAGCGAAGTCGAGGCGCCCACGGTGCTGCCCGCCGACACCGCTGGACGGAGACGTCACGCCGATGCGGTCACCGGACTGCAGGGGAGCCGGGAACCGGATCGTCATGCCCGCATGATCCCAGACCGGCGCGAGTCTGCGGGCGCGGCGACGGCGGGGGGTGCTCCTCGAGAGCCGGTCAATCGCCCTCAATGGCGGCCACCATCTCGGCGAGTGAGTCCTGAATCGCGTCGCACAGGAAGTCGAGGTCCGGCACGGCGTCGTAGTCCCGGTGACGCCGATCGCGACACGCCCGTCGTAGGACATGATGCCCATGCTGATCCGAACCCCCAGCGCCACCGGGATGTAGGGGAACATCTCCAGCATGCGCCGACCGAGGAGGTAGATCGGGTACTGCGGCCCCGGGATGTTCGTCGTGACGGTGTTGATGACCCGCTGGCCGGTTCGGGCGTAGACGCGCGCGCCGAGCGTCATGAGTGTCGCGGGCACGAAGTCCCCGGCTGAGAGCATCGCCTCGACTCCGACGGCCTGACCCGTGTGCTTGAGGTGGTCCATCTGCCGGGACACCGCGTCCAGGCGCTCGCGAGGGTCAGCAACGCTGATGGGGAGGTCGGCGAACATCGCGGTGACCTGGTTGCCGAGTCGCCCCTGGTGCGCCTCGGTCCTGATGGAGACCGGGACCAGGGAACGGATCGTCGTGCTCTGGACGTCCTCCCCGCGTGCCTGCAGGTACTGCCGGAAGCCGCCGGCGACGCCGGCCAGGACGACGTCATTGATCGTGCAGCCGGCCGCGACCCTGACCCGCTTGATGTCGGCCAGCTCGGCGCGCGCCCACCCCCAGCGCCGATGGGGACCCACCGGACCGTTGAGGACACTGGTCGGGCTCGCCGCACTTCGCCCCACCGTCGCCAGCCCGAACGCGCGGACGGCCCCCGCCCTGGCGGCGTCCACCGGTGACGACACCCCACGGACCGCCGCAGCGGCGGCACGCGTGAGGTCGACCGGAATCCGTGCAACACCCGCGACCGCAGACCCCGCGAGCCCGAGCCGTGAGGGCGGAGGGTTCGGCCGCCACACCGTGGGATCCCGGCGCCGGGCGTCACGATCACGGTCCAGCACGATCTCCATCAGCTCGTTGCCGGCCAGGCCGTCGATCATCGCGTGATGGGTCTTGGTGATGATGGCCCAGCGATCCTCGGGCAGTCCCTCGACCAGCCACATCTCCCACAAGGGACGGTCGACGTCGAGCCGCTGGGACAGGACGCGGGCCACCAGGGCACGGACCTGGGCGTCACCTCCCGGCGAGGGAATCGCCGTGTGACGAAGGTGGTAGGCCAGCGAGAAGTGCGGGTCGTCGGCCCACACCGGGCGGGCGAGGTCCAGGGGCATCCTCTGCACGCGTTGGCGATACCGCGCGACCAAGTCGAGGCACGACTCCAGGTGGGCGGTGAAGTCCTCGAAGGCGGGGACTGGCCCCTCGAAGACGAGCAACGACCCGACATGCATCTGCTGCCTGTCGTTCTCCACGTGCAGGAACCCGGCATCCAGTGAGCTCAGCCGCTCCATGCCTCAGCTCCGGTCCGTGATGAGGGGCTGCGCCCGAGCAGCTATGTCGGCGGCGTGCGGGTTGTCGGCGAGCCACTGCAGAACGGTGTCGATCGTCCACTGCGGGATCTCGAGCTGCGGCACGTGGCCCACGCCGCGGGCGACCTCGAACTGCCAGGACGGGTTCGCGGCCGCGGCGGCGCGAGCCGAGGCGATGTGGACCAGGCGGTCGCGGTCACCGTGGATGAGCAGCACGGGCACGTCGATCGACCGCTGCATCGCCGCGAGCCGGCGCCGATCGGCCAGCACCCACATCAGGGACTGCGCGGCGACCAGCATCTCGGAGTCGACGTCGGGGTACTCGCGGCGCAGCCCCGCGAGCTCCACGTGGAGGTCGACGACGTCACTGGGCACCCGCGACGGATCCGCGCAGCACAGGCGCAGGAGCGCACGTGCGGCCTCCTCGGCCGAGTCTGCGTCCCGGCGGCGGCTGAGCACCCGGCGTCCAACCACCGGCACGAGGAAGGCTGCGAACGTCGCGAACACGCGGGGGTCGGGGCGTGCGTTCAGGGCCGGGGGCAACGCCGGATCCACCAGCACGAGCCCGGCCACCGTGTCATGGCGCTGGGCGGCTTGGAGGATCGAGATCAGGCCGCCCATCGAGTTGCCGACGAGGATCGCCGGCGCGCCGGCAACCTCAGTGAGGAAGCGGTGCAGCAACCGCTGGTTGGCCTGTACTGAGGTGGAGCGGGTCCCGCCGCGGGTGTGCCCGAACCCCGCCAGGTCCAGGGCCACGACCCGGCAGCTGTCGGCCAGGACCGGGGCCACGGCCGCCCAGTTGACCGCCGAGCCACCCAGCCCGTGGACCAGCACCAGAAGGGGACCGTCAGAGGGACCCCCATGGTCGAGGTAGTGCACGGGGCCATCCAGGTCCGCCCACCGGGACTCAGGCTGGTGGGCCGGCCCAGGCCCTGCGGTTGTCATGACTTGACTGTACGGCGCGGCGGGGACCGGCCTACTGGCCAGCCGCCCCCACCGGGCGCGAGGCGTCGGGACGTTTCCCGCTCAGCGCCAGCTCCCGCCCCGCGAGGGTGGTCGCGTCGAGACGATCCGGGGGTCCGTCCACGCAATGGGCGCCCCCTCCAGCTCTGCACGCTACCCTGCCCCTGTGTCCCCCGGGAGCAGCCTTCCCCCGGTGCCCGACGAACCGACCACGGGCGCCCCGTCGAACGAGCACCCGGACGCGACCTGGGTCGACAGCTTCCTGCTCACCCGGCCTGGCAAGACCTTCCAGGTCGAGATCACCGAGGACGGACACCAGGCGGCGGCTCGTGAGGCGGTCGAGTCCGTCGGCCGGGACTTCACCGACGACATCGTGCGTCGCTCCGAGCACGACGAAGCGGACAACGACACAGAGGCTGCCCCAACCGAACAGAACTAGCGCCCAGGAACCGACCCCCGAGAGACGGCCCACATGGCCGCCTGGGTGCGGTTCGCGCACCCGGTCTTGATCAGGATCGAGCGGACGTGATTGGCGGCCGTGTTCTCGCTGATCGTCAGTCGATGGGCGATCTCACGGTTCGACGCCCCGTCGGCCAGCAGGCGAAGGACCTGGTGCTCACGCTCAGTGAGTCCGTGGTCCGGGGCCGGCCGGGACGACGACCGCTGCGGGCCCAGTTCCACGAGGGACCGCAGCACCCGCGTCTGGCCGATGGGCTCGGCGATGGCGCGCGCGGCGGTCACCGCCTCGACGACGTCCGGCGCATGGGGGCCGTGGAGCTTCGCGAGGTGGTGGGCCCGCGCGGTGAGCGTGAGTGCGACGTCCACGGTGAACCCGCAACGCCGCCCCAACTCGGCGGCTGCGTCGAACGAGGCCATCGGGTCCCCTTCGCCCAGCGCCGAATCGATCATCCCGAGGTAGCGGTCGGCGGCCCCGGCGAGGGCCACGAATTGGTCCGACACCAGGTTCATGCCGCTGTGCTGGGCAACCAGCGGTCGAAGCCGGCGCAAAGTCGAATGGTCGTCGAGGAACAGGGCCGCCTCAACGAGATACGCCAGGGCGATCGGCATGTACTCCGTGCGCCCGTTCGCCCGGAGGACTGGCTCCTCGGCCAATGCCTCGAGCACCCGACGGGCAGGACCGGTCATGCGCAGCTGCGTGTACAGCGCCAGCAGCGCGGGCGCCCAGCACCCGGTGAGGGGCTCCTGCCCGGTGACGAGATCCCGAACGCCAGCCAGCCGCCCCGTCTCGCGGCGGATCTGGAACATGTGCATCCCGTAGTGCCCCTGTGTGTCGGCACCGAACCGGACGAGGGCCCAGTCCCGAAGCCGGCATGCCACCTGCTCGGCCCCGGCGAAGTCCCCGCGCATGAATCGGAGGTCGAACTCCACGACCTCGGGCCAGTAGGCGAACCAGAGGTGCCCACCGATGTCGTGGGCGATCCGGTAGTCGACCACCCCGGCAGTGACGTCGTCCATGGTCCCGGCGCGCATTCCTAGCAGGCACCGGTAGAAGCCCGAGGCCCCGAGCTGCTCGCCGTCCCCAGCACGTCGCGCCAGAACCGTCAGCTCCCTGGCGGCTCGCAACGAGTCCGCCGTGCGACCGGGCCTGCCCAAGGACAACGTCAGGCCATCACCCAGGATCCCGCCCACCGTCCACCCGTTGCCCAGCCGCCGAGCTGCCGCCACGGCGGCGTCGTGGAGCCGGAAGGCGTCGGGCGCATCGACAACCTGGCCCAACCCCTGGCTCAGGGCGCCCAAGGCCCGCAGGTACACCGGATCGCTCAGGTCCACCGGGTGCTCCACCAGCACTCCGAGCAGCAGCTGGACTGCCCGCAGGTCCCCCCCGAAGAGCGCGGACTCCCTCTCGACCATCGTGGCTGCGGCCAGGCGCGTCGCCGGGTCGGTCGACTGCGTCACCACCTGCTCCGCGAGGTCACGGGCGGCGCCGTAGTCGCCCGTGCACTGCAGGCACTCGGCTGCGCAGAGCAGCAAGCGATGGCGCTCGTCGGCGGTGTCGGACAACTCGCCGGCTCGTCGGAAGTGACGCGCCGCTTCCTCGTAGGCCCAGGATCGATCCGCCAACTGGGCGGCCCGGATCAGGTAGCGCCGCGCCCTGTCGGAGCGTCCGTAGGCATTGAGGTTGTGGTGCGCCAGCCGCTGGACCTCGGGCAGGGTGTCCCCCGAGCGGGGCTCGAGCACATCCGCCACCCGACCGTGCGCTGCCGACAGCCGCGCCGGCGAGGTGAGGCCCAGGATCGACTGCCGGGCCAGGGCGTGGGGGAACGCGAAGGCCAGCTCGTCGGGAAGCGCGACGAGCAACCCGGCGTCCGAGGCTCGATCGAGGGCCACCATCGTCTGCGGGTCCGATTCGGTCACTGCCTCGAGCAGGGAGAGGGGGAACCGGTCGCCGATGACCGCGGCCAGCTCGAGGATCTGGCGCTGCGCATCCGGGAACCCGCGCAGGCGGCCCTCGAAGATGGCCAGCACCGACTCGGGAACGTGCAGCGGGTACCCCGAGGAATCCCGCAGGTGCTGACGAAGGTGCGGGTCGCGGCAGATCTCCCCGAGCAGGAAGGGATTCCCGGCGGTCTCGCACAGGAGCCTCTCGGCCACTTCTGGCGCACACGCAGGATCGACGCCCGCCTCCGTCACGACGAGGCGGGCGATATCTGCGGCCGTCAAGCCATCCAACTCGAGCGCGGTGGCGCCGGGCATCCGACGGAGCTCGGTCAGGATCGCCCGCAGCTCGTCGGAGGGGTCCGGACGAGTGTTCCGCGAGGTGGCGAGGATCATCAGGCGTGCGCCCGTGGCCCGCCGGACGATCCACCCCAGGAGGGCCAGGGTCGACGGGGTCGCCCAGTGCAGGTCCTCCAGGATCAGCACGATGGGCCGATCGGCCGCGGCTCGCCGGAGCAACGAGACCACCGCCTCGAACGCCCCTTGCACGCCCGAGTCCACCGCACGGGGGCTCGACTCGTCACCGGCGGAGGCCAGTAGGTCATGCAACGCTGCGCTCTCCTGCGCGTCGATGCTGGCGGCGAGCTCGCCGAGCAGTCGGCCCAGCGGCTCCCGGAACGGCTCGTACGCCACGGGCGCGTCCGGCAGGCAGCAACCGACCAAGACCTCGGCGCCGCCTTCCGCGGCCCGGACGCTGGCCTCGGCCACGAGGCGCGACTTACCGGCTCCTGCCTCGCCGAGCACGAGCACGGTCCGCCCCAGTCCGGAGGCTGCGACCTGCCATGCCCCATCCAGGGCCTTCAGCTCCTCGGCCCTCCCGACGAAGGGGGGGCCCTCAGAAGATGCCCCCCATTGAGGTGGGATCACGCCGCGGCGAGCACGGTGTGGACCGTTGATCGCCATCGCCGACCTCCCACCACCGCGCGTTCTCTCAGGCTGGCATGGTCAATCCTGACTATCAAGACCCTTGGCGCGGTCATTCGCGAGATGGCCAACCATGGTCATTGCGCCTGGTGGCGGTGCACGCCTACCTTCATGGACATGGGATGAGGACCGGCCAGCGCCAGGAGGCGATCATGGGTCAGTACGACACCGGCGACCTACGACGACGGCAACAGACCGAGGACGTGGGCCACGCGGTCCTCGGGTCCCAGGCCCGGTCCTCGAAACGCTGGCCCGCGCTGCTGGTCCCGCTGGCTGTGCTCGTCCTCGGGTTCATCCTGGGCATGTGGGGCCCCGTTCCCGGGCTGGGGATGGTCCTGATCATCGGCGGGACATTGGGCCTGGTGATGAGCGCGGCCATGGTGTTGACCGACGGCCTCTCCTGATGACGCCCCCCCGCCCCCCGATCGGCGCCCGTGTTCGACTTGTGGCGGCGATCTGCATGGCGGCGATGCCGGCCGCGTGCGGAAGCTCCGGCCCCGACGAACCCGCGCCGACCCCCTCCCCCACCGGCTCGATCGGTGCGGAGGTCCCGACCGAGGCCGTCGACGACGAGCTCCTCACCGACCTCCAGGCGGAGACGTACTACGACATCGACCGGGCCACCTGGCAGCGCATGGGGGACATGGCCCGCTCGTTGCGGTGGCGGATGGTGTCGGCCGCCGGCGTGAAGCAGGCAGCGGCGTGCGCGGGGCAGGGAGCGCCCACAGTCGTGTACATCAACGGCTTCGATGCCCCCGCGGCCGTCAACTGGCCCCTGGCCGCCGATGACCAGTCACAGTCCAACCGCGTCTGCGTGTTCGACCGACCCGGCCTCGGCCTGTCGCCACCGCGGGCAGGGGCCGCACCGCACAGCACGCCCGAGCAGCATGCAGACGAGATGCTGGCGATGCTCACGGTCCTCGGCGAGCCGGGGCCCTACGTGCTCGTCGCGTGGTCCTACGGCGGGCTGATCGCGCGGTCGGCGGCGACGCAGGACTCCGATGCGGTCGCCGGCATGGTGCTCGTCGATACCACCTCGCCACTCCACCCGGACCTTGACGAGCCCTGGAACGGCGAGAACGGGCTCATCGACACCGACACCATCGCCGAGACCGTCGGATCGGGACCCGAGATGGGCGATCGCCCCGTGGTCGTCCTGGAGGCGGGCAAGCCATGGGAGGACGCCCCACCTGGCTACGTCGAGAAGGAGAGGGAGCTGCAGCGCCAAGCGGCGACGATCTCGGACAACTCCGTCCACGCCATCGTCGACGAATCCGACCACCAGATACCGCTGCGCAACCCCGCGGCCGTGGTCGCCGCGACGTCGGCCGTCTCGGAGTCGATCCTGGCCGGGAACGCTGAGATGCCCGCCTGCCCGGACATCTTCACCGACCTCGGAGTGACCTGCACGGACTCGTGACCCGAACGACAGGCGGTGCCCGGACCTGGATCCAGGCCGAACCACTCGATGGACACCAACCCCACAGACCAGCCAGCGTGACGACAGAAGGAGAGGACCCATGAAGCGACTGCTGTGCCTCCTCGGCTCCCACAACTACGCCCAGCATCACATCGAGGGCGGGAGTGGCACCTATCTGGAGTGCCGGCGCTGCGGGAAGGTCGATGACAGCTTCGATCCCAAGGGCAAGGGCGTCATCACCACCGGCGGGTTCTGATCAGCGCGGGGAACGAACGCCGCATCTGGCGAGCACATTTGACGAGTCAGTCCCCAGAGCCTCGACGCAGAGCCCTCACCCCTCCGCGTCCTGGCGCCTGACGAACTCGGCCATCGCGGGCACGGTGTAGGCGACCATGCCGTGATCCGGTGAGTAGATCAGTCCCTTGTTGATCAGGTTGGCCCGCGTCGGCCCCAGCGAGGTGATCCGCTTGTTCAGCCGCGCCGCCACCTCGCCGGTAGGGCTGCCGGCGTCGCCGTCGACGGCCATAGCACGCAGGTACTCCCGCTCGGCGGGGGTGGCCCGGTCCCAGCGCGCCCGGAAGAATCCGCTGTCCAGGGCGAGGCGGCCCATGGCCACCCCGACCCGGGCGTCGGCGAGGGTGATCTCCGGGCGTTCCGCGACGTTCCAGGTGTCCTGCCCGAACTGCTGCAGGAAGTAGGGATACCCGCGTGACTCGCGCACGGCGAGCTCCACGGCCGCGTCCTGCCACGTCACGCCCTCTCGGCGGGCCGGCTCGATGAGCGCGTCGAGCGCAGCGGCGCGGTCGAGCTCCTCGACCCGGTGGAAGCGGAACAGCCGCTCGGAGTAGGACTTGGCCTCGGCCAGGCGCCGCGGCAGGCTCGGCAGGCCGGCGAGCGCGACGACCAACCGGTCCCCCCGCTGGTTGGCCGCGTGCACGATGGAGCACAGTGCGATCAGCTCCTCGGCGGGCAGGTCCTGCGCCTCGTCGACCAGCACCGCGACTCCGACGCCCTGATCCTCCGCCGCCCCGGCGAGGTCTCGCAGCAACTTGCCGAGATCGGACTCGAACGCGCCCGTGTCCGCCCCGCCGCCCGGCGCCCCCTCGAGATCGAGGCCGAAGCTCCACCGGCCGGCGGAGTCGTAGGAGGCCTTGAAGCTCAAGGCTGTGCGCAACGCCTTGAGCACCCGGGTACCGACGCCCGGGCGGGCGAGGTCCACCAGGTTGTCGTGGAACCCCTCACCGATCATCGCGCGCATGGTCTGCCCGGAGCGGGCCTCCACCTGCGTCACCAACCACGAGCGCTCCCGGGCCAGGTGGGCGAACCTGGTGAGCAGAACGGTCTTGCCGACACCCCGCAACCCGTAGAGGACGACGGACTGCGCATCGCGGCCCGCCTCGACGCGCTGCAGCCCCACCTCCCACGCGGCGAGTGGCTCGCCGCGGCCGACCAGGGCTGCGGGCGGTCGGCCTGCGCCGGGGGCATACGGGTTGCTGACGGGATCCATCCCGCGAGTGTAGGGATATATAGGGCAGTATAGCAATCCGCAATAAGGGCGTATGGAGAACTATACGCCGGAGACGACCCCACACCGGGGTTGAGGTGTCGGCCAGGGGCGGCCTGGCGGGTCGATCGACCCACAGAAGCCGTTGCAGTCCCACTAGGGTCGAGCACGTGCACGAACACAAGCGATTTGATGCCGAGGCAGCGACATGGGACGACGACCCCGGCCACGAGGAGCGACAGCTGGCGGTGGCCCGGGCCATCGAGGAGGTCGTGGAGCTCAACCCACGGATGAGTGCGCTCGACGTCGGCGGTGGCACAGGCCGGTTGAGCATCCTGCTCGCCGATCGGGTCCGCTCCGCGGTGGTGACCGACCCCTCCGCCGGAATGGTGGCCGTCGCCCGGGCGCGGATCGAGGAGGCCGGGCTCAGCGACCGGTTGCGCGCTGTCCGAGCCGACTTGACGACTGACCAGATCGATGGGTCCTACGACGTGGTGTGGAGCTCCATGGCGTTGCACCATGTGCAGGACCTCGATGGGCTGTTGCGGGCTGTGGCGGGGCTCCTGGTCGATGGTGGCCTGCTGGCCATCGCGGACCTTGACGAGGATCCCGACGGCGCCTTCCACGCCGATTTGGCCGACTTCGAGGGACATCACGGATTCGACAGGGAACGCCTCACCGCGCAACTGGACCGTGCCGGCTTCGCCGACATCAGCTTCGTGGAGGCCACCACCATCCTCAAGGACGACCGCGAGTTCGGCGTGTTCCTGTGCACCGCGACCAAGGGGGCATGACCCCCAAGCCGATCTCGGTCGGCCAAGCCATCCCGCATTCCCAGTTGGCTTGCCGGGTCCCAAATGCGGACGACACGCAGATCGCCCGCCACATGCGAGCGTCGTCGCAGGTCAGACCCCCATGTGCGGATGAGTCGGTCTGTAAGCCGGGTCCTGTCCATGGGGTCCGTCACCGGAACACCCTTGGGCGGCCATCCATCTACGACCGCCGTTGCCGACAGCCTCCTGCGGTCTACCCGTGAGCTCGGGCGGGCCACCCTCGAACGCTCACGCAGTCCCGACGCGAACGCCGGTCCCTCTTGACCTTGCTCCGGGTGGGGTTTGCATAGCCGCCCCAGTCACCTGGGGCGCTGGTGGTCTCTTGCACCACCGTTTCACCCTTACCCCGCTCCCCGAGGGGCGCGAGGCGGTCTGCTCTCTGTTGCACTGTCCCGCGGGTCACCCCGGGTGGGCGTTACCCACCACCGTGCCCTGTGGAGCCCGGACTTTCCTCGACGACTCCGGCCCCGAAGGACCGTGCCGGCGCGGCCGCCCGACCGACTCATCCGCCCTCGAAGGGTAGCCGCTCGGGATCCCGTCCGTCACCTCCCGCCCGGCTGGGCCGAGATTGGCGTGGATCGGACAAGCATTGGCCCAGAACGGACACAGGTGTCCGTTTCGCGCCAATGCCCGCGCAGCGGCTCCTCGCGCGGCCCCTCAGCGCTGGGCGATCTCCCACACGTGGCCTGCCGGGTCGCGGAAGCTCGCGGTCCGGGGACCCCACGGCCGGTCCTCCGGGCCCCGCAGCAGCTCCACGCCGCGCGACACCAGACCCGCGGCCACCGCGTCCACATCCTCGACGGGCACCGTCAGCTGGATCCGCACCCCCGACTCGGGCGGGGCCACCGGCACCGGGTCCAGGAGACCCGGCCCCTTGTCGGCCTGCAGGAGGTTGATCAGCAGGTCCCCGAACTTGAACACCGCCGAGTCACCGCTGAAGTAGTGCTCGGGGAGCTCGAACGCGCGCCCGTAGAACTCCCTCGCCGCGTCGAGGTCCTCGACCACCAGCGTGACCGCGAACAACCGCTGCGCCCAACCCACTGCCATCTCGTCATCCATGGCGCCATCCTCCCTCAGGACCGCTTCGATCGCGGCGTCACGTCGAACACGACCTTGCGCGCGACCGGGTCCGCCACCACGAGCCACGCGTCGACCCACTCCCCCACGGGAAGGTCCGTCCCGCGGACTCGGGCGGTGATCGCTGGGTCGGCCAGCTGCACGATGCCGTCGTCGCGGCGCTGCTCGATCACGACCCCGCGGAACGCCACCCCCTCGCGCCCGGCCAGGAGGGCAGCCTCGAGGAAGTCCATCGACTCCCGCTCCACTGCACGTGCTCGGCGGATCGAGGTGGTCATCAGGTCCGGGATCTCCGCAAGCGCGGCCCGGATCGCCGGATCGACCTGACGCCCCTCCACCAGCGCCAGGCACACCGACAGCACGAACCGATCGACCAGCCGCCGCAAGGGCGCGGTCGTGTGGGCGTACTCGTCGGCGATCGCCGAGTGGGTCGTGAGCTCCGGGCGCGCGCCGTCGAACGCCGTGTAGCTCGCGCCCCGAAGCAGGACCTTGACGGTGTCCAGGAACGCCGCGTGCTGCGGGTTGGTCGCATCCAGCGAGCGGATCAGCTCGGGGTAGGGCAGCTCCGTGGGCCAGCGGATCCCCAGGGCGCGGGCGCTGTTGCGCACCCGGCGCAGGTCCCGCTCGTCCGGCGCCGGCATCGTGCGCAGGATCCCGATCCCGCCCTCGAGCATGATCCTCGCGGCCGCCACGCCGGTCATCAGAGAGAGCTGGGCGTTCCAGTCCTCGATCGGGACCGACACCCGGTACTCCAACCTGAACCCGCCCTCCCCATCGGAGCCGACCTCCTGCGAGAGGTTGGGCAGGCTGATCGCGCCGCGCGCGACCTCCTGCTGCTGGCGCAGGATCCCGACCTCGCGCAGCAGCGCCACCTGCGGGTGCGGCGTCCCCTGATCGAGGCGCTCCTGCTCCTGCTCGTAGGCCAGCTTCGCGCGGCTGCGGATGCTCGCCCGCTGCAGCCCGGCGAACGTCGCCACTCCGTCGGCGTCCACGTCGAAGCTCCAGACGTACGCCCCCCGCAGCTGGTCGGGCAGCAGGCTGGCGGCGTCGTCGGCCAGCGCCGGCGGATGCAGCGACGCCTTGAGGTCCGGGCAGTAGACGGTCTCGCCGCGGCGACGTGTCTCGGCGTCGATCGCCCCGCCCATCGCGACGAACGTCGGCACGTCGGCGATCGCGTAGCGCACCCGGAACCCCGACCCGGCGCGCTCGATGTGGAACGCCTGGTCGAGGTCCGTGGAGGAGGCCGGGTCGAGCGTGACGAACTCCAGGTCAGTCATGTCCAGCTCGGGCAGGGTGTACGCGGCGATCGCCTGCGCCGCCTCGACGAGCACGTCGTCGGGGAACCCCAGGTCGATCTCGTGATCCGCCCGGACTCGGTCGAGCCCGGACCGGGCCACCTCGATCGGGACCGAGACGGAGAAGACGTTGACCGCCATCAGCTCGCCTCGACCCGCGCCACCTCCGCCTCGACGTCGAAGTCGCCCGCCGGGTAGGACAGGTCCATGGCCCGCAGAGTCTCGACCAGGACGTTCGACAGGATCCAGTCCCGGTGCCACTTGTGGTTCGCCGGCACGACGTACCAGGGCGCCATCTCGGTCGAGCACCTGGTCAGGGCGTCGGAGTAGGCCGCCTGGTAGTCATCCCAGAGCCCACGCTCGTCGATGTCCTTCGGGTTGTACTTCCAGTGCTTGGTGGGATCGCCCAACCGCTCGAGCAGCCGCTGCCTCTGCTCGTCCTTCGAGATGTGCAGCATGAACTTGATGACGGTGACCCCGCGTTCGGCCAGACCTGCCTCCCACGCATTGATCTCGTCGTAACGCGCCCGCCACGTCTCCTCCGGGACGAATCCGCGCACGCGCTCGATCAGGACCGTCTCGTAGTGCGACCGGTCCCACAGCCTGGCCTTGCCGACCTCGGGCAGCGCCCGCTCGTGGCGCCACAGGTAGTCGTGCTGCTTCTCCTCATCGCTGGGCGCACCGAAACCGGTCACCGAGAACCCCAGAGGATCCAGCAGGCGGTCGATCGCCTTGGTCGCCCCACCCTTGCCGGAGGTGTCCATGCCCTGCAGGCAGATCAGCACCGAGCGGTTGCCGCCCTTGCGCGACTCCGCCCACAGCTTCTCGTGCAGCGCGGATGCCTCCTCCTCGAGGGCGAGGCAGGCAGCCCGCGCCGACTCCCGGTCGTCGGGGCCGTGGGCGATCACCTCGGGGTCCATCGCCGCCAGGTCGAACCCGGGACCGACCCGGTACAGGTCGCGAACGTTGCCGGGATTGGCCCCGGTGCCCTTGCCGGACACAGCCGTGGCCTGGCGCACCGTGGCGCTGCTCTTCCCGCTCCCCTTGCCGCCCCCGCTGGCCTTGCCCCTGCCCTTGGACTTGCCCATGGCGCACCCTCCCTGGAGCCTGCTCCGCTGTCTGGCCAAGCCAAGCACCGACGCCGCCACGACGCGCGACGGACACCCGACGCGTCGGCCAGGACTGCGCGAAACTGGTACCTCCGCTGGTATTGCATCAGGCCACGGACGGGCCTACCGTGTGTCGTGTTCCGAACAAAGCAGAACACCGTCTGACCGACAAGTGAGAAGTCCAACGACGAGATCAGCGAAGCAGGAAACACAACTGTAAGAAGTTGAGTTCACCGAGGGAACCGGATCAACACCACGGTTGACCGACCCAAGGAAGCGAAATACCTAGCAAGCAGCCGACAGGCGCCGCAGATCACACATAATCGTCGAACAGGACAATCACCGACGCGAGAGCGTCAGGACAGGCAACCATCACGCTTTGAACGGAACATGGGGCTCCTCGATCTCAACCATCGAGGAGCCCCAACCCTGTGCAGCGCTCCGACACTCCCATATCCCAGGACGGCTCGGCCGCGGGACACGCCGTGGATCCCCGGCCCGGTGGGCAGTCTGCGGCGACCGGGCCTGTTGGCGGCGACCGGGCCACTCAGGCGGTGTCGTGCATCACCCCGTACAGGTGCCCGGACTCCCCCATCCCGAAGACCGTGCTGATGCCGTCGGCCCACCAGGCCAGCGTCGTCAACGAGCAGGGCGCCAGCTCGAAGCGGTAGGCACTCGACGCGGGCGCCTCGAGGACGTGCTGCACCAACACCTTGATGGGTGTCACGTGACTCACCGCGAGCACCCGCTGACGGGGGAACCGCTCGACCAGCTCGACGCGTGCGGCATCCACACGGCGACGAACCTGGGCGAAGGACTCCCCGCCCGGCGGGGCCACCTCCGTCGAGGCCAGCCATGCCGCCAGCTCGTCGGGCCAGCGCGCCTTCACCTCGGCGAAGTTCAGTGAGTCCCACTCGCCGAAGTCGGCCTCGGCGATCCCCTCGACGATCAGCGGCTCGCCCATGCCCAGTCGCTCGGCGATGATCTCAGCCGTCTGCCGGGTGCGCTGCAGCGGTGAGCAGACCAGGACATCCGCTCCCCCGCGCCGGGCCAGCTCCTCGGCGGCAGCCTCCGCCTGGCGCCGACCCAGGTCGATCAGCGGCGGGTCGAACCCGTTGAGCCCGGAGAAGCGATGCTCGACGCTCTGCTGCGTGACGCCGTGGCGCACCATCAGCAGCGTCGTCGGGGCGCCCAGGTCCGCGCGCGACCATCCGACGATCTTGTTCGCCGGCACGCGTGCGGCCTCGCTGGGGCGTGCCGGTTCCCCACGCAGGGCCGCCCTGATCTGAGCCGCCCCCTCCTCGGCAGCGGCAGCCCCGCTGACCCACGAGCCGGGAGCCTCCTGCGCCGCGGCAGCAACCTCCGCGTCGGCCTCCGCCTGCGCCTCGACGCCGAGGTGATCGGCGACGTCGACGTAGATGTCGGGGTCGCCGGCTCCGCGGTTCCAGCGCTCGATCCTTGCTGGGCGTCCGGCCGCTGCGGCATCCAGCGACTGGTTGGCCAGGGCATCGGCACGCTTGTTCTGCGCGCGCGGCACCCACGTGAACCGGACCCTGTCCGGCGGCGCCAGCGCCTTCGCGCGCAGGGCGAGCTCCCGCAGTTTCACGTTCTTGATGGCCCACCCGCCGGACAGCTGCTCGACGACGAGCTTGGAGTCCAGGCGGGCCTCGACCTGCGCCGTCGGGTCGATCTCCATGGCCGCGGCCAGGCCGGCGGTCACGCCCTCGTACTCGGCGACGTTGTTGGTCGCGATCCCCAGGTAGTCCGCGACCTCGACGAGGATCTCGCCGGTGCGCCCGTCGAGCACGACCGCTCCGTAGGCCGCCGGACCGGGGTTGCCCCGGGAGCCGCCGTCGGCCTCGATGACCAGGTGCCTCACAGGCCGGACTCGGCGGTGCGCACCAGGATCCGCCGGCACTCCTCGCAGCGCACGACCTCGTCGGTCGGTTCCGCTCGGATGCGGCCCAGGTCGGCCGGGGTGAGCGTGAGCTGGCAGCCCTGGCAACGACCGCGATGCAGCGGTGCGGCGCCGATCCCGCCCGAGTCAGCGCGGATGCGGTCGTAGAGCTTCAGGAGGTCGGCCGGGATCTCGGGCGCCACCCGGGCTCGCTCGCCGCTGACACGCGCGACCTCGGCGTCGATGTCGGCGAACGCCGCGTCCCGGGCACGCTCGGCGGCCACCCGGGCGTCGGCGAGCTCGGCGACGGCAGCAGCAGCCGCGGCGGCGCGTGCCTGGGCGTCCTCGAGCTTCTCCATCACCTCGAGTTCGGCGTCCTCGAGGTCGCTGACCCGACGGGCCAGGTTCCCGATCTCGTGCTGCAGGTCCTCGAGCTGGCGGGCGGAGGCCACCGACCCGGCGTCGAGCAGCGCCTGGTCGCGGGTGATCCGCTCCCGGACCTGGGCCACATCGGCCTCGGCCTTGGCCATCTCGCGCTCGAGGTCGGAGACGGCCGTGCGTACGGCCACCTCATGGTCGCGGAGCTCGCCGGCCCGGGCCTCGAGCGCCGCCAGCTCGGCGACCTGGGGGACCCCGCGGCGACGGTGCGCCAGCTGGCCCAGGACGGTGTCGAGGGCCTGGAGGTCGAGCAGTCGGAGCTGGGCAGCGGCATCAGCGCGCATCGGTGGCCCTTCCCACGTGGAACGTCCACGGATCGGTGACGGTGGTGGACACGGTAGTGCCCACCGAGAACCCGGCGGCGGCAGCGTCCTGCTCGAGGATCCGCGCGGCCTGCGGCAGCCACATCCACTCGGCCGCCCAGTGCGCGACGTCGACCAGGGCGCAGCCACCGCCCTCAAGGTGCTCGCTCGCGCGGTGGTGGCGCAGGTCGGAGGTCAGGTAGACGTCGGCACCACTGGCGTTCGCGGCACCGAGCATGGAGTCCCCGGAACCACCGCAGATCGCCACCCGCCGGATCACCCGACGCGGATCCCCCGCCGCCCGCACTCCCTGCGCGACGCTCGGCAAGGTGGCCGCCACGAGGTCCGCGAACTCCGCGAGCGTCGTCGGCTCGGCCAGATCCCCGACCCGGCCGCCGCCGCGTCCGCTCGGGATGTCGGCCAGCGCGATCACGTCGAATGCCGGCTCCTCGTAGGGATGGGCCGAACGCAGCGCCGCGATGACCTCGGGTCGCCGGCGACGTGGGGCGATCATCTGCAGCATCGACTCGGCGACCGACTCGATCCGGCCGATCGACCCGATGGTCGGATTCGCCCCCGCCAACGGCCGGAACGTCCCAGTGCCGGGCGCGGAGAAGGCAGCGCGATCGTAGTCGCCGATCTGGCCGGCGCCCGCGGCGGCCATTGCGTCGATGAGCACCTCGGTGTCGGCGACCGGGACGAAGACGATGTACTTGTCGACCGGTTCGGGCTCCGCGTCGAGGGGTTCCAGCGGCGTGACCTCGGCCAGCCCGAGCGCGGTGGCGATGGCATCGGAGACCCCGGGTCTGGCGTTGTCGGCGTTGGTGTGGGCGGCCAGCAGGCCGATCCCGGCGCGGACCAGCCGGTGCACGACCCTGCCCTTGAAGTCGTCGGCCGGGATCCCGTGGACCCCGGAGAGGAACAGCGGGTGATGGGTCACCAGAAGCTGCACGCCGTCGGCGATCGCCTCATCGACCACGGCTGCCACCGGATCGACGGCGAACATCACCTGCTCGACGGGCTCGTCGGGGTCACCGCAGACGAGCCCGACGTGGTCCCAGGAGTCGGCCGTTCGTGGGTCGTAGCGGCGGTGCAGGAGCGTCACGACGTCGCGAAGCGTGGCGGTCGCGGAGGGGTCGGGCACGTGGTGCAGACTACCGGCCGGCCGCCGTGGCCCGCGCCCGATCGCGGTTAGGATCGCACCGGTCACGGGCGGGCGCCCGAGAGCTGGGGACCGCGACGAACCGGGAGGGGCTATGCCACTGCGCTCGGCACGCCCGCGCTCGGCACGCCCCCTGGAGTCGTTCCCCCGGACCGAGTCAGTGATCGCCCGCGACCCCGCCGACCTCACCCGCCTCCTGTGGTCGCTGGTCGTGACCGCGATCGGAGTCCTCGCCGCGCGCGGGGCCGAGCAGACGACGGCGGGGATCGAGAGCGACCTGGTGGAGCTCGTCGGCCGCCTGCCAGACGTCGTCCTCGGGTTCGTGATCGTCGGCGTCCAGGCCATGACCGTGCTGCTGTTCCTGGGCATCCCCCTGACGCTGCTGGTCACCCGTCGGTTCCGACGCTGGGGCATCTACACGCTCGGCTGGGTCCTGACCAGCGTCCTGGTCACCCTCGCCGAGCGCCTGGTGCCCGGCGACGACGTCCCGCAGCTGCCCGCCGTGGGGCTGTCCACCGAGCAGTACGAATCGTGGCCGCCGTCGCAGTCCGTGGCCACCGGCGTGACCGCGGTCATCCTCCTGTCACCACACCTGAGCCCGGCGTGGCGACGCTTCGGTTGGGCGTTCGTGGCCACCCTGGGACTGCTGCGGATCGTCACCGCCCGCGACGTCGCCCTGGACATCGTGCTCGCGGTCGGCGTCGGTGGGGTGGTCGGCTACGGTCTGCTGTTGGCGTTCGGCAGGAAGGTCGTGCTGCCCACCCCGACCAGTGTGCAGTCGGCGCTGGACCGGATCGGCATCCACGCGGTGGCCATCGAGCCCGCGCCCCTGCCCTCGACATCGTCGCTGCCGTTCGTCGCCTCCCTCGAGGACGGCACACGGGTGCACTGCAAGGTGGTGGCGAGCGGTCAGTACGAGGCCGACAGCCTACTGCGAACCTACCGGCGGGTCCGGATGCGTGACCTGGGCGAGGAGACCGCCTACTCGACCGTGCGCCGGGCCGTGGCGGTCGAGGCCATGATGTCGATGGCCGCAGAGCGTGCCGGGGCGCAGACCCCCACTCTGCTGGGCATCGCCCCGATCGGCACCGGCGACGAGATGGTCCTGGCGTTCGCCGAGGTCACGGGATCGACGCTCGACCTGGTTCCGGCCGAGCGGATCACCGATGACGTCCTGGACCAGGCGTGGAGCATCGTCTCCCGCATGCGGGCAGCCGGCGTCGCGCACCGGGACCTGCAGCTGTCCAGCTGGATCCTCGACGAGGATGACCGACTCTGGGTCATCGACTTCTCCTTCGGGGAGCCCGGCGCCTCCGACGGCGCCCTGAGCGCAGACATCGCCGAGCTCCTGGCTGCCACGTACGCGGTGGTCGGAGCCGAGCGCGCCGCCGTATCGGCGGTGCGGGTCCTCGGCGCCCCGGCGGTCGGGACGGGGCTGAGCCACCTGGTCCCGGTCGCCCTCACCCGGCCCACCCGCGCGGCCGCGAAGGCGCAGCCCGACGGTCTGGACCCGCTGGTCGCAGCCACGGCCCGGGCCTGCGGGGTCGCCGAGCCCGAGTTCGCCCCGATCGAGCGCGTCAAGCCCCGGACACTGGTGATGTTCGGGCTGCTGGCGGTGGCGATCTATGTCCTGCTCCCCCAGCTGACCGACCTGCCGCGCATGATCGAGGCCGTCCGCGAGGCGGACCCGCAGTTCGTGGCGGCGGCAGCCCTGGCCTCCATCGCGACCTACATCGGCTCGGCGATGGCCCTCTCCGGCTCCTTCCCGGTGCACGTTCCCTTCGTGCACTCGATCCTGGCCGCGATCTCGGCGACGTTCGCCGGGGCGGTCGCGCCCCCGGGGGTCGCCCACATCGGGCTCAACGTGCGGTTCGCGCAGAAGCAGGGCCTGCCCGCCCCCGTTGCCGTGTCGGCGACCGCCGCCAAGGAGGTCGGCGTCGGTGCGGTGCACGTGGCCCTGCTGGTCCTGTTGGCGGTGGTCGCGGGCAGCACCGGGGCGCTGAGCGAGGAGCTCGACAAGCACGCGCGGTGAGCCCGCTCGGCATCGGCAGAACCCCGGCCGTACGCTGCCCACGTGACGTGGATCATCCGGGAGTACCAGCACAACGACCTCGAGGGCGTCATGCGACTGTGGGACGTAGTGGGCAGCGGCGAGCATCCGGGGGTGTTCAGCATCGCGGAGTGCGTGGGTGCCCTGAACGCGCGCCAACCGGCAGTGGTCGCGACCAGTGAGGGTCGGATCGTGGGAGCCTGCGCGGCGACGATCGCCGCCGACCGCGCCTGGGTGATGCGCATCGGGCGGCTGCCCGAGCTCCGTGGGGAGCAGATGACCTCGGCTCTCCTGACGGAGCTCGAGCGACTGTGCGTGGAGCGCGGCGCACGGCGGATGGCCTACGTCCTGCCGGACGAGGAGCAGTTCAGCCAGGGCCTGATGACCGCCGGATATGAGCGCAAGCCCGCGGTGGCCTACTTCGAGAAGCTCGAGGGTCTCGGCCCCGGGGAGGCCTCCGTGCTGGAGGAGCTCGGTGGCCGGGTGCTGCCCAGCGGCCTGTGGGACCGCATCAGCGGCATGGAGCGGGAGAAGGGGATCATCGAGAACCGCGTGGTCCTGCCGTTGGCGCATCCCGAGCGGGCCGCCGCCCACGGAGTCCTTCCGCCGCACGCGATTGTCCTGTTCGGACCTCCGGGCACCGGCAAGACGACCTTCGCGCGCGGGATCGCATCACGCCTGGGGTGGCCGTTCGTGGAGGTGTTCCCCTCACGGCTTGCCGGCGTCGAGGGCGGGTTGGCCAACGCGCTGAGGGAGGTGTTCGCCAGCATCAACGAGCTCGAGCGGGTGGTCGTCTTCCTCGATGAGGTGGAGGAGATCGCACCCCAGCGGGGAGACAACCCGACGACCGCGACGCACGGCGTCACCAACGAGCTGCTCAAGCTGATACCCGCCTTCCGCGAGCACCAGACGCGACTCCTGGTGGCGGCCACGAACTCCGTGCGCTCCCTGGACTCGGCCTTCCTGCGCCCCGGGCGGTTCGACTACCTGATCCCTGTGGGTCCGCCGGACGAGAACGCACGGCGTGCCCTCTGGACGCGTTTCGTCGCCCGCTCGGGCCGCACGGACGTCGATCTCGACGGCCTCGTGGCACGCACGGTCGGGTTCACGCCCGCCGACATCGAGCACGCCGCCCGGATCGCCGCACAGCTGGCCTTCGAGCGGGAGGTCGTCGCGGGGGTGGCCGACCCGGAGCCGGGCGCGAGCACCCAGGACTACCTGACCGCCCTGCTCGACATCCGCCCCACGGTGACCCGCGCGATGCAGCGCGACTTCGACGAGGACATCGAGGTGTTCGGGCGGTCCTGACGCGCGTCACCGCCCTGACTGGTCTGGTCTGGTCGAACAAAAACTATTACATAATTTGCACAGCAAATCTTTTTGCACATTAGCGTTAGTTCTCGTGTGCTGCACATGCTATACACTAAACTTGTCTGAGTGAGCGCAAGCGCATCCTGCTATACAACAATACAACAGTGCGTAGCATCGCACATGTTACACAAAAGCCTGTACCAACTTCTACACTATGTATCAGCTCAGTTGGCCGTTGGCTTCGTGGCGGTCGATGATCGCGTCCTTGGCGAAGCTCTGCAGGAAGATGTGGAACTGGTCGCGGTCGTTGTTCAGGGCGACGACGCGGGCCTGGTCGGAGTCCTTGACGGCTTGCTTCTGCTGTTCGAACCAGACCTTGTCGGCGTCGGTCAGGCTCATCCCGAACCGCTCGTTGAGGGTGTCGATCAGCACGCTCAAGCGTTCGCGGGGTGGGTCGTTCTGCCGGCCGGCCCCTCCCCCGGGCAACGCCGTCCCCGCCTCGTCGGTCCCCTCGTCAAGGGAAGCATCGACCCCGTCTGCCGTCATCTCACTGCGCAGATGCGTCAGCACCACACGACTCAGCCAAGCTGCGGCAACTGCTCGCCGGGGGCGGCGGGTAGCTTCGTCTGCAGCATCCGCGCGTACAGGTACAACTCCTCAAGCTCCCGGTCGGTCCAGGACATCACCTGGGCCAGGAACCCGTACGCGCGCACGTAGCCCGACGAGGGTGTCGCGGAACGCCACCTGCGCGTCATCCTCCAGCCCGCAGAACCGCTCCACGGCCGGGTCGACGTGGGCGTTGATCACCTTCTGGTTCGGCGCCCCCCCGGCCAGCAGGGCGGCTACCGCTGCGGCGAGCTCGTCGGGGTGGATCACGTGCGCGTCCATCAGGGTGCGCTGCATCCCGTACAGCAGATTCGGATCGGTGGGGCTGGCAGCGGTGCCCTCGTAGAACGGGGCGAACGCGTCCTGGATCTCCTCGACGGTGTTGGCGAAGTCCAGGATGAACGTGTCCGTCCTTGCCCGGGTGGGTGCGGTTCAGCCGGGACAGGGTCTGCACCGCCTTCACCCCGGCGAGCTTCTTGTCCACGTACATGGTGTGCAGCAGCGGCTCGTCGTAGCCGGTCTGGTACTTCTCAGCCACCACCAGCACCTGGTACTCGTCTCCTGCGAACACCTTGGGCAGTTGCTTCTCCCCGATGCCGTTCATCGAACGGCTCGGTGTACGTGGCGCCATCAGCGCGGATCCTCGACGGTGCCGGAGAACGCCACCAACGCGCGTAGCGGTCGCGGCCCCTTGTCGTAGCCCTTGCGGAGGATGTAGGTGTCGATGGCCTGCTTGGTGCGCACCGCGTGCAACCGGGACCGGGTGACCACCATCGCCTTGGCGTGCCCGTCGATCTTGTGCGCGGTCTTGGCCCGGAAGTGCTCCACGATCACCTCCGCCCGCTGCGCCAGGTGCGTCGGGTGCAGGGTCGACGAACCGCGCCAGCGCCGCCGACGCCTTGCCGACCGGCACCTCCGGATCGACCGGCTCGGTGTTGGCCAGCCGGTAGTAGGTCTCGTAGGTGGTGTAGTTGCGCCAGGACGTCGAGGATGAATCCCTCGGCGATGGCCTGCTTCATCGAGTACACGTGGAACGGCCGGTACTGCTCATCACCCCCCGGCAGGGTGACCAGCTCGCCGAACAGCTCCAACGTCTTGGGCTTCGGGGTGGCGGTGAACGCGAAGAACGACAGGTTCGCCTGCCGGCCCCGCGCGCGCCATCTGCGCGGCCAGCAGGTCCGTCGCATCCGTCTCCGCAGCCTCTGCGGCGGCCGACTCCGCGGCCTCCGCCGCGCCGAGCAGGGCGTCGTCGTCGCTGGGGTTGATGCCGGTGAGGACCTTCTTCAGGTCCGTCATCGCCTCCCCACCCGTGGACGAGTGGGCCTCGTCGACGATCACCGCGAACCGTGCCCCCGCCACCTTGGCCGCAGCCTCGGCGACGACCGGGAACTTCTGCAACGTGGTCACGATGATCCGCGCGGTGTTCCCCGCCAACGCGGCCGCCAGCTGCCGCGAGTCCTGGTCGATCGTCACGATCGTGCCCGGGGTGTGCTCGAACCCGGCCACCGTGGCCTGCAACTGCGCGTCCAGCACCCGCCGGTCGGTGATCACGATCACCTTCGAGAAGATCGGCTGGTTCGCCGCCAAACCCGCCGCCCTGACCGCCTCGGACAACTTCGGCCGGGTCACCGGGGGTGTGCAGGCGGGACAGCCGGTGCGCCGCCCACGCAATCGAGTTCGACTTCCCCGACCCGGCCGAGTGCATCGCCAACCGATTCACCCCCGGACCTGACTCGCGTGTGCCGCGACCAGGGCCTCGACCAGGTCCCACTGATGGAACCGGGGAACAGCAGCCGCTTGGCCCCCGTCTTGACGCCGGCTGGCGTCGAGCACATCCTCGTCGTGCACGAACTCGCCCAGCAGGTTCAACCACGCATCCCGCGCCCACACCCGCTCCCACAAGTACGCGCTGCGATACCCGTCTGGGTTTCGGCGGATTCCCTGCACCCCCCGCCTGGCCGGGGCCGTTGGAGCCCTGGTTGAACGGCAGGAACCGGGTCCTCTCGCCCGCCAACCGGGTGGTCATCCATACCTGGTCGGGGTCGACCGCGAAGTTCACCACCACCCGATGCTTGAAGATCAGATCGTTCGAGTTCCGATCCGACCGCGGTACTGCGCGATCGCATCCGCGACCGTCTGCCCGGACAGCTCGTTCTTCAACTCCGCCGACGCTGTCGGGATCCCGTTCACCAGAAGCACCAGATCCAGGCTGTCGCTCGGCTTGGACTCCGAGTGGTGCAACTGGCGCACCACACTCAACCGGTTCGCCTCATACCGCGCCCGCAGCTCCGGGGTCAGGTCGTTCGCCGGGGCGAAGAACGCCACCCGGAACCCCACCCCGTTCAGCTTCGTCTCCCGACGCAGCACATCCACCGTGCCCCGCGCGTCGATCTCCTTCGCCACCCGCTCCGCAACCTTGGAGGCGGCCTTCGCCTCACCGCCCAGGCGCAGACCAAGCTGCTCCCACTCATCCGGCTGCGACGCCTTCATGAACGCGACCAGCTCGTTCGGGTCCAGGCCCAAGCGCCCGGTCGTAGCCGAGCCGGGCTGCCCTTGGACCAGCCGTTGCGCCAGCAGATGCGCTTCGATCGACGCCTCGAACGCCGACTCCCATCAATACGCCGCTCATGCCGGCACCCCCCGCCCACTCGCCGCCGAGACATCGAACTCACCCGACACCGCGGCAGCTGGTCAGCGACCGCTTGAACTCCTCAGAGCATCCATCGATGCTTCGCTCAAGACCCTGCGCGCGCGAGTGAGAGGCTCTGACGCCTAGTTCCGGTGTGCCGCAACAACTTCGCTTTGAACCTGCATAGTCGGCCGGAGCGACCAGTGCGAACCGCTCATCGCCATGATGTCGTATGCAGCAGATGGTCTTGTGGATCGCTCCATTGCCAGACTCCGCGACTTGTCCCCTGGACAAGGCGACGACAGACACCAAAGCAGCAAACATCGCTGGACATCTAGACCGCACGTCCAAGTCCGCGTAGTCACTCAGCCTGATGACAATCGTCCGGCTCCGATCGACGCTCGAGAACCAGCCGTACGCCGTTCGACTCAAGGGCCAGCGATCCGTCGCCCAAGAACCGGCCAGCAAGAGATCTCCAGGTGCGACTGCGTGATCTCGGCGAGTTGCCGTCTCGGTCAGGACTGTCTGGTCATTACGTAAACTGATGTCGGAAGTCCCGAAACGTGGTTCAGCCACGGATGTTCCATCGAGCGCAGCACGACCCGAATCGCCCACGTCGGACGTAGTGCGCGGACCCGTTCTAGCGACTTGACGATCCGAAGGGACCATCGGTCCGATCGACAGATCAGGAAGCGCAGCAGCGAGACCTCGCCGTAGATCTCGGACTAGCTCGTGCCGGTGCCTCGTACCGAATCCCAAACTGAGCAATCGCAATGCCTCGCCGTAGCGCACTCAGCCTGCTCTCAGTCGGGCGGCGACGATCTGGTCGATGCGGGTGGTCTGGTCGTCGAGGAAGTCCAGCGATCCGCCGCTGCTCCTCGACAGGCGGCAGAAGCGACCCTGAGAGAGCCTAAGGTCGTCATTGTCGATCTCCATCTGACCGTTGCGTACACCACCGAGAAAGTGCCGTACGAAGCATTGCGTCGCGTCACAGCGGCGAGCGAAGTAGGCGAGTTCATAGGTAGCGCGAGTCCTTCCCGGTGTGCAGCGCTGGTAAGCAGACGTAGTCCGCCCCGAGACGATCACCGCGGATCGCTGAGACGCCGACCGATCCTTGCCACGCCTTCATGCGGTTCACGACCAACCAGCCGTCATCGATCAAGCTGCGTACGATGCTTCGGTCTTCAGCGGTCTTGTTGCAGGTTCGTCCGCTGCGTGTCCTCGAAGACGACCCCATGCTCGCGGAACACGAGACCATCGGTTCGCCCACGAACCGAGCACCTTCCGCCGCTGGAACACACGGACGCGCAGGCGGCACTACTCGCCAGTCGCCGGCCGAGGTTCAGTGACGCAACGTGAGCTCCGATCATCGTGCGAGTCCCTGCATCCATTGCTGGATCTGGGTTTCGAGGGCGTCGATATCGGCGCGGATCTCGGCGACGGGGCGGGGTGGTGTGTAGATGTAGAAGTGGCGGGTGACGGGGATCTCGTAGCCGATCCGGGTCTTGGTGTGGTCGATCCAGGCGTCTGGGACGTAGGCGTGGATCTCGGTCTTGAGGTGCTCGTCGGCGGCGAGCATGACGGCGGTGACCTGCTCGGTGGGGCTCATGTCGAGGTAGCCGGGCGGGAGGGGGATGTTCTCGGCGTCGCGCAGGTCAGGAGTCGGGCTCGAACCCGCCGCCCTTCTTCGCCGGGATGGGCTGGCCGTCGGGGTCGGGCACAGCTGCGAGATTGACGGCCTCGCGGATCACGCCGAGGGGCACCCCACCGCCCATGTTGTCCGAAAGGTCGGCCAACATTTCCTGAGCGCTGGGCCAGGAGCGCCCGACCAGCTCCTGGTATGGGGTCCAGCCCTCGGCGCTCTCTTCCAGTGGATTCGGCCTCCGCCCACCTCCCCATCGGCCGGCTTGCGGCAAGCCGTTGCGAGCGTCTCCGTAGTGATCTCCCAGCGGCGACGCATTGGCCGTTCGACCGTGATCCGGGCGAAGCCGAAGTCTTGGTTCGCCAGCACCTTCACCCGCGGGTCTGGCTCCGGGCCGTCGGCGAGTTCGACGGCGTTGACGTAGAGGCGGGTGATCTCGTCGATCGCGCCTGGAGTTAGTTCCTTGCGCTTGTCGCCGAGGCTCTTGCGCATCTTGGTGCCCGAGGTCGCGGGCGTCGACGAGGGTGACAGTGCCGGCGCGGTCGGGGTGCTTGCGGTTGGTCAGAATCCACACGTAGGTGTTGATGCCGGTGTTGTAGAACATCTGGTCGGGCAGGGCGACGATCCCTTCCAGCCATGTCGTTCTCGATGATCCAGCGGCGGATCTCCGACTCCCCCGACCCGGCGCCCCTGAGAACAGCGGGCTGCCGGACAGCACGATCCCGATGCGGGAGCCGCCGTCGACCCACGGGGTGGTCGGGTCGTCGGCGACCGGCTTCATGTGGCTGAGCATGTGCTGCAGGAACAGGAACGATCCGTCGCTGATGCGGGGCAGGCCGGCGCCGAACCGGCCGGCGTAGCCGAGCTGCTCGGCTTCGCTGATTGATCGGGTCGGCGTATGAAGCCTTCCAGTCCACCCCGTATGGCGGATTGGCCAGCATGTAGTCGAACCGTGCCCTGCCCACCCGTCGTTGGTGAGGGTGTTGCCCAGGACCATCCGGTCGGGGTCGGCGCCCTTGATCATCAGGTCGGAGCGGGCGATCGCCCAGGTCTCGGGGTTGAGTTCCTGCGCCGAACACCTCCACCCGGATCGCTCGAGTTCAGCTCGCTCAGGTGGGCATCGGCGACGGTGAGCATGCCGCCGGTGCCGGCGGCCGGGTCGTACACGGTGCGGATCGGCGCCGGGCCGGCCAGGGCGTCGGCGTCCTCGGCGAACAGCAGGCTGACCATGAGGCGGATGACCTCGCGCGGCGTGTAGTGCTCGCCGGCGGTCTCGTTGCTCATCTCCGCGAACTTGCGCAGCAGCTCCTCGAAGATCGCCCCCATCGCCTCGTTGCTGACGCCGTGTCGGGGTGCAGGTCGAGGTCGGCGAAGTCGCCGAGCACCTGGTAGAGGATGCCGGCCTGCTCCAGGCCGCAGTGACCTTGTCGTCGAACCGGTACTCCTCGAACACCTCAACCGCACCCGGCGAGAACGCGTTGACGTACGCACGCAGGTTGCTGGCAACGTTCTTGTCGTCTTGCAGCAGCGTGGTCAGGCACAGCGGGCTGGTGTTGTAGAACGACTGCCCTGCCGTGCGGCGCAAGATCGGGGCGGGGTTCGTGATCCCGGACGTTTCAAGTGCGGCAGCCTTCGCCAGCACCGCCGCCTTCGTCGGCTCCAGCACCGCGTCAAGGCGCCGCAACACCAGCAGCGGCAGCATCACCTGACCCGTACTCGTGCGGGCGTGAAGTTGCCGCGCAACTTGTCCGCGACCCGCCAGACGAACGCGACCTTGTCCTCAAACCCCACCGGTTGCGTCATATCTGCCTCGACCCCGTTCTCGCTACTTCGACGTCCACTTTCTGGCTATTCAGGGACTGTATCTGCCGCGCTGATGGTGTCCCCCCAACTGCCTCCGCTTCGGCCGGAGCGGCCGGTCGTGTCACCGCGAAACCTCGCTGCTTCCTTCGGCGGGGGTCGTGGTCGGAAGACTGAACTGGACGGGCCCGTCGATGGGTTCGACCGTCAGAAGCACATCTTCTGCCCGCTCGGTGATGTCGATTACTCGCACGTGGGGGTGCCAGAGTCGAATGGTTGGCACGGTAATCGTGTGATCGCCGAAGGCGAGTTGCATGGTCGCGTCGTAGGCCATCGCCACGTCGTCGCCGCCTGCCTCCAACTGGGCGAGCAGGGTCTTGTCGGGATTGGTGAGCCTGATCTCCAGTCGTTGCCCGGCAGGAGCCTGTTCATAGGGGGCAGTTCCCGTCTGTATTGCGTGAGCGAGTGCGTGCAACAGGGCCACATCCTCGCTCGACCCCTGTTCAGGAACGGGGAAGAACTGTTGGGTGTAGTTCTGGACGGTCTCCAGATCGGCGAGGAACGTCACAACCCCGTCCAGAGACCCCGAGTCGAGTTGGGTGTCGCTCAACTGCATGGAGCCCGAGTGGTCCCCGATGCGCAGAACAGCGGCATCGGCGTCACCCAACTGCTGCAGGAGTCGTGCCGCCTTGCGCGCGTTGCTGACTTCAGCACCGACGACTTCGAGGTTGAGCCCGATGGTGGACCGTGACGTGTCTTTCGGGAACTTGAAGGTGGCCGTGAGGCACCCGTAGAAGACGGTACGGATTGTGCCGCCAGCGACGCCCAGCGCGGATTGCGCGACCAGCCCGCTGTGGGTTGAGACCGTTGCCCCATCCGCGTTCATGAGGGTCAACTGGACTGCTTGTCCCGCCGTCGCGGTCGAGTTCGGTTCCAGTCGAAGGGTTCCGGTCTTCTCGTCGTTGAAACCCAAGGCAGGGGGACCGTCGAAGCGAACAGAGGCGACGACTTCCTGACCGAGGACGAGCGGGTCGACGACGCCGAACCGGAACGCGTCTTCGGTTTGAGAGAGAAGTGGATGGTCTGCCGGAAAGGCAAACTGCACGTGCAACTGGATAGGACTGACCTCGTGGGCAAGCGCATGCTTCGGAACGATGCGAATGGTGGTGCCGTTCGAGCCGGATGCGTGTTCAAATCCCCAATTCGGATCCAGTTCCGCGCCGAGTGCGTGGAGGGCTGCGGAGCGGTCGGCTAGGTCAGTTGCGCCGCCGGCGAGGATGGCCTTCTCTTGCTGGAAGACCTTCGCACGCTCGAACAGGAGGTCGGTCTGCTCAAGGTAGGCCTGAAGGTCCGGGTAGGCGGAGAGCATGGAATCGAGGGTGGGCCGGTCCCATACCTGCACCGCAGGTCCCCTGTCAGTCTTTAGCGAGTCGATGAACTTCCAGTCGCTGGGGGTGAGTTGGGCGGGAACGACCAGAATCCAGTCGGTCATCCCCGGAGAATGTGCCGTCGCCGCTGCAAACGACTTGCTGATCTGGGTCCGACGCTTCGCGAAGCGACCGCCGAAGCCCTCGGGGAAGAACTTCAGTTGGAGAACGGTGAGCCGCTCACCTTTCTCGAACGTGATGTCCCGGCCCCCGTCCTCGCCGCGACCGTCCATGACGCGCACATCGGCTTCGCCGCCGAACTGCCGGACGCAGAGAGCGTGAACGGCGTCCTCGAAGGAGCCGCGGTCGATTCCCCAATCGAACATGTCACCCGCCTTGGTTTGCCACAGCGTATCGACGAGGTCCGACAACTCATGCGGAAATCATGGGTCGGCGACCTTGCAGGGCAGTCGCGAGACGCACGTCGATTAGCGCTAGCCCCCGACCGCGTCGTCTAGGGGTCCCGTTTCGTTCTCGTCGGGTGTCGCCGACTCCGTGGCACGCGCTCGGTACCGCCGTGGTGGGTTTCGGCTCGCGGCAGCCGCTGGCGCCAAGAGCCCGTCTAGCGCTCCCAGCAACGCGGCCAGCGATTGCTCTTGTTTCATGAGGGCGTTTCCTAGACTGTGTGGAAGTTGAATTTGCCGGAAACTATTGCGCTCGTCTCGAGCATTCCGAAATGATATGGCAGTCACCTGATACAGGTCCCTAAGCGCCTTCACGTCACTCGGCATAAGAACAATAGGCGGCAGGTGGGACCCATAGCGACGATTTCGCTGCTGCTCGGTCTGCTTGCGCCGCCTGACGCAATCGGGGCATCGCGAGTTGTAGCGGCCTCTGCCTACGGCGTCGCACCTAGGATTCGGGCACCTGAACTCAGCCACGGAGCATCCCATCCGGTGCCGGATGGGCAACAAACGTCTCAGAGACGTTTTTGGGGGCGTTCTGGGGCCCAAACCGCTGGGTCCTTCCAATAGGGCTCCACATGAACCCACAACGCCGCATCTCAGTTGCCACGCCACAGTCGAACGCCAAGCGCATCCTCAAGCGAAACGAGGGTGGCCAAGTCCGGAATGGTCTTGCCTGCCAGAAGTCGCGAGAGTGTGGCGTGGTCAACGCCGGCCTCACGCGCGACCTCGCGGATGGACCGGTCGCCGATGGCGGCGTGAAGCCGTCGAACGAGCGCACCAGCCTCGACCGCGTACGCGGGGGCATCGGGCAGGAACGGGCCACCGGGCCAAACGCCATTTGGGCTCAGACAGGTAACGGGTTCCCGGTAGGCACGGGAAGCCATAGCGGCAATGTACGCGCGGCGTACGACCGTTCGGGTGGCATTGCCTCGTTGGCGTGTCCGCAGTCGGTGCATGTATGCACCATTGGCACCGTGCTCATGTTCCCGACCTACACGGTTTCTACTCGGCGGGCCGCCGCAATCGTGACTGCCGCGTGCGTCGAAACGCCTGAGGTCATCGCATGACGCCGCGGAAGCAGTCCACAAGCAAGTCGGCCATGGAGTCACCAAACATCGAGCGGGTCATCGCGCACTACACCCCTCGGCCCTAACTCGTCTCCACCGATGAGTTGGAACTCATCAGTGAGTTCGTTCGCTCGGCGGTAAGGACACTCGCCCCTCAGAACAAAGCGAGCGCTCGTACATGGATGTACCGATTGGCGCGGTTCGTCACTGCCCGCAGGAGCGCCGGAACACCTCTTTCCGTATCGGCGATGTTCAGTCACGAAAGCGTCGAGGAGCAAATCGCTGTGTGGCTCGAACGGAGCCGCCGCTCCACGCCGAACGCCGACGGGGAGAGAAGCGTTGCCGCCCACGGCGCATCGCTGCGCACCCACGCGAGAATCCTCAACCCCCGCGGGGGTTTCCCTGTTCCGCAACAGGGCGCCAGAGGCTACCAACTCCGCAGGCCCTGTACCCGCGCAGAGATTAGGGCGTGGCAATCGGCTCTCCAGCGGCCGGTGTTGCGCGAACGCGGGCTCACACACCGGTTGGCACTCGCCTTCGGGCATGGCGTCGGAGGGCGTCGCCAAGAAGTAGTCACTCTCACGACTGACGACCTTATTGAACTGCGCTCCGACGTCCTCGGGGTTCGGCTGGCCCACCCCGACGGCGGAACGGTGACCGTGCCCATCGCGGAGCCCTATGCAACTTGGCTCCGCGCCCGCAGCAGGACACTCCAATCCGGGGACTTCCTCGTCCCTCGCGGGCAATGGGTCGACAACGGCGAATTCCCGGCGCGAGTCCTCCCGCCGGGAATGCAGGCGTTCCGCATGGCACGCATGCGCACCACATGGGCCGCCGAAAGGCTGTCGGCTGGTGTCCCCGCGCCTCAGGTCAAGTTCTACGGCCGGTACGAGACGTACGAGTTCCTCAGCAGCCTCGGAGACCACATTCCCACCATCGACTCTCCAGAACTCATTGACGCTCTGCTTCGTGAGGTCACGCCATGAGCCGCCGCACCCGGTTCAAGCCGGTACTTCCACGCGTCAAGCCCGGTACCGACGGCATCTCCGCACCGTCGGCCGTCAAACGGGTAACCGCATTTCTGGACAGATGCCCGAAGCGCATGGCCGACCTCGACGCCCTCATGGAATCACCGCTTGGCGCACCGCGGCTCCTCAATGCCCGGTCCTTCTTCGCCATCGCCATCGCCCTCGGCCTGCTGAACAGGCCAGCGCACCTCACCCAGATGACCAAACTCGCAAACGAACTCGGCCCCGGACAGAGAACCGCACTCGCACTCAGGCGGAAGAACCGGAAGCCAGTCAGTTACAGGCAGTTCGAGCACTTCCTAGCCCTCCTCGCACGAGCATTCAGCCTCCCAACGCACAACCACCTCACGCTCGACACCCAGTCCGGGCTCATCGTGGACCCCAATACAGGCGAGGTGATATGTGCCTCGGTCGGCGTTGACGAAGTCACCATCGCCGGGGTCACCGAATGCACAACCGACTGCCCGGCATCACGGAACTTGGAGGACCTATTCAACCGAATCATGGGCGACGCATGGGAGGTGTTCGGCCTTCCCATGCCCGACGCTGTAGCCGTCGACTCGTACGTTCTGGAAACCCACTTCGGAGCCAAGTCATGGGGAGGAAAGGCCGACATCGACCCCCAATACGTACCAGAGAGCGACAAACCCGCACGGGCTCGCCTGCGTGGGTTCACTGCCAAGAAGAAGTCTGGAACGGGGACCGCAGCACCGTCTCGAAATGCCACCGCGGCGCAGAAAGCGAGCCTCAAGCGTCAACGCGCCGCATGGGAAGCGCAGGACCACCCGGTCACGCCACCGCACCAACCCAACCCCATCGGACCCACCGCCGCAGGGAACTTCACTCGCTCCGACCCGACCTTCCCGCAAATTGGGCCAGACGGGCGCCTGCACCACACCATCGACCCGGACGCCGCCCTCGGCTACCGCGGCGCTGGCCGCTCCCGACATTCGGGATTCGCAAACGGACGTGACTACCACTCGGTTGTGGCCACCGGCTTCTTCCCCGACGGGACACCCAGCACGCCCATGATTATTGCGTTCGCCACCTGTCCCGCAGGAAGCAATAAGACGGAGCCGACGCTGACAGCGTTCCGCCGCGCCGGCGAAAACGGGCTGCCCTCCGGGACGACCGTCACCCTCGACCGTGCTTACACATCAGGACCCCGTGAATCGTTCGAAGGCCCACTCGAGGCCATGGGGTTCCGCGCAGTCAAGAGCCTCGTCGCGTATCAACGCGAGGCCCTTCTCCACACCGAGCACGTGGTCATGGTTGACGGCTACTACTTCACGACTGGAATGCCCGAGACCATGCTCGCGCTGAAGGCCGTCGAACGGAACGACCCCATCGACACACGGGCCAAGAAGACGAAGAAGTTCGACATCCGCTCCGCCTACGCGTTCCAAATTCACGCAGAAGACTCCGAGCGAATTCGATTTCGCGGCCCGTGCACCGTCGCCGACCCCGTCCGCGACCGGCACGGACGCCTCACTTCATGGCGAAAGGGCAGACTCACCGTTCGGTGCCCCAACCACCCGGACTTCAACAGCATGCCACGCCACTTGCCGAAGACGACCTGTGAACCCAACACGCCCTGCGGCTGCTCATCCACATTCACTGTCAACAAGGCGGCCCTACCCAGCGCGTACACCCCCGTGCTCTTCCAGACAACCGCATGGCACGAGGAATTCGGCCCCCGCGCGCTGGTCGAGACAGCGAACGCAACTCTCCTCCTGCACAAAGGGGAGGGTCGGCACCACTACCGGGTCATCGGGCGAAAGTGGGACGTCATGCACGGCCTCTGGAAGGTCGGCGCACTTCTTCACGACATTCACATGCTCATGCTCCGGCTAGAAGTCCCGAACCGATTCACACTCGACCCCGAGCACATCCGGCCGGTCGTCGAAAGCCTCGGAACACCGAACCCGGAAAACGACACGCGCAAACGGCGACCACCAGAATAGCCATGCACAGAACGCTCGACAATCACCAGTAGGATGAGCAATAGTGCACTTCACCATGCCAAAATAGTCCCGCCGCGGACGTTTTGATCAAATAGGCCCCACCTCAGCAGTTGAGGTGGGGCCTATTTGAGTCTCATTCATCGAGCATATCTGAAAGAAGCCAAAATCCGGCATGTGAGGGGAGATTCTCTGACTTATGTGACGACTAAGTGGAACATGCACTGGTGGGCCCGGCCGGGCTCGAACCGACGACCTACCCGGTGTAAGCGGGTTGCGCTACCAGCTGCGCCACGGGCCCGCGGGCAAGGGTACGCACCGGGGCGACAACCACCAAAGCGCCCCGCCCTCGCTGGGCCGTCAGGTCAGGCGATCTCGGCGAGTGCTGCGCGGTAGTCGTCGGGGTTGCGCAGGTCGCCGGGACCGCCGACGACCGCCCACTGCACGACGCCCTCACGGTCCAGGACGAACGTGGCCCGTGTGGCCATGCCCCGCTCCGGGAGGAACGCGCCGTACTCCTGGGCGACGGCTCCGTGGGGCCAGATGTCGCTGAGCAGGTCATAGCCGAGGCCCTCGGCCGCCTTGAACGCCTTGAGCGCGTGCTTGCTGTCGACGGAGATCCCGAGCAGGACGGTGTCGTCGTCGAAGTCGCCCTCGCTCTTGCGATCACGAAGCGAGCACAGCTCGTCGGTGCACAACGACGAGAACGCGAACGGGAAGAACACCAGCACCACCTTGCGGCCACGCAGACCGGAGAGGGTGACCTCCTGACCGTCCTGGTTCACCAACGTGAAGTCCGGGGCCTCCTGGCCGACCGTGACCGACATCTCAATCCTCCTCGTGCGGCGCTGCATCCTTGGGTGCGCCAATCCTGCACGGCACTGGCACGATTGGCCAATGGTCGACCCACACCCGCTCCCGCCCGGCCTCGAGCCGGACCTCCACGAGCACGGGCTGGCCTCCGGCGACCTCGCGGCGCTCGCGGCCGACATCGATCGTGCGTGGGAGCTGTTCGAGTCCGTCGCCGCCCAGGTCGATCCGGATGCGCCGTCGCGCAAGAGCGGCTGGACGGCCCGCGAACTGATCGCCCGCCTCGGCGAGTGGGAGTCCGGGCGCAGGCTGAGCGACATGCTGGCCGACGCCCACGACGGCGACGCGATGCACTACGACGCTGACGCGACCGATGAGCAGGTTCGGGATGCGACTGCCGACCTGCCGTTCGACGAGGTCCTGGCCGGAGTGTCCGCGGCGAGGACGACAACGCGCGAGTGGTTGGCCTCGGATGGTCCGGACACGTGGGGGCTGGTCCACACGTCCTCCCCCCTCGGGCCGCTGCCCATCCTGACGATCATGAACGCCATGACCTACCAGTTGAGCATCGCCGCGCTCGACCTCGAGCAGTGCGGCGCCCCAGCCCCCGACGAGCTCCTGGGCATCGGCATGTCGGCCCTGATCGACACGACGGGAGCCCTGGCCGGGCGCAAGCACATCACCGGCTCGTTCATGGCGATCACCCCGGAGCGCATCGTGGGTGTCGGCTCGCGCGCAGGCCACTGGCGCACAGCCGAGCTGCCGGAGGATCCGCACATGGGCCCCGGCGTCGTTGCCCCCACGCGGATCCTCATCGATGCCACGAGCGGCCGGAGCAACGTCGCCCACCTCTACCGCACCGGCGAGCTGCACGTCCGCGACCTGGGAGGGATGGTGCGTCTGGCCCCCGTTCTCGATGGGGTGCCCGGAGTTCCGCCGATGGGCGCCGTCGGACGCGCCCTGACCGTCGTCGACGCGGTGGGCGGGCTGCTCGGCCGGTTCCGTCGCTGACCCGACCGGGACCCCGACCGGGCCTACCGAGAGACGAGCCGGACGGCCTGCCATTGGGCCAGCGTGACCGAGGTCGTACGGCGCAGCCCTGACGTCGCCGCCGCGTCGGCGATGTCCGCCGGTTCCAGGGCGCCCTCACGTCCGAACTTCGGCGTCAGCAGCCACACCACCCCGTTGTCGGCGAGCGGCGCCTTGGCGTCCACCATCGCGTCGGCGAGGTCACCGTCGTCCTCGCGCCACCACAGGAGGACCACATCGACGACACCGTCGAAGTCCTCGTCGACTGCCTGCTCCCCAGTTCCGGCGATCACGGCATCGGCGACCAGATCGTCGGTGTCGGTGTCGTACCCGATCTCCTGGACGGTCAGCCCCTCGCTCATGCCCAGCCGCTTGGCCAACGCCGATGCCTGCTCGGCGTCGTCGGCCGTTGCACCCACCTGTATCCCCTCACCTCGTGTACCTGCTCCGCACGGTCGCGCAGCTGCTGATCGCAAGTATGGTGCCGCCGGGGCGCCAAAGCCCACCTCAACGCGCACGTGCCCTCGGGAAGCGGAATAGTTGCCCCCACTGCACCTGACCACGATCCGAGAGGTTGCCCACGTGACCGACTACGACCCGCTGATGCCCGGTGGCCTGCCCGACCAGTACGTCGACGCCGACCCCGCAGAGACCAGCGAGTGGCTCGAGTCCCTCGACGCCGTCGTCGACAACGCCGGCCCCACCCGCGCCCGGTACCTGATGCTCGAGCTGCTGCGGCGCTCGGCCGAGCGCAGCGTCGGGATTCCCGCGCTGCGCAGCACCGACTACATCAACACGATCTCGCCGGACAAGGAGCCGTCCTTCCCCGGCGACGAGGCGATGGAGTACCGGATCCGCGCGGCGACGCGCTGGAACGCCGCGATGCTGGTGCACCGCGCCCAGCGCCCCGGCGTGGGCGTCGGTGGCCACATCTCCTCCTACGCGTCGTCGGCGGCCATGTACGAGGTCGGGTTCAACCACTTCTTCCGCGGGCCGGACGCCCCCGGGGGCGGTGACCAGATCTTCTTCCAGGGCCACGCCTCGCCGGGCATCTACGCCCGGGCCTACCTCGAGGGGGTCCTGAGCGAGGACCAGCTCGACGGGTTCCGCCAGGAGCTGTCACACCCCGCCGGAAGCCTTCCCAGCTACCCGCACCCCCGCCTCATGCCGGACTTCTGGCAGTTCCCGACGGTGTCGATGGGCCTGGGCCCGCTGCACGCCATCTACCAGGCGCGGTTCAACCGCTACCTGCTCAACCGCGGGATCAAGGACACCAGCCAGCAGCGCGTGTGGGCGTTCCTCGGCGACGGCGAGACCGATGAGCCGGAGGCCCTGGGCAACATCAGCCTTGCCGCGCGCGAGGGCCTGGACAACCTGACGTTCGTCATCAACTGCAACCTGCAGCGACTCGACGGACCGGTGCGCGGCAACGGCAACATCATCCAGGAGCTGGAGTCGATCTTCCGCGGTGCCGGATGGAACGTCATCAAGGTGATCTGGGGCCGCGGCTGGGACAAGCTGCTCGCCCGCGACACCGATGGTGCCCTGGTGGCGCTGATGAACAACACCACCGACGGCGACTACCAGACCTACCGGGGTGAGGACGTCGCGTTCCTGCGCAAGAACTTCTTCGGTCGCGACCCGCGGGTGGCCGCGATGGTCGCCGACATCCCCGATGACGAGCTGTGGGCCCTCAAGCGCGGCGGCATGGACTACCGCAAGCTCTACACGGCGTACCGCACTGCGGTCAGCCACACCGGCCAGCCGACGGTGATCCTGGCCAAGACGATCAAGGGCTGGTCCCTGGGCCAGCACTTCGAGAGCCGCAACGCCACCCACCAGATGAAGAAGCTCTCGCTGGAGGACCTGCGCACGTTCCGCGATCGCCTGCAGATCCCGATCCCCGACGACAAGCTCGACAAGTACCTGCCGCCGTACTACAAGCCGGGCCCGAACGACCCGCAGACCCAGTACATGATGGAGCGCAGGGCCGCCCTCGGTGGCTCGATGCCGCGCCGGCAGCGGATATCGCGGCCGCTGCCGCAGCCCCCGGGGAAGACCTACGACATCGTCACGAGGGGCTCGGGCAAGCAGGAGGTCGCCACCACGATGACCTTCGTGCGTCTGTTCAAGGACCTGACCAAGGACCCGGAGATCGGCTACCGCTTCGTGCCGATCATCCCCGACGAGGCGCGCACCTTCGGGATGGATGCCCTGTTCCCGACGCTGAAGATCTACAACCCGAAGGGCCAGAACTACCTGTCGGTGGACCGTGAGCTGATGCTGTCGTACAAGGAGGCCACCAACGGCCAGATCCTGCACGAGGGCATCGACGAGGCGGGCTCGGTGGCATCGTTCGCAGCGGCGGGCTCGTCGTACTCCACGCACGACCAGCCGATGATCCCCGTGTACATCTTCTACTCGATGTTCGGGTTCCAGCGGACCGCCGACTCGTTCTGGCTGGCCGGTGATCAGATGGTCCGCGGCTTCGTGATGGGCGCCACCGCGGGGCGGACCACCCTCAACGGCGAGGGCCTGCAGCACGAGGACGGCCACAGCCACATCATCGCGATGACCAACCCCGCGGTGGTGGCCTACGACCCGGCCTACGCCTACGAGATCGGGTACATCGTGCGCGACGGCCTGCGCCGGATGTACGGCGAGGACTCCGAGAACGTCTTCTTCTACATCACGATCTACAACGAGCCCTACGTGATGCCGCCCCAGCCCGAGGGCCTCGACGTCGACGGGCTGCTGCGCGGCATGTACCTGCTGAGCCCCTCGACCGCCGAGCACCCGCTGAAGGCCCAGATCATGGCCTCGGGGGTGGCGGTGCCGTGGGCGCTGAAGGCTCAGTCGCTGCTCGCCGAGCAGTGGGGCGTCGCCGCCGATGTGTGGTCGGTGACGTCCTGGACCGAGTTGCGCAAGGACGGGCTGGCCAGCGACAAGCACAACCTCTTCGAGCCCACCGGCGAGCCGACGGTGCCGTACGTGACCTCGCGCCTCACCGGGCAGCCCGGGCCGGTCGTGGCGGTCTCGGACTACATGCACGCCCTGCCCGACCTGATCCGCAAGTGGGTGCCGGGTGACTTCGCCACCCTGGGCACCGATGGGTTCGGCATGTCCGACACCCGCGGCGCACTGCGCCGGCACTTCCTGGTCGACGCCGAGTCGATCGTCGTGCGGACGCTGCTCTCCTTGGCTGAGCGCGGCGAGATCGGGCGTGAGGTCGTGCGCGAGGCGCTGGACCGCTACCGCCTGTGGGATCCGACGGCCGCGGACGCCGGCAGCACCGAGGGCGGCGGGTGACCGACCCGGCCGCGTCCCCGGGGCGCGCCCTGTCCGAGGCCATCCGGGACCTTCCCGATGGCCTCGTGGCACGTCCGGTCACGCCAGTGGACGTCCAGGCGCTGACCGCCCTCATGCGGGCGACCGACATCGCCGGCTGCGGGCACTCCTCGACCAACGTCGAGGAGGTGCACGATGAGCTGGCCGACCCCGACTGCGGGTGGGCGCGCGGCTGTGCAACGGTATGGCGCAGGGACGCACTGGTCGGTGCGCTGGTCGTATTCGACGGCCTGGCAAGCGGCCGAGGATGGATGCTGGACGTGTACTGCTCCGCAGGCGATCCGCAGGTCCACGAGGTTCAGGGAGCGCTGATCGATTCGGCCCTGGATGAGGGGCGCGCACGGTGGTCTGCGCTCCTCGCGGATCCCGCAAGCCCCGCCCGCAGCCTCTCGCCGCCCGTCGCGAAGTCTGGCTGCTATGCCTCCGACGCCGTCACCCGATCCGACTTGGAGGCCCGCCACTTCGTCGAGGTGCGTCGGTTCTGGCGAATGCGGATCGATCACGCCGGTTCGCCGGCCACAGCTGACGGCCGACCCGTCGCGGATGCCGAGAGCGCTCCGCGCATCGCGGAGCCGACGAACGATCTGGTCGCGGCGGGCTACGCCATCCGCTCGTTCGACGGCAGCGAGGACGACCTGCGCGCCATGCACCGCACCTTCAACTCGGCCTTCCTCGACCACTTCGACTTCACCCCGATGGAGTTCGAGCCATGGCTCGAGCACAACCGCGGCGGCACTGAGGACCCGTCGCAGTGGCTCGTCGCCGAGCACGCAGGTACGGTCGTCGGGTACATCCGCGGGAACAACCGCTATGTGAGCGAGGGCGCCGGCTACGTCGCCAGCATCGGCGTCGTCCGGGCCCATCGAGGACGGGGCCTGGCGCGCGCGCTGCTCCTCGCCCGATTCGCCGACGACCGTGCGCGCGCATTGCGCACCACCCTCCTGCACGTGGATGCGACGAACCCGACGGGCGCAACCCACCTCTACGAGTCCGTGGGCATGGTCGCCGACAGCGAGGTGGTGTGGTTCCACCGGCCGCTGTTCGACTGAGCCCGGATTCACGAATCCAGGGCACCTTCGGCGAGATCGAGGGTGCCCTGGATTCCTCAGGACTCAGTCCACCGTGATCCGCACCACGCTGGCCAGGGGCTGACCGAAGGCCAGGAAGCCGTTACCGGCAGTCACGTAGAGCGTGCCGTTGGCGTACTCCACAGCGCCAGGCGCATCGACGTCGGCGACCGTCCGGTTGCCGTGGTGCCCGACCTTGGTGATCCTGCCGCCGAACATCTCGGCGACGTAGATGGTGCCGTCATCGTCCACCGCCAGGTCGACCGCGCCGACGAATCCGGTCGCGATCTCCTTGACCCCGCCGTCCCAGGGGTTGACCCGGAACACCGCGCCCCTGGCACCGAGACTCCCGTCCTCCGGGCCACCCGGCAGGCTCGAGACGTAGAGCATGCCGTCCGGGCCGACCTCAACATCGGTCGGCACCGGCTCGAGGTTGTAGACGAAGCCGACAGTGCACTCCGGAAGCGCGAGAGCCTTCCGGATGTCGTCAGTGACCGTCACCGGGCGGGGTGGCAGCACCGCGAGGGTGCTCACCTCACCGCTGCGGGAGACACGCACCAGGGTGTTGCCACCGGCGTCGGCCACGACCACACCACCCTTGGGGAGCACGGCCACCGCATAGGCGTTGGAGTCGATCTGGCCGAGGTACGAGTTGCCCCCGCCCACCGCAGCAGAGACTTGGGCGGCGCACGCTGCTGAGAGGCCCTGGAATCCGTAGCTCTGGAACTGGTCCGGGTTGAAGCCGGCCTCGTACTGGGCGACATCGGCCAGTGTCTTCACCTGGCCGTCGCCATTGATCCGCTTCACCAAGCCAACGAGTGGACCGGTCGGGTCGGTGCGCGTGACCAGGTACGTGACCGTTCCACGCCGGCCGACGTCGATGCCGGTGACGCCCAAATCCGGCTCGGTGACGACGGTGCTCGGGCTGCCATTCCGACTGATCGTGGTCAGGATCCCGGCGAAGGTCTGCGAGACGTAGACCCTCTTCCGGTCGCCCACGGCCAGCCCCAGGAGTGGGGCAACCAGACCCTGGGCAAGTGGCTTGGCCTCAGGCGGATCCTTGTCCTCCCACGAGCCGCCATGGCGCGAGTCCTGCCAGGATTCGTCGTCCCAGGAGCCGTCGTCCCGGTTCCGGTCTCCGGCTGCAACCGGCGTCGCCATCGACAGCCCCAGTGCGAGCGCCAGTCCGACGCTCATCAGTCCCCCTCGTCCCCTTCCGCTATGGATGTTCATTCATGTACCTCCGTCGCCCCTGCCGATTGGCAAGGTAAGGCAAACCTACGCGCGCTCAGGAGCGGCCAACAATCCCCAGTGCGCAGGGATATTCGACGCACAACAGGCGATGGCCATCTCGGACCTCCACAGCCTCAGCCAAGGGACCGAGCGATTGGGCGATCGGGGTCGACGCGCCCGGGAGCCTGGAGCCCAGGACCGGCCGCGATCACGGGCGGCCGGTGCACGCGTCACGACACGCGGCTGGCCCGGGAGGGTCACCCCTACCCGGGCCAGCCGGCTCCTCCCCCGAGGCTTGTCGCTACACCACCTGGTGCAGCCAGCGCACGGGGACGCCATCGCCCGCGCGCCGGAACGGCTCGAGCTCGGCATCCCACGCGGATCCGAGGATGAGGTTCAGGCCGTCACGCAGTTCCGCTGGGTTGTCCCCGGCGGCATTCAGGATCGCCCGGATTCGGTCCTCGTGGATCATGATGTCGCCGTGCGGGCCCATCGTGGCCCGGAACACACCCAGTTCCGGCGTGACGGCGAAACGCTCGCCCTCGGCGCCCTTGCCCGGCTCCTCCGCGACCTCGTAGCGCACGGTCGTGAACTGACGCAGGGCGGAGGTGATGCGCGCGGCGGTCCCCGGCTTGGCCTGCCAGGACACCTCGCCACGGACCTGCCCGGGCAGCACGGGCTGGGGCAGCCAGTCGAGGCTCACCCGCGTCCCGAGCACGTCACTGACCGCCCACTCCAGATGCGGGCACAGAGCACGCTGCGTGGAGTGCACGAACAGAACGCCACGGGTGAGTCCCGAGCGCTCGGCAACCATATGCACGGCCATGGCCGACCTCCGATCCCGGCGAGTTTCGCCTTCCCCAGCGTCCTCGTCGATCGGATGATGGCCATCCCCGAGGGGAGCATAATCACAAACGTGTCGTTTTGGCTAGACCAGTGATGCCCGAATGCGCGGGGCTGCGCTCTGTCGGGGATCGGCGCACCTGCCGAGGTCCTTTCTGCAGGCTGCTCCGCCGACAAATGCAGGATCCGGACAACGCCCGACACCCAGCGGACACTGGTGTCCGTGCTGCGCACATGCTCGACGGCCCACCTCCAATCCGCGCCCTCACTAGGCTCGCAGCCGTGACAAGCAGCGCATTGCCCTCCGCCGCCATCGATCCGCTGACGACGAGCCCATCGCCGCGGACCGCCGCAGCCGGCCTCCCTGCGCGTGCCCGGGTCGTGGTCATCGGGGGCGGGATCATCGGGACCTCGATCGCCTACCACCTGGCCGAGCTGGGCTGGACCGACACCGTGCTGCTCGAGCGCGACCGGTTGACGTCCGGCACGACCTGGCACGCGGCCGGGCTGATGGTCACGTTCGGGTCGACGTCGCAGACCTCCACCGAGCTGCGGATGTACACCAAGGACCTGTACGCCCGGCTCGAGGCGGAGACCGGCCAGGCGACGGGGTTCCGGCCGATTGGGCTGATCGAGGTCGCCGCCGACGAGGGACGCCTCGAGGAGTACCGGCGGGTGTCGGCATTCAACCGGCACTGCGGGGTGGACGTCCACGAGATCAGTGCCCGCGAGGTCGGTGAGCTGTTCCCGGCTGCCCGTACTGACGACATCCTGGCCGCGTTCTACACGCCGACCGACGGCCGGGTGAACCCGGTCGACGTCACGATGGCCCTGGCCAAGGGCGCCCGGATGCGGGGGGCGACGCTGCTCGAGGGCACGCCGGCGGTCGATGTCCTGACCCGCGACGGAGCCGTGGCCGGGGTGCGCACGCCGGTCGGGGACATTGAGTGCGAGTACGTGGTCAACGCTGCGGGCATGTGGGCCCGCCAGCTAGGGGAGCGCTCCGGAGTGAGCATCCCGCTGCAGGCCGCTGAGCACTACTACCTGATCACCGGGGCGATGCCCGAGGTCGACCCGGACTGGCCGGTGCTGGAGGACCCCAGCAACTTCACCTACATCCGCCCGGAGGGCGAGGGCCTGATGGTCGGGCTGTTCGAGACCGCGTGCGCGCCGTGGAACGTCGGTCGTATCCCCGAGGACTTCTCGTTCGGGACGATCCCACCGGACTGGGACCGGATGGGGCCCTACGTCGAGGCGGCGATGAGCCGGGTGCCTGCCACCCTGGACGCCGGGATCCACACGTTCTTCTGCGGCCCGGAGTCCTTCACCCCGGATCTGCTCCCCGTGATCGGCGAGGCCCCGGAGGTGCGCAACTACTTCGTGGCCGCCGGCCTGAACTCCATCGGGATCCTGACCGGAGGCGGCTGGGGCCGGGCGATCGCGCACTGGATCACGACCGGCTCCCCGGACATCGACGTCACGGGCGTGAACATCGACCGCCTGCACCCCTACCAGGCCACGCCGCGCTACCGGGCCACGCGCACCGTGGAGAGCCTGGGCATGGTCTATGAGTGCCACTACCCCGGGCGCTCGATGCGCACGGCCCGCGGCGTGCGCCGCTCGCCGCTGCACGAGCGGATGGCCGCCCAGGGGGCCTGGTTCAAGGACGTGTCCGGATGGGAGGGCACCGATTGGTTCGCCGGCGCCGGCGTGACCCCGACAGAGCCCGCGCTCACGTGGGGTCGCCCCGACTTCTGGGACCGCTGGGCGGCCGAGCACCGGGCCGTGCGCGAGGGCGTGGGTCTGTTCGACATGTCGTTCATGGCGAAGTTCGCGGTCACCGGCCCCGACGCCGGGGCGCTGCTGGATCGCCTGAGCGCCAACGCGGTGGACGGCGAACCGGAGCGGATCACCTACACCCAGTGGCTCAACCAGCACGGTCGTATCGAGGCCGACGTGACGGTCACGAAGCGCGCCGAGGACGACTTCCTGGTCGTGGCCTCCGACACGGCGCACCGGCACGTGCTGACGTGGCTGCGCCGACACGCCGGCCATCTGAGGGTTTCGATCGCCGACGTCACCTCAGGCCTGGCGCAGGTCACCGTGCAGGGGCCGCGGTCGCGCGAGGTGCTCGCGGCCGTGACCAGTGCGGACCTCTCGGACACGGCGTTCAGTTTTCGGACCGCCCAGGAGGTCGACCTGGGCTTCGCGTTGGGGCTGTGCACGCGGATCACCTACGTCGGCGAGCTCGGGTACGAGTTGTTCATCCCGGCGGAGATGGCTGTGGCCGCCTACGACGGGATCACAGCAGCCGGTGAGGCGCTCGGCCTCGCGCACTGCGGGCTCAAGGCCCTGGGCAGCCTCCGGCTGGAGAAGGCCTACCGCGACTACGGGCACGACATCGACAACACCGACGACCCGATCGAGGCTGGGCTCGGCTTCGCAGTTGCCTGGGACAAGCCCGGAGGGTTCCTCGGTCGCGAGGCCCTGGCGGCCCGTCGCGACGCGCTCGGCGGTCGGCCCCCGACGCGGCGGCTGGTCCAGGTGCTGCTCACCGATCCGGAACAGATGATGGTCCATGCCGAGGTGCTGCGCCGCGACGGCGTCGAGGTTGGGTACCTGCGCTCGGCGTCCTACGGGTTCACGCTCGGCGGGGCGGTCGGGCTCGCGATGGTCGACTCAGGGCTGTGCGAGCCGGGTCGGGCTGTCGACGCGGAGTTCCTCGGAACCGGCGACTGGACGGTGCAGGTGGGCAACGCGATCGTGCCGGCACGGGTCTCGCTGGCCCCGATGTATGACCCCCGCAGCGAACGCGTCCGCAACTGACTGGGCCTTGCGTCCGATCTGGCGACCGCATGCCGCGGACGCTGTGCTGTCGGTTCCGACCCCAAGAACCGTCGGAATCGTCAGCACACGCGCTGACGGAGCTCAGCCGCCGCTCGACTGCCTGGGTCAGATGCTCGGCAGGGTGGCCACGCCGGATGACGGTGGACTCGCGAACTGCGCCCGCTCCCCCACGGTGAGGGCCAGTGTGCGGTTGGCCCTCGAGTCACCGGGCGGCACCTGCATGGTGGTCCACGAGCCGTCGTTGAGCAGGATGACGACCTGGGTGCCGCCGACGACCGCTGACGGGTACACCGCACGCACGCGCTCCAGGGGTAGCACCGCCACCGGTGACGCCGTGGCGTCGCTGACGATCACGTGGGTGCTCGTGGCCTCAACCGTGACCGGCGCCGCCGCCCCCGACCATGCCACTGACCGGAAGGTTCGCGGTGGCAGTCCGGCCTGCATCTCGTAGTGCTGGTAGGGGGTGGGTGTACCCCGGGCGGGCCAGTGCGACCAGATGAACCAGACAAGGAACGGCAGGCTCAGCGCCAGGAACAACCCCGCGGACATCAGGGACTCCGAGAGCTCGCGCGTCGGTGTCGCTGCCTCGGATCCGGTCATGCGGATGGCGATCACGGCCACCAGGTTGTTGACGAAGTGGATGATGATCCCCGGCCAGAGCGAGCCGGTGCGCAGGTAGAGCAGGCCGGTGACAACGCCGAACATGCCGGCTCCGACCGGGTCCGCATGCAGGATTCCGAACAGGACGGCCGAGACGATGACTGCGACCCCCACGCGCCATTTGACCGCGAAGCGCTCGAGCAGGATGCCCCGGAAGGTGATCTCCTCCACCAGCGGAGGGAGGATCGCGAGACCGATGAGCGCCACCACGAGGTTCCCCTGGCCCACGCCGGCCAGCGAGTCGTCCATCCACGGAGCGACCAGCTCCGTCAGGGTGATTGCGGCCAGGGAGAACACGAACTGCACGACCAGCATCCCGGCGACGACGAACCAGTAGGTGCCAAGGGACGGCCATCGAAGCAGGACACCGAGCCGCACCCGTCCTCGACGCACCACCGCGAATCCGATCCAGGCGATGATCGGGACGTAGAAGAGGGCGCCGAGCAGCGCCTCGGATTCCGCAGTCGCCGGCCCAACGATCAGCGCGAACGCACCCGCGATCAGCAGCCCACCCACCAGGGCCCAGAGCGGGAGCCAGCGCGTGTGCAGCGTGCCGAAGGCCCCTGTGCGTGGTGCACGCGGGCTGGTCGGCGCGGCGATGCCACCGGTCGTGACGGTCTCGCGGTCTTCCGAGCCGGCTGGGAGGACGTCCATGGACATTGAGTATCACCTGTTCCCCGGCTGCGCGTAGCCGGATGGCCATGGGTACACGCATTGGCCGGAGGAAACGGCACGGCCCCCACCCTGTGCTGACGATTCCGACGATGCAGTGGTCGGAGTCGTCAGCACAGCCGGCACCGGGATCGAAATGGGGGATTCCCGGGTCGGATGCTCCGGGACCGTCGGGCCGTCGCCTACCCTTGAGCCGTTCGGGGCGGTAGCTCAACTGGTCAGAGCAGCGGGCTCATAACCCGTCAGGTTGCGGGTTCGAATCCCGCCCGCCCTACGGATCCGGCGGTCTCGGGCGCAGCCCGGGGCTGCTGGGTTCGTGTGGCGTGGCGGGCATTCGGGAGGAGGTCCGCGTCAGCGGGCCGACGGGTCCCGCCCGCCCTACGGATCCGGCGGTCTCGGGCGCAGCCCGGGGCTGCTGGGTTCGTGTGGCGTGGCGGGCATTCGGGAGGAGGTCCGCGTCAGCGGGCCGACGGGTCCCGCCCGCCCTACGGATCCGGCGGTCTCGGGCGCAGCCCGGGGCTGCTGGGTTCGTGTGGCGTGGCGGGCATTCGGGAGGAGGTCCGCGTCAGCGGGCCGACGGGTCCCGCCCGCCCTACGGATCCGGCGGTCTCGGGCGCAGCCCGGGGCTGCTGGGTGCGTGTGGCGTGGCGGGCATTCGGGATGTCACCCGATCGGCGCAATCCGCATAGTGCCCCGCAGCTCGGCCGAGGCATCCCGGGCCCTGCGAGAACGCCGAGAACAGCACATGAAAGGCACTATCCGCACCATCGCAGAGGACTCGCAGGGAGGTCCTGCCAGGGTTGGGCCACTCCTCCATCTCGACTACACTAGGTGTGCACTTGATCACGGACGGGGAGAACCATGGTGTGGTCGCATTCCGTCTTCCGGGACTCCGGCGTCGCACAGCTGGTCGTCGGCCCGGCGGGACGGATCAGCGTGGCGAACCCCGCCGCGCACGCCCTGGTCGGGCGGAACTCGTTGGCCGGAACCGACCTCGCCGAGCTCATCACCGTCGCTGATCGCGCATCGCTGGACGCCTTCCTGGCCACACTCACGAATCTCGGGGCGGGGCGCAGCCAGGCCTTCGGTCCCGTCCACCTCGCGGATCGCGTCCAGCGTCGCCCAGTCCAGATGGTCGGCTCCCGGACCCAGGGGGACGGCGGGTTCGACGCCCTGGTCGTCGCGATGCAGGAGCTGCCGACGGCCGCAGCTCCAAGCGGCGACACCGACCTGCTCGTGGACCCGCTCACCGGCGTCGGCACCCGTACACGCGGGCTGCAGGCCCTGGAGCAGGCGGTCAGCCCGCAGGCCCCCGGATGTCTTCTGGTCGTCGACCTGGACGGGTTCGGGTGGCTCAACGAGAGCTTCGGGTACGCGGAGGGCGACCGCATCCTGGTCGAGGTGGCCCAGAGGCTCCTGCGTGCCGTACCACCCGGTGCGACCGTCTCGCGGATCGATGGAGACCAGTTCCTCGTGGTGAGCCCCAACACGCTCCTGGCCGACTCGATCGAACTCGCCAAGGTCGTGATGTGGGCACTCGCAGCACCGATGCACATCGCGGGCACACGGGTGGTGACCGTGAGCGTCGGGGGGGCTGGGTTGGCCGGGAGCAGCGCGCAGGAGGCCCTGACCCGAGCCTATGCCGCGCTGACGGCGGCCAAGAGGCAGGGTGGCCAGCAGGTCGTCGTCGATGGACCGGTGATACGCGTCTACGGGCGCAGGGACGGCGATCTCCACGACCCGGGCGTGGACGCCCATGTGGTGCACATCGACGCTGCCCAGGCGGAGGCTGAGCAAGCCAAGGCGGAGGCCGCCCAGGCCAAGGCGGAGGCTGCCCAAGCCAAGGCTGCAGCTGACATAGCCCACGGTGAGGCCCGCACCGACCAGATGACCGGGCTGCCCAACTTCCTGGCGTTCACCGAGACTGCCGAGTCCATCCAGCGTCAGGCTCGCACGACGACATCGCCCGTCGCGGTCCTCTTCGTCGATGTCGACGAGTTCGGCCTGATCAACAAGGCCCACTCATGGGAGGAAGGCACCAGGAGGCTGACCTCCGTGGCCCGCGTGCTGGCGTCCCAGTGCCGCGGTCACGATCGGGTCTTCCGGTACGGCGGCGACGAGTTCGTCGTCCTTCAGGCGGGCACTGACCTGGCAGGGGCACTCATGGCCGCCGAACGCCTTCGTGCCGCGGTCGAGGCGGCCGAGATACCGCACAACGGCGACCCCACGTTCCCGATCGTGACCCTCAGCGTCGGAGTGGCCGCCGACAGCGGACCCCGACTGGACATCGCCGACCTGGTCAACCAGGCCGACTCGTTGTCCCAGCGTGCCAAGTCGAACGGGCGCAACCGCGTCCTGCCGGAACCCGACCCGACACCGCCGTCTGTCGACCGGGTCTGAGCCCGACAACACCTCGTCCCACCCCACCGTCAGCCGGCGCTGCACCACTCCCCCGGCGTGTGGACGGTATGCACCACGCGCAACTCCGCTTCAACGTCGTCGGAGACGGCAGGCCGCAGTGCGGGCGTGGCATGCCACTCGAACTGCTCGTCCGTCCCGACCCACCCGGCGCGTTCGGCGAGCGCGAGCGGAATGAGCCGCAGCCTCGCATGCATCCATTCCGGGGTCCACGGCCCGTCCTCGAGGATCGACTGCGCGGCCCGGAACTCGAGGTAGATCGTGCGACGCAAGGCGTTTCCTGAGGCCGGGGGTGAGCCGTGGACGATCATGTCGTCGTGCACGAGCACGTCGCCCGCCTCGAGTTCCACCTCGATGGCACCGGGCAGGTCCCAGCCGTAGGTCTCAGCGAGCGCGCACGCATCGGTGCGCCGCACCTGAGAACCGGGGATCACATGCAGCGCGCCGGCACCGTGGCGGGAGTCATCGAGGTACACGTCGATGTTGAACAGCCGGTGCCTTCGCGGGTGCACGGCGTCCTGGTGCCACGGGACCGGGGCACCGTCCCCCGCGGCCTTCATCACCATCGACTCGTACGTCGGCACGAAATCGGGGCCGGCCAGGCTCTCCGCGATGCCGAGCACCGCGCGCGAACCGAGCAGCTCGAGAGAGGCGGGCTCGCCCTTGTCGTGGATGTAGTCAACGCGCCACATCACCGTCCCCAGGGGGCGGTCCGCGAAGAGCCAGTCGCTGCCGACCTGCGGACCCCGCGCAAGCCCGTCGGCCATCCACCGCTCGGAGGCGGCCCGCAGCCGGGTGAGCAGGTCGGGGTCGATGTGCTGCTTGAGCACGAGGTAGCCGTCGCGGTCGAACTGCGCGACCTGCTCTGGGGTGAGCAGCCCGCGGTCGAGACCCGTGGAACGCTGGGCAGGTGCGGTGTCCGTCATGTCCAGGAGGCTAGAGGGATCGTATCCGGGCATGCTTCTCCCATGATGGTCGATCCTTCCCGGATCCTCGCATGACCACGGCACTGCTCCATGAGGTCTTCGGCCTCGCCTGTGGGCTCTCGCTCGTGCCCGCGATGGCGCGGGCCCATCGCCACGACGACGTCGAGCTCGTCCTCCCCCTCGGCGGCTCCGCTGTCCTCGAGCACGCGGGCGGGCGCTACGCCCTGTCCGACCGATCGTGCGCAGTGTTCTGGGCCGGGCTCCCGCATCGCGTGGCCGACCACGAGCCCGGCGTTGCCGTGGCCTGGTTGACCGTGCCGCTGGTCGACGCACTCGCCTGGTCACTTCCCGCTGCTTTCACGGGCAGCATCCTGCGCGGCGGGCTCTGCACCTTCGGGGCCCCACCGGCGCTCGAGGTGTCGATGCACTCCTGGCAGCGCGACATCGGCGCCTCCCCCGCACTCACCCACTGCGTCCGCCTCGAGGCCCACGCGTGGCTGCTGCGCGCTGCCAGCATCGGCAACGCGAGCGCTCCGGCGCGCGCCCACGACGCGGCCACCTCGATGGCGTCCCACATCTCGACACACTTCCGGGAGTCGCTGGCCGTGGCCGATGTGGCCGCCGCCGTGCACCTGCACCCGAGCACCGCAGCCGCTGTGTTCCGCCGCGGGATGGGGGTCACCATCGGCGAGTACCTCGCGCAGTGCCGCGTCGCCGAGGCACAACGGCTGCTCATCTCGACCGATGCGACCACGAGTGAGATCGCACTGCGTGCCGGATTCGGGTCGACGAGCCGGTTCTACGAGCGGTTCGTGCGCGATGTCGGCCTGCCGCCGGCCGCGTACCGCAAGGCGATGCACTGAGCCTCCGACGGCGGGAGACCGTCGATCTGCGTGGCCACGCGGCCACGTGGCCACGCGGCCACGCAATCCATCTTCTCGTGCCCAGGTAGTCCACGGTGACGGCTGACCCCTCACGTTCGATCACGTCCCACCTCCGATCCTGCACGTTCGTGCATCAATGTGGCACATGTGAGCAGAAGCGGTCGATGATGGACATGTCACCGAGGCAAGGAGCCCCACCATGTTGACGGCCATCATGACCCCTGCGTCACGCACCGAGGCCCTGGCCGAGATGAGCGACGAGAACGGGCTCGACATCCTCGTCGTCGGAGGCGGGGTGACTGGGGCCGGCGTGGCGCTGGAGGCTGCCACGCGGGGTCTGCGCGTCGGCATCGTGGAGGCCCAGGACTGGTCGAGCGGGACGTCGAGCCGATCCTCGAAGCTGGTGCACGGTGGGCTTCGCTACCTGCAGATGCTGGACTTCCATCTCGTCCATGAGGCGCTCACGGAGCGCGACCTGCTGATCAACCGGCTCGCACCGCACCTGGTCAAGCCCGTTGCGTTCCTCTATCCCCTGGAGCACCGGGTCTGGGAGCGCGCCTATGTCGGGGCGGGTGTCGCCCTCTACGACACGCTGGCGACCGCCTCCGGCCGGCGGCGGGCACTGCCCTTCCACCGGCACCTGTCCCGCACGGGCATGCTCCGCAAGTTCCCCGACCTGCGCCACGATGCGGCCGTCGGAGCCCTGCAGTACTGGGACGCCTCCGTCGACGATGCCCGGCTGGTCCTCACCCTGGTCCGCACGGCAGCGTCCTACGGCGCGCTCGCCGCCTCACGCACCCAGGTCGTGGAGCTCACGAAGAACGCGGCCGGAGCCGTCGACGGCGCGGTCGTCGTGGACCTCGAGACCGGTCGTGAGCAGCAGATCCAGGCCCGGGCGGTGATCAACTCGACCGGCGTCTGGACCGAGGAGACCGAGTCCCTGTCCGGCACAGAAGGCGGCTTGCGCGTGCTCGCCTCCAAGGGCGTGCACATCGTCGTGCCCCGCGATCGCATCCGCGGGGAGGTCGGCCTCATCCTGCAGACCGAGAAGTCCGTGCTGTTCATCATCCCGTGGTCGAGGTACTGGCTGATCGGGACCACCGACACGCCGTGGACCCAGGAGCTCCAGCACCCCGTGGCGACCTCAGCGGACATCGAGTACCTCCTCGAGCACGCGAACACCGTCCTCGCCCGGCCACTGACCCGCGAGGACATCATCGGCACGTGGGCCGGCCTGCGTCCGCTGCTGCAGCCCGGGACGAAGGCCGGCACGTCGTCGGCCAAGATCTCACGGGAGCACACCACCGCCTCGCCCATCCCGGGCCTCACGGTGATCGCGGGCGGCAAGCTCACCACCTACCGGGTGATGGCCACCGACGCGGTCGACTTCGCGCTCGGCGACCGGGCCAAGGATCTGCCCTCGATCACCGAGCGGATCCCGCTCGTGGGCGCGGTCGGCCTCGAGGCCCTCGGCCGACGGGCCACGGTGGTGGCGCGCACGTACGGGTGGAGCGGTCAGATGGTCGACCACCTCCTGCACCGCTACGGCTCCCTGCTCGGTGACCTCGTGGACTCGATCGCAGCCCGGCCGGACCTGGCCCGCCCGCTCGAGCATGCGCCGGCCTACCTGCGGGCCGAGATCGCCTACGCCGCCACCCACGAGGGCGCCCTGCACCTCGAGGACGTGATGCTGCACCGGACCCGCCTGAACTACGAGATGCGCGACCGCGGCCTGGCCGCACTGCCCGAGATCGCCGCCCTCACCGGCGAGATCCTCGGCTGGGACGAGCAACGCATGGCCGCGGAGATCGAGAGCTACACCGAGCGGGCCCGTGCGGAGGAGGCCGCCGAGCGCGAGCCGGACGACGCCAGCGCGGAGACTGTGCGCCTGCGCACCCCCGACGTCGCCCCGCTGCAGCCCGTCGCGGCCTCGGCCCCCTGAGGCTCAGCCGCGGTCGACCGTGCCGTCGAGCCTGCGCTCCCACGTGGTGCTGGTCGCCAGGGCCACGCACTTGTAGGCCCCGTCGTAGATCCCGATCCGCTTGTTCTTGACGATGCAGTCGCAGAACATCTCGAGCAGGTCGTTCTCGCCGGCGATCAGGTCGATCGCCTGCAGCGTCCGCGGGATGGTGCGGGTCTCGATCGTGCCGTCGCCGAGCTCGGCGCTGCGGATCGCTCCCCATGCCTCGTGGGCGCCGACACGGGCGTTGAAGATCTTCGGGATCGGGTAGAACGCCAGTTCCGAGGGCTTGGTGATCAGCACGTCGCTGACCCGCATCAGGTAGTTGGTCGCGTACACGCCATGGAACGTGTTGTCGAACAGGAACACGTGCAGCCCGTGCGCCTGGCCGTCGCGGATCTCATCGGCGAAGCCCTTGGCGTCGTCCCACGTGCGGTGGGTCTTCACCGACGCGGCGGCGGGGCCGAGCTCGGCCTTGAGCCAGTCCCAGTTGTCGGCGTGGTCACCGAGGTTGACGAACAGGGTCAGCTCGTCGCGCTCGATCATCGGCCGGCAGTGGTCGATGATCGCCTTGAACAGCTCCCGCTGGGCACCCGCACCCCCCATAGTGAGGATGAACCGGCGGGGCTCGCCGTTGCGCATGCGCGTCAGGCGCGCCTCGCAGTCGACCTCAATGTTCTCGACCAGCTCGTGGTCGACGTGATGCCCCACATACTGGATCGCGTCGGCGGGAGTGGGGTTGAGGATCTTGTCGTCCTCGTCGAACTGGTTCATGATCCGGAACCCGTAGTACCCCGACGGTGACTGCACGGCGTGGGTCGCGCCCTCGGTCAGCTGGAAGGCCATCGGCCAGTTGTCGAACATCATGTCCACGACATTGGTCATCCCGCCGGCGACGGCCCCCATGCAGTTCCACATGTGCGCCGTGAGGATCGGCATGTCCTGGGGCAGGGCATGGTGCAGGTTGGCGAACAGCTCGCTCTTGCGGTAGTCCCGCGCGTTCGCCTTGAGGAACCGCCATGGCCAGCCCATCGCCTGGTTGTTGAGCAGCCAGTTCAGACCCGGCAGCGTCCTGTCCCCGGAGGTGACCGACTCCCAGACGTACTTGTCGAACGCCGCACTGCGCTGGGAGACACGTGAGTACTTGCTGTAGTTGGTGTTCCACCAGTTGATCGCGTCCTGCGTGATGCCGGGGATCGCCAACAGGTCCAGCCAGTAGGGCGTACGGCCCATCGCCCGGGCGGCCGAGGCCCCGGCCATCGCGATCCGGTAGTGCCCGAAGCCCATCCGGATCGTCGAGATCACGATGCCGGTCTCGGGGTCGATGGGATCGCCCTCGGTGTCGCGACGGATGTCGCGGATCCCGAGCACGTCGCCGAGGTGGGGGTTGTCGTGGACACTGAGCTCGTAGACCTCATTGGGGTCGTAGTTGAACTTGTCGACGAACATCTTCTGCCACGCCAGCGCCTTGCGGTCCTGGTCCGCGGTGATGGTGTTGCCGTACAGGGAGAAGCGCTTCGGGTCCATGGGATCTCCTGTTCCTGGTTCGGTTCAGCCGGGCTCACGGAGCATGGCCCCGAGGTTGTGGGGACGGTCGATCGTGTCGGGAGAAGGCATCACTGCACCCGCCTGCCGGCCGAGCCGGGCACGGCGATGAGGAAGCCGGGCCCGCGCCAGCCCCGGTCACGGAAGGCCTGCGTGACGGCAGCGGCCACAGCAGTGGCGGCATCGGCCTCGATCAGGGCGATGGCCGATCCACCGAAGCCACCACCGGTCATCCGCGCTCCCAGTGCACCGGCTGCCCGGGCCGCCGCGACCGCAACATCCAACTCGGCACAGCTGACCTCGTAGTCGACCCGCAGGGACGCGTGCGACGCGTCCATCAGGGGGCCCACATCCCGGACCCGGTCGTCGCGCACGAGATCGGCGAACGCCTCGACGCGGGCGATCTCGGTGACGACGTGACGCACCCGCATCGCCTCGACGGGGTCCGGAAGCGCAGCCAGGGCGGCGTCGAGGTCGGTGATCTCCCGCAGGGTGCCCACCCCCAGCCGCTCTGCGGCGGCGTGACATGCGGCGCGTCGGGCCGCGTACTGGCCATCGACCAGGGCGTGCTCTGCCCTCGTGTCGATGACCAGCAACTCGAGGCCGGCCTCGGCCAGGTGGAAGGGCACCTGAGCGACGCTGTGGTCGAGGGTGTCCAGCAACAGGGCATGCCCGGCCGTGGCGCGCAGCGAGGCCGCCTGGTCCATGCCGCCGGTGGGAGCGCCGGCAACCTCGTTCTCGGCCCGCACACAGATCGCGGCCAGCTGTGCCCGTCCGGCGTCGCCCGAGTCCGCCAGGCCCAGGCCGAAGAGCTCATCGAGGGCCAGGGCGACCGCGCACTCGATGGCCGCCGAGGACGAGAGCCCGGCACCGAGCGGCACGCAGGAGTCGATGGCAGCGTCGAACCCACCGAGGGCGTGGCCGTCCTGGGTCAGGGACCATGCGGGGCCCCCGGCGTAGGCCACCCAGGAGCTGACCAGCCCGGGCGCGATCCCGGCCAGGTGCCCCGTCCAGACGTCGTCGGGTGCCAGGGAGGACACCAGGCGAACGACCTGGTCATCGCGGCGACGGACGGCGGCGAAGGTGCGGTGCGGCAGGGCCATGGGCAGGCACAGCCCACCGTTGTAGTCGACGTGCTCCCCGATGAGGTTCACCCGGCCCGGCGCCGCCCACACCCCGTCCGGGTCCGCCCCGAACACGGCCCGGAACAGCGCGGTGGCCCGGTCGGCCCCCTCCGCGTCGGTCCACGCTGGACTGGGTGCTGTCATCACTCCTCCTCGACGTCCGGCACGGCCCGCGCTGGTCCGTCTGCCCCGTCCACCGGGACCTGATCCACATGGATGAGCACGAGTTGGTCGACCCCGATCAGGGGTGCCTGGATCCCGACCTCGGCCAGGACCCGGCCGGGCAGGGTGAGATCCGAGCGCACCCAGCCCGGGCGGTGGTCGCGCGGTGCCAGCTCGAGGGGACCGGGCAGCGACGCCGCGGCCCCGGCGGGCGGGGAGCCCAGCAGCCGGTCGGCGTTCCCGGGAGTCAGGGCGGCGACGCGATAGGTCCGGTCCGGATCCAGTCCGGGGAGGGTGACCCGACCGGGCGGCCAGGTGAGGGTGTGCTCCACGGCGACCAGCTTGTAGAGCGCCTGGGACTTGTCCTGGGCGACGACGCCGTCGAGCAGCAGCGCGGGGTTGGCCAGGTCCGCGTGGACGACCCGGCCGGTGTGCAGGAAGGGGCGCAACCGCTTGTGCAGCGCGATCCACTGGGCAAGCGCCGCCCGCTGCGCCGGCGGGGCTGCGGTCAGGTCCCACTCCACACCCATGTGGCCCCACAGGGCCGTCCCGGCCCGGAAGGAAAGGTCGTGCACGCGCTGCGTGGTGTGGTCCGCGCCGGACCCCACATGCGTGCCCATCAGCTCCGGGGGCAGGGTCAGGCCGGTCCAGCGCACCATGCGCTGGCGCTCATGGGCATCGATGCAGTCCGACACCCACACCCGGTCGGCGTGCTCCATGATGCCCAGGTCCAGCCGGGCCCCTCCGGCGGCACACGACTCGATCTCCAGCCCCGGGTGCCGGGCCTTGAGCTCGGCCATGAGCCGGTAGGTCGCCTCGGTCTGCGTGTGGACCCCCGGGGTGCCCTGCGGACCGTGCCCGGCGTCCACAAGGGGGCGGTTGTGGTCCCACTTGACGTAGGCGATCCGGTACTCGTCGATCAGGCTCGACATCCGGTCCAGCACATGGGCGTAGGCGTCCGCGTTGGCGAGGTCGAGGACGTGCTGGTGGCGCGAGTCCGGCCCGGGGCCGTGCTCGGTCCCCAGCAGCCAGTCGGGGTGCTCGCGGGCCAGGTTGGAGTCGAGGTTGACCATCTCCGGCTCGAACCAGAGACCGAACTCCATGCCGAGGTCGTGCACCCGGTCGACCAGCCGGTGCAGGCCGCCGGGCCAGACCGTCTCGTCGACGTACCAGTCCCCCAGGCCGGCCCAGTCGTGGCGCCGGCCCAGGAACCACCCATCGTCGAGCACGAAGCGCTCGATGCCCACCTCCGCAGCAGCCTCGGCCAGGGCCACCAGCTTGTCGGGATCGTGGGCGAAGTAGACCGCCTCCCACACGTTGAGCAGGACCGGCCGGGGCTGGGACGGGTGCGTCGGACGGGCGCGCAGGGCCTGGTGGAACCGGTCGGACAGGTCGTCGAGGCCCTCGCCCCAGGAGCCGAGCAGCCAGGGCGAGGAGTACTCCTCGCCGGAGCCCAGCCGGACCTCGCCGGGCAGGAGCAGCTCACCACCGCGAAGCAGCCGCCAGCCGGTGGGCGAGTGCTCGGCGGAGACCACCTGGTTGCCGCTGTACGCGAGGTGCACGCCCCAGACCCGACCCTCGCGGAACCCGAAACCGGGCTGTCCTGCGCACAGCAGTGTCGCCGAGTCGTGCCCGGGCCGCCCACCCCAGGACTCGCGCACCCAGTGCCCGAGGTCGAACGGCCGGCGCTGCGGGGTGCGCTCGCGGCTGTGCCGCCCGGTCATGTCCAGCAGCTCGCCGGCTTCGACCGGGACGGGGAGGGCTGGCTCCAGGTGGCGGACCTCGTAGGCCTCGGAACCCTGGTTGCGCACCGAGGCGCGCACCCGGACAAGGCCTCCGGCCAGCACCTGCAGCTCGACGCGCACCTGAAGGGCGCAGTCAGGATCGGCACCCACCGAAAGGATCCGAACGGCTCCCCCGGGACCGTCCGACCAGCCAGGGTCCCCGGCCTCATGGACCTCGTGGATCACCTCGTCGAACGCCACCGACCAGGCCTGACCGTCCCGGCTGCCCATCAGACCCGGCTTGCCCAACCAGCCCGCGGAATGCTGCGGCAGCACGGCCACGGACTCCAGCGCGGACAGGGGGCTGTCCAGGTAGGGCATCGCGAGGGCGACGAGGACCTGGTCCAGCTCCGAGGGCGACAGCTCCCCCAGATCAGGGCCCCAGTGCAGGACGCAGGGCAGCTGGTCGGAGTCGCAGCGAAGCACGACGCTGGTCCCGCCGCGGCGCAGGTGCACCACGCGTGCCGTACCCGTCATTGCCCACCCTCGGGGCCACCCACGAGCACGCTGCTCAGCCCTTGATCCCGCTGCTGGCGACGTTCTCGACGAAGTAGCGCTGGGCCAGGAGGAACACCGTGACCGGCGGGATCATCGCGATCATGACGCCGGCCAGCACCAGGTTCGGTGCGTCGGCAGCGCGACCGCCCAGGGTTGCCAGGGTGAGCGCGAGGACGCTGTTCTCCTGGTTGCCCGAGTCGATGACGATCAGCGGCCAGACGAAGGAGTTCCAGGCGTACAGGAACGAGAACGTCGTCAGGGTTGCGATGGCAGGGATGGACAGCGGCACGAACACCTTCCAGAGGATGGTCCACCGTGAGGCGCCATCCAGGATGGCGGCCTCCTCGAGCTCCTTGGGGATCGTCACGAAGAACTGGCGCATCAGGAACGTGCCGTACGCCGTGAACGCGAACGGGACCACCAGGGAGACCAGGTCGTTGACCCACCCGATCTCGACCATCAGCCGGTAGAGCGGGATGATCAGGACCACGAACGGGATCATGATCGAGCCGAGGTAGAACAGGAACAACTTCTCGCGCCCCCGGAACCGCAGCCGGGCGAAGGCGTAGCCGCCGAGAATGCTGGTCAGCACCTGCCCGACCACCACCAGGATCGTGACGAGCACCGTGTTCGTCAGCGCCCGGGAGAAGCCGTTGAGGCCCAGGACCTTGGAGTAGTTGCCCGTCTGGAAGTCGACCTGCTCCACCGCGAGAACATCGGCCGGAACGGCGAACACCGGTGGGGCGCTGGGGTTCGCCGGGTCGACGTAGGTGCCACCGATCCGGGAGCGGTTGTCGTAGACCTCGACCTGCTGGCCGTCGATCGTGACGAGGTAGACGTCCTTCTCCTCACCGTCCACCGTGACGGTGGTTCCGGTCGACTCGAGCGCATCCCTCGGGCTGACCAGGACGAAGTCCGGGTCGTCGACCTGACGGAACTCGCGCAGGCTGGTGCCGTTCTCGACCCGCGCGAGGTCCGCCGTCCCGCCCCCGGGGAGCGGCACGGTGAAGACCGGCAGCTCCTCGCCGTTGACCGTCGTGGTCGCGGCCACGTACGGCAGGACCCGGGGCGGGTAGGTGAAGACGTCCTCCGCGGTCTTCATCGACCCGGAGAGGGCGAAGAGGAACGGGATGAGGACGACCAGACCCGCGATCGTGAGGCTCGCATAGACGAAGATCCGCGCGGACTGGGCCCGCCACCCTCGGACGGGACGACCTGACCTGGCCATCACTTCACCTCCGCATCGGCACGCTGGGCTCGGAACTGGGCGAGGGTGAAGATGAAGATGATCACGAAGAGCACCCAGGCCACGGCGCTGGCCTGGCCGAAGGAGTCCTGCTGGAACCCGAGCTGGTAGATGTAGACGACCGGCGTCAGGGTGGCGTTGTCCGGGAACCCGACCGGGTTCGGCTGGTTCAGCGCGTAGACGATGTCGAACAGCTGCAGGGCCAGGATCACGGTGGTCACCGTCACGAAGAACGTGGTCTCCCGCAGCTGCGGGACCGTGACGTGGCGGAACTGCTGCCAGGCGTTGCACCCGTCGAGCTCGGCCGCCTCGTAGAGGTCGCGACCGATGCCCTGCAGGCCTGCCGTGAACAGGACGGTGTTGAACCCGAACTGGGACCACACGAACACGATGCACACCGCCAGCAGCGCGATCTTGGGGTCCGAGAGCCATCCGATCTCGACCCGATCGGGGAACGGGTCACCTGGGAGCACGACGTTGAGCGCCTGGCCGGCGGTGGCGATGCCCCAGTTGATGAATCCGACCGCGGCGTTGAACATCTGCTTCCAGATGAGGGTCACGCCGATGACGCCTGCCACGGCGGGGACGAAGAAGACCGTCCGGAAGGCCTTGGTGCCCCGGTAGCCGGCATTGATCATGACGGCCAGGAAGAGGGCTGACAGCACAGCCGCCGGGATCGCCACGAGCATGAAGAGGAAGATGTTGGTCAGCGACTTCCAGAACAGCGGATCGGTCCCACCCACGACCGAATCGCTGAAGGGCAGGCCGAAGACCTCCGAGTAGCCCGCCGGCAGGTCCGCCGGGGAGGACGCCACGGTCAGGGACAGGGTCTCGATGTAGTTGTCGAGCCCGACGTAGACAGCCTGGCTGACCCCGTCCCAGTCGTAGAACGAGATCACCATCGAGAACACGAGCGGGCCGGCGAAGAAGGCCAGGAAGCCCAGGAGGTTCGGGGACAGGTACAGCCACCCGGTCAGGGCCTCGGCCTGGGCGTTCTCGACCAGGAAGTAGCGCGCGGAGCGCTCGGAGATGATCGTCCGCAGGGCCCACGCAGCCAGCAGGAACACGATGAGAGCCGCGACGAAGACCACGGGATCGGCCCGGATGGCGTCGCCGAAGAAGAGCAGGGCCCGCTGCGCACGCATCAGGTACAGCCACCACACGGTGCCCACGGCGATGATCGCCAGCCCGGCCCACATCAGCCAATGCGCCGCGCGAACGGCGCCTGCGTTCGCGCCGTCGTCGGTGACCAGCGTCCCAGGGGGCAGCAGGCGCTTGTGGATGCGGCGGGCGATCACCCACCAGACCACACCCAGGAAGATCAGGATCACGGCGGGGAACGCGCGCTCGAAGGCGCCGGCGAAGACATCGAGCCCCTCGGCGATCTCCAGCCGGCCGAACAGCACCACGAAGGCGCCCAGGGCCACAATGAGGCTCACGACGAAGGACAGGGTGCGTCCCGCCCGGACGCGGCGCGCCAGGAGGACGACCGCGAGCAGGTTGAGGCCGAGTCCGAGGGCTCCGACGACGCCCAGCCCGGTCCGCGGGAGGGACTCCAACTCCCATAACCCGGCCGCGATGTTGACCAGGACCCATGTGGACACGCCTGCGAGGAAGAGATGCCACGCCTGGACGCCTCGGAGGAGCCGTTCGAACCCCTCGTCGTCCTCCCACTGTGGATTCGACCGATGGTCCTCGGTCTCGGTGACCATCGCGGTCATGTCCGCCTCCTCCATGGGTCCACCTGGGCAGTACGCGCCATCACGAGCAAGGATGGGGGTCCCAGGTCCCGCTCGGACCCGGGACCCCCGTCGTGGTTGTGCGCAGCCGCTACTCGAACGCGGGTGCCGCCACCTTGCAGATCGTGCTCTGGTACTCGTCGGTCGTGATCTCACCGTTCATGTACTGGGTGACCACGGCATTGGTCGCAGTGTCGAACTCCGGCCAGTTGCCCTGCCACAGCGGACCCTCGGCGACGGGGCTGTTCTGGATTCCGTCGACGAACGCCTGGTTGTTCTGCGGCGGCGTGTAGGTCAGGAACTGGTCGATGGCCTCCTGCGACGTGCGCGACGGGATGTTCGCGCCGAGCGAGGCGATCTTGTCCTGCACCTCGAGGCTGGTGAGCTCGGAGACGAGCTTCCAGGCCGCCGCGGGGTCCGCCGTCTGGGCGTTGATCACGTAGGCACCCCAGAACTGCCAGTTCCCACCGGGAGCAGGGCCGGTCGGAAGCGGAGCGACGTCCCAGTTGAAGTCCGTGATCTCGCGGGAGCCGGGGGTGGCCCAGCGACCGTTGACGAACATGCCGAGCTTGCCGCTCTTGTAGACCGGCTCCGGATCCTCGCCGAACTTCACGCCGTAGTCGGCGTCGTAGAGCTTCTGGTAGTACTCGATGCCCTGGACCGACTCGTCGGAGTCAAGGTTGCAGGCCGTGCGGTCCTCGTTGAAGAACGAGCCGCCCGCGGAGTTCACCCAGTAGCCCCAGTTGGCCCACCAGCCGCCGGCCCCGAAGCCCTTGACGCCGCCGCCGAGGTCGCTGATCGCCTTGGCAGTCTCCTGGAACGCATCCCAGGTCCACTTGCCATCGGCAGCGAGCTCGCGGGGGTCGTCCACGCCGGCCTGGTCGATGAGGTCGAGGTTGAGGTAGAGAGCGAAGGTGGAGACGTCACGCGGGACGCCCCAGACGAAGCCGTCCGCCTTCTGGCCGGTGGCCGGGTCGACGAGCAACTGGTCCATCGGACCTGCGTAGAAGTCGGCGGCGTTGAACCCTGCGGCCGAGGCCACCTCGCTCGCGTTCAGGATCAGGCCCGCCTTCGCGAAGTCTGCGACGTCCGTGCCGGGGATCCAGAACACGTCGGGAGCCGTGCCCGCGGACAGCTCGGTCTTGAGCTTGTCCTGGTAGGGCGACCCCTCGGAGTTGCCCGCCTCGTAGGTCAGGTTCAGCCCGATGTTCTTGGCAGTGATCTCATCCGAGATGCTCTGGTAGACATCAGCCTCGGCCTGGTTGTCAGGCCGAGTTCGCCAGCGCAGGTCGACTGTCTCTGCCGGGGCGCTTGCTGCCTCGCTGGCCCCCTCGGTGGCAGTCGGCGTTTCATCCGTCGTGCTGGAGCACGCGCTCAGGGCGAGGGCAAGCCCAACGGCTCCCACCAGCCCGCTACGAATTCGCATCCGCATTGTTCCTCTCATTGCGCCTCCACGGCCAGTGCAGGACGTGGTCGTGACGTGTCGATCTGAGGCCATGCTGACCCGATCGCGAGCAAACTGTCACACAGGCACCATAGCCGAGGCGCGGTGAGTTTGTGCAAGACTGTTGCACAGATGTGCAGATGGAGGAGGCGGGCGTGATCGAACGTGAGGAGTCCATGCGCCTGGCCGCCACCATGTACTACCTGCAGGACGAGCAGATGGACGCCATCGCGCGGCGACTCGGGACGTCGCGGTCCACGGTCTCCCGACTGCTCAAGGAGGCGCGGGAGACCGGGCTGGTACAGATCGCCGTCCGGTCCGAGCAGGATGTCACCACCGGACTCGCCGGGCAGCTCAGGCAGGCCTTCGGCGTCCGTGCCCACGTCGTGCCCGTCCGCGTCGGGGCGACGGATGTCGAGCGCCTCGAGCAGGTGGCCAACGTGGCCGCGCGGCTCCTGATGGACATCTTCGAGGACGGGATGGTCCTCGGCGTGGCCTGGGGGACAACGGTGAGCGCCGTCGCACGGGCCCTGGGTCGCAAGCCCACGCGCGGGGGCACGGTGGTCCAGCTCAACGGGGCGGCGAACACGGTCACCAGCGGCGTGGACTACGCGAGCACGATCATCACGGCCTTCGGGGCGGCGTTCGACGCGGAGGTCCGCCACTTCCCGGTACCCGCGTTCTTCGACTTCGCCGAGACCCGTGACGCGATGTGGCGCGAACGCAGCGTCCAGCGCGTGCTTGCCGTCCAGCGCCGAACCGACATCGCGCTGTTCGGCGTGGGCGCACTGGGTGGTCAGGTCCCCTCGCACGTCTACTCCACGGGCTACCTCGACGAGAGCGACCTCGGGGCGCTGTACTCCGCCGGGGTGGTCGGGGACGTGTGCACCGTCTTCCTGCGTGAGGACGGCAGCTATCGGGACATCGCGATCAACAGGCGGGCCACGGGTCCGACCCCCGCGGAGCTCGCCCGCATTCCGCGGCGGCTCTGCGCGGTGGCGGGCCAGGCGAAGCTGCGCCCGCTGCTCGCCGCGATGCGGGCCGGGGCCGTGACGGACCTCATCATCGACGAGCCGACCGCCCGACGCCTGGCACCCCGGGCGCGCCATCACTGAGCGCGGCCGGATCGCCGCCGAGGCGCGATACTTCGGCGGTGACAGCGCGCGAGGAGCCGGCTCCCCAGCCTTCCCCAGGGGGCCGCCGGTCGCCCTGGCGTGAGGCGGCCGAGGTCGGGGCCGTTGCCGGCCGGCTGGGCCTGACGTCGTTCGGCGGCCCCACTGCACACCCGGCCTACTTCCGCCGGGAGTACGTCACGTCCCGCGGCTGGCTCGGTGAGGCTGAGTTCGCCGAGTCGATGGCCCTGTGCCAGCTGCTGCCCGGGCCCTCGTCGTCCCAGCTCGGGGCCGTGATCGGGTACCAGCGGGCTGGGCTGGGCGGGGCCCTGGCCGGCTGGCTCGGGTTCACCGCCCCGAGTGCCCTGGCGATGGGAGCGTTGGCCGCGTTCGGCGCCAGCGCCGGACTGGCCGACTCCAACGCGGTCCGGGCCCTGATGTGCCTCGCTGTGGCCATCGTGGCCAACGCCGTGATCGACATGGGCCGGGCGTTCTGGAACGGCCTGGTCACCCTCCTCCTGGGGGCAGGCGTCCTCGTGCTGACCCTGGCCGGGAACTCGAACTACGCCCCCGTGGCCGGGATCGCGCTGAGCGCAGGCATCGGCGCCCTCGCCCTGCGGCGGGAACGATCCGGCCCTCTCGTGGGCTTCGACCGGACCCCCTCCCGGCGGATCGGCGCGGCGATGCTGCTGGCCGTGCCGATCATCGGCGCAGCCCTGTGGTCGGTGCGTGGTGACCCGACCGGCTACGTGGCCTCAGCCATGTTCAACGCCGGATCCCTGGTCTTCGGCGGCGGCCACGTGGTCCTTCCCCTGCTCAGCACGTCGTTCGGCCCCCTCGTCGGACCCGAGCCCTTCCTGGCCGGCTACGGCCTCGCGCAGGCAATGCCCGGGCCGCTCTTCACGTTCTCCACCTACCTGGGGCAGGCCGTCGGCGGGCCGGGCGTTGCCGTCATCGCCACGATCGCGATCTTCCTGCCCGGCCTGCTCCTGGCTCTCGGCGCACTGCCGTTCTGGGCTTCCCTCCGCCACTCGCCCATCGCCGGAGGTGCGGTGGCCGGCGCCAGCGCGGCGGTCGTCGGGCTGCTGGCCGCCACCCTGATCAATCCGTTGCTCACCGAGTCCGTCACGGACTGGCGGACCGCCCTGCTGGCGGCGGCCCTCTTCGCCGCTGCGCGTTGGGCACGGACCCCCATCTGGCTGCTCCTGGCGGCCACCCTCGCAGCCTCGCTCGCGCTCGGATGACTCTCACGGGTCAGGCCAGTGCGCGACGCTCCCACACCCCGGAACTCGCGAAGAGCCGGTGCGCCGAGGAGATGAGGTGGTCAGCCGTCGCGCGGTTGCACGCGGTCGGGATGTCCCGCAGGACGGCGATCCGCAGCAGAGCCTTGACGTCGGGCTCGCGCGCCTGGGCTGTCAGCGGATCCCAGAGGAACACGAGCACGTCGATCCGGCCCTCCACGATCGCCGCCCCGATCTGGAGGTCTCCCCCCTGCGGACCGCTGCGCATCCTTTCGACGGGTAGGTCCAGGGCCTCGGCCAGCACCTGGCCGGTCGTGCCTGTGGCGACCAGCCGGTACCGGGCAAGGGTGTCCTTGTTGGACAGCGCCCAGGCCAGCAGGTCGTCCTTGCAGTGGTCGTGTGCCACAAGGGCGACGGTCAGCGGTTGCTCCATGCCCCGCACGATGAACGACAAGGATGTCGGGAAGGAGGCGCAGCGATGTCGCGGCGATGACATCTGCGCAGGGACCCTGTGAGGGCTGTCACTCAGTAGCTGTTGGCCAGGGCTCGGGCGAAGCGCATGACGCCCCCGGACAGGGTGGAGAACGTGCTGTTCTGCATGCGCAGGCCCAGGAACAGCACGATGGTGCTCGAGGCACTGATCTGGCCGTTGATGCTCATCAACAGCAGGACGACGAGCAGGAGGAGCACGCCCATCGAGGAGATGAGCCCGCCCACCTCCGCGGACACGATCCTCGAACGCACCCGGACATGGGTGGCCACACGCTGCTTCGCCCGCCCGCTCTCGACGTACCGGCGCTGCTCGGCGGACTGACGGCTGAACAGGCGTCCCAGGACCTCGGCGAGGACGACGATCAGGACCACGTTGACCACGCCGAACACCGGTGCGAGCAGGACGAAGCAGGCGGCCATCACGACCATCTGGGTGGCGGCGGTGAGGATGGTGACCAGCTCCAGCCCGAGGGCCCACCGCCAGCTCTCGACGTTCGCCGGGTGGGCGCGTTGATCTGCGCCGAACGCAGCCTCGAAGAACCGGACCCGGGAGGTCCTCTGAGCGTAGTGCGCGATCCGCGTGCCCAGGAAGAGCACGCAGAACAGCACGAGTTGCGGCAGGAGCTCCTCCAGCGAGGTCGTCCCACCGGTGATGGCGTCGGTGAAGATCTTGGTGACGAGCAGCTCGGTCAACGGGATCGCGGCGCCGACCAGGACCAGCGAGGCCAGCTGCCAGCGGTGCCGTCCTCGGGGAACGAGGTCCTGGTAGGTCCGCGCCAGAGCCCTCGGCAGGGCGTGCATCGACTACTTCGTCGCCTTCTTGGACTTGTCGCCCTTGGGCACCTTGTCCTTCGTCCGGCCGGCGTCGAGGACATGGGCGACGGCCACCCGCATGTGTGCCTCCACGTCATCCTTCACGGCCTCGCTGACACGGATGTCCCTGACCGTGCCCGCGAGGTCCCACCGGCGCAGGTCGAGCCCGACGACCTGCGGGTTCACCACCTCGACGTCCGCGCCCAGGGCGTAGTCCTCGTACTTGATCCCGGTCCCGTGGACCGTGGCCTCGAACTCCTGGAAGGTGACGAGACCGCAGGGGATGCCGTAGCTCTGGCATGCCATCATCACGTGCATCGCGCTGGTGATCACGGCGTCGTACTGGACCAGGGAGCGCAGGAACGTCTCGACGTCGGCCCCGCGGCTGATCAGTACCGACAGCTCATCGACGTGGTCGGGGAGGTCGATCGGCGCAGCACGGTGCGAGTGGTGGCGGACCAGGGCGATCCGCCCGTTGGTCGCACCGCGCTCGAGCGGGAGGATGCGGGAGAGCAGCACGCCGGGGTCACCGAAGGTGTCGACCTTCGGCCCGCCGGACTCACGCAGGACGCGCGCCGTGATCGGACCGCGGACGGAGATGTAGCGCGCCTTCCGGGCCAGCTCGATGTCCTCCCGGGAGATGCCGGTCCCCACGACGATCGAACTGGGCCGGATGAAGCGACCGATCGATCCGAGGGCGACCAGGTGGGGCTTCTTCGTGGCCTTCGTGACGGGTTGGAGCCTGATGTTGGCCTCGGAGTAGTGCGCCAGCGACAGCGGGCTGAGCCAGTCCCCGAAGTTGCCGGGGAACGGCTTGACCCACCACGACAGGCGGATCGTCTGATCGCTGCCCCGTGCGGAGTGCTCCAGGAACGCCTCGGCCACCTCCAGGGTGGCCTCATCTGCCTCGGTCGCGATGTAGCGGTTCGCGTACTCCCCGCGGGCGCGATCGAATGCCTCGGTGTCACCGCAGATGCCGGCGCTCAGAACCGCGCCGACAGTCCGGGACCGAGCGGGGTCCAGGCCGTTCTCCGAGTCCGCAGTCAGGGCACCCGTGACCCCCAGGGAGTCGACCACGCGGCGAAGCGGGCGCCGCGCGGAGTCGGGCAGCGCCTTCTCGAGCTTCTTGGCCTGCCGGAGCGCCTTCTTGCGCGAGCCTGCCGGGACCTGCTGGCCGGCGTGCTGGACGACCTTGTCCTTGTAGTGCGCGACGTTCCCACTCGACCCGAAGACGAAGAAGCCCTCGCGCGGGTCGGAGCCGGGACTGGTGCTGCGGCGCAGGACCCCGGACGAGGGGATCATCTGGAACGTGAGGTGCGCAGCGTTGGCCCGCCACGCCTCCTCGAGGAAGTAGTCGTCGGTCGCCTTCAGGTCCGAGCGCTGCTCGAGGTCGTACGCGTCCGCGATCAGCTTGCGGCCCTGGACGGTGGCGTTGATGCCCCAGAACGAGGGCTCCCAGAAACGGGTGCGGTTGTGATAGCCGATGTGCAGTGGGGACCGGAAGCTGCGCTGGAACCCGATGATGTCGGCTGTGGAGTCGCGCACGTAGTCCGGCAGGCGCGTGATGCGGCAGTCCACATCGATCCAGAACACCATCGCCTCGGGATTCTCCTGGCAGGCGTCATGGATGCAGCCGATCTTGCGCCGGGTGACATCGGCCCAGTCCTCGCCCACCTGCCTGTCCACCTCGAGCATCCTGTGGGCCAGGCCAAGCGCATCGAGCTGCTCCCTGAGCTCCCGAGCGTGTGTGGCGTAGTACTCATCGGTGGTGTGGAAGGAGCAGATGACTGCCTCGCGCTGGGGTACCGGGGCGCGGTCCCGGGCCGGCGCGCCATCCGGCACGAGGCGCATCGCCGGCAGGTGCGAGCGCGTGGGGGCAGGGACCACCGGCGGGGCGCTGACCGGGGATGAGATCGAGGGCGACATGCCCGCACCATCCCCCGGAGGCATGGAATCCCCGGGGCCCTGCGGCGATCCCTGGGCGAAGGTCGGATGAACGCTGGGCGCCAGTCAGGACCGTGCGACGTGCCTACCATGCGCGACGGGCTGCACCGCGCGTCCGGCTACTTCAGGACGCGCTTGAAGAACTTGTCCCGGGCCTGGTCGGCCTTGTTGCGCGACTTCGCCAGCGCCAGCGCCGACTCCTTCTTGACCTTCGTCGGCAGCTCGTCCCCGCCGAACGCGGCCAGTTCCTCGGCGTAGCGGGCCTCTGCCTGCCGCCAGTCGCTGTAGCACTTCTCCACCTTGCCCACGTCTGCCATGGGCGCACCATACGAGTCGAAGGTGAACATGCCGTGAAGCCCAGACGGCCAGCCCACGCCATGTGCCCCGCACCGCGCTAACCTCGCGGCATGCGTGAGTTGTTCGAGCACGAGCTGGCCGTGATCCAGGACCTGATCATCGAGATGGCCACCAGGGCCAGCACGGCGATGAGCACCGCTACCCAGGCGATGCTCGATGCCGACCTGGAGTCGGCCCAGTCCGTGATCGACGCCGACGATGTGCTCGATGACCTGACCGGCCGGGTCGAGCGCGCCTGCTATGACGCGGTCGCCCGCCAGCAGCCGGTGGCCCGGGACCTGCGGCTGGTGGTGTCCGCGATGCAGGTCTCCTCGTCACTCGAGCGGATGGGCGACCTGGCCGACCACGTGGCCAGGCTCACCCAGCTGAGATACCCCCGGGCGAGCATCCCGGAGGACGTGCGACCGATGTTCATCCGGATGGGGACCGTGGCCGACCAGATGTCGACGCTGACCGGGGAGCTGCTGCGCACCCGGGACCTCAGCGTGGCATCCAGGATCCTGGCGATGGACGACGAGATGGACCATGTCCACCACGAGCTGTTCACGGCCGTCCTGTCCCCGACGTGGACCCACGGGGTGGAGGCCGCGATCGACACCACCCTGCTGTCGCGCTACTACGAGCGGTACGCAGACCACTGCGTGGCGGTCGCCCGGCGGGTCATCCAGTTCATCACCGGGGTCCCGTTCTCCCAAGCGGGTGTCGCGGGGCAGTCTGCCGGCGATCCCGTGAGCCACCCTGGCCTGTAGGTCGCCGGGACTTCGCCAAGGGTTGGCCGACACGACGTCAGGCGGACCCCCACTGGACTGCCCGGCCGACCTACCGTCGAGGGCATGACCATCGAGATCATCCCCGACCAGCGCCGAGGGCCCGACCAGCAGGAACGGTCCCGCAATGCAGGCGTGACCAAGCACAAGGGCCCGGTGCTGCTGCGCCGCGGCCAGGTCCAGGCGACCACCACCGACCAGCGCCTCCTCGACGCACTGGATGCCGGGGAGTGGGTGCACACCGATCCCTGGCGGGTGCTGCGCATCCAGGCCGAGTTCGTCGAGGGCTTCGGCGCGCTGGCCACGATCGGGCCCGCCGTCAGCGTCTTCGGCTCCGCGCGGACCGAGCCCACCGACCCGCACTACGCGCTGGCCGAGCAGGTCGCCGCGGGGCTGGCCGGCGCCGGCTACGCCGTCATCACCGGCGGCGGACCGGGGATCATGGAGGCTGGCAACAAGGGCGCCTGCCAAGCCGGCGGAGTGTCGGTGGGCCTGGGCATCGAGCTGCCCTTCGAACAGGGCCTCAACGAGTGGGTCGACCTCGGAATCAACTTCCGTTACTTCTTCGCCCGCAAGACCATGTTCGTGAAGTACTCCCAGGGGTTCGTGGTGCTGCCCGGCGGGTTCGGCACCCTCGACGAGCTCTTCGAGGCGCTCACACTGGTCCAGACCTCCAAGGTCACCCGCTTCCCCGTCGTCCTCATGGGCCGGGAGTACTGGTCAGGCCTGCTGACCTGGTTGTGGTCGACCATGGCCACCACCGGCAGGATCTCGATGCGCGACCTCGACCTCATCCATGTCACCGACGACCCGCACGAGGCGGTGGAGATCATCGTCGCCGCGAACAATGCGCCCAGCGCTGCGACCCCGTCCGGCACGACTGACGGGATGTGAGCCGGATGCCCATCGGCCATCCACGCAGCCCGGGGGACGAGCCCGGCGAGCCCAGGCAGCGCACTGCGACGACGGTGCTCATCGTCGAGGACGAGCCGACGATCGCCGAGACATTGGCCTACCTGCTGCGCGAGGACGGCTTCGCCGTGGCGCTGGCCGACACCGGACCTGGTGGCCTGCAGGCGTTCCAGACCCTCGCACCCGACCTGATCCTGCTCGACCTCATGCTGCCCGGGATGAACGGGCTCGAGGTCTGCCGCACGATCCGCCGCACGTCGAACGTGCCGATCATCATGGTGACCGCGCGGGCCGCCGAGCTCGAGAAGGTCGTCGGGCTGGAGGCCGGCGCCGACGACTACATGACCAAGCCGTTCTCGATCGCCGAGCTGCGTGCCCGGATCCACGCCCTCCTGCGCCGAGCCACCTCCACCCGCTGAGGCGGCCCCCACCCCCCGCGGCCGCAAGATCGCGATTCGTGTCGGGATCGCGGCGCCCTGCTGCGGTTTCCGGCAAGTTCGAGGCGCCCCACCGGCCGCGAACTTGGCCGAAGTTCGATCACCCTCCAGCGTCGCGCACCGCCCGTGGGCGGCTGGCCGAGACCTGTCTCGGTCCCTGGCTGCACCCGCGGAGTTTGCACGTTGGTAACACGCCGACGCTACGGTGACGCAATGAGCACTGGAAACCTTGACAACTCGACCGCCATGCCAACCCCTGTCCCGGCCGACGAGAGCCCCACAACAGGCGCGCATCGGATCGGCCCGATGACCCAGCCCACCCATCCCCTTGCCATCGCCCCGGTCACCTCACCGCCGCACTCGGTGGACGGCTTCGTCCGCGAGTTCCTCCGCGAGCTGAACACCGGTCAGGGCGTGGCCCTCTCCCAGTCGACTGTCAACGACCAGTACCTGGCCCTGGCGCGAACCGTCCGGCACTACCTGATGGCCCGGTGGCTGGAGACCGTGCGGCACAACCGCATGTCGGAGTCCAAGGTGGTCGGCTACCTGTCCGCGGAGTACCTGCTGGGCCGCCAGCTGGGCAACGCCCTGATGGCCACGGACCTGAACGAGGTGGCAGAGAAGGCGTTGGCCAGCTGTGGCCTGGACCTGGCCACCCTGCGCGCCCAGGAGGTCGAGCCGGGCCTGGGCAACGGCGGCCTGGGGCGGCTCGCGGCGTGCTTCATCGACTCGCTGGCCACCATGAGCGTGCCGTGCATCGGCTACGGGATCCGCTACGAGTACGGGATCTTCCGCCAGACCTTCGTCGATGGCCGGCAGGTCGAGCAGCCGGACACCTGGCTGGCGCTCGGCGGGCCGTGGGAGTTCCCACACCCCGAGGCGGCAGTCCGCGTGGACTTCGGGGGCTACACCGAGACCTACGACGACAACGGTACCGAGCGCACCCGCTGGGTGCCCGACTGGAACGTGCTGGGCATCCCGTACAACTACATGGTCCCGGGCTACCAGAACGGTCGGGTGAACACGCTGCGGCTGTGGAGCGCGCAGGCCACCAAGGCCTTCGACCTGGCCATCTTCAACTCGGGTGACTATGCCGAGGCGGTCCGGGCCCAGACGTTCGCCGAGAACATCACCAAGGTGCTCTACCCCGAGGACTCCACCCCGCAGGGCAAGGAGCTTCGCCTGCAGCAGCAGTACTTCTTCGTCGCGTGCTCGATCCGTGACTTCCTCGAGCACCACCTCGACGAGGGCTTCGACCTGCACCGCCTCCCCGAGCGGATCATCTTCCAGCTCAACGACACCCACCCGGTCATCGCCGTGCCCGAGCTGATGCGGATCCTCGTCGACGAGAAGGGATTCGAGTGGGACGAGGCCTGGGAGATCACCCAGAAGTGCTTCGCCTACACCTGCCACACCCTGCTGCCGGAGGCGCTGGAGACCTGGTCGACCGAGCTGCTCGGACGGCTGCTGCCGAGGCACCTGGAGATCATCTACCGCATCAACGACGACTTCCTCGCCGAGGTGCGCGCCACCTACCCCGATGACGAGCTGCGGGCCCGGCGGATGTCGATCATCGCGGACTACCCCGATCGCTCGGTGCGCATGGCCTTCCTGGCCACGGTGGCCGGGACCAAGGTCAACGGTGTCGCCGCCCTGCACTCCCAGCTGCTGGCCGACAAGGTGCTGCCGGACTTCTCCAGCCACTGGCCCGACAAGTTCACGAACGTCACCAACGGCGTGACCCCGCGTCGGTTCCTTCGGATGTCCAACCCCTGGCTGTCTGAGCTGATCACCGACACCCTCGGGCCGGGCTGGGTCACCGACCTGGAGAGGCTGGCCGAGCTCGAGCCCTACGCCGAGGACGAGGACTTCCGCCGCGACTTCCGGGCGGCCAAGGAGAAGAACAAGGCCCGGTTGTACGACCTGCTGCGACGCAGGGATGGCATCGACCTGCCCGACCACCACCTGCTCGATGTCATGGTCAAGCGCCTGCACGAGTACAAGCGCCAGTCATTGAAGCTCCTGCACCTGGTCACGCTGTACGACCAGATCACCGCCGGGCGCGTCGATCCGGAGACGATCACCCCGCGCACCGTGGTCTTCGGGGCCAAGGCAGCCCCTGGGTACCGGATGGCCAAGGAGACGATCTACCTCATCAACCAGGTGGGCGCGACCATCAACGCTGATCCTCGCGTTGCGGGGCGGATCAGCGTCGCCTTCCCCGCGAACTACAACGTGACCCTGGCCGAGAAGCTGATCCCCGCAGCCGACCTCTCCGAGCAGATCTCGCTGGCCGGGATGGAGGCCTCCGGCACCGGCAACATGAAGTTCGCGCTCAACGGTGCGCTGACCATCGGGACCGACGACGGCGCGAACGTCGAGATCCGCCAGCTCGTCGGCGACGACAACTTCTTCCTCTTCGGCATGGTCGAGCCCGAGGTCGCCGCACTCCAGGCGGCGGGCTACCAGCCGACCAGCTACTACGAGTCCGATCCCGATCTGAAGAGCGCGATCGACCTGATCCTCTCCGGCGAGTTCTCCGGCGGTGACCGGAAGGCGTTCGAGCTGGTCATCTCCAACCTGCTGTACGAGGACCGGTTCATGGCCCTGGCCGACTACCGCGCCTACATCGACGCCCAGGCGGCGGTGGAGGCGAAGTACGCCGATTCCACGGCGTGGACCAAGTCCGCGATCCTGAACGTGGCCCGTTCCGGGTTCTTCTCCTCCGACCGCTCCATGCGCGACTACCTGAGCCGCATCTGGGGCGCCTCTCCGGACCGGTAGTGGTGCAGGGGTCGGGGCCGGGTGGGTGCGGGACTGCCGCGGCAATCCGTCCTGGCGTCGGCTGCGAACCTGACCTGTGCTGACTCTCGCCTCGATCGGGTTCGTGGCTGGTCTGGTGACGGCCCTGTCACCGTGCGTCCTGCCCGTGCTCCCCGGGATCCTCGCGGCGTCCTCGTTGACCGCCGCGCCGGGCGCTGTTGTGGAGTCTGGGGCGGGTTCCGGCACCGTGGCCGTCTCGGCTCCCCACAACGTGAGCCGACGGCGGCCCTACATGATCGTGGCCGGGCTGCTCACGTCCTTCACGCTCCTGACGCTGCTGGGCGCCACCCTGATCTCGGCGCTCGGCGTTCCGCAGGGGTTGCTGCGAGGCGTGGCGCTGGTGACCATCATCGGAGTCGGCCTCGGGCCTGCTCATCCCGGGGATCGGGCACCAGCTGGAGAAGGTCTTCACCCGGATCCCGATCCGCGCCCCGGTCCGCGGCGGGTCCGCGTTCGTCTTCGGCCTGACACTCGGGGTCGTGTTCGTGCCGTGCGCCGGCCCGGTGCTGGCCGCGATCACCGTCCTGGCGGCCTCGCAGGGCCTCAGCTGGGGGCTGGTGGTCCTCACCCTGGCGTTCGCCGCGGGCCTGTCGATCCCCCTGCTGCTCATCGCCCGGCTCGGGGCGGGGGTGGGCCGACGGCTCTCGAACCGGATGCCCACTGTGCGACGTGTCGCCGGCGCGGTTCTGGTGGCGACGGGCCTGGCCATGGCGTTCGGACTCACCGACGCCGTGCAGCGGGCCGTCCCGGGTTACGTCGCAGCGGTGCAGCAGCGGTTCGAGGACAACGACAGGGCACGTGGAGCGCTGGACTCGCTGCGCGCTGACCCACCTGACACGGCCGAGGCGGCTGGACCCAAGTCATTCGACCTGTGCGAGCAGGACTCCACGTCACTGGCCGACTGCGGGCCGGCGCCCGAGTTCACCGGGATCGTGGACTGGCTCAACACTCCCGGCGATGAGGCGCTGAGCATCGCCGGGCTGTCCGAGCAGGGTCGCGTCGTCCTCGTCGACTTCTGGACCTACTCCTGCATCAACTGCCAGCGCACGCTGCCCTACCTCACAGCGTGGGACGCGGCCTACCGCGACCAGGGCCTGACGATCGTCGGGGTGCACTCCCCCGAGTTCGCCTTCGAGCGGGAGGTGGGCAACGTCGCCGAGAGGGCGGCCGACTTCGGCATCGAGTACCCGATCGCGATCGACAACGACTTCGCCACGTGGAAGGCCTACGACCAGCGCTACTGGCCGGCCAAGTACCTGATCGACCGGACCGGCACGGTGCGCCAGGTGCACTACGGCGAAGGGGCCTACGAGCAGACCGAGGCGCTCATCCGCGACGCTGTTGGCCGAGGACGGCGCCCCCGTGACCGCGGTCGCGCGGACCCCAGAGGCGCCCCCCGCCAGTCAGGCCAGGACGCCTGAGACCTACCTGGGGTACTCCCGGGCAGGGCGCACGTACACCCACTCGATCGCCCGGGACGAGCAGGCGACGTACTCCGAGGATCCGCCGTTCGGCCGGGGGGCCGAGGACCGAGTCACCCTCAAGGGCGCGTGGACCGTGCGCGACGAGCGGATCGAGGCCGGCCGGGGGGCAGGACTCGTCCTCGACTTCTCCGCGGCGAAGGTCTTCCTGGTGCTGGGCGGCGAGGGTACCGCCACCGTGATGGAGGGCCCGAGCAGCCGCGAGGTGCAGGTCTCCGGGGCTCCCACCCTCTACGAGCTGCGTGACGGGCCCACGGGCCGATCGCGCATCGGTGTGTACCTCGACGAGGGGATGTCGGCCTACGCCTTCACGTTCGGCTGACCGATGCCGTGGGCACGACCGGCATCAGGCCGCTTGCTGCACCAATCCGCGGTCGGTGGCGCAGCGAACACCGGATGATGGCCCGCCGATGAGGGCCCCACAACGAGAGGCACCCCCATGAATCGAACCGTTCCCGCCGCCCTGGCCCTCATGCTCGGCCTCGCCCTCTCCGGGTGTGCCTCCGATGACACCGCCAGCCAACCTGCTGCAGCGTCGGAGTCGGCCATGGCGAAGGAGCCCAGCGCGTCGGCGATGGCCAAGGACCCGGGCGAGTCGGCGATGGCCGAGGAGGACGCAGCCATGGCCAAGGAGGGCGCGTGGGTCGACCAGGCGGCCTATGAGGCGGACGCTGCCATGTTCCACGAGTCCGGCGACGTCGTGCTGTTCTTCAACGCCTCCTGGTGCCCGACCTGCCAGTCGACCGTGAAGAGCCTGGAGGCCGACGGTGTCCCGGCGGGCCTGACCGTCGTGAGCGTGGACTACGACGATGCCACCGACCTGAAGAAGCAGTACGGGGTCACCGTCCAGCACACGTTCGTCCAGGTGGACGAGGCCGGTGCGGAGCTGGCGAAGTTCACCGGATCCGTGTCCGGTGCGGACATCGCCGGACAGACCGCCTGACCCGGTACGGACGAGGACGAGGACGAGGACATGATCGAGCTGTTCGGGGCGCTGGTCGCCGGGGTGCTGACCACCCTGGCGCCCTGCGTGCTGCCCCTCCTGCCGGTCATCGTCGGGGGCTCGATGGCCGGTGCGCTGGCCGAGGAACGGGCCGATTCGGCCGCCGGCTCCGTGGCTGTGGGGACCGCGACGCGGACAACCGCACCGACCCGCTCGGCGGTGAACCGAGCCCTGGTCATCACGGTCTCGCTCGGCCTGTCGATCCTGGTGTTCACCCTCGCCCTCAAGGCCACGACTGCCCTGATCGGCATCCCGCCCCAGGCCTGGCAGTGGGTCTCGGGCGGCATCCTGATCGCCCTGGGCGTCGTGGGTGCCTTTCCCGACCTCTGGGAGCGGCTCTCCGCGCGACTGGGGCTGCAGGCCCGCTCGGCCACGAAGCTGGGGGCGGCCCGGCAGCGCGAGGGGGTCCTCGGTGAGGTGCTGACGGGTGCGGCGCTGGGCCCGGTCTTCACCTCGTGCTCGCCGCTGTACGGGTACGTCATCGTCACCGTGCTGCCCGCCGAGCCGGTCCGCGGTCTGGTCCTGCTCGGCGCCTACATCGTCGGACTCTGCGCGACTCTGCTGGTGATCGCGCTGGCCGGGCAGCGCGTCGTCGCACGCTTCGGCTGGGCGGCCGACTCCCACGGGTGGTTCCGGCGCACGCTGGGCATCGTGTTCATCGTGATCGGGGTGCTGGTCGCAACCGGCTGGATGCGGGCCCTCGAGACCTGGCTGGTGGTCAACGCCCCGTTCGCCCCCTGGAACCTCGACTCGCAGTTCATCGGGTGATGCGACCATGACCCTCGTGACCCTGCGCGCCGCCGACCCCTCGCCCAGCGAGCTGGTGGCGCGCGTCGCTGCCGGTGACGAGGACGCCTTCCTGGCGCTGTACCGGTCACAGTCACCTGCCGCCTACGGCCTGGCGATGCGGGTCACCCGAGACGAGCACATGGCCCAGGACGTCCTGCAGGAGGCCTTCGCCGACATCTGGGCGCAGGCCGGGCGCTTCGACCCCCAGCTCTCCTCGGTGCGGTCCTGGGTCACGATGCTCACGCATCGGCGGGCCGTCGACCGGGTCCGACGGGAGCAGGGGGACCGCGACCGGGCCTCGGCTTGGGCGACCGCCACCCGGGAGCGGGACCACGACTCGGTGGCCGAGGTCGTCGAGCTGCGCGCCGAGCACCGACGCGTCCGTCAGGCGATGGCCGGCCTGACCCGCCTGCAACGCGAGTCACTGGAGCTGGCGTTCCTGGGTGGCCTGACCCATACCGAGGTCGCCACACACCTCGACATCCCGCTGGGGACGGCCAAGACCCGGATCCGTGACGCCCTGCGTTCACTGCGCACAGAGTTGGAGGGCGACCTGTGAACGACATCCACGATCTCGTCGGCGCGTACTGCACCGACGCCCTGGACCCCCAGGAGCGCACGGCCTTCGAGGAGCACCTCGTGGACTGCGCCGATTGCCGGGCCGAGGCCGCCGACCTCCGCGAGGTGCTCGGGGCCCTGGCCGACGCCCACCCCGTGCACCCGCCGAGCTCGCTGGAGGAGGCCGTGCTGGCCCGCGTCCGTTCCGGGGGCTCCCCCGCGGTGGCACCGGCGGCCCGTCCGCAGCCAACGCCAACGCCAACGCCGACGCCGAGCGCCGAGCCATCCGGCCTGCCGGTGCCCACGGCAGCGCGCCCCGCGTGGCGCCGATCCGCGCCGTGGATGGCCGCGGCAGCGGCCGGGGCTGTGCTGTTCGCCAGCGGCTTCGGCCTCGGCCACCAGCAGGCACCCACCCAGTCGGCGTCGGGCGACAGTGACATGGCCGCCATCGTCGCGGTCGCCTCGGCCGCCGACGCCCACGTGATGCCCGTGGACATCATGGGGACCACCTCGCGGGTGGTGACGAGCGGGGAGATGGACAAGTCGGTGTTCCTGGCCTCCGGGATGCCAACCCCGGCGAAGGGCATGTGCTACCAGGTGTGGGCCGTGACCGACGATGGCCAGATGGTCTCAGCCGGGGCCTTCACGCCGGACTCCGACGGACACATCGCTGCGGTCCTCGACGGTGGCGCTGTCGGCGTGGACAAGTTCATGATCACGATGGAGCCCCCCGGCGGATCGGAGCACCCCAGCGGGGACATGCTCGCCGAGATCGACGCCTGAGGCTCGGCCCACCGTCGGCTCACATCACCCCGCCAGGGACTGGCCGATCGCGGCGCGGCTCAGGGGTCAGGTCGACGGCTGCGAGGGCGCACGCAGCCCCGAAGCCCACGATGCCGGCCACGTTCTCCGTGCCGGGCCGGACCCCGTGCTCCTGGCCGGCCCCGACCAGGAGGCTGGCGATCGGGGTGCCGCTGCGGACGTAGAGCGCCCCCACGCCCTTGGGCGCGTAGCACTTGTGCCCGGCGATGGACAGCAGGTCCACCCCGAGGGCGTCGACATCGACAGGAATCTTGCCCACCGCCTGCGCAGCATCGGCGTGCACCAGCGCACCGCGGGCGTGCAGTGCGTCGGCCAGCTCGGCGATCGGTTGGATCGTGCCGACCTCGTTCTGCGCCAGGATCACCGAGGCCACCCCGACGGGGCTGGGCCCCGCTCCGGCGCCCGGGTCGACCCGGCCGCAGGCGTCCACACCCAGGGTTGTGACGCGCCAGCCCGCCTCGGTGAGCAGTCGCACCGGTGGGACGGTGGCCGGGTGCTCGACCGCGGAGGTGACCACGTGCCGACGCTCCCCGGCCACCGTTGCCGCGCCCCCGCGGATCGCCAGGTTGTTGGACTCGGTGCCACCGGAGGTGAACACGATCTCCTCCGGGTGCGCACCGATCAGAGCAGCAACCTGTTCGCGGGCGGTGTCGACCGCCGCCTTCGCGGCCCGACCGAACGCGTGATCGCTCGACGGGTTGCCGAAGTATGTGGTCAGGAACGGCCACATCGCCTCGGCGACCTCCGCGGCGACCGGCGTGGTCGCGTTGTGGTCCAGGTAGATCACGTTCTGCGTCATGGCCACCCACACCTCACGTCGAGTTGGGGCTGGGCCTCGCACGGTCGGAACCACCGCGCGGGGTTGCGCGCTGTGCCCGTATCCCCCGGGCGCCGATCAGAAGGTCAGGATCTTGTCCGCGACCAGCGTGACCTGGGTGAGCTCGTCGAGGGTGGAGCGCATCGCGCCCTCGATCAGGTCGTCCTGGGTCAAGCCGCGGGCGTCCATGCACGTGCCGCAGACCAGCACCTTGCCACCGCGGCGGATGACGTTGCCCAGCATCTTGTTGACGTTGTAGTAGCCGTTCGGGGTGATCTGCCCGGACTTCGCCGCGCTGGCCGCGTCACCCATCAGGAACACGGTCAGGTCGTGCCCCTCGTCCATGCGCAGCATGTTGCCGGCCAGACGCAGGCCGTTGTAGACCAGCTCAGTGCCGTACGGGGGATCGTTGAGGATGAACAGCGTGGTCATCGGAGGTGCCTCTCTCCATCGGGATGGGTCGTGCAGTGGCCCCGGCGGCGCAGCGCGGGGTGGTCAGGAGGCGATCGGTCGCCCGGTGTCGCGCCATTGCGGGAATCCGCCCGCCAGCCGGACGGCAGGGTGGCCGGACTCCCTGAGCCGGGCGACGGCGGTGGCCGCCATCACGCAGTAGGGCCCGCGGCAGTACGCCACGATCGTCGCGTCCGCGGGCAGGGAGGCCATCCGATCAGCCAGCTCCGCGAGCGGGATGCTGACCGCCCCCTCGACATGTCCGGCAGCGAACTCGCTTGCCGGACGCACGTCGACCAGCAGGGCGCTGCCCTCTGCGCGGAGCTTGTCGAACTGCTCGAACGTGACCGGGCTGACCCCGTCCGCCGCCCCGAAGAATGCCTCGGAGAGAGCCGACACGTCCGCGGTCCGGTCCTGGGCCAAGCCCACCAGGGACTGGTAGGCCGACTCCACACCGGGATCCGCCAGCCGGTAGATCCGCGACGTGCCCTCGACGCGTCGCGCCACCAGGCCCGCCACAGCCAGGATCTGCAGGTGCCGTGAGGTGTTGGCGACCGTGGAGTTGACCTGCCCGGCCAGGGATTCGACGGACCGCTCGCCCTGGGCCAGGACATCGATGATCTCCACGCGCGTGGCGTGCCCGAAGGCGGCACCGATCCGCGCGAAGTGCCCGAACACCTCGTCCTTGAACTGCCGACCGTCCACTGCTCACCCCTTGTTCAACAAATGCATTGAACATTAGTCAGGCGGGTCCCGAACCGGAATCCGCCTCGTTCTGCGGGGGACTGCGGAATCTCTACGGCTGACTCGGAGCCGTGGCGTGATCCTCGGCGAGCCGCGCGAACCCCTCGTCGAGGCTGATCCGCGGTGACCACTGCAGCACGTGACGGGTGCGGCGCTGGTCGAACCAGTGCGCGGTGGCAAGTTGGCCGGCGAGGAACCGGGTCATCGGCGGGTCGTCGGTCCGGCGGGCCAGCGACCAGAGGCCCTCCGCCACCGCCCCACCGGACCACGCGACCGGCCGCGGGACTGACCGGGTGGGCGCCTCGACGCCGTACGCGCCGCAGATCCGCTCGAAGAGCTCGGCGACCGTGCGGGGCTCCCCGTTCGAGACCACCAGGGCCTGCCCGTGACCGACCTCGGCGTGGTCCAGTGCGGCGACCACAGCGTCCACCGCGTTGTCGATGTAGGTGGTGTCGATCAGAGCCCGACCGCCGCCGACGAGAGCGAGCCGCCCGGACCGGGCACGGTCGACGATCCGCCCGACCAGCTGGGTGTCGCCCGGCCCCCAGATCAGGTGCGGCCGGATGGCGATCGTCGCGAAGCCAGGGGCGTCGGCGGCCAGGATCTCGAGCTCGGCCCGGGCCTTGCTCCTGGAGTAGTGGCCCTTGGCGCGTTTGGGGTCGGCGGGGTCCGATCCCGCGCCCGCGAGCGCGGATCCGGAGTGGGCCACGGACGGCGAGGAGATGAAGATGAACCGGGAGACCCCGTTCGCCCGCGCAGCGTCGAGGACGGTCCGGGTCCCGGTCACGTTCGTCTCGTGGAACTGGGCGCCGCTCCCCACGACGCCCACGCGCGCCGCGAGGTGGATCACCGCCTCGACGCCCGGCATGGCCCGCCCCACGGTCGCGGCGTCGGTGAGGTCTCCGAGGAACTCCGGGAGACCGCACTCCGCGGCCACAGCAGCCGGACGCCGCTGAAGCACGACGACCTCGTCACCCCGCACGTGCAGCGCACGCGCCACCCCGGCGCCGAGCAGGCTGCTGCTGCCTGTCAGAAGGACCCTCACGGCGTCCCTGGCCGGCGCCCGTCGAGCACCCGTTGGGCCCAGTGCCCGACCGCGAGCCGGTCGATCTTGGAGTTGTGCCGGATGTCCACGGGAAGGTTCCGCACGACCAGGACAGCTGCAATGCCGGGCCCCGCACCCGGGCGATCCGCAGCCGCAGCCCGGACAGCATCGCGCAACGACTCTGGGGCCAACCCCGGCCGACCGACGTCGGCACCCTCCACGACGACCACCACCTGAGCCGCACCCCGCGGCCCGACCCCGACCGCGGCTGCCCTGCGCACCCCCGCGAGGGCCTCCACGCGACGTTCGATCCCCACAGGCGTGACCGGGCCCTCCGCCGTGGCGATCACGTGGACCAACCGGCCCTCGATCCACAGCCGTCCCGAGGCGTCGAAGTGCCCGACGTCACCCGTGCGGTGCCACCCCGGGCTGGGCGTCGCGGCCTGATCAGTCACCCAGAGCCGGTCGTAGCGCTCCTTGATGTGGTCGGCGCGGACGCACACCTCGCCGGTGACCTCCGGGGCGGTGGTCCGCTCCTGACTGGGAAGGCCGTCGAGGCCGAGGGGGGCCAACTCGACGAGCACGCCGGGCACGGGGCGACCTACACAGACGCCGTTGCCGAGGCCGGCCTCGTCCAGCCCCGCGAGGTCGATGTCCGCGACCGGCAGCACCTCGGTCATCCCGTAGGGCGCGTGCGCCTCGGCCGCGGGCAGCAGCCGACGCATCGCGTGCAGGGTCTCGGCCGGGACCGGAGCACCGGTGGACAGCAACAGCCGGACGCGCGCCAGGGCGGAAGCCCCCGCGGCATCGACGGAGTCCGCGGTCGAGACCACGTTGCCCAGTGCCGCCGGCGAGGCGAACACCATCGTCGCGTCGATCGCCGCAGCAGCATCTCCCATCGCCCTGGCCGTCAGTGTCCGTGGCGCCGTGAGGTCCATGTCCGGGACGGCCGAGGGGATCCCCAGTGCCGCGCCGAACAGCGCGAACGGCCCGAAGGCCGCGACCAGCCGATCGGATGCCGTGATGGAGTACAGGGCCGCGAGCTGCTCGCGCTGCGCCTGCAGCTGCCCATGCAGGTACAGCACACCCTTGGCCGGGCCGGTGGCCCCGGAGGTGAAGGCGATCACGGCCGGGTCGCGTGCCCCGGGCGCCTCGGGCAGCTCGGCCGCGGCTCCCCGCGCCTCGATGTCCTCCAGCCGCCACCGCACGCCGAGCGCGCGATGGGCCGATGACGGAATCCCTCCGACGGAGATCATCTGGGCACCGGTGCCCATGAGTCGGGCGGCCGAAAGGCCCTTGGCGGTGCCGATCACGTACGCGGGGCCAGCGCTGCGCAGGGCGACCCGCATCCCTCGGATCCCGAGGCCCGCGTCCACCACGACCGCGACGACCCCGGCGCGCCAGATCCCGTACAGCGTGGCCGTCAGGTCGGTCCCGGGAGGGACCAGCAGGGCGATGCGCTCCCCGCGGCCCACGCCGATCGCCGCGAGCCCCGCGGCGACGTGGCTGACCCGCGCGTCCAGGTCGGAGAAGCTGATCGCGGCGGTGACCCCGTCTGGCCCGAGCTCAGTGACCGCAGCGATGTCGCAGGTGGTCGGATCGGCGGCGCGTTCGCTGATCCCGGCCCACAGCGGCCACCCGGAGTCGGGCACGGACCGTGCTCCCTCCCCCGACCCCGCACCGGGCTGAGGGTCGGCGAGCATGCTGCGACTGCGGACCCACATGGCGACATCGGCGGCGAACGTCGGGGCGTCCTCCGGGACGAAGTGGCTCGAGCCCTCGTAGCGGTGGACGTCCGCGTTCGGCAGCCGCCGGATCAGGTCGCGCAGGTACAGGTCGGAGAACACGGGGTCCCGCGGGCCCCACAGCAGCAGCACCGGGACGTCGGCGAGCGCCCCGAGCCCGTCGGCGATGGCGTCCAGCGGCTGCGCGCTGACGTGATGCGGGTCGAGGGGGATGTCGGCGACGAAGTCCTCGATCGCGTTCCGTCGGCCCGTCTCGGAGTAGGGGGCGTAGTAGCCCGCACGCACCTCCGGGGGCGGGACCGGGCGGGAGAGGAACAGACCCGCCCGGATGAAGGTCCTGGTGCGTGAGGTGATCGCAGGCAGCATGCCCGGCAGGCGGGCCGCCCTGATGACGGTGGGTGCGCTGGCGTGGGCCGGCTGGTGCACGGCGGTGTTGGAGAGCACGACACCGGCGAGCTGGTCGACATGCCGCAGCGCCCAGCCCAGGGAGATGGGTCCGCCCCAGTCATGGGCGACCGTGATGACGCGGGCGGTGGCCCCGGGTCCGGTGAGGCCGAGGGCGTCGGTGAGCGAGTCGAGGTCGTCGACGCGTTGCGCCAGCGGGCGGAGGGTTCCGGTGCGCTGGGAGTAGCCCATGTCCAGGTGGTCGATGGCAACGACTCGCCAGCCCTCCGGCGGGCTGGCCACGATTCGTCGCCACAGGTAGGACCAGCTGGGATTCCCGTGGACGCACAGCAATGTCCCGACCGGCTCGGGCCCGCCCTCGGGAAGCCCTGCGTGCGAGTCGAGCACGTGCCAGGTGCGCTGCACCCCGCTCGAGTCCGCCGCGGTGACCTCACGCGACCACCGCGCCGCCAGCCCGCTCAATCCGGCAGTCGGCAGGCTCACCAGCGGATCTCGGCGGCCGCGGCGTTGATCCCCGAGCCCATACCCAGAAGGACGACGCGGTCACCCGGCTCGATCCTGTCCTGGTGCATGGCCAGCGTGATCGGGATCGCGGCCGGGCCGATGTTGCCCCGGGTGGGGAAGGTCAGGGGCACGCGCTCGGCGTCCAGGCCGAGGCGCTGGATCATCGCACCGCAGTGCACGGTCGACACCTGGTGCATGACGAAGTGCTGCACGTCGGTCCAGTCGAAGTCGGCCTCGGCGTCCTTCCAGGTGGCCTCGGCGACATCGAGGCCGGCCAGCAGCAGGCCCTTGCTGTCGGTGACCATGCGCTCCATGTCGCCCTGGCACAGCTGGTTGTGCTCCGTGGCTGCGCGGCCCACGCCGCCGATGAACACGTGTGCCTCCGGATGCCGGTCGGCGGGACCCATGACCATCCCTGCCGCGCCGGAGCCGAGGGTGAGCGTGGCGAAGTCGGAGAAGAGATCGGCCGCGGTGGTGTCCTCGGACAGCAATCGATCCAGTGTGCGCTCCTGGACGGTCCGGCTGCCCTCGCCGTCGACGATCAGCGCGTACTCGATCTGCCCGGAGTCGATCATCATCCCGGCCAGCTGCATCCCGTTGACGAAGCCGAGGCAGGCGTTCGAGAGGTCGAAGTTCAGGCAGGACGACGGCAGTCCGAGCTCGTTGTGCACGGCGACAGCGGCGGAGGGCTCGAGGCGTGCTCGGCACACCGAGGTGTCGATCAGCAGCCCGATCTGTTCCGGGGCGATGCCCGCCTCGGCCAGGGCCTGCCCGCCTGCCATGGCGGCAGCATCGGAGAACGAGACGTCCTCGGGCCACCAGCGCCGCTCCGTGATCCCGGCCAGCTTCTGGAGCATGCCCGCGCGCACGCCCAGGCGCTCCAGGGTCGGTGCCAGGCGCTCGTCGAAGGAGTCCGAGGTGACGACCTCAGGAGCATCCACGGCAACAACCGACAGGATCGCTGCATTGTTGAACCGGTAGACGGTGTTACCACTCACGAGCTCTCCTTGGCACAGGGGTGACAAGTCTCGCACGGCTCACCTGCGAGGGCCCCACGCGGCGGGCGGCCCAGCTCTGCAGCGGTCAGTTCCGGACAGACGCGCGGCGCCCCCGATCCGGCCGGCGACCCACGCACAGCCGGCAGGATCGGAGGTCACCACGCGTCCGGGTCAGGACGTCATCGGGCTGGGCGACTCGGAGTGGTCGTGGTCCATGCCCTCGGAGTGGCCCTCCTCGGAATGGTCCATTCCCTCCATTCCCTCCATTCCCTCGCCGGCGTACTCCTCCTCAGCCCCGGTGAAGGGCTTGGCCGGGGCGGTGAACGAGGTGGTGGCCCCGTCAGCACAGGTCAGGGTGATCTCCACCTCGTCCCCGGCCTCGATTGGCCCGGTCAGGCCCATGAACATCAGGTGGTAGCCACCCGGCTCCAGGTGCAGGTGCGCCTGTGCAGGGACGGTGAACCCTCCCTCGACCGGCTGCATCACCATCTCACCGTCCTTGTCCACGACCTCGTGGAGCTCCATCATGGTGGCGGCGCTCGAGGCGGCCGCCGTGATGGTGAGGTCCTGATCTGTTGCGTTCTCCAGGTGCCCGAACGCAGCGGTCATGCCGGTGTCGGCAGCCTTGACCCACTGGTCGGTGACCTGGACCGGGCAGCCCGCCGGGGCGCTGCTGCTCGGAGGGGTGCTGCTCGGGGAGGCCTGGGCCTCGGTATCGGTGTCGGATGTGCTGGCGCACGCGGACAGGCCGCCGACCATCAGCAGCGAGGCGGAGGTGACGGCCATTCGTCGGATGAACATGGGTGCAGCCCTTCTGTCGGTCTCATGAGGTGTGCGAGGGCCCCGCTGATCGGCAGCGTTGCGCCAACAACCCCAGGGGTCGGGGCTGTGCGCGCCACTGCGACGCGGGGTGACGACCGTGAGGGCGGGTGCGGCTCAGGTCGCGAGGACGTGCTGGAACCAGCCTGCCGCCGAGGGCGGTCCACGGCGCCCCAGCGGCATCAGCGTCACCCGCAATCGGGGCCGCACATCAGCACTCGACCAGGTACAGACCCGGTTCCCGGAGTGGTCCCCCGTCGACACGACAGTGCCGACCTGGACGCACGCCCGCAGCGCCCGCAGGCACGACGCCATCGGGGCATGCACGAGCCGCAGGACCTGACCCAGGCTCAGGATCGCCGCCTCGACCCACCTCAGCGCGACGGCAACCACCACCCCGGCCATGGCGTGCACCGCGAGCATGGCCGGGGTGGTGGCCGCAGCGTGGTGAGACACCACAGTATCTGCAGGAGGGGCAGCGGCGTGGATGTGGCCAATGGACAACACCGACCCCGCACCTGCGAGCGGGACGCCCACGGGCAGCACCAACCAGTGCACCAGCGCCTGGCCCGCCACCAGCGACAGTACGCCGGCCACGTCCTCGAACGGCACGGACCACCCGCGGCTGCGGGCCCAGGTCCCCGCGCGTTGGCCTCCGGCCAGCAACCCGCCGACCAGCATCAGGACCAGGACCGCGATGACGAACAGCGGGTCGGGCCGCGGCAGGACTCCGGCAACGAACCCGTGTGCCACGACACCGAGGAGGACCGAGGCCACCGACACCGCAGCGACGCGCACCGGCAGTGCGAAGGCCGGGTGGTGTTCGGTCAGCATCGGCGCAGCGTAGCGGGTTCTCGGGGCTGCGGGCATCCTTCGTTTCGACCAGTCAATGGACCATTCGAGGTGCCAGGACTGGCCCGCCCGCGCTGCGGGCCACTCTCCAGAGCCCGCGCAACCAGCGAGGCCCCACGCGACCGGCTCCACGACTTGCTCCAATTCTCGGGCGCCTGAAGCGGTTCGCTCCAAGTCTCAGGCGTGACTCCGGCCCGACGCTTGGATGAAATCGGGATCTTGGGCAGCACGGGTGCCCACGGGCCGGGCTCCGGCGCTGGCCGGACCGCGCCAACACCGCTGGCGAACGTGGGGCTGAAGCACGCGGGGTCGGCGTCAGATGTCGTAGGGGTTGGCCGGGACAGTGGTCGGGATGGCTGACTCCACCTGGATCTGGGGGATCGCCCCGGCCTCCTGGGTGCCTCCGCCTGGCGCCCAGGTGCCCGTGACTTCGACCCACGTGTCCGCCGGGAAGTCCGGCGCTCCCAGCGGCCGCACCTTCAGCGCATAGGCGTCAGCCGCGCAGCAGGCCAGGCCCAGCCGTGTCAGGTACCAGTCCTCGTCCCCATCCGGGCTGACGAACCCGACCAGGCGAACCCTCTGCCCCGCCAGCGTCCTGCCGTCGTCCCACACCGCCCGGGCGACGAAGTCACCCATGCTGAGGTCCGCCGGGTCCCCGTTGAGCTCCGGGTACAGCTCATCGGTGGAGGCAGCAGGTGCGTAGGCCTCGATCCGGTTGACCGTGAACGAGCCCAGAGGTGCCGCCGGTACCAGCAGGATCGCCGCAACCGGCAGCAGCAGCGCCCACGCAGCCCGAGGCCCGAGATGCCCGTGGTCGTGACCGAGGGACTCGTCCTCGACCGTGTTCACTCGGGCGATGGCCGAGTTCCCCGTGATCTGGTCGGCTGAACCAGCGGCGTCGGTCGTGTGGTCCTCGGTGTCGTCCTCGCGCATCACCTCGAGGACCGCCATCGCGCCGAGCGCCAGGAGCACGGCCCCGCTGAGCAGCAACCAGGGACCCATGGACGGCTTCACGTAGTTCACGTGCGCGTCGTCGACCACCACCCGGATGATGACCCCGCCGAAGAGGACCATCAAGATCGCCTGCACCGACCGGTTCACAGCAGCGCCCCGCCCACGAGCAGCGCGGCGCTCACCGCGACCACGAAGGTGGCCGGTGCGAACCGGCTGGCGAACGCCCGCCCGAAGGCTCCGGTCTGCATGGCCACCAGCTTCAGGTCGACCATCGGGCCGACCACCATGAACGCCAGCTGGGCGACCGGGCTGAACCCGGTGAAGCTCGCCGCGACGAAGGCGTCGGCCTCCGAGCAGATGCACATCACCACCGCCAGCAGCGCCAGTGCGAGCACGGCGAGCAGGCCCATCCCGGCCAGGCTGTCCAAGGCGGTCCCGGGGACGACCACGTTCAGCACCGCAGCGGTCAATCCCCCCACGACGAGGAACCCGCCGGCGTGCAGGAAGTCGTGGCCGGCGTTGCGGTGGAAGGTCACCCACGGGTTGGCGTGCTCCAGATGGCTGCGACCGGGCATACGAAGCCACTCGCCCCGCCCGATCGCCAGCCACAACCAGCCCATGACGATCGCGGCCAGCATCGAGGCTGCAAGGCGTGCCCACATCATGTCCGGGTTGTTGGGGAAGGCCACCCAGGTGGCGGCCAGGACGATCGGGTTCACCGCCGGCGCCGCAAGCAGGAAGGTGAGCGCTGCAGCGGGCGCCACGCCCCGGGACATCAGCCCTCCGGCCACCGGAACCGAGGCGCACTCGCATCCGGGCAGCGCCAGACCGGCGCACCCGGCCACGGGGACCGCAAGCACCGGGTTGCGGGGCAGCGCCCGGCGCAGGAGCGTCGGGGACACGAACGCGCTGATCGCCGCGGACAGCAGCACGCCGAGCACCAGGAACGGTGTCGCCTGCAGCACGATCGAGAGGAACACCGTCGTGAAGGCCGACAGCGCGGGGCTGTCCGCCGCCCCTGCCAGCCAGCGCTGCCCGACCAGGAACGCCACCATGCCCACGGCCAGGACCCCGAGCGCGGAGGGCCGCAGCGTGCGGACCGATGCCTGCGTGCTCACGGGCCGATTGTCCCTCCGAAACCCTGGAACTGGCCTCACCGCCCCATGGTGCTGTGGACGACACCCGGGCCCTCCGTGGACCACTGCGGACCCTCTGCGTGGCCGGCCACCTCAGCCCCATGGCCGGGCGAACACGCGTCCCGCCCGTCAACGTGGCAGCATCGCGCAGACGATCGCGGCCGGCGGCGACCGGGAGCACGCCCGAGGGATGGAGACGCCATGAGCAGTGCCTCGACCGCTGGCGCACACCCGACCCCGGCGCACCCAGCCGATCGGCACGACCTGATTCGGGTGCACGGCGCCCGGGAGAACAACCTGAAGGACATCAGTGTCGAGATCCCGAAGCGCCGCCTGACTGTGTTCACCGGCGTCTCCGGCTCGGGCAAGAGCTCGCTGGTGTTCGACACGATCGCCGCCGAGTCCCAGCGGATGATCAACGAGACCTACAGCGCCTTCGTCCAGGGCTTCATGCCCACGCTGGCCCGCCCGGATGTCGACGTGCTCGACGGGCTGACGACGGCGATCATCGTCGACCAGGAGCGGATGGGTGCCAACGCCCGCTCCACCCTCGGCACGGTCACGGACGCCAATGCGCTGCTGCGCATCCTGTTCAGCCGGCTGGGGCAGCCGCACATCGGGTCGCCCCAGGCGTACTCCTTCAACGTCCCCTCGGCCACGGGCGTCGGCCAAGTCAAGGTCGACAAGGGGCAGGCCACGACGGCACAGAAGCGCTCCTACTCGGTCACCGGGGGCATGTGCCCGCGGTGCGAGGGCATGGGGTCGGTGTCCGACATCGACCTGGCCCAGCTCTTCGACGCGTCGCTGTCACTCGACGACGGCGCGATCAAGGTCCCCGGGTACACCGCGGACGGCTGGTACGTGCGCATCTTCGGCGCCGTGGTGCCCACGGACGTGCCGATCGCGCAGTTCAGCGCCCGGCAGCGGCAGGAGTTCCTCTACGGCGAGCCCCGCAAGGTCAAGCTGGAGAACATCAACATGACCTACGAGGGGCTGGTGCCCAAGGTCACGAAGTCGATGCTGTCCAAGGACGTGGAGGCGATGCAGCCGCACATCCGCGCGTTCGTGGAGCGGGCGGTGACGTTCCAGACCTGCCCCGAGTGCGGCGGAACCCGGCTGGCCGAGGGGGCACGATCCTCGAAGATCCACGGGATTTCCATCGCCGACGCCTGTGCGATGCAGATCACCGACCTGGCCGCGTGGGTGGGCAGCCTGGCCGAGCCCGGCGTCGCGCCGCTGCTGGGTGGCCTGACGCACCTGCTCGACTCATTCGTCGAGATCGGCCTGGGGTACCTCTCGCTCGAGCGGCCATCCGGGACGCTGTCCGGGGGCGAGGCGCAGCGCACCAAGATGATCCGCCACCTCGGGTCGTCGTTGACCGATGTCACCTACGTGTTCGACGAGCCGACGATCGGCCTGCACCCGCACGACATCGCCCGGATGAACGGTCTGCTCCTCAAGCTTCGGGACAAGGGCAACACGGTGCTCGTCGTCGAGCACAAGCCGGAGGCGATCGTGATCGCCGACCACGTCGTCGATCTCGGTCCCGGCGCCGGGACCGCCGGCGGTGAGGTGGTCTTCGAGGGGACGGTCGAGGGCCTTCGGGCCAGCGACGCGCTGACCGGCCGGCACCTGGACGACCGCGCCGCGCTCAAGCCGTCGCTGCGCACGCCGACAGGGGCGCTCGAGGTGCGCGGCGCGAGCTCGCACAACCTGCGCAACGTCGACGTCGACATCCCGCTCGGGGTGCTGGTGGTGGTCACCGGGGTGGCCGGCTCCGGCAAGAGCTCACTCATCCACGGCTCGGTCTCCGAGCTCGACGGCGTCGTGACGGTCGACCAGGGCGCGATCAAGGGCTCACGCCGCAGCAACCCGGCGACCTACACCGGGCTCCTCGAGCCGATCCGCAAGGCCTTCGCCAAGGCGAACGGAGTCAAGCCGGCCCTGTTCAGCGCCAACTCCGAGGGCGCCTGCCCGGTCTGCAACGGCGCCGGGGTCATCTCCACCGACCTGGGCTTCATGGCGACCTTCGAGAGCACGTGCGAGGAGTGCGAGGGCAAGCGGTTCCAGGCGTCAGTGCTGGAGTACCAGCTCGGCGGGCGCAACATCAGCCAGGTTCTGCAGATGCCGGTGACCGAGGCCGAGCAGTTCTTCGGCGCCGGCGATGCGCGCAACCCCGCAGCGCACGCGATCCTCACGCGCCTGGCCGACGTCGGGCTGGGCTACGTCAGCCTCGGCCAGCCGCTCACGACCCTGTCCGGAGGTGAGCGCCAGCGGCTCAAGCTGGCCACCCACCTCGGCGAGAAGGGCGGCATCTACGTGCTCGACGAGCCGACCACCGGCCTGCACCTGGCCGACGTCGAGCACCTGCTCGCACTGCTCGACCGACTCGTCGCCGCCGGGAAGTCGGTCATCGTGATCGAGCACCACCAGGCGGTCATGGCGCACGCCGACTGGATCATCGACCTCGGCCCGGGGGCCGGGCACGACGGCGGGCTGATCGTCTTCGAGGGGACCCCCGCCGACCTCGTTGCCGCACGCTCCACCCTCACAGGCGAGCACCTCGCGGACTACGTGGGCTCGTGAGCCACCTGCAGGAAGGGATCTGGTCATGACGTTCACGACCCAGCCGCTCGATGCTTCGACCTGGGATGTCTTCGCGGAGATGGTGGAGCGCAACAACGGGATATTCGGTGGTTGCTGGTGCATCGGGTTCCATCCGGAACGCAACGCGAGGGGCATCGACCCGCGGACGGCCAAGGAGGATCGGGTCCGCACCGGTCGCGCCCATGCCGCGCTGGTCCTCGATGAGACCGGCGCCGTCCAGGGTTGGTGCCAGTACGGCAGCCCCGAGGAGCTCACCGCCATCAAGCACAGACGGGCCTACGACAGCGATGCGCCTCCCCTCCCGGACTGGCGGATCACCTGCTTCTACGTGGACCCGAAGCACCGCGGCCAGGGCATCGCACGCACGGCGCTGGAGGGCGCACTCGACCAGATCGCCGACACCGGGGGCGGCCTCGTCGAGGCCATCACCGAGGTCACCGCCGGCCGCGAGGCCCACGGCCGCTTCCTCTTCAGCGCCACCGTCGAGCTCTTCGAGGACAACGGCTTCACCCGGGTCCGACAGGTCGGCAAGCACGCCTGGATCGTCAGCCGGGTGGTCGACCCACGCTGAGACCGGACAGGCAGTCGCGCACAGCTCAGCCCGCGACAACCCGCCTGGCCGGCACGAGGCGGCGGAACGCCGCCTTCCCTGCCTCGACGAGGAGGAAGATCACCACCGAGAGGACCAGCGGCAGCGCCCAGCCCTCAACGGGCAGCGGCGCGGACCCGAACCAGTCGTTCATGAAGGGCGCGTACACGAACACCAGCTGCAGGGCCAGCATGGCGCCGATGGAGATCCAGACGACCGGGTTCCCCGTGATCATGTCCCGCCTGATGCTGGACTCACGCAGCGAGCGCGCGTTGAACAGGTAGGCCGCCTGCCCGAGGGCCAGCATGGTCACCGCCATGGTCTGGGACTCGTCGGTCGGCCAGCCCCAGGACCGCGCCAGGTAGAACACAGCCATCGTGGCCCCGGCGATGAGGATCGAGACGTAGCCGATCCGGACCAGGAACTCACGGTTCAGGATCGAGGCCCGCGGGTCACGCGGCGGCCGGAGCATGAGGTCGGGCTCGGCCGGCTCGTAGGCCAGGGCGAGCGAGAGGGTGATGGCCGTGACCATGTTGATCCACAGGATCTGGACCGGGGCCAGAGGCAGAGCCAGCCCGAACAGGACGGCCACCAGGATGACCAGGGACTGGGCGCCGTTGGTTGGCAGCAGGAAGACCAGTGACTTCTGCAGGTTGTCGTAGATCCGTCGCCCCTCCTCGATCGCCCGCTCGATCGAGGAGAAGTTGTCGTCGGCCAGGACGACGTCGGCAGCCTCCTTGGTGGCCTCGGTCCCCTTGATGCCCATGGCCACGCCGACGTCAGCCCGCTTGAGCGCGGGCGCGTCGTTGACCCCGTCACCGGTCATGGCCACGACCTCGCCGTTGGCCTGCAGGGCCTTGACCAGGCGGAGCTTGTGCTCGGGACTGGTGCGCGCGAACGTGTCGGTGGTGCCGACGACCTTGCGCAACTGCTCGTTGGTGGCGCGCTCGAGCTCCGGGCCGCTCACAGCCCCACCGTCACCCGCGCGGGCGATGCCCATCTCCCGGGAGATGGCGGTGGCCGTGCCGGCGTGATCCCCGGTGATCATCTTCACCCGGATGCCCGCGCGATGGCAGGTGGCGATCGCCTCGACGGCGTCCGGCCGGGGTGGGTCGACGATCCCCACCAGGCCGATGAAGCGCATGTTCGTCAGGTCGTCATGATCCAGCCCGACGAGTTCGGGGCGGGCCGGGCGGGCTGCAGCCGCCAGCACGCGCAGGCCCTCGGCGCTGAGCCTGTCAATGGCTGCCTCCCAGGCCTCGCGGTCCAGGGGATGGGTGCGGCCCTCGGCGTCGACCTCGGTCGCGCTGCGGTCCAGCACCCGGTCCGGGGCGCCCTTGAGCAGGACCACGCGCTGGCCGCTGGGGGTCTCGTTGAGGGTGGCCATGTACTTGTGCTCGGACTCGAAGGGCAGCACCGCGAGGCGGGCGTACGTGCTCGGTTCGAACCCGGCCTTCATCCCCAGCGTGACCAGCGCTCCCTCCGTGGGCTCGCCGAGCACGCGCCAGTGCCCGTCCTCGGACACCACGTGCGAGTCGTTGGCCACCGACATGACCGTCACGAGCGTGCGCAGGTCACCGAAGGTGTCCAGTCCCGCCGCGAAGCCGTCGATGGTGATCCGGCCCTCGGGCTGGTAGCCCAGCCCCTCGACGTCGTACTGCCCACGCCGGGTCACCACGTGCCGGACGGTCATCTCGTTGCGGGTCAGCGTCCCGGTCTTGTCCGAGCAGACGGTGGTCACGGCACCGAGGGTCTCGACCGCGGGCAGGTTGCGCATGATCGCGTTGCGCTTGGCCATCTGCTGCACGCCCAGGGCCAGGGTGATCGTGACGAGGGCGGGCAGGCCCTCCGGGATCGCTGCCACCGCGAAGCCGATCGCCGCCGAGATCAGCTCCGCGGGCGCGAAGTCATGAAGGACGCGACCGATCACCAGCATCAGGGCAGCCATGCCCAGGATCACCACCGACAGCTGCTTGCCGAACCGGTTCATCTCCCGGGTCAGCGGGGTCTCGAAGTCCTCGATCCCGGCCAGCATCGTCTGGATCCGGCCGATCTCCGCCTCGGCGCCGATCGCCGTCACCACGCCCACGCCCTGCCCGGCGGCCACGAGGGTCCCGGAGAACATCATGCTGGTGCGGTCCCCGACCCCGGAATCAGCGGCGACCGCATCGGTCGACTTCTCCGTCGGAACCGCCTCACCGGTCAGGGCGGACTCCTCCACCCGCAGGTTCACCGCCTCGAGCAGCCGGATATCGGCGGGCACCTTGTCCCCAGAACGCACCCGCACGACGTCTCCCGGGACGAGGTCCTCGGCAGGGACCTCCTGCCACTGACCGTCGCGGAGCACATGGGCGTTCAGGGACAGCATCTTGCGGATCCCGTCGAGGGCGTTCTCCGCCCGACCCTCCTGGATGAAGCCGATCATCGCGCTGATCACCGCGACCGCCAGGATCACCCAGAAGTCGACCCACTCCCCCAGGATCGCCTTGAGGACGGCGGCGGCCAGGAGGATGTAGATCAGCACGTCGTCGAAGTGCTTCGCGACCCGCCGGACCAACGACTCACGGGCCGGTGCGGGCAGCCGATTCGGGCCGAACTGCTGCACCCGGCGCGAAGCCTCGCTGCCTGCAAGGCCCTCCGCAGAGGAGTCCAGGCCGATCAGGACCTCGGCCGCGGTGGCCGCGAAGGGGTCGGCGACGGGGACGATCGGCTGTGCCGTGACGGACTGCATGCTCACATCTCTCTCTTCGATCCCGGAGGCGCGGGTATGGACGCCTCCAGCAGGGCGCAAGGAGACGCTACCCCCAAAATCGGGTCCCCAGAGCCCAGGCAGCGCCCCCAACGAGCCCGGGCCCCGCCGACGGTCACCCCGGGGGCTCGGAGGCCAGGAGGTCCAGGCCCAGGGTGCGGGACAGCACCTGGGCGACGAGTTGCCCCTTGACGCTGTTGCCTGCGGCGTCCAGAGGTGGGGCGAACGTGCCGAGGCCCCCTTTGCCGGGGGACACTGTGACGATCCCGCCGCCGATGCCACTCTTGCCGGGCAGGCCGACGTCGCACAGCCAGTCCCCGGAGGTCTCGTACAACCCAGCTGTGGCCATCACGGCCAGCACGAGTCGACAGGTGGCAGCCGTCACGACCCGCTCCCGGGTCAGCGGATTCACCCCTCCATCGGCCAACGTGGCGCCCATGACGGCCAGGTCGCGTGCCGTGACGGACAGCGACGACTGCCGGGTGTAGATCTCCACGGCGTCCTGCGGCGGGCCCACGAGCCGGCCTCGGGCGTTGAGCGCCTCGGCGATGGCCCGGTTGCGCAAGTTGGTGGCGGCCGCGGAGGAGTGCACCTCGTCGTCGAGGTGCAGCGCGTGGCCGGCGAACCGGCCGACCCCGTCCCGCACGAAGCCCCACCGCTCGTCGAGCGAGCCGCCCGGGGCCAGGCTGGCCGTGGCGATCGCCCCCGAGTTCACCATCGGGTTGGTCCGGCCGTCGGGGCTGACGTCCACCGCAGCGATGGAGTTGAAGGCCATCCCAGTGGCGTTCATCCCGACCAGGTCACGCACGTGGGTGAAGCCGTGCTCCTCGATCATGAGCGCGAGGACGAACGGCTTGGCGACGCTCATGAGCGAGAACGGGTGGTCAGCGTCCCCGATCGCGAACGTGTGCCCAGTGACGCCCACGACGCACGCGCCGAAGAGATCCGGAGACACCCTGGCCAGCGCTGGGTAGACCGTGGAGACCTCCCCGCCGGAGACACCGGCCACCTCGGAGTGCGCCTCAGCCAGGAGGCGCTGCACCTCGTCGGCGTTGGGGAGCCGCCCGGTCGAGACCAGCGTGCGCCGGCCGGCGTTGTTGGTATCCATGGCGACATCGTGTCCGATGGTCGGCCCGTTGTCTCCGGCTCTGCGCCAACGCAGCCCCGTCAGCCTGACGTCCCCTCCGACGCGTCCTCAGCTCGCGCAGGCCACGCACCGGGGCCCGTAGGGGCGCAGCTCGAGTCGGGCCCGGGGGATCTGCTGGTGGCAGTCCACGCACGTCCCGTAGGTGCCGTCATCCATCCGGAGCAGCGCGGCATCGATCATCGCGAGGATCGAGGTGGCGTCCTCGATCATGTACTCCGAGTTGGCCACGTCCTCGCGCAGCGACGGACTGCCGGCAGTTCCGTCGTCCACCAGGGCCGCGACCGTCGACTTGGCCGCCTCCAGGTCCGCGAGGTTCGCCGCCCGGACCTCCATCAGGGTGGACCGCAGCGATTCGATGTCCTGGCTGGTGAGCCCGCCTGGTCGTTCGGTGCTGGTCATGACATCGCCTCCATAAGCGAAGACCCGGTACCGAAGGGCACCGGGCGAGTGGATCGAACGCTCTTCCTTGACCCTAGCACCGAATCTGATCACCCCGATTCGCCCTCATGTGCCGCTGCTGGTCGGCAGCGGACCACGCGGGGACCATGAGTCGCCCGGGTGGGCGCTGGTCAGGTCACGGTCACCCAGTCGCCGTCGTACCAGACCGGATCGTCCTCCATCAGGGCGCGGAACTCCTGGTATCGGGCGTCCTGGTCCGCGGAGTCGCCATTGGCGCGGTAACTGGCCTGGTCCTGGAAGCGCACCACCATGAGCACGGTGTCGGGATGGTTGTCGACCACCAACAGGTCCGTGCCGAGGTAGCCCTCGATCGGGAGCGTACTCCTCGGCGGAGGACAAGGCCTGCAGCTTCGCGACGTTGTCCGGGCGAACGTGGCACAGCGCGACGGTTCCGTACATGGCGGGCTCCTTGGCTCCGAGCATTCGGGTCCGGCGACCCGGATCCCTCGACGGTACTCCGCAGCCGAACTCCAGCCAATAGGCAAGGCTTACCTCATTCCCGGCCCCGGTGACGCGCGCCGTCGCATCGCGCAACAGCCCACGGCGACGGCCTGGGTCGCATCAGGCAGCCTCACCGAGTCCGTCGAGGCGGATGGCGGCCGCTGCGGAGCGGGCTCGTCTGGGGCCGTCGCCGCGAAGATGGTCGCCGGGCAGCAGCCTGCACGTGGCCAGTTTCGAGTGACCAACTTCGCGAGCCCGAGACGTCCTGGAGTTCCTCGGCCGCGGCGAGATCGTCGACATCGGCGGCGGCAAGGTGATGCACATGACCCTCCAGCCCGGGTGGCGGTGGTCCGACCACGTCAAGCCGGCGACCGGGACCGAACTCTGCGAGGCTCCGCACTTCCAGTACCTGATCTCCGGACGCATCGGCGTGCGGACCGCCGATGGCACCGCGTCGAGGCTCCGCCCAGCGCGCTGGTCTCGCCGCCGGGCAGGCGATCGACCTCGACCACGACCAGTTCCGGAGGTACCGCCTCGCGGGTGGAACCGACCTGGTCCCGCCTCGATCAGGCGAACAGCCGCGCGCCACGGCCAGCCCGGAGCAGGTCGCCGGGGCGTTCGGGGCAGGCCGTTGCGACGCCCATGTCGTTCAGGCGTCGCGGCGGACGAACAGCGCCCCGGCCAGACCCACGACCGCCAGCGCCCAGATGGCGGCGACCGCGGCAGCCCGTCCATCACCCTCCGCTGCCCACGAGAGTGCGTTGAAGAAGGGTAGGTTCTCAGTCAGCCAGGCAGCTCGACTCACGGAATCGCCGGTGACCGGGTCGGACTTCGTGAGCAGGCCGATGACCAGGTTCTCCAGGACCAGGGCGAACACCAGCGAGACGATGATCCCGGCGGCGAGGTTGCGGATCAGGGCGGTGACACCGGCCACGACCAGCCCCCACCAGAGCCCAAGTCCGACCTGCCGCAACCCGACGGCAGCGACCGTTCCCCAGCCGTCCTGCGGAGACAGGTCGAACAGGATCGCGGCGCCGGCCACCGAGATCGCCAGCGCCAGCAGGATCGAGACAGTCACGAACGCGGCCGGGACCGCGACCTTGGCGAGGAACACCTCCACCCGCTTCGGGAACTGGGACAGGACCAGGCGCATCGTGCCGTCCCGGTACTCATGGCCGAATGCCTGCGCGCAGATGGTCGTGATCAGGATGACGCCCAGCGGGCCTCCCCCGTCGAAGTTGGCCACGCCCTCCATGCCGGGGCGAGTGCCCGGGGACGCTCCCTCCTGCGCCCCGTTGAAGATCATCGCTGCCCACGAGATGAAGATCAGCAGTGCCATCCCGAGCCCGAGGAACCCCCAGGTGGAGCGCAGCGACACAGCGCGGCGCCACTCGAACGCCACGATCCGACTCATGCTGCACCCCCGATCGACCCGGTCCGGAACTGCTCCTGGCCCTCGGTGAGCTCCAGGAACGCCTCCTCGAGCGAGGCCCGACGGGCCATCAGCTCGAGCACCGGAACCCCGACTGTGAAGGCGATGAGCCCGACCGCCTCGGGATCGGTCCCCGTCACGGTGACGGCATCGGAACCCTCCGGGCCGGCTTCCACTCCTGCCGCAGTCAGTCCGTCGAGGAGTGCCTGGCGGTCCTCGGGCCTCGTGCGCACGAGGACGTCGTTGCGGGTGCTCGAGGCCACGAGGTCGGACATCGTCGCGTCCGCCACCAGCTCGCCCTTGGCGATGACCACCACGTGGTCGGCCATCAGCTGCATCTCCGAGAGCAGATGGCTGCTGACCAGGACGGCGTTCCCGCGCTCGGCGTAGTCCTTGAGGAAGTCGCGCATCCAGTGGATCGACTGCGGGTCCAGCCCATTGGCCGGCTCGTCGAGCATCAGGGCCTTGGGCTCGGCCAGCACGGCGCCGGCCAGTCCGAGGCGTTGACCCATCCCCAGGGAGAACCCCTTGGGGCGCTTGCCCGCCACTGAGGTCAGCCCGAACACCTCGAGCACGTCGTCCACCCGGGAGTCGGGCACGCGGGCCTCCGTGGCCAGCATCCGCAGGTGCGCCCGTGCGGTCCGCTTGGGATGGAAGTACTTCGCATCAAGGTGAGCCCCGACCGTTCGGGTGACCGAGTGGACCTCGGTCAGCCTCTGGCCGTCGAAGGTGGTCGCCCCACCTCCGTGGTCCAGGCCCAGCATCAGGCGCATGGTGGTCGACTTGCCCGAGCCGTTCGGCCCGAGGAAGCCGGTCACCACCCCATCGGGCACGACGAAGGAGACCCCGCCCACCGCCCGCACATCCCCGAACGACTTGCTCAGCCCGTTGACCTCGATCACCCGGCACACCCTAGCCAGCGCCGGGCACCAGCCGGGCGGTCAGGCTCGGCCACCAGCCGCCGAGCCTATGCTGACGCGATGAGCAGGCAGCTGGCACAGTCGTACAAGCGCCATCCGGTGACCGAGGACTACGACGCCGTCGTCATCGGATCGGGGATCGGCGGGCTGGCCACAGCCGCGATGCTGGCCATCCATGGCGGGAAGCGCGTGCTCGTGCTCGAGCGGCACTACACCCCCGGCGGCTACACGCACGTGTTCCACCGTCCGGGGTACGACTGGGACGTCGGCGTGCACTACATCGGTGATGTGGGCCCTGGGTCGACGCTGCGCAGGTTCTTCGACGAGATCAGCGACGGCCGCATCGAGTGGGCCGACATGGGTGAGGTCTACGACCGCGTCATCATCGGCGGTGACGTGTACGACCTGCCCAAGGGCCGGCGCAACCTGCGGGCCATGCTGGTGGAGCGGTTCCCGGGCCAGGAGGCCGCGATCGACGGCTACTTCGAAGCCGTGCGTTCCGCGGTGTCCGCATCCCTGCCGTTCCAGGCCGTGAAGACGCTGCCCGGGCCGGTCCAGGCTGTGGCCGGACCACGGCTGCGCAGCACCTTCCAACGCTGGGCCGACCGCACGACCCGCGAGGTGCTCGAGGAGCTCACCGACGACCAGCGGCTGATCGCGGTGCTGACCGCCCAGTTCGGCGACTACGGGCTGCCCCCGGCGCAGTCCAGCTTCGCGATGCACGCCCTGGTCGCCAGCCACTACTTCCGGGGCGGGTACTACCCGGTCGGCGGGTCGGCAGTGATCGCCGAGTCGATCATCCCCGTCATCGGGCGCGCCGGCGGGCTGGTGCTCATCAACGCCGAGGTCGCCGCGGTCGTGGTGGAGGACGGTCGGGCCGTGGGCGTGCGGATGGCCGCCGACGACCACGTCATCCGGGCGCCGATCGTCATCAGCGACGCGGGCGTGCACAACACGTTCGCGAAGCTCCTGCCGCGTGAGGCCGCCGAGCGCGCCGGACTGCTGGCGGACCTGACCGAGGTGACCCCCTCGATGGCGCACCTGTGCCTCTACCTCGGGTTCGAGGAGACCGCCGAGGCCCTCGACCTGCCGAAGCACAACCTGTGGATCTACCCCACCGACGACTACGAGGGGACCTTCGCCGACAGCATCGCGGACCCGGAAGCCGCCCTGCCGATGGTCTACGCGTCGTTCCCCGCCGCCAAGGACCCGGACTTCGCCCGCCGCCACCCCGGACATGCGACCGTCGAGGTGATCACTGCCGCGCCCTACGAGTGGTTCGCGGCGTGGGAGGGCAGCCGGTGGAAGCACCGCGCCGCCGAGTACGACGCGTTCAAGGCCGGCCTGGCCGAGCGGATGCTGGAGGCGCTCTACGAGCAGATGCCCCAGCTGCGCGGGCGGGTCGCGTACTCCGAGATCTCCACGCCCCTGACCACGGCGCACTTCGCGGGCTACAGCCGCGGTGCAGCTGTATGGACTGGACCACACGCCAGCGCGCTTCCGGGCGGGATTCCTGAAGCCGGCCACGCCGATCCCCGGGCTCTACCTGACCGGGCAGGACATCGTCTCCTGTGGGGTCTCCGGAGCGTTGTTCGGTGGGGTCCTGACCGCGACGACGCTGCTGCGCGGCCGCCTGATGACGACCCTGGCCACAGCGGCCGCCCGACGAGCGCTGCCCGAACCGCTTCGCCGCGGTGGATCGTCACGACCCTCGGACGCCGACGCAGCGCGGGGTCACTGACGCCGGGGCGAGTCCCACGCCGCCTTCATCAGGGGCACCTGAAGAGGCAGCCGGGCCCACGCCGCGGCCTTCTGCCAGGCGGGGCGCCTGCTGCGCTGCAGGTCGAGGGCCATCTGCAGGTTGCCGACCCAGACGACGGCCAGCGTGGCGGTGGTCACCGCAGGGGCCCACGGCTGCCGAGTGGCCAGCCCCGCGGCACAGGCGAGCTCGGCAACTCCGCTGCCCAGCACCCACGGACCGGGCTCACCCAGCTGCGGCGGGATGAGCGGCGCGAACACCGCAGGGGCCACCAGGTGCACGACTCCGCTCACGCCGAAGGCGCCGATGACGATCCTGGTCCCGACCGGCAACGTCATGGGATGCACCGTAGCTGCGTTGCCCCCGTGCCGCCGCAGGAGGAGGCCGAGCCCGCGGGATGCCCCGGCAACGGGCTCGCTGCTGGGCGGTGACGATGGTGAGCGGGTGAGGGTGGCACGCGGCCTCGTATGCTGGCCTGGACCCTCGGAGGGAGTCCAGTGCACCGGCAGCGCCTCGTCCTGGCCATCGACCTGGGCACCAGCGGGCCGAAGGCTGCGGTCGTGGACGCGCAGGGGCGCACCTCCGGGACCGCCCGCGCGTGGGTGGACACCCTGACCCAGCCGGGAGCAGTGGCCGAGCAGGACCCCCAGCAGGTCTGGGACGCCGTGAAGACCGCCGCGGTCGGGGCACTGGCCGCCTCCGGGGTGGGACGCGACGACATCGTGGCCGTCATCTGCTCCAGCCAGTACTCCTCGATCATTCCCGTCGACCGTCACGGCCAGCCGACCAGCAACCTGATCCTCTGGCAGGACCACCGCGGGACGAAGAAGGCCCTGCGGCACCTGCCCACCTTCCCGCGGGGTGCGGACAATCCCGTGAGCCTGCTGCGCTGGCTGCGGGTGCACGGCATCCCACCGATCGCCGACGGACTGTCGATGTCCCACATGCGGCACCTGAAGTACTCGCGCCCCGACGTGTACGCGCGCACCGCCTGGTTCCTCGAGCCGATGGACTACGTGACGATGCGGTTGACCGGCCGGGCCACCGCGAACCAGGCCTCGGCGTTCATGTACCTCATGACCGACAACCGCCGCCTGGACATCACGGACTACGAGCCGCGCCTGGTGGCCTCCTCGCTGATCGACAGGGACAAGCTGCCCGAGCTGGTCCCGATGGACACGATCGTCGGGACCCTCCTGCCCGAGGTCGCCGAGGAGCTCGGGCTCGCGCCGAGCACCCAGGTCGTCACCGGGCTCAACGACACGCAGGCCGGCGGAGTCGGCTCAGGGGCGTTCGCCGGCACGCATGCGGCGGTGTCCGTGGGATCGACGAGCGTGATGATCACGCACGTCGACTTCAAGCGCACCGACGTGTTCAACGGCATCGTGAGCATGCCCAGCCCGGTGCCCGACACCTACTTCGTCATGGCCGAGAACGGCATGGCCGGCGCCGCGCTGGAGCGCTTCCTGACCAACATCGTCTACGGCAGCGACCATTTCAGCGACGCCGCTGTGCATGACCGCTTCGAGGCCCTCCAGCGCGTCGCCGGGGCGATCCCGGCGGGCAGCGACGGGCTGCTGTTCCTGCCCTGGCTGGCGGGCTCGATGGCGCCCTCCGAGGACGGCCAGATGCGCGGCGGATTCCTGAACATCAGCACGAGCACGACCCGCGGGGACATGGCGCGCGCCGTGCTCGAGGGCGTCTCGCAGAACCTGCGGTGGGTGCGCGGACCGGTGGAGAAGTTCGCCAAGCGCAGGTTCAGCCACTACTCGATCTACGGGGGTGGGGCCCGCTCGGACCTCTGGTGCCAGATCATGGCCGACGTCCTCGGGGCTCCGGTGCACCAGTTGGACAACTGCGACTACACCGTGTCTGTCGGCGCCGGGCTGTTGGCCTTCGAGCGCCTCGGCGACCTGGGCTTCGAGGACATCAGCGCCCTCGTGCGGACCCGCCGCGAGTTCGATCCGGACCCACGCAACACCGCCACCTACGACGTTCTCCATGAGCAGTTCGTGAAGGCGTTCAAGGCGACCAAGCCGATCTACCGCGCACTCAACGCGCGCTCAACGGACGGATGACTGATGGATCACGAGGAGATTGCTGCGGCGCTGGACGTGGGGATCGCGGCCGTCCGCGATGCCGGGTCGATCGCCCTGGCCCATTTCCGCACCGACATGGCCGTGGACAACAAGCTCACCGGCATCGCCTACGACCCGGTGACCGTGGCCGACCGGGGTGTCGAGGACCATGTGCGCGCCGCCCTCAACGCGCGCTTCCCCGACCACCAGCTGATCGGCGAGGAGGGGGGCACCACGGGCAGCGGGCCCGTCAAGCTGGATCATCGACCCGATCGACGGAACGCGTGCGTTCATCAGTGGGATGCCCACGTGGGGCACGCTGCTCGGCCTGGTCGTCGACGGCCAGCCGGTGGCCGGGGTGATGCACCAGCCGTTCACCGACGAGACGTTCGTTGCCGACCCCGCCCGCGGCTCGCGGTTCCTGCACGCGGGCACCGAGCGGCGCCTGCGCACCCGCACGACCGCCACCCTCGAGGACGCCATCATGTACAGCACCCACCCCACCATGCTGGAGTGGGCCGGCGTCCTCGACCGCTACAACGCGCTGGCCTCCCGGGTGCGACTGCAGCGCTGGGGCGGGGACTGCTACGCGTTCGCGCTGGTCGCGATGGGCACGATCGATCTCGTCGTGGACGGCTGCCTCATGCCCTACGACATCGTCCCGCTGATCCCGATCATCGAGCTGGCCGGCGGCGTCGTCACCGACGTCGAGGGCCGGGTGCCGATGGCCGGCGGCACCGTCATCGCCGCCGCGAACCCCGACCTGCACGCGCAAGCCCTCGCTGCCCTGCGCGGCTGACAGCCCTCCACCGCACGCACCATCCAGGAAGGAACCACGATGGACCTCGACGCGATCCACCGCGCCATGTACCCCTACGCAGAGCGGTACGGGGTGATCCGCGAGTTCCCCGAGGAGGGGATGGACCGTGGGGCGATCCTCGCCCAGCTCCGGGAGATGGCGGCCGAGGAGGACTCCAAGTGGGAGGGCGGCAAGGTCTCGGGCAGCATCTACCAGGGCGAGCATGAGCACTACGACTTCCTGAACGAGTGCTTCGGGTTCTTCAACCACACCAACGCGCTGCAGCGCGACATGTGCCCCTCGATGAGCCGCTTCGAGTCCGAGATCATCGCCATGACCCTGGACATGCTCAATGCCGACGCGGTGACGCAGCGGGATCCGAGCCTGACGCCCTGCGGGACGCTCGGGTTCGGCGGCACCGAGAGCATCCTGAACTCCGTGCTGGCCTACCGGAACATCGCCCAGGAGCGCGGGGTGGCGCGCCCGCAGATGATCTGGCCGGAGACGGCCCACCCGGCGTTCACGAAGGGCGCCCACCTCTTCGGGCTCGATGTGGTCGTGGCACCGGTCGACCCGGTCACGACGATGGTCGACATCGACTTCGTCGCAGACCACATCGTCCCCGAGACCGCGATGCTGATCGGCACGGCAGGGAACTACGCCTACGGCACGATCGACCCGATCGCCGCGCTGTCAGACCTCGCCGTCAAGCACGGGACCTACCTGCACGTGGACGCCTGCCTCGGCGGGTTCATCCTGCCGTGGGGCCAGGAGCTGGGGTACCCCAACATCCCGCTCTTCGACTTCCGGCTCCCCGGGGTGAGCTCCATCTCAGCCGATACCCACAAGTACGGCTACGGGCTCAAGGGCACCTCAGTCCTGGCGTGGCGGGACTCCTGGATGCGCCAGCACCACTACTTCCTCCAACCCGGGTGGAAGGGTGGTGCCTACGGCTCACCCGGCCTGGCGGGAAGCCGCTCGGGAGGCCTGATCGCGGCCACGTGGGCGGCGATGGTCAACTACGGCAAGCAGGGCTACCGCGACCGCGCGAAGCGGATCTTCGACACCGCCTTCGCGATGCAGGACGTGGTCACCAGCCACCCCGAGCTGCGACTCATGGGCGCGCCGACCTTCTGCTTCTCGTTCACCTCGGATGAGTTCGACATCTATCACGTCAACGACGCCATGGTGGCCCGCGGCTGGAGGTTCAACGGCCAGCAGCTGCCCAATGCCCTGCACATGGCGGTGACCGGGCCGCAGCCGCAGCCCGGGGTCGTGGAGACGTTCGCCACCGACCTGGCAGCGGCAGTCGCGTACGCCACGCACCCGGACAGCCCCCAGCCGCGCAGCGCCGCGGTGTACGGGGCGAACGCGGACACCGAGGGCGTGGACCCGCAGGCGGCCTCATTCCTGCTCACGCTGCTGCTCAACGCGTTCACAGACGGGGCGCCGGCATCCGCCGCGCTGAAGGAAGGGGAATGACGTGCATGATCCTCTGGGTGGACTGACCGGACAGGATCTCGAGGGATTCCACCGGGGCTCGGACACGGCGTGCTGGAGGTCCCTCGGATCGCATCTCGTCACCGTGACCGATGACGAGCGCGGCGAGGTCCGGGGCACCCGGTTCGCGGTCTGGGCGCCCAACGCGCAGGCAGTACGGGTCAAGGGCGACTTCAACTCCTGGGCTGGTGACGCCATGTCGCTGGTGCCGGGCGCCGGGGTCTGGGCGCTGTTCGTGGAGGGGGTCGGCGAAGGGGCCCTCTACAAGTACGACGTCCTCGGCGCCGACGGGGTCTGGCGCGAGAAGGCCGACCCGATGGCCAGTTTCGCCGAGACGGCCCCGTCGAACGCGACCATCGTCCACGAGAGCAGCTACGCCTGGGGCGACGACGACTGGATGGCCCAGCGCCGCACCTTCGCCGCCCACGAGTCCCCCCTGGCCATCTACGAGGTGCACCTGGGCTCGTGGCGCGAGGGCCGGACCTACCTGGACCTGGCTGACGAACTGGTGGAGTACGTGACCTCGATGGGCTACACCCACGTCGAGTTCATGCCGGTCACCGAGCATCCCCTGGTTGCCTCGTGGGGGTACCAGGTCACCGGCTTCTTCGCCCCGCAGTCCCGCCTCGGCCGCCCCGACGAGCTGCGCCACCTCATCGACAGGCTGCACCAGGCAGGCATCGGGGTGATCCTCGACTGGGTCCCCGGGCACTTCCCGAAGGACGACTGGGCGCTGGGCCGCTTCGACGGGACGGCCCTCTACGAGCATCCCGACGAACGGCGCGGCGAGCACAAGGAGTGGGGCACCTACGTCTTCAACTTCGGCCGCTACGAGGTGGCCTCCTTCCTGCTCTCCAGCGCCCTGTACTGGGCGGGCGAGTTCCACTTCGACGGCCTTCGGGTCGATGCGGTGGCCTCGATGGTGTACCTGGACTACGGCCGGCAACCCGGTGAGTGGGAGCCCAACATCCACGGAGGCAACGAGTACCTCGAGGCCATCGACTTCCTGCGGATCCTCAACCAGCAGATGTCCGAGCAGGTGCCCGGCGTGATGATGATCGCTGAGGAGTCCACGGCCTTCCACGGCGTCACCCGTCCGGTCTCCGAGGGTGGCCTGGGCTTCGACTTCAAGTGGAACATGGGCTGGATGAACGACACCCTGCGCTACCTGGCGCTCGACCCGTTCCACCGCCAGTACGACCACCACGACATGACCTTCGCGATGCTCTACCAGTACACCGAGCACTACATCCTGCCGATCAGCCATGACGAGGTCGTCCACGGCAAGGGCTCGATGATCAACAAGATCCCCCAGGACCCCTGGCGGCAGTTCGCGACGCTGCGCGCCTACTACAGCTTCATGTGGTCGTTCCCCGGCAAGAAGATCCTGTTCATGGGGTGCGACTTCGGGCAACGGCGTGAGTGGAGCGAGGAGGCCAGCCTGGAGTGGTGGGTCACCGACCTGCCGGACCACCGCGGCCTGCAGCGGCTCGTCCGCGACCTCAACGCGCTGTACCGGGCGCATCCGGCACTGTGGCAGCTCGACAGCGAACCGGAGGGCTTCCGGTGGATCAACAACCACGACGCGGGCGCCAACACGTTCTCCTGGGTCCGCTCCGACGGCAAGGGCGAGCAGGTCGCCTGCGTGGTCAACTTCTCCCCTCAGCCCTGGACCCAGCACCGCATCGGACTGCCCGAGGCCGGCTCGTGGGCGGAGGTCTTCAACTCCGACGACGCGGTGTACGACGGGACTGGGGCGTTCCGGAACACGGGTACGATCACGGCCACTGCGGACCCGTACGACTACCTGCCCGCCAGTGCCACGATCGTCGTCCCGCCGATGGGCGCGGTGTTCCTGCGGCACCAACCGCGCGGGTGAGCTCGCTCGCGGCGGGCAGCCCAGGCCCGTCGTGACGGATCGGCGCACTCCTCGGTACGAACTCACGCCCGACTGGGCAATCCGTAGCGGTCGTCGTCGACAAGCTCGACGAGGCCGTCGGCCACCAAGCCATCGAGCGCCCGCTCGCGCTGGATGGCCTCGTCCCACGCCGCCTCGATCTCCGGGCGTCCCACGGAGCCCTCAGACTCCCGCAGCACCGCCATGATCCGGCCCCGGACCTGCCTGTCCGTGCCCGCGAACCGCTGAACCCTTCGCTCCGGTCCGTCGTAGGCCGGCCGCCCCGCCCGCACCCAGGCGCACATCCCCAGGACCGGGCAGTCCGAGCATCGTGGCGACGCCGCCGTGCACACGAGCGCCCCCAGCTCCATGACCGCCGCCGACCAGTGAGCGGCCTCCCGCCCGTCGACCGGAACCAACGCCTCTGCCCGTGCACGCTCGCCGACGGTCAAGCTGGGCGGTGGCTGCTCCTCGCCGCCGAGCAGCCGGGCGAGGACCCGCCTGACGTTCGTGTCGAGCACGACCGAGCGCTGCCCGAAGGCGAAGGCGCGCACCGCGGCAGCCGTGTACTCCCCGACCCCGGGCAGCGCCCGGAGGTCCGCCTCGGTCTCCGGGACGCGGCCCCCGTGGCGATCCACCACGGCGCCTGCCGCCGCGTGCAGGTTCAGCGCCCGTCTCGGGTAGCCCAGCCGATCCCACTGCCGCACGGCCTCCCCCGGGGAGTCCGCGGCGAGATCGGCTGGCTGCGGCCAGCGCTGCATCCAGGCGGCCCAGGCAGGAACGACCCGCACCACCGGCGTCTGCTGCAGCATCACCTCACTGACCAGCACCCCCCACGGGGTGCGGTCCGCCGCTCGCCAGGGCAGGTCGCGTCGATGCTCGTCGAACCAGTCCCCGACGATCCCCGGCACCGAGCCGGGCGCCCTCGCACAGTCCCCTGGCGAGGGCGCAGCGCTGGCCCCGTCCACCCCTGTCGGCATGGACTCCATTGTCCGGCCGGACCCACTGGCCTGCACGAGGGGTCCGGCACGCGCGATACTCAGGGCAACGACCGCCTGGAGGAATCACATGAATGATCGGCTCAACGCCCTCATGAAGCCGCAGCCGGGGGTGGACGTCGCGCGGCGGTCGACGGTGCTGGTGGCTGCCAGCGGGCCGTACCAGCACGGCATCCAGCGCAAGCTGCGGAAGATCCCCCTGGCGAACGTCGCCCTCTCGGGGGCGATCTCGTCCTTCTACGTCGCGATGACCGCAGCACCGCAACTGGCCATCGAGAAGGCGGCCGTGCGCTCCCTCGGGGAAACTCCCCGGACCCCGGAGCAGATTGCCAAGCAGCGCCGCATGATCCTGGCCGGGAACGCCGCCACGATGGCCGCCGCCGTCCTCGCCCAACGGGCGATCACCCACAGCCCCCGATCGGGGCCGCTCATGGACCTGGGGCGGATGGTCACCAGCCAGGTCGCCATCGGCGCCGCAGCGGGTGCCATCGTGACGGGCTCGGACGCCGTCCTCGGACCCATCGCCCGTCGCAAGGACCCGCAGTCCCCCGCGACGATCGCGGTCGCTGCAGGGATCATGGCGATGAACAGGAAACTGCTCAAGAAGTCCGCGCGCGCCCTCACCCTCCCGACGAAGCCGTCCCCCTACTCCTACGTGGGCTGAGCTCGCCGACGTCATCCGCCGCAAGGGCTGGCGGAATACTCCTACCCTCCATATAGTTGAATCTTGTACAGACTATCCCAGGAGGACTGCATGCCCGCCGTGACCGCCGACACCATGACCCTGCCCCGGATCGATGCGCCCGATCCGCTCGGGCGCTCCCGCCCCGTTCGGACCGTCACGACCGCCCCTCGTGGTTTCGAGGGCGAGGGGTTCCCCGTGCGCCGGGCCTTCGCGGGCGTGGACAAGGCCGACCTCGACCCGTTCGTGCACATGGACCAGATGGGTGAGGTCGAGTACGGCGTCGGCGAGCCCAAGGGCACCGACTGGCATCCGCACCGGGGCTTCGAGACGTTCACGTACCTGATGGACGGCGCCTTCATCCACCAGGACTCCCACGGCGGTGGCGGCGTGATCGAGAACGGCGGCACCCAGTACATGACCGCCGGCGCGGGGATCCTGCACATCGAGACCCCGCCGGAGTCCCTGGTCATGTCCGGTGGGCTCTTCCACGGGATCCAGCTCTGGATCAACCTGCCCGCCGCAAAGAAGTGGCTGGCCCCCGCCTACCAGCCGCTGGAGAGCGACGACGTCACGCTGGTCTCCAGCGGCGACGGCGGCGCCCTGGTGCGAGTCCTGGCTGGCACCGTCGCCGGGCACACCGGCCCTGGACGGAGCCAGTCCCCCATCTCCATCGTGCATGCGACCCTCGCCCCGGGGGCACGCCTCGAGCTGCCCTGGCGCACCGACTTCAACGCCCTGGTCTATGCCCTGTCCGGGCGCGGCACCGTGGGCGGCTACGGGCAGCCGATCAACTCCGGCCAGCTCGCGGTCCTCGGATCCGGCGACCACATCACGCTCGAGGCGGCGCCCAGCCAGTCCGTGGCCAGCCCGGCCCTCGATGTCCTGCTGCTCGGCGGGGTCCCGCTGCGCGAGCCGGTGTTCGCCTATGGCCCGTTCGTCATGAACACCAAGGCCGAGGTGATCCAGGCCATCGAGGACTACCAGCGTGGCCGACTCGGGGTCATCCCCGAGGGCGCGATCATGCCCCACCACGGCTGACCGGGCTCGGCGCGGTCGCCACGGCCCCGGCACATACCTCGCACCCGTTCTGGCTGAGAACCGGAAGGGCAAGGGCCCACCACGCCAGCCTTGCGCCCGTTCCGGTGCTTCCGGGCCGCGAGCCGGCTGCGGGTTGCACCGCAACGGGCGCGAGGTTCCTCGGTGCCGTCGGCCAACGGGCAGGGAACAACCGCAACTGGTGCACAGTTCTACAGCGTGGGCGTCCTGGGCATCGTGGCCGGCGCCCACGGTGCGCGACGGGCCCGATCCCTCAGCGGCAGGGCCGTCCGCGCCATACGAGCAGCGGTTGAGGAGGCCTTCATGAACATCGGGATCCTGGGCACCGGGATGGTGGGCCGCTCACTGGCCGAGGGATTCGTCCGCACCGGCCACGACGTGTCCCTGGGGACACGCGACGTCCACCGCACGATGATCCGGACGCTCGACGGCACCCCGGGGTCCATCGCCGAGTGGCTCGCCGAGAACCCCTCGGTCCCTCTGGCCGACCTGGCGTCGGTCGCCGCCGCGGCGGACGTCGTGGTGAATGCGACGAACGGCGCGGGCACGATCGCGGCCCTGACGGAGGCAGGGGCTGCCAACCTCGCCGGCAAGGTCGTCCTCGACGTGGCGAACCCACTGGACTTCTCCCTCGGGTTCCCGCCGACCCTCACCGTCAAGGACACCGACTCCCTCGGCGAGCAGGTGCAGCGAGCCTTCCCCGAGGCACGGGTCGTGAAGTCGCTGAACACCATGAACGCGACGCTGATGACCAATCCCGGGATGCTCCCTGAGCCCACCGCGGTATTCCTGTCCGGCAACGACTCCGAGGCCAAGGCAGTGGTCGCCGAACTGCTCCGGGAGTTCGGCTGGACCGACATCCTGGACCTCGGCGACATCACCACCGCCCGGGGCCCGGAGATGTGGCTCCCCCTCTGGCTGCGACTGATGGGAGCCGTCGGGGGCCCGATGTTCAACCTGCGGATCGTCCGGTAGGCGCCCTGCGGGGGCACCCGCCGCGGGTTCAGCGGCGCGTGGCGATGAGGTCGGCACTGGGACGACCGGCGGCCAATCCCCGCCGCTCGTAGCCGGTGATCGGACGCCACTCGGGTCGGGCGATCAGCCCGTTCCCGATGTCCAGCAGCGGTTCGGCGGAGCACACCGCCAGCATCTGGTCGGCGTAGTCGGCGATGTCGGTGGCCAGGTGCAGAGTCCCGCCCGGTGCCACGAGCATCGCGGCACGATGGACGAACGCGGGCTGGACGAGCCGGCGCTTGTGGTGGCGGACCTTGGGCCACGGGTCGGGGAAGTAGGCGCGGATCCCCACGAGCGAGCCGGGGGCGAGCCGATCCATGAGCTCGACGGCATCCCCGATGCAGACCCGCACATTGCCCAGGGCCTGCCTCTCAGCGCCCGCCAGCAGCGCCCCGATGCCCGGGGTGTGCACGTCAACTGCGACGATCCCGGTGCCGGGGTCGGCGGCGGCCATCGCCAGGGTCGTCTCCCCCATGCCTGAGCCGATCTCGAGCACCACCGGCCGGGGTGGGTTGAAGGCGTCGGCGAGGTGCGCTGAGGTGGTCGCGACATCAATGCCCCACCCGGGGAGCAGGCGGATCAGGGCCGAGGCGGCCGAGGGGGTGGTCCTGCTGCGCCGCGGGTGGAACGTCCGAATGCGGCGCGCCGGAGCGCCCTCAGACATCGCGCCCGACGGGCGGTAGGCCGTGGTTCATGGTCCGGCATGGTTGCACCAGGGAACCCCCTATCAGAGCACGCAGCATGAGGGCGTCCATTATCGACTCCGCAGACACCAACACCATCCCCTCCCCCGACGCACGGGACCCACCCACCACTCGATCCACGGCGCGCGGGTGTGGCTTGGGGCGAGGCCCCGCCGCGAGGCGCGGGGGAGACAACGCGGCGGGGCCTCAGTACAGGAGCAAGCCCGGCCGCGTGGACGGCCGGGCCGCTCACACTGCCCCTGCCCACTGCGGGCATGTCCATACCCGATGTGGACTTCTCCCGTCGCGCACTGCGGATCGGAAGCAGGACCGTCCCGCGACGCCGAACGTCGACGAGGCCCTGTCCCGGACTCGGGAAAGGGCCTCTGACCTGCTGCGATGCTCCCCCATCTGGACTCGAACCAGAAACCTATCGGGTCTCAGATCCGGCTCTCTGGGGCTCCCGCGAGGTCTCTCCCGTGCTCAGCATGAGGGATCAAAGTCCCATGACGTCCCCCATTGTGCCTGAAACTGCCACCGAAACTGCCACCAGAACTGCCACCGGAGGCCCCCCCTCTGGCCCTACTGCCCGAATCGCTTGGACCGGCCGCGCCCTCGCGGCCCGCAAAGGGAGAGTTTGCTTAACTCGCTCCCCCGCCAGGACAGCCAGGAGGCCCCACCTGCGGACGGGGGAGCACGCGGGTGGGGCCTCGGCGGGATGCTACCTAGCGGGCGTCGTTGACGGCTTGTCGTAGGGAGTCCATCGGCACTTGCACGTAGACCTGCGTCGTTGCCGGTGAGGCGTGCCCGAGGAGGCGTTGCACGGCGAGGATGTCCCGGCTGCCGGCGTAGGCCCGTGTGGCGAACCGGTGGCGTAGGGAGTGCCCGGAGAACCCGGGCCCGAGGAGGCGGGACAGAGTGTCGCCCACGCTGGCCGTGCTCGCAGCGACCCCGCGGAAGCGGCCGGGGAACACCCAGTCGTTTCGTAGCGCGCGGATCTGCAAGAACGATCGCGGAACCATCAGCATGGCCAATGCGGGGCCCAACACGGGCGGCAGCCAGTTCTTCATCAACCTGGTGAACAACAACTTCCTGGACAGCAAGCACCCGGTCTTTGGAAAGGTGATCGAGGGCATGGATGTGGTGGATGCCATGGCGAAGGTGAAGAAGGGAGCCAACGACAAGCCAGTGAAAGAGGTGAAAATCGAGGAAGCGAGGGTGATAAAAAAACACACTTTTTTTATTAAAGGCCCAAAAATTTTTTTGGTTTAATGTTGTCAATTATCTTTTTTGCCAGTAGAAGTCTTGCCTTCTTTCTTGGATTTGATTGGCCTGAGAATGGGGGTAAGATTGAACTTGTATTCTTTCTCAATACCATCTGCGCTGGTAATGGTGGCAGGCTCGTCAAGCCTGTAATCTTTGCGGCTTAGGCAGATTTTATATTCTCCCTTTGTCAACATCAGTGTACATGGTGTTGTCAGGCCAAGATCGTACATGTCCTTTTTGCCTTGAGTGGGCTCGGGTTTAAGTATCGGAAAAAAGTTTGCCATAGACTGCTTAAGACATCCAGTAGACGACGATTCCTGTGGGTGATGACATCGACTCATACAAACTTTTGCTCCTTGCGGTTCACTTTTAATCGAAATCTTCCCCCGGAATGATGCCACTTGCATCAAGTGATACATGCTGATAATTGTGGGGGGAATAAGCAGAAATGTAGTCTCAAAAAGCGCAACGGGGATCAGCAAGAATGCATTTTCTTGCAGTGATCCTGTTATCAATGTATCGAATCGTATATTTGTTCCAAGTATCAATCCCAATAGCGATAAACCCAACGAGGTCCCATATAATGCTACAAAGTATCTAAGCCTTCTTGGATAGAGGAGATGTTCTCCTGTCGGCAGTCGTGCACCTGGCGGGCATCGTGCTATCTTGTGATCAGAAGTTGGGTCAAAATGCGCAGGAATAAA
>CAVVEV010000002.1:0-307098 GCA_963747335.1 uncultured Actinomycetes bacterium | reverse complement strand
GCACACCGATGTGTCGAGCCTGTACGTCTCGGCCGCCTACGTCGACGAGGGCCCGACCATGAAGCGGTTCCGTCCGCGGGCCCAGGGTCGCGCGTTCCGGATCAAGAAGCGCACGAGCCACATCACCGTTGTCGTCGCAGAGCGTCCTGCGACCGTGAAGAAGGGCTGACCCCATGGGCCAGAAAGTGAACCCGCACGGGTTCCGACTCGGGATCACCACGGATTTCGCCAGCCGCTGGTTCGCTGACTCCACCAAGGACGGCCAGCGCTACCGCGACTACGTCGCCGAGGATGTCGCCATCCGCAGGCTGCTGACCAAGGGCATGGAGCGCGCCGGCATCAGCCACGTGGACATCGAGCGCACCCGTGACCGGGTCCGCGTCGACATCCACACCGCGCGTCCGGGCATCGTCATCGGCCGTCGCGGCCAGGAGGCCGAGCGCATCCGCGGCGACCTCGAGAAGCTGACCGGCAAGCAGGTCCAGCTCAACATCCTCGAGGTCAAGAACCCCGAGCTCGACGCCCAGCTCGTCGCGCAGGGCATCGCCGAGCAGCTGTCCAGCCGTGTCTCGTTCCGACGGGCCATGCGCAAGGGCATGCAGTCGACGATGAAGGCCGGCGCCAAGGGCATCCGGGTGCAGTGCTCCGGTCGCCTCGGCGGCGCGGAGATGTCCCGCTCGGAGTTCTACCGCGAGGGTCGCGTCCCGCTGCACACGCTGCGTGCCGACATCGACTACGGCTTCTACGAGGCCCGCACCACCTTCGGCCGCATCGGCGTGAAGGTCTGGATCTACAAGGGCGACGTCACCGGGACCCGCGCCGAGCGTGAAGCCGCTGCTGCGGCCAGCCGCCTGGGCCAGTCCCGCCGTCCGGCCGCCGCCGGCAGCCGGCCGCGTCGCGAGACAGCCCCGACTGCCGTCGCAGCCCCGGCCGCCGGAACGGAGGCCTGAGCCATGCTGATCCCTCGTCGGGTCAAGCACCGCAAGCAGCACCGCCCTGACCGTCATGGCCAGGCCACCGGCGGCACCAAGGTGACCTTCGGCCAGTACGGCCTGATGGCCCTGGAGCACTCCTATGTGACCAACCGGCAGATCGAGAGCGCACGTATCGCGATCACCCGCCACATCAAGCGTGGTGGCCGTGTGTGGATCAACATCTACCCGGACCGCCCGCTGACCAAGAAGCCCGCCGAGACCCGCATGGGCTCCGGCAAGGGCTCGCCGGAGTGGTGGGTGGCCAACGTGAAGCCGGGTCGCGTGATGTTCGAGCTGAGCTACCCCGATGAGGCGGTCGCTCGCGAGGCCCTTCTGCGCGCTGCGCACAAGATGCCGATGAAGTGCCGGATCGTCCGGCGTGAAGTGGGTGAGGACTGATGGCTGTGACCACCGCAGGCGAGCTGCGCAACATCGACACCGAGGATCTGGTGACCAAGCTGCGTGAGGCCAAGGAGGAGCTGTTCAACCTGCGCTTCCAGGCAGCCACCGGCCAGCTGGAGAGCCACGGCCGACTGCGCGCGGTCAAGAAGGACATCGCGCGCATCTACACCGTGATGCGCGAGCGTGAGCTCGGCATCACCGACGAGCCCGAGAGCGGGGCCACGCGCATGAGCGCGAAGGATGAGGCTGTGAGTTCGACCGAGTCCGGGGCCGACGAGGTCACCCGGGGTTACCGCAAGACCCGTGAGGGGTATGTCGTCAGCGACAAGATGGACAAGACCGTCGTCGTCGCAGTCGAGGACCGCTTCACGCACCGCATGTACGGCAAGGTGGTGCGCCGCACCTCCAAGCTCAAGGCGCACGACGAGGCCAACGCCGCCGGCGTCGGTGACCGTGTCCTGGTGATGGAGACCCGTCCCACGTCGGCGACCAAGCGCTGGCGTGTGGTGGAGATCCTCGAGAAGGCCAAGTAAGTCCAGTTCGGCCAGGCTCGCGGGAACCCGCGAGAACCGGCACGACGATCAGGAGAAGAACGTGATTCAGCAGGAGTCGCGACTGCGTGTCGCCGACAACACGGGTGCCAAGGAACTTCTGTGCATCCGTGTCCTCGGCGGCTCCGGTCGGCGCTACGCGGGCATCGGTGATGTCATCGTGGCCACGGTCAAGGACGCCATCCCCGGTGGCAACGTCAAGAAGGGCGAGGTCGTCAAGGCCGTCGTCGTGCGCACCAAGAAGGAGCGCCGACGCCCGGACGGGTCGTACATCAAGTTCGACGAGAACGCGGCGGTGATCCTCAAGGCTGACGGCGAGCCCCGCGGCACCCGCATCTTCGGGCCCGTCGGACGCGAGCTGCGCGACAAGAAGTACATGAAGATCATCTCGCTCGCGCCGGAGGTGTTGTGATGGCGAAGATCCGCAAGGGTGACACCGTCCAGGTGATCACGGGCAAGGACAAGGGCCTGACCGGCACCGTCCTGGTGGTCTACCGCGATCGCGACCAGATCCTGGTCGAGGGCGTGAACCGGGTGAAGAAGCACACGAAGGTGGGCCAGTCGGCGCGTGGCGCGAAGCACCGGCGGGATCGTGACCCAGGAGGCCGCGATCCACATCTCCAACGTGATGCTCGTCGACCCGGAGACCAAGAAGCCGACCCGCGTCGGCTTCCGCAAGCAGACGACTGAGAAGACTCGCGCCGATGGCACCACCTACAGGTCCAGCGCAACGTCCGGGTCGCCAAGCGGTCCGGTGAGGACATCTGATGAGCACCGCAACTGAGACCCAGACCGCGATCCCGCGGCTGAAGACCCGGTACCGCGACGAGGTCATGCCCGCGCTGCGCGAGCAGTTCGAGTACGACAACGTCATGCAGATCCCGGGACTGGTCAAGATCGTGGTCAACATGGGCGTCGGCGAGGCCGCGCGCGACTCGAAGCTGATCGAGGGGGCCATCAAGGACCTCACCCTGATCACCGGGCAGAAGCCGCAGGTCACCAAGGCGCGCAAGTCCATCGCCCAGTTCAAGCTGCGCGAGGGCATGCCGATCGGCTGCCACGTGACCCTTCGTGGGGACCGCATGTGGGAGTTCCTCGACCGCCTGCTGAGCACCGCGCTGCCCGCGCATCCGTGACTTCCGCGGCCTCAACCCCGGGCAGTTCGACGGCAACGGCAACTACACGTTCGGACTGAACGAGCAGTCGATGTTCCACGAGATCGACCAGGACGCCATCGACCGCGTGCGCGGCATGGACATCACCGTGGTCACCACCGCCAAGACCGACGACGAGGGTCGGGCGCTGCTCAAGGCGCTCGGCTTCCCCTACAAGGAGAAGTGACCACGTGGCGAAGAAGGCCCTGATCAACAAGCAGGCCCGCAAGCCGAAGTTCGCGGTGCGCGGCTACACGCGCTGCAACCGGTGCGGTCGTCCGCACTCGGTCTACCGCAAGTTCGGCCTGTGCCGGATCTGCGTCCGGGAGATGGCCCACCGCGGCGAGCTCCCCGGCGTGACCAAGTCCAGCTGGTGACCGCGCAGCTGGCCCGAGGCGACAGCCGAGAGGCCAGCGAAGCCAACGCGCCCCCCAACGTCCAACCCCACCCGACGCCGAAGGTCCAGAACGGAAACCACGGCGAGAAAGGCCAGACGGCCATGACAATGACAGACCCGATCGCGGACATGCTCACACGCATCCGCAACGGGAACACGGCCTACCACGAGACCGTGTCCATGCCACTCTCGAAGATCAAGGTGGGTATCGCCGAGATCCTCAAGGCCCAGGGCTACATCGCCGACTTCGCGGTCGAGGATGCCCCGGTCGGCCAGACCCTGGTCGATCACGCTCAAGTACGGCCCGAGCCGGGAGCGTTCGATCGCCGGCCTGCGCCGCGTGAGCAAGCCCGGCCTGCGGGTGTACGCCAAGAGCACCGCGATGCCGCGCGTGCTCGGCGGACTGGGCATCGCGATCATCTCCACGTCCACCGGACTGCTGACCGACCGGCAGGCCCAGGCCAAGGGAGTGGGCGGGGAAGTCCTCGCCTACGTCTGGTGAAGGGAGGACCATCATGTCCCGCATCGGACGACTTCCGATCACTGTCCCCGCCGGCGTCGAGGTCACCATCGAGGGTGCCGACGTCACCGTCAAGGGCCCCAAGGGGACCCTGAGCCACACGGTGCCTGCGCCCATCACGGTCGAGAAGGCCGAGGACGGCACCCTGCAGGTGACCCGGCCCAACGACGAGCGCATGTCGCGCTCGCTGCACGGCCTGACCCGCACCCTGGTGGCCAACATGGTCGCCGGCGTGACCGAGGGCTACACCAAGAAGCTCGAGATCGTCGGCACCGGCTACCGCGTGATCGCCAAGGGATCGGACCTCGAGTTCGCCCTGGGCTTCAGCCACCCGGTGATCATCCCGGCACCGGCGGGCATCAGCTTCGCCGTCGAGACGCCGACCCGGTTCTCGGTCTCGGGGATCGACAAGCAGCAGGTCGGCGAGGTCGCCGCGAACCTGCGCAAGCTTCGCAAGCCCGACCCCTACAAGGGCAAGGGCGTGCGGTACGAGGGCGAAGTCATTCGCCGCAAGGCCGGAAAGGCAGGTCGCTAGCCATGGCTCTCGCAACCAAGATCGGCTCCGGGAGCCGTACCCGGGTGGCGCGCTCGCGTCGTCACCTGCGGGTCCGCAAGAAGGTCGCCGGCACGCCCATGCGTCCGCGCATGGTCGTCAACCGCTCGACCCGCCACCTGTTCGTCCAGGTCGTCGACGACACCACCGGCACCACGCTGGCGTGGGCATCCACCATGGAGGCCGACCTGCGATCGGACTCCGGGGACAAGACCGCCAAGGCGCGCAAGGTCGGCGAGATCGTGGCCGGTCGGGCGAAGTCCGCAGGCATCGAGACGGTCGTGTTCGACCGTGGTGGCAACAAGTATCACGGTCGCGTTGCGGCCCTGGCCGACGGCGCACGCGACGCCGGCCTGGCCTTCTGACGAGGAAGAGGACGAATACCAATGGCTGGAGTTCAGCGCCGCACCGGCGGCCCCGGTGAGGGCAGCAGCAGCGGCAGCAACGATCGGCGCGGTCGCCGCGACGATCGCGGCCCCCGCGAGGAGAAGTCCACGTTCGTCGAGCGCGTCGTGGCGATCAACCGCGTGTCCAAGGTCGTCAAGGGCGGCCGTCGGTTCAGCTTCACCGCGCTGGTCGTGGTGGGCGACGGCGACGGTCACGTGGGCGTCGGGTACGGCAAGGCCAAGGAGGTGCCCGCGGCGATCGCCAAGGGTGTCGAGGAGGCCAAGAAGCACTTCTTCGAGGTGCCCCGGGTGCAGGGGACGATCCCCCATCCGGTGACCGGCGAGGATGCCGCCGGCGTGGTCATGCTGCGCCCGGCCTCCCCGGGTACCGGCGTCATCGCCGGTGGTCCGGTGCGCGCCGTGCTGGAGTGCGCAGGCGTCCACGACGTCCTGAGCAAGTCCATGGGCTCCTCGAACGCGATCAACATCGTGCACGCGACGGTGGCCGCGCTGAAGATGCTGGAGCGTCCTGAGGCCGTGGCTGCCCGTCGTGGCCTGCCGCTGGAGGATGTCGCCCCCGCCGCCCTGATCCGGTCGATGAACGCCGGCAAGACGGAGGTCGTCGCCTGATGGCCACCCAGCTGAAGATCACGCAGGTCCGCGGACTGGTCGGCTGCACCCAGGTGCAGAAGGACAGCGTCCGCTCGTTGGGCCTCAAGCGGATCAACGATGTCGTTGTCAAGGAGAACCGTCCCGAGATCCTCGGGATGGCCAGGGCGGTCCCCCACCTGGTGACCGTCGAGGAGGTCGACTGATATGACCCTCAAGGTCCATCACCTGCGCCCCGCACCCGGGGCCAAGACTGCCAAGACCCGCGTCGGTCGTGGCGAGGCCGGCAAGCGCGGCAAGACCGCGGGCCGCGGCACCAAGGGCACCAAGGCCCGCTACCAGGTCCCGGCCTCCTTCGAGGGCGGGCAGATGCCGCTGCACATGCGGCTGCCCAAGCTCAAGGGCTTCAAGAACAACAACAAGATCGCCTTCCAGGTGGTCAACGTGGCCACGCTGGCCTCGTTGTACCCCTCGGGTGGGGAGGTCACCGTTGATGACCTCGTCGCCAAGGGCGCGGTCCGCAAGGGCGAGCCGGTCAAGGTCCTGGGCAACGGCGACCTCGCCGTCGCGCTGACCGTCACCGTCGACGCCGCCTCGGAGTCGGCCAAGGCCAAGATCGAGGCTGCGGGCGGTTCCGTCACCACCATCTGATCGCACGCGCGAGAAGGGGCCGCCGGGATCCACCCCAGCGGCCCCTTCGTCGTCCCCTTCCGCCCGTCGATTTGATCCATCTTTCGGGCCGATCCCGCGCCCGAAGGTTGGAGCAAGTCCGGTTCGGCGGCGCGAACTTGGACGGAATCGGGATCTTGCGCCGGTGGCCTGGTCGGCGGGGCAGGGGGCGGGCCTCTGGGCGCGCCGCCGGGTGGGCGATTCGTGGAGTTCGGAGGCTTTCGGACTGACTGTTAGGCTGTGCGGCGTCTGGCGCACGCTCGCAGCGCCCCCAGGAGGAACCCCTTGAACCTGTCCGCGTTCGCCTCAGCGTTCCGTACGCCGGACCTGCGCAAGAAGCTGCTCTTCACCATGGGCATCATTGCGCTCTACCGGCTCGGGGCGGTGACGCCCACCCCCGGCATCGACTACTCGGCCGTCCAGTCGTGCATCGCCACGGTCGAGGGCAACTCGCTCTACGGCATGATCAACCTGTTCAGCGGCGGGGCCCTGCTCCAGCTGTCGATCTTCGCCCTGGGGATCATGCCCTACATCACGGCCAGCATCATCCTGCAGCTGATGACGGTGGTGATCCCCAAGCTGGAGGCACTCAAGAAGGAGGGCCAGTCCGGGCAGGCGCTGATCACGCAGTACACCCGCTACCTCACGGTGGCGCTGGCCATCCTGCAGTCCACGGGCATCGTTGCGCTCGCCCGCACTCCCGGCCAGCTGTTCCAGGGCTGCTCGGCCCAACTGATCCCCGACGACTCCATCTTCACGATCTTCGTCATGATCGCCACCATGACCGCGGGCACCGCGGTCGTGATGTGGCTCGGCGAGCTCATCACCGACCGAGGGGTGGGCAACGGCATGTCGCTGCTGATCTTCACCTCGATCATCTCCTCGTTCCCCTCGCAGATCGCCAGCGTGTACGCCACGCGGGGAGCCTTCGCCACGGCGCTGACCCTGCTGGTCGGCTTCTTCATCATCATGGCCGTGGTCTTCGTCGAGCAGGGCCAGCGCCGGATCCCGGTGCAGTACGCCAAGCGGATGGTGGGTCGCAAGATGTACGGCGGCACCTCGACCTACATCCCGCTGAAGGTCAACATGGCCGGCGTCATCCCGGTCATCTTCGCCTCGTCGTTGCTGTTCATCCCGGTGCTGTTCCTGCAGTTCTCCGACCAGACCGGCTCGGTCGCCCAGTTCATCGCGCGCAACTTCCAGCGTGGCTCGGAGCCGCTGTACCTGTTCACCTTCGGCGTTCTGATCATCTTCTTCACCTACTTCTACGTCGCGATCACCTTCAACACCACGGAGGTCGCGGACAACATGAAGAAGTACGGGGGATTCATCCCGGGAATCCGGGCCGGGCGCCCCACCGCCGAGTACCTCGACTACGTGGTCACCCGCCTCACCCTGCCGGGGTCGGTGTACCTGGCGCTGGTCGCGATCCTGCCGCTGTTCGCCTTCAACGGGCTCGGGGTGTCGAGCAACTTCGTGTTCGGCGGCACCAGCCTGCTGATCATGGTGGGCGTCGGCTTGGATACGGTGAAGCAGATCGAGAGCCAGCTGCAGCAACGCAACTATGAAGGGTTCCTCCGCTGATGCGAATCGTGCTCATGGGCCCCCCCGGCGCGGGGAAGGGCACGCAGGCGGTCGTGGTGGCCGAGAGGTTGGGGATCCCCCACATCTCGACCGGCGAGATCTTCCGCGCGCACATGGCCCAGGGCACGCCGTTGGGGATCGCCGCGGGCATGTACATGGATCGCGGCAACTACGTCCCGGACCGGATCACCAACGCCATGGTCCGCAACCGCCTGGCGCAGCCCGACGCCGCCGATGGCTTCCTGCTCGACGGGTACCCCCGGACGCTGGACCAGGTCGCTGTCCTCGACGAGATGCTGGCCGACGTCGGGCTGGCCGTCGACCACGCCGTCGAGCTGACGGTCGACACCGAGGAGGTCATCGCCCGGCTCCTCAAGCGCGCCGCCGAGCAGGGTCGCGCAGATGACACCGAGGAGGTCATCCGCCGGCGCATGGAGGTCTACGCCGAGCAGACTGCGCCCCTGACCGAGCTCTACGCCGCGAAGGGCGTGCTGGTGCAGGTGGACGGCATGGGCACCGTGGACGAGGTGCGCGACCGCGTCCTGGCTGCGATCCAGGGCTGACATGCTCGGCCGTCGATCGCGCATCGAGATCAAGGACGCCGAGGCGCTGCGGCACATGCGCGCGGCGGGGCTCGTCGTCGCTGGCGCCCTGGCCCGGACCGCCGAGATGGTCGCTCCCGGGGTCACGACCGGGCAGCTCGATGCCGCCGCCGCCGAGTTCATCGCCGGTGCCGGGGCGACGTCGAACTTCAAGGGGTACCACGGCTTCCCCGGGGTGATCTGCACATCGGTCAACGACGAGGTGGTCCATGGGATCCCCGGTGACCGGGTGCTGCGCGCGGGGGACCTGATCAGCATCGACTGCGGCGCGATCGTGGAGGGGTGGCACGGGGACGCGGCGATCACAGTCCCGGTCGGGGAGGTGGCACCCGAGATGGTGGCGCTGTCCGAGGCCACGCATCGCGCGCTCTGGGCTGGGATCGCCCGAGCGCTGGTCGGAGGTCGGCTGTCCGACATCGGGGCCGGATGCGAGGCCGAGATCGGCGGTCGCTACGGGATTGTGCAGGACTACGTCGGGCACGGGATCGGCTCGTCGATGCACATGGAGCCCTCCGTCCCCCACGTCGGGCCGGCGGGCCGGGGGCCGCACCTGAGGGCGGGGATGGCCCTGGCGATCGAGCCGATGATCACCCTCGGATCCGCCGATGTCACGGTCCTGGCCGACGACTGGACGGTGGCCACGATCGACGGGTCGGTGGCCGCGCACTGGGAGCACTCGGTGGCGCTGACCGAGTCCGGGCCGTACGTCCTGACCGCCGAGGACGGCGGCGCATCGATGCTGGCGCACTGGGGTGTCGCGATCGGTTCAGTCGATTGACCGTGCGTCCGACATTGACAGGGGGGGTGACCCTCGGGGAGGCTCGGCCCGGGAGTGCCGGGTTCGCCCGGCCCGCGCCGGGGGGCGTTCCGCGCGAGTGAGTGGAGATGGAGGGAACGGGCATGGTGGCTGAGGCCATACAGGTGCGTGCGTTCATACCGATGGAGCCGACCTCCCTCGCCTCCGCGGGGCTCACCGACAGTGAGGTCGAGGGGCTGATCCTGAAGTTCCTGGCCGCGCGGGGGGATGCCAGTGGATGGGCGATCGCCGATCAGGTGCGCCTGCCCTACGGACTGGTCGTCGGATGCCTCAACCAGCTCAAGGACGCCCGGCTCATCGCCTACCGCAGCTCGGCAGGGGTCAACGACTTCCTCTACCAGATCACCGATCATGGCCGCGACACTGCTCGTCGGCTCGCGCACCGCTGCACCTACTTCGGGGCGGCGCCGGTCTCGCTGGAGGACTACGTCGACGGTGTCGTGGCTCAGGGGATCACCGACCGCGCACCCGGCCCGGCGGACCTGGTGGAGGCCTTCGAGGGTCTCCTGCTCGACCCGGGCGTGGTGGACCGGCTCGGTCCTGCCATCGCGTCCGGGCGGGGGATGTTCCTGTTCGGACCGTCGGGCAACGGCAAGACGAGCATCTCGCAGCGGATCACCAGGACGTTGGGCGGCCACATCTGGGTGCCGCGCGCGATCGGCGTCGACGGCGACATCATGCGCATCTTCGACCCGCACTTCCACGTCGAGGTGCCCTTCGACTGGGACTACCAGCACGGCATGCCGCATCCGGTCGACAAGCGCTGGGTGCTCATCGAGCGCCCGACCGTGTCGGTGGGCGGCGAGCTCACCATGGACCAGCTCGAGGTCAGCACGAACCCGCACACCGGCATCAGCGAGGCCCCGCTCCAGCTCAAGGCCAACGGCGGGACCCTGGTCATCGATGACTTCGGTCGCCAGCGGATGCGCATCGACGACCTGCTCAACCGCTGGATCGTCCCCCTCGAGGCCGGCTACGACTTCTACAGCATGAGCAGCGGCAGGCGCATCCAGATGCCCTTCCAGCAGGTGATCGTGTTCTCCACGAACCTCGAGCCGCGCGACCTCGTGGACGAGGCGTTCCTGCGCCGCATCCCGTACAAGATCCCGGTCGGGGACCCCACCGAGGCGCAGTTCCGCCAGCTGTTCGCCATGGTCAGCGCAGAGCTCGGCGTTCCGGTCGAGCCCGCCGCCATCGACCACCTGATCCGTCACCACTACCACGGCACCCACCGCTCCCTGCGGTTCTGCCACCCCCGGGACCTGCTGCTCCAGGTCCTCAACGAGTCGCGGTACCTCGGCGTCCCCCCGGTCCTGTCGATGGAGACCGTCGATCGCGCGGTGGACGCCTACTTCTCGGTCATCTGAGGGACCGGCGCCCTGACCTGGCCCGGGGGCGGTGGGCGAAGTACCCGTTCGTTTTGGTCCACAGGCTCTGCAGGCCGTAGACTTGAGCAGCGTTGCGTCTGCGCGTCCCCTCCTGTCGGCCCTCTCGGGCTGCCTGCGGGGCGCATCGGACACGACACAGGAGACACTCGATCGACCGAACCGCGGCCGCCCGAGCCTCAACCCGACGACAGAATGGTGTGGATCAGCAGCTTATGGCCAAGAAAGAGGGTGCCATCGAACTCGAGGGCACGATCCGCGAGTCGCTCCCGAACGCCATGTTCCGGGTCGAGCTCGACAACGGCCACAAGGTCCTGGCCCACATCTCGGGCAAGATGCGTCAGCACTACATCCGCATCCTTCCCGACGACCGGGTGGTCGTGGAGCTCTCGCCCTACGACCTGACCCGCGGACGGATCGTCTACCGGTACAAGTGACAGATGCCCTCCGGGATCCACCGGTGGTGAAGGCTGCGAGGAAAGAGCGATGAAGGTCAAGCCCAGCGTCAAGAAGATCTGCGACAACTGCAAGGTGATCCGCCGTCACGGTCGCGTGATGGTGATCTGCGAGAACCCCCGGCACAAGCAGCGCCAGGGCTGATCGCACGCCGGCCCCGGCCGGCACCGCGCACAGCAGACCACAACAGAAACGCACGACACGGCAGCGCGCCACCGGGCGCGTCCCACCCGGGAGACCGGTGTGGGGGCCACAACAGAAGACGCGTGATCCCGTCATCCCGACTCCGGGCCCCTGCCAGGGCCCTCGGGGACGTCACCCCCGGCTCGGAGGCTGGGGACCCACCACAAAGGGCGGTGGGACCGGTCACGCACCCAAACCTCCGGATGAAGCAGGAAGAAGGTTCCGCCCGATGGCACGTCTCGTCGGCGTCGACCTCCCGCGCGACAAGCGCGTCGAGGTGGCGCTCACCTACATCTATGGCATTGGCCGTTCCCGTGCCGCTGAGATCCTCGCCGCGACCGGGGTCAACCCCGACACGCGCGTCAAGGACCTCACGGACAACGAACTGGTCCCCCTGCGCGACTACATCGAGGGCAACCTCAAGGTCGAGGGTGACCTGCGTCGTGAGGTGGCCGCCGACATCCGCCGCAAGGTGGAGATCGGCTGCTACCAGGGCATCCGGCATCGCCGGGGTCTGCCGGTCCGCGGGCAGCGCACGCACACCAACGCTCGTACCCGCAAGGGTCCGCGCAAGACGGTCGCCGGCAAGAAGAAGGCCGGCAAGTAGTAGTCCGACTGGTCCGGGTGGGTACCTGCCCATCGCGGCCCCAGCCCCTGAGTGGGGCCGGAGCGCCGACCAGCGGACCGACGACCTCACGTAAAGGAACGCAATGCCTCCCAAGACTCGTCCGAGTGCGGCCAAGAAGGTCCGTCGCAAGGAGAAGAAGAACGTGGCTCACGGCCACGCGCACATCAAGTCGACGTTCAACAACACGATCGTGTCGATCACCGATCCCTCGGGTGCGGTGATCGCCTGGGCCTCGAGCGGCCAGGTCGGGTTCAAGGGGTCGCGCAAGTCGACCCCGTACGCCGCGCAGATGGTGGCTGAGGCCGCCGCGCGTCGTGCGATGGACCACGGCATGAAGAAGGTCGACGTCTTCGTCAAGGGTCCCGGCTCCGGCCGGGAGACCGCGATCCGGTCGCTGCAGGCGACCGGCCTGGAGGTCGGTTCGATCTCCGACGTCACCCCCATGGCCCACAACGGCTGCCGTCCGCCCAAGCGCCGCCGCGTCTGACCCGAAGGATTCACGATCATGGCTCGATACACAGGGGCAGACTGCAAGCGCTGCCGCCGAGAGAAGACCAAGCTGTTCCTCAAGGGCAGCAAGTGCGATGGGCCCAAGTGCCCCATCGAGCTGCGCCCGTTCCCGCCCGGCCAGCACGGCCGTGGCCGGACCAAGGACAGCGAGTACCTGCTGCAGATGCGTGAGAAGCAGAAGTGCGCACGCATCTACGGGGTCCTCGAGAAGCAGTTCCGTGGGTACTACGAGGAGGCCCAGCGCAAGCAGGGCAAGACGGGTGAGAACCTGCTCAAGATCCTCGAGACCCGCCTGGACAACGTGGTGTACCGCGGTGGCTTCGCCAAGAGCCGCGACATGGCCCGCCAGCTCGTGGGCCACGGCCACATCATGGTCAACGGCAAGAAGGTCGACATCCCCTCGTACCGCGTGTCCCCCTCGGACATCGTCGAGGTGCGCCCGTCCTCGCGTGAGCTGACCCCGTTCGTGGTCGCCCACGCCGAGGCCGGCGAGCGTCCCGTGCCGGCGTGGCTCGAGGTCTCCCCGAACCAGATGCGCATCCTCGTGCACGCGGTTCCGGAGCGCGGGGCCATCGACACCGCCGTCCAGGAGCAGCTGATCGTCGAGCTCTACTCGAAGTGACCCTCGTCGGGTGGCGGCTCCTGCCGCCATCCGACCCAGCCTTGCAGCACGTGGCGTCAAATGGTGGTCGCCACGGAAAGGAACGGTAACCCGTGCTTATTGCCCAGCGTCCGACCCTCACCGAGGAGCGTGTCAGCGACCACCGTTCGCGGTTCGTCCTGGAGCCCCTCGAGCCGGGTTTCGGCTACACCCTGGGGAACTCCCTGCGCCGGACGCTCCTGTCGAGCATCCCCGGCGCGGCCGTCACCAGCATCCGGATCGAGGACGTCCTCCACGAGTTCACCACGATCCCGGGTGTCAAGGAGGACGTCACCGAGATCATCCTCAACCTCAAGGAGCTCGTCGTCTCCTCGGAGCATGACGAGCCGGTCGTGATGTACCTGCGCAAGCAGGGCCCCGGTGCTGTCACCGCGGCCGACATCGCGCCGCCCGCCGGGGTCGAGGTCCACAACCCCGACCTGCACCTGGCGACAGTCAACGCCAAGGGCAAGCTCGAGATCGAGCTGGTCGTGGAGCGTGGCCGTGGGTACGTGACATCGGCGGCCAACAAGCTGCCCGGCCAGGAGATCGGCCGGATCCCGGTGGACTCGATCTACTCGCCGGTGCTCAAGGTGACCTACAAGGTCGAGGCGACCCGTGTCGAGCAGCGCACCGACTTCGACAAGCTGATCCTCGATGTCGAGACCAAGCCGTGCATGACCCCGGCCGACGCCGTGGCCTCCGCGGGCAAGACCCTGGTCGAGCTGTTCGGCCTGGCCCACGAGCTCAACGTCAACGCCGAGGGGATCGACATCGGCCCCTCGCCGGCCGACGAGCTGGTCGCCGAGCAGCTCTCGACGCCGATCGAGTCGCTGGACCTCACCGTCCGCAGCTTCAACTGCCTCAAGCGTGAGGGCATCCACACCGTGGGTGAGCTGATCGGGCGCAGCGAGGCGGACCTGATGGACATCCGCAACTTCGGGAGCAAGTCGATCGAAGAGGTCAAGGACAAGTTGCTCTCCCTGGGCCTCGCGCTCAAGGACAGCCCCGCCGGGTTCGTGCCGGCATACGTCGAGGAAGAGGACGGGGACTTCGCCGAGGACGAGCAGCTCTAACCAGCCACCGCCCTCGAACGAACCTGTTTCAACAGTAGGAGTCAGAAACTATGCCCACGCCCAGCAAGGGCCCCCGTCTGGCCAGCACCCCCGCCCACGAGCGGCACCTGCTTGCCAACCTGGCCACCGCGCTCTTCGAGCACGGAGCGATCACCACGACCGAGGCACGTGCCAAGCGAGTCCGGCCGCTGGCCGAGCGGATGATCACGTTCGCCAAGCGCGGTGACCTGCACGCCCGTCGTCAGGTCATGACCGTCATCCGCGACAAGTCCGTCGTGCACGTGCTGTTCGAGGAGATCGGGCCGCGCTACGCGACCCGCCCGGGCGGCTACACGCGCATCACCAAGATCGGGCCGCGCAAGGGCGACAACGCCCCCATGGCCGTGATCGAGCTGTGCGAGCCGCTGGCCGAGCGCACTGTCGCCGAGGCCACGGCCGCGACCAAGCGTGCTGCCAAGGAGGCCGCAGCCCCGGCTGCTGCCGCCCCGGCCGTTCCGGCCGTCGAGACCGAGGCGGTCGAGACTCCTGAGGCTGTGGAGACTCCGAGGCAGTTGAGACCGAGGCGGTCGAGACTCCTGAGGCCGCTGCCGAGGCTCCGACGCAGCCGAGGCCGTGCCGGCCGAGGCTCCCGATGAGGTCGACGCCACCGAGGTCGCGGAGTCGGTCGATGAGGACGACGCCACAGGCGTGACCACGTCCGTCATCGAGCCCGCTGGGGCGCCGGAGGAATCCGGCGCCGACGGGCTCGTCGGCGTCAGGGCCGGGGGGGCCCGAGCGTCCGCAGGGCCCACGCCGCGAGGGCCAGTGATCCGACTGCGCCTGGACATCGCCTACGACGGTGCGGACTTCTGCGGCTGGGCGCGACAGCCGGGCCTGCGCTCGGTGCAGGGCGAACTCGAGGCCGCCCTGCGGGCCGCGCTGCGGATCGAGGCGGACATCCCGGTGCGGGTGGCGGTGGCGGGGCGCACCGACGCCGGGGTGCACGCCGTGGGGCAGGTCTGCCACGCGACATGCCCGCCGCGGCCTGGGTGGCGTCGTCAGGTCGGCACGTCGCGAGGTCCGGCGCTTCCGCCGGGGCGGGCAGCGACACCCGGGCGACCCAGTGACCTCGCGCACGGGTCCGCAGGCCCGCTTCCCGACGGTGCCGCTCAGGACCCCCGAGCACCGGCCCTGCGTGCGTCTCGGTCCGCCGCCGGCTGAACGGGCTGCTGCCCCCCGACCTGCGCGTGCGCCAGGTCGGCATGGCGCCCGCTGGGTTCGACGCCCGCTGGTCGGCCTCCTGGCGGCGCTACTCCTACCTCGTGGCCGATGACCCCGCGGGTCAGGACCCGCGCACCCGCGGCCACGTGCTCTGGCATCCCCGGGCACTGGACGTCGAGGCGATGGACGCAGCAGCATCCCCCTTCGTCGGGGAGCACGACTTCGCCGCGTTCTGCCGTGCTCGGCCGGGCGCCTCCAGCGTGCGCACCATCCACGACATCGGCTGGCGACGGGTCGATCGCAGCGCCGGGGCGAGCTCCCCGGTGGAGTTCTCGGTGCGCGCGGACGCCTTCTGCCACTCGATGGTCCGCAGCGCTGGTCGGGGCCTTCATCGCGGTCGGTGACGGCCGCTGGCCGGTCGAGCTGCCCGGCTGAGCTGCTGGCCGCTGCCGAGCGGGTGCCCGTCATCGCGACCGCCCCAGCCCACCCCCTGACCCTGGTCGAGGTCGGGTACCCCCCGGACTGCCGACCTGGCCTGCCCAGGTCGAGCGCGCGCGTCGGTGGCGCGGTCGCTGAGGCGACGATCGGGCCAGACCCGGCTCCGATCCCGGTCCTCCTCCATGGGATCCATGGGCCCGGGGTAGCCCGTGATCCTCGGCCCCGAGGCTCGCCGGTTTGGTCGATCCGACCCTCGCCCACGACGATGTCCGGATGGGCCACCTGGACATCTCGCGCGTGACGTTCGCGCTGCCCGACGGCAGGGTCCTGCTCGACGAGGTGTCGTTCAAGGTCGCCGAGGGCAAGGTGACCGCCCTGGTCGGGGCCAACGGCTCCGGGCAAGTCGACGTTGATGCGGATGATCGCCGGCGACGAGCCGACGCAGTCCGGGGCGATCACCCGGGTCGGCTCGCTGGGCGTGATGCGCCAGTTCGTCGGGCACATGAGCGACGGGACCGTGCGCGACCTGCTGCTGGCCGTGGCGCCACCAGCCCTGGCTGCTGCCGCCGCCGAGCTCGACGCTGCCGAGCTGGCGATGATGGACGCCGACGACGAGGCCACCCAGATGCGCTACGCCCACGCGATCGCCGAGTGGGCGGAGGCCGGGGGCTACGACCTCGAGGTCGTCTGGGACGTCGTGGCCGTCTCCGCGCTGGGGGTTCCGTTCGCCCAGGCCCAGTACCGCGAGCTGGCCACGCTGTCCGGTGGCGAGCAGAAGCGGATCGTCCTCGAGGCGCTGTTCCGAGGACCGGACGAGGTCCTCCTGCTCGACGAGCCCGACAACTACCTCGACGTCCCCGGCAAGATCTGGCTCGAGGAGCGCCTGCGGGAGACGCCCAAGACCGTCCTTCTCATCAGCCACGACCGCGAGCTGCTGGCCAACGCCGCCGACGTGATCGTGACGATCGAGCTCGGTGGTGCGGGCAACACCGCGTGGACCCATCCGGGCAGCTTCACGACCTATCACGAGGCCCGAGCGGCCCGCTTCGACCGACTCGACGAGCTCACCCGGCGTTGGGACGAGGAACACGCCAAGCTCAAGGCGCTGGTGCAGTACTACAAGACGAAGGCGGCGTACAACGACGGCCTGGCCTCGCGGCTGCAGGCGGCCCGGACCCGCCTGGCCAAGTTCGAGGAGGCCGGTCCGCCGGAGGCCCAGCCGATCAAGCAGGCCGTGACGATGCGTCTGCGCGGTGGACGCACGGGCAAGCGGGCGGTGGTGTGCGAGGGCCTGTCGCTGTCCACCCCGACCGGCGAGCAGCTCGTCGCGCCGTTCGACCTCGAGGTCTGGTTCGGTGACCGGGTGGCGGTGCTGGGCGCCAACGGTTCGGGCAAGTCCCACTTCCTGCGCCTGCTCGCCGCCGGGGGCTCGGAGCCCGATCTGGAGCACGAGCCGGTCTCCGACGTCGTGATCGAGCCTGTGGTGCACTCGGGGAGGGCTCGGCTGGGGGCGCGCGTCCGCCCCGGCTGGTTCGCCCAGACCCACGCGCATCCGGAGTGGATGGGCCGCACGCTGCTGGAGATCCTGCACCGCGGCGACGAGCACCGCGACGGGCTGGGGCGCGAGGCCGCGGCCCGGGTCCTGGACCGCTACGAGCTGGCCCGCGCCGGAGAGCAGGCGTTCGAGCTGCTCTCGGGCGGTCAGCAGGCGCGCTTCCAGGTCCTGCTGCTCGAGCTGTCCGGGGCCACGATGCTCTTGCTCGACGAGCCGACCGACAACCTCGACATGGCCTCCGCCGAGGCGCTCGAGGAGGGGTTGGGGGCCTTCGCCGGGACGGTTCTGGCGGTGACGCACGACCGGTGGTTCGCGCGTGGCTTCGATCGGTTCCTGGTGTTCGGCGCCGACGGCCGGGTCCGCGAGACCGACGCCCCCGTGTGGGACGAGGCCCGCGCCGCGCGTTGAGCAGGTGACAGCCCCGCGCCCCGCGCCCGCGCCCCGCGCCCGCGATCCCATCCCGCCCGTGCGCGGGCGGGGCGGGTGGGACTCGTGGCCCTGGCTCAGTCCTCTCCTCATGATCCTGGAAGGTTGTTGCTCCTAGAACGACAAGAACCTTCCAGGATCATGGGCGGGCGGGCGGGCGGGCGGGGTGTCGGGGCTGGGCGGGTCGGAGCTGGCCGGGGCGGGAGTAGTGGGCAGGCTGGAGCGTGAGGCGATCGGGCAGGGGGCAGCGCCGTCGTCGGCGGGGCGGCTGATCCGGTAGTGCGGGTGAGTGACGGTGGTCAGCCGTGGTTGGTCCAGGGGCGGTGGTCAGTTGTGCTCGACCCAGCGGTGCCGGTCGAGGTCCACGCGGGGGGCGCTCGGGCCGGGGAGTACCACGACCCCCTCGGCGCGTAGGCGCTCGGCGCCCTCCACCTCGTGGCCGGGCGCCAGGTACCCGCCGGCACGCACCACCCGCCACCAGGGGACCCCACCACCGAACCGGGCTAGCGCCGTCCCCACGGCGCGCGGCGCCCGGGAGCCCAGCCGCTCGGCGACGTCGCCGTAGGTGAGCACGCGCCCCGGCGGGATGCACGCGACCAGGTCGAGGACGCGTTCGGCGAACGAGGTGGGCAGCACGGGGATCAGTGTGACCGCTACGCCACCGCGCCGGCCAGCACACGTCGCCCCCCGGAACAGGCGGGGCTGGCCCAGACGGGCAACAGGCTCTGGATCCAGGGCGGAACCAAGACGGATCCGCTGGCGAACAAGGGGACTCCACCGTTCGATCCAACGCAGGCTTTCGGGGCCCTGCGCTGCTCCATCGACAACCTCAACGGTGACAACTTTGAGTGGATCTCGCACCCCAAGGGCACGACGCACGTGATCTGCTACTACTTCGCGGTCAGCCCGGCTCCGGATGCCGTGACGATCGTGGTCAAGAAGACGTTGTTGGGCGTGAGCGGGAGCCGCCAGTTCCTGTTCCGCGGCAACGTGTCGTACAACCCCGGGCCTGATCCGAACAACATGAACCTCAACCCATTCACGGTGAACTCAGGTAGTTCGGTCTCGTTCGTTCGGGCCGCTGGACCCTCGGACTGGAACTTCTTCGAGGAACCTGACGACTCCTGTCCCCTGCAGGTCGTCGTGTGTTCGAGCTCGGACCCGGCTGCTGTGATCGTCAACCCGAGGTCGGGCACGAACCAGGCCAATCCGGTCCGGATCACCTTCCTGCCACCGGAGTCGACGGTCACGTGCGAGTTCATCAACGCCGAGGAGCCGCCCCCGGCCAAGGCTCGTGGGTCGCGTGCTGGGCGCGGAGTCCACGCTCACCCCACAGGAGCCGGAGGTGACCTGCACCTTCACCAACCGCTTCAAGGCTGACCCGGGGGAGTCCACATGGGCGACGCTCGACCTCAGCAAGGTGGTGTCCGGTCCGGCCGGTTCCCGCGCCTCGGACGTGGTCATCGGGGTCAGCTGCGACGACGGGCAGACCAAGGAGCTCCGCCTGCCGGCCGACCAGGGCCCGTCGACCAGCTGGGCCGAGCCGATGGTCTTCCCGAAGTTCCCGGGCGGTGAAGTGGACTGCACCATTGTGGAGACCGCCACGGGAGCTGCCAGCGGCCTCGAGGCGGACACGAAGATGATCGTGGACCGGGGCGAGGACAGGAGCACCTCGATCGGCCCGCGCACAACCGTGCGGCTCAAGCCCAAGTCCCGGGTCGCCGTGGAGGTGCGCAACGCCTACGGGGTGTTCGCCGGCTGCTCGGGCTCGGACTGCTGAGCCCATCGGGCGCCGCCGCTCGAGGGTGGCGCCCGATGGCCCGATCCTCAGCGATTTGGCGCGCCCGCCTCGTCCCGGTACCCTAGAGGGAGCATTGCGCGGGTTCGCCCTGCGCGTGTTGAACGGTCCCGGAGCGCGATCGACCGGTCGCGCGAGCGGCCACCGCCGGTGCCCAGGCCGTTCGACCATCACACGGACACGAACGAAGGCTCTGATGCGCACGTACAGCCCCAAGGCTGGCGAGATCACCCGCCAGTGGCACGTCATCGACGCGACCGACGTCGTCCTCGGCCGGTTGGCCTCCCATGCCGCAGTCCTCCTGCGCGGCAAGCACAAGCCGACGTTCGCCCCGCACGTTGACACCGGTGACTTCGTCATCATCATCAACGCCGAGAAGGTGGCACTGTCCGGCGCCAAGCGCGAGCAGAAGATGGACTACCGGCACTCCGGCTACCCGGGTGGCCTGCGCGCCACCTCGTACGCCGACCTGCTGGCGACCAACCCGCGCCGCGCCGTGGAGAAGGCCGTCAAGGGCATGCTCCCGCACAACAAGCTCGGCCGCGCCCAGTCCGCGAAGCTCAAGGTCTACGCCGGCGCCGAGCACCCGCACGCGGCGCAGAAGCCCGTGCCGTTCACGATCTCCCAGGTCGCGCAGTAAGCGCCACGGCGACCCCGTCAAACGAAAGGAACCCGTGGCTGTGAGCACCGAGACCACGCAGGCCGTCGATGAGGTCATCGAGGGCGACTACTCCACCGAGACCCCCGAGACCCCCGAGACCAAGGCACCGCGCCCCGTCATGACGGCGCCCGGCGCTGCCACTGGCCGGCGCAAGGAGGCTGTCGCTCGCGTGCGCATCGTCCCCGGCACCGGCGTCTGGACGATCAACGGCCGGACCCTGGAGAACTACTTCCCGAACAAGGTCCACCAGCAGTTGGTGAACGAGCCGTTCCGCACCCTCGAGCTCGACGGCGCCTACGACGTCATCGCGCGCATCGACGGTGGCGGCATCACCGGGCAGGCCGGCGCGCTGCGCCTGGGCATCGCCCGCTGCCTCAACGAGATCGACGAGGAAGCCAACCGCCCCGCCCTGAAGAAGGCCGGCTTCCTGACCCGCGACGCGCGGATCAAGGAGCGCAAGAAGTACGGCCTCAAGAAGGCCCGCAAGGCTCCCCAGTACTCCAAGCGTTGACTCTGGTGGGTCACGCGCGCGTGGCCCCCTGAACCACGAACGCCGGTGCACGACCCTCGGGTCCGTGCACCGGCGTTCGCATGCCCCGCCACCCCCCATGATCCCGATCTGATCCAAGATCGAGGCCGATCCGGCGCCCGAGACTCGGAGCAACCGCCGACCAGCGCCCGAGACTTGGAGCAACCGCGGACGAACGGGGGCGTGTGGGGGTTCGGCGCCGGTAGAGTCGCGAGGAGTCGAGGCCAGGAGGCACATCGTGGGAGCGCTGTTCGGCACGGATGGGGTGCGGGGGCTGGCCAATCGGGACCTCACGGCGGACCTCGCGCTGGACCTGGCCGGAGCAGCCGCGCACGTCCTCGGTGAGCTCGGTGAGCTGCATGCCGGCCGCCCGGGGGCCCGGCCCCGCGCGGTGGTGGGCCGTGACCCGCGGGCAAGCGGCGAGTTCCTCGAAGCCGCGACGGTCGCCGGCCTGGCCAGCGCGGGCCTCGACGTCCTCGTCCTGGGGGTCCTGCCCACTCCTGGGGTCGCCCACCTGACCGCTGAGCTGGGCGTGGACCTGGGCGTGATGATCTCGGCCTCGCACAACCCGATGCCCGACAACGGGATCAAGTTCTTCGCTCGCGGCGGGCACAAGCTCGCCGATGAGGTGGAGGCCCAGATCGAGGCCCGCCTGGACGAGGGGTGGCAGCGCCCGATCGGCGCCGATGTCGGTCGGGTCGTGCGCTACGACGACGCGCTCGGTGACTACGTCGAGCACCTGCTGTCGTGCACGCCCAACCGACTCACCGGCCTGCGGGTCGTCGTCGACACGGGCAACGGCGCCGCGTCGGGCGCCTCGCCCCGGGCGCTGCGGCGGATGGGCGCCGAGGTGCTGGCGATCCACTCCAGCCCGGACGGCTACAACATCAACGAGGGGTGCGGATCCACGCACATGGCGGACCTCCGGGAGGCCGTCGTCGAGCACGGCTACGACGTCGGGATCGCCCATGACGGGGACGCTGACCGATGCCTGGCCGTGGATGCCCAGGGCAACGTCGTCGACGGCGACGAGATCATGGCCGTGCTCGCACTGGCCAAGCGTGACCGGGGCCGGCTGGTGGACAACACTGTCGTGGCCACCGTGATGTCCAACCTCGGCTTCAAGCTCGCGATGCAGCGCGAGGGGATCACCGTGGTCGAGACGGGCGTCGGGGATCGCTACGTCCTGGAGGCGATGCGCGCCCATGGGTACAGTCTCGGCGGGGAGCAGAGCGGTCACGTCGTGCTGCTGGACTACGCGACGACCGGCGACGGGACGCTCACCGCACTGCATCTGTTGGCCCGGATGGCCGACACGGGCAAGTCATTGTCGGAGCTGGCCGCGGTCATGACGAAGCTGCCGCAGGTGCTGATCAACGTGCGTGACGTGGACCGCACGGCGGTCGGCACATCCGCTGCCCTGACCGCCGCGGTCGAGGCGGCCGGATCGCGACTCGGCGGCACCGGTCGGGTCCTGCTGCGGCCGAGCGGGACGGAACCGCTGGTCCGGGTCATGGTGGAGGCTCCCACGGACACCGAGGCCCGCAGCGTGGCCGAGGAGCTGGCAGGGGTCGTGGCCCGGGAGATCCCCCTGGTGTAGGCGCGCCCGGGCTGCGGTGGCCGAGGCGCTGACCGGGGGCCGACTACCCTTAGGCCCATGTGCGGAATCGTGGGGTACGCGGGACATCGCCAGGCTGTCGACGTCGTGGTGGCTGGGCTGAAGCGGCTGGAGTATCGCGGCTACGACTCCGCGGGGGTGGCCGTCGTCACCGGCGAGGAGCTCTCGGTCCGCAAGAAGGCGGGCAAGCTGGCCAACCTCCAGGCCCTGCTGGCGGCCGACCCGATGGAGCCCTCCACGACGGGGATCGGGCACACCCGGTGGGCGACCCACGGTGGCCCGACCGACGTCAATGCGCATCCGCACGTGTCCGCCGGGGGCCGCATCGCGGTGATCCACAACGGCATCATCGAGAACTTCGCCGAGCTCACGGCCGAGCTCGCCGAACGCGGCGTGGTGATGACCTCGGAGACCGACACCGAGGTCGTGGCACACCTGCTCGAGTCCACGCTCGCCGACACGGGTGACCTTGCCGACGCCATGCGGGCGGCCTGCCTGCGACTGTCCGGGGCGTTCACCCTGGTGGCGGTCAGCGCGGACGAGCCGGGGCGCCTGGTCGCCGCGCGACGCAACTCCCCGCTGGTCGTCGGGATCGGCGAGGGCGAGAACTTCGTGGCCTCCGACGTGTCGGCGTTCATCGAGTTCACCCGTGACGCGATCGAGCTCGGCCAGGACCAGGTCGTGGACCTGAGTGCCGACGACGTCGTGGTCACCGACTTCGCCGGACGGCCGGTCGAGGTCACGCCGTTCACCGTCACGTGGGATGCCTCTGCGGCGGAGAAGGGCGGCTACGACCTGTTCATGCTCAAGGAGATCGCCGAGCAGCCCAAGGCCGTCGCCGACACCCTGCTGGGCAGGATCGCCCCGGACGGGCTGCTGCGCCTCGACGAGATCCGCCTGCCCGTGGCAGAGCTCCGGGAGATCGACAAGATCGTGATCGTCGCGTGCGGGACGGCCTACCACGCCGGCCTGGTCGCCAAGTACGCGATCGAGCACTGGTGCCGGATCCCCACGGAGGTCGAGTTCGCCAGCGAGTTCCGCTACCGCGACCCGATCCTGACCCGTCGGATCCTCGTCATCGCCATCAGCCAGTCGGGCGAGACGATGGACACGCTGATGGCCGTGCGGCACGCCCGCGAGCAGGGGGCCCGGGTCCTGGCCATCTGCAACACCAACGGCTCGACGATCCCGCGCGAGTCCGACGCCGTGCTCTACACGCAGGCCGGACCGGAGATCGCTGTCGCCTCGACCAAGGCGTTCCTCACCCAGATCGTGGCCGTCTACCTCGTGGCGCTGTACCTGGCCCAGGTGCGCGGCAACAAGTTCGCCGACGAGGTCGCCGCCATCGTGGGGCAGCTGGCCAGCATGCCGCACAAGGTCGACCTCGTGCTGGACACGGTCGAGGGGGTTCGCGCACTTGCGCAGCAGTTCGCCGGCGCCCGGTCGGTGCTGTTCATCGGCCGGCACGTGGGCTACCCGGTGGCCCTCGAGGGGGCGCTGAAGCTCAAGGAGTTGGCCTACATGCACGCCGAGGGGTTCGCCGCCGGCGAGCTCAAGCACGGCCCGATCGCGCTGATCGAGGATGGTGTCCCAGTCATCGTGGTCGTGCCCTCGCCGATCGGCCGGGGGGTGCTGCACGAGAAGATCATCTCCAACATCCAGGAGGTGCGGGCCCGCGGAGCGGTCACCATCGTCATCGCCGAGGAGGGTGATGACGTGGTCACCCCGTATGCCGATCACGTCATCCGGATCCCGGCCTGCCCGACGCTCATGCAGCCGTTGGTCTCGACCGTCCCGCTGCAGGTTTTCGCCTGCGAGCTGGCCACGGCCAAGGGCCACGACGTGGACCAGCCGCGCAACCTGGCCAAGTCCGTCACCGTCGAGTAGATCGCCCGGGCGAGCCCCACCAGGGCGGCCCCGTCCAACCCCCTGCCCGGGGTGGGTCCCGTGCCGACGGGTCCGCTTCTCGGATCATCCGCCGTCGCGCAGACGGACCAACTCCGCATCGGGTCCGCGCGAGAGCGGACGTACTGTGGGGTGGAGGAGGCAGCGGGGGGGGTCAGCCGACGCGGACAGCCGCGACGAAGCGGTCGCGGTACCAGGCTTCGTGCAGGGTGCGGATCCGCACACCGCGCCGAGGGTTGGCGGCCTCGACGACCAGGCCGTTGCCGGCGTACATCGAGATGTGGCCCTTCCGCGCCGACGCGCCGTCCTGGTAGTAGAGGAGGTCGCCCGGGGCGAGCTGGTCGAGCTCGACCCTCGTGCCCGCGAAGCGCTGCTGGGATGCCAGCCTCGGCAGCTTCACGCCGGCCGTCAGGTAGGCCTGTTGGACCAGTCCGGAGCAGTCGAACACGGCCGGACCGTTTCCGCCAAGGACGTAGGGCTTGCCGACCTGGGCCAGCGCGAACACGACCGCCCGGTCAGCCGCCGTCGGGTTCTCGGGCAGCAGATATGTGGGCGTGGGGATGGTGGCGGGTGCCGGGGTCGGCGCATCAGGCGGGGTGGGTGCCGGAGGTGCGGTCGGGGTCACGGTGCGGGCGGTGAGGATGGCGTCCCAGGTGGCGGCATCGACCGTGCCGGTGACGGGGATCGACAGGCCGGCCTGGTAGGTCCTGACCGCCTCGGTGGTCAGCTTCCCGAAGAAGCCGGTCGTCGGTGACACCCGCAGATACTGCTGGACGTAGACGACGGCGGGATCGCCGGGGCCCATGCCGGGGGTCAGCACTGGCCTGGTGCCTGCGGCCTGTTCCGGGGTGAGGGTCACCGGCGCGGTCGTGGGGTCGGGATCGGCAGGTGCTGCGGGCGCCTCCGGTCCGCCCTCAGCGGGAAGCGCGAGGACGCCCTCGGCGGCGAGCAGGACCTTCCAGGTGGCCGGTCCGACCGTTCCGGTGGCCTTGATGGAGTTGACCTCCTGCACCCGGGTCACCGCCGCCCGGGTCATCGAGCCGTAGTAGCCGGTGGCCGGAGCGATCCCGAGCTTCTGCTGCACGAACACCACGGCCGGCCCGCGGGAGCCCGGGCGCAGGGAGGGCTGCTTCGTCGCCGCCTGCTCCGGGGTGGGTGCCGCTGCGGGTCGGTCGGCCGGCTCGGACGCGGGGGCAGTGTCCGTCGACGGGGTCGAGCTCGACGCTGAGCGCAGCAGCACCTTCCAGGTGCTGGTCGAGACCTTCCCGGTGGCCTTGAGGCCATGGCGCTTCTGGACCGCGCGGACCGCCTTGGCGGTGAGGGGGCCGTAGTAGCCGCTGGCAGGCTTCACGCCGAGCGTGGTCTGGACGTACACGACCGCAGGGCTGCGTGAGCCGAGCCGCAGGGACGGGCGGAGCTTCGCTGCTGCGGCGGGGGCCACAGCATTTGCCAGGACCTGCATCGTCCCGCCGGTCGACCCGTCGGCCGGGTCGGCGCCGGGCAGGCCGGCAGCCTGCGCCGGGATCCCCAACCCGCTCACGAGCGCGGCCGAGAGGAGTGTGGCGCCCACGGTCTTCTTCATCGCGTATCCCTTGTCGCCTGCGAGGTGAGCTGTCGGATCCCGCGCGCGCACTCACGTACGCGCAGCAACTCCCGGCCGGTCGTGCACCGGAGGCTGCCGGGACCCCGAGGGTTCCTACGGGCTGGTGACCCGTGGGACACCCAGTGGTACCTGGGTCCCCCGCTCCCGCCCTGGTCGGGGAAGTATCGGAGGGGGCGGGATTCGGCGACCTCCGACGCGGCCCCGGGTGGGACCGTGGCGCACGTTACCAATGTGACGGGTGGTACCGATAGTCCGGGTTGTCCTTCGGCGTGTATTCGTCCCATGTGGTAGGCAGGAGGTGAGGAGGTCCAGATGCGCCCAATCTGTTCTGTGGAGGCGGTCCGGCGGGCTGAGGCTGGGGCAGGAGCTGCCGAGCCGGTGCTCATGGCGCGGGCCTCGACCGCGCTGGCAGGGATCTGCCTGGACCTGCTGCGGGGCGGCAGGGGCGTGCGCGGGGCCCACGTGGTCGCACTGGTCGGATCCGGAAACAACGGGGGCGATGCCCTGTGGGCCCTGGCACACCTGGCGCGACGCGGGGTAGCCGCGTGTGCGATCGGCGAGCCGGGGCGCATGCACGCCCCAGGGGCCGCGGCGGCCAGGGCAGCGGGAGCCCGTGTGATCCCCTGGGACGACCCCGGTGTGCGCTCCGTCATCTCCTCGGCGGACCTGGTGCTCGACGGGATCCTGGGCATCGGCGGCGCGGGAGCGGTCCGCGAACCGGCAGCCGATGCTGTGCGCGCGGTGGCCGGGTCGCGTGCGATCGTCGTGGCAGTGGACGTGCCCAGCGGGGTGGACACCGACTCCGGGCAGGTGGCCGGGCTGGCGGTTCGGGCTGATGTGACCGTGTGCTTCGGCGTGCTCAAGCCCGCGCTCGTGGTGCCGCCCGCGCGGCATCTGGCCGGATCCGTCACGGTAGTCGACATCGGACTGCGAGCCGAGGATCTTGAACCCGCTGCGTGGGCGCTGTCGCTGTCCGACCTGGTCGTGGCGGGTCCCGCCCCGGACTCCCACAAGTACTCCCGTGGGGTTGTCGCAGTGACGGCGGGTAGCCGGTCGTACCCGGGGGCGGCGCTGCTGGCTGTGGGGGGTGCGCGGATGTCGGGGGCGGGCATGGTGGCCCTGCGCCCCGCAGCCGGTGGGGAGCATCTCGCGCCCCAGCGCGGGGCACTGCCTCGCCCGGCGCAGGGGTCCCCGCCGCTGGGCGCAGACCCGGTCACCACCTTGGTGATCGCCCGCTACCCGGACGTCGTCCTGGACCCCGACCGGGCGGTGGATGCGCGGTGCATCGGGCCCGGGTTGGGCTCAGGGCGCGAGGCGACGGAGTCGGTCCTCTCGGCGATGGTCGACCCCGCTCCCCTGGTCCTCGACGCCTCGGGGTTGGCCGTCCTGGCTCGTCAGGACGGCCGACAGGCGCTTGCCGAGCGCACCCGGGCGGGGCTGGTCACGGTGCTGACCCCGCATGCGGGTGAGTTCGTCCGCATCGGCTTCGATCCGTCCGGCGGCCCCCTGGCTGCGGCCCGCCGGGCAGCCCATGAGTCCGGCGCGGTCATCGTCCTGAAGGGCCCCGGGACCGTGGTCGCCGCCCCGGGAGCGACCTACGTGGACACCTTCGGTGACGCATCCCTGGCCACGGCCGGTTCCGGGGACGTGCTGGCCGGGCTCGTCGCGGGGATGCTCGCCGCCACCGTGCGCGCCGGAGGGGGGCACCCCGCCGACGCTGCCCTCGTGGCCGCCCGGGCCGTCGGACTCCACGGTCTGGCCGGGCGCCTGGCTTCGGCTGACGGGGCTCCTGTGACCGCCCTCGAGTTGCTGGGGCACCTGCGGGCTGCGCACGCCGCAGCGTCCAGGGCACTGACCTGACACGCACGCGGTCACGTCGTGCGGCAGGATGGGGCCGTGGTGGCGCGTGCTGTCTGTGAGGTCGACCTCGATGCGATCTCGGCCAATGTCGAGGTCCTGCGCACACACGCGCCCTCTGCCGCCCTGCTGGCCGTCGTCAAGGCCGATGCCTACGGTCACGGCCTGGTCCCCTCAGCCCGGGCAGCCATCGCCGGTGGCGCCGACTGGCTGGGCACGGCCCTCCTCGCGGAGGCGGTCGAGCTGCGCCAGCAGGGGATCACCGTGCCGGTGCTGGCCTGGCTCTGGTCCCCGGGCGACGACGACCTGGTCGCGTGCGTGCGCGACGAGGTCGATGTCACCGCCAGCTCGCTGTGGCAGCTTGAGGCGCTGACCGCGGCCTCGCACGCCACCGGAGTCCGGGCACGCGTCCAGCTGAAGGTCGACACCGGCCTGGGCCGCAACGGCGCCACGGTCGATGACTGGCCGGCGCTCGTCGGGCGCGCTGCCCAGTTGGAGGCCCATGGCACGCTGCAGGTGACCGGCGTGTGGTCGCACTTCGCCGTTGCTGACGCCCCCAGCAGCCAGACCAATGCGGATCAGCTGGTGGCCTTCGCCGCTGCCCTCGAGGTGGTGGCGGCGGCCGGGCTCACCCCACGGGTGCGCCACATCGCGAACTCCGCGGCGACCCTCGTGGCTCCGGCAGCCCACTTCGACCTGGTGCGCCCGGGGATCGCGGTCTACGGGGTCTCCCCCGGCGGCGAGCTGGGCCCGCCCGAGCAGTACGGGTTGGCGCCGGCGATGACGCTGCGGGCCCGGCTCGCCTCGGTCAAGCGGGTCCCGGCGGGGCAGGGTGTCTCCTACGGCCATGAGTACGTCACGGATGCGCCGACCACGCTCGGCCTGGTGCCCCTGGGCTACGCGGACGGGATCCCCCGCGCTGCTGGCGGGCGGGGTCCGGTGCTCGCAGCCGGCAAGCGGCGCACGATCGCGGGGCGGGTGTGCATGGACCAGTTCGTGCTCGACCTCGGCGACGACCCGGCCGAGCCCGGTGACGAGGTGGTGCTGTTCGGGAGCGCCGTGCGCGGTGAGCCCACGGCCGAGGACTGGGCCGCGGCCGCGGGCACCATCGGTTACGAGATCATCACCCGCCTCGGTCCGCGGATCGAGCGCACGATGCGGGGGGTGGGGACGTGAACCAGCCGAACTTCGGCAAGGTGGCCGGTGCCGTCGGGGTGGCTGCCGGGCTGCTGGCGGTGGGTGCCGCCGCCGGCGTGGTGGCCGAGCGGGCCGTCGTGGCCAAGGCCGGTCGCGCGGATCGGGAGGGCGACGAGCCCTTCGGCCACCTGCGCGGGACTGCCGTGGCCGTCCTCGACTCCCTCGGCGGCACGCTGCACGCCGAGGTCGAGGAGTGCACCCGGGAGAACCCGGAGAACCTGACGATCGTGTTCTGCCACGGGTACGCCCTGAACGAGGACTGCTGGCACTACCAGCGTCGCGACCTGCGGGCGCTCGGGGACCTCGTGTTCTGGGACCAGCGCAGCCACGGCCGCTCGGGTCGGTCGGTCGCCGAGACCAACACCATCGAGCAGCTCGCCCTGGACCTCAAGGCCGTCCTCGACCAGGTGGTCCCCACCGGCCCCATCGTGCTGGTGGGCCACTCCATGGGCGGCATGACCATCATGCAGCTGGCCCTGGACCACCCGGAGCTGTTCGGGACCCGCATCCGCGGTGTGGCGCTGCTCTCGACCTCGCCCGGCGGCCTGCGTGATGTCTCCCTCGGGCTGCCGACGATCGCTGCGCGCCCCCTGCACCGACTGCTCCCGGTGACGGCCGCGCTGCTGGTCCGCAACGCCGACCTGGTGGAGATGGGCCGCTCGCGTGTGAACGACCTGAGCCTGTTGTTCACCCGGCTCTACTCGTTCGGGTCCACGGCGTCACCGGCCGTGGCCGACTTCACCCACCGGATGCTCGGCGAGACCTCGATCGACGTCGTCGCGGAGTTCCTCCCGACACTGCAGCGCCATCAGCGCCAGGCAGCGCTGCACACCCTGGCGGTGGTTCCGTCGCTGGTGATGGTGGGGCAGGGCGATCGGATGACTCCTGCCGAGCACTCCCTGGACATGGCCCGCCGGCTGCCCCGCTCCGAGCTGGAGATCATGGCGGACTCCGGGCACATGATGATCCTCGAGCACTACCCGCAGGTGAACCACCAGCTCCGTCGCCTGGTGGCTCGCGTCCGCGAGGAGCTGGTCGCCGAGGCCGCCGGTGACGCAGACCCAGCAGGCGCCGGCGCGGACGCGGGAAGCCATCAGTGACCAGGTGGCGCCGCGACGGTGAGGCGTGGTGCGCCACGGCCCTTGATGCCGACGACATGCGGGCACTCGGGGCCGACCTCGTCGGCCACCTGGTTGCGGGCGACGTCCTCATCCTCGACGGCCCGCTCGGCGCCGGGAAGACCACGTTCACCCAGGGCATCGGTGCGGCGATGTCCGTGCGCGGGTCGGTCACCAGCCCGACCTTCGTGATCGCGCGGAGCCACCCGGGACCGGGTCCCTGGCTCGTGCATGTCGATGCCTATCGGCTCCACGGCTCGGTCGAGGTCGAGGATCTCGACCTCGATGCGGACCTCGAGCGTGCCGTGACAGTGGTGGAGTGGGGTGCGGGCAAGGTCGAGGGCCTGGCCGTTGACCGGTTGGAGGTCCTGATCCGCCGGGAGATCGGGTCGCCCGTGGACCCGGAGGACCCCTCCGGAGGGGTGCGCAGCGTCCTCGTGCGGGGAGTGGGCCCGCGGTGGGTGGGCCTGCGCCTGGACCAGGCATAGGTTGACTGCCGTGCTCATCCTCGCCCTGGACACCGCCACGGAGGCGGTCGGCGCTGCCGTGGTCGATGTCGCCGCTGACGCCGTCCTGGGCAGGGCGGGCTTCCTCGGTCCCGCCTCCCACGGAGAGCAGCTCGCGCCGCTGGTGGCCCAGGCCCTGGAGATGGCGGGGGTGGCGCCCCGGGACCTCGCCGCGATCGGTGTCGGTCGCGGGCCGGGACCGTTCACCGGCCTGCGGGTCGGGCTCGTTCACGCCGCCGTCATGGGATGGGCGCTGGGGATCCCCGTCCAGGGCGTCTGCACGCTGGACGTCCTCGCGGCACAAGCCCGCGCCGCCGGGCTGCTGGGCCCGTTCCTCGTGGCCACCGACGCGCGCAGGCGCGAGGTCTACTGGGCCAGGTACGACCCTGCCGGGATCCGTGTCGACGGTCCGCACGTCGGGCCTGCCGCGGACATCCCCGACCGGTCGGTGCCCGCGGTCGGCGCCGGCGCGGCGAAGTATGCCGACGCACTCGTCGGGCATCGAGCGCCCCTGCATCCGGACCCTGCCACCCTGGCCCGGATAGCGGGCGATCTCGTTCGTGCCGGCGTGCCGGCCGACCTGACCCCGCTGTACCTGCGCCGTCCGGACGCCACGGTGAGCGCCGGGCGCAAGCGGGTGACCCCCTCATGAGCGCGGTCGGAGTCGACTCCACGGCTGTGGGCGCCACATCCGGGGATCTCGTCGTGGACCGCATGCGCTGGTGGGACCTCGACCAGGTGCAGGCCCTCGAACGCCGGCTGTTCGCCGACAGCCCCTGGACTGCTGGGCAGTTCTGGTCCGAGCTGGCGCGTGTCCCCGAGTCACGCTGGTACGTGGTGGCCCGCCGGGGCCTGCGGATCGTCGGGTACGCGGGGGTGTTCGTGGTCGCTCCCGAGGCCGATGTCCAGACCGTCGCCGTCGCCGTCGAGGAACAGGGTCGGGGGACCGGGCGGATCCTCCTGGGTGCGCTGATCGACGTGGCCCGTGACCGGGGCGCAGGCGTCGTGCACCTCGAGGTGCGCGCCGACAACGCCGCGGCCATCGGCCTGTACCAGGCATGGGGCTTCGCCGCCGATGGGCGCCGGCGCGACTACTACGGTCGTGGCTGCGATGCCCTGCTGATGTCCTGTCGACTGTCGAGCGCCCCCGACGATGCCGGGATGTCCGGACAGGTGGAGGGCGGGACGTGATGGCCGACGAGCCGCTGGTGCTGGGCATCGAGACCTCGTGCGACGAGACCGGTGTCGGGATCGTCCGTGGGATGACGCTGCTCGCCGATGTCGTGGCCTCCAGCGTCGAGGAGCATGCCCGGTTCGGGGGCGTGGTGCCCGAGGTGGCCAGCCGCGCACATCTCGAGGCGATGGTGCCCACGCTGGATGCTGCCTGCCGACGCGCCGGAGTGCGGCTGGCTGACATCGACGCCGTGGCGGTGACCGCCGGGCCCGGCCTTGCAGGTGCTCTGCTGGTCGGCGTCTCCGCAGCCAAGGCGCTGTCGCTGTCGTTGGGCGTCCCCCTCCACGGGGTGAACCACCTGGCTGCCCACGTCGCGGTCGACGTCCTCGAGCACGGTCCCCTGGCCGAGCCGACCCTGGCGCTGCTCGTCTCCGGCGGCCATTCCTCGCTGCTGCTGGTCCCGGATGTGACCAGCGACGTGCGCCCGTTGGGCGCCACGATCGACGACGCCGCCGGGGAGGCCTTCGACAAGGTCGCCCGGGTCCTCGGACTGCCCTTCCCCGGGGGACCCCACATCGACCGGGTCGCGGCCGGTGGCGACCGGGCGTTCGTGACCTTCCCTCGGGGCCTGACGGCCAGCAAGGACATGGCCCGCCACCGGTTCGACTTCTCCTTCTCCGGGCTCAAGACGGCGGTCGCGCGCTGGGTCGAGGCCAGGGAGGCGCAGGGCGATCCGGTGCCGGTTGCCGACGTCGCCGCCGCCTTCCAGGAGGCCGTGGTCGACGTGCTGACCCGCAAGGCGATCGACGCCTGCCGGGAGCATGGGGTCACCGACCTGCAGATCGGTGGGGGGGTGGCCGCCAACTCGCGGCTGCGCGCCCTGGCGGCCGCGCGCTGCGAGTCGGCGGGCATCCGGCTGCGGATCCCGCGGCCCGCGCTGTGCACGGACAACGGCGCGATGGTGGCGGCACTGGGTGCCCAGGTGGCCGCCCGAGGGCTGCCTGCATCCCGGCTGGACCTGGGTGCGGACTCCTCGCTTCCCGTGGACGTGGTGCAGGTGTGACCGCGACCCAGGCGCACCCCTCGACGCCGGCTCCGGTGGGCCCACCGGAGCGCACCCTGTCGTCGGTCGCAGCCGACGGCGTGGCCTACCTCATCCACTGGCTGATCATCCTGCTCCTGCTGGGGCAGGCGGTCACCTCCGTCCTGCGCCCGCCCGGTGGGGTCCTTGCAGTCGGGGTCGTGTCGGGGCTCATCTGCCTGGTCTGGGCCACCTTCAGCCTGGGCATGGGGATCCTGCGCGGGAAGCGGCCGGATGGCTCCGACCAGCCCCCGCCCGGGTGGCTGGGCGTCATCACGGCCGCCGGGTGCCTGACCTCCCTGGTGCTGCTGCGTGTCGTGGCCGGAACGCCCGGCCCGTGGCCCGCCGAGCTGCTGACCGCAGGCCTCCTCGCCGCCTCGATCACGGCCTGGGCGGGCCCCCTGGCTGGTGGTGCCGCCGCGATCGTGCTGGGCGTCCTGGTGCTGGTCGTTCCCCTCGATGAAGTCGTGGGGGACGGTGATGAGCTCCTGCGGACGTCCCTGGCCAGCGCCGTGCCGGCGATCGCCCTGGTCGCCGCAGGGTTCTCCATCGCCCTCGCGCTCTGGGCCCTGGGCCGGGCGGCCCGCGGGCTGCAGCGCAACCTGGACCTGCGCTACGAGGTGCTGGTCCGGGAGCAGGCGGTCCGGGAGGCGGCCCACGTGGCGGCCGAGGTGGAGCGCTCGCTGCACGACACCGCCCTGAACACGCTGGAGACCATCAGCGCCCATGGCGACCACCTCGACCCCGAGGTCGTTGCGGCGCGGTGCCGCTCCGACCGTGACCAGCTGTCCCTGTGGCGCCAGCAGGCCGACCTCTTGGACCTGTCGGATGTCGTCGAACGGCTGGAGTCCCACGCACGCAGGCTGGGGCTCGACCTCGAGTCCGCCCTGGTGATCGATCCGGCGGAGGGTCCGCAGCCCTGCGCCGAGCGTCGCTGCGTGCCCGCACCCGTCCTGGCCGCCCTTGCCCGTGCGGGCACCGAGGCCCTGACCAACGTGGCCAAGCACGCCGGGGTCCCGCGGGCGACACTGCTCGTGCGTCATGACCCCGGTGGGGTGCAGCTGTTCGTCGCGGACGAGGGTGTCGGCGCCGAGGGCGCCGCCGACGGGTTCGGGGTGGCCCGCTCGATCCGTGAGCGGATGGAGTCGGTCGGGGGCGAGGCCCTGACCGGTCCAGGACCTGAGGGCCGCGGGACCGTCGTCCTGCTCGAGTGGCGTCGCAAGCCCTCGGTGGGGCCGGAGCTGGGATCTGATCTCCTTGCGGGAACGGCGCGCATCGTCCTCATGGTTGCCACGTTCCTCGCGGGGACCGCCTGCGCCCTGATCGTCCTCGGGTGGCCGGCGTACTCGCGTCCATGGCTGGCACTGATCGGGGCAGTGGCCCCGGTGATCGTGGCGGCCGTCGCCACGGAGCGGGCGCGCAACGGGCACCGGATCGGGGCCAGCCAGGTGCTGGCCGCCTGCGCCACGTACTTCCTGGTCGGTGCCGTGGCCCTCCTCGCCGACCCGTACTGCGCGTCCCTGCTGGGCGAGGGGGTCATGCTCGATGCCCGCGCGCCCATGATGGCGGTGATCCTGCTGCTCGCTCCGCGCCCGGGTGTCCTGGCGGCGATCGTGACCACGGTCGGCGCCGCGCACCTCGGGGCTGCCCTCGCGTGGTCGGATCGATGGGCCCTGTGTGGGCCGGACACGGCGGAGGCCGGGGTCTACGTGGTGGCCGTCCTGGGTGCCTCGTGGCTCTTCGTCGAGCGCATCGACCGGTTGAGCACCGAACTGGCCGTGGCGCGTGACGAGGCCCAGGAGGCGCAGGTCCGCATCGGGACCCAGCTGTCCCTGAGGGCCGAGGAGGAGGCCTGGGTCGCGGACACGCTGGCCTCTGCCCAGGGTCTGCTCGACGACATCGCCCAGGGCCGGCGGGACCCCCGGGCGCAGGCCACGCGGACCGCGTGTGGCTCCGAGGCCGAGTTCCTCCGGGCCCTGCTCGCCGTGGGACGGGCGCCGTTGGCGCTGCGCCGGCCGGCCAGGATCTGGTTGCGCCTTCTGCATGCGCATTCGTGCCGGGTTCTGCTGCGCGGCTCGCTCGCGGATCTGGAGGTCCCGGGCAGCACGGTCGGCGAGATCGGGGGGGTCATCGACATGCTGTGCACCCAGGCCCCGGGAGCATCTGTCACCCTGTCGGCCTGGTCGGATCCGAGCCCGTCGATCATGCTCGCAGCCGCTGGCCCCGCTGTCGTCGGCGCGGGACCCGCCCTGACCAGCCGGGTCGACCGGTTCGCCGGGGGCGCCTGGCGGGACGTGGATCCTGAGGGCATCACCCTGGAATGGGCCTGGCGCCAACCCGTCCCACAGTCGGTAGCCGGTTCACGCTAGATTCCTGCCATGGGTGGAGTGATCCGGGTTGTCATCCTCGACGACCATGCCCTGTTCCATCAGGCGTTGATGTCCTGGCTGCAAGCCCGGGGGCCGCACATCGAGGTGGCCTATGCCGGTGCCGAGGTCGAGCAGGCCCTGGCTGCGGCCGCGGCGAGCGACGTGGTCCTGCTGGACCTCGACCTGGGGGCGGAGGCCCCGCCCCTTCCTGCGCTGGTCGCCGGGTTCCAGGAGGCAGGCTGCCGGGTGCTGATCGTCAGCGCCCTGGGCAGCCCCCGGATCGTTCGGCAGGGGTTGGCCGCCGGTGCGCTGGGCTACATGTCCAAGAGGGAGGATCCTGCGGCCCTGCTCGATGCCATCGAGGCAGTCGCCTCCGGCGAGGGCTTCCTCACCCCGGAGATGGCCTCCATCCTGGCCGAGTCCCCCCAGGACGTGCCGAACCTGAGCATCCAGGAGCTCTCCGCCCTGCGCCTGTACGCGTCCGGCCTGAAGCTCGACTCCGTCGCACGACGGATGAACGTGAGCCCGGCCACAGCCAAGGAGTACCTCGACCGGGTGCGCGCGAAGTACGCCCAGGCCCACCGGGACGTCCACACGAAGTCCGACATGCGGCGTGCAGCGGTCGAGGACGGTTTCCTGGCCGTGGAGCCCGGCACGGAGACCACTTCCCGGTGAACCGCCCCGCGATCGGTGCGGCGCTGCTCACCGTGGCCGCTGCGGGGTCGATCCTGCTGGTGGGCTGGGAGGGGGCTGCCCCAGCTCCAGCGGCCACCACGGGGCGGATCTGCGGCGCGGTGACCGACCTCCGCGACGCCCTGGACCTGTCGTCCCTGGGCGATCAAGCGGTCCTGCGATCACGTGCAGCGCACCTGGCGGACATGCTGGCCTCGCCCTCCCCGCGGGACCGACCCGACGGGTCGGTGGCCGTCGCGCGGCAGATCGTCGCGGTCCTGGACGACCCGGGCGCGACGGTGGCCGACCTTGCGGCGGCGATCGAGCCGATCGCACGCGAGTGCAGGGACTGAGGCAGGGGACCACCTCGGCAGGGGCCCGCGCGCGACCTCTTGCCGGGTCGCCCAGCCCGACGCAGTATGGAGGCGAGCTGAGAGGGGGTGCGGATGCGAGGTCAGCGCGAGCCCTCTGCTCGCCTGCGATCGGCACTGCTGGGCTGCCTCCTGGCCGCTGGGTGGCTCACTGGCGCGCCGGCCCCGGCGTCGGCGGATCAGGTCGGATCGGTGTCCGGGACGGTTCGGTCCGGTGGTGCCCCTGTTGCCAATGCCTGGGTGACGCTGATGCCGGTGAGCCCGGCAGGGGACTGGGCAGGTCGGCCTGCGCAGACCACGACCGATCAGGACGGGCGCTACGAGTTCATCGAGGTCGACGCGGTCCAGGTCAAGATCCAGGTGCGCGCGCCCTCGCTCAGCGGGCTGGCCAGCACCTACTGGCCGGAGGCCTACTCCTTCGCCGCGGCGGGGACGCTGCGCGTGGCCCCATCCGGCTCGACGGCCGACGTGAACCTTGCGACCGGTGGTTCGATCTCCGGTCGCGTGGTCGATGCGGACACCGGGGCCCCCATCCCCGGATCCCGGGTCGTGGCCCACGTGGATGCCCCTCCCGGGTGGGAGCCCGTCGGCTCGGCTGGCCTCTCCCTGGGACCCGGGCAGTTCGTGATCGACGGGCTGCCTCCCGTCCGAGTGGCCCTGCAGGTGCGCGCAGGCGAGGGGAGCAACCACCTGGGCCAGTGGTACGACGGTGCCGGCTTCCAGGGGGCGGCCGATCGGGTACGAGCCGGGGACCTCGGGGCTCGTCATCAGGCTGCGGGAGGGCGGCCAGGTCAGCGGATTCGTCCGCGATGACCAGGGCGCCGCCGCTCCGGGCGCATCCGTGACCCTCGTGGGATGTCCGGCGCTGTGCCCCATGCTCGCGCGCGCCGACGACTCCGGGGCGTACCGGATCAACGGTGTACCTCCCGGGCCCGGACTGCGCGCCTACGCCGAAGCCCCCGATGTCGGCCTTCTGGGTGAGTGGTACTCCGCACCCGGGCAGTCCGGTGACACCAGCGTCGACCTCGCCGGGGGCCAGGTGCTCAGCGGAGTGGATTTCGCCCTCACCCAGGGGGCGCTCGTTGTCGGCCGGATCCTCGACGCGCAGACGGGCGAGCCGATCCGCGGGGTGTCGGTCGATCTCGGGGATGTCGGCAACCCGCTGCACTCCTACCTCTCGCGGGGGGTCGAGGATCCGCCCGGGCAGACGCTGGAGCCGGCACCCACCAGCGGGGGCAACGACCCGCTCGTCACCCCGGGCCCGCCGGGCTCCGACCCGGCGATCCCGGCGCGCGCGCCCGCCTCGGAGATCGTCATCGGACCGGTCCCGCCGGGGCAGTACGCGCTGGTCCTCTACCCCGGCAGCGAGAACGGGGACTACCTGCCCGTGGAGATCGTGGACAGCTCCGGGCTCGACGGCCCCGGTCGACTCGACCTCTCTCGAGGAGAGCGGGCCGAGTTCACCGTGAGCCTGGCGCGCCAGAGGACGACCATGCCCGAGGGCGCTGCGGACGACCGGTCCGGCACCACCGCGTCCGTCGGCCCGCCCGATCCGGGCGTCTCAGCGGGGTGGCCCGGGCTGTACAGCGGGTTCCTCGCAGCCGACGGGGTCGGACTCCTGGGGCTGCGCGCCTGACGGGCCGCGCTCGACCACCAGCGCCAAGGGGCCGGCGTCGGTCCGGGTGAGCACGAGGATCGCGGTCGGACCGTCCCCGCCGAGGCGCAGGGCCGCGCGCAGCTCCTCGGGAACGACGTTGACCCCGCGCTTCTTGACGATGACGTCGCCGTATCCGTGGCTGCGCAGCCAGGCGCGCAGGGGCTTGCGCCCGAACGGCACCTGGTCGACGACGGCGAATGCCGCGCCGAGGATCCCCACCCGGGGCAGGGAATCGGCGGCGATGTAGGCGATCCGGGGGTCGAGCAGGTGCCCGTCCATGCGGGCGGCCAGCACCGACACCAGCCCTGCGCGGATCACCGCCGGATCGGGCTCGACGAGCCATCCGCCCACGGGGCCGAGCGGGGCCCCGGGAATGCCGTCGACGTCGTCGAGGGACTCCTGCGTGGGCTGCTCGGGGTGGGTCCAGTCCTCGCCGGGAGCGGTGCGCAGGACGGTGGCCACCCGTCCTGCTGCGCTGCTGCGCAACGGGCCCCACCAGACGCCGGCCTCGACAAGGTCGCCGTCGATGCTGATCCACTCGGCCTGCGTGTCCGGGGGGAGGGCCGCGTGGTCGATGCCGGGCGCCACCTTCGCGCCCGTGGCCGGGACCCGACCGGGCAGCGAGCGCACCCAGGACCACGGCGGTGACCACGACTCCGGAGCCAGCGTGCGACTCCCCCCGCTGCGGCGCGCAGGATCCACGAAGCACCCCAGGTCCGCGGCGCCCGTCGGGTCGTTCCACGGTGCCGGCATCGTGCGCACGTCGCCGCGCGACGTCGTGATCTCCAGGCCGAGGTCCGCGGCCGTCGAGGACAGTGCCCACAGGGCCTCGGGATCGAGGTCGACGGCCGTCACACCCAGGCCCGCGGCCGCCATCGCCAGGGCGTCGCTGCCGACGCCGCACCCGAGGTCGGCGACCTGTCGCACGCCCGAACGCACGAACCGCTGCGCGTGCCGGACGGCGACCACCGGCCTGGTTGCCTGCTCGAGCCCGTCCGGGGTCCACCAGCGAGCGGGCCCGGGGAAGCGAGCCGTCGCCCGGGTGCGCAGGCGTGCCTGGGTGGCTGCCGCGGCAACAACGTCGGGGCGGTCCAGCCAGCGCGGATCGGTCCGCGCCCGGCTGAGCATGGCCATGGCAGTGGCCCGGTCATAGGGCGTCAGGGACTCCACGAGGGCTCGCCCCTCGGGCGTCAGCAGGGCTTGGCTGGTCGCGGCGTCCACCCCCGCATTGTCACCCGCACGGATGAGCGGGGGTGTCCTGTGGCCGCTGCGGCAACTACTCTCGGTATCAGGAACCTCATCCGGTTCACCCACTCGGAGGCAGCATGCGCGCTCGGTGGCGGCCCGTGCCGTCCCTCGCCGTGCTGTCGTGCGTGCTCCTGATCCCTACGCCGTCCCACGCCTCCGTGCCCAGAGTCCTGCCGGAATCCGATCCGGGCGCAGCCGCGTCTGCGCCCGCCGACCCGTACTCGCTCGTGGTGACCACGACGGGGTCCACCCTCGGCTCGGGGCCGCGCACCGAGCTGGAGGCCGTGTCCGGGGTTGAGGTGGAGTCGGTCACCCCACTCGGGGCCGGGACCTACGAGATCACCTGGCAGGAGGAACCGGCGCAGGACCCGACCGCGCTGGCAGCCGAGGTCGCGGCGGGCCCGGCATTCGTGTCGGCCTCGCCGAACAGCCGGATCGCGCCGCTGGAGGTGGCCCCGGTCGACCCGGGCGATCCCCGCTTCGCCGAGCAGTGGAACCTGTGGGACTCCGTGACTCCCTTCGGGGGGTGGTCGCTGCGCGCGCCCACGGCATGGCGGACACAGCAGGGGTCCGCGGATGTCGTGGTGGCGGTCGTCGACACCGGGATCGTGGCGCATCCGGACCTCCAGCCGGCCGTGGTCGCTGGCTACGACCTCGTCGATGACCAGCGCTACTCCAACGACGGCGACGGCAGGGATCCCAATCCGAGTGATCCCGGTGACTGGGTCGACGCGACGGATCAGCAGGACCCTGCTTTCGCGAACTGCGGCGTCGCCACCAGCAGCTGGCACGGCAGTCACGTGGCGGGGATCATCGCAGCGCAGGCCGGGGACTCCGGTGTCGCGGGGGTGGCGCCCGGGGTTCGGATCCAGCCCGTCCGGGCGCTGGCCAAGTGCGGCGGGGACCTCGCCGACCTGATCGCAGCCGTCAACTGGGCGGCCGGGGTTCCCGTCGCCGGGATCACCAGCGACAACTGCGACGCCGGCCGACATCATCAACCTGTCGCTCGGGGCCCCAGGGACCTGCCCAGCAGACTTCCAGGCCGCGGTCGATGCGGCGGTGGCCAAGGGGATCAACGTGGTGGCTGCAGCGGGCAACTCCTCGGGCCCGTCTCGGGCACCTTCCCGGCGAACTGCACAGGCGTGACCGCGGTCGCGGCCTCCGGGCGCGACGGTTCTCGCGCGTCGTACTCGAACTACGGGCCCGGGGTCGCGATCACCGCCCCGGGTGGCTCAGGAGCGGATGCGATCCTCTCGACGGTCGACACCGGCACGACCGTTCCCCTCGGTGCCGGGTATGCCCTGAAGTCGGGCACCTCGATGGCTGCACCGCATGTCGCCGGCGCTCTGGGCCTCGTGCGCTCGGCGTACCGGGACTCCGCTGCGCAGGCGCTGGCCCGGTTGGCTGGAGCCGCCCGGGCCTTCCCCACCGGGACGGTCCGGGACTGCACGACTGCGACCTGCGGCGCGGGACTGCTGGACATGAATGGAGTCCTTCCGCCGCCGGCGACCGGTGGTATCTCAGGCAGGGTGCTGCGCTCAGGCGCACCGGAGGCCCTGGCCGATGTCGCCGTCATCCCGGCAGCCGCAGAGACCGCCGGCCGCTGGTACGACGTCTCCGACGCCTCGGGGGGATACCAGGTCCTCGGACTGCCCGCCGGCGAGTACCGGGTGCTGGCCCGACCCCGTGGTGGCAGTGACATGTACTCACCGGGAGTGGCCGACTGGGTCTCGAGTGCGTGCTTCGCCGTGGGCGGCTCGATCGTCGGGGATCGCGACATCGAGCTGGCGGGCGTAGCCCCGGGGACACCCGTCCAGACCCAGTGCCCCACCCCGATCCCACCCCCGACCCGACCCCGGATCCGACCCCGGATCCGGAACCGACGGTCGATCCGCAGACGACCGGCAGTCCGACGGGGACGCCCCCCGCTGCGAGCCAGCCCGCCCCCGGCGACCAGCCGGTGGCCGGCCCCGTGGCCGCGGCCCGTGTGGTGCCAGCTCTCGCGCTGAGTTCGCGGCCCGCGTCCGCGCGCGTCGGTGGTCGGGTCAGGCTCTCGGCCACGGTGTCCCCAGCCAGCGCGACGGGATGGGTCACCTTCCGGGACTCGGGCCATGTGCTGGGCCGGGCCCCGATCGCATCCGGGCGGGCAGTGCTCGTGACCACGCGGCTCTACGGCGGTCGCCAACAGGTTGTTGCCGACTATGCGGGGTCCGCGGAGTTCGCCGCCGTGGCGTCGCCGTCGCTGCGGATCGCCGTGCGGGACCGTGCCAAGCCCCGAATCCGTGATGTCCGCCTGCGTCCCGGGAACCCGGGCGCGCGGCTGACGTTCCGGGCCACGGATCGCGGCGGGGTCCGGGTGGTGGAGGTCCGCAGTGCGTCACGGACGGCGTCGGGGGGACGGGGAAGGTGGTCGGCGGTCCAACGCCTGCCCGGGACGGCGCGGGAGTGGTCGGCGCCGGGGGCAGGGGCCGGCGCGTGTGTCCGGGTTCGTGCGATCGACTGGTCGGGCCGGAGCAGCGCGTGGGTCACCCGCTGCTCCTGAGGCCAGTGGGTCGCCCCTGAGTTGGCACTCGTGTGCACCGAGTGCCAAATGGTGTTAGGGTTCCGTCTGGCACTCAGCCAAAGAGAGTGCCAGCAGCGACGCAGGTCGTCCCGGCACCGCGACGACGGAACGCACCGGCCCGCAGCACACATCCGTTCCTGCGAACCCCCTCTAGGGAGGTCACACCGTGGCACAGATCAAGCCACTCGAGGACCGCATCCTCGTTCAGCCCCTCGACGCCGAGCAGACCACCGCGTCGGGTCTTGTCATCCCGGACACCGCCAAGGAGAAGCCCCAGGAGGGCAAGGTCCTGGCTGTCGGCCCGGGCCGTTTCGACGATGCCGGCACGAGCCGCATCCCGCTGGACGTGAAGGTCGATGACGTCGTCATCTACTCGAAGTACGGCGGCACCGAGATCAAGTACAACGGCGAGGAGTACCTGCTCCTGTCGGCCCGCGACGTCCTCGCGGTCGTCGAGAAGTAGCCGACACCCCCATCGCGTCGAGCCCCGGTTCCGGAACGTCGGGGCCGGGGCTCGACGCATCGCACTGAGACGAAAAGAGCAGAGAAGCACATATGGCCAAGATCCTGGACTTCGACGAGGGCGCCCGCCGCAGCCTCGAGCGCGGTGTCAATGCCCTGGCGGACACCGTGAAGGTGACCCTTGGGCCCAAGGGGCGCAACGTCGTCATCGACAAGAAGTGGGGCGCGCCGACCATCACCAACGATGGCGTGACGATCGCGCGCGAGATCGAGCTCGAGGACCCGTACGAGAACCTCGGCGCACAGCTGGCCAAGGAGGTCGCCACCAAGACCAATGACATCGCCGGCGATGGGACCACCACCGCGACGGTGCTGGCCCAGGCGCTGGTCCGCGAGGGCCTGAAGGTCGTCACGGCCGGTGCCGCCCCGGTGCTGGTCAAGCGCGGGATGGCCGCTGCCGTCGATGCCGTGACAGAGGCGCTGGCCGGGATGGCCCGCGAGGTCGAGGGTCGCGACGAGATCGCCCAGGTGGCGACCATCTCCTCGCAGGACGCCGTGATCGGTGGGCTCATCGCCGACGCCTTCGACCGTGTCGGCAAGGACGGCGTCATCTCCGTCGAGGAGTCCTCCACCACCTCGCTGGAGATGGAGTTCACCGAGGGCATGCAGTTCGACAAGGGCTACCTGTCGCCGTACTTCGTCACCGACCCCGAGCGCATGGAGGCCGTCCTCGAGGACTGCCTGATCCTGCTCGTTCAGGGCAAGATCGGCGCGATCGCCGAGATCCTGCCCCTGCTCGAGAAGGTCATGGCAGCATCCAAGCCCCTGCTGATCATCGCCGAGGATGTCGAGGGCGAGGCCCTGAGCACCCTGGTCGTGAACAAGATCCGCGGCACGTTCAACTCCGCGGCTGTCAAGGCCCCGGCCTTCGGTGACCGGCGCAAGGCGATCCTGGCTGATATCGCGATCCTCACCGGCGCCCAGGTCGTTGCCGCCGAGGTCGGGCTGAAGCTCGACCAGGTCGGCCTCGAGGTGCTCGGCTCGGCTCGGCGCGTGGTGATCACCAAGGACGACACCACGATCGTGGACGGCGGCGGCGACGCCACTGCCGTGTCCGACCGGGTGGCGCAGATCCGCCGCGAGATCGAGGAGTCCGACTCCGACTGGGACCGCGAGAAGCTCCAGGAGCGGCTGGCCAAGCTGGCCGGTGGCGTGTCGGTCATCAAGGTCGGTGCGCACACCGAGGTGGAGCTCAAGGAGAAGAAGCACCGCATCGAGGATGCCGTCTCAGCCACGCGTGCGGCCATCGAGGAGGGGATCGTCGCCGGAGGTGGTGCCGCCCTCGTGCACGCGGCCTCTGCGCTCTCCGATGGACTTGGGCGCTCCGGCGACGAGCTGATCGGGGTCAACGTGGTGCGCAAGGCGCTCGACGAGCCGCTGCGCTGGATCGCCGAGAACGCCGGCGAGCAGGGTTACGTGGTGGTCTCCAAGGTGCGCGAGCACGGTGCCGGCATGGGCCTGAACGCAGCCACCGGGGAGTACGTCGACCTCGTCGCTGCCGGGATCATCGATCCGGTCAAGGTCACCCGCTCCGCTCTGGAGAACGCGGTGTCCATCGCGGGGATGCTGCTCACGACCGACGTCCTGATCGTCGAGAAGCCCGAAGTGACCGAGGATGAGGGCCACAGCCACGGGCACGGCCACAGCCACGGACCCGGTGGGCACACGCACTGATCCGGACCACCACAACGATTCGGCCCCGTCCCGACCAGGCGAACTGGTCAGGACGGGGCCGAACTGTCGATGAGGCAGGAGTCTGCGGGCAGCCGCGCCCGATGATCGTGCTGACCGCCGCGGGCGGGGTCGCTCAGGCGGTCGCGCGCTCGCCCGGAGCGGGCCTGCTGCTGGTAGATCACGGCGCGCTCCGACTCGGTGAGCCCGCCCCACACTCCGAACGGCTCGCGCACCTTCAGGGCGTGGGCGCGGCACTGCATGAGGACCGGGCAGCTCGCGCACAGCGCCTTGGCCTCGCGCTCGCGCGCCTCCTTGGCCCCTCCACGCTCCCCCTCGGGATGGAAGAACATCTCGGAGTCGACGCCGCGACAGGCTGCGTGCATCTGCCAGTCCCAGAAGTCCGCATTCGGTCCAGGGAGTCTCGAGACATCTGCCATGGCTGGTCCTCTCACCGTCGTTGTCTCTCCATCCTAGAACTTGTGCGAATCCTGTGCAAGCCTTCTGGCGAGCAATTTCCCGGCGGGTTCCGGTACTGAGGACAACGCCGGGGCTGGTCCCCATGTTCCCGCGGGCCGGAGCCGTCGCTCGTGTCCGGAGGCGAAGTTTGCAAAGGTCTTGCACAATGTCGACGTGCCAACCTCCCGAGCTCGGACTCCCGGCCCACATCCGCCCGCGGAGGTGGCCGCCGTCGAGGCTGACGATGTCCCGACCGGGGGGGAGGACCGCACCTCCCAACCGGAGGTGGCGCTGAGCGTCGCGGGCGCGGCGCGCGGCCTCGGCGTGGCCCCCGGCACGCTGCGCAGCTGGGAGCGCCGCTACGGACTTGCCCCCAGCCTGCACACCCCGGGTGGGCACCGGCGCTACGGGCCGATCGACCTGGCGCGGCTCGGGGTCATGCACCGCCTGGTCCAGGAGGGGGTGCCCCCCGCCGAGGCCGCTCGTGCCGCCATCCTCACCCAGATCGGGCCCGAGGAGGTCGACTCGGCCAATCCGTTCGCGGCGTTGTTGGTCTCGGGTGGCTCCGCGGGTGCGCAGGCCGCAGCCGACACCGCGGACACGGGTGGCCCCAGAGACGAGCCACTCGGGGAACTGGCCTCCGCCTCCTCCGGTGGCGGGCGTGTGCTGCCCATGCCGCGCAGCCCGAGATCGGCTCGAGGCCTGGCCCGTGCGGCGATGTCGCTGGACTCGCATTCCTGCCAGCGCACCGTGAGCGCCTCCCTGGCGGATCGGGGCGCCATCAGAACCTGGGAGGAGCTGATCCGTCCCGGTCCTGTTCGCAGTCGGCGAGCGCTGGGCGCAGACCAGTCGTGGGGTGGAGATCGAGCACTCATTCTCGATGGTGGTGGTCGGGGCGCTCGCTGCGCACTCGGCGGCCCTCGAGCGTCCGCGCAACGGACGACCCGCGGTGCTGGCCAGTGCCCCCGACGAGTTGCACGACCTCCCCCTGATGGTCCTGCAGGCTGCCCTGTCCGATGTGGCGATCCGCAGCCACGTGATCGGGGCCCGGACCCCGGACGAGGCGCTTCGCGATGCCGTGACCCGGCTCGGTCCCCCGGTCGTGTTCCTCTGGGCCCAGATGCCCGGCGCGCTCGTCCCCGACCTTCCGGTCCGCAGACCGGCGACGACCCTGGTGCTGGGAGGTCCGGGGTGGTCCGCGACGCCGGGCGGGGTCGAGCACGTGCGCGATCTCGAGCAGGCGGTCGGCGCGGTGCGCACGGCGATGGGGCTGTGACCTCCTAGGGTGAGCCCCGTGGTCGACGAGGAGCTCGCTGGTCTTCTCGCGGCTGGGGAACGGGCCGTGTTCCGCGGCGTCCCCGGGCAGGGTCTCGTGCCGCTCGAGCGCGCCGAGGGCCTGGCCGGAGAGCAGGGGGACGTCGCCCGGCGCACCCGTGCCGCGTGGCTGCTTGGTGTCTGCCGATCGGCGACCGGGGACTACGGACCAGCGCTGGCGGGACTGACCACAGCGGCCAGCGACCCTGCGTTCCCGCCGGAGCTGCGCTCCCTGCCGGCGTCCGCCGTCGCGGCGATCCAGCGTCAGCTGGGCCGCCATGCGGAGGGCCGCGACTGGGACCTGGGCGCACTCGACGCCGCGGGCGATCCGGAGGCCGAGTGCGAGGCACTGCTCGGATTGGCCTCCGACGCCGTCGGGCTCGGCGAGCCCGAGGCGGCTCGGGACGCCATGACCCGCGTGGAGCTCCTGCTGGCTGACCGGCCCCTGTGGTGGCGGCACCACATCCGGTTGGACTGGGTTCGCGCCGAAGTCGGCCTGCTCGCGGGGGATCCGGCGCAGGCGCGCGCTGCAGCCGAGCGCGCGCTCGACGCGGCGGAGGCGGCCAGCGCACCGCGGCACGTGGCCAAGTCGTTGCTCTTCGCCGGGGTCGCCGCCACCTCCAACGGCCAGCAGGGCGCGGCCGTGGACCTCCTTGCCCGTGCGGCCGTCCTTGCTGAGGGACTGGGCGCACGTCCCCTGGTGTGGCCCAGTCGTGGGCTCCTGGGGGCGTTGCTGGCCGGGTCCTCCCCGACGGAGTCCGAGCGCAGCCTCGAGGCCGCGCGCGCGGTGATCCGCGGCATCGCGGCCGGGCTCCCCCCACTGCTGGCCGCTGAGTGGATGGCACGGCGCGACATCCGAGCACTTCTGGGCTGACGCGGACTCCGCGCCGACCTCGTCAGGCCCCAGACGCGGCGGGAGGACAGCCCTGCGCGTCCGGGCGCCCCTCAAGTGCGCGGGCAGGGGTGTCGAACACACGGGGGAAGGAGGTGCCCCGATGACCACGGTCCTTGTGTGCGACGACGCTCCCCTGGCGCGGGAGGCGGTGCGGCGTGCCGTCGCCTCGGTGCCGGGTGTCGACCGCGTCAGCGCGGCAGGGTCGGGCGAGGAGGTGCTGGCCCGCTATCCGCTCGAGCGGCCGAACGTCGTGCTCATGGACGTGCGCATGCCCGGCATGGGCGGTGTCGAGGCCACCCGGCGCCTGATGGCAGCCCACCCGGGCGCGGTCGTCGTGATGCTCACCATGGGCGAGGACATCGAGGGAGTCGCGGCCGCCGTTGCGGTCGGCGCTCGCGGCTACATGGTCAAGGACGCCTCCCGGGAGGAGGCGGCGACGATGCTGAGCCTGGCAGCCACGGCGCCGGTGCACCGCTCGGGGAATGTCGTGGCGCTCCCGGTGCGCCCCATGGCGGGCGGACCCTCGCTCAGTGGTCGTGAGGTGGAGGTCCTCGAGGGCATGTCGCGGGGGAAGTCCAATGCCCAGATCGGGCGCGAGCTCTACCTCTCGGAGGACACCGTCAAGACCCACGCACGTCGGATGTTCCGCAAGATGGGCGCTGCTGACCGGGCCCAGGCAGTCGCACTGGGCTTCCGCTGGGGCCTGCTGAGCTGAGGCGGCTGCGCGCCGGCGCAGGCGGGTTGGCCCGGGCCGATACCCTGATCCCGAATGGGAGAGGGGCATCACGTGATCGATCCAGCCGACCGCGCCGCAGCCGAGGAGATGTTCGGGTTCACCGGCCTGACCTACGACGACGTCCTGCTCCTGCCCGACCACTCCGACGTCGTGCCCTCGGAGGTCGACACCACCACGCGGCTGACCCGCGAGATCACCCTGGCCGTCCCGCTGGTCTCGGCGGCCATGGACACCGTGACCGAGTCCCGGATGGCGATCGCCATGGCCCGCCAGGGCGGAATCGGCGTCCTGCACCGCAACCTGTCCATCGCGGATCAGGCCGCCGAGGTGGACACGGTCAAGCGCAGCGAGTCCGGGATGATCCTCGACCCGGTGACCGTCAGCCCTGATGCCACCGTGCTGGAGCTCGACGAGCTCTGCGGCCGCTACCGGGTCTCCGGACTGCCTGTCATCGACGCCGATCGGACCCTGCTGGGCATCGTGACCAACCGCGACCTGCTCTTCCTGCCCGCCGAGCGGTTCGCCACGACCCTCGTGCGCGACGTGATGACCCCGATGCCCCTGGTGACCGGACCGGAGGGCATCCGCCGGGAGGATGCCGCCGCACTGCTGGCCAAGCACCGGATCGAGAAGCTGCCCCTCGTGGACGCCGCCGGGCCGGCTCACGGGGCTGATCACGGTCAAGGACTTCGTCAAGACCGAGAAGTACCCGATGGCGACCAAGGACGCCGAGGGCCGCCTGCGGGTGGGTGCGGCGATCGGCTTCTACGGCGACGCCTGGGAGCGGGCCACCGCGCTGGTGGAGGCCGGTGTCGACGTCCTGGTCGCCGACACCGCCAACGGCCAGGCGCGGCTGCTGCTGGACATGGTGACCCGGATCAAGTCGGATCCGGCCACGAGGCACGTGCAGGTCATCGGCGGCAACATCGCGACGAAGGCCGGTGCGCAGGCGCTGGTCGAGGCCGGTGCCGACGCGGTCAAGGTGGGCGTCGGGCCGGGCTCGATCTGCACCACGCGGGTCGTGGCGGGGGTCGGCGTGCCGCAGGTCACCGCGATCTTCGAGGCCGCCCGGGTCTGCCGACCCGCGGGCGTGCCCGTGATCGGCGACGGTGGGCTGCAGTACTCCGGCGACATCGCCAAGGCGCTCGTCGCCGGCGCGGAGACCGTCATGCTCGGCTCGCTGCTGGCGGGCTGCGAGGAGAGCCCGGGCGACCTCGTCTTCGTCAACGGCAAGCAGTTCAAGCACTACCGCGGGATGGGATCCCTGGGGGCCATGGCCTCCCGCGGGCGGGTCTCCTACTCCAAGGACCGCTACTTCCAGGCCGACGTCACCACCGACGAGAAGATCGTGCCCGAGGGGATCGAGGGCCAGGTGCCCTACCGCGGGCCGCTGTCCGCGGTCGCCCACCAGCTGGTCGGTGGGCTGCACCAGTCGATGTTCTACGTGGGCGCGCGCACCATCGGTGAGCTGCAGGCGCGCGGGCCGCTTCATCCGGATCACGCCCGCGGGGCTCAAGGAGTCCCACCCGCACGACATCCAGATGACGGTCGAGGCACCCAACTACCAGGGCCGCTGAGGCGCGGGCCGGACGTCGAGGAGGAGCACGTGAACGACATCGAGATCGGCCTGGGCAAGCGGGGACGTGCCGCGCTGTCCTTCGACGACATCGCCATCGCGCCGAGCCGGCGCACCCGGGCCCCGGAGCTGGTCAGCACCGGCTGGCAGATCGACGCCTACCGCTTCGACAACCCGATCATCGGGGCGCCGATGGACTCGATCATCTCCCCGGAGACGGCGATCCGGATGGGCCAGCTCGGCGGCCTGGGCGTGCTCAACCTCGAGGGGCTGTGGACCCGCTACGAGGATCCGGCCGCAGGCCTACGAGGAGATCGGCCAGCTGCCCGAGCTGCAGGCCAACGCCCGGATGCAGCAGCTCTACTCCGCACCGGTCCAGCCGGACCTGATCGCCGAGCGGATCGCCGAGATCCGCGCCGCCGGCGTGGCAGTGGCCGGGGCGCTCTCGCCCAACCGGGTCACCGAGCTGGCGCCCGATCGTGACCAGGGCGGGAGTCGACCTGTTCGTCATCCGCGGGACCACGGTCTCGCGCCGAGCACGTCAGCGCCGAGGACGACGCGCTGAACCTCAAGGACTTCATCTACACCCTCGACGCCCCGGTGATCGTCGGCGGCGTGGCCACCTACCGCGCAGCGCTGCACCTGATGCGCGCCGGGGCGGCCGGCGTGCTGGTCGGGTTCGGCGGGGGCGCCTCGCACACGACCGCCGACGTGCTCGGGGTCCGGGTGCCGATGGCCACCTCGGTCGCCGACGTGGCAGCCGCGCGCCGGGACTACATGGACGAGTCCGGTGGCCGCTACGTGCACGTCATCGCCGACGGGGCGATGGGTCGCAGCGGCGACATCGTCAAGGCGATCGCCTGCGGCGCGGATGCCGTGATGGTCGGCTCGCCGCTGGCCCGGGCCGCCGAGGCGCCCGGGCGGGGCTGGCACTGGGGGATGGAGGCCGTGCACGCCGAGCTGCCCCGCGGCGAGCGGCACTGGACCGGCACGGTCGGGCTCCCTGGAGCAGGTCATGCACGGGCCGAGCCGGGTCCCGGACGGCACCATGAACCTCGTCGGGCGCGCTGCGCCGGGCGATGGCCACCTCCGGGCTACTCCGAGCTCAAGGAGTTCCAGCGCGTCGACGTCACGGTCTCGCCGGGGCGCTGACATCCACAGGCGGCGACGGTTATCCACAGGGCCTCGTCCGCCTCCGCCGCACACGGGACCGGGGTCTCGTCCACACTCGACGGGGAGTCATCCACAATGGTCTCGAACGGCGAAAATGCCGATGGCATGGGAGGAATGGGCTCATGAGCATCCGGTGACGCGCATCACACCGACGATCCCTCGCCGGACCTCGGCCCGGCCCAGCGCGAGTCCGCGCTGGCCACCCTGCGCCGAACCACCGCCGGAGCAGCCCGCTGGACCTGCTGGTCGTCGGCGGCGGCGTGGTCGGGTGCGGGGCGGCGCTCGACGCGGCCGTCCGCGGGCTGTCGGTGGGCCTGGTGGAGGCCGGGGACCTCGGCGGTCGGGACCTCGAGCCGGTCCTCGCGCCTGGCGCACGGCGGCCTGCGCTACCTCGAGCAGCGTGGAGTTCGCCCTCGTGCACGAGGCCCTGACCGAGCGCGGCCTGCTGCTGGACCGCCTCGCCCCGCACCTGGTCCGACCGGTGCCCGTTCCTGCTGCCGGCCAGTGGCGGCGTCGAGCGCTCCTACATGGGGGCCGGCGTGATGCTCTACGACATGCTCTCGCGGATCGGTGCCTACGGCGGCACGATGCCCCGGCCGCGCACCCTGTCGCCGGCTGCGGTCCACGGCCTGGCCCCGGGCCTGCGGGTCGACGCCATGGAGGGCGCGGTGCGCTTCCACGACGCGCAGATCGACGACGCGCGGCACACCGTGGCCCTGGCCCGCACGGCCAGCGGCCGCGGGCGCTGCGGTGACCACCGGGATGCGGGTGGTCGACCTGCTGCGGGTCCCCGACGCGCCATCGGCTGCCCCGACCGACGCGGTCCGCAGCGAGCTGCCGGCCCGGACGACGGGCACCGGCACCTGCATGCGGCCACCTGCACCTGCCGCACCTGCCTCCGAGCACCACGCACGCACCCGGGCGGGGGCCCGTGCGTGACCGGCGCGGTCGCTGCGCGACGAGGCCACCGGTGAGCAGTTCGTCGTGCACGCCCGGTGGTGCTCTCCGCGGCGGGTGTCTGGACCGACGACCTGGTCGCGATGGCCACCGGCACGTGCCGCTGGGCACAGCGTGCGCCGCAGCAAGGGCGTGCACCTGGTGGTCCCGCGCAGCGGCTTCCGCTCGACGATGGCGGTGATCACCCGCACCCCGCACAGCGTGCTGTTCCTGCTGCCGTGGAGCGAGCACTGGCTGATCGGCACCACCGACACCGACGACGAGGGCCCGCGCGAGTCCCCCGGCGTCACGCTCGAGGACGTCGAGCTACCTGCTCGGCCAGGCCAACCGCTGGCTGGCCCGCCCACTGGTCCACGAGGACGTCGTCGGGGTGTACTGCGGGCTGCGCCCCTTGCTGTCGGCGGGGCAGGGCGACACCACCCAGCTGTCCCGCGAGCATGCGGTGATGCGGCCCGTCCCGGGGTTCGTGGCGATCGCCGGGGGCAAGTACACGACCTACCGGGTGATGGCCGCCGACGCCGTCGACGCGGTGGTCGAGCAGCTGCCCGGTCGAGGTCGCCGCGTGCTCGACCGACCAGGTGCCCCTGGTCGGTGCCGAGGGCTTCCGCGAGCTGTGGGCCGGCCGCGTGCGCCGCGCCCGGTCCGCGGGCATCGAGGTCGGTCGCCCTCGAGCGGCTGCTGCGCCGGCACGGTGACCGCGCCGAGGAGGTGCTGGACCTCGTCGCCGCCGACCCGGCCTCGGCCAGCCCCTGCACCGCGACGGCCGGGTGATCCGCGCCGAGGCGGTCATCGCCGCGCGCGACGAGGGCGCGCGCACCTTGGGCGACATCCTGATCCGGCGCACCCGGCTGGCCGTCCAGACCCGTGACCGCGCCCTGTCCGCGGCCCGGGACACCGCCGCACCTGGTCGCCCCGATCCTCGGGCTGGGACCAGCGGCGGATCGATGCGCGAGATCGCGGGCCCTGCTGGTCGAGCAGCCGGCGGTGCCCGACGCGTCCCGTCGGAGCCTGACCGCGAGCCGGCCTGGCGGAGCCCGCGTGGAGCCGAGCGAGCGCTAGCCTGAGGTCATGAGCGTCGCAGACCTCCCCGGCCCCGCGCAGCACCTTCGACTCAGACCTCGTCGAGGCGCTGCTGACCATCCCGGTGGTCAGCCCCGGGGCGGCAGCGGCATGCCGCGATGGCCCCGTTCGACGGCCAGCCGCTGGTCGACGATCCCGTTCTCCACGGTCGAGGACGTGGACATGGCCTTCGACACCGCGCGGGACGGCGCAGGTGCGCTGGGCGGCGCACCGCGCTCGCCGATCGCAAGCGGGCCGTCCTGCGGTTCCACGACCTGCTGCTGTCCCACCGCGACGAGGGCCTGGACCTGATCCAGTGGGAGACCGGCAAGACCCGGATGGACGCGCTCAAGGAGCTCCTCGGGGTGTGCCACGGTCGCCCGGCACTACGCCCGCGACGCCCGGCGGCTGCTGGGCTCCGCAGCGCAAGGTCGGGGCTGTTCCCGCTGCTCACCAAGGTGTCGCGTCGAGCACCACCCGGTGGGGGTGGTCGGCGACATCGCGCCCTGGAACTACCCGCTGTTCCTGGCCGCCGCTGATGCCATCCCGGCGCTGATGGCCGGCAACGCCGTGGTGCTCAAGCCCGACCACCAGACCTCGCTGACCGCGCTGTGGGCCGTGGACCTCATGCACCGCGCGGGCATCCCGCGCCGGGTCATGCAGGTGGTGCTCGGGCAGGGCCCCGAGCTCGGTCCGGAGATCACCGAGCGCGCCGACTACATGATGTTCACCGGGTCGAGCGCGGTCGGGCGCTCAGATCGCCGGCCGGTGCGGCGAGCGGCTGATCGGCTGCTCCATGGAGCTCGGCGGCAAGAACCCGATGATCGTGCTCGACGATGTCGACCCGGGCCGGGCTGCCGAGATCGCCGTCCGCGCCTGCTTCGACAACGCCGGCCAGCTGTGCGTCGGGATCGAGCGCATCTACGTGCTGGCCGGTGCCTACGACGCCTTCATGGAGCGGTTCATCGCGCGGATCGGCGCCCTGCGGATGCACGCGTCGGTCGGCTGGGGCACGGACTACGGCTCGCTGATCAGCGCCGAGCAGCTGGCGCGGATCACGGCGGCAGTCGACGACGCCGTGGCCAAGGGCGCCACCGTCCTGACCGGCGGCCATCCGCTGCCCGAGATCGGTCCGTTCTTCTACGCCCCGACCGTGCTGACCGGCGTGACCGAGGACATGACGTGCTTCGGCGCTGAGACGTTCGGCCCGGTCGTGGCGGTCCAGCGGGTGGAGTCCGAGCAGGAGGCGATCAGCCTGGCGAACGACTCCCCCTACGGCCTGAACGCCTCGGTGCTCACCGAGGACGACGACCGCGGGGCGCGCATCGCCCGCCAGCTGGGCACTGGCTCGGTCAACGTCAACGAGGCGTACGAGGCCACCTTCGGCTCCACCCGGGCGCCCATGGGCGGCCGGGGGCTGTCCGGGCTGGGCCGGCGCAACGGCGACCACGGCCTGACCCGATTCACCGAGGAGCAGACCATCGCCATCCAGCGCGGGATCGGCCTGGGCACGCCCGTTCGGGATGGAGCACGACGACTGGGGCGACATCGTCATCCGCGGGTTCAAGGCCCTGAAGGCCGTGGGATTCAAGTAGGAGCCCAGGGATTCACGTCGCTGCGCCCCGCCCGGTGGGGCGGGCCCCTCCGGTCGGGGATATCGTCGAAGCCATGGGCGACTTCGACGGCACCACGGGCAGCGGACCCGAGACCTCCGCCACCGACTACGACGTCCTGGTGATCGGCTCCGGGTTCGGTGGATCCGTGACCGCGCTGCGCCTGACCGAGAAGGGCTACCGGGTCGGGGTCCTCGAGGCCGGCCGACGCTTCGCCGACGAGGACTTCGCCAAGACCTCCTGGCGCGTCAAGGACTACCTGTGGGCCCCGGAGCTGGGCTGCACCGGCATCCAGCGCATCCACCGGCTCAACGACGTGATCGTCCTGGCCGGGGCCGGCGTCGGCGGCGGCTCGCTGGTCTACGCCAACACCCTGTACGTGCCCGGTGAGGGCGTACTTCACGGACCCGCACTGGGCCGCACATCACCGACTGGGCGGGCGAGCTGCTGCCGTTCTACGACCAGGCCCAGCGGATGCTCGGCGTGGTCACCAACCCGACCATGACCGCCGCCGACGTGGCGTTCAAGGCCGTCGCCGACGACATGGGCGTCGGGCACACGTTCAAGAAGACCCCGGTCGGCGTGTACTTCGGCGACAGCCCCGGGCGTGACGGCTGCGGACCCGTACTTCGGCGGCGTCGGGCCGGAGCGCACCGGCTGCATCGAGTGCGGCGAGTGCATGACCGGCTGCCGGCACAACGCCAAGAACACGCTCGTGAAGAACTACCTCGGCCTGGCGGAGAGCGCCGGCGCCCAGGTCCACCCGCTGACGACGGTGACCAGCGTGCGTCGGCTTGCCCGACGGCCGCTGGGCCGTCGACACCCGATCCACCGAGTCGCTGGCGGCCAAGGCCACCGGCAAGGTGCGCGGCAGGCTGGCCGCGCGCAAGGGCGTCACGGTCGCGACGAGGACGGTGCCGGACGCACGTTCACCGCCGAGCACGTGGTCTTCTCGGCCGGCACCTGGGGCACCCAGAGCCTGCTGCACCGCCTGCGCGCCGACGGCGTGCTGCCGGAGATCTCCCCGCGCCTGGGCACGCTGACCCGGACCAACTCCGAGTCCCTGGTGGGCGTGGTCAATGCCACCCCGCCCGGGGAGGGCGACTTCACCCACGGAGTGGCGATCACCTCCTCGTTCTTCCCGGATCCGACGACGCACATCGAGCCGGTCCGCTACGGCAGGGGCTCGAACGCGATGCTGATGCTCGGCACCGTCATGAGCGACGGCGAGGAGGGAGTCCCGCGGTACAGGCAGTGGGCCAAGGTGGCGCTGAGGAACCCCAAGGACGTGCTGGCCTCGATGTGGGTCAAGGGCGCATCGCAGCGCGACATCATCGCCCTGGTCATGCAGAACGTGAACAACTCCGTCACGGTGTTCGGCGAGCGGACCCGGTCCGGGCGCTTCCGGCTGCGCAGCAAGCAGGGTGAGGGCGCGCCGAACCCGACGTGGATCCCGGTGGCCAACGACGCGATGCGCCGGCTGTCGCGGATCATCGGCGGTCGCCCGATGGGCAACTGGGGCGAGGTCATCGACGCCCCGATGACCGCGCACTTCATCGGCGGTGCGGTGATCGGCCTGACGCCCGAGGAGGGCGTCATCGACCCGTACCACCGGGTCCACGGCTACCCCGGGCTGCACATCGTCGACGGCTCGACCATCACGGCCAACGTCGGGGTCAACCCGTCGCTGACCATCACCGCGATGGCCGAGCGGGCGATGGCGCTGTGGCCGAACGCCGGCGAGGACGATCCGCGGCCGGAGCAGGGCCGCGGGTACACCCGGATCGCCGCGGTGGCCCCGAAGAACCCGGTCGTGCCCGATCACGCCCACGGAGCGCTGCGCCTGCCGGTCGACCTGGGCCTCCCCTCAGTCCGCCCCGCGCAGTAGGCGGGCTCCTCAGGGGCCTGCCTCGCCGAACCTCGCGCCTGATCCGGTCGAATGGCCAGGTCAGGCAGTGCCTGGGCGGCGTTGGTGTCGAACCTCGCGGCCGTTTGCGTCGGAAGATCCCGTGGGGATCGGCTGGGATCGACAACTCCGAGCGCGGGGTTGCCTCCTGGCCTCCCCAACGATCGCCCTTTCGACCGGGACCGGCGCGAGGCTCCAGGGTGGGGGCGGGTGGATGGCCGCGGGATGTGCGCAGCGGTGATGGGCTGAGCTCCCGATGGATCCGGCCCGCGTAGGCTGCCGCCCGTGAGCAATCCCCGGCCTGTCCTCGTCGTCGACTTCGGTGCCCAGTACGCCCAGCTGATCGCCCGGCGCGTGCGCGAGGCGCGCGTCTACTCCGAGATCGTCCCCTCGACCATGCCGGTCGCCGAGATGCTGGCCAAGGACCCCGTGGCCGTCATCCTGTCCGGCGGGCCGAGCAGCGTCTACGCGCCGGGGGCCCCCTCGATCGATGCCGCCCTGTTCGACGCCGGTGTCCCCGTGTTCGGGCATCTGCTACGGGTTCCAGGTGATGGCCAGGGCGCTCGGCGGCGAGGTCGCGCAGACGGGCCTGAGCGAGTTCGGTCGCACGCCGCTGGCGGTCAGCGAGCCCGGCACCCTGTTCGCGGGCCTCCCGGCCGAGCTCTCGGTCTGGATGTCGCACGGCGACTCGGTGTCGGCTGCCCCAGCCGGGTACACCGTGACCGCGTCGAGCGCGGGCGCCCCGATCGCAGCCTTCGAGAACCCCGCCACGCGCTGCGCCGGCGTGCAGTTCCACCCCGAGGTGCTGCACACCGAGCACGGCCAGGCGATCCTCGAGCACTTCCTGCACGACCTCGCCGGGCTGGCCCCCGAGTGGACGACGGCCTCGATCGTCGACGAGCAGGTCGCGGCGATCCGCGCCCAGGTGGGCGACCACCAGGTCATCTGCGGGCTGTCCGGCGGCGTGGACTCCGCGGTCGCCGCGGCCCTGGTCCACAGGGCGGTCGGCGACCAGCTGACCTGCGTCTTCGTCGACCACGGCCTGCTGCGCAAGGGCGAGCGGGAGCAGGTCGAGCGCGACTACGTGGCTGCCACGGGAATCCGGCTGGTCGTGGTCGATGCGTCCGAGCGGTTCCTGGCCGAGCTCGACGGCGTCACCGACCCCGAGGAGAAGCGCAAGACGATCGGCCGGCTGTTCATCCGGGTGTTCGAGGACGCCGCCGCCCAGGTGGTCGCCGAGCGCGGCGAGCACGGAGGCACCGTGGACTTCCTCGTGCAGGGCACGCTGTACCCCGACGTGGTCGAGTCCGGCGGCGGCACGGGCACGGCCAACATCAAGAGCCACCACAACGTCGGCGGCCTGCCCGACGACCTGGCGTTCCAGCTCGTCGAGCCGCTGCGGACCCTGTTCAAGGACGAGGTCCGCCACGTCGGCGAGCAGCTCGGCCTGCCCGCGGCGATGGTCTGGCGGCACCCCTTCCCCGGCCCGGGCCTGGCGATCCGGATCATCGGGGCGGTGAACCGCAAGCGGCTGGACATCCTGCGCGAGGCCGACGCGATCGCGCGCGAGGAGCTGACCGCCGCGGGCCTGGACCGCGACGTCTGGCAGTTCCCGGTGGTGCTGCTCGCCGACGTCCGCTCCGTGGGCGTGCAGGGCGACGGGCGCACCTATGGCCACCCCGTGGTCCTGCGCCCGGTCTCCAGCGAGGACGCGATGACCGCCGACTGGTCGCGGCTGCCCTACGACGTGCTCGCGCGGATCTCCACCCGCATCACCAACGAGGTGCGCGACATCAACCGGGTCGTCCTCGACGTCACGAGCAAGCCCCCCGGCACGATCGAGTGGGAGTAGCCGGAGCCGTCCCCAGACTTCATCCAACTCTCGGGCGCTCCAGGCGACTTCGTCCAGTGCTCGAGCGCCGTCACAGCCGCAGTGTTGGAGCAATTCGCGATCACGCCCGGGGGCGGCGGCGGCGCGAACAGGGCAGGACCCCCTCGTGGGGGTCCGAGGGGGTCCTGCGGGGCAGTCGTCCCGGTCTGCCGGGGCGACGGGGTCAGGCGAACGGGTCCGTGGGCCAGGAGTCCTTCGACTCGGTGGCGGCCAGGGCCTCGGCGTCACGCTGTTGGCGCTTGGACGCTGCCAGGGAGGCGGCCACGCCACCGGCGCCCAGGGCGATCAGCACGGTCGGGGTGATCCAGCGTCCGTCGATCTGCCACCCGGTGGCGGCGCTGACTGCGAACAGCACGCCCAGGACGGTGAACAGAAGGCCAGCGGCCAGGGACAGGTAGTCGGTCTCATGCTGCCTCACGGCGCACCTCCAGGTTTCCGGCGCCGATCGCGGCGTCGACAGTGACGATGTAGGCCGGCTGGCCCTCGGCCAGGGGCGTGATGGTGGTGTCGACCGTGAGGTCGTCTCCCTCGGTCGGTCGGGAGCCGGGGAGATCGATCTGGCCGATGTCCACGGTCCCGTTCAGGTCCAGCTGCATGTCGCGCGGGATCACGATGATCAGCTCACCGACGCCGACGCCGGCCTCGATCTCGACGGCCTGCTCGGGCTCGCCGGGCTCCGACTCGCCGATGGCGGTGAGCTCGGACAGGTCCAGGACGGCCGCGCCGGCAGAGAGCTGGAAGTCCAGCGGTGATTCGGCGGCATCTGCGGGGGTGACCTCCCAGGTGCGGTCACCGATGGTCAGGCCGCCCCACTGGCCGGTTCCGTCCGTGGTCGCGGTCCAACGGTCCCAGTTCGGGTTCGACGCCACGAAGTTGCTGGCCGTGACGGTGACGAACGTGATGAACGCCAGTGGGATCGCCAGCCAGAGCAGCCAGCGGGCGCGGCCGTACTTCGTGCCGATCAGCAGCCCGATGCCCAGGATGGCCAGGGTGATTCCGAGGATCACGCCCCAGATCCCGACGCTGGCCGGAACCAGGAACCCGATCAGGGCCAGGACCCCGGCCACGAGGATCGCGGCGGAGATGACCAGCCACCCCAGGTAGGAGCGCTCCCGGGGAGCCGGGGGGATGTACTCGGCCCGGGCGTCGGCGTAGCCGGGGTTGCCGCCCGAGGCGTAGCCGAGCTGGTCGCCCTGGCCGTAGGGGCCCATGGGCTCATCGGGGATCGCGATCCACGCGATCACGTAGCCGACCAGGAAGGCGCCACCGGTGGCCAGCGTCAGGACGACGGTGAGGATGCGCAGCAGCGTCGGGTCGGTGTTCCAGTAGCGGGCCAGGCCGCCGCAGACGCCGCCCACGACCCGCTGGCTGCGGCTGCGGGTGAGGCGTGGGGCCGGTCGGGTCGGCTGGTAGCCGCCAGCTGCCGGGTAGCCCGCGGGCTGCTGGTACGCACCTGGTGGGGTGTAGGCCCCGGGCGGTGCGTAGGCACCCGGCTGCTCGTACCCCGGCTGCTGGTAGCCGGCCTGCTGGTACCCGGCGGGCGGCGGGTAGGAGCCGGGAGGCGGGAAGGCCCCCTGCTGCGGGTAGCTGCCGGTGGCCGGACCGCCAGCAGCGGCGCCGGCGTAGGCCGGGCTGGGGTAGGCCGGGTCGGCGGTCGCGCCGGGGTACGCGGCCGAGGCCTGGGTGGCGTCGGCGCCGAGCACCTGCGTCGGCTGATCCGGAGCGGCCGGGGCGGTCGGGGCGGTGGGAGCCACCGGGGCGGCTGACTGCTCGCCGAGCACCGTTGTGGGCTGCTCGTCGGGCTGGTTGTCGGGGACGGGGGGCGGGGTGTTGCTTGTTTCGTTCATGGCTCCAGCATCTGCCCGCGCAACCCCGGCCGGTAGCAGGTTTCCCCCGGATCTGACCCTGACCCGACCCTGAGCCGGACTCAGGGTGGGTCCCTGAGGACAGTCCGCACGCGCACAGGTGATCATGGGGGCATGAGCCAGCCCGTGATGACCCGCCGCGTCATGCGCAGCGTGTCCGATCGCTGGGTCGGTGGGGTCTGTGGTGGCCTCGCGGAGCACTTCTCCGCCCCCGCGTGGATCTTCCGGATGGCCTTCGTGCTGACGACGCTCGTCGTCGGCGTGGGCATCGTGGCCTACGCCCTGATGTGGGTCTTCCTGCCCCTGGACCCGGCGCGTCGTACGTCCCCGGAGTCGGCAGCCAGGCCGACCGCCGGCTGGGACCTCACCGGGGTGCTGGGAATCCTCGCCCTGAGCCTGGGCGTGCTGCTGGGTCTGGCGGCGCTGGGCCTGCCGATCCGGGTCTCCCTCTGGGGCCCGATCCTGATCCTGGGAGCCGGCGTGACGCTGCTGTGGCGGCAGAGCGACGACCTCCAGCGCGCGACCCTGCGGGGCCGGGCCGAGGAGGGCGTGCAGGCCACCGCCGCGCTGTCGGACCGCCAGGGCTGGATCCGGGTCCTCGTCGGGCTCGGGCTGGTGCTGCTGGGATTGGTCGCGGTGATCGGGCCGCAGCTCGACCTGGCCACGACAGGACGATCGATGGCGGCGGCGGGGGCAGTCGTGGCAGGGCTGGTCCTGATCGCCCTGCCGTGGATCTCGACGTGGATCAAGGGCCTGGAGGCGGAGCGGTACGCGGCGGTCCGCGCCGAGGAGCGCGCGGCGATGGCCGCACGTGTGCATGACTCCGTCCTCCAGACACTGACCCTGATCCAGCGACGCGCGGACGACCCTGCCGAGGTGTCCCGGTTGGCCCGCGCCGAGGAGCGTGCCCTGCGCTCCTGGCTGTACGCCCCGGTGGGCACGTCGGGCTCGCTGGGTGCCGCCCTGGCGGAGGTCGTGGCCACCACCGAGGCCGACTACGACGCGCGGATCGACCTGGTGACGGTCGGCGATGCGGTGGTGGACGATCGGCTCGCGGCCCTGGTGGCGGCCACGCGTGAGGCGGTGGTGAATGCTGCCAAGCATGCCGGCGCGCCGGCGACGGTGTACGCCGAGGTGGAGTCCGACCAGGTGGAGGTCAACGTGCGTGACCGGGGCTGCGGGTTCGAGGTCGACGCCGTGGACCCCGACCGTCACGGAGTACGCCAGTCCATCATGGCCCGGATGTCCTCTGTGGGCGGCTCAGCCGCTGTGCGCAGCGCGCCGGGCGAGGGCACCGAGGTCCGGCTGGTCCTGCCCGGCAGGGGTGCGGGCCGTGCCTGAGACCCCCGATCCGGCGTCCCCGACTGCCCCGGGCCGTCCGACGCGGACGCCGCTGCCCCGGGTGGTCCTGGTCGACGACCATGGCCTGTTCCGTGCGGGCGTCGCCCACGAGCTGGCGGGGTCCGTGGACCTCGTCGGGGAGGCCGGGGACGTGGAGAAGGCGATCATCGTCATCCGGGCCACCCGACCCGATGTGGTCCTGCTCGACGTGCACCTACCGGGGGGAGGCGGTCGCGCCATCCTGGACGCGTGCGTGCCGGAACTGCCCGGCACCCGGTTCCTGGCTCTGAGCGTGAGCGACGCGGCCGATGACGTGATCGGAGTGGTCCGCGGCGGTGCGCGTGGCTACGTCACCAAGGGCGTCACCGCCGACGAGCTGCTCGAGGCGATCCATCGGGTCGCCGCCGGCGAGGCGGTCTTCTCCCCGAGGCTCGCGGGCTTCGTGCTGGATGCCTTCTCCGGAAACGCAGCTCCCGCCGTCGACGAGCTCGACCAGCTCTCGCCGCGTGAGCGCGAGGTGATGCGGTTCATCGCCCGGGGCTACACCTACCGGGAGATCGCCAAGGAGCTCGTGCTCTCGGTCAAGACCGTCGAGACCCACGTGTCGGCGGTCCTGCGCAAGCTGCAGCTGTCCAACCGTCACGAGCTGACCCGCTGGGCCCAGGCCCGCGGCGTGGTCTGATCGCTGTGTCCGGAATCGACCATCCGATCGTCGATTCCGTGCACATGGATGCGAACGCGCGGCTCAGACGAAGACCGCGATGATGATGTTGACGATCGTCAGGCCGCCCATGGCCGCCCAGACCCCGACCGGGACGGACTCCTTCTTGCGGTTCACCCATGCCAGGACGGTGATCACCAGAAGGATCAGCAGCTTGATGCCGATCTTCATGTGGTTGACGTCCTCGTCGTCGGCCAGGACTGTCTCGGCCATGCCGACCATCGCCAGGCCCGTGGCCAGTTGGGTGAATGCCCCGTCGAGCATGGCGCGGTTGACCACCTTGGTCGGGGCCGACAGCTGGACCAGCCATCCGCCGAGGAGGGCTGCAAGGCCGATGAAGTGCAGGACGACGAGGGACTCGAAGAGGATCTTCATGTCCCCAGAGTAGGACCTCTGGGGCGAACCGGGCGAAATCCCCGGACCCGGCTCAGGCCAGCGTGACGGCGTGGAACATCTCGGCCAGGCGCCCCTCGGGCAGCCCGCCGCGCTCGGCGGTCTGGGCCATCCAGCCGCGGATCATCCCCTCGAGGTCCTCCATGTGCTCGGTCTGGCTCACATGCGCGCGTAGGGCCGCCAGCTTCAGCGGGAGCTTGTCGGTCACGTCGACGAACGTGTTGGGGGTCGGGGAGCCCGACATCCAGAGCTCGGTGACCACCCACTCCTCGAGACCCTCGTCGGTCATGAGCGTCGGATGGGCGAACTGGTTGCGGGCGTCGGGGTAGATGGCCTGCACGGTCGCCTCGCCGGCGGCCATGTGGTCCGGGTGCGAGGCCGCGATCCGATCCCAGTTGCGCACCGGGGACATGGTCATCACGCGCTGCGGGCGCACCTGGCGGATGACACGGGTGATGTCGCGGCGCAGCTCGTGGCTGACTGTGAGCTCGCCGTCGCGGTAGCCGAGGAACCGGACGTCGGTCACCCCCACGACCTCGGCCGCCGCCACCTGCTCCGCACGTCGGATCCCGGGGATCTCCGAGCGGGGGACGGCCGGGTCGAAGCCTCCGGCGTCGCCGTCGGTCACGATGCAGTAGGTCACCGAGACCCCGGCCGAGACGAGGGTCGCCACGGTGCCGGCGGAGCCGAAGTCGACGTCGTCGGGATGGGCGGTGACGACCAGGACGCGCGTGAGCTCAGGGGGGATCTCCACGCCGGTCATCGTAGGCGGATTCCGCATCGGGGTGCAGGAGCCTGCCGGCGATCGTGCTCAGGGGCTGCCCTTAAGGAAGCGAAATCACTGGATTTAGCAGTGCGTGGCCGTACGTTGTGTCAAGCGCGGGGGCGCAGGGGCCGAGGGGAGGGGTATGGGAGGCATCCGCACGCTGGTTGCCGCGACCTCGGCTGCCCTGGTCGTGGCCCTCGTGGGCGTGCCGGCCGCAGCCGTCGCGCCCGTGCCGACGGCTTCCGTTCCACTGCCCCCCGAGCTGGACATCGCGGCCTTCTACGAGAAGCAGACGATCTGCGACCCGACTCCGCGACCCGGCGCCACCGCACTGCAGAACGTCCTGCTGGCGACCTACGGCCCGGCGACGATCTACATCCCCCGCACCTGCACCTCGAGCACCAGCGAGCACTTCGACGGCCGGGCGGTGGACTGGATGCGCTCCGTGCGCGTACCGGCCGAGAAGGAGATGGCCGACGCGTTCCTCGCCTGGCTGCTGGCCCCGGCTCCTGATGGCACGCCGCACGCCATCGCCCGCCGCATGGGCATCATGTACATCATCTGGGACAGCCGGATGATCCGGATGTACGACCCTGCTCGCAGCTGGACCGAGTACCGGGGGTGCCTCGATCCGGCCAACGCCGGGCCAGGCCTGGACACCACCTGCCATCGCAACCACGTCCACATCTCGATGTCCTGGGACGGCGCCGCCGGGGTCACCAGCTGGTGGACAGGGGCGGCTCAGACCCAGCCGAACTGCCCGACGATGTCGTCGAAGGCCACCCCGGGCGCCGGGAGCGCGAGCGTCGTGCCCGACCTCAGCGCTGTCCCCGGGGCGGTCCCGGTCACCCCGACGGTGATCCTGGACACCCGTGCCGGGGTCGGAGCGGGTCTTCAGGGCTCGTGCCGCAGCCTGGCTGGCCGCGCCCTGTACCCGACGGCGGCAGTCGCCGGGGTGATGCCGCCGGGTGTGGGGGCGGTCGTGCTCCAGGTCACCTCCGCGAGCAACGCCCCCGCCACGCTGGCCGGGTGGTCCTCGGGCGCCGCCCGCCCCGCGGGACAGGTCCCGACACCCATCGGCACGACGACGGCCACGATGGTCGTCCCGATCGCCTCCGACGGGACTGTTGCGTTGGGCACATCGCTGGGGGCGGCCAACCTCACCGCCACGGTCATCGGCTACGCACCGGGCAGTGGCACCGTCCCGGCCGCGGCACCAGCCCCCGCACCGGCGCCTGCCACGATCGCGCGACCGAGCAAGCCCCGCTCCGTCTCAGCCAAGTCCGCGCGGCGGTCGGTGACGACCCGATGGAAGGCTCCACGAGCGGTGGGCGGGGCTGCGCTGACCGGCTATCGCGTCGAGGCGCTCATGAGCGCCAAGCGCGGAGCGCGCGTGGCCGGGTCCTGCACCACGACGCCGAAGGCCCGCACGTGCACGATCAAGGGCCTGAAGAAGGGCCGCGTCTACTGGATGTCGGTCTCCGTGGCGAACCCGGGTGGGGCCACGTGGGCGGCTCGGAAGAAGGTCCGCGTTCGCTGAGGCGCCAGGGCTCCCGTCCCTGCAGTGTCGCATCGGGCACCTAGAATCCACAGGTGCTCGCGGATGACCTGCTGCCCCGCCTCCCGCGGACGACCCTGCCCAGTGACTCCCTCGACCGGGAGGCGGATCGAGAGGCCGATCGAGACGCGGACCGGGAGGCGGATGAGGGGGTCCTCTTCGCGGCCGCTGCGACCCGACGCCCCGCAGTCGGTGCCGGCCCCGAGTCGTCCAGCCCTGCTGACGTGGGTCGGGCGGCTGAGGCGGGACGTGCTGCCGACATGGTGCGTGCGGCGGTCGCCGCGGCCAAGGGTGGCGCCGACGCACAGGCTGCGGATCGCCGGGCGCAGCGGGAGGCGGCGCGGGCCGCGGAGATGGTGGACCTCGTCTCCGACCTCAACCCACCGCAGCGCGAGGCTGTCGAGCACCGCGGTGGCCCCCTGCTGATCGTCGCCGGCGCCGGGTCGGGCAAGACGCGCGTGCTCACGCGCCGGATCGCCCACCTGCTGGCCACCGGTGACGCGCGCCCCGGCGAGATCCTGGCCATCACCTTCACGAACAAGGCAGCCGCCGAGATGCGCGAGCGGGTCGAGGTCGCAGTGGGGCCGAGGGCCCGGGCCATGTGGGTCTCGACGTTCCACTCCGCGTGCGTGCGCATCCTGCGCCGGGAGGCCGAGCGCTTGGGCATGAAGTCGAGCTTCTCGATCTACGACCAGGCCGACAGCCTGCGCCTGGTCACGCTCGTGTCCCGGGATCTGGACCTCGACCCGAAGCGGATGCCGCCCCGCGGGCTGCTGAACAAGATCTCCGGGCTGAAGAACGAGCTGGTCGACCCCGACGCCTTCCGCTCCCAGGCCACCAACGACACCGAGATGACCCTGGCCGACGTGTACGCGTCCTACCAGACCCGGCTCGCCCGGGCCCAGGCCGTCGACTTCGACGACATCATCGGGCACACGGTCGCCCTGATGGTCGGATTCCCTGACGTCGCCGAGCACTACCGCCGCCGATTCCGGCACATCATGGTCGACGAGTACCAGGACACCAACCACGCCCAGTACCGGCTGGTCTCGGAACTGGTCGGCCGGCCCGGTGGCGAGATCCCGCCCGGGGAGCTGGTCGTGGTCGGTGACTCCGACCAGTCGATCTACGCCTTCCGCGGTGCCACCGTGCGAAACATCGTGGAGTTCAGCACCGACTTCCCCAACGCCCGTCAGATCGTGCTCGACCAGAACTACCGCTCGACGCAGACGATCCTCTCCGCAGCCAACGCGGTGATCGCGCGGAACTCCGACCGGCAGGCGAAGAAGCTCTGGACCGACGCCGGCGCCGGGGAGCAGATCGTCGGCTACGTCGCGGACTCCGAGCACGACGAGGCTGCGTTCGTCGGCAACGAGATCGACAGCCTCTCCGACAAGGGGCTTGCCAGGCCCGGTGACGTCGCAGTCTTCTACCGGACCAACGCCCAGTCCCGGGCGCTGGAGGAGGTGTTCATCCGCACCGGCCTGCCGTACAAGGTGGTCGGCGGCACGCGCTTCTACGAGCGCCGGGAGATCCGTGACGTCCTGGCCTACCTGCGCGTCGTGGCCAACCCGGCCGACGACGTGAGCCTGCGCCGGATCCTCAACGTGCCCAAGCGGGGCATCGGCGACCGCGCGGAGGCCTACGTGTCCGGATTCGCCGAGGCGCAGCGCATCACCTTCGGCGAGGCCCTGCGCCGGGCGGCGGAGATCCCCGGGATGGCGGGACGCAGCGCGACCGTCGTGGCGGCGTTCGTCGCGATCCTCGACGACCTGGCCGCGGTCGTGGACTCCGGCGCAGGCCCGGCCGACATCATGCGCGCGGTGCTGGAGCGGTCGGGGTACCTGGCAGAGCTGCAGGCCTCCACCGATCCGCAGGACGAGGTCCGGGTCGAGAATGTCGCCGAGTTCGAGGCGGTGGCCGCGGAGTTCTCCCGGGACGCCGAGGCCGCCGGCGACGGCCCGGGGACCCTGGGCGACTTCCTGGAGCGTGTGGCGCTGGTGGCCGATGCCGACGAGATCCCCGAGGGTGAGGACCACGAGGGCGTGGTCACGCTGATGACCCTGCACACCGCCAAGGGCCTGGAGTTCCCGGTGGTGTTCCTCAGCGGGATGGAGGACGGCGTCTTCCCGCACATGCGGGCGATGTCGGATGCCTTCGAGCTCTCCGAGGAGCGGCGCCTGGCCTACGTCGGCATCACCCGTGCCCGCGAGCGGCTGTATGTCACCCGGGCGATCAGCCGCTCAGCCTGGGGGGCGCCGAGCTACAACCCGGAGTCCCGGTTCCTGGCCGACATCCCCACGGAGCTGATCCGCTGGGAGCGTGAGGAGCCGGCGCGCTACACCGGCCCGTCCGCGGGTGGTTACGGCTCTGCACCGTCGCTGTCGGCGGCCGCCGAGCGCTACGAGCGCAGCCCGGTCGCCCGAGCGGTGATCTCGCTGTCCGCCGGGGACCGCGTCCTGCACCCCAAGTTCGGCATGGGCACGGTGGTCAGCACCCTCGGCAGCGGCGACAAGGCCGAGGCCTCGGTCGACTTCGGCTCCGAGGGCGTCAAGCGCCTGCTCCTGCGCTACGCCCCGGTCGAGAAGCTCTGAGCGATCCTTGCGCCCGCTCGGGTCGTATCCGGGTGGGTGGGCACGCGGTTCCCAGAGCCTCGCGCCTGTTCCGGTCGAAAGATGGCCGAGGGGGCGCCCGGGATCGACGCAAGCAGGCGCGGGTCAGCGCTGGGTGCGGGGTGGGGTGCCCTGGCGGCTGGGGGCGCTGGCGATCGACGTCGCCCCCTCGGCGACCGTGGAGCCGTCCTGGTCCACGTGGGCCAGGGTCGTGCAGATCTCGTGCACGACCCGGCCGTCGACCGGCAGCGAGTTGTGCCCCACGCTGGGCACGAACACGTTGCGGGCGTTGAGGTCGGTGTGCTCGATCCGGGCGTTCGTCTTCGGGATGATCATCTGGTCCAGATCCGACCAGATGGCCACGAACCGGGTCCGGCACCCGGGCGAGGGAGCGGCGAGCTCGATCATGATGTCCGAGCCGGGGCGCATCTGCCGCGCGACGGGGTGCGGCACGAGCTTGGCGGGGGCGGTCCCCTGGTGCGGTGTGCCCAGGGTGACCAGCGTGTGGACGCGGGAGTCCCCGCCCATCCGCTGGACGAAGTAGCGCGCGACCAGCCCGCCCATCGAGTGCCCGATGACGTGCACCCGCTCGTACCCGGTCTCGATGCACAGCGCCTCGACGAGGGCCTCGAGCCGCTCGGCGACCACGCGGACGTCGTCGGTCAGCGGCGAGTAGTTCAGCGTGATGATCCGACCGAACCCGCGCCGGCGCAGGCCGCGCTTGATCCGGGTGAAGATCGACCGGTTGTCCACGACCCCGTGGATCAGGATGATCGGGGTGCCGGCGTTCTCGACGTCACCGATGATCAGGCCGCGCTTGATCGGGTCCAGCCCGTCGAGGTTGAGCCGTTCCTCGGGGTGGCGCACCTGCTCCTCGAGGACCCCCAGGGGGTAGGTCACGATGTGCGTGGCCGTCCAGGCGACCTCGATGGCCGAGCCCCGGATCACCGAGGGGCTGGTGGCCCTGCGCAGGCCGCGGCGCGTTGCCGACCTGGCGCGCCGGAGGCGGCCACCGTGGGACTGCGCGTCGTCCGGACCGCCCGGTTGCGGGGCATGGGGGGCCTGGTTGCTGCGCGGCACCCCGGCACGGTAGCGCATCCTCACCCGACCAGCGCCCATCGGGCAGGGCTACGCTTCACCCATGAGCACATCGAGCGCCGAGCACATCAGGGTCATCGTCGGAAAGCCGGGCCTGGACGGTCACGATCGGGGCGCGAAGGTGGTCGCGCGGGCGCTGCGCGACGCAGGTATCGAGGTCATCTACACCGGCCTGCACCAGACCCCCGAGCAGATCGTGGCCACGGCCATCGCCGAGGACGCCGACGGCATCGGCCTGAGCATCCTCTCCGGTGCGCACATGACGCTGTTCAAGTCGGTCATCGAGGGCCTGCGCGAGCGCGGGGCGGAGGACATCCGGGTGTTCGGCGGCGGGATCATCCCGGAGGCGGACATCCCGATGCTCTACGAGATGGGCGTCGCCCACGTCTTCACCCCCGGGACCCGCACCGACGAGATCGTCGACTGGGTCAGGGAAAACGTCGCCCACGCCGCCTGACGCACCATCGCCACCGCTCGTCGCAGAACCGGGGACCGGGCGTCAGACCGACGATGCGACCTGACTAGTGTGGGCCGCGTCCCTTCGTCGGTGAGGAGTCCCGCGTGGATCTGTACGAGTACCAGGCCAAGCACCTGTTCGGCAAGCACGGGGTCCCCGTCGTCCCCGGTGCGGTCTGCGAGACGCCCGACGCCGCCCGGCTGGCCGCGCGCCGCATCGGCGGCACCGTGGTCGTCAAGGCGCAGGTGAAGGTCGGCGGCCGCGGCAAGGCCGGAGGCGTCAAGCTGGCCGATGGTGAGGACGAGGCCAGCGCGCGGGCGGCCGACATCCTCGGGATGGACATCAAGGGCCACACGGTGCACAAGGTGCTCGTCACCGAGGCTGCGGAGATCGCCGAGGAGTACTACGTCTCGTTCCTGCTCGACCGTGCCAACCGCACGTTCCTGGCGATGGCCTCGGTCGAGGGTGGTGTCGAGATCGAGCAGGTCGCCAAGGACAACCCCGATGCCCTGGCCATGATCCGCGTCGACGCCCTCGAGGGCTGCCCGCCGGAGAAGGCCCGTGAGATCGTCGAGGCCGCGAAGTTCCCCGCCGACGTCGCCGACGCCGTCGCCGACGTCCTGGTGAGGCTGTGGGTCGTCCTGGTCGAGGAGGATGCGACCCTGGTCGAGGTGAACCCGCTCGTGAAGACCACCGACGGCCGCGTGCTGGCCCTCGACGGCAAGGTGTCCCTCGATGAGAACGCGCACTTCCGGCATGCCTCGCACGCCGACCTGGTGGACACCGCGATGACGGATCCGATCGAGCTGCGCGCCAAGGCCTTCGACCTCAACTACGTCAAGCTCGACGGCGAGGTCGGGATCATCGGCAACGGCGCCGGGTTGGTCATGTCCACCCTGGACGTCGTGGCCTATGCCGGCGAGGAGTTCGGCGGGGTGCTCCCGGCCAACTTCCTCGACATCGGCGGCGGCGCGAGTGCCGAGGTGATGAGCAACGGCCTGGACATCGTGCTCACCGACCCGTCGGTGAAGTCGGTGTTCGTCAACGTGTTCGGCGGGATCACCTCCTGCGTCGAGGTCGCCAACGGCGTGAAGCTGGCGCTGGCGATGCTGGCCGACGCCGGCAAGCCGGTCGACAAGCCCCTGGTCTGCCGGATCGACGGGAACAAGGCCGAGGAGGGCCGGGCGATCCTGCGGGACGCGCAGATCCCGGGTGTGGAACTGGTCGAGACGATGGACGAGGCCGCCCGCCGGGCGGCGCAGCTCGCAGCAGGGAAGTGAGGTAGGACCATGGCGATCTTCCTTGATGGCGACTCGCGCCTGATCGTGCAGGGGATGACCGGCTCGGAGGGCATGAAGCACACCACGCTCATGCTCGCTGCCGGATCGAATGTCGTCGGCGGGGTGAACCCGAAGAAGGCCGGCCAGACCGTGGCCTTCCCGGACGCCGAGCTCCCGGTGTTCGGGACCGTCGCCGAGGCGATGGCCGCCACCGGCGCCAACGTGTCGGTGGTGTTCGTGCCGCCCGCGGGAACCCGCGGTGCGGTCACGGAGGCGATCGACGCCGGGATGCCGCTCGTGGTGGTCATCACCGAGGGGGTGCCGGTGCATGACACCGCCGCGTTCTTCCAGGACGCGGTCAACCGCGGGACGACGCGGATCATCGGCCCGAACTGCCCCGGCATCATCACCCCGGGTGTCAGCAACGCCGGCATCATCCCGGCTTCGATCTCCGGCGCCGGACCGATCGGCCTGGTCAGCAAGTCCGGCACCCTGACCTACCAGATGATGTACGAGTTGCGCGACATCGGCTTCTCGACCGCCATCGGTATCGGCGGCGATCCGATCATCGGAACCACTCACATCGACGCCCTCGCGGCGTTCGAGGCCGATCCGCAGACCGAGGCGATCGTGATGATCGGCGAGATCGGTGGCGACGCCGAGGAGCGCGCTGCTGCGTTCATCGCCGAGAACGTCACCAAGCCGGTGGTCGGGTACGTGGCCGGGTTCACCGCACCTGAGGGCAAGACGATGGGTCATGCCGGCGCGATCGTCTCCGGCTCGTCGGGCACCGCCCAGGCGAAGAAGGAGGCCCTCGAGGCCGTCGGCGTCCGCGTGGGCAAGACCCCCTCGGAGACCGCACGCCTGATGCGCGAGGTGCTCGGCCGCTGACCCTGTGTGAGTGTCCCGGCCGGTCTCGGTCGGGACACTGACAGGTTCACCGTCCTGCCCTCGCGACACGCGGGCAGGCGGTGCGGGTCATGACCCCCTGTGGGGGAGAATCCCGGGGTGAGCGTGCACGAGCCCGAACTGCTCGACGTCGACCTCGACGGCCCTGAGCAGTCCCGGCGACCGATCGTGGCGGGGGTTGCTGCGGGGCTCTGGTCCGTGCTCGTGGGGGTTGCCCTGGTGACCTGCCTGGTGATGTTGGCCTGGGCGGTCTCGCCCAACTCGGCCGGCGACTCCGCGGCTGCGTGGCGCGCCGCCGGGTCCGTGTGGCTCGGTGCCCATCAGGTGCCCCTCGACATCGGCGGCCGCGAGCTCACCCTGCTGCCCCTGGGTGCCCTCCTCCTCGGCCTGCTGCTGACACGCCGCAGCGGACGATGGGCGGGGCGGCTCCTGGCTGGGACCACCCCAGGCGAGGCGGTGGGAGTCGTCATCTCGTGCGCGCTGGTCTACGGGGCGGGTGGTGCCGGTGTCGCCTGGCTCGCCGCCGGTCCGGGTACCGGCGCCAGCCCCCCGTCGGCGTTCCTCTGGACCGGTATGGTCGCCCTCGCCGGAGCCACCTGGGGGATCGCACGCGAGGCCGAGCTGGTCGCCCGGGTGCGGTCCCGCATCTCGGATGCCGCCTGGCGGACCGCCGTGGGTGGCCTGGCGGCTGTGGTCGGCCTGTTCGCCGCCGGTGCCGTGCTGGTCACCGTGAGCTTGATCCGGCACCTTGCCCAGATTGCCTCGACCATGGGTGACCTCTCGGCGGGGCCCGTGGGCGAGTTCGCGCTGACCATCCTGGGGGCGCTGTGCCTGCCCACGTTGGACATCTGGGGCCTGGCCGTTGTGGTCGGACCCGGATTCGACCTGGGCTCCGCCGGCGGGCTGAATGTGCTCGGCGGGGAGGTCCAGTCCCTTCCCGCCCTGCCCGTGCTGGCAGCCATCCCGACGACGGTTCCCGCGTGGGGGCCTGTCCTGCTGATGATTCCGGTGGCTCTCGGCGTGCTCGCCGGGCGGATCCGATGGGGCCGTGACCTGCCGACCCTGGCTGGAACGGCCGCCTCCGGTGCAGGCCTGGCAGGTGTGGTCGCTGCGCTCACGGGTGGGCTGGTCCTGCTGGCCTCGGGCTCGCTGGCCGGAGGCCGGCTCGCCCAGGTCGGCCCTGCACTCCTGCCGACGGCGGCGTCCGCAGCGGGGCTGGTCCTCCTGGGGTTCCTCGCTGAGGCCGCGTTCCAGTCGATGCGGTTGAGTTGGGAGCTGCACCAGGCCGAGCAGCGCGCCGAGGACCGCCGCCTGCGCCTCAAGGCCCGTGGAATGGCTGATCCTGTCCCTGCGCCGGATTCACCGGTCCTGGTCGCGAACGATGTCGTTGACCCCGCCGACCTCGACGCTGTGCAGTCGACCCCGCCGGCTTCGCGGCGCCAGCCCCCGCCGGTCCGGGAGTCGCTGGTGATCCCACTGGTGACGGCCGCAACTCCGGAGGGGATGTCACCGCAGGGGGAGGACGACAGCACTGGCACCGGCACCGGCAGCGCGCAGGGGGTCCGGACGGAGTCGGGCGCGGCGGCCGACGACGACTCGGCCGACACCGCCGCGGACGAGCCGGCCGAGGCTGACCCTGACGAGGGCGAGCACCTCGACACCCACAGTGTCGAGGAGGTCGACGCGCAGGACGAGCCAGGTGTCCCGTCAGTGGGGTGGGACGGGGACTCCACCGTGGACCTCATCGTGGACCCGGCCGACGTGGACGCGATACGCGCCGCCCAGCAGGACCGTTCACCCGGGGGCGACACCGTGGTGGAGACGAGCTGACGCAGGTCGAGGTGCCCGCCCCGATTCCTCAGTCGTCGTCGGAGCCCTCAGGACGATCGTCGTCCTCCTCGTCGTCCTCCTCGTGGTCCTCGTCGTCGTCGCCGTCATCTGACGATGGGTCGCTGTCCTCGTCCTCGGAGTCCTCGTCCTCGGTTGCCTGGGGCTTCGGGGCGGAGGTCCTTGCAGGGGCGGGATTGGGGGTTCGCGGCTGGCTCACCTGGACGGCCGCCTCCTCGAGGAGCACCTCGTCCTCGACGGTCACGGTGGGAGTGGGTTCGACGACAGTGCGCACCTCGGTCCGGAACTGGGTCGGCCCGGGACTGGGCGCCCGACTGATCGTCTCCACGGTGGCAGTGGGGTCCAACTCGGGCAATGGCTTGCTCAGGACGACCTGGTAGACCGTCGCGCCCAACAGGGCGCTGCCGAGCAGGGCCGCCATCCATCCGATCACGGTGCGCATCCGAAGCTCCCTCATGGGTCGTTGGCTGCCCCACATTCTGCACGCAGGCGGGTCCGCGTGGGGAAATCCCTGCGTCAAGGCTGCGTTCCCCTGGCCTTGACGCAGCCTTGACAGACGCGGCCCTGATGCCTTGCCGGACTGTGGCCGACCATTGACGACATGAGCCGAAAGCAGTCAGTCAAGCGCGGGGTGGCCGTCGTCAGCAGCGGTGCGCTCGTGGTCGGGGCAGGAGCGACGGTCGGGGTCACAGCCGCGGCCATGTCCGATGAGTGGTCACAGCAGGCTGCGCTGGAGGCAGCCGCCCAGGTGGTCGCGGACCCGGTTGCCGATGTGGCGGTCCCCCGGCCCGTCGTGGTCACGCGGATCGAGGAGCGTCACGTCACCCCCAAGCCCGTGGTGGTCCATCGCAAGGTGTACATCCGGGTCCCGGCCAACCAGACCGCGCCTCGCCCCCAGGAGCCGAAGGCCAAGGCGGCCCCGCAGCGTCAGCCCGCCAGGTCGGCGTCCACGCCGAAGCCGTCGCGCACGGTGGTCGCACCGGCCCCCGTCGCCGCTGCGCCCAAGGCCAGCGCCCCGAAGGCGAAGTCGAAGACCTCATGAGCACCCTCGAGATCGTCGAGCGGCGCTGGCGGACGACGCTGGCGGTGACGCTGGACGGATCTGCCGACCGCGCCAGCCTCCGCCGGGCCGAGCAGATCCTCACCGCTGAGGTCAACCGGCTCGAGCGCACGGCCAGCAGGTTCCGCCCGGACTCGGAGATCTCAGCAGTCAACCGAGCCCCCGGCCAGTGGGTCCAGGCCAGCGCCCAGCTCGTGGAGCTGGTCGAGGTGGCGCTCGCCGCCGCCGAATCCACGGGTGGCCTGGTCGACCCATGCCTGGGCATGCAGGTGGATGCTGCCGGCTACCGCTCATGGGCTGCAGGCGATGTCGCCGTCCTCGAGCCGACCACACCGGTTCCTGCCGGATCCGGTGGGTGGCGCGAGGTCGAGGTGGCGGCCGGTCGGGTACGTATCCCCGCGGGGGTGGCCCTCGACCTCGGCGCGACGGCGAAGGCATGGCTGGCCGACGAGGTGGCCGAGCGGATCGCGGACGAGCTCGGCCTCGACGTTGTAGCGAACATGGGCGGCGACCTCCGGGTCATCGCCGCGGCACCGGGCTGGGTCGTCAGCGCCGACCACGAGGTCTCCGGGCTGCCCGAACGGTCGATCGGGATCACCGATGGCGGGCTGGCGACAAGCGGCCAGGGTCGGCGACGCTGGCTGACGACGTCAGGTCCGGCGCACCACCTCATCGACCCCCGCACCGGTCGCAGCGCCGAGTCGGGCTGGTGGGCGGTCTCTGCGCTTGCGGCCAGCGCGACGACAGCGAACGTTGCCGCGACTGCGGGGATGCTCCTCGACGGCGACGCGCCGGGCTGGTTCGCCGGGCGCGGGCTGCACGGGCTGTTCACCCGCTGGTCGGGCTCGGGGCGGGCAACCGTCCACTCAGTGGGCCAGTGGTCCGGGATGGAGGGCGCAGCATGAGCGAGGTGCCGTGGACGTGGTTCGTCATGCGCTCCAGTGGCCTGGTGGCTGTCGGTCTTCTGACGGTCTCGGTCCTGCTCGGGCTGATCGGGCCGCGGTTGCGACCGACTCCGCGACTTGCCAGCATCAGCGTCCACCGGGCGGCCTCGGTCGCGGGGACGCTGCTCATCGTCGCGCACATCATCCTTGCGCTGCTGGACAGGTGGATCGTCCTTGACTGGCCGGCTGCGCTGCTGCCCGGTGTGGCTGGATGGGAGCGCTGGGGTGTCGCCCTCGGTGCGTTGTCCGTGGACCTCCTGATCGTCGTCCTGGTCACCACGGCCACGCGGATGCGCACCCCCCGGCTCTGGCGCCGGGCGCATCTGCTGGCCTACCCGGTGTGGGCGCTGGCCGTGGGGCACGGGCTCCTGGTCGGCACTGACGGTGCAGTCATGCAGGCCGTCGCGATGGTCAGCGTCGCGGCCGTCCTGTTCGGCCTGGCGATCCGGATCCTGATTCGGCCGCGCAGCGTACCGGCCGTTCGACCTGATCTGGTCGGGGCGGGGGTCGTGCGGTGACCGCGAACCCGTCTGGCCGGACCCTCATGAGCGGGGTCCCGTCCCTGCCCATGGTTGGTCCCCGACCAGCGCCGGGCCTGCCCGGGCTCGCCCTTCCTGGGCGGCTCCCCGGCCGGCTCCCCAGGGAGCTGCTCGCCCCGGGCACCCTGCTCCTGGCCGGCGTCGAGCCGGGCCGTCCCGTGAACCTGCCGGAGCATGTGCGCCAGTGGGGGACCTCCCCCTGCCTGGGCATCGACGAGCTCATCGCCAGGGTGGCCGCCGGTGAGGTCGTCGGTGCCGGTGGTGCGGCTTTCCCCACCGAGCGCAAGCTGGCCTCGCTGGTCGGCTCGCGCGTCTCGCACGTGATCGTCAACGGTGCCGAGGGGGAGACGGCCAGCGGCAAGGACGGCGTCCTGCTCGGCCACGTCCCGCACCTGGTCCTTGACGGTGCCGTCACCGCGGCCCGAGCCCTGGGAGCTCCGCGGATCATCGTGCGGATCAGCGCCGACCGCCCGGACCTGGCGCTCTCGCTGGGGCTGGCCCTGGCCGAGCGTCACGAGGACCTGTCGATCGAGTTGTCCGTCGGCCCGGCATCGTTCGTCGCCGGCGAGGCGACAGCGGTGATCCGCGCGATCACCGGTGGCCCGGCTCTCCCGGCCGATCTCGGTCGTCCGCCCAGCATCCGCAGTGGCGTGGGGCGACGGCGATCGCACGTGCTGCTCAGCAATGTGGAGACCTTTGCGCGGGTGGCGCTTGCCTCGCGTGATGTCTCGGGTCGGTCCGCCCTGGCCAGCGCCTCGGGCGCCGTGAGCAGTCCAGGTGTTGTCGAGTTGCCGGTCAGTAGCACGCTGGCCGACCTTGCCGCCGCAGCTGGTGGACTCGTGGGAGCTCCGGAGGTCCTGATCACCGGGGGCTGGCACGGGCGCTGGGTCCCGTGGGACGGGCTGACCGGTGGGACCGAGCTCACCCGGGATGCGCTCGCCCAACTGGGCGGGCGTTGGGGTGCCGGTGCCTTCGTCTGGATCCCCGATGACATGCCGCCGTGGGCCCTGGCGGCGATCGCCAGGGAGCTCGCCGAGGGCACAGCCGGCCAGTGCGGACCCTGCTGGCGGGGGCTGCCAGCCGTTGCGAACCGCATCGCCGGGGCCGCGGCCGGGACCGGGACCGCAACGCTCGCCGAGATCGAGGACCTCATGGCGCAGGTGGACGGCCGTGGGATCTGCGCCCACCCGTCGGCCGCCGTCGCAGCCCTGCGCAGCGCCCTGGAGCTGATCGGAGAGGACCGATGACCCCGGCCCACGCCACTGGCAGGGCGGGCGAGAGCAGGCACATCCTGACTGTCGACTGGGCACGCTGTGCCGGCCACGGGGTGTGCGCCGCCGCCATCGGAGAGCGTATCGACCTGGACAGCTGGGGCTACCCGATCGGGGTCACCACCCGGGGCGAGGCCATCCCGGACTCACTGGTGCGCCCCGCGAGGCTGGCGGTGGCCATGTGCCCCGCGGCGGCACTGCGACTGCAGCGTCAGGCCAGGCCCTAGGCTCCCGTCGTGGCCCATGTTCTGCTGATCGAGGATGACGCGGGGATCCGCACGGCCGTCGTGCGCGCCCTGCACAGCCGTGGTCACGCCGTGGAATCGGCAGGGACCGGGTTGGACGGCCTGCAGTCCATGCTCACTGGATCCCCGGATGCCGTCGTCCTCGATCTCGGGCTGCCCGACGTGGACGGGGAGCGCCTTCTCGGGATGATCCGCTCGGTGAGCGAGGTCCCGGTGATCGTGGCCACGGCGCGCGACGACGAGGGGCTGATCGTCCGCCTTCTCGACGCCGGAGCCGACGACTACGTCGTCAAGCCCTACGATCCGGCGCATCTCGAGGCGCGCATCAGGGCGGTGCTGCGCCGTGTCTCCGCCGGCAGCGACCAGATCATCGAGCCGCCCCTGCAGGTGGGGGGCCTGAGGGTTGACCGCTCCCGGCGCACGGCGGAGGTGGACGGCCGCCCGGTGGAGCTCACGAAGCTGGAGTTCGACCTCCTGGCCTACCTCGCGGAGCATCCCGGCAGGGTGGTCAGCCGCAGTGAGCTCCTGCGCGAGGTCTGGCAGCGCACCGACGCAGCCAGGACGGTCGACGTCCACCTGTCCTGGTTGCGCCGCAAGCTCGGCGACACCCCGGCCCAGCCCCGGTTCATCCACGTCAACCGCGGTGTGGGCGTGATGCTCGAGGACCGGTCCAGCACCGGACCCACCGACTGATGTACCGGCGCCTGGTCACGTTCGCCCTGCTCGTGGTGACCGTGGCAGCCACCGTCCTGGTCATCCCGCTTGCTCTGTCCGCCCGCGACCTGGTACGCGGGGGCAACCTCTCGTCGCTGGCCGACGAGGCGCGCTCCTTGGCCGATTCCTGGGAGTCGGCGGATCTCGGGGACTCGGAGGAGGACTCCGGCGATGCCCCGGTCATCAAGCTTCCCGGGGAACCCGGTGAGGTGGTCCTGGTCTACCCCGACGGCCAAGTGGTCGGCGGTCCAGTGCCCGAGGCAGCGGTCGCAGTGGTGGCCTCGGCCAAGGACGGCACTGCGGCATCCCTCGACACCGGGAGCAGTGGTTATGCCGCGGCGCCCGCCGTCTTCGACGAGAGGGCCGGCGTGGTTCTCGCAGTGGCCACCCCGGAGCAGATGCACGAGGGACTCGAGCCCCGGTTGCTCGCTCTGGCTGGCCTGTGCGCCCTGCTCCTGCTCGGGGCGGGCCTGGCCGCCTGGCAACTGGCGCGCCGCACGGCGGCACCCATCAAGGACCTGGCCGGTACCGCGGACGACATGGCCGCCGGGGACCTCACCGCGAGGGCCCAGCCCTCGCGCATCCCCGAGGTCGATGACGTCGGGGTGGCCCTGAACCGCCTGGCCAATCGGGTCCAGGAGCTGCTCGACGAGGAGCGGGCCGCAGCCGCGGAGCTGGCTCACCAGCTGCGCACGCCGCTGACTGTCCTGGCTGCGGACGTGGATGCGGTTGCCGACCCGGTCGTCCGCCAGCGACTCAACGATGACGTCCTGACCCTGCAACGGACCACCGATGAGATCATCACCAGTGCACGCCGCACCAGTCGGGAGGGCCTGCGCGCGTCCTGTGACGCTGCCGCCGTGGTCGCCGACAGGGCTGCCTTCTGGGCTGTCCTGGCTGAGTACCAGGGCCGCGACATGCGGGTCGAGGGCACCGGCGCCGGACCCCTGGTGGTGCGGCTGACCGAGTATGACCTCGCCACGGCCGTCGACATCCTGCTGCAGAACGTGTTCGTGCACACGGATGAGGGCGTTGCGCTGCGGTTGGCGGTGGGGGAGGATCCCGGGGGCGTCGTCGTGGTGAGCGTGGAGGACGCCGGTCCCGGCCTCGACCCCCAGGGCGTGCCCGGGGAGCGCACCGGATCCACGAGTCTCGGGCTGGCCATCGCGGAGCGGCTGGCCGACGCATCTGGGGGCCGGCTCGAGCGCGGCGCCGGTCGGCTCGGCGGTGCACGGGTGGTGCTCGTCCTGGGCCCGGGCTGACCCTCGGGCGCGCTGGTCCCACGTCCGGCGCGGCGAACGCCCGGCAGCGGACCTAGGCTGACGGGATGGCTGACCTCGTCTACCCGCCCGTCCTGCTCGTCGGCTACGGCGCCTTCGCCGCCCTGGGGCTCAAGGTGCGCGTGCACGGGGGTGAGAACCTGCCGCGCACAGGCGGGGCGGTCCTGGCCAGCAGCCACGTGAGCTACCTCGACTTCATCTTCGCGGGCTACGCGGCGCGCCCCTCGGGCCGGCTCGTGCGGTTCATGGCCAAGGACTCGGTGTTCCGTCACCGGGTGTCCGGGCCGATCATGCGCAGCATGAAGCACATCCCGGTCGACCGCACCGCGGGCGCTGCCAGCTACGCCCACGCAGTCGAGTCGCTGCAGGCCGGTGAGGTGGTCGGGGTGTTCCCGGAGGCGACGATGAGCCGCTCCTTCGAGCCGAAGACGTTCAAGACCGGAGCGGTGCGGATGGCCGACGAGGCGGGGGTTCCGCTGGTCCCGATGGCCCTCTGGGGCACGCAACGTCTCTGGTGCTATGACCGACGGTCGAGCATGAAGCAGTTCGGGGTCCCGGTGGAGATCCACGTGGGCGAGCCGGTGGATGCCTCCGGGGACCCGGAGCTGGCCACCGCCCGGCTCCGGGAGTCGATCATCGAGCTGGTCGGGAGGGCGCAGGACAGCTACCCCGACGATGGGGCCGGCCAGTGGTGGCACCCGGCGCGCCTGGGCGGAACGGCCCCTGAGCCCGGCGAGAGCGACTGACCCCGCGGGCGCACCTGCTCCCCAAGATCCCGATCTGATCCACGGACGGGGCCGAACTTGCGCCCGCGACTTGGAGCGAAGCGCGTGAAGCGCCCGAGACCTGGAGCAACTCGCGATCTTGGGCAGGCCGGTCAGCGGGTGTAGAGGGCCTCGATCTCGGCGGCGAAGTCGCTGGTGACCACCGCACGCTTCAGCTTGAGCGTGGGGGTCATGTGGCCGGACTCCTCGGTGAACGGCGCGTCGATCAACCGCCAGGCCCGGATGGACTCCGCCTTGGACACCGCCGCGTTGGCGTCGTCCACGGCAGCCTGGATCTCAGCCCGCAGGTCCGGGTCATCGTGGAGCTCGGCGGCCGTGCGGCCCGCCTTGTGGTGCGCTGAGGCCCACGCTGACAGCGCGTCGGGGTCGAGGGTCACGAGCGCGCCGATGAAGGGCCGGCCCTCGCCGACGACCATGGCCTGACTGATCAGGTTGTTGGCCCCCATCCTGTCCTCGAGGACCGCGGGGGCCACGTTCTTGCCTCCGGCGGTGACGATGATCTCCTTCTTCCGCCCGGTGATCCGCAGGTAGCCCTCGGCGTCCAGCGCCCCGAGGTCCCCGGTCTGGAACCAGCCGTCGGTGTCGATCACCTGAGCCGTCGCGTCGGGGTTGTTGTGGTAGCCGGCCATGACGTAGGGCCCTCGGAGCCAGATCTCGCCGTCGTCGGCGATCCGGACCGCTGTGCCGGGCATGGGCTGGCCGACGGAGCCGATCTGCGGGGCCTCGGCACGGTTGAAGGTGCCCGACGCCGTGGTCTCGGTCAGGCCGTAGCCCTCCATGACGGTCAGCCCGATGCCGGCGTAGAAGTTGCCCAGGCGCGCGCCGAGGCTGGCCCCGCCGGTGATCGCGTAGCGCAGCTCCCCGCCCATTGCGGCACGCAACTTGCTGTAGACCAGTCGGTCGAACACGGCGTGCTGAGCCTTCAGCCACAGTGAGGGCCGCCCGGCGAAGCGGGTCTGTCCGTAGGCGATGGCCACGGCCGTGGCCCGGTCGAAGATGCGCGCCTTGCCCCCCTCGTAGGCCTTCTGCTGGGAGCCGGCGAAGATCTTCTCGAAGATCCGCGGAACGCCCACCAGGTAGGTCGGCCGGAAGCTGAGCATGTCGCCGGCCAGCAGCTTCACGTTCGGGCAGTGGGCGACCTGCATGCCGCCCTCGGCGCTGTAGACCTGGGCTCCGCGGCCCAGAACGTGGGCCAGTGGGAGGAACAGGACCGTGCGGGCGCCCGGCGTCGTCACGACCGGCCGGGTGCCCGCGACCAGCGTGCGGGCGATGAACATCAGGTTCTCCTGGGTGATGACGCAGCCCTTGGGCCGGCCGGTGGTCCCCGAGGTATAGACGATCGTCGCCGGGTCCTGTGGCGTCACCGCCAGCGGACCTGGTGGTGAGGATCGCGTCGTCGACCTCGGCTCCCTCAGCCACGAGTGAGTCGATCAGGCCGTCGTCCATCACCCAGATCGGCGGGGGGCTGGTCAGGGATGCGCCAGCTACCCGACCCGCCGAGGCGGCGGAGTCCGTGATCACGGCCACGGACTCGCTGTCCTGCAGGATCCACTCGATCTGCTCCGCCGAGGAGGAGTCATAGATCGGGACCGCGAAGGCACCGGCCGTCCACAGCGCGAAGTCCAGGACGGTCCACTCGTAGCGCGTGGGCGAGAGGATGGCCACGGGCTGGCCGACCTCGATGCCCCGGGCCACCAGCCCGCGTGCCACGGCCCGCACCAGGTCGTTGAACTCCCGGGCCGTCACGTCGGTCCAGCCGTCACCGGCGCGCAGGGCGTACATCGGCCTGTTGGGCGTCTCCGCGGCCCGCCGGGCCGGGATGGAGGACAGCGTGTCGGTGATCGGCAGGGCGATCTCCGCAGGGAAGGACAACTCGTGCATGATGACCGCCTTCTGCCGACCTGAATGGTGGCTCGGAGGTTCACGCTATCGTCGCAGCAACCCCAGTGCCCTGCGGGTGAGCCCACGCGCGGCGGGAGTGGTCGTGGCCGACCAGATCAGGTCCAGCTGCTGGGCGCCCTCAGCCCAGCACGACGGCGTTCATATGTCCATTGGCACTCGCGCCGCTGCGCCGAGAACGTCGATGGCATGGGCGTTTCGCGTGTTCCTGGTCACTTCGTGGTGGTGCCGCTGGTCCCGGGTGGCTGGTCTCGAGACGCGGTGATGGGCACCGAGCCACCCCCGTGGGTTCGGTGCCCATCACTGCCCGTCTCCGCTGGCGGCGCTGGTTCCCGTCGCGCCCAGGGATGTCGAGCGGGGAAATGGTAAACGCGAAATGAATCGAACTCCAAACCGCAACTGCAATCCGCAACTGGAGTTGCGGAATCCGGGAGCCCTGGTCTAGGGTGTCGGGGATGGGGACGTATCTGAAGCTGGGCGAGCGCCGTGCCCTGGTCCGCGCGGCGGCGCGCGAGATGCTCCGCTCCGGCACGTCCTTCCAGGACCTCACCCTGCGCGACGTCGCCGCCCATCTGGGCTGGTCCCTGGGCACCCTGCACCGCGCCTACTCGATCACCTCGACGCTGCTCAACGACCTGCTGCTGGAGTTCGAGGACGCCACCTACACCGCGGTGTTCCTCGTCGGCGACGGTGGGCTGCGCGAGGAGCTGACCAAGTCGGCGCACCGGATGTACGAGCACCTCGGCGATGAGGCGAACGTGCAGCTGGTGCGTTACCAGATGTCCCTGGGATGCCGGTCCGAGGACCCGCACGAGCTGCAGCTGCGGCACACGCGGGACTCCTCCTGGGAGTTCACCCACGACAGCCTGGTGCAGATCTCGGTCGAGGCGGGCGAGGAGTACAGCGACATCAACGCCCTGGCCACGATCGTCACCGCCTTCCGGGACGGGCTGTCCTACCAGTTCTTCTCCCATGGGGAGCGGGACCGGTGGATGGCCGACATGCTGCGCGCGATCGATATCGCGGTCGAGTTCGCGCAGCCGCGCAAGGTCCGCACGCGGGCCTCGCTCGGCGACCAGCGCTGGACCGCCGACCAGATGCCGGCGCGGCGCCGCGAGCTGCTCGCGCAGCAGCGCGGCTAGGGCAGTCCGGGTCAGGAGCCGGACGCATCCCCCGATGACGAGGCCTCGGCCTGCTCCTGTGCTCCCTGCGCCTGCGCGCCCGGCAGGGGTGCGCGCAGCGTCGTCATGCCCTCCTCGACCTTCGAGGTCCAGTCCAGGCCCATCCTGCTGAGCAGGCGCAGCATCCCGGTGTTGTCGGCCAGCACGACGGCGACGACCTCCTCGAACTCCAGTCGCTCGGCCAGGCGCACAAGGCGGCGCAGCAGGGCCGAGCCCACGCCGCCGCCCTGATGGGCGTCCTCCACGAGGACGGCGATCTCGGCGCTGCGCTCGTCCCCCGCATGCTCGGGAAAGACATTGCCCAGGCCGATGACCTTCCCCTCGTCGCCCACGGCCACCAGCGTGGCACCGCTGTGCCCACCGGACAGGCGGCGCATCTGGATCTCCTGCCAGTCCCCGGATGAGACGTAGCGCTGGTACAGGGTTCGCTGCGAGCAGCGCTTGTGCATCGCTGCCACTGCATGGGCATCCTCGGGGTGCGCCAGTCGGATCCACACGGTCCCGGTCTTCACCGGCTCGATCCAGCCCTGGGCATCCGTGTCACCGGCCGCCGTGGCGATCGCCGCGAAGAGGCGCAACAGCGCTGAGGCGCGGGTCTGTTCCGCACGGGCGAAGGGAGCCCAGCTGCGACTCAGGAGCACGTGGCGGTCCTGGGTCCACTGCAGTCGCAGCACGTTGGTCCTGTCGTCCTCCCCCTCGGTCGCATCGACCACGCGGACATGGTCGGCCTCGACCAGCTGCTCCGCGGCAAAGGGGGCCCATCCCGGGTTCGCGACCAGCTCGGTCGCCCCGTCCATGATCCGGGTCGGCAGGTCCAGCGCGTCGTCGGGGGAACCGGGGCGGACGTACGCGTTGCGGCCGGTCGAGAGCGCCGCTGCGCGCAGGACGTCCCCGGTCACCGACTCCGGTGCGGTCACGGCGAGGTCGACCGTGCGCATGCCGTCATGGGCGCCGATCAAGTACATCGCCAGCGAGTACGTGTTCAGGGCGCCCACGGCGCGAACCAGTTGAGCCACGGCCCCTGACGCGATCGGGTATGTCCACCCGGATGCGCCAGTAGGACCGGGGACCCTCATCGGGTTCGCCGGTCAACTCCGGCGGGGCAACGGCCACCCCGATCCTGGCCATCAGGGCGTCCCAGTCCTCCCGTCGTGGGCGGTCCTCGAGCGCGGGGTCCACCATGGCCAGGCCCACCGAGAGCGCCAGGGAGAAGTGCGCCAGTACGTCATCGTCGACGGAGTCGTCGATCCCGCCGTCGGCACGGACCCGCCGGACGAGGGCCCTGATGTTGTCCCACCGGCGCTGTATCCGCTCGGACTCGATGACCCGCAGCGCCGGGTCACGGTGGGCCCGCGTGAGGGCCTCGAGCTCCAGGAGGTCCCAGCTGCGCGGGGGGTAGGCGAAGACCTCGCCGGCCGCTGCGATGATCACGGCCAGCGGGGGCATGGTCGTTCCCTGGCCGGTCTCGGCGGGCTGCGCCGCCTGCGCGATGCGTTCAGCGGCGTCCGAGGTGACCTTCTCGGCCATGACTGCGGCGAAGAGCTCGGTGCGTCCGCCCGTCAGCTTCCGGACCTTGTACTGGGAGACGCCCGGCCTGCTGGGCGACCATCCGGACGCCCACGCCTTCGTAGCCGTGCTGGGCGAAGAGCTCGGCGGCGACATCGACGATCCGCCGGCGGATCTCCTCGTCGGTCGGCACGCTGGCGACGCTAGCAGCGCGCATGCCTGTCTGCGAGGTCGCGGGCCCTCGAGGGCCCCTGCTGTGGGGGAACCCTGTGCGACGCTGCGCCCGGGCGCCGTCGATCGCCTCCATGACTCCGGTCTTGTGGGGGGCGGCGGTCCGCGGGATGATGCGCGTGATGGACGTCGACGAGGTGCGCATCACGACCGCCACCGCCGTGCCCACCCGGGCCGAGGCGGAGGCCATCGCGCGCCACCTCCTCTGGGACCAGGGCACGCGCTTGGCGCACGTGCGCACCGCCGGCGCGATGGCCGCCCGACTCGCGGTGCTGTTCGACGCCGAGGAAGCCGCGCTGCTGGTGGCCGCTGCGACGCTGCACGACGTGGGCTACTCGCCGCGCGTGGCGACAACGGGATTCCACCCCCTGGACGGTGCGCTGCACCTGCGGGCGATCGGCCTCTCCGAGCGGCTCTGCAGCCTGGTGGCGCACCACTCCGAGGCCGACATGCTGGCCGCACAGCACGGGGTCCTCGACCTCGGCGCGCAGTTCCCCCGGGAGCGCTCGCTGCTCGCCGACGCGTTGGTGTACGCCGACATGCACTCCGCGCCCGACGGCCAGGTCATCCGGGCAGAGGATCGGTTGGCCGACATCACCCGTCGACGCCCGGACCCCGTGGAGGCGTTGCGGGCCCAGCGGCTGCGGGCAGCGATGGCCCGCGTGGGGGTGGCGCTTCACGCGCACGCGGTGGGTCCCGGTGGTGCAGGCGTGGTGATCGTCCTCGATCCACGGGACCCGCAGGTCGACGGCTGGTGGCGCGCGGAGGACCGCTGGGCTCCCGGGCTCGGCGGCTAGCCTGTCCCTGTCGGGGCGTCGGCCCGGGGGTACGGGCTGAACCGGTGACGCGCGTGCCGGCGAGGAGGTGGGTGGTGCGGGACGAGGGCAGGCGCCTGCTCGTCTTCGGGTCATACGACGCCGCGCTGCACCCCAGGGTCGCCGTGCTCCGCGACGGGCTGGCTGCCCGTGGCTGGCAGGTCCAGGAGCTCAACGAGCCGCTGGGCGCGGCCACCTCCGACAAGGTCGCGGCGGCCGGTTCGCCCACCGCCGCGGTGCGCCTGGCAGGTCGGCAGATCCGGTCGTGGACCGCGCTGGTCCGGCGCGCGCGGGGGGGTCCCGACCCGGACGTCGTCCTGGTCGGGTACATGGGCCATGCCGACGTCCACCTGGCCCGCCTGCGCTACCGGCGCTCGGTGATCGCCGTGGACCACCTCGTGGGCTTGTCCGACACAGTGCGCGATCGGGGCCTGGGCGGGGGCGCGAAGCTGCGCATCCTCGACCTCGTCGACCGTGGCGCCCTGCGCGCGGCCGACGTGGTGATCGTCGACACGGACCTGCAGGCCGGCATACTCCCCGCGCGTGCTCGGGACCGGGCGGTGGTGGTCCCGGTGGGTGCTGGTCGCGCCTGGTTCTCGGCCGGCGAGCGCGCGGAAGCGCGGCGGCGAATTGCCGCGTCTGGTGCCGGTAACGCCGCGTCTGGTGCCGGTAACGCCGCGTCTGGTGCCGGCAACGCCGCGTCTGGCGCCGGCAACGCCACATCCGCCGAGACCTCGACACCGACCTCGGCGCTCGAGGATCCCGCGCTTCGCGTGGTCTTCTTCGGCCTGTTCACCCCGCTGCAGGGGGCCGCGACGATCGGTCGGGCCATCGACCTGCTGCGTGACGAGCCGATCGAGTTCACGATCATCGGCCACGGTCAGGACCTCGCCGAGGCGAGGGAGCAGACCCGCGGCAGCCCGCACGTGCGCTGGTTGGACTGGGTCGACGGTGCCGACCTGCCCGACCTCGTGGCCGCGCATGACGTCTGCCTGGGCATCTTCGGGACCGGCCCCAAGGCGCAGCGGGTCGTGCCCACCAAGGTCTACCAGGGCCTGGCTGCCGGCTGCGCTGTCGTGACCGCCCGGACACCCGCAGCAGGTACCCTCGGGGACGCAGTCGTGTCCGTGCCCCCCGGGGATCCAGCCGCCCTCGCCGACGCGCTGCGACACCTCGCCCTCGACAAGGAGTCGCTCATCGTGGCCCGTGACCGTGCCCGCGCTGCCGCCGAGCAGTTCTCACCGGAGTCGGCCACCGCTGGCCTCGACGCCCGTCTCGAGGCTGCCCCCGGCCGCCGTGCGGCGCTGCCGCCCCTGACGTTCAACGCCCACCTGCGCTGGGACGTGATCACCCGTGAGCTCGCGGGTGTGGAGGTGAGCGATGTGCTGGAGATCGGGCCGGGCGAGGGTGCCGTCGCCTGTCGGCTCGCCCCGGGCCGCACCTACACAGGGGTCGAGCTGTCCGAGCGAACGCGCGCGATCACCGCGCAGAGGCTGGCCCAGCTCGGAACGCCCGGCCGGCTGGTGGCGTCGCTGGAGGACCTCGCGGAGGACGAGCGCTTCGACCTCGTGTGCGCATTCGAGGTCATCGAGCACATCGACGCTGACCGGGAGGCCCTCGCCGCGTGGGCGCAGTGGCTGCGGCCAGGGGGAACCCTGCTGATCTCGACGCCGTCCGGCCCGGATCGGATGGGCGCCGCCGACGAGATCGCGGGTCACTTCCGGCGGTACTCGGCACAGGGATTGGCCGCGATGGCCGCTGACTGCGGGCTGGTCGACGTCCGGGTCACCCACGTGGGGTACCCGGTCGGCTACCTGCTGGAGAAGGTGCGCAACACGGTGGCCGCGCGGCGGTTGGCCCGGGCTGACCGGGAGGCGGCCGGTGAGGAGGCGGTGGCTGCAGCCACCGAGCAGAGCAGCTCGTTCCTCCAGCCCCCCTCCTGGTCGGGCCGGGCCACGAGGGTGGTGTCCGCGCCCGGGATCTGGATGCAGCGCCGACGCCCCGACACCGGGACCGGGCTGGTCCTGGCCGCCCGCGCCCCGAAGTGACAGACCCCACCCCCGGCACCACCCCGGACCCACCCACAAGCTCGGCGAGCGCGGGCCAGCCCGACGCCGTCTCCGACCTGGCCCCGGACCGACCCCCCTCGGTTCCCAGCCCCGCCCCGGGCCCAGCGTCCGGCCTCGCCGCTCACCGTCCCGGATTCCACGGATCCTCCCGGGATCATCGGAGGGTCGGCGGGAATCGGGAGGAACGTCGCGGGTGGCTGGCGCAGTCGGGCGGTGTCGCTCGTGCTGGTCGTGCTGGTTGCCGTGTTCCTCGGCGTCGCGCTCGTGCGCAACTGGCAGGCCGTGCGCAGCGACCTGCAGGCGCTCTCGTGGATCGACCTCCTGGCGTCCGGGATCGCCGGGGCCGTCGCGGTGGCCTGCTCGGGTTTGGGCTGGCGGGTCGTCCTCGAGGGGCTCGGCGAGCGCGTGCCCGTGCACCCCGCGCTGACCATCTTCTTCGCCGGGCAGCTGGGCAAGTACGTCCCGGGATCGGTGTGGACCGCGGCGATCCAGGCAGATCTCGGCCGGCGCCGGAACATCGCGGGCTCGACCATGCTCGTCAGCTACGTGGTGGCGCTGATGATCGCGGTCGCCACGGGCGGACTGGTCGGACTGTTGGTCCTCCTCGGGGCCGGGGCGCCGCGCGCGATGGCCCTGTGGATCCTGCTGCTGGCCGCCATCGTGGGGGCAGCCCTCCTGCGCCCGGGTTGGATGAACCGGGGCCTGAGGTGGGCCTTCACCCATGCCGGTCGGACTCCGCCGCCGGTCGAGCTCCCCGGACGGGCCCTGGCGGCATCCGTCGCGTGGTTGATCGCCTGCTGGGGCTTCTTCGGACTGCACGCCTGGTTGCTGGCCCGCCCGCTCGGCGCCGGGGCAGCGGACCTCGCCCCGACCGTGGGCGCCTTCGCCCTGGCCTTCGTCGCCGGGCTGCTCGTGGTGCCGCTCCCAGCCGGGGCGGGTGTGCGCGAGGGGGTCCTGGTGGCAACGCTCGCCGGATCCATCGGGGCGCCGGCCGCCCTGACCGTCAGCCTCGTCTCGCGCCTGGTCCTGCTCGGCGTGGACCTGGTGATGGCGGCCCTGTTCGGCGTCGGCGGGGCAGCCCGCGCGGCGCGGTCGCGGGGCCAGCGCCCCTCGACGGACTAGGGCCCAGCCGAACGGGCAGTTATCCTCGACGCAGAGCCCCTGCTGCGGGGCGTGCCCGTCACTGCGAGGTTGTTGTGAAGCTCATCATCCAGATCCCCTGCCTGAACGAGGCCGACCACCTGCCCGCGACCCTGAGCACCCTGCCGCGTGAGGTTCCGGGGTTCGATGTGGTGGAGTGGTTGGTCATCGACGACGGGTCGACGGATGACACCCGGCAGGTGGCCCTGGCCTGCGGGGTCGATCACGTGATCGGCTTCCCGCGCAACCGTGGCCTCGCGGCCGCGTTCTCCTACGGGATCGAGGAGTCGCTGCGCCGGGGTGCCGACGTCATCGTCAACACCGACGCCGACAACCAGTACGACTCCTCCTGCATCCCGGCTCTGGTCGCCCCGGTCCTGGCCGGCGAGGCGGACATCGTCGTGGGCGACCGGCAGACCGGGCGGGTCGCGGAGTTCAGTGTCCTCAAGCGCGCCCTGCAGACCGCTGGGACGAGTGTGGTGCGCTCCCTGTCGGGGCTGTCGGTCGGCGACGCCACCAGCGGGTTCCGCGCCTACTCGCGCGCGGCGGCGCTGTCCCTGGTCATCACCACGCCCTACACCTACACCCTGGAATCGCTGATCCAGGCCGGCAACAGCCGCCTCGCGCTGGCCAACGTGCCGGTGACCCGCAACGACTCCGTGCGACCCAGTCGGCTCTTCGGATCGATGTGGGGGTACGTGCGACGCAACAGCCTCGCGCTGTTCCGCGTCCTGTCGTACTACACGCCGCTGAAGTTCTTCTGGACCCTGGCTGCGTTCCTCGCGGTCGGGGCGCTCGTCGCGTGGCTGCCGTGGACCCTCGACTGGCTGCGCGACGGCCGCACCAACGGCCACATGCAGTCGATCATCCTGGGTGCGGTCCTGGCGATCTCGTGCGTCCAGATGTTCGCGCTCGGGGTCATCGCCGACCAGATCTCCAGCCTGCGCGCGATCGGGATCCGGACGCTGCGCGAGACCCGGGAGATGCACTACGGCACGCTCTACGCCGACGCCCGGGTCCCCCGCCCGGACGCCCCCGCCCAGGCGGTGGCTGAGCCCGTCCCGACGGATCCTCCGCGGGAGGACCCCCTCGCGACCGCGTCGGCACCCGCGACCCCGGGGGCATCGGCGGCACCTCTGAACGCTGGGGCACCTCTGACCCCGGCGGCCCCCCAGTCAGCCGCGGCCCCCCGTCCACCCGCTGGTGAGCCTCACGGGCTGCGCGACGTTCAGCCCCAGGCGCGGTGACGGTCCCCCCGGGCAGCGCCATGCAGGGGCAGGGCCGGTCTCAGGCGGCCAGTTCCTCCGGCGGAGGTGGATGCTGATCCGCTGCCCGCGCCGGGCCGGCTCGCGATCGGCGTCACGAACCTGCCCTCGCGGCTTCCCGTCGTCTTCTTCTGGTCCGCGCTGGTGGTCTGCCTGACGGTCATGGCCGGGGCGTTCCGCCCGATCGTGGTCGTCCCGGCCATCGTGATCGTGGTGGCCCTGACCTGGCGGATGGCCCCCGAGCGGGTCCCGGCCACCCGGCAGTACCGCCGCGGGGCCGCGTGGGCACTCGGGCTCGTGGTCGCCTGGTTCCTGGTCAACGTGGCGTTCGCCGGTGAGGTGCTCCTGGTCCAGCGGGACCCAGGCTTCCTGACGCTGGAGGCCCACTGGTTGACCACGAACGCCGACCCGAGCATCCCGATCCGCTCGGCCGCGGAGGTCGCTGGGCGGATCCCGGACGTGAGCGTCATCTCGGATGCGTTCTGGCGTTTCGACGACGAGATCCACGCCCAGGGCGCCAAGACGTTCCCCGGGCTGCTGGCGATGGTCGGGTGGGTCCTGGGCCTGCGCGGGGTGCTGATCGGCAACCTGTTGATCGGCGCGATCGGCTTGCTGGCCGTCTACGACGTGGCCCGTCGGCTGATCAGCCCGCGGTGGGGCCTGGTCCCGGTCGCCGCCCTCGCGCTGAGCACCCCGATGATCTACTTCAGCCGCAGCGCGTTCACCGAACCGACGAACCTCGTGCTCACCTTCGGCGGGCTGGCTGTGCTCTGGAGCGCGTTCCGGGTTCCCCGGATGTCGCGCTTCGCCCTCGGCGGGGCGATGGTCGGGGCCACGGCGCTGAGCCGGATCGACGGTGCTGCCGTCTCTGCCGGCCTGATCCTCGGGCTCGGCGTGGTCGCTGCGGTGAGCGGTCCGGCGGATCGGCGGGCTCGGATCTGGGGGTTGCTCGTCGCGACGGCTGCCGCGCTGGTGATGGTCGGGCTCGGGTACCTCGACCTGGCCCTGCACAGCGCCGGGTACCTCGAGGACCACAGCAGCCTGTACGTTCAGCTCCTGGCGCTGCTCGCGGCCTGCTTGGTGGGCGTCGGGGTGCTGGTCGTGGTCCTGCGCTGGGGGCGGCTGCGCCCCTGGCTGGCTGCCCGTCGCCGGCTCTTGGGGACGCTCGCCGCTGTCCTCGTGGTCGCCGCGGCGGTCTTGCTGGCCAGTCGCCCGTTGTGGATGCAGCGGCACCTGATCGAGCCCGGCAGCGGCCAGGAGTGGTTCATCGCGGCCGCCCAGCGGGCTGCGGGCGTGACCGTCGACGGGACGCGCAGCTACGACGAGATGACCGTCACGTGGCTGTTCTGGTACCTCGGTCCGATCGCGCTGGTGCTCGCGGTGGCGGGCACGGCGATGCTGCTGCGACGATCCATCATCGGGTGGCGCCCCGAGGTCCTGGTGCTGCTGGCCACGCTGGGGATCCCGGCGCTGTTGTACCTGGTCCGCCCGGCGATCACCCCCGACCAGGTCTGGGCGATGCGCCGGTTCCTGCCCGCCGTGATCCCCGCGGCACTGCTGTTCGCCGGGTGGACACTGCCGCGGATCCATCGTGCGGCGCGCGCCCGCTGGCAGCGGGTCGGGGCCTGGGCACTCGTCGCCGGTGTCCTGCTCCCGCCGTTGGCGACCTGGGGGACGCTGGTCGTCACCACCGAGTACGGCGGGCGTGCTGACCAGGTCGCGACGGTGTGCGACGCGGTGGCCGGCACGCGCGTCGTCGTCGTGCGCGACGGCGGGCCGCCCTGGCTGCCGACCCTGCGGATCATGTGCGACGTCGATGTTGTCGAGGTGGGTCCGAGGGCAACTGCTGAGCAGCTGGCCGGGATCCGCGATGCCTGGGGCGGTGAGGTTCTGGTGATGACCGACGACCGGAAGCTGCTCCCGTGGGCCGCCGCGTGGCCGGAGCCGTGGTTGCGCACCCCCATGACCCGATGGCCGCACAGCCTGTACCCCTCGCTGGCACCGATCCGGTTCACGAGTGATGTGTGGCTCGCGACCATCGACTCCGATGGGTCGGTCACGCCGGTGGCGCCGCGCGAGTAGCGGGCACCGGCGGACATCCGAGGGCCAGGCTGGTCAGCCGACGAGGTTCGCCGCCGCCTGATCGATCAGGGCCTCGACCCACGCCGGGTCGAGCAGGGGGTCGGGGTTCTTCTCGGAGGCCCCGGGCTCGCCCTCCCACGCCGTCAACTCGGTGAACCGCATGTAGTGGACGGTGTCACCTGCACGCATGACGGTGCTGACCTCGTCCTTGGGGTCAATCGTGTCGTAGGTGAACAGGGCAGTCACGCGGAATCCGTCCACGGTGTCGGGAACCTTGCCGATCTCGGTGACCGGGGGCACGCCGGTGAACTCCGGGTTGGTGCTGAACCCGACTTCACAGGACTCCGCCTGGGTGCTTGCCCGTGCCACAGCGGCGAGGGCCGCTGCCTCGTCGGCGTACACGATGGCGTACTGGTCCACCTGGGCTGCGCCTGCCGAGCTGAAGGTCCATGCGGCGGCCGACGGCCCCCGGCTCCACGACGTTCGGAGGCCCCTGGTCCACACCCCCGACCTGGGAGCAGATCATGAACTGCGCCCACGGAGCGCTGATCTGGTCACCCTCAGCGGTGTAGGAGCCCGACGGCTCGCTCACCGCACCGGGTAGCACGGGCGCGATCTCCTCATTCGGCAGGAGTGCGGCATCGGCCCGTTCGACCGCCGTGAGCGTCGACGTGGGCGCCGGGGAGGCCCCGGGATCGGAGTCACCTGACGCACACCCGGCTGAGGCCAGCACCAGGGCGGCGGCAGCCAGGACCGCGAGCCCTCGACGATCGCGCATCACGTTCACCCCCTCGCCGTCCCGCCGACGACCGCCGGCGAGGCCTCCGCGACTCCACCGTCCCACCGCCGAGCAGCGTCCGCTAGGGAAGGAGGTCCCCTGGATGATCGGTACGGGCTGTCGAGGTGCGGCTGGAGACTGCAAGGATCAGGCGTCGGCCGGCACACCCCCGTGCGGCCGCAGGGGCCCCGAGGCGCTGTTGGGCCGCAGCCCGGCAGGAGGGGGACCGGAGATCCGAGGAGGCAGCGTGCGCCGTCGATTCGTCACCTGCGACGTGTTCACCGACACCCGGTTCGGCGGCAACCCGTTGGCCGTCGTGCTGGATGCCGAGGGACTCAGCGGCGCGCAGATGCAGCAGGTCGCCCGCGAGTTCAACTACTCCGAGACGACCTTCGTGCTCCCAGCCGAGCACGGACACGATCGGCACGTGCGGATCTTCACCCCCGCGCGTGAGGTTCCGTTCGCCGGACATCCGAACGTGGGCACGGCGTTCGTCCTGGCCTCGTTGGGCGAGTTCGGACCGGTCGGCGATCCGCTCGTCGTTGTCTTCGAGGAGGTCGCGGGGCTGGTGCCCGTGTCGGTGCACCGCCGCGAGACCCGGATCTGGTGTGAGCTCAGGGCTCCCGAACCCCTGTCCCTGGGCCCGGAGCTGCCGGTCGAGGCCGTCGCTGAGGCGGTGGGCCTGACCCCGCAGGACATCGTCGTGGATCGGCACGCCCCGCGGGTGGCCTCCGTCGGCCTCGAGTTCGTGGTCGCCGAGCTCGCCGACCGCTCCGCGCTCGAGCGCGCCCGTCCGGACGAGGCTGCGCTCCGGCGACTGGTCGCTGCGGGTGCGTCCACACCGGACATCCACCTGTACGTGGCCAGCGGCGCCGACGACGCCGATGCCGTCGACCTGCGGACCCGCATGTTCGCCCCGTTCGACGGCGTCCACGAGGATCCGGCCACGGGAAGCGCCAACTGCGCGCTGGTGGGGCTGCTCGCCAGCCTCGACCAAGCCGACGGTGAGCGGTCGTGGCGGATCGCCCAGGGAGTGGAGATGGGCCGCCCGAGCGTCCTGGACGCACGGACCGCGCGGGTCGATGGCGCGGTGACCGGCGTGTGGATCGGCGGCGGGTCAGTGCTGGTCAGCGAGGGCACGATCGAGGCGTGAGTCCGGGCGCCCTCCCGATCCCTGCTCCGTCCATGATCCATGCGGGGTGATGTCGTTCTCTCGGCAACAACCTGCATGGATCACCAGGACGGACGTCGGCCCCATCACAGAGTGGCCGCCCAGCCCTCGACTGTGCTGACGATTCCGACCATCAGATCGTCGGAATGGTCAGCACAACCACCTAGATCGCGGCGGCGACCCGGGTGCCCTGGTCTATCGCGCGCTTGGCGTCGAGCTCGGCAGCCTCGTCGGCACCGCCGATCACGTGCACCGGGATGCCCGCGGCCACCAGTGCCGGCTCGAGCTCGCGCAGGGGCTCCTGCCCCGCGCACAGCACGATCGTGTCCGCCTCGACGAGGTGCTCACGCTCGTGCTTCTCCCCGAACGAGACCACCAGCCCCTCAGGGGTGATCCGCTCGTAGTTGACCCCGGGCAGCATGGTCACGCCCTTGGCGATCAGCGTCGAGCGGTGGATCCACCCGGTGGTCTTGCCCAGCCCTGCGCCGAGCTTCCCACGCTTGCGCTGCAGCAGCGTGACCTGCCGGGTGGCGGGCACGGGCTGGGCCTCCACCAGCCCCCCACGCGCCTCGGCCGGGTCAGCCACCCCCCACTCTCGGCGCCATTCGGCGAGGTCCATGGTCGGTGACTCACCGGGGGCCACGACCAGGAACTCCGCCACGTCGAAGCCGATCCCACCGGCGCCGACGATCGCCACCCGCTGGCCCACGGTGGCGTCGCCGGCCAGCACGTCGATGTAGCTGACCACGTGCGGGGCGTCCTGGCCCGGGATCTGCGGGTCGCGCGGGATCACGCCTGTGGCCAGGACCACCTCGTCCACGCCGAGGGCGATCAGGTCGTCGGCCGACACCCGCGTCGACAGGTGCAGCCGGACGCCGGTGTCCTCGATCCGATGGGTGAAGTAGCGCAGCGTCTCGGTGAACTCCTCCTTGCCGGGGATCCGCCTGGCGAGGTTGAACTGCCCGCCGATCTCGTCGGCGCCGTCGAAGAGGTCCACCTCATGACCGCGTTCCGCCAACGTCGTCGCGGCCGCCAGCCCGGCAGGCCCCGCGCCCACCACGGCGACGCGCCGGCGAGCCACCGCGGGTGCGATCACGAGGTCCCGCTCGTGGCCGGCACGGGGGTTGACCAGGCACGAGACCGACTTGTTCTTGAACACGTGGTCCAGGCACGCCTGGTTGCACGCGATGCACGTGTTGATGCGTTCGGCCTGACCGGCCTGGGCCTTGGCGACGAAGAACGCGTCGGCCAGCAGGGGCCGGGCCATGCTGATCATGTCGGCCGCTCCCTCGGCGAGGACCCGCTCGGCCACCTCCGGGGAGTTGATCCGGTTGGTCGTGACAAGCGGGATGTCGATGCCGTCGGCGCGCAGCTCGTCGCGCATCTTGCGGGTCACCCAGGTGAACGCCGCCCGCGGCACGCTCGTGGCGATCGTCGGCACCCGCGCCTCGTGCCAGCCGATGCCGGTGTTGATGATGGTCGCGCCGGCCGCCGCGATCGCCTTCGCCAGGGTGACGGCCTCGTCCCAGGTGCCCCCGTCCGGGATCAGGTCGAGCATGGACAGCCGGTAGACGATGATGAAGTCGTCACCGACCGCCTCGCGCGTGCGCCGCACGATCTCCACGGGCAGCCGCATCCGGTTGGCGTACGTACCGCCCCAGCTGTCCGTGCGCCTGTTGGTGTGCGTGACCAGGAACTGGTTGATGAAGTAGCCCTCGGAGCCCATGATCTCGACCCCGTCGTAGCCGGCCTCACGGGCCAGAACCGCGCAGTTGACGAAGGCCTTGATCTGGCGCTCGATGCCGCGCTCGGTGAGTGCCCGGGGGGTGAACGGCGAGATCGGGCTCCTGATCCGCGAGGGGGCCACGACCAGCGGGTGGTAGCCGTAGCGACCAGTGTGCAGGATCTGCAGGGCGATGTGGCCGCCCTCCGCGTGGACGGCGTCGGTGATCGGGCGGTGCTTGCGGGCCGCAGCACTCGTCGACAGCGTGCCGGATCGGGGCTTGGCCCAGCCCTCGACGTTCGGTGCGAAGCCGCCGGTCACGATCAGGCCGACGCCTCCACGGGCGCGCTCGGCGAAGTAGTCGGTGAGGTCCCCGAACCGCTTGGGATCGTCCTCGAGTCCGGTGTGCATCGAGCCCATGAGCACGCGGTTGCGCAGGGTGGTGAAGCCCAGGTCGAGGGGAGCGAGCATGCGCGGGTACGCGGTGGGGGCATCCGGAGTCGTCACGGTCCCAGTGTGGACCGCCCACCGCATCGGCGATCGTCCGGGTCACTCGCCCGATCGCGACCGGATCGAGCCGCCTCGCCCCGGCAGGATCCGTAGGGTGGGCGACCATGATCGACTTCGACGAGCTCCTGGCTGCCAACACCACCCGGTTCCGCGAGGTCCTGGCCGGCCTCCCGGAAACTGCTCGGGTGCCCTCGTGCCCCGACTGGACGGCGGCGGACCTCCTGTGGCACCTGACCGAGGTGCAGAGCTTCTGGGACACGATCGTCGCGAACAGGGTGCAGTCCGACGAGCAGGTCGAGGGGATCGCCGCGCCCACGAGGCCGACCGGGCGCGAGGCTGCGCTCACCCTGTTCGACGCCGTGTCCGGGCGACTGCGCGCCGACCTGGGCGCCGCCCGTGACGACGAGCCGGTCTGGAGCTGGGCGGCGAACCACACGATCGGCTGGATCCGGCGTCGGCAGGCCCATGAGGCCCTCGTCCACCGGGTCGATGCCGAGCTGGCAGCCGGGCTGCCCAGTGAGATCGACTCCGCGGCAGCCGAGGACGGGGTCGACGAGCTGCTCACGCAGTTCGGCTCCGAGCCGCCCGTATGGGGCACGTTCGATCCGTCCGGGATCCTGGTCGAGGTCCGCACCACGGTGACTGGGCGCACCTGGTGGGTCCGCTTGGGTCGCTTCCACGGAGTTGATCCCACGGGCGTGCCCCACGACGAGCCAGACTTCCAGCCCGCCACTGCGGCCGACGGACCTGCCGACGCGGTCCTCGAGGGGACGGCCCCTGACCTGCTGCTCTGGATGTGGGGTCGCGCCGACGGCTCCGGGGTCGAGGTCGCGGGCGACTCGGCCGCGCGAGCGGCCCTGCGCACAGCCGTGGCCGCCAACACCCAGTGAGCCACCCGGCACCGCACGCCACGCACCGCGCACCCGACAGCGACTACCGCCGGCGCGATGATCCTCCTGAGGGTGCTGACCATGGAGAAGGCCTACCGCGGCATCTCGTGGACGACCCTGATGCTCGTGGCCGGGATGATCCCGATGTCCACGGCGAGCACCAACTCCGGCGCGGGCGACCTGATCGCCATCGCCATGGTCGACTCCGTCGGCTCGTACGGACCCACGGCCCTGCTGGCCGGGCTGTTCGTGATCACCGTCGTCTTCGGCCAGCTCATCAGCAGTACCGCGACTGCGTTGGTGATGATCCCGATCGCCGTCGCCGCCGCCGAGCAGCTCGACATCTCCGCCGGCCCGGTCCTCATGAGCCTCTGCGTGGGCGCGGCCGTGGCCTTCCTGACACCCGTGGCCACGCCGGTCAACATGATGATCATGCGCCCGGCGGGCTACCGGTTCGGCGACTACGGGAAGCTGGGCCTGCCGCTGGCGGTGCCGTTCGGGCTCGTCGCCGTTCTGTGGGTGCCGATCGTGTGGTCGTTCTGATCGGGGCGGCGCCCGTCGCGCTCGCCCTGGGTCGGGGGTGACCCGCACGGGCCTCGGCCGGACGCGGGAGCTGCCGCGCCTAGGATGACCGCGTGCCACGCACCCGCCTCGTCGTCCTGATCTCCGGCTCGGGGACGCTCCTGCAGGCCCTGCTCGATGCCGGCACCGACCGGCACTACCCGGCGGAGGTCGTGGGGGTGCTCTCGGACTCCGCCGACGCCGCCGGCCTGCAGCGAGCCCGGGACGCGGGCGTGCCCGCGATCCCCGTCGCCCTGGCAGGCTATCCCGACCGGGCTGCCTGGGACCGCGCCCTGCGCGACGCACTCGAGTCCTTCGAGCCCGACTGGGTCGTCTCAGCAGGGTTCATGCGCATCCTCGGCCCGGACGTCCTCTCGGCGTTCCCGATGCGGGTCGTGAACACCCACCCCGCACTTCTGCCCAGCTTCGCCGGCGCCCACGCGGTCAGCGACGCGCTGGCCCACGGCGTGCGCGTGACCGGCTCCACGATCCACCTTGTCGACGAGGGCGTGGACACCGGCCCGATCATCGACCAGCGCCCCGTGCAGGTCGACGACGACGATGACGAGGCCTCGCTGCACGAGCGGATCAAGGTCGTGGAGCGTGCGCTGCTCGTCGACGTGATCCGGCGCCTGGCAACCCACGACGTGCACATCTCCGGCAGGAAGGTGACCCTGACATGAGCAACTCCGACGGGACCGTTCGGATCCGCCGCGCGCTGGTCAGCGTGTACGACAAGACCGGGCTCGACGAGCTGGCCACCGCGCTGCACGCCGCCGGGGTCCAGATCCTCTCCACCGGGTCGACCGCCGCGCGCATCGCCGCGGCGGGCGTGCCCGTGGTCGAGGTGTCCGAGCTGACCGGGTTCCCCGAGTGCCTCGACGGACGGGTCAAGACCCTGCACCCGAAGGTGCACGCTGGGATCCTGGCCGACCTGCGCCTCGACGACCACCACTCCCAGCTCGAGGCCCTCGGGATCGAGCCGTTCGGGCTGGTGGTCGTGAACCTCTACCCGTTCACAGCCACGGTGGCCTCGGGGGCCAGCCCCGACGAGTGCATCGAGCAGATCGACATCGGCGGCCCGTCAATGGTCCGCGGCGCGGCGAAGAACCACGCGAGCGTTGCGGTGGTCACCTCGCCGGATGCCTATGGCGAGGTCATCGCCGCCGTGCAGGGCGAGGGATTCACGCTGGCCCAGCGGGCGCGGTTGGCGGCGGAGGCGTTCGTGCACACGGCCACCTACGACATCGCCGTCGCCTCGTGGATGGGCAACGTCGTGGCGCCGACCGACGAGGGGTCCGGTTTCCCGGCATGGGTGGGTGCCGCGTGGGAACGTGCGGCGGTCCTGCGCTACGGCGAGAACCCGCACCAGGCCGCCGCGCTCTACACCTCGGCGCACTTCCCGGGCGGGCTGGCCGCCGCGGAGCAGCTGCACGGCAAGGAGATGTCGTACAACAACTACGTCGACGCGGACGCCGCTCAACGTGCGGCGTACGACTTCGTCCGACCCGGCCGTGGCGATCATCAAGCACGCCAACCCCTGTGGCATAGCGGTGGGCGGGGACATCGCCGAGGCGCACGCGAGGGCGCACGAGACCGACCCGGTATCGGCGTTCGGCGGCGTGATCGCTGCGAACCGACCGGTCACCGCCGCGATGGCCGCGCAAGTCGCCGAGGTGTTCACCGAGGTGATCGTCGGCTCCGGCGTACGACTCCGAAGCCCTCGAGATCCTCACCGCGCAAGAAGAACCTGCGGATCCTCGTGGCGCCGCCGGTTCCGGTCGGTGCGGTGCGGAGATCCGCCCGATCAGCGGCGGGCTGCTGATGCAGGGCCGCGACCGCATCGACGCGCCCGGCGACGACCCCACGACGTGGACGCTCGCATGTGGTGAGCCCGCAGACGCTGCGACCCTTGCCGACCTGGACTTCGCGTGGCGGGCCTGCCGTTCGGCGAAGTCCAACGCAATCCTGCTGGCCAAGGACGGTGCGGCAGTCGGCATCGGCATGGGCCAGGTCAACCGGGTGGACTCCGCTCGTCTGGCTGTTGCCCGCGCAGGCGAGGAGCGGGCGCAGGGTGCGGTTGCTGCGTCCGATGCGTTCTTCCCGTTCCCGGACGGGCTGGAGGTGCTGCTCGAGGGCGGCGTCAGGGCGGTGGTGCAACCCGGCGGGTCCGTCCGTGATGCCGAGGTGGTCGCCGCCGCGCAGGCCGCCGGCGTCACCATGTACTTCACGGGCACCCGGCACTTCTTCCACTGAGCCCAGCGGCGGGGAGGGGCCGAGCGAGACGGCTGGGCGCCTGGCCTTTGACCGCGCACGATGTGAACCGATAGAGACGGTCTCGGGCGGGTGCGCGAGCCGACCGCGCATGAGATAAGCGAATTGGGTGCTGGTCAGGCCCGGTTTCTGTTCGTCTCGTGCGCGGTGGGGGCGATGGGAGCTGAGAACGCGGTCGAAAGTGTTCGGTTCGTGCGCGATCGCGCGTGGCCCGCGCCGAGTTCGGGGGTTCCGGCACATGTCTGCCGGCGGCACCCGAGACGACCGCCCGGCGGCGGGCGCGTTCGGAGGCTGGGTAGGGTCGGCCGGACCACGGACAAGTCGGGAGCGAGTGCGCAGCATCGGAGCCGTCGCCGACCTGGTCAGGAGGTACGACGCGGTGCTCTGCGACGTCTGGGGCGTCCTGCACGACGGGCGGACCGTCTACCCCGGGGCAGGTGACGCGTTGATCGGGCTGCGCTCGGCCGGGGTGCGGGTGGTCCTGCTGACCAACATGCCCCGGCCCAGCAGCACGATGCCCGCGGCCCTCGCCCGGTTGGGCTTCCCCGATGACGCCTGGGACGCGATCGTGACCAGTGGGGACGCGATCCGCGGTGAGCTCACCCAGCGCGCGCCAGGTCCGGTGCTCCGCCTGGGCAGGGACACCGATCGCGCCCTGTGGGATGGGCTGGGGCTGCGGTTCGTCGAGGACCTCGATCGGGCGCGGTTCCTGGCCATCGCCGGGCTCCGGGAGGTGCATGAGGCTCCCGGCGACTACGCCTCGGTCCTGCGTGCGGCCCGGGACCGCGACCTCGAGCTGCTGTGCGCCAACCCGGACCTGCAGATCATGACCGGGGGTGCGCTGCGGTGGTGCGCCGGATCGGTGGCAGAGGCCTACTCGGCGATCGGCGGGCGGGTCGTGCAGGCGGGCAAGCCGCACGCAGCCATCTACGAGTGCGCGTTCGATGTCCTCGCGGGTGTCACCGGTGGGGCCGTCGCGCGCGACCGGGTGCTGGCGATCGGGGACGGCCCGGTGACCGACCTGCTGGGCGCCAACCGGCAGGGCCTGGACAGCCTGTTCATCGCGAGCGGGATCCACGGGGACTCGCTGCTCGACGGAGACGAGGTGGACATTGCTCGTGCGCGGAGGATGCTGGAGGAGTCGGGTGTGTCCGCGACGTACGCGCTGCCCCGACTGAGATGACGAGGAGATTCGATGGCTGCATTCACCCTGAACGTGAACATGGCCTGCGCCGACATCGAGGAGATGACGCGCTTCTGGGCCGCTGCCCTGGGGTACCGGGTCAGCGGCGAGCTCGGTCCGTTCCGGGCGCTGAGTGACCCGGACGGCGTCGGCCCGAAGGTGGTGCTCCAGCGGGTCCCGGATCCGACTCCCGGCAGGAACCAGCTGCACCTCGATCTCTACGTGGATGCCCCGGAGGAGCTACCTGCCGAGGTGGGACGGCTCGTTGCGCTCGGTGCGCGCACCGTCGACGGTGGGTGGCACGAGCTCGGCGACGAGTCCTGGCAGGTGATGCGCGATCCGGAGGGCAACCTGTTCTGCGTGTGCCGGCACTGACCGGCCGATCGAGCGCGCGCGGCCTGCGACAATGCTGCCTGTGAGTGCGACGATCCTCGACGGCAAGGCGACCGCTGCTGCGGTCAAGCGCGACCTCGCGGCCACGGTCGCCGACCTGCGGGCGACCGGTGTCGTGCCCGGGCTGGGCACGGTCCTTGTCGGGGACGACCCCGGCAGCCATGCCTATGTCGCGGGCAAGCACCGCGACTGCGCTGAGGTGGGTATCGAGTCGATCCGCGTCGACCTGCCGGACACTGCTACCCAGGCAGATGTCCTGGCGGCTGTGCGCGAGCTCAACGCCGACCCCGCCTGCACCGGCTACATCGTGCAGCTGCCCCTGCCCCAGGGCCTGGACGCCAACGCGGTGCTCGAGGCGATGGACCCCGCCAAGGACGCCGACGGGCTGCACCCGGTCAACCTCGGCCGCCTCGTGCTCGGGGCGCCGGCGCCGCTGCCCTGCACCCCGCGCGGCATCGTCGAGCTGCTGCGCCGCTACGACGTGCCGATCAACGGTGCCGAGGTCTGTGTCATCGGCCGCGGGGTGACCGTCGGAAGGCCGCTGGGGTTGCTGCTGACCCGCAAGTCCGAGAACGCGACCGTGACCCTGTGCCACACCGGGACGCGCGACATCGCCGCCCATGCCCGCACCGCCGACATCGTCGTGGCCGCCGCCGGCGTGCCGCACCTGATCACCGCCGACCTCGTGCAAGCCCGGTGCTGCGGTGCTCGACGTCGGCATCACCCGAACCCCGACGGGCTCGTGGGCGACGTCCATCCCGACGTCCGCGAGGTCGCCGGCTTCCTCGCCCCGATGCCCGGGGGCGTGGGTCCGATGACCCGGGCGATGCTGCTGGCCAACGTCGTCGAGGCCGCGGCGCGGTCATGACCGACCTCCCCCCGGATGAGCCGTGGCCCCCGTCGGACTCCGAGGTGAGCAGTGCTGCGGTCCTGGACTTCACCGCGGACCGGGTCGAGGAGGACGCGGCCAGGTCTGCCGAGGAAGTACGGGGTTCGGGCGGTCCGCCCTTCCAGTGGCCGCTGATGACCGTGCTCACAGGTCTGCTGGTCTCGCTCATCGTCGTGGCTGACGACCACTTCCGCCGCGGTTCGGTGCTGTTCGCGGGGTTCGTCGTGGGTGCGTTCTTCCTGCGACTGTTCCTGCCCGAGCGCGATGCCGGCTGGCTCGCTGTTCGCGGCAAGGGGATCGACCTGCTCTGCCTCGGCCTCCTCGGCATCGGCCTCTCGGTGTTCGCGCTCATCGTCCCGCCGCCGTCGTAGCAGGCCGCGGCTGTGTCCGGTGACGGCCCGCCGGCGCATCCGTCCCGCGCATCCCTGCGTGCGGCCGGAGGCCCATCGGGGCGCCCGATCCCGGGGCAGTAGGCTGGACGGGCACCTGAGAGCGTCGGTGGACCGACGCGCGAGAGAGGAAACCCATGTCCCTGAACGGCAAGGTCACCGTCGTCGGCGCCGGCTTCTACGGCTCCACCACCGCCCAGCGCCTGGCTGAGTACAACGTGTTCGAGACGGTCGTCCTGACCGACATCCTCGAGGGCCGTGCTGAGGGGCTGGCCCTGGACCTCAACCAGTCGCGACCGATCGAGGGTTTCGAGACCACGGTGATCGGCCAGACCACCGACCCCGCCACGGGCGCGGGCTACGAGGCGACCGCTGACTCGGACGTCGTCGTGGTCACCGCGGGCCTGCCGCGCAAGCCGGGCATGAGCCGCATGGACCTGATCGAGACCAACGCGCGCATCGTGCGCAACGTCGCCGAGAACGTGGTCGCTCACTCGCCGAACGCCGTCATCGTCGTCGTCTCCAACCCGCTCGACGAGATGACCGCGCTGACCCAGCTCGCGTCCGGGCTGCCCAAGAGCCAGGTGATGGGCCAGGCCGGCATGCTCGACACCGCGCGCTTCACCAACTTCGTGGCCGTCGAGCTCGGCGTCCCGGTGGGTTCGGTGAAGACCCTGACCCTCGGCTCGCACGGCGACACGATGGTCCCGGTGCCCTCGCGGTGCACTGTCGACGGCACGCCGCTGTCTGAGCTGCTGCCCGCCGAGAAGATCGAGGAGCTCGTCGTGCGCACCCGCAATGGCGGCGCTGAGGTCGTGGCTCTGCTCAAGACCGGTTCGGCCTTCTACGCCCCGTCGGCTGCGGCCGCGCGCATGGCCAAGGCGGTCATCGAGGATTCCGGGCTGGTCATGCCGGTGTGTGCATGGGTCGACGGTGAGTACGGCATCGAGGGCGTATACCTCGGCGTCGAGGCCGAGATCGGTCGCCAGGGCGTGCGCAAGGTGGTCGAGGGCAACCTCACCGAGACCGAGCTCGCCGGGCTCAAGGAGGCCGCCGAGGCCGTGCGCGCCAAGCAGGCGGACGTCCAGAGCCTGTAGCGCGAACCAGCGCGACCGGCGGGGCGGGGCCTTCGGGGTCCCGCCCCGTTCGCGTGTCCGGCAACCTCCTCGGGTGTGGTGGCGTCCGGCGAACAACTTGGGAACGTCTTGCCGTTCTTGCGGCAAGTTCCACCCGAATTGATCGAGCGGGGCCACGTGGGACGCGGTGAGCGGCCGGCGCCGGTCAGGCGTCGGGGAGGTCGTCCTCGCCGGCGAAGTAGGCGCGCAGGCGGTCCAGGACTCGGCCCCATGCGGCGTTGAAGTAGTCGTGGGCCTCGTCCCACTGGCCGCCGTCGCCCCATCCGAGCTGGGTCAGCTCGACCCGGGTCCCCTCATCGGCATCGTCGGGGCGCAGGCGCAGCAGCACCACCGTGCGCTGGGCACGGGCCTCCGGCAGGTGCGGGGGCGCGTTCCACGTGAACGTCAGCATGGTCGGGGTCTGGAAGCCGATCACGTGGCAGTCCTCGGACCCCCGACCGCCCACCTCCCCGTCGGTCAGGAAGTACCACTCGTAGGGCCCCCCGACGCGCAACTCGATCCGGGAGTCGTCCACCAGCCAGGAGCGGATCCCGGCATCGGTCGTCCACGCCCACCAGACGTCCTCGACGGGAGCGTCCACGGTCACGGACTTGCGGACGAGGCGCTCGGCGGTGGGGAAGTCGGTCACGGTTCCTCCAGGATCTCGGGCGTGGCGTGAGTCTGTCATCGCGCGGGCGGGGGTGTCGTAGGCAGTGGTCGACTGGCCGGACAGTGGGCTCGGGTGATCCCATCGGCCACCGACCGTGGATCCGGTACTCGGGCAACGGGCCTGTGGTGGACTCGACCAGCGTGACCTCCGAGGGCGTCCAGGTGGGCCCGATGTGCGGGGAGAGCAGCGCCCCCACCTCCCTCGCCCGGGCCGGACCACCAGGGCCGCGCACCCGACCCACGGTCAGGTGCGCCCGGAACCGTCGGTCGGCGACGCGAAGTGTCCGTTGAAGCGCACCGGCCACCTCGGCCAGCCAGGCACCGTGCTCGACGCCGACCCACATGACCGGACCGAACGTGCCCGAGTGCGCCAACCGGATCGGCCCCGGCTCCCCGAGACGGTGGGCGGCGATCCGCCTGACGGCCGTCTCGGGATCGGCCTGCCCGAGGAACGCCAGGGTGATGTGCCACCGCTCCGGCGGCTGCCAGCGCACGTCGGGGGCGGCTTGTCGCACCTCGTGCACTGTGGTGGCCAGGGCGTCCCGCGACGCCTCGTCCGGCCAGATGGCGACGAAGAGTCGAGCGGTCATGCCGACCATCATGGCGTGGCACCGGAGTCGATCGCCCACGCCGCAGGGTGGGCCACGACCCAGATACGGCGATATGTTGGGCGCATTCCCACGTGAGCGGAGACTCCCATGCCTGACGCAGCACCGACCGCCGACAACGACGATGTGGACGCGACTGCCGACGTCGCCCCAGAGGACGTGGCGGGCGAGTCCGCGGCGGCAGCAGCCGATCCCGATGAGCTCATGAAGCAGAAGTACCGCGACGCGATGGCCCACAAGCACGGTGCATCCGGGGCCTCGAAGAAGGGCCACGGCGACGCCGGCACGTCGGGGCACTCACAGAGCGCCGGGCCGACCCAGAAGCTGTTCCGGCGCAAGTCCGGCGGGTAGTCGCGGGGCGGCTGCGCTCCCGCCGCTCCGGACCGGGAACAACCGCTCATGCCTGCCCCGAAGCAGCGGATCCCAGCCCGCGACTCCCCCGGAGGCATATGGCGGATCCGCGGACGCTCAGAGGAAGTACAGGCGCTGCAGCGGAGTGCTCTCGACCGGGCCGAAGCGCAGCAGCCGCCCGTCCATCGTGACCTCCGCGGATCCCGGGTCGACCCGCACGTCGGCCAGTCGCGCGTTGCGGACCAGCTGTGTCAGCCGCACCGACCGCGTCCCGCGCACCGGCACCCGCCGACGCGCGGTCGGGAACGGGCTCTGCGTCTCGTCGGCCGAGCCGTTCGTGAACAGCACCGACAGCTGTGCCGGCGCGGCCCCGTACCCGCCGAACTGCGGGCCGAGGCGCAACGGTTCGACCCGGTCGATCGAGGCGTTCGGATCCCCGACCGGACCCCAGGCGGGCAGCCCGGACTTGAGCACCAGTGCGGGCTTCGCGGCGAAGTGCGAGGGGTGCCACAGGACGATGTCGGCCATCCGCCCGATCTGCAGCGAGCCCACCTCGTGGGCGATCCCGTGCACGAGCGCCGGGTTGACGGTGAGCTTGGCCAGGTAGCGCAGGATGCGGTCGTTGTCGTGGCCGACTGCGTCGTCCTCGGCGTCGACGAACGCCCCCTCGGCGCCCTTGGTCACGGCGGCCAGGGCGAACGTCCGCCGCCACGTCTCGCCGGCGCGGCCCATCCCGAGGGCGTCCGAGCTGGTCATCGGGATGACGCCGTGGTCGTGCAGGAGGTTCTCGGCGCCCATGGTCGCGGCGCGCACGCGGTTGCGGGCAAGTTCGACGTCGCCGGGGATCTCGGGATGCAGGCCGTGGGACACCATGATCATCGACACATGCTCGGCCAGTGCGTTCACGCCGAACGGCAGGGTCGGGTTGGTCGAGGAGGCCAGGACGTTGTCCACGCCGGCCATCGCGAGCACGTCGGGCGTGTGCCCACCGCCGCACCCCTCGACGTGGAATGCGTGCACCGCGCGCCCATCCAGGACGGCCAGCGTGTCCTGCACCGACAGCCCCTCGTTGAGCCCGTCGGTGTGCAGCGCCACCGCGACGTCGTGCTCCTCGGCCACGGCCAGCGCCATGTCGAGGGTGCGCAGATGGGCGCCGGTGTCCTCGTGGACCTTGAACCCGCACACCCCGGCCTCGAGAGCCTCGAGCAACGGGCCGGGCTGCGCCGAGGACCCCTCGTCCCAGCACGCCGATGTTGATCGGCCACGCGTCGAAGGCGGCGTAGGCCTGGCGCAGGGCCCAGCCGGAGCCGACGCCCACACCCCAGAACGGACCGAACTCCTGCACCAACAGGCTGGTCACGCCCGAGGAGAGCGCAGCCTCCATCACGCGCGGGCTCAGGCCGTGGACATGGGGGTCGACCGCCCCGGGTGTGGCGATCAGGCCCTCGCCGGGGATGACGATCGTGCCGCTGCCGACCACCACGTCGACGCCGTCCATGGTGTCGGGGTTGCCCGAGCGGCCCATCGCAGTGACGCGGCCCTCGCGGACGCCGATCGACGTGACCCGCACCCCCAGGACCGGGTCGAGCATCAGGACGTTCGTGACCACCACGTCGCAGGACTCCGTCGTGCGCACCGCCCGGAACCCGATCCCGTCGCGCCCGGTCTTGGCGAAGCCGAGCAGCAGCTCGTCACCGGCCTGGCGGTCGTCGGCCATCACCTCGACGGTCAGGCCCGTGTCGCCCAGGCGCACCCGGTCGCCCAGGCGCGGGCCATGGACGGCCATGTCGTTGCCCGGTCCACGACTCACGAGTGACTCCCCGGTGGTGGGGAGGCGGGGCCGTCCGGCGGGTGCCCGGCCCGCCCGGCTCGTTCAGCGATCGCGCGCACGGCGGCGGGCACCGCCTCGTCCGGATCACCTGGGTCGCGTGGTGCGCCCGCTGCGCCCCCCGGGTCATCGGCCGTCGCGACCCACCGAGCGGTTTCGGTGGTCCCGACCGGAGCCCCTGCCCCGTCGGCCCCGCCCGGACCCGTTGATGCGGCGGTCCCGACCGGCGCTCCGGTGTCGGCGAACCCACAGGCCCGAGCCCGGGCCAGTGCCTGCTCCTTGGCGCCGGGCGCATCCAGCGGGCCGTCGACGAACCCCGCGAAGCCGATGATCACCCGTGCCCCGCCCACCGGCACGAGGGAGACCTCCACAGGCTCGCCCGGCGGGAAGGCGACGGTCGAGCCCGCGGGCACATCGAGCCGCCGGCCGTAGGCAGCGCCGCGATCGAAGCGCAGGCGGGGGTTGACCTCGAAGAAGTGGAAGTGCGAGGAGACCGAGATCGGCACCGTGGACTCATTGACGACCTGGACGGTGACCGTGTCGCGGGTGCGCGTGGCATCGCCCACGTGGATGCCCTCGTCGTCGCGGTGCACCCCGGGAAGAATCGCGCCCGGAGCATCGGGGCCGAGGTGGCCGCCGCCGATCGGGTCGACGACCGTGACCAGTCGCGACCCGTCGTCGAAGACGGCCTCCACGTGGACCTGGCTGACGATGTCGGCGACTCCCGGCAGGACGTCGTCCGGGCCGAGGACGCTGCGGCCGGCGGACACGGCCTCGGGGTGCGTGCGCCCGTCCCGAGCGGCCTCAGCGACGGTGTCGGCGATGATCGCGGTGGCCTCCGGAACGTTGAGACGAAGCCCCCGATCCCGTCGGCTACGGGCCAGGTTCGCAGCCGCGTGCAGCAGCAGGCGGTCGACTTCCGTCGGGGTCAGGTACACGGCCGTCAGGATAGGCCCGGGGACGTACCCGTGGCTGATGTTGCCGATCGGGGGCGCGGACCCGCAGGATGCACCCACAGCGGCGAGGCGGACACCGACCGCCGATGCCCGACGCGAGAGCAGAGGCCACGATGCACGCACTGACCAGCTCGCCGCGTGCGGACGGCTTCCGGATGCCCGGCGAGTGGGAGCCGCACGCCGGGTGCTACCTGGTGTGGCCGGAGCGGCCCGACGTGTGGCGCCTGGGCGGCAAGCCCGCCCAGCAGGCGTTCGCCCGCGTCGCCGAGGCGATCGCCGAGACTGAGCCGGTGACCGTGCTGGTCTCGGCGCGCCAGTACGCCAACGCGCGCGAGCGCCTGCCGTTGCACGTGCGCGTGATCGAGATGTCCACCAATGACGCGTGGGTCCGCGACACGGGGCCGTCCTTCGTGGTCGACGACGCCGGCGAGCTCCGTGCGGTGTCGTGGCGGTTCAACGCGTGGGGTGGACTGCGCGGCGGGCTCTACTTCCCGTGGGACGCCGACGACCAGGTGGGGCCGAAGGTGTGCGACCTCGAACGGGTGCAGCGCTACCTGCCGGACCTCATCCTCGAAGGCGGCTCGATCGACGTCGACGGGCAGGGCACCGTCCTGACGACCGAGGAGTGCCTGCTCAACCCCAACCGGAACCCGGACCTCACGCGCGAGCAGATCGAGGAGCTGCTTTGCGAGCACCTCAACGCCACCACGATCATCTGGTTGCCACGCGGGGTGCACCTCGACGAGACCGACGGCCACATCGACAACTTCGCCCGCTTCGCCGCCCCCGGTGTCGTCATGCTGACGTGGACCGACGACCGGCAGGACCCGCAGTGGGAGATCTCGAACGAGGCTATGAGGATCCTCGAGTCGACCGTCGACGCGCAGGGCCGGCCGCTGCAGGTGGTCCGCATGCACCAGCCGGGGCCGATCACCATCACCGCAGAGGAGGCCTCCGGGGTGGATCGCGTGGCGGGGGTGCAGCCGCGGGTGGAGGGTGAGCGCCTGGCCGGGTCCTATGTGAACTCCTACATCGGCAACGGAATCGTCGTGCTGCCGGTCTTCGACGACCCGCACGATGTGGCAGCCATCGCCGCCTACGAGGGGCTCTTCCCGGGCCGGAGGATCATCCCGGTGCCCGGCCGCGAGATCCTCCTCGGCGGCGGCAACGTGCACTGCATCACCCAGCAGGTGCCCGTCGGCACGCCATCAGTCAACGGCCCGACCTGGGTCGCCGCCCCCTCGACCGATCCCCGCCCGGAGAAGTAGCCCCGCCTGATGAGTCCGGTTCCCTGCCTCTGGTTCGACAGTCGCTGACGGCTGATCTGCGTGGGTGCGCGGCACCCCGGTTGAGGTCTGCTCGACCTCGTGGGCGTCGCGTAGAGTCGGGTCTGGTTCGCGGGGAGGTTCTGCGGCCTGGGCCTCGGGGCTCGGCGAAAAATCCGGATCTCCTCACAAATCCGATTTTTCCGGTAGAGCCGCAAAACGCGGTTTGGTCGATTCCGGAACGTTTTGAGCACGAAGTACCGAATCCTCGTGTGGCGGCGTCCTGAGCGAGCCTCGTGAGGGAGTCGTTGCGTCGCGGCTCCTTGCGCATGTTCCTATCGACCGTCCAGAGCAGCCCTCAGACGTCGTGCCTGCTGTTTGTGACCTGCGGACTCCAACCGGTCGATCGCGTCCATTGCGATCCCTCGGACTCGCTTGAGTTCTTTCTCAAGCAGGTCGCTTGTCGGTTGCGAACACCACGCCCGGACCAACGCCATCCCGGGCTCCCACTCCCTGAGCAGCGAATGCGCGTAGGAGTTGCCGGGCTGGTAACCCTCAGCCCGCAACCGCTCCTCCCACTCCCTGATGTACAAAAGGCACGGCTCGGGCTCGGCTGCGGCGAAAGCCTTCGCGAACTTCATCGTCGTCTGATAGGTCACGTGCAACTGCCCATCTCGATCCACGTACGAGTAGGGCTCACGCTCCGCAGGGTCCTTCAGCCCCGCCCTTGCCCACAACCTTTCCGCCTTGTCCCGGTCCAAGGTCCACGTCCTGCTGAAGCCGCCCTCCTCACCTGTGGCTGTTAGCACAAACGACAGAGCCCGCTCCTCGACCTCACGACGTGCTGGGTCGCTGTACTCACGCAAAGCCGTCTCCTCGCGCTCGTCCCGCAGGAACGCCTTCCGATCGCTCCACAGGCACACGATGATGCGTGTCGAGATCCATTCCGTCAGCCCCTGCAGATCACCATCCGCGTGCCTCACCTGCACTTGACCCTTCCGAGGGGGCTGCAGGACCACAACCTTCCGAAGGGGCGTGTCCGGGGGAGCCTTCAGCTCGCGCAAGGCGTGAGGGCGCCCAACCACCATCTGGCTACTCTGCATACCAGCATTCTGGCGCCCACCATGTGGATCGCCACCAGTCAGGATCGGTGCACCAAAGCTCAGTCGTAAGCGCGGCTTGCCGTGGTTCACGAGGGGCTCCGCTTAGGTTAAGCCCATGGGTGCAGCGTTCCGTTTCGTCGACCTTTTCGCCGGGGTCGGTGGCTTCCACGCTGCGCTGTCGGAGATGGGCGGCGAGTGTGTGTATGCCGTCGAAATCGATCCTTCTGCGGCTGCCGTGTACGAGCGGAACTGGGGTCTCAACCCGCTTGGCGACATCACGAAGGACGCGACAGAGACAACGGTCAACGTCCCTGCACACGACGTTCTGACCGCAGGGTTCCCCTGCCAACCCTTCTCCAAGTCCGGGGCGCAACGGGGCATGGATGAGGCTAGGGGGACGCTCTTCTGGAACATTGCCCGGATCATCGAGGAGCGTCGACCGGCTGTTGTGCTGCTGGAGAACGTGCGGAATCTCGTCGGACCGCGCCACAGGCACGAGTGGCAAGTGATCTGGGAGACGCTTCGGGATCTTGGGTACCGCGTTCCGGAGCGCCCGGCTGTCTTCTCACCCCACCTTCTGCCCCCGCACTTGGGCGGCAGTCCTCAGGTTCGCGAACGAGTCTTCATTACGGCGACGCGCGGCGATCGTGGCGATGAGCTTCGGCTGAACCTGTAGCGACGCCCAAGCCTGTCGACGGGTGGGATCCCCAGACGTGGGACCTCGCCTCAGACCTCCCGCTGGACGCCGACCATGAGGTGGTCGGGTGCGAGTTGTCTCAGACGGAGCGGCTCTGGATCAACGCATGGGACGAGTTCGTCCAGATCATCCGCCAAGAGCGTCCGGGTCGGCGCCCGCCCGGCTTCCCGATCTGGGTGGATGCGTGGGTCCACGTCCGCGATCTGGAGATCCCCGATGGAACGCCTGCGTGGAAGGAGACCTTCCTTCGGAAGAATGCGGAGTTCTACACAGCGCACCGTCGGTCCCTCGATGCGTGGGTGCGCCGATGGGGCGTCAAGACGGATCTGTTCCCGCCGTCGCGGCGCAAGTTGGAGTGGCAGGCGCAGGATGCGGCGAGCCTGTGGGACTGCGTGATGCATCTGCGCCCGAGTGGGATTCGGGCGAAGCGCGCGACGTACCTCCCGGCGCTGGTGGCGATCACCCAGACCTCGATCATTGGGCCGCGTGAGCGCCGCATCTCACCGCGCGAAGCTGCCCGACTGCAGGGTCTGCCCCAATGGTTCGACTTCGGACCACAGGCTGCATCTGCGACGTATCGACAATTGGGCAACGGCGTGAATGTCGGCGTGGTCCAGCACATCCTGCTCAGCCACGTGCGCCGGGACGAGGAGATTCTGAAGCGCACGGCACCTGATCTCGCGAAGGCTGTGCTCGCTTTCGGGGATAGGCGTTTGGCTGCATCTGTTGTCGACCTTAGGCGTTCGCGACCCGCTGCACTTGATCTTCGGCAGCCAGTAGGGCGACGCTCGGATAAGCAGTAGGGCGAGACACGGGGGCGATCATGACGGTAGTCGAGCGAGCGTTGATGGACGCTTCGATGGCTGCGCGAGGGCTGGATGAGCCCACGCGGTCGGGCATCTGGGAATCCGTCGATCGCATCCTCAGCCGTGGCCCCCTCGCCGCGGATGGGGAGGGGGGCAGCACCGGTCTCGCTCTGGGGTACGTCCAATCGGGGAAGACGACAGCCATCACCGCGCTGGTGGCAGCGGCGGCGGATCAGGGCTACCGGGTCATCGTGGCACTGCTTGGCTCCACCAACCTCCTTCTCCAGCAGAACCAGCAACGACTTTCAGAGAGCCTCGGCATAGGGGAGCGGTCCGACTACCGGTGGGTCCAGATGGCGAATCCTGCCGGTGCCTCAGGAAGCAAGCAGATGCGGAATTGGCTCAGCCGCGATCGGGTCATCCTCGTCCCGGTCCTCAAACATGCTGGGCGCATGACCTCCGTTGCGGGTGTGCTGCGGGCGGCGGCAGAGCTGAAGGAGGTGCGCTTCCGGTCCTCATCATTGATGACGAGGCGGATCAGGCGAGCCTCAATACGCAGGTCGGCAAGGGTGGCGAGAGCCGGATCTACGAAGCAGTGGGAGCGCTGCGAGACGCCGCACCAGAGCATCTCTACGTGCAGTTCACGGCGACCCCCTACGCCCCGCTTCTGCTGGAGCCAGACGATCACCTGAACCCGGACTTCGTCGAGTTGCTCCAACCCGGACCCGGCTACACCGGCGGACGCGAGTTCTTCGTCGACAACGCTTCGGTGGTGGTGCGCGCAATCCCGACCTTGGATGAGCAGCGCCCGAAGTCGCTCCCCACACAACTGCCGCGGTCACTGGTGACCGCCTTCGGCAACTTCATCGCCGGGACTGCTCTGTTGATTGGCGCCGATCCAGAAGCGCCCCCGGTGTCCATGCTGGTCCACAGCACCCAGCGAAACGACGTTCAGGCCCGTTACCACTTCCTGCTAGAGCGGAAGTTGCGCAGTTGGGGCGAACAAGCCGATTCCGCCTCGGGGGTGGTGAACCTCCCGGACCCGATCGTCAGCGAACGTGACCGGATCGTGGCTCTCGGGGCACCCGACCTGCCCGATTCCGACTTCCTTGACCGGGTTCGCTACGTGCTGCGTGAAGCGACCATGTGGCTGGTCAACTCAGCCAGCGACGTGAACCGCGTCGACTGGAAGGTCGCGCCGGTTCACGTCCTCGTGGGTGGCAACAAGCTCGATCGCGGCTTCACCGTTGAAGGGCTGACGGTCACGTACATGAACCGACCGGCAAGCGAGCAGCTGGACACGATCGAGCAGCGGGCGCGCGCATTCGGATACCGCTCCGATCTGTTGCCCTTCTGCCAGTTCTTTGCGACTCCGCGCACCTTGAAGGTGCTTCGCGAGATCGTGGACACGGAGTATGACCTGCGCGCGCAACTTCGTGATTGGCTGGACTCAGGGCACCCGGTTACGGACTGGGCAGCCCAAGTGGGGATGCTCCTCCCGGAAGGAACCCGACCGACCCGCCAAGCCGTCATCACGGCGCTTGCCAAGTTCAACGAGACCCCCGGCTGGCACCAATTGCGACGCCCGTCGGTGCGTGACAGCGACCTCCAAGCCAACACGGTCCTTGTGCACTCACTCGGGTTGCCCAGCGCCGAGCTCGTGGACTACGGGAGGCTGCATCACCGGACGCTGCACATCCCCCTTGCAGAGGTCGTCGCTGATTTGCTGGCACCGTGGTCTGGTGCGGCCGAGGGCAGGAGCCCGGGTTGGCGCCATGACGAACTGCTGGACCTGCTTCGTCGGCTCCCCGAGCAGACTCGTGCCATCCCAGTCATGTTGATGCAGCATCCGGATGGCGGGCCAAGATCGCGCGACTGGGACCGGGAACTCGGCTTCATCAACCTCCTGCAAGGTCGCGACCCCAGCACAACTTCAGCGAATCCATACCCCGGCGATCGAGCCATCGGAGGGGTAACTGACGATCCCGAGCAAGTGGTCGTGCAGGTGCACCATGTGCGCTCGACCAAGCCCGGGATTGCGGGACCCTTGTACACGCTGGCCATTCATGCAGGGAGACGCCACATCGTAAGGAAGGCGCAATCATGACGTCACAACAGGCCGTACGGGCGATGGGCGAAGCTCGTCACGTCCCCCTAGCAAGCCTGCGGCTTGATCCCTACAACCCGCGGCTCCCTGCAGAAATGCAAGGCCAATCGCAGGCTGAGTTGGCCGTCCACCTTGAACTGGGCTTCGACGCTTTGACCGTCGCCGAGTCGATCGCTTCCCACGGCTACTTTGGCAGCGAGCCACTGATCGTCATTCAAGACCCAACAGATGACGACGCTTGGATTGTGGTGGAGGGAAACCGGCGCCTGACCGCACTACTCGGCCTCGTGAATCCAGACGTTCGGGCGCAATTCGCAAACCCCGCGCCATGGGAAGAGTTGGCTGAGCGCGGGACGATCAGCGCAGCGGAGTCGGTTCCAGTCATCGTCCTTCCCGACCGCGCATCTGCGACTCCAATCATCGGGTTTCGCCACATCTCAGGCATCCTTCAATGGCAGCCATACGCTCAAGCCAGATACATCGCCCGCCTAGTCGATGAGGACGGACTGGACTTCGCCGAAGTCGCCAAGATGATCGGAATCGATCGAACCAAGGTGGGGAACCTGTATCGCGATCAGGCGATCGCCGGTCAGGCGCGCGAAATGGGCATCGAGACAGGCCCGCTTGAGGAGGCGTTCTCCCTACTCGCCGTGGCAATGAGCACACCCAAACTCCGGGATCACATCGGTGCGCCGTCAGGGTCCAAGACTGAGGTGGGAGGATCTCCCATCCCTGAAGGGAAGGTCGGCGAACTGCGCGAGCTCATCTGCTGGGTCTACGGGGACGGAGACACCGAGCCCGCTATTCGGGAGTCCCGCGAGATCAGTAAGCTCGGCGGCGTTGTGGCAAATCCCGTGGGGTTGGCAGCCCTTCGGTCGGGCTCAACGCTTGAAGTCGCGACCCAGAAAGTCAAGGATGCCGAGGCCCATCCGCGCCAACGGCTGGTGAACCGGCTGAAGTCGGGCCGAAGCTCACTCGGATGGGCACTCGACGACCTGCCTGACTTCTCAGACGATGAGGAGATCGTTGAGTTGGTCGACCAGATTCGTGACGCGGCCGATGCGCTGCTGTCCGTTCTTGATCGTGAATGAGAACTACGCCCCAACCAAGGGCGCGAATCGAGTCGCAGACTGGATTGAGTTGACTGCGCTGGCAAAGTCCACTGCCTTGGGAGGAGCATTTCTTCAGGAGGCGGGCAAACCCCACGGCTACCGAGACGTCGACATCAGTCTTGGGGTCAACACGATCAAGCGAAGAGCGACGCTTCTTGGCGACCGATATCCGTTCCGCACCGCAGGTGGTGGAGTTGCCGCACGGCAAGACGCAGATGAGTATGCGTGGACAGCCCTACTGCTGATGAGCGCGGAATCCCCTGTTCGAGCCCTGAAGTTCGCAGACGCCGCCGAGCAGTTGGAGCGCATCACCGCGGTGGCGCTCTCGAATCTCTATGGGCAGGGAACGGAAGCCCTTCGCTTCGCGTGGCCATCCGACGTGGGTCGCCCACCGGAATTCCCTGATGCAGTCCGGTGGCTTGCTGCGAAGATGGGTGTCCCCATCGGCAATGCCTACCGCCCTCCATATCGCAAGGACGGCGGCGTCGACGTTGTGGCTTGGCGACCTTTCCCCGACGGCAGATCAGGGTTCCCCGTCCTGCTCGCCCAATGCACCCTTGAACGCGAGTACGGGCATAAAGCGGCCGACATCGACCTCAAGGTCTGGTCGGGGTGGCTGGCCCTCGACTCAGATCCCGCCACGGCCTTAGCGATCGCAGATGTCGTCGCCGCCGGGGAGGAGTGGAATGCCCTAGCAGCGCGCACCGTTGTGCTCGATCGGATACGCCTCGCCGCGCTCGTCACCGAGGGCAATAGTCACCCAAGCCTGCAGGCATCCCGCGAATGGGCAGGGGATGCCATCCGCGCGCTCAAGGCTCTCGAATGAAGGCCTTGCCCGACCCCTTGTTAGCGTCATCGGCCCGCAAGGTTGATCTCGTGAACGCCATCGCGAACGCACTGGGCATCGAGGCCCCCCCGATGTCGACCGGCTCGACTGAGCCAAGGACGATCTTCGTCGCAGCGAACGACCACCTTGGCTTGGGCATCCGGCCGAAAGCGGGCAAGGCAGAACTGGCTCGCGGCATTGTCGAGGCGAGCGGCGAAAGCTGGCTCGTCGACTACGAGTCGACAGGAGCCACCATCACCCGCGAAGGGCTTGCCGCCGTGTATCGGGCTGTCTGTTACTTCCTCGCGGACTGAGACGGGACTCGGCAACAACGCGAACGCTACGGTTGCATCGAGCGGTTCCTCATCAACAGGTTGGCTCGATCGGGGTGCATGCCGATGACGCGAGTCCCAGAGTCTTGGGCATCGAGCCCAAGCGCTCGCAAGGTTATGCAGGGCAACCGGCGCAGGGATACGGTTCCTGAGCTTGCCATCCGTCGAGCACTTCACGCTCGCGGTCTTCGTTACCGTGTCGACTACTCGCTTCCCTTCGATCGCCGACGCAAGGCCGACATCGCGTTCACCAAGAAGAGGATCGCGATCTTCATCGATGGCTGTTTCTGGCACGGTTGTCCGATCCACTACTCGGAGCCGTCCGTGAACGCCGACTACTGGTCCGAAAAGATCGCGCGGAACGTCGCGCGCGACCGAGATACGGACGCTCGGCTTGCCGAGTCCGGCTGGATAGTCATTCGGTTCTGGGAGCACGAAGCTGTTGGTGACGTGGCGCTTTCGGTGGAGTCGCGTCTCACCGACGGTGTCGACCTGAAGCACGAGTTGACCGGTCGGCCCCCCTTGACTGACCAGCGCACTTCAGGTGCCAAATGGTGGCCGATCTAGGCGAATTCGTCCACGGGGCTCATCATCACTTCAGCGGGTCGAGTACGGTGTCAGACGGTTAGGTCATTGTTGGGGCGTGTCAGGGCATGGGGGCCACAGTGGGCGTACCGGACTTGGTGGGGGGTTGCATCCCACCGGGCAGGTACGGGTGCACGGAGGCGGACATTGCATCGCGCTTCGTGAGTCACCCGGAGTTTGCTACCTCGGCGACCCGTCCTGCGATCTGGCAGGAGTGGATCCTTGCGCGTGCGCTCCTGTGCCAGTCCGCACTTGTGTACAGCGTTTGGGTCAGCGGTTCCTTCCTTACAGACAAGCAGAACCCGGGCGATATCGATGTGATATTCGTCATCAGCGAAGAAGACCGGGTCAAGCGGTCTACCGTGGATCGCCAAGTGATCGAGTCCTTCGTCAATCGCGTTCCGAATCCGAGTGGCACGGCACTGGTACCAGCCCACGGCCTGCGTGTGGACTCGTACTTGATCGCATGGAAGCCGCACCACATGCTCTCGAACGGAACCGTGACTTTGGAGCACGGGCTCTATGCGCAGGACCGGGGTTACTGGGACGATTGGTGGAGCCGGAAACGGATCTCGGCGAAGGGCTCGCCCCCAGTGCGGGCCGATGCGCTTCCTCAACGCGGCTACTTGGAGGTGAGCATTAATGCCTTCGCATGACACCGAAGCCGCGAGCGCTGTCCCTGACGTCGCGACGCTCCGCGCCCGAATTCTTGCTCAAGCACCTCCCCCGGCAAGAGACGGGGCGGATTTCATGCTCGTCGTTCGGGACGCCCGTCATGCAATCCAGCAGGATCACGTAACGATGCGCGGCTGTGAGGTGCGCGTCAGGTTGGCCGGGGATGGCGTTCCCGGGCACGACGTTCCGGTCCACACCGCAGCGCAACTTCTCGATGCCATACAGGGCGCGATCACAGCCGTCGGCTCCTCCCTCCTTCGGAGTGGCCAGATCAAGTCCCCAAGAGACCCCACCTCTGGCAAACGACTCGGAATCCGAAGAGCGACAGAACTACGACTCAGCCCCACGATCGGTTCCGGTTCGGTCGTCTTCTACATGGAAGGGCGGGCGGAGCCCTCGCCCAGCGCAGCGGTTCTTGACATCGGAGCAGACACTCTGGTTGACAGCGCCGTTGTCGAGCTGTTCGGGATGCTCGACCAAGCTTAGACCGACTCCGAGGATCGCATCGGGGATCTGACGGAGTCCCTCCGGCGGCATGGAGCGCTTGTAGCCTCCAAACTCAACACGCTTGCTGGGCACGCATCCGAGAACGAGATCGAACTGGACCTCGGTCACCGCGCCCCCAGTGGAGGGCGTCACGAGGTGGTACTTGCACGTCGGGGGGCGGATGCCATCAAAGAGGCGGTCGAGCGCAACCGGGAACGGAAGCAGCAGATCTCGGTCACAGGCGTTTTGAACACCGTGAGCGATGGCGCGGACATGCTCCGCTTGACTCTGGACGATGGAGGAAAGCAGGTTCGGATGAACGTCGAGCCGGATGTCGGCGTGCAACTAGGACCGCTTCTAGGAAAGCGCGTCTCTGCTGAAGTCGCCCTAACGGTCAAGTGGAACCTAGCTACGGGTAGAGAGAAGTTCACCTACACCATGATCTCCGCAACTGAAGGGGAGGCAGACGGAGAGCCGAGGGACTGAGGCGGCTTGGGGTCGATTTGAAGTGGGGTTCGAGTCTGCACTTTATCGTCGTCGCTGGCGGAACGGCTGGGGAGTTGCGTCAGCCGATGCTGCTTCGCGATGGCTTCGTGAGGTGGGTCCGCAACTCGTCGGGGGTTAGCCAAGGTCGAGCGGCGTGAATGGCTCGGTGGCAACTCGGGCAGAGCACAGCGAGATCCTGCAAACGCGTCTGCGTCTTCCCGCTCACGGAGAGCGGGAGAACGTGATGCACGTCGACCAGTGTCTTTGGGTCAGCAAGGTCGCCGTACTTGTCCGCGGGATCAAGCCCGCAGGTCTCGCAGGCGATCCGCAACCCAGCCGCGACCAACTGCTGGATCTTCTTGTCCCGGAGCCCCTTCTTCCTCTCTCGCTGAAGGTGCTTGCGGACGAGGACTTCCCCCTCGTCGGCTGCCACGTCCTCCATCGGATCGGGAACTGCCGGTGGAGTGAGGGTGAGTGCTTCACCCGAAGCAAACAGCTGTCGGATCGCGACAGCTCGTTTGTGCATGCCGACCGGATCAGTTCTGAAAGCTTCAAGAACGACGAGGTCGAGCCTGCTTCCGTGGGTGGGGACTCCGGGGTAGTCAGGGTGGGACGTGGCGATGTCTGAGGTCTTGCGTCCGACGCCGTTTGGATTTCGGAACGTGGGCAATTGATCGCTCATGGGAGTCGGTCCCCGCTGCAGCAACGCGGACAGTTCGATGACTCTCGGATCGGCGTCTCCTATTGGTCGCCATTCGTTCGAGGCGACCAAGTCGCAGGCGAGTATCAACTCGTCCCATGTCCAGTCAGGGTTCTGCTTTGCCCCGTTGTGTTCCGTCATGCTCCTGAACATGGCAGTACTTGGGTGTTGAGGCGCGGTGACCGGAGTGCGGACTGCAGGGAGTGGGTCTTGGAGTGGGATCGCCTTGTCCGCGTTGTCGGTGTCGACCGGCTGAGCTGGGCTCAGCCACTTCGGACCTCACTGATCGTTCGAGTCGGGAGTGTCCGTCGTCTCGATCGACTTGTCCCTCGGGGACCTGTTGCGTCGAGGCGCGGGCTGGTTCTTCACCGTGAGCGAGGCGCTGAGCATCGCATCGAGGGTCTGGGTGAGGGCGGTTGAACTTTGGAGCAACTGCTGAAGCTGTTGGTGCTGGGCTCCGGTCTGCAGGTACTTGGCGATGGCGCCCCACTTCTTGGTGGTTGCGGCTATTTCCTGTTTCAGTTTCCTGTTCGTTTCATCGAGTCTCCTTGATTTGCGCTGCGGTAAGGGTGGTCGAGGGGATGTGGGAGCCGGTGCGTCGGTTGCGCTGTTGTGCCGTTTGCTGCCTGCGGTGGTCGCATCGTCCGCATCCGGAGGTGTAGGTGCCCCTTTCGGTGCCGCAGTCAGGGCACATGCTCGTGCTCGTGGGAGTCCTCTGAGAACAAAGGCGTCGGGCTGACGTCTTTGCTGGGCGGTGTGCCTCGATTTGAGGAATCGATGCCCATAGAGCCCTTTATGAAACTAAACATCACTCCCTCCGTGGGAGCACCAGATATCCATTCCAAGTGTGTTTTCGAGGGCGTCGAGTGTGCCGAGGTCGGGCACGGAGTATCCGGCGAGGAGCCTGCTGAGCGTGCCCGGGTCGATGCCTGCCGCGAGGGCGATCTGCCTTTCGGATCGTCCGTCTTCGCCGATCCCTTTGCGCAGTCGTGCGACGACTTGCGCGGTCTTCAGGGCGTACGCGGGGGTGTCTGGTTGGAAGGGTCCATCGGGGAACGCCCCGCCCTGTTGAAGAAAGTTGCATGGGCGCTGGTATCGCCTGCTAGTACCCACAAAAGGGAATCATGCTTGAGGTTTCCGCTCAGCAGGCTTCGCCACCCCGGTGTTGCGTACGCTCAATACCCTGATGCAGGTGTTGCGTATGTCCGTTCCGGAGGTGAGCGACGTTGGGAGACTCCCACGCCCCGTTGCACCGTCGTGGGCGGCGCCGCCTTCATCCCGGGTGGGACGAAATGACCCACCACGGGCTCGGTCAGCGCCGAGATCGCAACCGCCTGCAACAGCTGCAGGGGAAGTTCAGACTCCGCGAGGGCTTGTCCGCGGCAGGCGCCATTCCCATCGCTGCGGCGATTGACTGCGCTAAGCAGGAGATCCGCCGTCAGGCTGACACAGGGACCTTCCGATCAGACTCAGCAGACCAGTACGCGTTCCTCCTCAACGCGTTCTCCTCGTGGTGCGTGGCTCGCGGTGTTGTGACGCTTGGAGAGGTGAATCGCAATCACGTCTACGCGTGGCTGCGGACACCTTCCGCCAGCCGTCCCGAGGAGCGCCCAGCGACGAACACGATGCTCGCCCGCCGCAGCGCGCTCAATGCACTGTTCACCACATGCACACTGCTCGGGCTCTGGGACGTGAACCCCGCTGCAGGCGTGGCGCTCCCCGCCCGCCCCGAGCGCGCGTTCAACCCGTTCACATCCGACCAAATCGATTGGTTGAAGGACCATTCAGCGCAGCGCGTGGACGACCGCCTTACGCCCGTCGCCCTCGCCGTGCTGATCAGTGGCTCGCAATTGGGAGAATCAGGATGGATCACGGCGCGAGACGTCGACATGGCGGGTCGCCGCGTCTGGGTACCTGAAGGGTCGCACTGGGGTACGGGCAGGTGGCTGCTCATCGCTGACGGCTGGGCTTGGGAACGCATCCGGAATCGGGCTAACCACCTGATCACGTGCAACCGGATCGAGGCTCCGCTGGCGTACGAGGGCGCCTCATCCAGCCGTACGGCGAGGTCGGCAGCCATCACGATGCGCATCAAGAACCTGTTGAAGGCATCGCCGTTCCGTCCGGAGAACCACTACACCGTTGGGTCCATCACCGACTGGGTCGCCGTGCACGAGTGGGAGAACACGAAGTCGATCGAACGGGTCGCTGCGCGACTCGGACTTTCGAGGCTCGATGACGCCGCTGACCGAGTCGGTTACGACTGGCGAGCCATCTTCTGCGACAGCGAACCTCCCCCTCACCGGCAGGACCAGTCGTGACCACGGGCACGCTGCAACTCAGCCCTGCCGACGAACGCGAGCTCGCACATTTCGAAGCTCCGCGTCAATACCGCGGTGCGCGCGACCACCTATGCCAACCTCCCCGGGCTAGCGACCGACGAGCAAATGAAGGAAGCTGGATATGCAACTCGGCAGTCCCGCAAAGGCGAGGAATCGCGCAACGACGGTCTAGAGCCGCGCCTCCGCGCACTCATGACGGACACGGTCTTCTGGGCATGTGCGGCGGAACTGCCGGACAACGACATCACATCCCCGCGCACCAGCAAAGGACGCCCACCGGGCTTCCCATCGTGGCTGTGCATGTACGTGATGTCCGCCGCTGGCATAGGCAACCTCGCCTCAATCCGTGCAGCCGTCACGTACCTTGTCGACCCGCCGACGTGGGCGCGGTTCGTCGCCGATATCAACCCGTACGTGCCCAAAGGCTGGACGACCCTCACCGAATCGAAGCGCCCTAAACAGCATCACATGGACTACTTCATCGAGCGATGGAAAGCGAAGCCTCGCATCACGGAGAGCGGCGAGATCGTGGACCATCGCTGGAAGGGGGTCCGCCGCAAGTTCATCCGCCGGTTTGAGCAACTCTCCACCCATCGTGCCCAAGAGATGGGCTACCTGACACCCGCTCTCACCTTCAACTGGAACAAGCCCAATCGCGCGAACCTTGTCCGGATGGACGGCACCGTCTTCACGTTCAAAGTCCCCCAAGAGAAGGCGGATCGCCACGAGGCTCGCCAGTACAAAGACAAGACGACCGGCAAGATGAGCGCGGGACACAAGACGATGATCGCGTCCGTCGCTTCAGGTGAATGGAACGACCGAATCGTGCTCAGCGTCACAGCCCTCGGTAGCCACAGATACGCCGATGGCAGCGAAGAGTCGCCTCACGCACCGCACGTCATCGACGCGATCCAGAACGACAGCCGGGGTGGCGTTCACATCCTCGCGTTCGACTCCGCTGTCCGCGGAAGAGGTGTCACCGCCCTTCAGCGCGCAGGCGTGGTAGTCGTCAACTACCCGCACGCCCACCAGAACCCCGGAATCCGCAACGGAAGCAAGAAGAAACGCCTCGGCACCATGCGAGTCGAGAAGAGCCTCCTACTCACGAACCATCGACACAGCGACACCAATGGAGACCCCTGCACCCATCCCGTGTACGCCGTCGGAGGTCACCTCATGGTCGCCAGAGAGGACAAGGACGGCAAGCTGGAACAACTGTGATCACACCCAAGAAGTACGAGCGCCGCGTCACCGCGGGAGGCACGGTCCGCGAGTACCTCATCATCGACTCCAAGTGCGCCGACCCCGAGCACTCAACGGAAATCCGGGTGCCCCTCTTCCACGGCAAGACCGGAACAAGGAGAACCCCCAACTACGGCGAGAGCGTCCGCGTCTTCGCTCCCGGCACGCCACAATTCCGTCACCTGTACGGCGCTCGGAACGACACCGAAACCATCAACGCGACCATCAAGCGCTGCATCAAGGAAGCACTACTCAGCCCGGGTGGCCAACTCCTGAGGATCCTCGGCGTAGCTATCGCCGAGAACGCGTACGCCTACGCCCTGTGGCAGAAGCGAAGAGGCATGCCGAACGCCATCGACGGCAACCTGAAACCCCCACCCTGACACTCACGAACTTCGCACACCTCCCCCGCCTCGGCGCAGGAGGTTCGGCCGCATGCCTTAGGACCGGAAATCGCCGCCAGCCAACCGCACCAGCCCAGTAGACTCGGCCCACGGAGCCTCCGGCGGGGCATCTCAGAGCAGTCCGATGCATTTTTCGGGCGCAAACTCGCCGAGGCCCCTGGGCCTCTAGCTCAATGGTAGAGCTGCGGACTTTTAATCCGTAGGTTGCGGGTTCGAGCCCCGCGGGGCCCACTCATGTGAAGTCCCGGGACATCGTTAACAGGTGTCCCGGGACTTCGTTTATGTCGGTGGGGTCTTCTTCTTGCGTCCGCCGCGTTGGGGGCTGCCTTTGGGTGGGCCGGGTGGTCGGCCGAGGGGTTGGTAGTCGCGGGTGGGGTCGAGGGTCAGGTCGCGGATGATCTCGCCGGTGTCGGCGTTGATGACGGTGATGTGCAGGTCGTGGACGAGGATCCGCACGGTGGTGGCGTTGTGTTCGTGGCCCAGGCCGATGTGGTGCAGGCGTCCGCCGTGGCGCAGGGTGACGCGTCCGGTCTTGTCGACCTTGTCGTGGCGGATGCGCCAGTGCCCGTCGCGGCCGGTGGGGGTGGCCTTGGCGCGCGCGGTGTAGACCTGCGCGGGGGTGCGGCCGGCGAGTGAGCGATGCGGGCGTTGGTGGTTGTAGACCTCGCGGAACTCCTCGAGCTGGGTCTGCAGGTCGGCGAGGGTGGCGGCTGGTGGTTGGGCGCGGAGCCACTTCTTCAGGGTCTGCTGGAAGCGCTCCACCTTCCCTTGGGTCTGGGGGTGGTTGGGTCGGCCGTTCTTCTGCTCGATGCCCAGGATGACCAGTTCCCGTTCGAAGTTGTTGGGTCCGTGCAGGAACCGGGTGGTGAACACCAGGCCGTTGTCGGTCAGGGTGGAGGCGGGGATGCCGTGGAGCGTCGACGGCGGCGCGGAAGGTGGTCACGACGTCCTGGCCGGTGACCGGGATGTGGGCGGTCAGGCTCAGGGCGTAGCGGGCGTGGTCATCGAGCCAGGTCAGGATCTCGGTGTCGGTGCCGTCGGCCAGGGGCCAGTGGGTGAAGTCGGACTGCCAGCACTCGTTGGGCAGGTCGGCCTCGAAGCGCAGGTAGCTGCGTTTCGGGCGTTTGCGGGGTTCGGGGGTGACCAGCCCTTCGCGGGTCAGGATCCGCCAGATCGTCGTCACTGACGGTGCCGGCAGTCCGCTGCTCTGCAGGTGGGTGTGCAGGGTGTGCGGGCCGGCGTCCAGCCCGGCGGCGGTCAGTTCCTGGCGCAGGGCGATCACCCGGGCAACGACCTCCTGACTGGTCGCGTTCGGGTTCGACTTCGGGCGGGTGGACTGCTTGGCCAACGCGTCCCACCCACCGGCCCGCCAGCGGGCCACCAACTTGCCCACCCAGACCGTGGAGATCCCGTACTGGCGGGCCACGGATCCATGGGACTGACCAGCGAGCACTGCCTCAACGATCACGCGATTCTTCGACACGCCCCGAAGGGTTAACGATGACGCGAGACAGGGGTTAACTAAGTCGTGAAACAGGAGCCCCGCGGGGCCCACTCACTCACGTGACGATGCTCGTCGCAGGTCGAGTAGGCGGCTGGGGGGACGTCGCCGGCTTCGGCCTCAGATCTGCCCCCAGTCAGTTCGGCACCCCGACGCCGAGTGCCGCACTTCTGTCAATCCCGTGCCGAACTGGGCGGGTGGTCCGACTTCGCCCCACAACATCGGTCATGGCTGCAACGAGCTGAGCCATGGGACCTCGAGGACGGCGGCGAGGAACAGCCCCAGCCCAAGGACGACGGCGACGGCGTGCGGGAGGAACACCCCCGGAGACCAGTAGCGGCCGTTGAACAGTTCCTGGACGTCTTCCCGATCCCGCCGCTGAGGCGGGCCAGTCCGCCGGTCCTGCTCCCTCGGATCGCCGGGGTACCCCCATGCCATGTCGATCCGGGGTGCCGAGAACTGGCCAAGATCTGCAAGGTCGACGGCGTTGAGGCGGAAGCAGGCGACCTCGATGTCGCGCATCCTGGCGTAGTAGTGGAACTGGTAGCCCTTCATCAGGATGTCGAGGAACCAGAACGCGAGCGCGGTGGCCGCGGCGAGGCCGAAGAGGGCGTAGTGCTGCTGCTGGAAGCCCAAGCCGAGTGCAGCCAGGGAGAGCGTGACCGACCAGCCCTTGATTGTCAGGAACCGACCGTCGTAGGCGGAGATCACGTCGAGGATCGCGTAGTACTCCCTGTTGAGGTCCTCGCGCAGCGCCGTCTCTCTCGACGGGAGGCGATCGGGCGCGTCTGCCATGCCCCTATCGTGGCCCCCGTGCGACCCGGAGGACCGCACCTCGGTGTGACGGGCCTTGAGTGTCTGCCTCCGCCCGGCCTCGCGGCGAGTATCGCGTGCCGGGACCAGTCACGTTCCGCGGTACGCTCAGGGTCTGCCCGGCCAGGCACGCCCAGATGGGGAGGCGCACCATGGTTCGCACCGAGGTCCTGCACAAGTCAGTGGGGTGGAGGGCGTGGCTGATCGCGGCGCTGGCGGTCTGCCTGATCATGACTGGACCGGCCCCAGCTCATGCCGACATCGTCAGGTCGGACTTCCCGAGCGCGACCCAGGTCAAGGCTTCGATGAAGGGCGCGGGCACGTGGAATCGCTCCCTCGGTGAGCCCAATGCTTCGGCCCTGGGAGCCGAACCCGCGAACTGTCGCTCGGACCTGCCGTTCGCGACCGCCGCCGAGCACCGCAACAGCTACTACATGGGGTCGATCGCCAGGAGAAAGCAGTACTCGGGAGTGGTCGAGGTGACGGTCTACCGCTTCGCCACGACCGCGGCCGCGAGGCAGGCCCTCACTGGTCTTCCCACCTTCCTGGCTGGCTGCGAGAAGAGCGTGGAGTGGTGGTGCGAGGACTGCGACGGCATCGCGACCATCTACCGCACCCCGGCGGCTGCACGCCGGGTTGGAGTGCAGTCCGTGACGTGGAACCAGCGCAGCGTGGGTATGGGCGTTGCCAACGGGCATGCGATCGCAGCGCGAACCGGGTCCACTGTTGTCGTCACCGTCGCCTCCCACCAGAGCGATCCTGTGTCGATGGCGACGCCCCCGCGCCCCACCTGGAAGCGCACCCTGTCCGTGGCCAGGAAGGCGCTGGCCCGCGCCCGCCAGTAGGACCCCACGCTTGCGGTGCGGAGTGTCGCCTCCCAGCGCCTCAGCCGGCGGACAGGGACAGGTCGACCATCAACTCGTTCGCGAGCTTCCTCCAGAACGGCTTGGAGGTCGGCGAGCGGCACGGTCGTCGGTGCCAGGAGTGTCGCGGTCGCCTCGAACAGCATCCCCCCGACCATCGGCGCCTCGCGGGTGGCGGTGTGCAGCTCCTCGATGCTGACCTGACGCTCGGCCAGGACTCGGGAGATGTCGTGCACGATCCCCGGTCGATCGGCGCCGACCAACTCGAGGCTGAGTCGGGTCACGTCTATGCCGGGTGCCTCCTCGGTGCCTCTCTCGACGGTGACGTCGAGCAGACCCTGGGTCCCGAGCGGCCCCAACTCCTCGATCAGCGCCTCGGCCCGGTCGTCGGGCACGGCCACGACGACGATGCCGGCGAACTTCCCGGCCAGCCGCGCCATCTGGCTGCGCTCCCAGCTGCCGCCGTGGTCGGCGATCACGCCGGAGAGCGCAGAGACCAGACCCGACCGGTCGTCACCGATCACCGTGAGCACGAGAGTCGCCATGCGGGCAGGCTACCGTCGCCCACCACCGAACGTCCTGCCCCTGCGGCCAGCGCCAGGCACTCGCGCCTCCGAGCCCTCCCTGCCGCCGGGGCCTACTCGATCTCGGCGACCAGGGGATCGAGGACCACATCGGGATGGTCGCGCTGCACCCACTGCACCTGCCAGCGATCGGTGAACAGGGCCAACAGGGCCCCGTCGCCGCGCTCGAGGACCTCGGTGCCGCGGCGGGCCTCGATCGCGGCGATGTCCTCGCGGCGGGTGCGCCGGGCGATCGTGTAGGGCAGCATCTCGAGGTGGATCGGCGCACGCAGCTCGTGCTCGAGCCGGTGGGCTGCGACCTCGAACTGCATCGGTCCGACCGCGGCCAGCACGGGCGCCTGGTTGCCGCGCCGGTCCGAGCGCAGCACCTGGACCACGCCCTCCTGGTCGAGCTGGTCGATGCCGCGCTGGAACTGCTTGTACCGCGACGGGTCCTTGGCGCGGGCGATGCGGAAGTGCTCGGGGGCGAAGCTCGGGATCGGCGGGAACCGCACAGGTGCTTCGGCGTACAGGGTGTCGCCGGCGCGAAGCGAGCCGGCGTTCACCAAGCCGATCACGTCACCGGGGAACGCGATCTCCAGGGTCTCGCGGTTCCGGCCGAACACCGCGTGCACGTACTTGGTCGCGAACGAGCGCCCCGTCGGCTCGTGGGTCAGCACATCACCGCGGTGGAACACCCCGGAGTTGACCCGCGCGAACGCCAGGCGGTCGCGGTGCGCGGAGTCCATCCCGGCTTGGACCTTGAACACCTGGGCGCTGAACGGTGCCTCCACCGGGCGCGGCACGCCGTCAGCGTCGGGACGCGGACCTGCGGGCGGGGCGAGGTCGCACAGCACGTCCAGCAACTGCCCCACGCCGAAGTTCAGCACCGCGGCGGCGAACAGCACCGGGGTGGTCCGCTCCGCGAGGTACTCGGCCTCGTCGTGGTTGTAGCCGTCCGCGTCGAGCAGCTCGTGCTCGCCCACGGCGTCGGCCCACGCGGCACCCTCGCTGGCCAGGGCCGCATCGGGGTCCAGCAGCTGCTGCGGGGCGATCGAGGCGCCACCGGCGGTCCGGGTGAACTTGATGAACCCGCCGGTGGTGCGGTCCAGGACCCCCCGGAAGTCCCCGGCGATCCCGACCGGCCACGTCAGCGGCGTGGGGATCAGCCCGGTGCGGGTCTGGATCTCGTCCATGAGCTCCAGCGGGTCACGGCCGGGGCGGTCCCACTTGTTCACGACCGTCACGATCGGCACCCCGCGGCTGCGGCACACCTCGAACAGCTTCATCGTCTGGGGCTCAAGGCCCTTGGCCGCGTCCAGCAGCATGACCGCGCTGTCCACGGCAGTCAGCACGCGGTAGGTGTCCTCGGAGAAGTCGGCGTGGCCGGGGGTGTCCACCAGGTTCAGCACGATGTCGCGGTAGGTGAACTGCAGGGCGGACGAGCTGATGGAGATGCCGCGCGCCTGCTCCATCTCCATCCAGTCAGAGACCGTCGAGCGACGTCCGGCCTTGCCGTGCACCGCCCCGGCCTGCCCGATGGCCCGGGCGTGCAACGACAGGGCCTCGGTCAGGGTGGACTTGCCCGCGTCGGGATGGCTGATCACCGCGAACGTCCGACGGCGGCCCGCCTCCGCAGCCACTGACCCGACGCCGAGGGCCGTTCCCGCACCGGACGACGGCTCGCTCATGGGACTCCCAGGCTTCCTTCATTGGGCCCACGCACTCCCGAGAGCCAGGGCGCCGGGCCCCGCCGACGGCACCCGATGCGGCCGATTCTACGCCTCGCCCGGAGGCGGTCCGGTCTGCGTCGTCGCGAGATCGGATCATCCCGGAGGGTCGAATGTGCTCGCCAACGGTCAAGTTCTGGGGCAGGGTATGCCGACGAACGCCTGCACAGGCCCCCATCCCGGGGCTCGACCGACACCGAGGGGCACCTGGCATGCACGGATCCCTGCGCACCCTGGCCGTAGCCGCCGCAACAGCCATGAGCCTGTTGGCCGGGACGGCTCCGATCGCCCAGGCCATCGTCCCAAGCTCGGCACCGGCCGACGACGCCATCCGGGTCGCTACGTACAACGTGATGAAGACGACGCGGATGAAGGCGAAGTGGTCCTGGTCGAAGCGTCGCAGCGCTCTGGTGAACACCGTTCGGGACGCCGCACCCGACGTCCTGCTGGTCCAAGAGGCCAACACCCAGCGCTGGGGCGGCACCACGCACATCGAGGACGTCCGCGGCCTGCTCGGCGGGCTGGGCTACCAGATCGCCTCCGCGGACTACTCCGGGTGCACCTTGGGCTGCACGCGGGGGGCGCACATCTTCTACAAGCCCTCGCGGATGAGCCTGGCTGGCCTGCCCTCCGGCGGGGCTCCGGCCGGCATGGCCGGGATGTCGACGATCGCGGCTGTCGACTTCGGTGGTACCCAGGACCGCAACGTCTCCTACGCCTTCCTGACGCCGGTGGGCAGCGGCCGGACGTCGCTGTTCATCTCGGCCCACCTGCCCACTGAGAAGACAGCAGAGGGCGAGCGCCTGCGGGTCGCCGTCGCGTCGGCGCTGCGTCCCTGGGCCAACGCCCTGATCGCGGGCAGCGGCCTGAGCGACGTGAACATCGTCGTCGGCGGGGACTTCAACTCCTACCAGCGCCGGCAGCCGTACGGCGCGCAGTCGGTCCTGGGCGCCGCGGGCCTGATCGACGGGTTCGCTGCCCCGGTGAAGGTGAACGGCAACTACTCGACGGTCAACTACACCCCGAAGACCCGCAAGTACAAGGGCTTCCCACCCCGGCCGTACTTCTACGGCCGCGACACCACGCGCATCGACTACATCTTCTCCACCGTGCCCCCGCAACGCCACGAGGTAGTGCTGCGCCTGACGGCCCAGGGCAAGTTCGACAACAACTACCGGGCATCGGACCACAACATGGTGATGGTCGACCTCCCCCTGCGCTGACCCCAGGTCCTCGTTGGCATCGGTGGTCGCCGGTGGGGCGGTGCGGCGGCTGCCGTTCAGCGCTGGTGGGTGTCGTGGGCGGGGTCGTCGAGGAAGCCCTCCCACTCGTGCATGCTGCCCAAGCCGTAGGCCACCTCGAGGTTGCGCCGGGTGCACACCTGCGCGGGAGGGCCGGAGGCGACGACCCGGCCGCTGACCAGCACCACCCAATCGGCGGCGCGCGCCTCGTCGAGGTCGTGGGTGGTCAGGATGACCGTGCACCCGTCGGCGCGCTGCTCGTGGATGAGGGTGTCGATGGTGGCGGCCGAGGTGATGTCCAGCCCGGTCAGTGGCTCGTCGAGCACGAGCAGCTCGTGCTCCTGGACGATGCCCTGGGCGATCAGGACGCGCTGGCGCTGACCCCCCGACAGCTCGTGCATGTGCCGGCGGGCCAGGTGGCTGATCTCCATGCGCTCCAGGGCGTCGTCGATCGCGCGTCGGTCCGAGCTGCGGAACCGACCGAACATCCCCCGCTCGGCATACCGACCCAGCCCGACCACCTCCCGGACCGTGATCGGGGTGACCCTCGGGACCGGCGTGGCCTGCATGACGTAGCTGATCCGCTCGCGAGCTGACTCCGGGCTGGCTCCCATGACCCGCAGGCCGCCTGCAGCCACCGGGACCAGCCCGACCAGCGCCGAGAGCACCGTCGACTTGCCCGACCCGTTGGGCCCGATCACGGACACCACGCCCACCCGGGGGATGTGGAACGTGGAGTGCGCCACGGCGATGAAGCTGCCGTAGCGCAGCTCGAGGTCTGTCGCCTCGACGATCATGTCACTGCCCGTGGGGTGGGTTCCGGGGCTGTGAACGTGCCCTGACTGGTGCGGTGCCGCGTCGGCCATCAGGCGGCCGCCCTGACGCCGTCGCCGGCGGGCTCGTCGAGCCCGTTGTCCTTGAGCTGGCGGCGCGAATGGACCGCCTTGGAGAACGGCAGCACGAGGAAGAAGATCGCCACGGGGACGATGGCCATCGTCGCGGACGCTGCCGTGCCCAGGTGGTAGCTGATCACGAGGCCCAGCCACACCGAGACGACGGACAGGGCTGCGGCGCCGACCATCATCCGGGGCACCGTCCGCGCCACCAGCGAGGCCGTAGCCGGGGGGCCCACAAGCAGGCCGAAGACGAGCAGCGTGCCCACCGCCCGGAAGCTGCCGATCACGGCCGTCGCGATGAGGACCAGAAGAGCGGCGTGGGCCATCTTCGGCCGCATGCCCAACAGGTAGGCCTTGTGCTCGTTGAACGACAGCGCCAACAGGGGCCGGTACAGGAGCAGCGACGCCGTGATCACGATCGCACCCAGCCCGAGCTGCCATGCGATGTCCTCACGAGTCACACCCAGGGCGTCACCGAAGAGGATCGAGGTGAGGCTGCCGGTGTAGCTGTCCACCTTCGAGATGATCACCACGCCCAGCCCCAGCATGCCCACGAAGAGCAGGCCGATCGCGGTGTCCTCACTGAGCGTCGTGTGCCGTCGGACCGTCTCGATCAGCAGGAGCATCACCACCGCGGCGATGGCCGCACCCAGGAGCGGGGAGAAGTTGAACGCCACGGCTGCGGCGATCCCCGGGACGACGCCATGGGTGAAGGCGTCACCGAAGAAGGCCATGCCGCGCAGAACCAACCAGGTGCCGACGATCGAGCACATCAGTCCGGCCAGGATGCCCCCGACCAGCGCCCTCTGCTGGAATCCGAGCGCGAAGGGCTCAGCCAGCCAGTCGATCAGGGTCACACGCGCAGCCTAGTCACGCAGCGCGTCGGAGATGAGCTGCGCGTTGGTGGTCATCATCCCCTGGTAGGTCTCGGCCCCGGACCCGGGGCCACCGAGGCTACCCTCGAAGAGAGGCACCACCTCGATGTCGCCGACCTCCGCGGCCACAGCATCGATGAGGGCCTGGGGGTTGGAGGTGTTGGCAAAGATCGCAGTGACTCCGGCGTCCTCGATCGTGGTGGTGAGCGTGGCGAGCTCCGAGGAGCTGGGCTCAGCCAAGGTCGAGCCACCGGGGATCACGACTCCCGCGACCGTGAAGTCGTAGGCCTTGGCGAAGTACCCGAACGCCTCGTGGTCGGTGATCAGGATGCGGCGGTCCTCGGGCACGGTGGCCAACGTTGCGGCGACCTCCTCGTTGAGGGTGGTGAGCTCGGTCTGCAGGTCCTGGCCGCACTGGGTGAAGTCGGCGGTGCCGGTCGCCTCGGTCAACTCGGCACCGATCAGGGCCGACGCGGTGGCCGCGCGCGTGACATCGAGCCACACGTGCGGGTCGTCGCCGGAGTGCTCGTGCTCCTCGCCCTCCTCCGAGTGCTCCGCACCCTCCTCGCCGAAGGGGATGGGGTCGAGCAGCGGGGCGACCTCGAACACGATCGCACCGTCCTGCTGCGCTGACTCGAGGCTCTTCTCGAGGCCCTCCTCGAGGCCCAGGCCGTTGGCGATCACGAGATCGGCCCCGACCATCGCCGCCACGTCCTGTGAGGAGGCGGCGAAGTCGTGCGGGTCGGTGCCGACGGGCATCAGCGTGGTCACCTCACCGGCCCCCGCGCACTCGACGATCTGGCGGGTGATGTCACCCCAGACCGTCGTGGTGGCCACGACCGACGCCCCTGCGCCGGAGGATCCGGATGGGGCGGACCCGGTGTCCGGGTCGGAGTTGGCGCATCCAGCCAACGCGAGGGCTGCGGCGGCGATGCCGGCGATCGCCACGGGGGTGGTGCGTCGGATCATGGTGGGTCCTGTTCTGGCGGGTCTGCAACGAATGAGAATCAGTCTAGATTAGAAGGGGCGCGCTGCCAAACGGGCCGGCCGTTGAGCCGGGGGACCGACGGCGGGCGGTCGAGGTCTGCCCTGCCCCTGACCGACTACGCTTCCCCCATGCCCAGCCCAGCCCACCCGCGCCAACGGACCACCCGGCAGCGGGTCGCGGTCTCCGCGCTGCTGGCGGAGTCCGGGGAGTTCCGCAGTGCCCAGGACATCCACGCCGCCCTGCGTGCCCGCGGCGACTCTGTGGGGCTGGCGACGGTCTACCGCAACCTCGGACTCATGGCCGAGCACGGCGAGCTCGACACCCTCGTGCGCGACGACGGGGAGACCCTGTACCGGCAGTGCAGCGACGTGCACCACCACCACCTGGTCTGCCGTCGGTGCGGACGTACCGTGGAGATCGCCGGGCCGGCCGTCGAGAAATGGGCCAACGCGGTCGCAGCCGAGCACGGTTTCAGCGACGTGAGCCACCAACTCGAGCTGTTCGGGCTCTGCGCCTCCTGCCGAACTGGGGGCTGAGCGGCCCTCGCTCATGCTGGTGGCCCGGGCGCCGGATCGGCAGCCCGCACTCACACCCAGCCCGCACTCACACCCGGCCGAGCTCACGCCCGGCCGAGCTCACGCCCGGCGTACCGCTCACACCCTGATCGTGGGGATGGCCGGGCCCTCGGCATGCAGCGCGCGCCCGGACTCGGGCAGCTCGCCGACCGCAGCGACGTGTCGACCACGCGCCTGCGTCAGGGACCCCTCGTCGACGCGCTTGCCGGAGCGCATGAGCGCGACGACCAGCGGGCGCTCGGACGCTCCAGGATCACCCGTGGAGTGCTCCGTGCTGCTCGCCGCCCAGATGACCTCCGCCGAGGCGATGCCGTCGACGTCGATCCGGCGTGCGGCCTGCTTGCGCCCCCCGATGCTGGACTTCCCGCTCGCCGAGGCCTTGGCCACCGGCCGCCCCTCGACCTCGACGACCTTGAACACCAACCCCGCAGCAGGGGATCCCGACCCGGTGACCACGGACGTCCCGACGCCGTAGACGTCGACGGGGGAGTCGGCCAGCTCAGCGATCGCGTACTCGTCGAGGTCGGAGGTCGCCACGATCCTTGTGCCGGTCGCGCCCGCCGCATCCAGGATCCCGCGGGCGTCGCGAGCGAGCTGTCCGAGGTCCCCGGAGTCCAGTCGGATCGCGCCCAGGTCGGGGCCGGCGACCTCCAACGCCCTCGCGATGCCCTCGTGCGTGTCGAAGGTGTCGACCAGGAGCGTGGTGCCCACGCCCTGCGCTGCCACCTGGGCGGCGAACGCCTGCTGCTCGGTATCGTGCAGCAGGGTGAACGCGTGCGCGGCCGTGCCTGCTGTCGGCAGCCCGTACCTGCGGCCGGCCTCCACGTTGCTGGTCGTCTCGAACCCGGCGATCCACGCGGCCCGGGCCGCAGCCACAGCGGCCTTCTCGTGGGTCCGCCGCGATCCCATCTCGATCAGTGGCCGCCCACCGGCCTGGACCCACATCCGGCTGGCGGCTGACGCCACGGCCACGTCGTGGTTGAGCACGCTCAGGATGAGGGTCTCCAGGACGACACCGGTGGCGAAGTCGGTGGTCAGCGTCATCAGGGGCGAGCCGGGGAGGAACAGCTCGCCCTCGGGGTAGCCGTCGATGTCCCCGGTGAACCTGTAACTGGCCAACCACTCCAACGTGGCGGCGGAGACGATCCGGCGGGCTGCCAGGTGATCCAGCTCCTCCGGACCGAAGGTGAAGTCCGCGATCAGGTCCAGGACCCGCCCGGTCCCCGCGTTGACCATGTAGGCACGGTCCTTGGGCAGGCGGCGGCCGAACACCTCGAAGATGCACGCCCGGTGCGCGGTGCCGGCCTGCATCGCCGCATCGAGCATCGTGAACTCGTAGTGGTCGGTGAGCAGCGCGGTGCTTCGGGACATGGCCCGAAGGCTACGACCCGGGTGGCCTGCGAGTCCTGCGTGTCCGGTCGGGGTTGTGGGCCGCAGTCCCGCTCGTGTCGCGCCTCGGGCGCGTCCTGGGCGTGCATCGCGGCTGGCGTTGCGCATCTAGTCTCTGGCCCATGGAACCCGACCGGCTCGCGACGGACCCTGATGAGGTCGATCCTGCCGGGGAGGGCGGCACCAGGGAGCCCGCCCCGCAGGGCACGTGGACGATCCCGAGGCCCGTGTTCACCGGCGCACTGAAGATCGCCGTGATCCTCCTGATCCCCCTCGTCATCGCCTATGCCCTGGCGGGACAGGTGGCGGCGCTGGCAGTCGCCCTCGGCTACACGGGCATCCTCACACCCGCACTCACCTTGCGGCCCGCGTACTCGCTCGCGTTGGCCGTGCCGGCCGCCATGACCGGGGTCGTCGCGGCGGGGATCAGTGGGCAGGTGCTTCCTGCGGCCTGCTTCGTCGCGCTGGCCTGCCTGTTGGTCGCACCGGCCACCATGGTCCAGAACGGTCTGTTGGCGGGAATCCCGACGATCGCCGCGCTCTACGCAACGCTGCCGATGCGTCAGGACCCGGCCCTGGTCGGCGGATCGATGCTCGTCGGCGGTGCGATCATCGTGGGGATCGCCACCCTGACCAGGATGAGCAGGCCCGCGCAACGGTCGCAGGTCGAGCCGTGGACCGCGTGGGCGCACGCCGCGGCCATGGCGGTCGTCGTCGGGGTGATCGTCCTGATCCTGGGCGTCGTGGACATCCCGCACGGCTACTGGATCGCCATGACGATGACGATCGTCCTGCGGCCGTTCGGCGCCGAGACCCGGACAGTCGCCCGGCAGCGCGTCGTCGGCACGATGCTCGGGGCGGTCCTGGCGCTCGCGCTCGCGCTGTTCCTACCGCCATGGGCCGCCATCGTGGCTGGGTCGGCACTGCTGGTGCTTGTCGTGGCCAACGCGATGCTGGGCCGCTACGCCCAGCAGATCACCTTCCTGACACCGCTGATCGTGCTGCTCGGCTCGGCCGGGGTGCAGGACGCCGTCGGTGTGGCCCTGGAGCGGGTCGGGGCCACAGTGCTCGCAGCCCTACTGGCCGCCGTGATCTCCCTTGCGCTGTGGCGGGCCGATCAAGCGCGTCAGCAGACCTGATCGGCGTCGCTGAGGACCACCGCAGCGACGCCGACGGTGGAGTGGCCGACGACGGTCGTCACGGCGGCGTCAGGGCCCGTCGCGGTGGCGGGTATGCGGCCGATGCCGGCGCACGTGGAGCCGGCGATGTGGTAGCAGTCGATGCACAGCCACAGGGAGGCGATGTCGAAGTCCGCGTCGCCGCCGCAGCGCGCGCACGGCTCGGGGCTGGTCACGACAGCCATGGTCGCGGCCCGGGCGGCGGGCCGCAAGCCCGGCTCCCGACCGCCCCCGTCGGCTGGCGGCCAGCCCGGGAGGCCCGGCCGCCCGACCCGCCCGCGGCCCCGGTCTTCCCGAGGCCGTCACGATCACCGTCCTCTCCCGACTGCCGCTGGCGCGGCCGGCGACCCGCTCCTACGATCCGCCCATGAGGTACTTCGTGACGGGTGCGACCGGATTCATCGGCGGCGTCGTCGTGCGCAAGCTCCTGGCGCGCGGCGATGACGTGGTGGCGGCGGTGCGCGACCCGGGCCGGGCGCGGCATCTGGCCGATCAGGGCGTGGAACTGGTTCGCGGCGACGTGTCTGACCGGGGGTCGCTTGCGCAGCCGATGCGCGGAGCCGACGGGGTCTTCCACATCGCCGGCTGGTACAGGACCGGAGTGGACGACCGTGAGGCCGCGTGGGCCACGAACGTGGACGGCACCCGCAACGTCCTGGACGTGATGGCCGAGCTCGGGATCGCCAAGGGGGTCTACACCTCGACCCTGGCGGTCAACTCCGACACTCATGGCGTCGAGGTGGACGAGTCCTACCACTTCGTCGGCAAGCACCTGAGTCTCTACGACGCCACCAAGGCCGAGGCGCACCGGATCGCCCGTGCGCGGATCGCCGATGGGTTGCCCCTGGTCGTCGTCATGCCCGGCCTTGTCTACGGCCCGGAGGACACCAGCGCTGTCCACGTCTCCCTGCGCAACCTCCTGCGCGGTCGGATGCCCGCCGTGCCGACCGGCACTGCCTACTCCTGGGCCCACGTCGATGACATCGCCGACGCGCACATCCTGGCCATGGACAGCGCTCCCGCGGGCGAGACGTACATCATCGCCGGCCCGTCTGCGACCCTCCTGGAGGGCATGCGGCTGGCCGCCATGGTCGCCGGCAAGAGGGCGCCGATCGGGATCCCCGCCCGTGGGATGCGCGCGATGGCGCCTGTCAGCGGACTGCTGGGCAGGGTGCTGCCGCTGCCTGCTGAGTACACGGCGGAGGGATTGCGGGTCATCGCTGGTCCGACCTATCTCGGCTCCAACGCCAAGGCCCGACGGGAGCTGGGCTACGACCCCCGTCCGCTCGAGGACGGCTGGGCCGAGACCGTCCGCCATGAGATGGCCACGCTGGGCTGAGCCGGCCGCCTCAGCGCAGCACCAGCACGGCCACGACCACGACGGCGACGTCCAGTGCCGTGACCGCGACCATGGCGGCCTGGAACGAGCGCTTGGCCGTCTTGTGCCGGAACACGCTCATGCCGGCCCAGGCGCCGACCGTTCCGGAGATCGCCGCTGACACCAGCAGCGCTCGCTCGGAGATGCGCCGCTGCCCCTCGCGGGCCCGCTGCTTGTCGATCCCGAACATCGCGAACGAGACGAGGTTCGCCACGACGAGGTACGTGATGAGCAGCTGCACGAGTGGCCTCTCTCAGTGGTGGGCGTTGTACACGACGCCGCCGGAGGCGACATAGCGTCGCAGCACCGCGAGCCCCTCGTCGCGCATCACCCCCGGAACCACGGCGATCCCGCGATGCACCAGCTGTGCGGTGTAGTCCGGCGGGGTGGGGCCCTCGTCGAAGCCGACCGTCGCGATGACATCCGCCGCCGTCGTGGAGTACACCACGTGGCTCACCCCGGACCAGACCACCGCGCCCAGGCACATCGCGCACATCTGGCTGCTGCTGACCAGCTGCAGGCGCGGGCGTCCTGTCCCGCCGAGGTCGTAGGTCCCCAGCGCCGCCTGGGCGAGCCCGATCGCGAGCACCTCCGCGTGGGCCAGGCCGCAGTTCTCCGGCACCACCCGGTTGACCCCCACGGCGATCAGCCGACCGCTCTGCTGCTCGACGATGCCGGCCGCGAACGGCCCGCCAGTGCCGCGGTCGATGTTCTGGGTTGCCAGATCCAGGACGAACCTCATCCGGTCTGTGAGGTGGGCAAGCGCGTCGGGGACCTCGAGGTCGTTCACCCACGCGGGCAGGCTGATCCTCAACGTCGTCGGCAGCATCCGGGCCTCCAGTGGTGGGGTTCGAACCTATCGCGGGCCGGCTCAGCCGCCGATGTCCAGCAGTCCGCGATTGCCCAACGCCTGAGCCAGTCCTCCGCGGGAGCGGACGCCCAACTTGCGATAGACCTTCCCAAGATGGAACTCCACGGTCTTGGTCGAGAGGAACAGCACGCCGGCGACCTGGGCATTGGACAGGCCGCGCGCGACCTCGAGGGCAACCCGGAGTTCCTGAGGTGTCAGCTCGGCCTCGCCTGATTCCAGCTCCGGATCACGCGGAGCCGTTCGCTCGCCCGATGCGATCAGCTCACGGTGCGCCCGCGCCGCCCAGGGCCGTGCACCGACGTAGGAGAACGCCTCGACGGCTGCTTGGAGGTGGGTGCGTGAGAGGCGGCGCCTGCGGGTACGGCGCAGGTGCTCCCCGAGATGCAGGTGCGTGCGCGCCTGCTCGAAGACCTCGGCAGTGCGCTCGAGCTCGTCCAGCGCCATGGTGAGCAGGTCCTCGGCCTCGGACTGCCGTGTCAGGGCCTGGCACCGTGCGACCAGCGCCATGCCCAGGGGGTCCACGAGGCCGTGGATCCGCTCCTCGACCTCGGCGGTGACTGCCGCTGCTGCATGTGGGTCGCCCCTCTCCACCAGCGCCTCCACGAGGTCGACAAGCCCGACTATGACGGCATCGCGGCACCCCCGGCCCAGGAACGGGACCGCGCGCATCGTCGTCAGGACACTGACTGCCTCCTCCGGGCGGCCCAGGGTGAGGGCCAGTGCCCCCCGCGCCTGCGCGACCCAGAGCTCGAGCCACGGCGAGGGGCGCCTGGCGAACGCCTGCTGGGCCGCGGCGATGTGGTCCTGGGCGGCCTCCTCGTCGCCGCGGTAGGCGTGCAGCCCGGCGAGCCGTGCCTCGTCGACGCCCGCGGGATAGCCCAGCGCGTCCAGGACCGCGATCTCGTGGGTGAGCAGGGAGATCGCACGATCCCAACCGCCCTCGCGCCGGGCACGCTCCGCACCGAAGAAGTCCGCGTACACCTGGTCGATGGGTCGGTCGTGGGATCGTAGGAGCTGGTCCATCCGCCGGAAGCGGGATCGCGTGGCCGAGTCGTCCTCGCCGAGCCATCCGGGGATGATGGCCCACCCCGTGAGGAGGTCGGTGGACATCGAGGTCGGGTCGAGGGTGGCGCTGAGCCGCTCTGCACGGCGAAGCGCCTGGACCGCCGGATCATTGCGACCGAGGAACATCAGGGCACTTCCCATCGCCGACTGCAGGACCCAGTCGTCGTCGCGGTGCGAGGTGCTCATCACCCCGACCAACCGATCGACCAGGGCCAGGTCGGCGTTCTCCATGGCTGTCCACGTCATCCGGCCGAGGAGCTCCGTGGCCAGGTCGGGGTCAACGTGCTCGCGGTCCACACCGTTGAGGAGCTGTATCAGCGTGCTGGGGTCGGCGCCGTGGAGGTTGTCGACGACGACGAAGGTCGCGCGGGCCTGCAGGTTGGGGTCGGGACCGCCGGCGAGGGTCTGGGTCGCCAGGCGCAGGGCGTTCTGCGCGTCCGAGCAGGTCTCGGCCGCCTGCAGGAGTCGGCGTCGGCGGTCTGCCGGGTCCGGGGACAGGTCCGCACTGAGCTGCGCCAGCTGGCTCGCCCGCCCTGGGACGTCGGTGGCCAGCCAGAGGGCGGCCGCCTCCAGGTCTGCGGCGATCCCCTCGTCCGGACCCACCGACCCCAGCGCCCGGTGCCGGAGCCCGCGGACGTCGCCTCGCCGCTGGAGAACCTCACCGAGCGCGGCATGGGATTCCCGGGTCCACTGTGCCCGAGCCGCCCCGTGCACCGCCGCCCGGGCCAGTGGGTGTACGAATCGAGGAACCAGGTCGAGGCGTACGAGGCCTTGCACCTCCGCAGGCAGCAGCGCGCCCAGGTCCAGGCCGAGCGCCTCAAGCCCGGCGCTGATGACTGTTGGGTCGGCTGTGTCGTCCGCTGCGAGCAGGGTCAACGCCCGCCTCCCGTCCTCGCCGAGGACCTCCCACCCCTGGGCGTAGCGCAGCTGTACCCCCCGACCTACCGGAACAGGGGAGGGCAAGGGCGCGTTCCCCGCGAGCTCATCGGTGGTGAGCAGGTGCCGAATCCCCACGAGGGCCAGGGGTACGCCCGCCAGCTCGAGAGCGACCTGGGCGGCCACGTCGCTCGGCATCTCGGGGGCCGAGCGCTCCAACAGCCGGACCGACTCATCGATCGTCAGGGGCTCGAGGTGCAGCCGTGGGAACGAATCGAACGGGGTGTCGCTCGCCGCGACCGTTCGACATGCGAGCAGGACCGCGACAGGGTCTGCCTGGAGCCGTCGGCAGGCGAAGGCCAGTGCCCCCATTGACTGGTGATCGAGCCACTGGATGTCGTCGATCAGAAGGGCCAGCGGTCCGGACCGGCAGGCGTGGGACAGCGCTGTGAGCACTGCGGCTGGGGAGGCGGCCGAGTCGGAGTCGCCCCCCAGGAGGTCCACGATGAGGTCCAGTGCACTGGAGGGGATCCCGGACTCCGACTCCACGGCAGTGAACCGGACCACAGTCATCCCCATGCCGGTGGCCCGGACCTCCGCGACGTCCAGCAACGCGGTCTTGCCGATGCCCGGGTCGCCGCTGATGCGCAGCACCGTCGCCTCGTCGCTGCAGGCGCGATCGAGTGCTGCCCCAACGAACGCGATCTCCCCGTCGCGACCGACGAGCATGCCCCGAAGGTAGCAGCGCGACCTTCGTCCTGGCTACGACCTGCATGGCTGCGACCGTTTCCGTTGCCGGACTAGGGGAACCCCTGATGCGGAGAGCCGTGCGGGGGCGCGAATCTGGTCGGTATCAGCTCGTCCACCCCGTCATGGAAGGTTCGCCCATGAGACACATGGTCATCAGAATCGCCGCGGCCGGCGCCGCCCTGATGCTCGGCGGGCTCGGGGGTGGCGCAACGATTTCCGCAGCACCGAACCTGGTGCCGCGCCACCAGGCCTCCTCCAAGGTCGCACCGGACCCCGGTTATGTCACGGGTGCGCCCGCCGCCAGTGGATGCGGCGCAGGGCGGTTCGCCGTCAACTGTGGCGCTCCGACTCTGGTTCAGCCTCCCATGGCTGCGCGTCGGGCCATGGAGTCCGATGCACGGGCGGAGGTGTTGGCCGGGACCCCTGCGCTGGTCCCGGTGCCGTCGGCTGCGCGTCGGGCGTTGGAGTCCGAAGCCCGGGCTGAGGCGTTGACCGGGGTCCCTGACGGCGCGGGCTGGAGCTCCGTTGTGCCGCACGGGGCCAGGGCTGCACTGGAGGCCGAGCCGGGTCAGTAGGCGCCGGTCCAGTTCCCCGAGCCGTGGATCTGACCGAGTCGGTGGGCGTTGCCACGTGGAGGCTGCGCCCACCACGTGCGCGTGTGGGCGCAGTCGATTTGGGAACCTACGCGACCGTAACTTACGCTGGTGGGCCTGACGAAGCCCGGCGGCGCCGGGGGAGGAGTTCGCGATGACTGGTGGGGCCCCGGGCGTCCACACTGGGCCGGTGGACCCGGATCCGGTGGTTGTTCCTCCCGTCGGAGATCTGCACGTCCATGGGGTCGCGGCGCTCAAGCCCCGGCTGCGCGGCTGGCTGCACTTCGGCGCCGCCCCGCTGGCCTTCGTCCTCGGTCTGGTCCTGCTGGTGGTCACACCGACGGCGGGTCTGCGCGCCGCGGTTGCGGTGTACGTCCTGACGACCGTGCTGCTCTTCGGGGTCAGTGCCGCCTACCACCTGGGCGCCGGATCTGCGCGGGTCAACGACTTCCTGCACAAGCTCGACCACGCCAACATCTACCTGTTCATCGCCGGCTCGTACACCCCATTCGCTGCTGCACTCCCGTCGGCCACGCTGCGCTGGACGATCCTGGGGCTGGTCTGGGGGATAGCCCTCGTCGGGCTGATCGTCCGAGTCGCCTGGACCTCGGCGCCGCGATGGCTCGTGACGGGTTCCTACCTCGCCCTGGGCTGGGTCGCGATCTTCTTCCTCCCGGCCTTCTACCGCGACCTCGGTGCGGCCACGGTCGTGCTGCTGGCCATCGGTGGCGTCCTGTACTCGATCGGTGGGGTGATCTATGCCCGCAAGAAGCCGAACCCGCATCCCGAGTGGTTCGGCTTCCATGAGCTCTTCCACGCCTTCACGATCGCGGCCTACCTGGTGCAGTACATCGCCGTGGCGATGGTGGTCACTGCCTGAACGCCGTGGGCGATGGCGGGCACGACCTGAAGGACCGTGATGCGCACCCCGGACGCCGGGCGGCGCGCCGCCTGAGGCGGCGGTGGTGGCCTAGCATGGCCACGCCCGAACCCGCTGCGCCCAGGAGGTCCAGAAGATGGTTGAGGTCAAGCCCGCCTGGACGTTCGTCCGGGAGCGTCGCTACCTCGCCCTGCGCACCGGCGTGGCGACTGCCGTGGCCAGCATCGGTCCCTCCTTCGCCCGCGGCCTGCTGCCCCGCTCCACGACTGACCAGGCCATGGTCACCGGCGCCACGGCCGCCTACGCCCTGGGCTTCTCCGCCCTGGGCCTCTCCACCGCGGAGGCGGTGGCGGAGGTCATCGTGACCAACCGTCGCGAGGGGGACCCCGAGAACATCGCACTGGCCGCCTCGGCGATCGTCGCCGCGGTCGGCGCGGCGGTGGTCGCCGCGGTCCCGGACGACAACAGCGTCCCCCTGCCCCTGGCGAGCATCCAGTCGGTGGCCCGCGTCACGATGGCCGGAGCCGTTGCCGGTGCGCTGGTGCTGGGCTCGGATCGGATCCTCGACCGTGTCGTCGGCTCTCGTGCGCTGCCCGTGAACCTGGTGGTCGCCGGGGCTCTGGGCGCCGCGACAGGCGCTGTGACGGTCAGCAGGCGCAGCGTGCGCGCGCGCAAGCACGGTGAGGGCAGGCCGGTCGAACGCAGGGCCGTGCAGACCACCCCGACGCCGAGGAACCTGGGGCGCTCGGTGGCCGTCGGTGGGGCCGTCACCGGCGGGCTCGTCGCCCTGGCAGGGGTGCAGTTCGGCATCGCCGAGGGGACACCGATCCTCGTCTCGAAGCTCATGGGACGTCCGGCCAACCCGGTGACCCCGCTGGTCGGCCATGTGGCCGCCGCCTCGGTGCTGGGCGTGGTCGGGGCAGTCGCGCTCAACCGGGTCCGCTGGCACGTGATGCGCGCCGACGACATCGTCGAGCCCGCCTACCCCGACGCGCCCACCAATCCGCATGTCACCGCCGGGCCCAACAGCGTCGTGGCATTCGACGCGATCGGCAAGGAGGGCCGACGGTTCGTGCTGATGGCCCTGACCCCTGAGCAGATCACCGAGGTGATGGGCGAGCCCGCGAAGGCGCCGGTCCGGGCCGTGGCCGGGTACGGCAGCGCCACGAGCGCGCAGGAGCGGGCGAAGATCGCCCTGGCGGAGCTGGAGCGCCTGGGCGGGTTCGAGCGCTCGGTCATCGTGGTCGCCGCGCCCACGGGCGTCGGCTACGTCAACTACTCGTTCGCCGAGGCTGTGGAGTACCTGACCCGCGGGGACTGCGCCATCCTGGTCCCGCAGTACGCCCTGGTGCCCAGCGCGCTGGCCCTCAAGGAGACCCTCGAGGGTGAGGCCCAGCAGGAGCTCATCCTGGCCGGCATCCGCGACCGGATCGCGGCGATGCCCGAGGGCAGCCGCCCGCGGTTGTTCCAGTTCGGCGAGAGCCTCGGCGCGGAGGTGGCCCTCGACGTTGCCGCGACGGGCACGCACCGCTTCGACGAGCTCGGCCTCGAGCGGGGCCTCTACCTGGGCACACCGTTCCGCACCTCGCTGTGGGACCGATGGTTCTCCGAGAAGCCGGTGATCGACCCCGAGGGCCTGATCGGGCTGGTCTCGCAGTCCAGCGAGATCGCCGATCTCCCCGAGTCTGCGCGGCATGTGATGGTCGTCCATCACGACGACCCGATCAACAAGTTCGACTACGCCGCCCTGGTGCGTGCGCCCTGGTGGATGGGCCCTCCGGAGACCCGGCCTCCCGGCGTCCCCCGAGAGACGGCATTCCGGCCGGTCATCACGTTCATCATCACGCTGATCGACCTCAAGAACGGCATGAACTCCAAGCCTGGGCAGTTCGTCCGCCTGGGTCACGACTACCGGATCGAGCTGCGCGAGGCCGTGCAGCGGGCTTACGTCCTTCCCGCGACCGACGAGCAGGCCGAGCGCATCGAGGCGGCCCTGCGCGACAACGAGCGTGAGTGGGCGGCACGGCGGATGGTGGCCTCCAGGTTCGCCAACGCCCGCGACGCGGTGAAGGCCCAGTTCGCCCGGTGGGGCCAGGACACGGACTCGATGGATCTCGACGGCCTCACCGCCGCGGAGCTGGCCCGGGGTGGCGTCGTCCGGACCGCCGATGCGGCTCCGGCTGACTCAGCGGCGCCCCCGGAGTAGCGTCCTGAGGCGAGTTCCCGCACCGCCGGAGGAGTCTGATGACGCGCACCCCACGCGAGCCCACGTTCGGTCCCGGAGACGGGGTGGACTTCTCCAACTGGGCCGACCGGCAGCTGGCCGGTGTGTTCGAGCGCCGCGAAGCCGACTGGCGCAATGGCGCGGTGGTGTACCAGGTGCTCGTCGACCGGTTCGCCCCGCCCGCGGACCCCGAGGGCAAGCGTCATCTGTACCCCGCACCCAAGCAGCTGCGGGCCTGGGACGAGGTGCCCACCCGGGGCGTGTACCTCGAGGACGCGAAGATGTGGAGCCACGAGATCGACTTCTGGGGTGGGGACCTCGCGAGCACGCGCAGCAGGCTGGACCACATCCACGGCCTCGGCGCGGACGTGCTGTACCTGAACCCGATCCATCTGGCGTACACCAACCACAGCTACGACGCCCTGGACTACGCGCAGGTGGCGCCCCACTTCGGCACCCGCCAGGACGTCATCGACCTGGCCGACACCCTCCACGGACTGGGGATGAGGCTGGTCCTCGACGGGGTGTTCAACCACATGGGCCGCAACTCGGAGTTCTTCCGCAGCGCCGAGTCCGACCCGGACGGCCCGTACCGGGACTGGTTCGAGTTCGGTGAGCAGTTTCCCGGCGGCGTGCGCACCTGGTGGCTGGCCGAGAACCTGCCCGAGCTGGTGATGGAGAACCCGGCGGTCCGGGAGTACGTCTACGCCGGGCATGACTCGATCGTGCGCAGCTACCTGCGCGACGGCACCGACGGGTGGCGTTTGGACGTCGCTGTCGACACCGGGTTCCGCTACCTCGAGGAGCTCACGAACGCCGCGCACGCGGAGAAGCCCGGGTCTCTGGTCGTGGGCGAGATCGCGACCTACCCGAGCGAGTGGTTCCCGTCGGTGGACGCGGTGATGAACTTCGCCCTGCGCGAGATCGTGCTGGAGACGGCCAACCACCGGATGGCTCCCCAGCACGCGCTGCGGATGATCGATCGCCTGATCTGCGAGGCCGACTACGAGCACATCCTCAAGTCCTGGATCTTCCTGGAGAACCACGACACCGCGCGGCTGGCCACGACGGTGCCCGACCCGGGCGCCCGGCGGATGGCACAGGTGCTCCAGTTCACGCTGCCCGGGGCGCCCAACCTGTACTACGGCTGCGAGGTCGGCATGCCCGGCGGCGAGGATCCGCAGATGCGGGCGCCCATGCGCTGGGACCTCGTCACGCCAGACAACCCAACCCTGGCCTGGACGCGCACGCTCATCGATCTGCACCAGTCGCACCGGGCCCTACGGGTGGGGCAGTTCCGCACGCTGACCACCGACCGGCTGATCGGCTACGAGCGCTACACCGACCGGATCGCAGACTCGGTGTTCGTCCTGGCCAACCCCTCGGAGGACGAGGTCACCGAGTGGGTGCAGATGCCGAACTCGAAGCTGATGAACCCGTTCTGGATGCTCGACCTGCTCGGCGAGGCTGACCTGCGCCTGACCAACGGGCTGATCCGGGTCACCCTCCCGCCTGACGGGTACCTCGTCCTGGCCCCCGAGATCCACCCCGAGGGCGGCTACTCGTCGTACAAGCGGGTCCAGTAGCCGGATGCGCGCGGCAGAGCGGGCCCCGCTCGGCAGATCGGGCAGCACAGGTCAGATCGGCAGCGGGCGCAGGTGGCGCTCGGTGATCTCGCGGACCTTGGCCACCCGCCGGCGGTACTTCTCCTCGTCGAGGAAGTCCGTGGCCATCCACACCCGCACGATCTCGTGGGCCAGGGCAGAGCCGATGATCTTGCCACCCAGGCACAGGACGTTCGTGTCGGAGTGCGAGCGGGCCAGGCCGGCGCAGAACGGATCCTGGCAGACCGCGGCATAGACACCGGCGACCCGGTTGGCGATCATCGCGCTGCCGTACCCGACACCGTCGACGAAGATGCCGCGTTCCACCGTCCCGGCGCCGACGGCCAGCGCCGCCGGGTAGACCGTGTCGGGCAGGTCGATGGCGTCCTCACCGGGTGCACCGAAGTCGACGACCTCGTGGCCCTGGCCGGCCAGGACCGCCTTGATCTCCTCCTTGAGCGCGAATCCTGCGTGGTCACTGGCGACGGCGATCCTCATCGTGGGCTCCTCGCTCGATCGGTCGTGCTGTGGGTGCTCAGGGGTGCACGAACTGCGCGCTGCTGAGGCGAGCGGCCTCGTCACGGCACCAGAGGGCGATCAGGCCGCGGTAGTGCTCGATGAAGTGGTCGTACTCGTGCGGCGGGAACGTCGCACGGACGGTGTCGACGATCACGGCGTCCATCTCGGGTCCGCTGAACCACTCCAGGGCGATCTGGTCGAAGTTGCGCAACCGGGAGTCGCACCAGTCGTAGTACCGGTCGGTCTCGAAGTACTCGTCGGAGATCCTGCGGTAGGCCGTCAGCTTCTCCTCGTAGGTCAGGTCGTCGCGGTCGGCGATCGCGTTGTACTGGGAGGACTGCATGTCCACCGTGGTGGGCCGTTCAGTCACCAGACAGTAGGCGCTCCACTTCACGAGCGCCTTCATCGCCCACGGGAAGTAGTAGTGCAGTGAGGTGACCGCGACGTCGGGGCAGGCGTTGGCGTAGTCGATCGGGTACACCTGATCGGGCTGGCCGTCCGTGCCGCGCTTGACCAGCATCTCGCAGGAGTTGAACTCCCACTTGAAGAAGGCGTTCACGGTCCGGTTGATCGTGATGCACTCGTCGCCGGCCTGCGGGGACAGGAAGTCGTGGTCCACGGCGTAGCGGGCGTGCATCGGCTGGTCGGGCAGGAAGTGCATGACCATCGTCTCGGGCCCGATCGACAGCGCTCGGGCGAACACGTCATGGTCCTCGGCGGCCTGCAGGTGCATCAGCATCTCACCGGAGTCGTCGTAGGCGCGGAACAGGTCGGCCTGCGAGTCGATGCGCGACACCCCGCGCCAGCCCCCGCCGTCGAAGGGCTTCATGTACATGGGGTAGCCCACCGGCTCGGCCAGCGCAGCCAGGTCGAACGGTCGGTTGTAGCGCTCGGCGGTGTAGGCGTACTTGGCGTGGTCGAGCGGGTTCTTGTACGGCACGAGGACGGTCTCGGGGATCTTCATCCCGAGGCGCATCATCGCGCAGTAGGCCGAGTGCTTCTCCATCGACTGGAACGTGAACGGGCTGTTGAGCAGGTACACGTCGTCCATGAGAGCGACCTTCTTCAGCCACTCGCGGGGCACGTAGTACCAGTAGGCCAGCCGGTCGATGACCAGCTCCTGGCGGGGCTTGTCGCGCAGGTTGAACGGCTCGATCGTGGTGCGCTCGGTCTCGATCACGTGCGTGGTCCCGTGGGCGTCGGGGATCGGGCCGAGGGCGCGCACCAGGGACTCGAAGGCCACCGGCCAGTCGTTCTCGGTGCCCAGGAGCAGCCCCACGAGGTGCGAGCGGGTCGTGGCGTCCATCGTGTCCTCCGAGTGGGTCGTATGGGTGTCGGTCGTGGGCGGGACTTGGGTCAGAGTGAGGCGAGGTGCTTGACGGCCATCCCCTGCCAGGACGGCCAGTCGTGCGGGGTGTCGGTGCCCCAGACGTCGAGGTCGCACGGGATCCCCTTGGCCCAGAGGGCGTGGGCCAGCGCCCACGACGAGGGCAGCGCCCGTGTCGGGTGCTCCTCGAAGGCGCCGGACCCGACCACGAGCTGGATGAACACCCGGCTGCGCAGCCAGTCGAGGTGGTCTCCGTAGAGGTTGGGCACGTAGGCCGCCGGGTTGTTGAAGTACAGCGCGTCGCCCATCTCGCCCCAGGCATGCCAGCTGCCCGGGTCGTAGTTGCCCGACATCCCGACCGCGTGCGGGAACAGGTCGGCCCGGCGCAGCGCGAGGTTCACCGCGTGGAAGGCGCCCATGCTCGCGCCCGCGGTCACGATGGGCACCCACCCGCCGCAGTCGTTGTGGATCGCCGCAGCCACCTGGTCGGTGATCCAGGCGTGGTAGGCGTCGTGCCTGCGTGCGCGCTCCTCGCTGGGGATCGAGGTGTTGGACCAGGACGCGTGATCGTTGGCGTCCACGGCGTAGACCTTGATCCGCCCGGCCTCGATCGCCGGCGCCAGGACGTGGATGATCCCGTGGTCCTCCATGTCGTAGGCACTGCCGCCCTCGCAGGGGAAGTACAGCACCGGCGTGCCCCAGTGCCCGTAGGCCACGACGTGACCCGAGGTCCCGATCGTGGGGGACCAGACCTGCCACTCATCGCGCCGCATGCGCGCAGTCTGTCGCCTCAGTCCGGGGTGTTGCCCGTCCGGCCCCACGCCGTTGAGGTGTTGTGTCATCGATCCGACCATCCAAGTGCAGGATCGATGACACAGCAGCGGCGAGCCAGCGCTGGGTCAGGGTGCGGCCGTTGCGTGGCGATTCCACGCCGTGCGCAGCAGAAGCCGCAATCCGGGGTCCAGGCAGTCGCGCCAACCCGTGTAGTTGTGCCCGTCCGGGTTCTCGATGAGCTGGGTGGGCACCCCGTGCCGGGTCAGGCGTCGTGCCAGCGAGCGGTTGTTCGCCAGGTTCTCCTCGCCCGTCCCGCACGTCATCGTCACGTGCAGGTCCGCCAGGCGTTCGGGTGCGGCGTCGAGGTCGTCGACGAACCGCACGATCCGGCTGTAGTGCCGGTACCCGCGCTCCATCCCGTCGGTGCGAGGCCGGAAGAACGAGCCGGACTGGCTGAACACCCCCGCGAAGGTTCCGCGGGTAGCTGGTGGCCGCGTGCAGCATCGCCAGGCCGCCCAGGCTCGCCCCCACGCCCACTGGTCGACCCTCGTTCGCGACCGCGTCGCTGACCTTGGGCAGCATCCGGGTGACCAGGGCCCGGGCGTAGGCGGGCGAGGCCGAGTAGCTGCGGTCGCGGTCGATCGGTTCCAGCAGCAGGACACGGCACCGCAGGGAGGGTTCGATGCGCGCCAGGGTCGTGACATAGCGCAGGAACTGGGCGAGGTCGGCGTACTCGGGCCCGTCGTGGACGACCAGGAGCGGCAGGGGCTCGTCGGGCGCGGAGTCCGCGGGCACATGGAGCTGTCCGACCACGGCCACGGCGGCATCCGGGTCCACCACCTCGGCCGTCCCGGGATCGGCGACCAGGGAGCCGGCCGGGTGACCCCGTGCTGCGGGCGATCGCCGGATCCGCTCGTCGCCGCGGCGCAGCGGGGTACGGACGTGCACCGAGGCCACACCCTCGCCGAGAACCTGATCCTCGGGATCGGGGATCGTCTCGGGCAGTGTCGACGGCCGGGACACCGGGACCAGGCCGGGCACGGCCGTCCGCGGGCCGTGCAGCGGGTGCGGCCGTGGACGCCCCGTCGTCGCGGCGCGTCGGGCGGCCGCGGCATCGGCCTCGGCGTCCCGGCGGGCCTGGGCGTCCGCCGCGTCGGCCACCGACAGCCACCACGGCCGGGCATAGCCCGGGAACTCGACGACGGACTTGTCCCCGAACACCGACCTGACCCGGTGCGGGTTCGCGGGGTCGGTGACCATCGACTCGCTCCCGTCGGGCCACGCCAGGACGAGCAGGTACTCGAGCCGATCGACTGGGGGCCGGGGGATGCGCGCCACCCATTGGTCACCCTCGAGGCGGAACGATGGGTCCGCGCCGTGGTCGCGCAGGTGGTACCACACGCGCAGCGGGGTGCAGCGGGCATCCATGTCGACCCGGAAGGTCACCTCGTGGGTCACGGGATCCACTGCCACTCCCGGCGGAGGCGCGGCACGACCGGGAGAGTCCACCCGGCGATGCTACCCAGCGTCCCGGGCAGGCAGCGACCACGCGGATGTCGCGGGGTCCCAGCCAAGCGCCGCCACAGATCGGCCGCACAGTGCCTGATCGCGCCGGAGAGCGGCGCCCGTCGCCCCCGAGGCTGTGTCATGGATTCGGTTCACTCGACCCGAATCCATGACACCGGCGGGGAGGCGAAGGGCGGCGGCGAGGCGAAGGGCGGCGGGGAGGCGGAGGGCGGGTGGGAGGCGAGGCGTGGCGGGGAGGCGGAGGGCGGCTGGGGAGGCGAGGCGTGGCGGGGAGGCGAAGGGCGGGTGGCCGGCTCGGGAGGTGCGCCGCAGGTCAGGGGCACGAGTCGGCCGACGGGCACCCATGGGGCGCTTTGTCATCTGGGGACAGTCCCCACGACCAAATTCCCCCCGGGCGAGGGTGTTTTGCCCGGTTCGGGAGGGGAGACTTGTCCCATGACGATGACTCCCCTGCCGGGGCTGCGCTGATGGACGGGCGGGAACGGGCGGCGGCCGCGCACGCGGCCGGAGGTGCGGTGGCCCGCGTGACCAGGGCGGTGGCCGGCACGCATGAGGCCCTCTCCGATGCGGTGCGCACCGGGCTCACGCCGTTGGGTCCGGTCGGACGCCTGCCCTTCGAGGCCTCCGTGCGGATGGCACGGTTGAACTTCGCCGCCGTGGAGGCCGCGGCCCGGGGGGTGGGCGCCGTTGCGGCGCCGCTCCTCGAGGCCTCCGCCGCACCCGACGCGCGGCCGGCATCCGAGCATCCGCCTGCCGTCACGTGGCTCGCCGCGCTCGGTGCTGCGTTCGGGGACCGGTTGGCCGTCGACGACCGGGTCCGGGCCCTCACCGTGCCGATGTCGCTGCGGGCTGGTGGCGCGCTCGTGGACATCGACCCCGGCGGGTCCGGCCCCAGCATGGATCCCAGCTCGACGGTGGTCGTGTTCGTGCACGGGCTGGGCAACCATGAGTCAGTCTGGGGGCAGTCCCACCTGGACGTCGTCCGCACTCACGGCGCCACGCCGCTGACCGTGCGGTACACGACCGGGCAGGCCATCGCCGACTCCGGGGCCGAGCTCGCCGACCTGCTCGAACGGCTCGTGGTCGCCTGGCCGGTGGTGGTCGAGCGCATCGTGCTCGTCGGGCACTCGATGGGTGGGCTGGTGATCCGTGAGGGCCTGGCCGCGGAAGGGCACTGGCGCGCACTGGTCACCGACGTCGTCACCCTGGGGACGCCGCATGCCGGCGCCCCCCTGGAGCGGGTGGCGGTGCGCGGGCTGGCGATGGCCTCGTCTCTGCCGGTCATCGCGCCCTTCGCCTCGCTGGGCGACGAGCGCAGCGTGGGGATCAAGGACCTCGGCATCGCCGCTGTCGCCGCTCCCGCAGCGGGCCCGGACTGGCACCTGGTCGCCGCCACCCTGCGCCCGAGCGACGCCTCGGGAGTCCTCGGCCGGGCCCGCGCCGGGCTGCTCGGTCCCCTGGGCGATGGGCTGGTGACCCTCGACAGTGCACTGGCCCTCGACGCTGCCCTCAGCGCGCGGCGCGTGGTCATCGACGGAGTCGGCCACCAGGCGCTCCTCGATCACCCCCGGGCGGCGGACGTCCTGGGCGCGGTCCTGAGCCCGCCCAGCGCCGAGCTCGTGGGCGCCCGGTGAGTCCCCAGCGCTGAGGTCCTGAGCCGCGAGTGAGTCGCCAGCAGGGACCCCGGGGAGGTGGGCCATCATGTGCCCATGGATCCCTCCGCGCCGCGCCTCGCGCCGCGTCCGACCCCGCCGCCGGTGTTGATCTACCTCGCGGTCTTCGCCGGCGGGATCCTTGGCGGCACCACGCGCTACCTCATCGGCCTGGCGTTCCCCGCCCAGCCGGGCCAGATCCCGTGGGGGATCCTCGGGGTCAACCTTGCGGGGGCCTTCATCATGGGCCTGCTGCTCCACGGATGGGTCCGGCGTGGTCATGTGTCCCATCCCTGGCGGCCCTTCCTGGCGACCGGGATCCTGGGTTCCTTCACGACCTGGTCGACATTCATGGCCGACACGTACGGCCTCGTCGTCGACGGAGGCGCGCTCCTGGCCGCGGTCTACGTCATCGGGGCGACGGCAGCCGGGATCGCTGCGGCAGCGCTCGGATGGTGGGCAGCGGAGCGGGTCGTCCCCGAGGCCGAGGAGGTGCCCGCCCTGTGACCGGCCTCCTGGCGGAGATCGGCCAGCTGCACCTCGTCGGGGTCGCCCTCGGGGCCGGTGCGGGCGCGGTGTGCCGGGCCGCCGTCGACCGGACACTCACGCATCGCGTGGGGCTCACGCGACTTCCCTGGGCGACCCTGGCAGTCAACGTCGTCGGCTCGCTCATCCTCGGGTTCATGCTGGGCTGGTCGGCGCTGGTGGCAGCGAGCTCCTCGGCGGCCCAGGCCGAGTCTGCCCGGACCCTCGAGCTGATCATCGGCATCGGCTTCGCTGGTGGCCTGACCACGTTCAGCACGTTCTCGTGGGAGTCCTGGAACCTGATCAAGGAGGGTCGGGACCGCGGGATGCTGGTGTACGCCGCACTCACGATCGGGCTCGGACTGGCAGCCGTGGTCCTGGGCACCGCAATGGGTCGCGCCGTCGGCTGACCTACCGCGTGACAGGACCCGCGACCACTCCCGGATCCATGACGAGGACCTCACCGCGGCCGCCGTCGGCCAGGCTGATCCGCTCCAGGGCCGTCGGGGGGTTGGGGGCCTCCACGTCCTCGGTCTCCTCGGTGGGTGGCTGCGGGATCCGCTGGAGGTAGAGGAACTTCCCGTCGGCAGAGCACCCGACGATCGAGTCCTGCTGGTCCCACGTGATGTCGGGGGCGACCGGCGCCGGCCCGACCACCACGGCCGATCCTGCGGGGCCCTCGGACGGGAATCCGAGCACCGAGTCAGCTCCGATCGGGCACAACGGCACCCACCCCGGCGGCGAGATTCCCACCTCAGTGGTGGTGCCATCCGTGAGGTTCAGGCGTAGGACGGTGCTCGGGACGCTGGGGTCCTCGGCGGACTGCGCGGGCGTGGTCACGATCAGCACCTCGTCGGGGGACGCGGTTCCCAGCATCATCGACAGGTCGGGGAAGGGCCCGAACTCGGCGAGGGTCGCGCCGTCGGCCAGATCCGACAGGATGATCGATCCCTCGGAGGGTCCATCGCCGGTCTCCGGGTCACGGCCGAGCTCGGTCGTGCGGGCCAGCCGGCCTCCGTCAAGGAGGGTGCACACGTTGTAGGTCAGGCCCTCGCCGCCGCACCACTGGGGTGCGGGCACCTCGGACGCCACCTGCCCGTCGGAGCGGACCTCGACGTCGGTGGTCCAGTAGTCCGTGAAGTTCCCCGCGAGCGCCACGGGACCAACCCCGTCGACAACTCCCGGGTAGCTGGTGGCATCTGCGGGTCCGGAGAGCAGCTCTGCCGGGGTCCCCAGGGCTCCGTCGGTGCCGATGGGGTGGCCGGCGATGGTGCGCGTTCCGGCCTCGATGTCCCACACCGAGGTGTAGACCGTCCCATTGCCCGCAGCGGCAGCAGTGGGCGAGGCGGAGTTCTCGCCCGGGGCGTCCGGCGACGAGGAGCATCCGGCGAGCAGGAGCAGGGCGATCGCGAGGAGCGGTGTTCGCCTGAGCATGGCAACCCCCTTCGGCGTATGACAACCATCCACCCGCAGGACCCCACTCGTCCAGTGCCCCACGCCGATCGCGGTGCTACCGTTGTGGAACCACGACAGGGGAGCGCCACGAGCGCTGAGAGTGCGGGCCAGACCGCAGACCCTCGAACCTGATCCGGGTCATGCCGGCGAAGGAAGTCGTACGCCCACCTGGCGTGGCCCCGTCCCACCAGGAGGTTCGCGTGGACACATCTGCTCCCTCGCGCCGTTGGCGCACCATCGACATCGTCACCGTTGCCGTGCTGGCGGTCGTCTCGGGGGTGGTGTTCTGGGCCTGGAACCTGGTCTGGACCGCCACCGGCCCGGCGTTCGCCGCCTTCCCGCCCGCCCAGGCGCTGCTGTACGGCGTGTGGCTGGTGCCCGGCGTCCTCGGGATGCTGGTCGTGCGTCGCCCGGGCGCGGCGCTGGCCACCGCCTTCCTCGCGGCAGCCGTGTCCTGGCTGCTCGGGGCATGGTGGGGGCTGTCGGTGCTCTGGTACGGCGTGCTGCAGGGCCTGGCCCCGGAGCTGGTGTTCGCGGTCGGTCGGTACCGGTCCTTCGGCCGCACGACCTCCATCCTGGCGGGAGCCGCCGCGGGGGCCGTGCCGGGCGTCCTGGATCCGATCTTCTGGTACCCCGAGTGGACGACCGGCTGGACCCTGGCCTACCTCGTGGCCTGCATCGCCTCCTCGGCGCTCATCGCCGGGCTCGGGTCGTGGGTCCTGGCCCGCCGGTTGGCTCACACCGGCGTCCTGGATGCCTTCCCCCTCGGTCGGGAGCGCGTCGGCGTCTAGGCGCCCGACCCCGTCATGAGCGACTCCGCCGGTGCGCGCGTCACCGCGCGCGGGTGGGCGTTCCGGTACCCCGGACGCTCCGCGGTCGCCCTGCGGGACGTGACGTTCTCCATCGCGCCGGGCGAGCTGGTCGTCCTGATGGGCGCCTCGGGATCCGGCAAGTCGACCCTCCTGGCCGCGCTCGCCGGAACGTTGCCCGAGGGAGGCGCCTCGGGGAGCCTCGTCGTGGAGGTCGCCAGGTCCGGTCCCTCATCGACTCGGATCGGGCTGGTCCAGCAGGAGCCTGAGGGCAACGTCGTGATGGAGCGGATCGGTGACGACGTCGCGTTCCCCCTGGAGAACGCAGCCGTCCCGGCCGGCGGCATCTGGCCGAGGGTGGCCGGGGCGCTCGAGGGGGTCGGGATGGACCTCCCCCTCGAGCGGGGCACCTCCCGGCTCAGCGGCGGCCAGCAGCAGCTGCTCGCGGTCGCGGCGGCCTCGGTGGCCGAGCCGCACCTGCTGCTGCTCGACGAGCCCACGGCGAACCTCGACCCCGCGGCTGCCGCGGAGGTCCTGGCCGCGGTCGAGGCGGTGCGCACCAGCCACGGGTGCACCGTGGTGGTGGTCGAGCACCGGGTCGAGGCGTGGCTGGCCCGCGCCGACCGCGTACTGCTCGTCGAGGGTGGGTCGGTGGTCCCCCTGCACCCGACCGGCCTGGCTGAGCACTTCGCGACCCGGCCGGAATCTGCGGCGCGGGTGTGGGTCGACCACGCGCACATGCCCCACCGGATCCCGACGGCCCCGCCTGGTGAGGTGGTGCTCGCGGCTGAGGGCGTCACGGTGGCTGATCGGCTGTCGTCGGTCGATCTCGAGGTCCACGCGGGGGAGGTGGTCGCGGTGACCGGCCCCCCAGGTGCTGGCAAGTCCACCCTGCTGGCCTGCCTCGCGGGACTCCTGGAGCCCACGGCGGGAGCGGTTCGCGTTCGTTCGGTGACAGGCGGAGTGGGCGGCGTGGAGGGCGGGCGCGGCATGGAGCGGGTCAATCCGTGGCGCTGGTCCTCGGCCGAGGTGGCGGGGACCTTCGGGGTCGTGTTCCAGAACCCGGAGCACCAGTTCGTCACCGGTCGGGTCGTCGACGAGGTGCACCATGGGCTCGTCGGCGCCGGTGTCGGGGAACCTGAGGCCACACAGCGGGCGATACGGATGCTCGATCGGCTGCACCTGTCCCCACTCGCGGGCGCGGACCCGTTCACCCTCTCCGGTGGCGAGCAGCGCCGGCTCAGCGTGGGCACGGCGTTGGCACTGGATCCGGGGATCCTGCTGCTCGACGAGCCGACTTTCGGTCAGGACCCGGCCACGTGGGCCGAGCTCGTCGGAATCATCGCCGACCACCGCGACGCCGGCGGCACGGTGGTCATGGCGACCCACGACCCCGACCTCGTCCGCGCCCTGGCCGCCCGCGAGGTCCGCCTCAGGGCCCCGCACGCCGCCCCCGCCGGCCCCGCCGGGCCGGCCAGGCCGGCCGGGCCCGCCGTCCCCGCCAGGGAATTCGGGTGGCACTTGCCGCTCTATCAGCAAGAACCTTCCATGATCGCGCCGGAAGGGATGGCAGACGCGGGGGCGGCGGCGCGGGCCGGGGAAGTGGCGCGGGCCGGGGAAGTGGTCGGCCCATCCGTCTCGGGGGGGTTGCGGTTGCGGCGGCTCGATCCGCTGGCGCTGCTGGCAGCGGCGATGCTGCTCAGCGTGGCCGCCCTGCTGTCGGCGTCAGTCCGGCTGAACCTCATGCTCGCCCTGGTCGCAGTCCTGGCAGCGCTTCTGGGTGGGCTGCCGACCCGACGCGTGGCGCTGCTCGCCATGCCCGCGCTGCTCGCGTCGGCGAGTGTGGCGTTCTCGAACGCGCTGCTCAGCGCCAGCGGACTGGCCGCTGCGTCGTCATGGTCGGCTGTCGCGCTGCCTGCGAGCCGTGTGCTGGCCGTCGCGCTCCCGGGGCTGGTCGCGGCCGTGGCCATGGACCCCACCGGTCTGGCTGATGCCCTGGTCGTCCGATTGCGGGTGCCGGCCCGTCCCGCGTACTCGGTCCTGGCCGGCCTCAGGCTGCTGCCCCTGCTCGCCGACGAGTGGGGCGTCCTCGGACGCGCCAGCCGTGCCCGGGGCCTCGGCGGTGCGGGGATCCGTGCCCGTTCCCGTCAGTTCTCCTCGATGACGTTCCGCCTGCTGGTGGCCGCCCTGCGCCGGGGCGGGCGCCTGGCCATCGCCCTGGACGCACGTGGCCTACGCCCGGACACCCCCCGCACGATCGCCCGCCCCGTGCGGTGGTCCTGGCCCGATACAGGTGTGGTGCTCGTCGGGGCGGGGGCGCTGGCCCTGGCACTGTCCACACGCGTCTGAGCCAGTTCCGCGGCCCGAGGGCTCCACGCAGTGGCGGGGCACAGCTCAGCCGCCCCCCGCGAGCTGGCCCAACGCCCCGGGCCGCCCGGGCGCCCTGGTTCGACATGCCCGGCGGGATCGGTGCAGCGCCTGGCCTGAGCCGGGGAGTCCTTGTGGGCACGATCTGCCCACCGGAACCGGCGTAGGGTCGGGGCCGTGACCAGCACTGATCGACCGATCGTTGCCGAGGCGCCCGGGGTCCGGATCACCGCGAGCGCCCGCGGCGCGCACCTGATGAGCTGGACCACCCACGGGGTCGACCGACTCTGGATGAGCCCGCTGTCGCGCCTCGGCCAGCCTGAGGCGCTGCGCGGTGGGGTGCCGGTCCTCTTCCCCCAGTTCGGCACGTTCGGCGACCTGCCCAAGCACGGCTTCGCCCGGACCGCCGACTGGGAGCCCGTTCGTGCCCGCGTGGAGCAGGGACGCGCCACATTGTCCTTCCAGCTCACCGACTCCGAGGCGACGCGAGCGGTGTGGCCGCATCCCTTCCGGGCCCGGCTGGCGATCTCGGCGTCGCCGACCGAGCTGTCGATGACGCTGACCATCGAGAACAGGGGGTCGGACGTCGCCCGCTTCACCGGTGGCCTGCACACCTACCTTGCAGTGGCTGACCCCGAGGCGTGGATCGACGGCCTCGCCGGGTGCCACGCGTGGGACGGCGCCTCCACCCAGTCACCGAGCTTCTCCGAGGTCATCGCGGGCCGAATCCGGGCCCTGGACACCCAGGATCTGGTGATCCATGGGGCCTTCGCGCCGGTCGTGCTCCACGACGCCGTCCTCGGGACTGTGCACGTCGCGGCAGAGGGCTTCTCGAACCGGGTGGTCTGGAACCCCGGACCGGGTCACGCGTTGCCCGATGTGGCCCCGGGGGACGAGGCACGCTTCGTCTGCATCGAGCCGACCTCGGTGACGCCCGTCGTGCTGCCCGCCGGTGGGGTCTGGGAGGGCCACCAGCGGCTCCACCTGGGCTGAGGCGACGGGGTCGAACGGGCGCGGGCGACTGCTCAGTCGGTCCGGACCTGCCACTGGCCGTCGGGCCACACAGCGCGGTTCACGCCCGATCCGGCGATCATCCGTCGGCAGCCGTCACAGGGCTCGTGCGTGACGTAGATGGTGGCTGACTCAGCCCGGCTGCGGTCGGCGTACAGCAGGCAGTTCTGCTCTGCGTGCAGCGCGACGCAGGCCCCTGCACCCGTGTCGTAGGAGCTCCCCGGAGCGACCGTGGCCGAGTCGAGCAGGCCCCGGGGGCATTCCCCGGCCAGGCAGGAGGGGCCGCCCGAGGGGGCACCGTTGTACCCGGTGGCCACGATCCGGTGGTTGGACACCAGGACTGCGCCGACCTTCCGCCGCCTGCAGTCGGCCCGGACGGCCACTGCCGCGGCGATCTGCAGGAAGTACTCGTCCCAGTCCGGTCGGGTGAACTCCATGGCGCGATTGTCGCCCACGCCTTGCGCCGGCTGCCGCCCGCCCCCGCGCTCTGCTGATCATGGAAATGCCCGCCTCCGGTGAACCCGGGGCCGGGCATTTCCGCGATGCTGGAATCAGTCGTCCAGGGCCTCCGCAAGCGCCCCGGCGGATTCGGACGTCTCGAGCGCGTCGGCCCCCTCGAGCGACGTCACGCGCGTGAACGACCAGACCGCGACGGCCGCGGCCGCACCCACCAGCGGCGCGAGGATGAACAGCCACACCTGCGACAGCGCAGTGCCGCCCTCGAACAGGGCCGGGCCGAACGACCGGGCCGGGTTGACCGACGTTCCGGTCAGCGGGATGCCGACGAGGTGCACGGCCGTCAGGGCCAGGCCGATCGCGATGCCGGCGAAGCCGGGGGCAGCGACCCTCTCGGTCACCAGCAGGATGACCAGCACGAACGCCGCCGTCAGCAGGACCTCGAGGACGAACGCGCCGGCCATGTTGATCGCGCCGTTGTCGTAGCTGTTCGTGCCGAGCCCGCCGGTCTTGTCGGTGACCCCGAAGGACGAGACGAACAGCTTGAGGACCGCGCCACCGAGGATCGCACCGCCGAACTGGGCGGCGACGTAGCCGCCGCCCTCGCCGGGCGACATGCGCTTGGTCATGATCATCGCCAGCGTGACGGCGGGGTTGACGTGCGTGCCGGAAACCGGGCCGAACGCGTAGGCCAGCATCAGGACGACGAGGCCGAACGCCAGGGCGACCCCGACAGTGCCCGAAGCCGGGCCGGCGGCATCGGCGCCGACGCCGCCGCCGATGCCGAACACGGCCGCGCCGACGGCGAGGAACACCAGGAGGAAGGTGCCGACGAACTCGGCACCGAGCTTGCGACTCATGACAGGAGGAGCCTTTCTGCAGGGCATGGGGTGGGTGACATGCGAGGGCCTCCCCAGGAGGGGCCCACGTGGGTTCACGGAACGTGAAGCGGCAGCAGGCTACCCCGGTGCGGCCGTGCCGAACCACTGCGACATGCTCGCCGCCCTGGTCCCCCGCACCAGAACGGTCAGCCCGGGATGAGACCGGCGGCTTCCAGGTCCGTGCGCAGGGCCGGATCCGAGGGCTCGGTCAGGTGATGCCCGTCGGGGAAGACGACGACAGGGATCGACTGGCGGCCGCCGTTCAGGGACTTCATCGTCTCCAGAGCCGAGGGGTCCTCATCGACATCCATGTAGGTGTAGGGCACAGCGAGGCGGTCGAGCAGCCGCTTGGAACGTCGGCAGTCAGGGCACCAGTCGGCTCCGTACACAGTGAGTTCAGCCATGGCCCCATCGTTCCATCACCGCTGTCCGCCGGCATCAGCACGCGCCCGTACTCCCCACTGCCCGCCGATCGCGGCCCGGGTATCAGCTCAGGGCGGACATCCAGCCGATCGCGGCCAGGACGAGGGACTTCGTGCCGAAGGCGATCGCACTCTCATCGACGTCGAAGGTGGGCCGATGCAGGTCGAGGCGGTCGGGCCGCCCCGGCCAGTGGGTGCCGAGGCGGGCGTAGCAGCCCGGGACGAGGCCCTGGTACCAGCCGAACGTGTCGCCACCCCACGAGTGGTCGGTGTCGCAGACCGCGTCGGGGCCACCGGCGACCAGAGCGGCGCTGGCGATCATGCGCGTGGCGGCGGCGTCGTTGATCACGGGAGTCACCCCCGGGCGGTGGCGCAGGTACCAGTGCAGACCGTCGGGTCGGGACCCCTCGTGGCCCTCAGCATCGGGGCGCATGTCCGTCCCGAGCACGCGGGCGATGGCCTGCGGGACGATCGACATCAGGGCGTCGGAGACTGTGGGGTCCGGGGTGCGCACCGAGCCTGTGAGGTCCGCCTCGGCCGGGATGACGTTGGATGCCGATCCGGTGTGGATCGTGCCGAAGACGAGCCGGACCTCACCGCGTGCCGGGTCTCCCGCAAGCCCGTCGGCGGCTGCCTGGACGGCCGCGGGCAGCTCGCGCACGACCCGGGCCACCTCGTCGGCGAGGTTGACGGTCAGGGACGGTCGCGCCGTGTGCCCGCCGGGACCAGTCATCCGGATGGCCACGTGGTGCGACGCCGAGGTGATCGGCCCGATCCGGCATCCGAGCTGCCCCGCGTCGATCTTCGGGTCGCAGTGCACCCCGAAGATGCCCTGGACGCCGTCCATGCCACCGTCGGCGATCACATCGAGCGCGCCCCCAGGCAGGGACTCCTCGGACGGTTCGAAGACCAGCCGCACCCGGCCGCGGATCCGCCCGGAGTCGATCAGCTCGCGCAGCACCAGCCCGGCGCCGAGGACGACGGCCGTGTGCACGTCATGACCGCAGGCGTGACAGGCGCCATCGTTCATCGAGCGATAGGGCACGTCCTTGGCGTCGTGCATGACCAGGGCGTCGATGTCCGCGCGCAGCGCCACCAGCGGGCCCTCCGTGCCGACGTCGCAGAGGAGTCCCGTTCCGACGCTGAGCACCCGCGGCGACAGGCCCTCAGCCTGGAGCCGCTCGCGCAGGGCGGCTGTGGTCTCGTGCTCCGCCCGGCTCACCTCGGGTCGGGCGTGCAACCACCGTCGGGTGTAGACCAGCTCACCGGCCTTGTGCTCGACCATGGCCTGCACCACGTGCAGCAGCTCCGGGTCGATCGACAGGCCCGCAAGGTCGGACCCGAGGTCCTCGATCGGGGGCCCCGGCACGGTGACGCTCACACTCATCCTCCGACGCGATCGTTGGCGAACTCCCGGCGAAGCAGCTCCACCACGTCGCGCAGGGTGCCGCCCTCGGCCACCACGGCGCGCTGGCGGACGTAGCTGGGCTGGTGGTCAAGGATACCGAGCACCCGGTCGAGGTCGGCCTCGGTGCCCAGTGCCAGCGCCTCGGGCCGGACACGCTGGACCCACTCGCGCACCTCGTCGGCCAACCGCGTCACCGATCCGTCCCCGTGGACCAGGTCAGCCTCGATGCCGTAGCGCGCAGCCCGCCACTTGTTCTCCTGCAGCACCCAGTCGGGCTCGCGGGGGAATGTCCGCCCCTCGTCGATGCCCCGGCACAGGTGCGCCACGGCAGCCTGGGCCAGGGCGGCCAGCGCGCAGAGCTCGGTCAGGGTGGCCATGCCGTCGCACATGCGCAGCTCGACCGTGCCCCACCCGGGGCTGGGTCGGATGTCCCACCACAGCTCCTTGACGGTCTCGATGGTGCCGGCGCGCGCCAGGATCTCCACGAGCCGCTCGAAGTCCGCCCAATCGGCGAGCTCGGGGGGAAGGCTGGCCGAGGGCATCGACTCGAACACCTTGGTGCGCATCGAGGCCAGGCCGGTGTCCTCGCCGAACCAGTAGGGGCTCGAGGCCGACAGCGCCACGAAGTGCGGCAGCAGCGTGGTCAGGGCGTTGGTGACCGCGATGGCGTGGTCCCCCGACGGGACGCCCACGTGGAAGTGCACGCCATGGATCATCATCCGCCGGGCCGGCCACTGGATCTTGTCCACCAGGCGCGCGTACCGATCGTCGGCGGTGAGGCGCAGGCTGTTCCAGCTGGAGAACGGGTGCACACCTGTCCCGATGAGCGCCAGGTGGCGCCGGCGCAGGATCGGCTGCAGCTCGGCGACCGTCGCGGCGAGGTCGGCATGGGCCTGCGCCGGCGTCGCGCACACCCCGGTGATCAGCTCGAGGGTCGACTGGAAGAGCTCCGGGTGGATCCGGGGGTGCGCACCGCCGGGGTACCCGACCCCGGCCTCGCCGAGCACCTCGGGGGCGGCGCATTCGAGCTCGTCGGTCTCGTCGTGGACGAGTCCCATCTCGATCTCCACCCCGAGGGTGTGGGCCGGGGAGCTGGTGAAGGGGATCAGCATGGGCATCCTCGGGCGGGGGAACGCGTGATTGGGCTCAGGCTAGGGCCACTACCCTTCTCAATGTGGTTCCTGATCCCGTCGGCAGCGCTGTGGCGCACGGCGGTCCCGGCTCGTCCGCCGTGGCGGCGGGAAGCGTGGCGACCGCACGGGCAGGGGCCGAGGCGCTCGCGGCAGGGGGCAACGCGGTCGACGCGGTCCTGGCCGCCACCTTCGCCGCAACCGTCGCAGAGCAGGCGGTCGCCTCCTTGGGTGGCGGCGGGTTCCTCATGGTGCGCCTCCCTGATGGACAGGTGCACGTGCGCGACTCCTTCGTCGACACCCCGGGCCGGGGCCTTCCCGTCCAGGACCTCGACCTGCACTTCCTGCCGATGGACGTGGAGTACCCGAGCACCGTCCAGACCTTCCACGTCGGGATGGGCTCGGTGGCCGTCCCGGGGCTGTTGGCGGGGATCCTCGAGGCGCACGACGAGTTCGCCCGCCTCCCGCTGGCCACGCTCGTCGCGCCGGCACGCAGGTACGCCGCCGACGGCGTCGTGATGGAGCCCGCCCAGGGGATCCTCACCGGCCTGATCCGTGAGCTGGTGGGGCTGTCCCCCGAGAGCCGGCGCCTCGTGGAGCGTGACGGGCGGTGGTTGACGGCCGGGGACGACATCCGCAATCCGGATCTCGCCCGGTTCCTCGACCTGCTCGCCGATGGGACGGTCAACTCCCTGGTGAGTGCGCCGTTCGCTGCTCCCCTGCTCGCCGCCATGCGCCAGGGCGGGCTGGTCACCGCCGCCGACCTGGACGGCTACCAGGTGATCCATCGGGACCCGGTCGTCGCCGAGCGGGCCGGCTACAGGTTCTTCACCAACCCGCCCCCGTCGTTCGGCGGATCGATCATCGCCGACACCATCGCAGTCGCGCCCTCGTTCGACCCCGAGGACGCCCGCGGCTGGATCGGGCTGGTGGAGACCCTCGTGGCGGCCACGAGGCACCGCCGCAGCGGAGCGACCTCGCCGCTGACCGCGACCGGCACCACGCACGTCAGCGCAGTCGATGCCGACGGGATGGTCGCGTCCATGACCACGTCCAACGGCGTGACCTCGGGCTTCGTCATCCCGGGGACCGGGATCCAGCTGAACAACATGCTGGGGGAGGCCGACCTGAACCCGGACGGGTTCCACGCGACCCCGCCGGGCCAGCGGATGGGATCGATGATGAGCCCGTCGATCCTGGTGGCCCCGGACGGGGGCATCGTCGCACTGGGGACCGGTGGATCGGAGCGGATCCGCTCGTCGATGGTCGAGGTGCTCATGCGCATGATGGATGGCGGCCAGTCACTCGCGCGGGCCGTATCCGCAGCGCGCGTGCACCCCGATGACCGGGGCCTGCAGGTCGAGCCGATGCTGCCCGCGGCGCTGATCGACGGCCTCCGGGCGTGCGCGATCGGCCCGGTCAACGTGTGGCCCGCGCACAACCTGTTCTTCGGTGGGGTCAACGCGGTGCAGCGGATGCCCGATGGCTCGGTGCGCGCCGTTGCCGATGGGCGTCGCGGCGGCGGGGCGCTGGTCGTCGCGGGGTGAGTCGGGGCAGGGCCTGGGCCTCAGGCCCAGTGCGGTGACCCATGGGACAGGACCCGCCATGCATGTGCGGGCACGACCAGGACGTCGGGCTCGTGACCCGCCGCCTCGGACTGCACCTCGATCGTGGGGTCGGCCAGCTCGACCGGGAACCGGGTGGGTTCGTCGGCAATGTTGAGCAGGGTGGTGATCCGGCGACCATGCCCGCCTGGAGGGGTGGCCCGCAGGGCCAGCGCGGTGTTGGTCACGTGCTCGACAGTCGCCAGCGATCGGGTCATCCAGGGGTGGCGTGACCGCATCTCGATCAGCTGCCGATGCAGGTGGTGGATCGGCCAACCCCACGGTGCCAGCCCGTCAGGGCGCTCGGGGAACATCGGACGCACTGCCTCGTCGCCGCCGAAGCGGTCCTCCTTGACCCCGCGGAACGCCTGCTCATCGCCGTAGTACACAGCGGGGGTGCCGGGCAGGGTGAACAGGGCCGCGATCGCGTGGCCGAAGTGACGCTGGTCCTCGAGGTTGCTGGCGATGCGCGTCGTGTCATGGTTGCCGACGAACGTCAGGGGCGGATGGTCGCTGGCGTACTCGGCCAGCCTCTCGATCTGCCACGTGAGGTCGAAGTAGTTCGCGTCGTTCAGCGAGCGCCACAGGGGGCGCCACAGCCCATAGGCGGTCACGGAGTCCAGCGTGGTCTCGGCCAGGATCTGCGGCGGCTCGCCGTGGATGTACTCGCCGATGAACCAGGCGTCCGGATGCAGGGCGCGGACCCGGGCCAGCGCCTCGCGCCAGAACTCCGGGGCCACCGCGTAGGCCGCGTCCAGGCGCCACCCGTCGGCGCCCCGGGTCAGCCAGTGATCCATCACGTGCACCACGTAGTTGAGCACGGCAGGGTCCTGGTGGTTCAGCGTCACGAGGTTGCCATGACCCTCGAACACGTCGTAGTCGGGCTCACCGTCGGTCGTGGGCCAGCGGAGATCGAACCACCGCGCTGCCTGCGCCCCAGCGCCCTGCGGGTCCGGACCGGCGGCCCGCGCCACCTGGAACATCGGATGGCCGTAGCCGACGTGGTTGAAGACCCCGTCCAGCAGCAGCCGGATACCCCGGTCGTGGCATCCGCGCACGAGGTCGTCGAAGTCGCGCTCGTCACCGAGCCGATGGTCGATGTGCAGGTGGTCGGTCGTGTCGTAGCCGTGGGTCTCCGAGGCGAAGACCGGACCGAGCTGCAGCCCGCGGCATCCCAGGTCATGGGCGTAGTCCAGCCAGTTGGACAGGTGCCGCAACCGGTGCACGACCCCGTGGACCTGACTCGATTCCGCCTCAGCGCCGGAGAAGCCCAGGGGATAGACGTGCCACCACGTCAGTCCGTCGAGCCACTGGGGTACCACAGTGTTGAATCTACGCGAAACCCGGACGGATGCGCCCACCGGACTCGCCTCCTGCGCACGTCCTGTCACCGAACGTGATGCAGGGCACGGTCACGGGGTCGGCGGATCGGCTGCATCGACGGTCTCCAGCGCCGGTCCGATCGCCTCCTGCGTCGGCGGCCCACCTGCATCCCCAGGGCGCTGGACCCGAGCAGGGCCAGCCCGGCGATCAGGATCGCCAACGCCGGACGATCGCCGCCACCCGCCAGCCAGAAGACGAAGGCGGTGAGGCTCACGATGGCCGCCACGAGCCACGCCTCAGGGACTCGAAGAAGAACCTCCAGAAGCTCACGGCCGCGATCAGGGCCAGGTCCTCGATGGCAATCTGGGTGAGGTGCCGTTGGTCACCTGCGTCCGCATCGTGCACAGGTATTGCACAAGTTGTGGATAAGTTCTGTTGACAGCGCCCGGGTGTTCCCCGCAGACTTGTCCCTGTGAATCTGGCCCTGACCGAGATGAAGCGGGCGAAGCTGCGCTTCGGCCTGCTGACGGCCGCCGTGGCCCTCCTGGTCTTCCTCATCGTGTTCCTCTCCAGCCTGTCGGGGGCCCTGCTGCGGGCGTTCACCGGCGCCATCGAGTCACTTCCGGCGGACGGCCTGGTGTACTCCGAGTCGGCCCGGGCCAACATCCAGGCCAGCCGCCTCGATCCGTCCGTGGTGGAGCAGGTGGCGGCGGTCGAGGGTGTCTCCCAGGTCGGCCCCCTGGCGGTCCTGTCCGCGAACGCCACCGTGAACGGTGAGCCCGACGAACTCCAGCTGATCGGGGTGACCCCCGACAGCCCCAGCCAGCCGGAGGGTCTGCGTGAGGGGCGCTTCCCGCAGACGCCCACCGAGGTTGCCATCGACGCCAGCCAGGCTGAGGTGGCCATCGGGGACGTCGTCCGGGTCAACGGCTCGCAGACCGACCTCGTGGTCACCGGCACCCTCGTGGGAACGCAGTTCGGCACCGACACCGCGTGGATGACCACCGCCGGCTACGAGGCCCTGCTCACCGAGCTGAACCCGGGGCTCGCTGCGGTGCCTGTCAACGCCGTGGCGTTCACCGTCGAACCGGGGGCGGACGCCGTCGCTGTCGCTGCCCAGGTGCAGCAGGCCGTGGCAGGGCACGCAGGCCCTGGATCGCAGCACGGCCATCGCGTCCATCCCGGGAGTGGAGTCGGTGAGTCAGACCTTCGGCCTGCTGGTCGGCATCACCTTCGTGATCGGAGTCGTCGTCGTGGGGTTCTTCTTCCTCATCCTGACCGTGCAGAAGCTCAAGACGTTCACCCTGCTGCGGGCCTCCGGGGCCTCGACCCGATCCCTTGCCGGGTCGGTCACGGGGCAGATCGCGGCGGTGATCCTGATCGCCTCGGCGGTCGCTGTCGTCCTGGCGTGGGGCGCCCTGCAGGGCCTGTCCACCGGGCTCCCGGTCTCGATCGACCCGCTGACCACCGGCGGAGTTGTCGCTGCGGTGCTGCTCGCGTCGCTGGGCGCCGGGTTGCTCTCCGTGCGGCGGATCGCGAAGCTCGACCCGGCCACTGCGGCAGGTGCCCGATGAACCTCGCCATCGCGGAGTTCCGCCGCGCCAAGGGGCGCTTCGTGTCCATCACGGGTGCGCTGTCGCTGATCGTCTTCCTCGTGCTGATCCTCGGTGCGCTGGGCGATGGGCTGTTCTTCGGCGGGACCGGAGCCATCCGCTCGAGCACGGCCCAGGCCTACGCCTTCTCGGGTGACGCGGAGGGTTCGCTGGTGCGCTCCCGGCTGCCGCTGGCTGCGGAGTCCGAGCTCGAGGCTGTCAACGGGGTCGAGCAGGCCACGGCCATCGGCGCCCTCATCACGACCACGTCCAGCGTGCCCGGCGGGGCGGACCTGGTCGTCATGGGCTTCCTGCCGGAGGCCGATCCCGCAGGTGTCCCGAGCACCGTTCTCGAGGGTCGTCTTCCCAGCCCCGAGGACCCCTCGGGCGTTGCTGTCGATGCCGCCCTGGCCGATGCCGGCCTGGGGTTGGGGACGACCCTCGAGGTCGGCGGGGTCGGCCAGACCGTCGTCGGGATCGTCGAGGACGCCGGGTACCAGGGCCTGCCGACTGCCTGGACCTCCCTTGACGTCTATGCCGAGATGCGGACCGCGGTCCGCCCCGAGTTCGCCGGTCAGGCGGTCTCACCGTCGGTGTTCGGCCTGGCGCTGGCCGACGGCGTCAGCGCCGATCAGGTCGTGCCCCCTGCCGGGATCGTGGTGGCGAGCACGGAGCAGACCTACCTGTCGATCCCCGGTGTCCGGGAGCAGAAGTCCAGCCTGAACGCGATCATCTACGCCAGCCTCGCCGTCGCGGGCCTGGTCGTGGCCCTGTTCTTCGCCCTCGTGGTGCTGGAGAAGCGCGAGCTGTTCGCCGCGCTGAAGGCCCTGGGCGCCTCCACGAGCAAGCTCGGCGGGGGTGTGGTCCTCCAGGCCATCGGAGCGACCGTCACAGCCGTGATCGTGGGAGCGACCGCCGCCTGGCTCGTGGGCCAGCTGCTCCCGAACGACATCCCCTTCCTGTTCCGTCCCGAGACCCTGGTCTACTCCGCCGTCCTGACCGTGACCGCCGGCGTCGTCGGCGCCCTGCTGTCGCTCCGCCGTATCAGCCGGATCGATCCGGCCACCGCCCTAGGAGGCACCCTGTGATGACCGACGCCACGCCGCAACCCGCCGCGCCGGCCACCGACGCGGCCCCGCCGATCCTCACCGTCGAGGCGGTCACCAAGACCTATGGGGAGGGCCACACGGCCGTCACCGCCGTGCACGAGGCCTCGATGTCGGTCAGCCAGGGCGAGTTCGTCTCCCTGCTGGGACCCTCGGGCTCGGGGAAGACCACGCTGATCTCGATGATCGGCGGACTGCTCACCCCCACCTCGGGGCTCATCCGGGTGGGCGACGTGGCGGTCAGCGACCTGGACGCCAAGGCCCTGACGAGCTTCCGCGCCGAGCGGGTCGGGTTCGTGTTCCAGTCGGCGAACCTGGTGCCGTTCCTGACCGCGCGCGAGAACCTGCTGTGGGTGGCCGGCCTGCGCAAGGACAAGGGGCGCTCCGGGCGCAAGGCTGCGGGCCAGCGTGCCGACCAATTGCTCGAGGAGCTGGGCCTCTCAGCCCGTGCGGGCAACGTGCCCGAGAAGCTCTCCGGCGGTGAGCGCCAGCGGGTGGCGATCGGCCGCGCGCTGATGAACGACCCCGACCTGGTCCTTGTCGACGAGCCCACCGCCGCGCTGGACACGGCGATGGGCCGCCAGGTCGTCCAACTGCTGCGCCGGGAGATCAAGGACCGCGGCAAGACCGGGATCATGGTCACCCACGACCTGCGCATGGTCGAGTACACCGACCGCGTCTTCGAGATCACCGACGGCTTCCTCGAGCTCGGCGGTGACCCGGCGGAGCGCGCTGCTGCCGGTCACGCGGCCGGGCACTGAGCGCGCGTCCGCACGGGTGATCGCGTCACTGGCGATCAGGTCCGTGCCCGGTGCGTTAGCCCGCCGATATCGTCGTTGATACGTCGCAATTGCTTGGGTTGGCCCTCTTCGTGGTCGATGATGCCACTATGCGTCTGTCTGCCCTGCGCCCGCGCGCTGGAGTCCTGGTCGTGGCTGCCGGCCTCTCGGCGGCAGCCGTGGGCCTGGGGACGCCGGCGTCAGCGGCCGAACCCGAGGTGTACCCGGTGCCGGCGGACGGCATCTTCCGGATGGCCGGCTCCGGCTGGGGCCATGGCCGCGGGATGAGCCAGTGGGGCGCCCACCAGGCAGCGTCCGTCGGGGTGCCGCACCCGCAGATCCTCTCCTTCTACTACCCGGGAACCGTGCTCGCGGCCATGCCCGACGCACTGGTGCGGGTGCTGCTCGCCTCGGACACCGGTCGTGACCTGGTGGTGCGTGCGACTCCCGGCCTGACGGTGACGCAGGCGGGTCGGGAGGCCATCCAGCTGCCTGTCACGCCGAGCACCTGCACCAAGCCGGCCTCCCGGTGGCGGGTGCGCGCGTCGAAGTCGGGGATGACCCTGGCCGTGTACTGCGGCAGTTGGCGAACCGTTGACAAGGTGGCCGGTAGCACCCTGGAGTTCGCCGTCCCGGACGACGTCGTGGGGACCCAGAACGGTTCGGTCCGGCGGGGCTACCGCGGCTCCGTGACCGCCATCAGGACGGGGAGTCGATCGCTGCAGGTGGTGAACACCCTGCCGATGGAGCTCTACCTGCGGCCGGTGGTTGCCGCCGAGGTCTCCCCCTCGTGGCCGGTTGAGGCCCTGCGCGCCCAAGCCGTCGCCGCGCGCACCTACGCTGCCCACGAGGCCCTCGGGAAGTCCAAGAGATCCTTCGACGTGTACGACTCCACCCGATCGCAGGCCTACCCCGGGGCGCTCTCCTACGACTCATCGTGGCGCGTCGTCCGCACCCGCGAGCATCCCACCACCGATGCCGCCATCGCCGACACAGCCAGTCTGCAGCTCACCGTGGGTGGAGTGCCGGCGCTGACCCAGTTCAGCTCGTCCAACGGGGGGGCGACTGCCGGCACGCCATTGCCGTACATGGTCACCCAGCCTGACCCGTGGGATGCCACAGCCGTCAAGAACCCGCGGCTGGCATGGACCGACAGCATCTCGGCGGCCCAGCTGCGCGCGCGTTGCCGGGGGGCCGGGGACATCGCAGCCGTTCGGATCCTGGCACGTGAGGGCGCCGGCGCCTGGGGCGGGCGGATCTCCCAGATGGAGATCGTCGGAACCGCGCGCAACTGCACCCTGGGTTCGGACTCCGCGATCCGGTCGACTCTCGGGGTAAACAGCAGCTTCCTGACGTTCACCGCCTGAGCCGAGGCCCGCTCACTCGCCACGGGCGGCGCCCGTGATCCTCACGCCCGCGGGACCGGGTGCCCCTCCGAGGCCTGGACGACGACGAATCCCTGGCCGGACAGCGTCAGCTGGTAGGCCTCGCCGGATCCGCGGCCGACGAGCGCACCGGCCTTGGCGGTCTTGCGGACGCCGGACTTCAGAGACGTGGACCACAGCACCGCGGCCTGCATGTCGACGAAGGTCGGGACGTCCACGTTGAGCACCACGGGGGTGCCGTGCACGGTGATCGCCAGGGTGCCGGTGCCGGTGAACGTGGTGTTGAACAGCCCACCGCTCATCATCGAGGCACCCTCGACCTTGTTGATGTCCCATGTCAGCGAGCTCTCGAAGGCCAGCACGTGGCTGCCGCCGATGGTCACCGACTCGTTCTCCAGGTGCAGCAGGAACACCTCGTCGGCCTGGTCGGCGAGGAACACGTCGCCGTCGCCGCTGACCTTCATCAGGGCCATCCCCTCGCTGGTCAACGCCTTCTTGAACATCTTGGCCATGCCACCGCTGCCCTCGTAGGCGAAGTCGACGTTGCCCTGATAGGCGACCATCGAGCCCTGCTTGGCGTAGAAGTGGCCGCTGGTCCCCGAGAGACGGACCTTGAGCATCTTCTTGTTCTGCTTGGTGAAGCTCCCCGGGTCGGAGCTGGCCTCGGTGTTGTCGAACATGTCGCTGCGCATGGGCGCAATGCTAGGGCAGCCGGTGGGGACCTGCCCGAGAGGGAGAGGGAAGGGCCCCCACCAGGCGCACAGGAGCCGTCGACGGCGACGCTCAGGGCAGCGGGACGTCCTTGGCCGGGTCGCGGTGCGCCTCGAGCTCGTGGTGATTGACGTGCGGCGGGCCCTCGTACGGGTGCAGGTCGGGATGCGGCACCGTGTGGTACTGGTGCAGTTCGGACTCGCTCGGCAGCATCTGCTCGATGTCGTCGGCGTTCTCCGCGTGCATCATGAGCCGTCCCGCCCACACGCCGAGCACGGCGATGGCCGACAGGCTGGCGACCCAGCCCCAGGGGTCGGGAAAGGTCGTGAGCTTGAACGCCACGAAGCCGACGACTGCCGCGGCCGGCATGGTGAACGTCCAGGCGACGACCATCTCGCCGATCTTGCGGCCGTTGAGGCCGGTGCCGGCCGACGCCCCCGAACCCATGACGGAGGCTGCCGCAGCCTGGGTGGTGGAGATCGGGACACCGAGCTCCGTGGCGCCGAAGATCGAGGTGACGGCACCGATGTTGGCGGCGACGCCCGAGTTGGCGTTGAGCTTGGTGATCCGCAGGCCCATCGTCTCGATGATGGTCCAGCCACCCCACATGGTGCCCAGGGCGATCATCGAGTAGGCGGAGATCTCGACCCACAGTGGGATCCCTGACTCCGCACCGATGTAGCCGCCGGAGACCAGCGCGAAGGCGATGACCCCCATTGTCTTCTGGGCGTCGTTGGCGCCGTGCCCGAACGAGACTGCGGCCGCGGAGACGATCTGCAGCCACTTGAACGGCTTGGCGTCGTCCTCCCAGTGCGTCGCCCGCTGGAGCACCCCGACGAGGAACATCGCGAGGAACGCGACCGTGAAGGCCACGAGCGGCGACAGCACGATGGCCAGTGCGGCCTTCTCGATGCTGCTCCACTTGATGACGTCCAGGCCCCCGGCGGACAGCCCGGCGCCGAGGAGGCCCCCGATGAGCGCGTGGCTCGATGAGGAGGGCATCCCGATCGACCAGGTGAAGTAGTTCCAGAAGATCGCTCCCAGCAGCGCGCCGAACGCGACCCCCAACCCGACGGGGACGCCACCGGACTGCACGCCCAGCGCCTCGACGTCCACGGTCTTGGCCACGGTGTTGGCCACGGCGGTTCCCACGACGAACAGGGCGGCGAAGTTGAAGAACGCGGCCATGTAGACCGCGTGCCGCGGCTTCATGGCGCGGGTGGCCACGACGGTCGAGGTCGAGTTGGCGGCATCGTGGAAGCCGTTGGTGAAGTCGAACAGCAGCGCCAGAAGGACGACACCGACGACTGCGACCAGGACCATGTCCATGGGGATCCCCATTCACGCTCAGGCATGCCCAGCCTGCTGGCTCAAGGCTAGGGCCGAGTTGGCCTGCGATTCATCCGGACGTCACCTTGGCATCCGGGGCGGACGCGTTTGTTCATCTTGCGTTCACGTTCGCGATCCCTGCCGTTCGCCCAAGGTTCAGGCCAGTTGCGCCAGCGCGTGGATCGCCAGCCCGGCCAGGGCACCGACGACCGTGCCGTTGATGCGGATGAACTGCAGGTCGCGACCCACTGCCAGCTCGATCCGCTCGGCCGTGGCGGGGCCGTCCCAGCGCTGCACCGTGTCGGTGATGACGCTGGTGAGCTCGACCTTGTAGTCCGCGACGAGGGCGACCACCGTGTCGGTGATCCACCCGTCGAGCTTGTCCTGCAGTCCCGGATCCGAGGCCAGCGTCTGACCGAGCTGGGCCAGGGCCCCGGCTGCCCGGACGCGCAGCTCGCTCTGGGGATCGTCGGCGGCCTCGAGCACCACCCGCTGCGCGGTCTCCCAGATGCGCCCGACGGAGCGTTGCACGTCGGGGTGGTCGTACATGTCGACCTTGGCCCGTTCGACGCGCTCCCGGGTACTCGGGTTGGTCCGCAGGTCGTCGGCGAACTGCACGAGCATCCGGTCGATGGCGATCCGGACGTCGTGCTGAGGATCGTCGCGGATCGCGGCCAGGAAGCGCACCAGCTCGAGGTGGATCTTGTCCCCGACGACACCGTCGACGAACTTGGGCGTCCATGTCGGGGCCTGCTTGGTGACCACCTCGATGATCGAGCGTCGGTTGGACACGACCCAGGCATAGGTCCGGTCGGCCAGGACGTCGACGATGCCAGTGTGCGCGCCGTCAGCGACGACCTGGCCGAGCAGGTGCCCGAGTGCGGGCGAGACCTCGGTGCGCTCGACCCGTTCGGCGATCACCCGCTCGATCATGGTGCGCATCTGGTCGTCGTCGAGCACGGCAATCAGGCCCCGCAGCGCCCGTCCCAGCTCACCGGCCACGCGCTCGGCGTGGTCGGGCTCGGCCAGCCACTGCCCGCCACGGCGGGTGACCTCGGCACCCGCGACCTTCTCCCGGACGACGGCGTCGGTGAGGAAGTGGGTGCCCACGAACTCGCCCAGGGTGGCGCCCATCTGGTCCTTGCGGGTCGGGATGATCGCCGTGTGCGGGATGGGCAGCCCGAGGGGATGGCGGAACAGCGCGGTGACGGCGAACCAGTCGGCCAGGGCGCCGATCATCGCTGCCTCGGCCCCGGCCTGCAGGTAGCCCACCCAGCCGTCCGGGCTCGTCCCGACGGTCACGATCGTCACCACGTAGATGACCGCTGCCACGACGAACAGCCCCGTGGCCACGAGCTTCATCCGGCGCAGGCCCGAGCGACGGGCCTCGTCCGACCCTCCCCACGGGGTCTGCGGGGTGGGCGGTGGCGCGTCGGCCGTCACGGTTGCCGTACTCAATTGGCACCTCCCGGGTGGGCTCGGCTTGCGAGTCTAGACGCGGCGTCGGCGCACGGTGGTCGGACGCTGTCGGGCGGGAAACCCGACCGAGGTCGGGGATACCGTGTCCGGGCACTGCACCATCGACCGAGACAAGGAGCAGACCATGGCAGGTGGACTCGAGGACCTCCTCGGCGGGATTCTCAGCGGGGGAGGCGCCCAGGAGGGGGTCGCTCCGGGCTCAGCGGGGGGCATGAACCCGGCCGACATGTCGCAGTCGCTGAACAAGATCATGATGATCGCCGGGCCGATCCTGGCCATGCTGGCCCAGGGCGGCGGCCTGCAGGACCTGCTCGGGAAGCTCGCCGGTGGCGGGCTGGGGGATCAGGCGAACTCATGGGTCGGCACAGGGGAGAACCAGCCCGTGTCGGCTGAGCAGCTGGCTGCCGCGATGCCGGATCAGCTGGCCGAGCTGGCCGCGCAGACCGGCGTGTCTCAGGAGGAGCTCTCAGCCGAACTGGCCCAGATCCTCCCCGGCCTGGTGGACACGCTCTCGCCGAACGGGCAGGTGCCCACCGACCCCGCGGACGTGGAGGCCGTCCTGTCGCAGGTCCCCGGTGGGGCCCAGCTCAAGGACCTCCTGGGTCCGACGGCCTAGTTCAACCGAGCAGCCGCCGCGCCACCTCCCGGTGGAAGTCGACGGACAGGGCCAGATCCGCGACGTGGATGCGCTCGTCGCGGTTGTGGTACCCGGCCTCGACGACCTCCGGTGGGGTGGTGCGCAACGGGCTGAAACCGTACGCGACGGTGCCGTGGTCGCGACGCAGGTACACCGAGTCGGTGAAGCCCGTGCACAGCACCGGAAGCAGTTGTGCGCCGAGGGAGACCTCGACGACGTCGCGGCAGACCTCCCACAGCGGTCCGGTCGCGGGTGACGCGTTGCCCGCGACCGACGGGACCGGCTGGCTGAGCTCGAGGTCCTCACCGGGGCCGACCCGGGACCGGACCTCGGCGAGCACCTCGACGTCGGTCGTGCCGGGAAGCACGCGGCAGTCGAGCCCGACGCCCGCGCGGGCGGGGATCACGTTGGACGCCGCCGAGCCGTGCAGAAGGGTCGGGGCCATGGTGGTGCCCGAGAGGGCCGTCAGCAGGTGCGTGAGCACCGGGTGCAGGGCGCTGGCCCGGACCAGTGCCTCGCGGAGCCCGAGCTGGTCGACGGCTCCAGCTCCGAGGAGCGCCTCGAGGGTGGTGCGGATCGAGGGGTGGTCGCGGGGCTCGGGCAGGCCGATCCCCACCTGTGCCAGCACCTCGGCCAGGCGTGGCATCGGAGTGCGGCCGATGCTCGGCATCGAGGCGTGACCGGCTTCCCCGATCGCGTCGACGCGGACCGGGCAGGTGCCCTTCTCCCCGAGGGCGATCGCAGCCATGAGACGGCCGTCGGCCAGCTGATAGGGCAGCCCGCCGCCCTCGTTGAGCGCGTAGTCCACCGCCAGGTCCGGCCGGTTCGGTGTCAGCCAGTTCATGCCAACCCCCGCGGATCCGTCCTCCTCGTCCGCGGCGACGATCAGCAGGAGGTCCCCGCGGGGGACGAACCCCTCCCGTGCCAGGGACGCGATCGCCACCGCCCGGGCGGCCACCTCATTCTTCATGTCCAGCGCCCCGCGGCCCCAGAGGTAGCCGTCCTCGTCGAGGACCGCCGCGAACGGGGGGTGGGTCCAGTCGCGGGCGTCGGCGGGCACGACGTCGCTGTGGCCGACGAACGCCAGGCTCGGCCCGCCACCTGACCCGGGCAGGCGGGCGATCAGGTTCTGGCGGGCCGGATCGGGACCGGCCAGCTCGGCCGTGATGCCGGCGGAGCCCAGGTATGCGGCCAGCACCTCAGCGACCGCGGTCTCGTTGCCGTTCGTGGAGTCGATGCGCAGCAGGGATCGGGTGAGGCTGATGACCTCCTCGCCCAGGCGCTGGTCGTCCCCGTCGCTGCCGGCGCCCATGTGCGCCGATCAGGCGTTGCGCTCGAACATGCCGGAGATCGCCGCGATCCCGAGCACCGAGCGGGCCGCATACTCCGAGCGCCAGAGCCCGCCGTGGCACGACCCGTCGACGAACAGCTGCATCGGGTGCGAGATGGGCACCGTGGGGTTCGCGGTGGAGGCCGGGTTGTGCAGGTCGTGGACCAGGAGCGCGGCCATGATGGCGTTGGACGTGTCCGGCTCGAAGATCTCCAGACCGAACCGTCCGGCGCCGGCGTAGGCCGCGGCCAGCGCCTTGTTCTTGATCACCGACTTGGTCCGCGTGCTCGGTGCGACGTTGAGCGACACCCGGACGCCGTCCTCGCGCGCGGCCATGGCCCGCCAGCGCTGCAGTCGCTTGGCGAGCAGGTAGTTGGGACCCTGCTGGCTCACGAGGCAGTCGCTGATGCCGTACTCGACCCCCGTGGAGGTGAAGACAGTGTCCGGGTAGTTCTTCTCGAACTGTCCGGCCAACCGCAGCGGCGAGCGTGCATAGCGCCACACGCCGGCCGAGCGCCAGCGCCGCCGGGACTCCTCGACGGCCTCGATCGGAGCTGCGAACACATCGGTCGGTGTGGCAAGCCACGCCAGCATGACGTCGTGACCGGTGCGCACGAGGTCCATGCTGATCGCGTCGATCGCAAGGGAGACGCGCACATGCAGGGCGCCGTCGGCGTAGACGTAGTTGCCCAGAGTGAACGGGCGGCCGATCCCGGCCAGCCACGTCCGGATCTCGGGGCCCTGGGTCAGCAGGTCCGCGCCGGCGACCGCAGCCAGGGCCGGGCCTTCCAGGTGCGTCCGGTCCGGACCATCGATCGGGAGCGGAACCCGCAGCCGGCCGGCCCGGCGCTCGGCGTCGGCGATGATCCGCCGCCACAGGTCCGGCCGCGGCAGGTCGACGGCCCAGACCGTCGCGCCCCAGTCCAACAGGCACGCCAAGGGACCCATCTCGGCCCCGGCGCCGAGCACGGCGAAGTCCACGCCCGTGAGGTCCAGCCACTCCGGGTGGGCCATGACCGTCTCGATGGCGTGGGCGAAGCTCGGCTCCACGATCCCGTTGGCCACCCAGACGTCGAGCTGGTGGCGCAGGTCCGGTCCGGCCAGCATGCGCCCGTGGTAGGGGATCACCAGCTCGGCGACCCCGCGGCCCTGGCCCACGACCTCGGCCGTGGTGAACCGCGGCTCGGTATGGCTCGCGAATGCCTCGGCAAGATCCGTGGCCCGCCCGTCCCGGGTGAAGGTGAACTGCCGGTGGAGCGAGTCGAGCCCGTCGCGGCTCATCGCCACCGAGCCCCCGCCGGCCCTCAGGCCGGAGACGACCAGGTCGCGCGCCGGAGCCATGTACCCCTTGCGCCAGTTCTCGGTGTCCTCGATCCGCTGGGCGAGCTCAGCATCGGTGGCGCGCGCAGCGTCGGCGAACACAGCCCGTCCCGTGTCCATCGACGACTGCCGGCCATTGACGATCGGGAAGTCGATCCCACGCTGGGGGTCGAACTCAGCCATGCGCTCCTCCGTGGGTCATCCGCGCCCGTCGATGGCTCTCTGGTAGACGTCGACGGTGATCCGCGCGATCTTGTCCCAGCCGAACTCACCGACGGCGCGCTGGCGTCCGGCGACGCCCATGGTGGCGGCCCTGGCGGGGTCGGACATGACCTTCGTGAGCGCGTCAGCCACGCCGGTCTCGAAGGCGACCGGGTCGGACTCGTCGTAGTGCACGAGGTGACCGGTCTCGCCCTCGACGACGACCTCGGGGATGCCCCCGACGTCACTGGCGACCACAGCCGTCTCACAGGCCATCGCCTCGAGGTTGACGATGCCCAGCGGCTCGTAGACCGAGGGGCAGGCAAAGACCCCGGCATGGGTCAGCGCCTGGACGAGGTGTGCCCTGCTCAGGTGCTCGTTGACCCACAGCATGTTGGCCTCGCCCTTGCTCGCCCGCAGGGCGGCCACTCCGGCCTCCACCTCGGCCCCGAGCTCGGGGGTGTCCGGCGACGACGCGATGAGCACCAGGGGGATGTCCGGGTCCATCTGGGCGGCGGCCTTGAGCAGGTGCGCGATGCCCTTCTGGCGGGTGATCCGACCCACGAACAGCGCGTAGGGCCGGGTGGGGTCGATGCCGACCGACTCGATCAGGTCGGTGTTGCGGTCGGGCTGGTAGAGCTCGGTGTCGATGCCGTTGTGGACCACGTCGACCTTCGCCGGGTCCACGTCCGGGTAGGACTCCAGCACGTCGCCGCGCATCCCGTGGCTGACCGCGATGATCCGGTCAGCGCCCTCGTAGGCCGTCTTCTCGACCCAGGACGACAGCCGGTAGCCGCCGCCGAGCTGCTCGGCCTTCCAGGGCCGCTTGGGCTCCAGGGAGTGTGCCGAGATGACGTGTGGCACGTCGAGGTAGATCCCGCCGGCGTGCCCGGCGAAGTTGGCGTACCAGGTGTGCGAGTGCAGCAGGTCCACCCCCTCGCTGGCCGCCACCATCGCCAGGGAGATGCCCATGGTCTGCAGCGAGGCGTTGGCGCCCGCCAGGGTCTCGGGCACCTGATGGGCGTTGGCGTCGGTGCGCGGGGCTCCCCAGCACTGCACGTCGACGTCGATGAGCTTGCGCAGCTCGCGTGCCAGGTACTCGACGTGGACGCCGGCACCTCCGTAGGCCTCCGGGGGCCATTCCCTTGTCAGCAATCCGATTCTCATGCCCGGCAGCCTAGGTCCGGGCAGAGGGCGGATGCGCGCTGCCCGGACGCCCTTCCCGCCGCGCCTTGCGGGCCGTCTGGTGACTACCGTGGCAGTCATGTCGAACCCTCGCGTACTCGGAATCGTCCTCGCCGGCGGAGAGGGCAAGCGACTGATGCCCCTGACCGCCGATCGCGCCAAGCCGGCCGTCCCGTTCGGTGGCTCCTACCGGCTCATCGACTTCGTCCTGAGCAACCTCGTGAATGCCGGGTTCGCCAGGATCGCCGTGCTCACGCAGTACAAGTCGCACTCGCTGGACCGGCACGTGACCCAGACCTGGGCCATGCCCGCGATCCTCGGGGACTACGTCACGGCCGTCCCGGCGCAGCAGCGGCTCGGCCCTCGCTGGTACACCGGATCGGCGGACGCCATCTACCAGAGCATGAACCTCATCGAGGACGAGGACCCCGACTACCTGCTGGTCTTCGGCGCGGACAACATCTACCGGATGGACCCCCGGCAGATGCTCGAGCAGCACATCGACTCCGGTGCGGCCGTGACCGTGGCCGGTATCCGCAAGCCACGTTCGGAGGCCTCGGAGTTCGGTGTCATCGAGCAGGACGCGAACTCCACCAAGATCACGGCGTTCCACGAGAAGCCGGCTGACCCGCCGGCCGTGCCGGGCTCGCCGGACGAGTCGTTCATCTCCATGGGCAACTACATCTTCTCCCGCGAGTGGCTGGTCGACACCCTGCGTGCCGACGCGGCCGACGACTCCTCCGTCCACGACATGGGCGGCAACATCATCCCGGCGCTGACGTCGCAGGGCGGTGCCCACGTGTACGACTTCGGCACCAACGAGATCCCTGGCCAGACCGACCGGGATCGCGGGTACTGGAAGGACGTGGGCTCGATCGATGCCTACCACGAGGCGCACATGGACCTCGTGAGCGTGCACCCGATCTTCAACCTCTACAACCGCGAGTGGCCGATCATCACCTCCTCGCTGGGCTCGCCGCCGCCGGCGAAGTTCGTCGAGGGTGGCAACGCCCACGAGTCGATCATCGGCGCCGGGTCGGTCATCGCCGGCGGGCACGTCCGCTCGTCGGTGCTTGCCCAGGACGTGCGCGTCCTGCAGGGCGCCTACGTGGAGGGTGCGGTCCTCATGCCCGGTGTGCGCATCGGGCGCGGGGCGGTCGTGCGCAACACGATCCTCGACAAGAACGTGGTGGTCCCCGATGGGGCGCAGGTCGGCGTGCACCTCGACGCCGACCGCGAGCGCTTCACGGTGTCCGACGCGGGCATCGTCGCCGTGGGCAAGGGCATCACGATCTAGGACCCTCGCGATCTCCCGTTCTCGTCCGCTCCTGCGACTGTTCCCGCTCGCACAGGCGGACGACCCGCGGGGTGGTCCGCGCGATGGCGGACCAGATGGCGTGGGGCTTGGGGGTTTGGGGCGTGGGGCGTGGGGCTCGTGGCTGTGGTTCGTGCTAGTTCTTGCCCTTCTTGAAGGCCTTGCAGCGTTCCTCCAGGTGGGCTGCCGCGTCCTCGCGGGCCCGCTTCCTGGAGCGTCGGCCGGGTCCGCGCCACCCGCATTCACAACGCGCATGCGTGAAGTTGCCCTTCTCGACCAGGTGCAAGGGGCTGTCACCCTTGCCGTCCTTCCCCATGGCCCACCACCTCCGTCGGTCGCACCCTATGCGGCGAAGGTGAACGAGTAGCCTTGGGGCCATGTCGACAAGCATCTGGACAGTGACCGGGATGACCTGCGGGCACTGCGTGAAGGCCGTCACCGAGGAGGTCTGCGCCATCGACGGCGTCGAGTCGGTCGAGATCGACCTCGAGACCGGTGCGGTGACCGTCGCTGCGGCGACAGACCCCACCCGGGACCAGATGGCGGCGGCGGTCGACGAGGCCGGATACGCGCTGGCCTGACGTCATGAACGCGATCGACATCGTCGAGGTCAGCGCCCGGGACGGGTTGCAGAACGACTCCGCCCGGCTGAGCACGGAGCAGAAGGTCGAGCTCATCGCACGCTGCGCATCGGCAGGCCTGCGCCGGGCGGAGGTCGCCTCGTTCGTCAATCCGAAGCTTGTCCCGCAGATGGCCGACGGCGAAGCCGTCGTTGCCGGGGTGCGGGCCGCGGTCGAGGGGCCGGCCTCGTGGATCGGGCTGGTGCTCAACACCCGGGGGTTCCACCGCGCGGCAGCCGCTGGCGTGGACGAGGTCAACTGCGTCGTGAGCGTCACCGACGAGTTCTCCCAGGCCAACCAGGCGATGACCAGCGAGCAGGCGGTTGCGGTCGTCGCCGAGGTGGTCCCCCTGGCCCGCGCGGCCGGGATCCTCCCCACCGTCACGCTGTCCGTGGCGTTCGGCTGCCCGTTCTCCGGCGAGGTGTCGGTGGACAGGCTCCGCCGGGTCGTCGAGCAGGTGGCCGCGACGGGCGTCAAGGAGGTTGCGATCGCTGACACCATCGGCGTTGCGGTCCCCCGGGATGTGTCGACCCGCGTGGCCGCCGTCCGCGAGCTGATCGGCGACCTGCGCCTGCGTGCGCACTTCCACAACACCCGCAACACCGGGTATGCCAACGCCCTGGCTGCCGCCGACGCCGGGGTCGGCGTCCTTGACGCCAGCCTCGGCGGGATCGGCGGCTGCCCGTTCGCACCCCGGGCCACGGGCAACATCGCCACGGAGGACCTGGTCTATGCGCTGCACCGCAGCGGGTACGCCACGGGGGTGGACCTCGATGCGGCGATCCTTGCCAGCCAGTGGCTCGGATCCCAGCTGGGGCGCGATCTCCCGGCCTATCTGCCTCGCGCAGGGCGGTTCCCGACGGGCTGACGCCTGTGAACCGCGTCACATTCGTCCGATTTCCCGTGCGGAATGCAGGGGTTGCAGCGCACTGGTCGGGGTGAGTTCACCCGGTGTTCACCCGCGTCCCCCCTCTGCGTCGGAATGGGTGCCTACGGTGCGACCCGTGAGTACACACCCTGCACAACACCAGACCAAGAAGAGGAACACCATGGGAAGCACCCGAATCAAGATGGCGGCTGCGCTGGCCATCCCCACCCTGCTCCTGACCGCCTGCGGTGGCCAGAACGAGGACACCCCCACCGATGCTGGCAGCGGAAGCGCGGGCGCAGCTGGCTCCACCGGAGAGGTCCGGATCGACGGATCATCGACCGTCGGGCCGCTCAGCGCGGCTGCCGGCGAGCTGTTCAAGGCCACGCCTGAGGGTGCCGCGATCAACGTGACCGTCGGCCAGTCCGGTACCGGTGGTGGGTTCAAGAAGTTCTGCGCGGGTGAGACCGACATCTCCGACGCTTCCCGCCCCATCAAGGACGAGGAGGCCGCTGACTGCGCGGCCAACGGTATCGAGTACGCGTCCATCCCCGTGGCCAATGACGCTCTCACCGTGATCGTGAACAAGGAGAACACCTGGGCCACGTGCCTCACCGTCGAGGAGCTGGCGACGATCTGGGCGCCGGCTTCCGAGGGCAAGGTCACCAACTGGAACCAGGTGCGCTCCGACTTCCCGGACGTCGCGCTGGAGCTCTACGGTGCTGGTACGGACTCGGGCACCTTCGACTACTTCACCGATGTCATCAACGGTGAGGAGGGTGCGTCCCGCACCGATTACAACCCGAGCGAGGACGACAACGTCACCGTGACCGGCGTCAAGGGTACGGAAGGCGGCCTGGGGTACCTCGGCTACTCGTACTTCGAGGAGAACATGGACTCGGTGAACGCTGTCGAGATCGATGCGGGCGACGGGTGCGTCGCCCCCAGCGCCGAGACGGCGTCGAACGGTACCTACGTGCCGCTGTCGCGCCCGTTGTTCATCTACCCGTCGAAGGCGTCCATGGCCTCCAAGTCGCAGGTGTCGGACTTCGTCCAGTTCTACGTCGCCAACGATGCGGCCATCGCCGAGAAGGCTCTGTTCATCCCGTTGAGCGATCAGCAGGTCACCGAGGCGCAGACAGCCCTCGACTCGCTGCTCAAGTAGCATCGGCAGGCCGGTCGACACACGGAAGAGGGCGCACGTGAGCGCATCATCGGCCGGGGGCCCGCAGGTCGCGGGCCCCCGGGGCGTGGATCCGTCAGGGAGCATGAGCCTGCGGAGCACCAACAAGAGGTACGGCGAGAAGCTGATCATCGCCAGCCTCCTGGCGTGCGCCGCGATCTCGGTGGTCATCACGATCGGCATCGTGATCGCCCTCGTCCAACCCGCGCTCGCGTTCTTCCAGCAGGTGTCGGTCAGCGAGTTCCTCACAGGCACCAAGTGGGCGCCGCGGTTCAAGCCTCCGGCTTACGGTGTCCTTCCGCTGATCACCGCGACGATCTGGACGACCGGGATCGCCCTGCTGGTGGCGGTCCCGTTCGGGCTCGGTGCTGCTGTGTACCTCTCGGAGTACGCCAGCGAGGGCAACCGCAAGCGGCTCAAGCCGGTCCTGGAGCTGCTGGCCGGCATCCCGTCGGTCGTCTACGGCTTCTTCGCCCTCACCTTCGTGACACCGGTGGTGCTCCAGGATTGGCTCGGCCTGCCCGTCGGCACGTTCAACGTGCTCAGTGCCGGGCTGGTGCTGGGCATCATGATCATCCCGACGGTGGCCTCCCTGTCCGAGGACGCGCTCAGTGCCGTGCCCCTGGCCATCAGGCAGGGCTCAGCCGCCCTGGGCGCCAACAGGATGCAGACGACGCTGCGTGTGGTGTTCCCCGCTGCGATCTCAGGGATAGCCGCGGCCATCGTGCTGGGGATCTCGCGGGGCTTGGGCGAGACGATGATCGTCGCCACGGCCGCCGGGCAGCGACCCACGATGGTCACGGATCCGCTCGAGGGCGGACTGACCATGACGGCGTTCATCGCCAACGCTGCCCTGGGTGACTCGCGCATCGGCTCGCTGGAGTACGACACGCTCTTCGCTGTCGGGTTGCTGCTGTTCCTCTTCACGCTCGTGGTGAACATGATCAGCATCCGGATGGTCCGCAAGTTCCGGGAGGCCTACTGATGCCCGCACCCACCGAGAAGTACAGTCCAGAGGTCACCCTCGCCGGCCGCAGGGCGAGCAACAGCGACAAGAACACGAAGTCCCTGATCTTCCTCGGGGTGCTGTGGTTCAGCCTCCTGGTCGCACTCGGCGTCCTGGTCGTCCTCCTGGTCACCACGGCACTGGACGGCATGGGTCGCTACGACGCCCGGCTCTTCACCAACTACAACAACACCACCCCGGCTGAGGCCGGTGCTCGAGCCGGCGTCCTGGGCTCCATCGTCGTGATCTTCTTCACCGCACTGATGGCCATCCCCGTCGGGATCGGAGCGGCGCTCTACCTCGAGGAGTTCTCGAACCGCGACCGCTGGTACAACCGCCTGTTCGAGCTGAACATCCAGAACCTGGGTGCGGTCCCGGCGATCATCTACGGTCTGCTCACCCTGGGCCTGATGGGTGCCCTGGGGTTCACGGAGAAGAACATCGTGCTCGGTGGCGCGCTGGCGCTGGCGATGCTCATCCTCCCGGTCATCATCATCACCACGAGGGAGGCGCTGCGGTCAGTCCCGGAGGAGATCCGCTACGGGTCCCTTGCGCTCGGGGCGACCCAGTGGCAGACGGCCTGGCGCCAGACCCTCCCCGCGGCCATCCCGGGCATTGCCACGGGCACCATCCTTGCGCTCTCCCGAGCCATCGGGGAGGCAGCACCGCTGCTCCTGCTCGGTGTGGCGGTGTACATCACCTACGACCCGAACGGCCTGCTCAGTGGATTCACCACCATGCCGATCCAGATCTTCAACTGGACCAGCGCCCCGCAGGAGGAGTTCCGCACGTTGGCGGCGGCGACGAGCATCGTGCTGCTGGCCATCCTGCTGGCGATGAACGGCATCGCCATCTACATCCGTAACAAGTACGTCAAGCGCTGGTGAGGACCACATGAGCGAGGAATCCCATTTCCAGGTCACAGTCCAGGATGCCCCGGGAGGGCATCGGCCGATCCTCGATGTCGCGGGTCTGGACGTCTACTACGGGGACTTCTGGGCTGTCCGCGGCGTGGACATGCACATCCGGCCCAACGAGATCACCGCGTTCATCGGGCCGTCAGGGTGCGGGAAGTCCACTGCTCTGCGGTGCTTCAACCGGACCAACGACCTGGTGCCCAGCGCCCGGGTGGAGGGTCAGATCCTCTACCACGGCCAGGATCTCTACGGATCGGACGTGGACCCGATCGAGGTCCGCCGCCGGGTCGGCATGGTGTTCCAGAAGCCCAACCCGTTCCCGAAGTCGATCTACGACAACATCGCGTACGGGCCGAAGGTCAACGGCTGGAAGCTGAAGAAGTCCGAGGAGCAGGACATGGTCGAGGAGGCCCTGACCCGGGCCGGTCTCTGGGGCGAGGTCAAGCACAAGCTCGACCAGTCCGGCTTCGCGCTCTCCGGCGGCCAGCAGCAGCGCCTGTGCATCGCCCGGGCGATCGCCAACAAGCCCGAGATCCTGCTCATGGACGAGCCGTGCGCCTCCCTGGACCCGATCGCCACCGCGCTGATCGAGGACCTCATGGCCGAGCTGGTGACCGACTACACCGTCGTCATCGTCACGCACAACATGCAGCAGGCCGGTCGGGTGTCGCACCGCACGGCGTTCTTCACCGCCGAGGTGGAGGAGAACGGCACGCGCTACGGCACCCTGGTGGAGATGGACGACACGTCCAAGATCTTCACGAACCCCTCAGACAACCGCACGGAGGACTACATCTCCGGCCGCTTCGGCTGATCGCCCCCCAAGATCACGATTTGATCCAAGAACCAGGCGTGTTGAGCGCCCGGGACTTGGACCAAATGGGCGTAGGCGCAGCAGCCTTGGATCAAATCGCCTGGGGGGCGGGCGCGACGGTCACGCGTGGGCTGGGGGGAGGTCGTGCTGCTCGGCGGCGACTGTGCGCACCGTGAGGTCCTCCGGCTGGTTGACCCAGGTGCGGTGGAAGACGAAGAAGCCGCCCGGGGCCACGCGATGCAGGAACTTGGGTCCACCTGCCGCTGAGCGCAGGGCGTCGAGCTGGCCGGGGATCACCGGCCGGTGCGAGCAGAGTGCGGTCGGCCACGGCTGGTTGAACATCTCGACGGTGCGGGTCAGCCCGGGCCCAGGGTCGGCGAGGAATGCGTCCTCATTGATCGTCGGTTCCAGTCGGATCCCGGACCCGATCGCCGCCGCAGCCGGCCGCAGGGTCCCCAGGCAGCGCTCAGCGTCAGAGGAGTGCAGGTGCCGGATCCCGAACGCCTCGATCAGGGGGATCAGCCGACCGGCCTCCCACTCGCCATGGACGAGCAGCCCCCGGGCGGGGTCCGACCGATCCCGGCCCGTCCGCAGCGCCCAGTCGACCCGCTTCTCCGCGCTGGTGTGTCGCAGAAGCATGAACGGGATGGTGGGTGGGGTCCGTGCGGCCAGCGCGATCAGCTGGCCGTCGCGGGGGTAGGTCATGAGTTGGGCGGCCTCCTTGGGGCGCAGCCAGCGCAGCCGATCGACCTCCTTGTTCTCGACGAACTCCCCCCGGACCACGCTCGCCCGCCAGTATTCGACGGTCTTGGGCGCTCCGTCGACCCGATAGCGCTGGGTGGGCAGCGGGACGTCGAGGACTGGCGTGAAGCCGGTCTCCTCCACGGTCTCGCGGACAGCGGTCTCGATCGCGTGCTCCCCGGGCTCGAACTTGCCCTTGGGCAGCGACCAGTCCCGCCGCCGGCGCCGATGGATGACGGCGACCTCCAGGTCCTTGCCCACGCCCCGGGTCAGGACGACCCCGGCGGCGCGGATCACGTCGCGCGGCATGCTCGACATGGCACTAGCCCAGCTGAGTCTGGGAGCGCAGGTTCCGGACCCCCGGCCACTGCTCCTTCATCCGGATGCGCGCGATCAGCTCGCACTCCACCTCATAGGCGTGCAGCAGTCCCAGGGAGAACCCGGTGGGACCGTCGAAGTGCTCGGCGAGCTCCCGGCAGGTCTCCTGGGCGATCGAGGCATCCTGGTGCTCACCGAGCTGCTCGGTGACGTTGCTCAGCGACGTCGCCAATCCCTTGGCGGGTGCGCCGAAGACGGGTACGAGGGCCTCCGCGGCGTAGCGGGCCCGCTTCGCGGTGATCCGGGTCTCGTGCCACTCGTCGGCCGGGCCGTCCAGCGTCAGGGCCTTGACCTCGCGGGCGAGCTTGCGCCACGCCTTGTCGAACAGCGGGGGCAGGGCGTCACGTGCCGGGGCTGCCGCCGCTTCGGTCAGCTGCGGGTTGGCTGCGGCGTCGACCAGGTCGTCGAGGAGGGCGAGGTGCCGCTCCGAGCGCATCGCCCCGAGAGCCTCGGCACGTCCGGCCTCCACCTTGACCTGCATCAGCGGGTCGACGTGGGAGTGGATCCTCTCCGCGTCCTCATCGCCCAACTCGTCGGCGTGGGCGTCGAGGCGGGCCAGCAGGACCTCCGAGTCCCGGCTCAGGCCCAGTTCCGAGGCGGCCCAGCCGAGTTCGTCGCGCAGGTGGCGCGACCAGTCCGGATCCACGAGCGGGGAGAACACGCGCAGGCCGCTGCGCAGCCGCCGTGCGGCCACGCGCATCTGGTGCACCGAGTCGGGCAGATCGCGGCGGACCCGGGTGTCCTGCAGCAGGAAGCGGCGAACGTGGGTGAGCAGGTGGGCGTGGACAGCATCACCGGCGGGATCATCAGGGCTGACGTTGTCGGCCTCGACGACGTCGGGGTCGCCCTTGGCTGCTGGGCCCAGGGCGCTGACGGCCTTCGACGTCGTGCCGGGGATGGCCCCGTGGGCCATCAGCAGCTCGATGACCGGGTCCAGGGCGGTCGGGTCCTCACCCAGCGAGCGGACGGCGAGCTCACGGAACCGGCCGGCCACGACGTCGCCGTCCATGATCGACACGACGTCGTCGACGAGCTCAGCAACGGCCACGTCGTCGGAGTCGTGCAGGACCAGCGTCGTGCGCTGGGTGTGCAGGCTGGCGACCGGGATCAGCGGATTGCGTCGAGCCAGGGCCGTCACCACGTCGGCCATCACCGTGGGCACCTGCCCGGGCTCGCCCGCGTCCAGCGGCAGGCGCATCTCGTCGACGGTGCCCGCCGTGGCGCCGTCCACGGGCAGCGTGAGATGCCAGCCCTCATCCGAGCCGCCGGCTCGGCGCCGCAGCAGCACTCCCCAGCGGATCAGGCGCAGGTCCTCGGTGTCGTGGTAGACCGAGCGCACCTGCACGGAGGGTCGTCGGTCGACGCGCGCGATCCCCGTGTCGAGGGTGGTCCCGGCCAGCCCGGGGACCAGGCCCACGAGGTCGGGCATGCGGAACAGGGCATGGACGCGCAGCGTGCGCTCCACGTGATCGGTGGTTGAGGGCGTGCTCACATCGGCCTTCCAGTGGTGCAAAGCAGGACTAGCGGGACGCATCATGACACCCGAAGATGAACAGATCTCAGCCCGTCTTCCGCCGGGATCGGGCCGAACGCACCTCGATCAGGTGCTCCTGGAGGTCCCGGCACGGCTCCCCGTCCGCGTCGGTGATGTGCGGGGTCCAGGACCCGTCGGGCTGGCCGATCCACGCCTTCGTGGCATCGTCGAAGCCCATGTCGATCAACGTCGCGACCTGCGCCGCGTGCTCGGATCCCAGGCGCACCAGGACCTCTACCCGGCGGTCGAGGTTGCGGTGCATGAGGTCCGCCGAGCCGATCCAGGTCTCGGTGTCGCCCCCGTTGGCGAACTCGTAGGCGCGGCTGTGCTCGAGGAACCGGCCCAGCACCGAGTGCACCCGGACGTTGTCGCTCAGGCCCGGCACGCCGGGTCGGACCGCACAGATCCCACGGACCCAGATGTCCACAGGGACTCCCGCCTGGGACGCCCGGTAGAGCGAGTCGATGATCCCCTCGTCGACGATCGAGTTGCACTTGAAGCGCACGCGGGCTGGACGCCCCGCACGATGGTGCGCGATCTCGCGCTCGATCCGTTCCACCAGGCCCGTGCGGATCGAGTGCGGCGCCACGAGCAGCCGGTTGTACGTGGTGTTCATCGAGTAGCCCGACAGCACGTTGAAGACGTTCGAGACGTCCTCGCCGACCGCCGGGTCGGTCGTGAGCAGGCCCAGGTCCTCGTACAGCCGGGCGGTCTTGGGGTGGTAGTTGCCGGTACCGATGTGCACGTAGCGGCGCAGCCGCTCGCCGTCGTCACGGACGACCATGCTCAGCTTGCAGTGCGTCTTCAGACCGACGAGGCCATAGACCACGTGGACTCCCTGGCGCTCCAGCTTGCGCGCCCACGAGATGTTGGCCCTCTCGTCGAACCGGGCCTTGATCTCCACCAGTGCCAGGACCTGCTTGCCGGCCTGAGCGGCGTCGATGAGGGCGTCGACGATCGGGGAGTCGCCCGACGTCCGGTACAGCGTCTGCTTGATGGCCAGCACCTTCGGGTCGGCCGCGGCCTGCTCGAGGAACCGCTGGACGCTGGTGGAGAAGCTGTCGTAGGGGTGGTGCAGCAGCACGTCGTGGTCGCGCATCGCCTCCAGGACGTCCGGCGGGGCGGCAGTCTCGACCTCGGACAGCTGCAGGCTGGTCTTGGGCAGGAACTTGGCCTCCTTGAGGTCCTCGCGGTCCAGCCCGACGATCGTCCACAGGCCTGTCAGGTCCAGTGGACCGGGCAGGGGGAACACCTCCTCCTCGGAGATCCCCAGCTCGCGGATGAGCAGCTCGAGCACGTAGGGGTCGATCGAGCGCTCCACCTCGAGTCGGACGGGCGGCCCGAAGCGGCGACGGTTGAGCTCGCGCTCGAGGGCCTTGAGCAGGTTCTCCGCGTCGTCCTCCTCGACCTCGACGTCCTCGTTGCGGGTGACCCGGAAGCTGTGCTGCTGCAGGATCTCCATGCCGGGGAAGAGGTCGGACAGGTTCGCGGCGATCACGTCCTCGAGGGGCACGAACCTCTCAGGGCCGACCTGGAGGAACCGCGGCAGGCTCTGGGGCACCTTCACGCGCGCGAACAGCTCCGTCCCGGTGCCCGGGTTGCGCACGACGACGGCCAGGTTGAGGCTCAGCCCGGAGATGTAGGGGAACGGGTGGGCGGGGTCGACGGCCAGCGGCGTCAGGACCGGGAAGACCTTGTCGGCGAAGGTGCGCTGGAGTGCGGCCCGCTCGTCGTCGGTCGCCTGGTTGTAGCGCAGCAGCTGGATCCCCTGCGCCCTCAGCCCGGGCAGGACGGAGTCACCGAAACAGGCCGCGTGCCGGTCCATCAGGGCTCGGGTCCGGCTCAGGATCAGCTCGAGGAGGTCGCGGGGCATGAGCCCGCTGGCTGCCCGGACGGCGATCCCGGCATCGATCCGGCGCTTGAGGCCGGCCACGCGGACCATGAAGAACTCGTCGAGGTTCGAGGCGAAGATCGCCAGGAACTTGGCCCGCTCGAGCAGGGGCAGGGTCTCGTCCTCGGCGAGCTCGAGGACGCGCTCGTTGAACGCGAGCCAGGAGAGCTCGCGATCCGCGAAGCGATCAGCCGGGAGGGGCGCGGGGTTCGGGGGGATGGCGGGTGCGTCAGCAGCCCCTGCGGCCTGCGCCTCCACATGCGGCTGAGTCGCTGTGTCGGACATGACAACCTCCTGGCCGGTGCGGTGACCAGTGAGTCTATCGACGGAACAGCGTGTCGCTGTCCCAGGCGGCGAACCCCAGCGCCTTGTACAAGGAGATCGCGCTGACATTGTCGGCATCGACGTACAGCAGGGCGGAGGCGAGGCCCTGACGCCGCAGGTGGTGCAGGCCCGCCAGCGTCAGGCTGCGGCCCAGGCCCTGCCCGCGCATGCCCGGGTCCACACCCAGGACGTAGACCTCGCCGATCGGCTCGTGGACTCCATGCGACGTGTGTTCGTGGTCCCCGGGCGGGTGGTGACCGTGACCGTGGCTGTGCACCTTGGTCCAGTGGAACCCGACCAGTCGGCCGTCGGTGGCCTCGGCCATCAGGAACCCGCTGGGATCGAACCAGGGCTCGGCCATGCGGCGCTCGAGGTCCTCGCGGGTCCAGCCACCCTGGTCCGCAAGGTCAGCGAAGGCGGCGGCATTGAGGGTCAGCCAGCCGGGGATGTCGCGCTGCGCGTCGAACGAGCGCAGGGTGATCCCCTCCGGTATCGCCCCGGGATCCAGCGGGGCGAACAGGGAGCGACGCAGCTGCCAGAGTCGGCGCACACGGTGGAAGCCGTGGGCGGAGGCCAACTCGTTCGCGGCCGCGTCTGCGCCGTGGGCCCAGAGGCGCAGCCGCCCGGGGTGCGGATCGGACAGTGAGACCAGCTCCCGCACCAGCATGCCGCCCACGCCCTGTCGCCTGACCGTGGGGCTCACCGCCAGCTCCGCGGAAGGCCCCTCGGCGGCGTCGCTGACATCGAGGTGGGCGTAGCCGAGGAGCACGGGGGTTCCGTGCTGCTCGGCCAGGAGGTGCAGGGAGCCGCTGTCGCCGTGGCGCAGGTGCAGCACCACATGCTCACTGAGCGGGTAGGCCCCGTCGGCGCGTGCCGACTCCTCGGCCAGCGCCAGTGCGGCGCGGACCTCCTGGTCGCTCAGATGGGACGTGACCCGGATGCGGACGTCGGGCGCACTCACCGCACGGGTTCACGCAGGGTCGCGGCCGTCGCGACATCCAGGACCTCGTCCTGGCGCGGTGGGACGAACCGGTACCCCACATTGCGCACGGTGCCGATGAGCCCCTCGTGCTCGGCGCCCAGCTTGGCCCGCAGGCGGCGCACGTGGACGTCCACAGTGCGAGTGCCACCGAAGTAGTCGTAGCCCCAGACCTCCTGCAGGAGCTGGGCACGGGTGAAGACGCGTCCGCCGTGGGAGGCGAGGAACCGCAGGAGCTCGAACTCCTTGAACGTGAGGTCCAGGCTGCGTCCCCGGATGCGCGCGCTGTAGGCGCTCTCGTCGATCACGAGGTCGCCGAGGCGCATCTCGCCGTCGGTGTCGGCCTCCTCGGCCACGATCACCCGGCCGATGGCCAGGCGCAGGCGGGCCTCAACCTCAGCCGGACCGGCCGCGTCGAGCAGGACGTCGTCGATGCCCCACTCAGCGTTGACTGCGGCCAGGCCACCCTCCGTGGTGATCAGGATGACGGGGCAGTCGACGCCGGTCTGGCGGATGAGGCGGGTCAGGGCGCGGATGTGGGCCAGGTCGCGGCGGCCGTCGATGAGCAGCGCATCGGACTTCGGGGCGTTGAGCAGGGCGCTGGCCTCGGCCGGGAGGACGCGGACGTGGTGGGCGAGGAGGCCCAGTGCCGGCAGCACCTCTCCGGAGGGCCCCAGCGAGGCCGTCATCAGCAGCAGCCTGCTCATGGGCGGACTCCGATCCGTCGCGATGTGGCGATCACTGGGGATGAGGATACGGCAGGATGGGAATCCCCACCCAGCCCGGAGGTGTTGTACCGGCCATGACCGGCGTCTACGTGCTCCTCGTCGTGCTGGGTGCTGCCACGCTGTTCGGGCTCTGGCGCCAGCGCACGGATGGCCGGATGCGCAGCGTGCCGGCAGGTCCGGTCACGGCGCCGATCCCCGATGGGGTGGGCGGTTCGGCCGTCGGTGCGGCTGGCGGTTCGGCCGAGGTCGGGGCGCCGGACGACTCCGAGCCGCTGATCGTCGACGGGCATCAGATCGAGGTCGACGACCACACCGTGATCCCCGCAGCTGATGTCCTGGGTTCGGCTGACCTGGCCCATCCGCTGGGTGAGCGGGCCACCCTCCTGCAGTTCTCCTCCGCCTTCTGCACGCCGTGCCGGGCGACCCGGGTGGTGCTCGCCGATGTGGCCGGGATGGTCCCCGGAGTGGTGCACATCGAGATCGACGCCGAGTCGCACCTGGACCTCGTGCGCCAGCTCGACATCACACGGACGCCGACCGTGCTGGTCCTGGACTCGACCGGTCGGATCCGCACGCGCGCCACGGGCGCGCCCCGCAAGGCCGACGTGATCGCCGCCCTGGGCGAGGTCGTCTGAGGTCAGGGCGACGGAGGCGGTCAGGGTCGATCCCCGCGTGACTCCGTCAGTCGCGCTCGTCCGCGGAGCAGCACGCCGACGGCGACCTCCAGCACGCACAGGGCGGCCAGGCGGACGGTGCGGCCGTCGGGGGTGTCGGCGCCGGCGTCCACCTCTGTGATGTCCAGGCTGACCACGCGGTGGTCGATCCCGGCTGCCCGCGCGGCGGCGAGCAGCTCGCGGGCGCTGATCCCGCCGGGCAGGGACGCGGGGCATGCCGGGGCCACGCTCCGGTCGCAGACGTCGACGTCGAGGTCGACGTGCACGCGCCCGGCCGGACCGCCCGCGGCGATCTCCAGCGCCTCGGCCATCGCGTCGGCGATCGGCCGGCGCTCGAGCTCCTCGCGGCTGATCACAGTGATCCCGAGCTCCCGGGCTCGGGCGGCGTAGTGGCCGGAGTTCGCGAAGTCGCGGATGCCGATCTGCACCACGCGTCGGCCGTCGAGTCCCGACTCGACCAGCCGGCGCACCGGGGACCCGTTGGAGCGGCCGTCGCGCAGGTCGTGGTGGGCATCCAGGGTGATCAGCCCGTCGGCGCAGGCGCCATGGGCCACCGCGAACGTGATGGAGTTGTCCCCGCCGAGGGCCAGGACCGGTGCACTGGGGAAGAGCCGGACCGCCTCGATCGTCTCGCGCTCGCCGGCAGTGGTGTCCGGGTCGGCCTGGTCACCGAGGTCGACGAGCATGAGCTCGGTGAGGTCGACGTCCGCGGAGGCGGCGTACGTGGAGCAGCGCGCCAGGGCGGCGCGGATGGCGGCGGGCGTCGTGTCGGCGCGCGTCGGCGAGATCGAGGTCGTGTGCGCTGGCACTCCCAGCAGCGCCATCTGGACCGGCCGCGGGGAACGGCTTGATGGCCACCGGTGCTCCTCGGTGCAGGCCTGGATCCAGGCGGACGCCCTCGGCCAGTTCGGGTCGTCAGCCATCGGCCACGTCACCGTCAGCATGCGCCGGCTCCCGTCCGGCTGGGGGCCGCTCGGCGGTCTCCCCTGTCGCACAGGTGCTCCCCGAGCGCCCCGGGACGCGGTGGCCTGCACGCCAGACCGTGTCGACCAGGTCCACTCCGGGTCGGTAGGCGAGGTGCACGTAGCTGGGGGCGGCCAGCAGGACCAGGTCGGCCGGACCGCCGACCCTGATCCGGCCCACGTCGTCGCGGCGCAGCGCACGCGAGCCGCCGCGGGTCGAGGCGCACATGGCCTCGGCGGGGGTCAGCCCCATCTCGCGCACGGCCAGGGCGATGCAGAACGGCATCGAGGTGGTGAACGAGCTTCCCGGGTTGCAGTCGGTCGCCAGCGCGATGAGGGCACCGGCGTCCAGCAGCCGACGGGCGTCCGGGTACGGGGAGCGGGTGCTGAACTCAGCCCCCGGGAGGAGCGTGGCGACCGTCCGGGAGGCGGCCAGGGCATCGATGTCGGTGTCGGTCAGGTGGGTGCAGTGATCCGCCGAGGCGGCGCCCATCTCGACGGCCAGCGCGACCCCCGGTCCAGGGCGCAGCTGGTTGGCGTGCACCCGCAGGCCGAGGCCGGCAGCGGCACCGGCCGCGAGCACGGCACGGGACTCCTCGGCGTCGAAGGCACCGTCCTCGCAGAACGCGTCGATCCATCGGGCTGGCGGGGCGCAGGCCGCGAGCATCGGCCCGGTGACGAGGTCGAGGTAGCCGGCACGGTCGTCGCCGAACTCCTCGGGCACCACGTGCGCGCCCAGGAACGTGACCTCGTCGGTGAACTCGGCGGCGATCCGGCAGGCGCGGGCCTCGTCGACCACGGTCAGCCCGTACCCGGACTTGACCTCGAACGTGGTCGTCCCGGAGCGAGTGAGCTCGCCGACGAGCCGGCGCACACCGGCGCGCAGCTGCTCGTCGGAGGCGGCGCGGGTGGCCGCGACGGTCGACCGGATCCCTCCCGCGGAGTACGGCGTGCCCGCCATGCGGGCGGCGAACTCCCCGGCCCGGTCGCCGGCGAACACCAGATGCGCGTGCGAGTCCACGAACCCCGGGATCACGGCCGCCCCGCCACAGTCGTGGCGCTCATCGGCCGCAGGAGCCCCCCGCGACGGCCCGATCCACGCGATCCGCTGGTCCTCGATGACGACCGCGGCATCAGTGCGGATGCCCAGGGCCCATTCGTCGCGGCAGGTGCTGGGCGTGCGGCCGAGTGGGTCGTTCGTGACCAGCATCCCGATCCGGTCGAGCAGCGTTGTCGTCACGGGGCGTCCCCCTCCTTCATGGGGATCCGCAGGCCCTTCTCCGCAGCCACGCGGGCGGCGATGTCGTACCCCGAGTCCACGTGCCGGATCACGCCCATGGCGGGGTCGTTGGTGAGGACCCGCTCGAGCTTCTGCGCGGCCAGCGAAGTGCCGTCGGCGACCGACACCTGGCCGGCGTGGATCGATCGGCCGATGCCCACGCCCCCACCGTGGTGGATCGACACCCAGGAGGCGCCCGAGGCGGTGTTGACCAGGGCGTTGAGCAGCGGCCAGTCAGCGATCGCATCCGACCCGTCGAGCATCGCCTCGGTCTCCCGGTAGGGCGAGGCCACCGACCCGGTGTCGAGGTGGTCGCGGCCGATCACGATCGGGGCGCTGACCGCACCGGTCGCCACGAGATCGTTGAACATGAGGCCGGCCTCCGCCCGCTCGCCCTGGCCCAGCCAGCAGATCCGCGCGGGCAGGCCCTGGTGGGCGATCCGCCGTCCCGCGGCTCGGATCCAGCGCTCGAGCGGCTCGTTGTCGGGGAAGAGCCGGAGCACCGCCTCGTCGGTCGTGGTGATGTCCGCGGGGTCCCCGGACAGCGCCACCCAGCGGAACGGCCCCCTTCCCTCACAGAAGAGCGGGCGGATGTAGGCCGGCACGAAGCCCGGGAAGTCGAACGCCCGGGCGTACCCGGCGAGCTGCGCCTCCCCGCGGATCGAGTTGCCGTAGTCGAAGACCTCGGCACCCGCATCCATGAATCCGACCATGGCCTCGACGTGCGTGGCCATCGACTCCCGGGCGCGGATGGTGAAGCCCTGGGGATCCGCGGCCGCCGCCTCGTGCCACTGCTCGACGGTCACCCCGATCGGGCAGTAGGCCAGGGGGTCGTGGGCCGAGGTCTGGTCGGTGACGATGTCGGCAGGCACGCCGCGGCGCAGGAGCTCCGGGAGGATCTCGGCGGCGTTGCCGACCACGCCGACGCTGTGCCCGCGGCGCTCGGCCTTCGCGGCCAGGGCCTTCTCGACGGCGAGGTCGAGGTCGTCGGTCCACTCGTCGAGGTAGCGGTGCTCGACGCGCCGGGCCAGCCGGGTGGCGTCCACGTCGACGATCAGGCAGGCGCCCTCGTTCATCGTGACGGCCAGGGGCTGGGCCCCGCCCATCCCGCCGCAACCGGCGGTCAGGGTGAGCGTCCCGGCCAGGGTGCCACCGAAGCGCTTGGCGGCCACCGCCGCGAACGTCTCGTAGGTGCCCTGGACGATGCCCTGGGTGCCGATGTAGATCCACGAGCCTGCGGTCATCTGCCCGTACATCGTCAGTCCCAGGGCCTCCAGGCGGCGGAACTCCGGCCATGTGGCCCAGTCCCCGACGAGGTTGGAGTTCGCGATGAGCACGCGGGGCGCCCACTCGTGGGTCCGCATCACGCCCACGGGCTTGCCCGACTGGACCAGCATCGTCTCGTCGTCGCGCAAGGTCCGCAGTGTGCGCACCAACGCGTGGAAGCTGGGCCAGTCGCGGGCCGCCCGGCCGGTACCGCCGTAGACCACCAGCGAGTCCGGGTGCTCCGCGACCTCGGGGTCGAGGTTGTTCTGCAGCATCCGCAGGGCTGCCTCCTGCGGCCAGCCCAGGGCGGTCCGGGCGGTCCCGCGGGGAGCGCGGACTGGGACCGGGGTGCCGAGGTCGTGGGCCATGATCGTCTCCTGTCGGTCAGTCGATCGGTCAGTCGAGGGGGCCGAGCACTGCGGTGACCGCGGTGAGCAGGTCTCTCGAGGCGAGCAGGGCCTCGGCCGCCTGGATCTCCTCGGAGACGATCCGGTCGGGTCCGGGCCCCTCCACCACAGTGCGCAGCGCGGTGAGTGCCGCCCCGGTGCCCGGTGCGGGGGTCAGCGGGGCACGCAGGTCCAGGCCGCGACCGGCAACGATCAATTCGATCGCCAGCACTCGCCGCAGCCCGAGGACTGCGGCGGTGAGCTTGCGCCCGGCCGCCCACCCCATCGAGACGTGGTCCTCCTGCATCGCCGAGCTGGGGATCGAGTCGACGCTGGCCGGGACCGCCAAACGCTTGAGCTCGGAGACGATTCCCGCTGCTGTGTAGTGGGCGATCATGTAGCCGGAGTCGACCCCGACCTCGTGGGCGAGGAACGCCGGCAGGCCCTGGTTGCGCGAGCGGTCCAACAGGCGGTCGGTGCGCCGCTCGCTGATCGACGCCAGGTCGGCCACCGGGATCGCCAGGAAGTCCAGGACATGGGCGACGGGGGCTCCGTGGAAGTTGCCGTTGGACTCCACACGCCCGTCGGCGGTGATCACCGGGTTGTCGATGATCGAGTCCAGCTCGCGCTCGGCGACCCCGTGGGCGTGGGCCATGGTGTCGCGTGCCGATCCGGCCACCTGCGGCGCACATCGCATCGAGTAGGCGTCCTGGACCAAGTGGGTCGTGTCGTGCCGGTGGCTGGCCACGATCGGGGATCCGGCGAGCAGCCGGCGCAGGTTCGCCGCGGAGGCGGCCTGGCCGGGGTGCGGGCGCATCGCGACCAGGTCGGCCGCGAAGGCGCGGTCCGTCCCCAAGAGGGCCTCGACGCTCATCGCCGCAGTGATGTCGGCGACCCGGACGAGATCCTCGAGATCGGCCAGAGCCAGGGCCAGCATCCCGAGCATCCCGTCGGTGCCGTTGATGAGGGCCAGCCCCTCCTTCTCGGCCAGGACCACGGGCTCGAGGCCCGCCTCGGCCAGGGCGGCCGCCGCGGGGCGGATCGTCCCATCGGCGCTGACCACGTGCCCCTCTCCCTGCAGGACGACCGCGACGTGGGCCAACGGGGCGAGGTCCCCGCTGCAGCCCAGCGAGCCGTACTCGTGCACGGCCGGGACGATCCCCGCGTTGAGCAGGGCGGCCAGGGCGGTGACCACCTCGGGGCGCACGCCGGTCCGGCCGGTGCTCAGGGTGTGCAGCCGCAGCGTCATCATCGCGCGCACCGTGGTGGGCTCGACCAGCGGTCCGATCCCGGCTGCGTGCGAACGCGTCAGGCTCACCTGGAGGGCCGCGCGGCGCTCCGGGGGGATCGCCACGGTGGCCAGGGCGCCGAACCCGGTGGAGACCCCGTAGGTGGGCTCTGGACGCTCGGCCAGGCCCTCGATGTGCCGACGGCCCGCGGCGACCCGCTCCAGGGTCTCCGTCGGGAGGGTGATCGGCCGCCCGAGCCGGGCCACGGCAGGCAGCGCGTCGACTGTCAGGGAGCCGATGTCCAGGGGCGTGGGGTCACCCGATGCGGTCATGGCCCATTGCTAGCACCGATGCCCCTGCCGGCGCCGGGTGGGCGCCCGTTCGCGGTGCGGGTTCCTCGCGCCTGCAGGTACGCCGTCGCGCCCCGGTTCAGCGTGCCCGCAGGTACAGGACCTTCTGGTTGGAGCCGGACGATCGGCGTTCCTCAGTGGTGAACAGGTCGGTACGGTCGCGCACGAGGTCCGAGAGCTTCTTGTAGCCGTACAGCCGGGGATCGAAGTCGGGCTGCAGCTTGTTCAGGTAGTTGCCGAACGTGCCCAGGTGCGCCCAGCCCTCGTCGTCCACCGACTGCTCGAGCGCGCTCAGGACGAACTTCTTCGGCAGCTTGGGTCGTGCCGCTGCGGCGGACGTGTCGGCACCCTTCGCCGCGGTCGCGGCCGGGGACCTGCCCGAGCCTGAGGCGGCATCGGCCTCCGGCTGCTCGGGCTCGATGTCCGAACCGCCGTTGCGCAGCACCTCGACGAACACGAACCGGTGGCAGGCGTTGCGGAACGCCTCCGGGGTCTTCTTCTCGCCGAACCCGAAGACCATCAGCCCCTCCTCGCGCAGGCGCATCGCCAGCCCGGTGAAGTCGCTGTCGCTGGTGACCAGGGCGAAGCCGTCGAAGTTGCCCGTGTAGAGCAGGTCCATGGCGTCGATGATCAGCGTGCTGTCGGTCGAGTTCTTGCCCGTGGAGTACGCGAACTGCTGGACCGGCTTGATCGCGTTTCGTTGCAGGACCTTCTTCCACGACGCGCTCGTCGGGGCCGTGAAGTCCCCGTAGATGCGGCGCACGGTCGCGTCACCGAAGCGCGCCACCTCGGCCAGCAGGGCCTCGATCACGGTCGCCTGGGCGTTGTCGGCGTCGATCAGGACGGCCAGCCTCAGGTGGGTGTCGTCGGTGTCGGGGGTGGGTGTGCGCTTCGTGGGAGTCGCCATGACCCCAGCCTGTCACGAGTTCCGTCCGGGTTCTGCCCGCACCGCCCGACCTCACGTCTCACGATGTGGAACGGTCGCCCACCGAACGGTGCATGAGGCTATCCTTGCCTCATGTATCGGGTGCTCCTCACCAAGCGGCGGGTCATCGACCACTGCCGCGTGGGCACCTGTCTGTGTCGAATGCCCTGAGTCATCCGCTCGCCCTGACCCAGTCCTGCGCATCCACAGACCCGGAGAGACCCATGACCACACTGTCCACGTCCTCGTTGACGTCCGCCACCGACCGCCCGACGGGGATCGACCCCCGTGGCCCACGGTTCGGTGCAGCGATCACCACCGTCGTCCTCTCGGCAGCACTGGTGCTCGCCTCGCCCGTCCTTCTCGCCCTGCAGGCTGTCGTCTTCGCGATCGGGTCCTTCGCCGGCCCCGCCCGCCAGCCCTACGGACTGCTGTTCAAGCGCCTCGTCCGCCCGCGCCTGTCCGCCCCGGAGTACCTGGAGGACCCGGCAGCTCCGAGGTTCGCGCAGGCCTGCGGGTTGGCCTTCAGCCTGGTCGGGCTCCTGGGCTTCGCCCTCGGGGCCCAGTGGTTGGCACTGGGCGCGATCGGCTTCGCGCTGGCGGCTGCGTTCCTCAACGCCGCGTTCGACTTCTGCATCGGGTGCGAGATCTACCTGCGCGCCCAGCGCCTTCGTCGCAGCTGAGCCCGGCCCCGGATCTGTTCCCGTTCCGACGATCTGCTCCCGTTCGTACGGGAGCAGATCGTCTGGATGGGAGCAAGGCCGCGGGGCGCTACGCGTCAGCCCCCGGCGCCGTAGACCAGGGCCTGGGTGCCCTCGGCGAGGATCTCCTCGACGAACGTCGCCGCCCCCGCCAGGCGAACTCCCGGGAGAAGGTCGGCCGCGGTGAGCTCCCGCCGCGCTGCGCACTGGGTGCACACCGTCAACGTCCCCTCGGCGAGCACGGCATCACGCAGGTCGGCCAACGGGGCGGCCAGCGGCAGGACGACGGCCTCAGCACGCCCTGCCCTGGCAAGGTGCGTCGCGTCGCCGGTGAGCCACAGCGAGACCCGGGCGCCCCCTGCGAGGGCCGTCGCGGCCACCGTGAAGGCCTGGGAGCAGGGCTCCGGATCGGTCGTGGTGCACTTGATCACGAGGCTGCGCGTCATGGGCCAACACTGGCACTCGATGATCGACCCGGCCACCGCCGCCCGCACATCGGTCGCCATGGCGACCCGGGGCTAGACTTCGACCGTGGACGCCATCGAGATCTTCTTCGCCACCCTGTTGGTGCTCGTCAGCATCGTGATCGTCTGGTTCGCGGGCTACGTCGTGTACAAGCTGTACAGGGGCCAGTCCTGAGCGTGGGCGGGCCGCTCCCCGTCGAGTTGGCCCATCTCTCCTGGCTGATCGGCCGCTGGGGTGGGATCGGTGAGGGTGGCTACCCCGATGTCGAACCCTTCCGCTACGAGCAGGTCGTGGAGTTCGCCAGCGACGGTCGACCCTTCCTCGAGTACCGCTCCGTGTCCTGGATCCTCGATGAGAACAACGAGCGCATCCGACGGTCGGCCACCGAGTCCGGCTACTGGCGCCCCCGCCCGGACAACGGCGTGGAGCTCCTGCTGGCCCATCCCACCGGCTTCGTCGAGGTGTGGGTCGGGCATGTCGAGGTCACCGGGATCCACGACGCGCGTGTGATCGGCGCCCGGATCGAGCTCACCACGGATGCGGTGGTGCGCACGGAGTCGGCCAAGGAGGTCACGGCGGGGCACCGTCTCTACGGCCTCGTCGACGGGAAGCTGCTGAGCACCTACGACATGGCCGCGATGGGTCACCCGATCAGCAACCACCTCGCCATCGCACTCGAGCCGATCCCTGACGGGACCGCGCCCTAGCCATGGCAGGCGCGCTGCGCCCGGACTGGGATGCCCGGTTGCGCTCCTCCGGCCTGCGCAGCACTGCCCAGCGCCGTGCCGTCCTCCAGGCGCTGTTCGAGGCTGGGCACGCCACGGTTGACGGGTTGGCCGCCGAGGTCCAGCGGACCATGCCCGACGTGAGCCTGTCGACGATCTACCGCACCCTCGAGGCCCTCGACGAGGCCGGGCTCGTGACGCACGCCCACCTGCACCACGGCTCGCCCACCTACCACTCGGTCGACGAGGAGCCCCATGTGCACCTGGTGTGCACCAGCTGTGGTGCCATCGGCCAGCAGCCGGTCTCGGTGGCAGCGTCGCTGGCGGCCACGTTGGAGCAGTCCGTGGGGTTCTCTGTCGACGTGTCCCACCTGGCCGTCCATGGAGTGTGCGCGGCTTGCCACGGCGATGGGGCACAGCTGTCGGGAAGCGCTGGGTCCCCCGCGACGTTGGGTCAAGCGTGAGCACCCTGCGCGCCATCCCTGCCCCACCCGGGACTGTCGATGAGGCCGTTGCCTGGCACTACGGCGACCCGTTGGCCGAGCAGCGGGACCTCGTGGCCGGCGTCGGGGTCGTCGACCTCGGCCATCGCGACGTCCTCGAGGTCTCCGGTGCAGACCGCCTGAGCTGGCTGCACAGCCTCACCACGGCACACCTGGTGGGCCTCGCGCCCGGGCAGTCGCGGCTTGTGCTGGTCCTGAGCCCGCACGGCCACGTGGAGCACGAGCTGCACCTGGTCGAGACCGGGGAGTCGGTGCTGCTCAGCGTCGAGCCTGGGACGGGTCCGGCCCTGGGCGCCTACCTGGACTCGATGCGGTTCATGCTGCGGGTCGAGGTCGCCGCACGCCCGGACCTCGCCGTCATCTGGGAGCCGACGCCTGAGCCTGATGCAACGGGGCATCCGACGTGGGTGGTCCCCGGCGACTACTGGACCGGGGGTCAGGCCACGCCCTCGGGCAGCGACCGTGGTGGGGACGCCACGAGGTACGCGCCGACCCGCCCCACCGGTTTCCCGGGCCGTGAGGTGCTGCTGCCGCGCCCGCAGGCACAGGCCCGGATCGAAGGCGGGCGCCCAGCCGGCACGTGGGCGCTCGAGGCCCTGCGGACCGCGGCGGGCGTGCCCCGGATGGGGTTCGAGACCGACCACCGCACGCTTCCCCACGAGGTGGGCTGGATCGGTGCGGGGGTCCACCTGGCCAAGGGGTGCTACCGCGGCCAGGAGGCTGTGGCCCGGGTGCACAACCTGGGCAAGCCCCCGCGCCGGCTGGCGCTGGCCCACATCGACGGGTCCGAGGGGGTCCTGCCCGCGCACGGTGACGGGGTCCTGGTGGGGGAGCGGGTCGTCGGATGGGTCGGCACCGCCGCCCAGCACCATGAGCTCGGTCCGATCGCGACCGTCATCCTCAAGCGCTCGGTCGACCCCACGGTGGATCTGCTCCTCAGAGCTGCCGATGGTGACGTGGTCGCCGCCCAGGAGGTCGTCGTCGTCCCCTGACGCCCGTACAACGTCCAGCCGAGTGCGGACGACGCCGACGTCCCGAGGGTCAGGATCGTCAGCACACCGGCGGTGCCCTGCGATGATGCCGTGATGCGTGACGCGGGTGTGTGCAGGCAGGCAGGTGTGCGCGGTCCGGTCGGACTGGGCAGGCACACGGGGCGATCCCGATGAGGGTCGTCGTCCAGCGTGTCGATGGCGCCCGGGTGGTCGTCGACGGCGAGGTGGTCGGCAGCATCGAGGGTCCGGGATTGTGCGTCCTCGTGGGGGCGACGCACACCGACACCCCTGAGATCGCCCGCAGACTGGCGGACAAGGTCCACGACATGCGCCTGTTCGACGCGGACGAGCTGAGCGCGAGCCTGCCCGGAGTTGACCTGGCGCAGGGCAGCCGCGAGGTCTCGGCGTCCGACGCCGGTCTTCCGGTCCTGGTCGTCAGCCAATTCACCCTCTACGCCCAGACCCGCAGGGGCAGGCGTCCCACCTGGGAGCAGGCTGCTCCCCGCCCCGTCGCCGAGCCGCTGGTGTCGGCGTTCGCCGAGCGGCTGCGCGACCGCGGCGCCACCGTGGCCGAGGGGCGATTCGGCGCGATGATGCGCGTCGAGCTGGTCAACGACGGGCCGGTGACGGTGATCGTCGAGCTGTGAGCCTCGAGATGTGATCGTCGAGGTGTTGCCTGCTCGATCGGGCGGATCAACGGCTCCAGGGCCGGCGCTTGCGTCGGTGCTCGGTGAGGGGCACGACCAGGCGTGTGACCACCGGATCCGCCTTGTCGGGGTCGTCGCTGAGGCTCGACAGCTCACGCATGAACGCCGTGGTGTCCGACCGGACATCGTTCGCCGGAGCACCCGGGGGATCGACAACAGACAGCGCCGGGGGAGGGGAGTCGTCGACGAGGCTCAACGGCGACTGCGGCCCAGCGGGCACCAGGGCCAGGGTCGGCTCCGCCGGACGCTCGACCAGCGCCAGGGCAGGGGACTGCGCAGCCTCCTGCTGCAGCCCCGGGGAAGCCTCGGCCTCGGCCGGCCTGTGCTCGACGCCTGTGTGGTGCGCCGGTGGCGCCAGATCCGCTGGGGGCGTCAGGTCGGCCGGTGGCGCCAAGTCCGCGGACGGCGTCGCCTCCCCCGCATGGTCCGGGTCGTCGCGCAGCAGGCCACCGAACTCGGCCAGCAGCTCGCTGGCGCGCGCGGGGGGAACGTCGGGGGTGGGCGCGAGGGCGGGCGCGGCCACAGGATCGGGCTCCCCGGCGTCGGTGCCGTCGAAGCGCCACTGCGGGTCCGTGGGCCCGGTGGTCGGATGCAGGGCCACCACGGGTGCGAGGGCAGCCTCGTCCTCGGGTGGGGGTGCGGGGATCGCCAGCAGCCCCGTCACCGCCAGGTCGGCCACCACCTGCGCGGCCTCCACGACGGTGAACCCGCAGACGCGGGCCAGCTCGGTGAGGTCCCGCCGGCCGTCCACCCGGCACAGCAGCGCCCAGTCGTAGGGGCCCAGGGGGGTCTGGGCGGGTCCGGTGCCCGGGGGTCCGAGCACGGGCGTCACGTGCGCCCCGCCGACCCGCTCGAGGACCTCGGCACGGCGATCCCGGTTCTCCCGGGCGACGGCGAGGAGCTGGTCGATGTCGGTGGGCTCGATGATGTCCTGGCGGACGTGGCGCCCGGGATGGAACTCGGCGCTGACCACCTCGAGGTCCAGCAGGTCGGCCACCTGGTCACGCACCTGGTCGCGGACGAAGGCGTCGATGACCTGCGCGTCGACGTACCCCATGCCGACGAGGACCTGGCCGATCAGGTGGCCGGGGAAGCGATCGCGCTGCTCGGCCGCGGCCGCACTCAGCTGCTCGGGGGAGACCAGCCCGCCGGAGAGCAGGCGGATCCCGAGGGCTGGTCGGTAGCCGGGCACCTGCATCGCGTAGATGCGCCCCGCCCGGACCCAGACATGCGACATCTCGTCCGCGGGGTGGTTGATCTCGAGCACCCCGGAGGCACCGCTCTGGCCGAGGTCTCGGAGGATCGTCTCGGCCGTCGGCAGCCGGTCAGGCGACGACGACTCGATGGACATTCCAGGTCCTTTCATCGCGCAGGAACCGTGTAGGGGTTTCGTCGGCATCCGGGCGGGTGGGTCTTGAGCCCATGCAGGTGCCAAGATTGCCGCCATGCCCGCAACCACGCTCATCACGGTCGCGCCCACCGGTGCGGAGAGCCAGAAGGACGCCAATCCCGCTCTCCCAGTGACCCTCGACGAGCTCGTGGCGGCCGCGCGCTCCTGTCAGGACGCGGGCGCTGCGATGATCCACCTCCACATCCGGGACGACGACGGCCGGCCGACCCTCGACCTCGGCCGCCTGCGCGAGACGGTCGCGGCGGTGCGCGAGGCGACGGACCTGATCGTCCAGCTGTCCACGGGGGGCGCGGTGACCGATCCGTTCGACACCCGCCTTGCGGTCCTCGACGCCGCTCCGGACTCCTGCTCGCTGACCACCGGGACCGTCAACTTCGGCGACGACGTCTTCGCCAATCCATGGCCGTTCGTCGCCGAGCTGTACCAGCGCACCCAGGCCCTGGGGATCCTGCCGGAGTTCGAGCTGTTCGAGCTCGGCCACGTGACCGCGATGAACCGCCTGCTGGACACCTTCGGGGCACCCGCCGGCGGGCACGTGCACGCGGACTTCGTGATGGGGGTGCCCGGGGGGATGCCCGGGACGGCCGAAGCCCTGGTCGCGGGCGTGGCGATGCTGCCCGCCGCGGCCACCTGGTCGGCCACCGGGATCGGACGGTCCAGCGTGCCGGTCATGCTTGCCGCCCTGTCGCTGGGCGGGAACCTGCGGGTCGGCATGGAGGACACGCTCACCTACGGTCCCAAGCAGCCTGCCCGGGACAACGCCGAGCTGGTCGAACGGGCCGCGCGCCTGGCCGCCGAGGCGTTCCGTCCGGCCGCCTCGCCGGACGAGGCGCGGGGGCTGCTCGGCCTCCCGGCGCAGGGATAGGTGCGGACACCCATGGATGGTCAGGTGCTCCTCGCCCGTGTGACCCGCAACGGATGGGTGGAATCGGTGCATGCCGGGCATGCGGTGATCGTCGATCCCGAGGGGGTGGTCGTGCAGGCCTGGGGTCGGCCCGAGGACCCGGTCCTGCCGCGCTCATCCAACAAGCCGCTGCAAGCGGCCGGCATGGTCGAGGCGGGGCTGGACCTGTCGGGGGCGCAACTGGCCATCGCGGCGGCCTCCCACAGCGGGGAGTCCTTCCACCTCGACACGGTACGCGCGGTCCTTGCCGGAGGGGGCCTGACCGAGGACGACCTCGCAAACACCCCCGCGCTGCCGTACGCCCCGGCCGCGCAGATGGAGTGGATCCGTGCTGGCGGCGGTCCGACCTCCCTGACCCAGAACTGCTCCGGCAAGCACGCAGCGATGCTGCGCACGGCGCTGGCCCTGGGCGTCCCGCTGACCGACTACATGAACGTGGATCACCCGGTCCAGCGCGCGACGGCCGCCGGGATCGAGCGGCTGTCAGGAGAGCGGATCGTGGCCACGGGTGTGGATGGGTGCGGCGCGCCGGTGGCGGCGATCAGCCTGATCGGGCTGGCCCGGGCGTTCTCCCGGATGGTCCTGGCCGGCGCGGACAGCGCCGAGGGGCGGGTCGCGCACGCCATGACGGCCCACCCGGAGCACGTGGGGGGAACCGGCCGAGACGTCACCCTGTTCATAGCGGCCCTGCCCGGGGCCATCGCCAAGGACGGCGCTGAGTCGGTCCACGCGTTCGCGCTGCCCGATGGCCGAGCCGGGGCGCTGAAGGTCGCCGATGGATCGGAGCGTGCCCGGGCTGCGGTCGCCGTCGCCCTGCTGCGCCACCTGGGCGTCGACCCCCTGGTGCTGGGCGCCGCCTCACCGCCGCCGATCCTGGGTGGCGGGCGGCCCGTCGGGGTCGTGGAGGCCGTGATCTGAGGCCGGCACGCCGCTGAACCCACGACGCGCGGAACCCACCGCCGCGCGGAACCCCGGACGCGCTGAAGGGGCCCGACCGGACGGTCGGACCCCTTCAGGTCACTCAGTGCTGCTCACTCGACCCGCGTCAGCGGGCGGAGGTCACTTGATCGTGGCGAGCACCTTGCGGTAGAGCGCGGTGGCCTGCTCCTGGGCGTCGTTGGCCAGGTCGGTCGCGTCGGCGCGCAGGTCGGCCACGGTCGGCAGCTCCACCTTGGGCAGCTCCACCTTGGCGACCAGCTTGTCGGCCCCGGCGCGCAGGTCGGCGACGGTCGGCAGCTCGATCTTGGCGACGAGCTTGTCGGCCTCGGCACGGACGTCGGCCACGGTGGGCACCTCGATCTTGGCGACGAGCTTGTCGGCCTCGGCACGGACGTCGGCCACGGTCGGGCACCTCGATCTTGGTCACGAGGGCGCGGAGGTCCTCAACGCTCGGGACATCGATCTTGCCGACCAGCTCGCGGACCTCGTCCACGGTCGGGATGTGCATGCCCTCGTGCTTCGGGGCGATCTTCTCAGCGGCAGCCTTGCGTGCGGCCGTGGTCCGGGTCGTCGCAGCCTTCTTGGCGGTCGTGGTCTTCTTCGCGGCCGTCTTCTTGGCGGTCGTCGTCCGCTTGGCGGCGGTCTTCTTGGCAGCGGTCGCGGTCTCCGTCGCGGTCTCCAGGGTCTCCTGGACGGCGTCGGTCATGGGGGTGGTGTTCTCAGTCATGAGCTTCTCCTCATCGGGGTTGTCCTCGGCCAGCGGGCGCTGGGCTGAGTTCTCGGTCTGGAAGGCCGCGTAGATCTCCAGCAGGGCCTTGCGCTGCCGTTCGGTGAGCGTGGCGTCCTCGGAGATGGCGTCGATGACCTTGAGGTCACCGCTGCGCTCCTCGAGCAGCCCTGCCCGCACGTACAGCGTCTCGGCGGAGATCCGCAGCCCGGAGGCGATCCGGGTCAGGATCTCGGCACTGGGCTTGCGCAGTCCCCGCTCCACCTGGCTCAGGTAGGGGTTGGAGACGTCCGCGGCCTTGGCCAGCTGGCGCATCGAGATCTGGGCAGCACCCCGCTGTTCGCGGATGTACTCCCCGAGCTTCGTTGCGTCGATCTTGGCCACACATCAAGTATCCGCCCGGGGTGCTTGCAATTGCAAGCGGATAGCAAGCGGTCCGGGCGTGAGATGGCTCACGTGGGCTGCGTCACCTACGCTTGTTGCCATGAACACGCTGACGACCGCGATCCTCTGGGCCATCGACATCGCCACGCTGGTCGGCTCGGCCTGGGCTTTCGTCCACGCCCTGCGGACCCGGCCCGACGCCTTCCCGGCCATCGGGCGGCAGTCCAAGGGGCTGTGGCTGGCCCTGACCGGCGGTGCCACACTGGTCTCGCTCGCGATGTTCAGCCCGATCGGCATCCTGGGCATCGCCTCGATCGTGATCGCCTCGGTCTACCTGCTCGACATCCGGCCGCGGATCATCGAGATCACCAGCGGACGCTGACCCTTCGGGGCGCCATGATCCCGAGCGGCGGCCGAGCGCAGGGCACGATCACCCGGGGCACGACCAACCCCAACCGCCTGCGCCGCTTCGACCGCTGGATCGCCCATCGCATGGGTCCGGCCCTGCGCGCACATCCGGCCCCGACGGTGGTGGACCTCGGGTACGGCGCATCGCCGATCACCACGCTGGAGCTCGCCGACCGCCTGCTTCGCCTGCACCCGGCGATCGACGTGGTCGGTATCGAGATCGACCCTGACCGGGTCGCGGCCGCCGAGGCGATGGCCCGGCCGGGGGTGCGGTTCGTCCGGGGCGGGTTCGAGGTGCCGTTGCTCAGTGGTCGCCGGCCCCTGCTGATACGCGCGGCGAACGTCCTGCGCCAGTACGACGCGTCCGAGGTGGCCGGTGCCTGGGCGAGGATGACGGGACGGCTCGAGGCGGGCGGCCTGCTCGTGGAGGGGACCTGTGACGAGCTGGGCAGGCTCGCGGCCTGGGTGGCCGTCCCGGCGCGGTCCGTGACCACCGCGGTCCCCTCCGACGGCAGCCCTCCGGTCCCGGAGACCCTGACCCTCAGCGTGGACCTGCGCACCCTGGCGCGACCGGGCCAGGTGGCCGAGCGGCTGCCGAAGGCGCTGATCCACCACAACGTCCCGGGCCAGGGCATCCACCAGCTGCTCGCTGACCTGGACCGGGCATGGGACCGCGCCGCACCTCAGGGAGTCTTCGGTCCGCGCCAGCGCTGGCAGGCGTCCCTGGGCATGCTCGCGGACGACGGGGTGCCCCTGCGCGACGGGCCTGCCCGGTGGCGGCTGGGTGAGCTGACCGTCCCCTGGTCCCTGGTCGCGCCGCACTGAGTGAGGCGGGACAGATCGGTCTGAGAATGCGGGTCGGCATCCGGTCTGACCCTGGCGGGATCAGTCGGGCGGACCCACCATGGTCAGGACCACTTTCCCCCGCGCCTGGCCGGACTCCAGGTGCTCCAGGGCCGCCACGGCCTCGTCCAACGGGAAGGTTCGGCCCACGACCGGGTGGATCGAGCCCGAGGCCACCATCTGGGCCAGCACGGCCATGGCATCGGGCCCCGGACCGGAGAACGTCGGTCGGGGCACCTGCCCGCTGAACGCAGATCGTGCCGTCAGTGCGAACACACGCGGGATGCTGCCCAGCCAGCGATGGCCGCCGGCGCCATACCGATCGTGGCCGATCAGCAGGTACCGGCCCGTGTCGGTGAGGATCCGGCGAACATGGGAGAACGGCCGGTTTCCGGGGATGTCGATCACCACGTCGTAGCGCCCAGGGCCTGTGGTGTAGTCGGTGGCCGTTCCGTCGATCACCTCATCGGCACCGACCTGCGCGAGCAGGTCCAGTCGATCGGCGCGCTCGACCGCCGTGACGTGCGCTCCGTCCACCTGGGCGATCTGGACCGCGAACTGCCCGACCGCACCCGCCGCACCGTTGACCAGCACGCGCTCACCCGGGCGCACCTTGGCCTCCGTGCGGATCGAGAACAGCGCGATCAGCGCGGAGGTCGGGATCGCGGCGGCGTCAACGAACGAGACCCCGTCAGGGATGCGTTCGAGCGCGGCCTCGGGCGCGTTCACGTACTCCGCGAACGTCCCACCGTTTCGCCACTGGAATCCCTCGACGACCTCGCCGAACACCGGGTCGCCGACGCCGAAGCGCGACGTTCCCGGGCCCAGCGCCTCGACCACGCCCGCGGCATCGGTGCCCGGGATGGGTTCGGCGGGGCGACGCAGGCCCCCACCCATGAGGCGCAGGACGTAGGGCACTCCGCGGACCATGTGCCAGACGTCGGCATGCACGGAGGCTGCGTGCACGCGGATCAGGACCTGCCCCTCGCCGGGCACGGGGCGATCCACCTCGCCGATGCGCAGCTGCGCCGGCGCACCGTACTGGTCGGCGATGACAGCCTTCACGGGTACCTCCTCAGAACAGGCCGCAGGCCCGGGCGCGATCACCTCGCCCGGGCCTGCGAACTTCCCCCGTCGGCGGACCTACTTGCCCTGGTTGGCCACTGCGGCAGCCGCTGCGGCAGCCGCCTCCGGGTCCACGTACTCACCGCCGGGAACCGTGGGGCGCAGGTCCTCGTCGAGCCGGTACACCAGCGGGATCCCCGTGGGGATGTTCAGCTTGATGACCGCCTCGTCGCTCATCCCCTCAAGGTGCTTGACCAGGCCGCGCAGGGAGTTGCCGTGCGCGCCCACGAGCACCGTGCGCCCGACCCGCAGGTCCGGGACGATGCCGTCGTACCAGTAGGGGAGCATGCGGGTCACGACGTCCTTGAGGCACTCCGCTGCGGGCCGGATCTCAGGGGCGAGGTCGGCGTAGCGGGGGTCGTGGGTCTGGGCGTACTCGTCCTCGGGGTCGATCGGCGGCGGCGGGACGTCGTACGAGCGGCGCCACTCGGTGAACTTCTCCTCGCCGTACTTCTGCAGGGTCTCCTTCTTGTCCTTGCCCTGCAGGGCGCCGTAGTGCCGCTCGTTGAGCCGCCACGACCGGCGCACCGGGACCCAGTGCCGCTCGCAGTTCTCCAGTGCCATCTGCGTGGTGCGGATCGCACGCTTCTGCAGCGAGGTGTGCGCGACGTCGGGGAGGATGCCCTGCTCGAGGAGCATCTGGCCGCCGCGGACGGCCTCGGCCTCGCCCTTGGCGGTCAGGTTCACGTCGACCCATCCGGTGAACAGGTTCAGTGCGTTCCACTCGCTCTCGCCATGGCGGAGCAGGATCAGGGTGTAGGTCATGGCGGCAATACTGGCCCAGCCGACCCACCCCTCGCGCGGCGAGCGGATGGCCACAGGGTGAACCGTGGGCGGCGACCCCGCCCCTGGTGGGCAGCGGGTGCTGCGTCAGCCGGCGCTGGGTTCGGGACCGAGGTCGGCGAACGCCTCGAGGTTGGCTGTCGACTCGCCGCGGGACTCCCGCCATGCCCGTTCGCGACGGATCGCGGTGGCGAAGCCCAGACGCAGGATCGTGTTGAACGACTCGTCGGATGCGCGCAGCACGGAGCCGAGCAGCCGGTCGAGATCCTCCGGGCCGAGGCCTGCGACCGGGACCCGTCCGGCCAGATAGATGTCCCCGAGGCTGTCCAGGGCGAACGCCACGCCCAGCATCCGGGTGTTCTGCTGCAGCAGCCAGCGGTAGACCGCCTCGGCGTTCTCATCCGGGCGCCGGGCCACGAACGCGTTGATCGTCAGGGCCTGTGCGCCGACGGCCATGCTGACGGTCGTGCGCAGCTTCGCCCGCCCGGGCAGGACGATGACGAAGCGGTGCGGTTCGGGGCGCTCGTGCTCCAGGCCCTCGGCCTCGAGCAGGTCGGCCAGCTGGTTGGCCACGGTGCCCTGTCGGTGCATCACACGGCCCTGCCCAGGGCGTCGCGGGGAGCAGCCAGGGCAGTCGCGTAGCTGGTGAGCAGCCCGTCGACCGTCGCGTCCCACGACAACGTCTCGGCGTGCACCCGGGCACCGGCGGCCAGGCGGGCACGCAGGGCGTCGTCGGCCAGCACCCGGCGCAGGGCAGCGGCCCACACGTCGGGCTCGTGGCCGTCCACAAGGATCCCGGAGACGCGATCGTGGACGGCAACCGGGAGGCCGCCGACGTTCGCCGCCAGCACGGGGGTCCCGCAGGCCTGGGCCTCGACGGCCACCAGCCCGAATGACTCGGAGTGCGACGGCACGACGACGAGGTCGGCCGCCACGTAGCGCTGGCGGAGCCGGGTCCGGTCGGTCGGGGCGTGGAACGCGGCGGGCACGCGCAGCTCTGCGGCCAGGTCGGCCAGCGCTGTGGGATGCTCGGTGCCCGTCCCGGACGGGCCGCCGCAGAACTCCAGGCGCACCCGTGAGGCCAGGGCGGGGTCGGCCAGGGCGAGCCCTGCCATCGCGCGCACCAGCAGGTCTGGAGCCTTCAGCGGCTGGATCCGACCGACGAACAGGACGACGAGCTCGTCGGGGCGGTAGCCCAGCGCCGCTCGGGCGGCGTCACGATCGCGATCGTGGAAGGCGACCAGATCGACCCCGGGAAGCACCACGTCCACCAGACGGGGGTCGGCGTCGTACAGCGACACCAGGTCGGAGCGCTCCGCCTGCGTGTTGGCGACCAGTCGATCCGCGGCGTCGACCACCTGCTGCTCGCCGATGATCCGCAGCGCGGGCTCGGCGCGGTCATCGGGGGCAAGGCTCAGGTTCTTCACCCGGCCCATGGTGTGCATGGTGTGCACCAGCGGCACTCCCCACCGCTCCTTGGCCAGCCATCCGACCTGCCCGGACAGCCAGTAGTGCGAGTGGATCAGGTCGTACCAGCCCTCGCGCCGGGCGGCCTCCTTGCGCAGGACTCCAGCGGTGACGGCGCACAGCTGCCCGGGGAGGTCCTCCTTGGGCAGGCCCTCGAACGGGCCGGCAACCACGTTGTGCACCTGGACCCCCGGGGCCATCTGCACGGTGGCAGGCAGGTCGCTGGAGGTGGCGCGGGTGAAGACCTCGACCTCGGTGCCGCGCTGGGCAAGTCGGGTGGCGACCTCGGCGATGTACACGTTCATCCCGCCGGCGTCACCGGTGCCCGGCTGGTCCAGCGGGGAGGTGTGCACGCTGAGCATCGCGACGCGCCGCGGATGACGACGCAGGGGCAGGGCGGCTTCCACGGCTACAACCATCGCGGAGGGTGCGATCCGGGGCAAGTCGGTTCCCGACCGGCGCCGGTCAGGCCAGCGGTCGTTGCCGGCCCTCACTGCCCGACGGGGGCCTCCAGGGTCGTGTCGGCGTACGGCTCACCAGTCACCACGTGCATCACCCGACGGGCGATGCTCACGGCGTGGTCGGCGTAGCGCTCGTAGTAGCGCGAGAGGAGGGTCGCGTCGATGGCGGCCTCCACGCCGTGGGACCACGACGGGGAGAGCACCGACGTGAACATCTCACGATGCAGGCGGTCCATCTCCGAGTCGTAGCGCTCGATGTCCGGGCCGAGGCTGACGTCCTTGGTCGAGATGACGGTGGCGGTCTTGGCCACGATCGCGTCGGCGAGCCCGCCCATCTGTGCGAACTGGGCGCGAAGCTCGCTCGGGATGCTGGAGTCCGGGTAGCGCAACCTCGCCTGCTTCGCGACGTGGACGGCAAGGTCGCCCATCCGCTCCAGGGATGAGGAGATGCGCAGGGACCCGATCACGATCCGCAGGTCCGTGGCCACCGGCTGCTGCAGGGCGGCGGCGTCGTAGCAGCGCCGCTCGACCTCGCTCGTGAGCTCGTCGAGGTGGTCGTCGCCGGAGATGACGGCCTCGGCCGTCGTGAGGTCCGCGTTCAGCAGGGCCTGCGTCGCCTGGTTCATCGCTGCCCCGGCCGCGAGGGCCATCTCAGCCAGGAGATCGCTGATCTCGTCGAGTTGATCGTGGAATGCTGCACGCATGATGTCCTCCAAGTGGCAGTCTAGATGCGCTGACCTGCACTGCACCCTACTGACGTGGCGCCGCAGTGAGCGGACAGTGAACAATCCGCACCCGGGGGATGAATAGGGGCAGCCGCGCCGCCTGAGCAGGCCGCGCGAATCCGACGCAGCCCTATCCTGACTCACGTGGCGAACGAGCACCGACGCGCGCGCTCCGAGGAGCCGGCCAGCAGGCGGGCCCTGTTCGGCGTGCCCGCGGTCGGTGCGTCCCTCCTGCCCTCCCGGGGACGTGGCAGTGCCAGGCCCGTGGGTGGGTCTGTGGGAGAGGCTGGGGACTCCCCGGTCGCCCGCCGGGACCAGCCCGGTGCCGCGAGCGGTACCCGGCTCGACGCCACAGCCACGGACATCCCGGTGGACCTCACCCGGCTGCTGGGAGTCCTGAGCACCCCCGCCCTCTGGATCGACCCTGCTGACCGGGTTGTGTGGGCGCACCCCTCTCTCGAGGCCCTGCGGGTGGTGCGGCGGGGGGCGGTGAACACCCCGGAGATCGCCAGGATGGTCCAGCATTCGCGGGCCTCCGACCAGCCCTCCGCCCGTGACCTCACAGTTCGGCGCCCGGGCCGAAGGCAGGCGGGTGTCCGGCTGCGCGTACGGGTCGCCCCGATGACCGATGGCTCGGCACTCGTCCTCGTCGACGACATCACCGAGGCCGAGCGCCTCGACCATGCGCGGCGCGACTTCGTGGCCAACGTCAGCCACGAGCTCAAGACTCCCATCGGCGCCCTGGCGCTCCTGGCCGAGGCGGTGCACGAGGCCCAGGACGACTCGCAGGCTGTCGAGCGCTTCTCCGCGCGGATGCTGGCCGAGACCCGCAGGCTGAACTCGCTGCTCAACGACCTGATGGACCTCTCCCGACTGGAGGGCGTCGAACCCCTGCAACCCACAGCCGCAGTGGACGTCGACGAGATCGTGGCGCAGGCCTGCGATGACGCCCGGTCGCTGGCTCAGGACAAGGAGATCGCGTTCCTGCGCGGTGGGGTCGGCGGCCTGCAGGTCGAGGGCGTCCCGGCGCAGCTGGTGACCGCAGTGCGGAACCTCATCGTCAACGCCATCAACTACAGCCCGCCCTCGACCAAGGTGGCCGTCACCACCGGGATCGCGGACGGCTCGGTCACAATCGCCGTCACCGACCAGGGCCGCGGCATCCCGACGGCCGAGCTCGACCGGATCTTCGAGCGGTTCTACCGCGTGGACCCGGCGCGGTCGCGGGACACCGGCGGGACCGGCCTGGGCCTGGCCATCGTGAAGCACGTGTGCGCCAACCACGGGGGGGACTGCGATGTGTGGTCCAAGGTGGGCGAGGGATCGACCTTCACCATCCGCCTGCCGGTCCTGACGGAGAAGGCAGCCAAGAAGGCTGCGTCCCGAGCCGGCCGGCCCCGAACGAGCACGCCGATCATCGAGGAGGAGCAGTGACCAGGATCATGGTCGTCGAGGACGAGGAGTCGTTCTCCGATGCCCTGAGCTTCATGCTGCGCAAGGAGGGCTTCGCCGTCTCGGTCGCCACGACCGGACCTGATGCCCTGGCGCAGTTCGACCGTGAGCCCGCCGACCTCGTCCTCCTGGACCTCATGCTGCCCGGGATGTCGGGCACTGACGTGTGCCGCACCATCCGGGCGAAGTCACGGGTGCCGATCATCATGGTCACGGCCAAGGACTCCGAGATCGACAAGGTGCTGGGCCTCGAGCTCGGTGCGGACGACTACGTGACCAAGCCGTTCTCCAGCCGCGAGCTGGTCGCCCGCATCCGAGCTGTCCTGCGCCGCAACGTCGAGGAGTTCGAGGACAGCCCCGTGGTGGAGTCCGGACCGGTACGGATCGACCCGGAGCGCCACCAGGTGCTGGTCAACGGCCAGGCCGTGAGCATGCCGCTCAAGGAGTTCGACCTGCTGGAGTACCTCGTGCGCAACTCGGGCCGGGTCCTGACCCGGGGTCAGCTCATCGACCGGATCTGGGGATCGGACTACGTCGGGGACACCAAGACCCTCGACGTGCACGTCAAGCGACTGAGGGCCAAGGTCGAGTCAGACCCGGCGAACCCGGTGCACCTGTTGACGGTGCGCGGCCTCGGGTACAAGTTCGAGGCCTGATCCAGGCGCCTGCCGGGGTGGGGGTGACGCGGGGGCTGTCCCGCGTCGGTGCGGCCCTGTGGGCTACTTCAGCGCAGCTGCCGGGCCGTAGCCCTCGTAGTAGCCGACCGCCGGGACGACTGCCACGTTGCGGGTCTCGGACCCCGCGCGCTCGAAGCTGAAGGTCACGGTCGCGTACGAGCCCGGCGTCACCTTCAGCCCGGTCAGCACGACCTGGTCCTGCGCCGGGCCGCCGACCTGGACCGAGTTGCCGGACCGCACTGCGATCGGGGTCTTCTGCGAGGACGTCGTCGCCGGCTCCGTGGTCACCTTCACCAGCGCGTCGGGGAGCTCTCCCTCGTTGACGATCGTCATGACCAACGAGGCGACGCCGCTCTGCCCCTCCGGCCCGGTCACGAGGGTGGCGTCCTGCACCTTGATGTCCGGCCCGACGAGGAAGTCGGTGCCGTTGCCGGTGGGTCCCTGGGTGTTCACTGTGCCCTCGAAGCCCTGGTAGCAGCCGGCAGTCGGCAGCACGGCCAGGAGGCTGACGGCAAGGGCAACTGCAGCACGGGAGCGAATCACGTGGGGCACCCTATCGGGTGATCACGGTCACAGGCCCCCCTACCCCGGCGTGTTAGACTGGGAGTCCACCGGAAGGGGTCTGGCGCACATATGACGTTCAAGGTTGGCGACACCGTTGTGTATCCCCACCACGGGGCCGCGCTCATCGAGTCCATCGAGGTCCGTTCCATCAAGGGGGTCGACCGGGAGTATCTGGTCCTGCGCGTGGCCCAGGGTGACCTGACGGTCCGGGTCCCCTCAGACAATGTCGACCTCGTCGGCGTCCGTGACGTCGTGAACGCCGAGGGCCTGGATCGGGTCTTCGACGTGCTGCGCCAGCCGTACACCGAGGAGCCGACCAACTGGTCGCGCCGCTACAAGGCGAATCTCGAGAAACTGGCCTCCGGCGACGTGATCAAGGTGGCCGAGGTCGTCCGCGACCTGTGGCGCCGTGAGCGCGAGCGCGGGCTGTCCGCGGGCGAGAAGCGGATGCTGAGCAAGGCGCGCCAGATCCTGGTCAGCGAGTTGGCCCTGGCCGAGCACACCAACGAGGACAAGGCTGAGGCCATCCTCGACGAGGTCCTGCAGTCCTGATCCGTCCGATCATGCGACGCCCACCGCCGAACCCGGCCGGTGGGCGTTCGTGTCGGTAGCGTGACCTCCGTGGAACCCGTCGTCGTCGCGATCGTCCCGGCCGCCGGCGCGGGTGAGCGGTTGGGCGCGGGCGTCCCGAAGGCCATGGCCCTGCTCGCGGGCGAGCCGATCCTCGCCCACGCGGTGCGCGCGTTGGTCGCCGACCCCCGGGTCGGGCTGGTCGTCCTGGCTGCACCCGAGGGCCTGGAGGACGCGATCGCTGCGGCGGCGGCCGTGCAGTCCGGGGGTGTCCCGGTGGTCGCCGTCACCGGCGGGGCGACCCGGGCGCAGTCCGTCTCGCTGGCCCTGACCGTCGTGCCCGAGGAGTTCGACGTCGTGCTCGTGCACGACGCAGCCCGATGCCTGGTCCCGGTCGAGGTGGTGGCCGAGGTGATCGACGCGGTGCTGGCCGGGGCGGTGGCGGTGGTCCCGGGCGCGCCCGTCGTGGACACGATCCGCGAGGTCGCTGCCGACGGCGGGTCGCGCACGATCGACCGAGCGTCGCTGCGGGCTGTCCAGACCCCGCAGGGGTTCCGCGCCGAGGTCCTGCGCCGCGCCCATGCCGCCGGCGACCCCGGGGCGACCGATGACGCCGGGATGGTCGAGGCACTCGGCCTGCCGGTCGTGCTGGTCCCCGGGCACCCCAGGGCGTTCAAGGTGACCACTGCGCAGGACCTGCTGCTGGCGGGGGCGATCCTCGCCGGGGCCGCCGGCACGGGGGTCGCCGACCCCAGGGGTGCGGACACCAGGGCCGCGACCATGGGAGCCGCTGAGACCGGGGCCGCCGACACCAGGGGTGCAGACGCCCGCGGCGCCGGCCCCGCGGGGAACGTCCCTGCGGCAAATGTTGCCGGGGAGGCAGAGCGATGACCGTTTCGCCGTTGGTCGGGATCGGGGTGGACGTGCACCCGTACGCCGACCCCAGCGAGGGCCGCGAGCTCGCCCTGGCGTGCCTGGTGTGGCCGGGGGAGAACGGCCTCGCCGGGCACTCCGACGCCGATGTCGCCGCGCATGCGATCTGCGACGCCCTGCTCTCCGCTGCCGGCCTGGGGGACCTCGGGTCCAACTTCGGGACCGCCGATCCGCAGTGGGCGGGGGCATCGGGCGCGGCACTGCTCGCCGAGACGCTGCACCGCCTCACCGCTGCCGGATTCACGATCGGCAATGTGGCCGTGCAGGTGATCGGCAACCGCCCCAAGATCGGGCCTCGCCGGACGGAGGGCGAGGCGGCCCTGTCGGCGGCGCTCGGCGGTGCGACCGTCCGACTGTCCGCGACCACGTCCGACGGGCTGGGCCTGACCGGCCGCGGTGAGGGCATCGCAGCACTGGCCACAGCTCTGGTCCTCCCCGCCAGATGACCTCCCCTCCGGATGACCTCCCCTCCGGATGGATTGCCGCATCCTCGCGCCCGTTCGCGTCGTTCTGGTCCGCGTACCGACCGTTCTGAGGTTGTCGCGGCCAACCCCGCGCCCGTTCGCGCCGAACTGGTGCGTCGCGACCGGCACCTTTCGACAGGACCACCCGCGAGTTCCGTGACCCCCTGCCCTTGAACCTCGCTGGTCGACGCGAACGGGCGCGAGGCTTGGCCGGGAGAGTCGTGGGCGCAGTCCCACCGCACGTCTGCCGGCCCGGTCGGGGGGTGGCTGCCCGGTAGAATCCTCCGGGTGAGCCTGAGACTGCACGACACCGCCACGCGCAGCACGCGCGACTTCGTCCCCCTCGAAGCGGGTCGGGTGTCGGTGTACGTCTGCGGGGCCACCGTGCAGTCCGCGCCGCACATCGGCCACATCCGCTCCGGGGTGAGCTTCGACATCCTCCGGCGCTGGTTGACCGCCTCTGGGTACGACGTGACCTTCCTGCGCAACGTCACCGACATCGACGACAAGATCCTGGCCCGGGCGATCGCGGAGTCGCGGCCGTGGTGGGCCGTCGCGGCGCACTACGAGCGGGCGTTCGCCGAGGCGTACTCGGTGCTCGGATGCCTCGCGCCCACGCTCGAGCCCCGGGCCACGGGTCACGTCCCGGCGATGATCACCCTGATGCAGCGGCTGATCGACTCGGGCCATGCCTATGCCTCCGATGGTGACGTGTACTTCGACGTGCGCTCGTTCCCGGAGTACGGGGCGCTGTCCGGGCAGCGGATCGCCGACATGCAGCCGGCCGAGGATGCGGACCCGAACGCACGCAAGCGAGACGTCCGGGACTTCGCACTGTGGAAGGGCACCCGTGACGGTGGCCCCGGGTGGGAGACGCCGTGGGGGGTCGGCCGTCCCGGCTGGCACCTGGAGTGCTCCGCGATGGCCGGGATGTACCTGGGCAGCGCCTTCGACATCCACGGCGGTGGCCTGGACCTCGTCTTCCCGCACCACGAGAACGAGATCGCCCAGTCGCGGGCGGTGGGCGACGGCTTCGCCCAGTACTGGATGCACAACGCCTGGGTGACCACCTCCGGGGAGAAGATGAGCAAGTCCCTGGGCAACTCGCTGCTGGTCACCGAGGTGGTCAAGCGCGTGCGACCCGTGGAGCTGCGCTACTACCTCGGGTCGGCGCATTACCGCTCGCACATCGAGTTCTCCGAGGGTGCCCTGGCCGACGCAGCGGCCGGCTACCGGCGGCTCGAGGGCTTCGTCCAGCGCGCCGTCGAGCGGGTGGGTGCCGGCGACCCGGTCACGGTCGCCGATCGCCTCCCCGAGGCGTTCGTCGCCGCGATGGACGACGACCTCGGCGTTCCGGCCGCCCTGGCGGTCGTCCACGAGACGGTCTCCGAGGGCAACCGGATGCTCGCCGATCGCACGAGCTCGGACGCCGAGTTGGCGACTCGGCTCGGGTCGGTGCGCGGGATGCTGGGCATCATCGGAGTGGATCCCCTCGACCCGATCTGGGCGGGGGACACGGGTTCCTCCGATGCGGCCCACGACGCCCTCGACGCGCTCATCAAGCAACGCCTGGCGGCTCGGCAGGCTGCTCGGGAAGCGCGGGACTTCGCAGCCGCGGACGCGGTGCGCGACTCACTTCGGTCCGCAGGTGTCCTCATCGAGGACACCCCTGACGGTCCGCGCTGGTCACTGGAGGCGTGATGGCAGGCAATTCCCAACGGCGTGGGGCGACCCGCAAGCCGGGGACGAAGAAGGGTCAGGTCGTCGGGTCGGGCGGTCAGCCGCGGCAGAAGCTCGAGGGTCGGGGTCCGACGCCGAAGGCTGAGGAGCGACCCGGGCACACGGCGTACCGGCGCGCGCGCTCGGCTGAGAAGCATGCGTCCAAGGCGTCAGGTGGCCGCGGCGGCGCGAAGCCAGGCTCCGGGCGCGGCGGCAAGAAGACGGCCAACGAGTCGGTGGCCGGCCGCAACTCCGTGCTCGAGGCGCTGCAGGCGGGCATCCCCGCGTCGGCCCTGCACGTGCAGCAGTACCTCGACGCCGACGACCGTGTGCGGGACGCGATGAAGCTGGCGGTGGGTCGGGGCATCCCGCTGCTGGAGACCACGCGCGGTGATCTCGACCGGCTCAGCGACGGTGCGGTCCACCAGGGCATCGTGCTGCGGGTCCCGCCCTACAAGTACGCCGATCCCGAGGACCTCCTCGCCGAGGCCTTCAAGTCCGGTGACCAGCCGTTGCTCGTCGTCCTCGATGGGGTCACCGACCCGCGCAACCTCGGAGCGGTGGTCCGCTCGGCCGCCGCGTTCGGCGCGCACGGCGTGGTGATCCCGGAGCGGCGCGCGGCGGGGATGACGGCCTCGGCCTGGAAGACCTCGGCCGGGGCAGCGTCGCGGGTCCCGGTGGCCCGCGCCACCAACCTCGTGCGATGGCTGGTGGCTGCTCAGAAGTCCGGCGCGACCGTCATCGGCCTGGCAATGGGAGGCGGGGTGGAGCTGCCCGACCTCGACCCGGCGATCACCAGCGGCCCGATGGTCATCGTCGTGGGCAGCGAGGGCAAGGGCCTGGGGCACCTGGTGTCCCAGACTTGCGACCACCTCGTGGCGATCCCGATGGACGCCGCCACCGAGTCCCTGAACGCCGGGGTAGCCGCGGGCGTCGCGCTGTACGCGGTGGCCACCGCGCGCCGCTGACCGGGCCCCGTCGGCCGCGTGGCTCCGATCGATTCGATCCACGTTTGCGCGCGCGGAGACGTGCTTGCGTCAAGTCTGAGGCGCGTCTGTGGCCGCATTCTTGGAGCAAACCGCGGGGTGGGCCGCGGTAGCCTGCGGGGATGGTGGTGGGGCGTGGTGGATCGGCGGACCTGCCCGCGTGGCGCTCGACCATCACCGGGCGCGTGGACGTCACCCACCTGATGCGGGACGGCCGGCGGCGCGCGGTCCGGATCTACCTGCCGCCGGGGTACGAGCAGTCCGGACATGACTACCCGGTGCTCTACATGTTCGACGGGCAGAACCTCTTCGACCGCACCACGACGGCCTACGGCATGGAGTGGGAGATCGACGAGACCATCGAGGAGTTGGTCGACGCCGGGCGCTTCCCCGGGGTGGTCGTGGTCGGGATCGACTCCCCGGACGGGCTGTGGGCGCGGTACGCGGAGTACACCGCCTGGGACTGGATGCTCGAGGGGACTCCGGTGGTGGCCGACGGGGCCGCGACCGCGGACTTCCTCGTCGAGCAGGTGATCCCCTTCGTCCAGACGACCTACCGGGTCGCCCACGACCGCGCCCGTGTGGGGTTGTCGGGGTCGTCGATGGGCGGATATATGACGCTGTACGTGGGGTCACGGCACACCGAGCTGTTCGGACGGCTCCTGGCGTTCTCGCCGATCGTCCTCGACGAGCCGATGGCCGGTCATGAGCTGCGCGATCACCTCGTCCACGCGGGTTTCGAGCCGGGGACGTGGGCGTACCTGGACATGGGCGACGCGGAGGAGCTGTCCTACATCGACCACCCCAGCCGGGTGGTGGAGAGCCTTGCCGCCACGACCGCCGCGGTCGCAAACTCGGTGCGTCCACCGGCGCAGGTGGTCTCCCGGATCATCCCCGGGGCTGCGCATGACGAGCTCGCCTGGGGGGCGCGGTTCGGCGAGGTCCTGCTCTGGGCGTTCGCAAACGGTCCGCCCCCCAGGTAGCCGGCCCCGGGGGGTAGCAGTCAGACGCGCGCGAGCGGGGTGAGCTGCTGGCCCTCGGCGTCGAAGTTGTCGGGCTGGAGCCAGTGATCCACCCTCGACCGGATGGCCGGCCACTGACGGTCCAGGACGGCGAACCAGGTGGTGTCGCGGTTGCGGCCCTTGACCACCTGGTGCTGGGCGAACGCGCCTTCCTCACTGAACCCGAAGCGCCGGGCTGCCCGACGCGACGCTGCATTCGCGCTGTCGCACTTCCACTCGAGCCGTCGGTATCCGAGCTGTTCGAAGACGTAGCCTGCGTGCAGGGCGAAGGCCTCGGTGGCCAGCCGGGTCTGCGCCACCCCAGCGCCCCAGAGGATGTGGCCGAGCTCGACGACCCCGTTGGCGGCGTCGATGCGCATGAGTGCCTGCCGTCCCCCGGCCCGCTCCGAGGTGCGGTCGACGACAGCCCACATGATGAGGTCCGGGTTCGCGTTCGTCCGCTCGATCCAGCTGCGCACGGCGGACTCGTCAGCAGGGGGATGGTCGTGCAGGTGGGCGAACAGCTCCGGGCGCCCGAGGGTGGATGCGAACAGGTCGGCGGCGTGCTCGTCGCGCAACGGCTCAAGGTGGGCGTATCGGCCCTCAAGGACCAGCCTCTCGGGAGCAGGGCACCCCGTCCATGCAGACAGGTCCGGAGAGCTCACGGGGCGGACGCGTCCACGTCGTCTTCCCTGTCTGGGTTGTCCACCGGCGGGCCGAGGACCGCGGCCTCGTCGGGCTTGCCCCGCAGGACCGTGGTCACGTAGTCGTCGGTGGCCGCCTCGAGGCCAACATCCGCACCCGCGCGCTCCGAGCTGTACCAGCGGTGGGCGAGTACCTCGTGGACGAGTTCCGGGCCCTCGAACTTGCTGCGCAGGTCGTGGGGGATCCGACCCAGGACACCCTCGTACACCTCGGTCACCCAGCGGCGGGCCGCGGCGTGCTCGTCGTGGTCGATCCCGGCCACGTACCGGTAGGAGTCGATATCGTTGAGCAGCCGCCGCGCCTGGTTCTCGTGCATCTCCAGGCCCGTCAGGTGCAGCATGCGGCGGCGGTGGTGCCCCGCGTCGACGACCTTGGGACGAACCCGGATGGCGGAGCCACCGTCGGTGGAGTCGGCGGTGAGTTCGGCCACGTCGAAGCCCAGCCCGTTGAGGGTGCGCAGCAGTGTGTGGATCTGGTGGCGATCCGTGCTCGACACGGTCACCGCGTCGGTGAGGGTCATCCACAGGTGGTCGTAGCGACGCTGGAAGTCGGCACCGACCTCGGCGGGGTCCAGCGAATCGGGGACCATCCCGCCGGCCTGCAGGTCCATGAGCTCCCCCATGACGTTCATGGCCGCGGTGTCCATGTCGTAGGCCCGCTGGCCGCGCGACAGCGACTCGTGCAGCTCGCCGGTCTCAGCATCGACCAGGTGGGCCGAGAACGCCCCCGCATCGCGCAGGAACAGCGTGTTCGACAGCGAGCAGTCGTTCCACGCGAACCCGAGCAGGTGCAGGCGAACGATGAGCAGGACCAGGGCATCGAGGAGCCGCTCCCATGTGTCGGCGCCCAGTGTGGGCTTGACCAGCGCCCGGTAGGGCAGGGAGAACGACAGGTGGCGGGTGATCAGTGCTGCCGGAAGGTCCTCACCGTCGGGGTCCACCCGCCCGGCGATGACCCCGACCGGCTCGACGCACGGGGCGCCGAGCCGGCGGAGGTCGAACAGCAATGCGTACTCGCGCCGCGCGTAGGACTCCTCGATCTCCTTGACCGCGTAGACCGCCCCGTTGACGCGAACGAACCGCACCGTGTGCCGGGAGATGCCGCGCGGCAGCGCCACGGTGTCCTCAGCGGGCCATTGCTCCAGGGCAATGCCCCAGGGCAGGAACAGCAGGTCAGGCTCCGCCGCCGTGGCCGTGGCGCGCAGCGGCATCGGGGCGCTCCTGATCGGTGGCTGGTGCCTGCTCAGTACGCCAGGCGTTCACCGGTCTCGGGGTCGAAGAGGTGGACGTGGTGGGGGATGGCCTCGATGTTCAGCGTGGCTCCGCGGGACGGGATCTGGCGGCCGTCGGTGCGGACGACGACCTGCTGGGTGGTTCCGCCGGGGAGTTGGAGCTCGGTGTAGACGTAGGCGTCCGCACCCAGGCCCTCGACGATGAGGACCTCGACGGGCCAGGCTGTCTCGCTGTCGGTGACGCGCAGGTCCTCGGGGCGCATGCCCAGGATCACGGACTTGCGTCCGCGACTGGTCAGCTCGGCTGCGGGGGCTTCGGGGATGTCGACGGCCTTGTTCCCCAGGCGTACCTTGCCGTCGACCAGGGGGACTTCGATGATGTTCATGGCCGGGGAGCCGATGAAGCCGGCGACGAAGACGTTGTTGGGGGTGTCGTAGAGCTCCTGCGGGGTACCGACCTGCATGAGGATGCCGTCCTTGAGCACGGCGATCCGGTCGCCCATGGTCATGGCCTCGGTCTGGTCGTGGGTGACGTAGACGGTGGTGACGCCGAGGTCGCGCTGGAGTTTGGCGATCTGGGTGCGGGTCTGGACCCGGAGCTTGGCATCCAGGTTCGACAGCGGCTCGTCCATGAGGAACACCTGCGGGTTGCGCACGATCGCCCGGCCCATGGCCACACGTTGGCGCTGCCCACCGGACATCGCCTTGGGCTTGCGCTCCAGGTAGGGCTCGAGGTCGAGGATCTTGGCGGCCTCCTGGACGCGGGTCTCGATCTCCTTCTTGTCCATGCCGGCGATCTGCAGCGCGAAGCCCATGTTCTCCCGCACCGTCATGTGCGGGTAGAGGGCGTAGGACTGGAACACCATCGCGATGTCTCGGTCCTTCGGGGCCAGGTTGGTCACATCACGATCGCCGATGTAGATCGAGCCCTCGTTGACCTCCTCGAGCCCCGCGAGCATCCGCAGGCAGGTCGACTTCCCACAGCCCGAGGGTCCGACCAGGACCAGGAACTCCTGGTCCTTGACCTCGAGGTTCAACTTGTCCAGCGCGGGCTTGGTCGACCCCGGATAGATCCGGGTCGCTCCCTTGAATGTCACAGTGGCCATGATCAGTCAATCCCTTCACCGGCAGGTACGTGCCGGACGATCCGGGTGGAGGGTGAAGCGGGCCGCGGATGCAGTCCGCCCCCCAGAATAGGCCAGGTGCGGCCGTGAAGGGAGGTCTTCGGCGCCAGATCCGATTGCGATCCTCGATCCAGTCAGGTCGGATCACGTCGGGTCGGTCGGTGCGCACTGCTTAGGATCTGCCCATGATGTGGGTGTCGCGGGTCCTGGCGGTGATCGGGCTGGTCATCGTTGGATGGGCGCTGGTCACGGCCCTTCCGGCGGTGGTGCACGGTCATCCGGCCTACGCGATCGTGCTCGCGCTGACCGTCGTGGGCTGCATCGCGGCCCTGTGGCTGCATCGGCGGAGGCGACCGCCGGTGACGGGGTGGCGTCGCGTCGGGTCGGTGGCGCTGGTGGTCGGCGCCGTGGGCTGGCTGGTCGTGGCCTGGTGGTCTCGTCCGTTCAGCGCCCAGGAGCCGGCCCTGACGGCCATGGAGTCCGACGGCACCGTGACGGTCAGCGAGTCCCTGACCAGGATCGTGATGACCCCCACCGTCCCAGCGTCGGACACCGCGGTGTTCTACCAGCCCGGCGCGAAGGTCGAGGCCCGGGCGTATGCCGCGGTCCTGCGTCCGCTGGCCGAGGCCGGCCACCAGGTGGTGATCGTCAAGCAGCCCATGGGCATCGCGTTCCTGTCGCTGGGGGCCTTCGACCGGGTGCGGTCGGAGTTCTACGAGTTCCCCGGATGGGTGCTCGGCGGTCACAGCCTGGGCGGCACCGTGGCATCCATCCAGGCCAACGACGCCAGCGGCGACGCCCCGGGCTCGGCGCGAGGCCTGCTGCTGCACGCCTCCTACCCGGCCAGCGACATCAGCGTCACGCTCCAAGCGGGCGTCAGCAGCGTGTTCGGAACCCAGGACGGGCTTGCCACGCCCCAGGACATCGCGGAGTCGCGGGAGAACCTGCCCGACTCCGCGCAGTTCGTGCCGATCGAGGGAGCGGTCCATGCCTTCTTCGGCGACTACGGCCCACAGCCCGGCGACGGTGAGCCGACCATCAGCCACGACGAGGCGCGTACCCTGATCGGCGACGCCAGCGTGGCGTTCGTCAGCGGGGTGGCCGCGACGCAGGCCGTGTCCTGACGGAGGGGAGGGCCGGAATGGCGCAGCGGAGCGTGGCCCAGAGACTGTTGGTCAGGCCCGGGTCGGCTTTGTGGGTGTCCGACCCCGATCGACTCCCCCTGATCGGCCCGCTGCCCGACGGCGTCGTCGCAGCCGCGGGCATGGAGACGGCAGATGTGGCCGTGGTGCTCGTCGATGACGAGGCGGGCCTTCGCACCCTCGCCGACGCCCACCGCGAGGTCCTCGGGAAACCCAGGGCCCTGTGGCTGCTGTATCCCAAGGGCAACCGGATCGCGTTGAACCGCGACTCGCTCTGGCGGCTCATGGCGGACTACGGGGTGCGCCCCATCACTCAGGTGGCGGTCGACGAGGTCTGGTCGGCGCTGCGGTTCCGGCCACTGACCGCCGAGGAGCGCGCGGCCGACGAGGCGTGAGGGCAGCGTGCCCGGCGTGACGCCCCGGCCGTCAAGGGCGGGGCGGACCTGCTACTGCGGGGACTGACCCTGTGCCAGGCCGTTGGCCAGGGCGCCGACGGCGATCCCGGCTCGCAGCTTGTCGGCATCCTCCTCGGACATGATGCCGTTGGCGACCGCCAGGTCAAGCAGCTGCCCGACGTCGGTGATCCCGATGGCCGAGGCCATGCTCTTCAGCGAGTCGGGGATCGGGAGCTCGGACAGCGGGACGTCGAGGCTGTCGGGGACCTGCGTATCCGGCGAGGTGCCGTCAGGGCTGAGCCCATCCGGCGTGGTGCCGTCAGGACTGAGCCCGTCCGGCGTGGTGCCGTCAGGGCTGAGCCCGTCCGGAATGGCGCCATCCGGGATCGTGGGGGGAGTGATCCCGCCGAGGTCCAGGTCGCCGGAGGCCAACTGGGACGCTGCTGAGAACAGCGGGCTCTGGGAGACCTGCCATGCCACCACGCCCAGCACGAGCGCGAACGCCGAGGTGAGGGCGGCGATCGCGACCGCGACGCGAGTTCGGGTCCGCTGGCGGCGGTACTTGGACTCCCAGGCTTCGGGGGCGGTCTGAGCCGGGCCGTAGCCCGGGCCGTAGCCCTGTGCCGGGCCGGGACCGTACCCCGGCGCGTACCCGGGGCTGTACCCCGGCGCGGGGCTCACAGGCGGGTAGGTACGCGGGATCGCGGTCGTGTCGTGCTGTCCGGACGCGGGGGGCGGGTACATGTCAGTCACACAACCATTGTGACCGACAGACGACGGTGCCCTGACACAGCGCGTCAGGGCACCGAACGTTCGATGTACGGATCAGGTACGGATGGCCTCGGAGGTCACCGGGTCGAAGTAGTGCGCGCGCTCGAGGTCGATGGCGATCTCCACCGTGTCGCCCATCCGGACCCGGGATCGGGGGCCGAACGAGGCGACCCACTTGACCCCGCCGTCGGCCAACGTGTGCAGCTCCTCCTCGCCGGTCTCCTTCGCCAGGAGTTTGGTGTCCTCGGACACGTAGGTCTGGCCGTCGAAGGTGAAGTGCACGATGACCTCGGACCCCAGGGCCTCGGTGAGGGACACCTTGGCCTGGATCCGACCCGGGATGTGGGCTGCAGTCGGCAGGCTCGCGTCCTCCATGTCCTCGCTGCGCAGGCCGACGACGACCTCCTTGCCGACGTACGAGCGCAGTGTGGGGCGCTGATCGAGCGACGAGGTCGGGATCGCGACCGTGTTGTCACTGCCGATCTCCAGGGCCAGGCCGTCACCGGCAGCCACGACCTTGGCGACCACGAGATTCATCGGCGGCGACCCGACGAACTGGGCGACGAAGATGTTGTTGGGCGCGTCGTAGCACTCGCTGGGGGTGCCGAGCTGGTTGAGGATGCCGGCCTTCATGACGGCCATCCGGTCGCCCATCGTCATGGCCTCGGTCTGGTCGTGGGTGACGTACAGGGTGGTGGTCTTCAACGAGCGCACGACCGCCGAGATCTCGGCGCGCATCTGCACGCGCAGCTTGGCGTCGAGGTTCGACAGCGGCTCGTCCATGAGGAACACCTGCGGCTCGCGCACGATCGCCCGGCCCATCGCGACGCGCTGGCGCTGGCCGCCGGAGAGCTGCTTGGGCTTGCGGTCCAGCAGTGGGGTCAGCTCGAGCATGTCCGCGGCCTTCTTGATGCGCGCGTTCATGTCGTCCTTGGGCATCTTGCGCAGCTTGAGCCCGTAGGCGATGTTGTCCCCGACACTCATGTGCGGGTAGAGCGCGTAGGACTGGAACACCATCGCGATGTCACGGTCCTGCGGCTCGAGTTCGTTGACCCGCTTCCCGCCGATCCGCAGCTCGCCACTGGAGATGTCCTCGAGTCCGGCGACCATCCGCAGGGCGGTGGACTTGCCGCACCCGGACGGTCCGACCAGGACGAGGAACTCCCCGTCGGCGACGTCGATCGACAGGTCCTGGACGGCGTGGAACCCGTTCTCGTAGACCTTGTTGATGCCGTCTAGCTCGACGCTGGCCATAGCACTCCTGTTCATCGACCGGGGCGGCGAAGCCCCGGCAGTCTCCACATCTGGACCATCGGACCATCTCCTGGCAATACTGCCAGCCCTGCACCTGCGGTGAGGGTTGCCCCTCCGTACACGTTCTCTGGCTGAGATCCCTCGTCGAGTCCGAGCAGTGGTGCACTCAACCGGATCGGATCCCCGCCGGCTCGGGAGAGCAGGACAAGGATGCATTCCTCATCTGTCTCCCGCACCCAGGCGATCCGATCGGCATCGACGTACGCCCACCGCAAGCCTCCCCGACGCAGTGCCACTGAGTCGCGCCGAACGGCACAGAGTTGCCTGAAAACGGACAGGAGATCGTGATCCCAGGACCCAGGGCTGGCCCACGGGAATCCACGCCGTCCCTCCTCACCGGTCACCCCCTCCAGGCCGATCTCGTCGCCGGACCAGATCATCGGCACACCGGGGTGCGCGATCATGGCCGCGACCGCCACCTCGGTCAGGGCCGGGTCCCTGGTGATCGTGGCGATCCGAGGGGTGTCGTGGCTGGAGACCATCGTCAGGCTCGCACGACGAGCCGACCAGGGCAGGGCGCTGAACGCGCGCATCGTGGAGACGACGGACGTGCCGGGCAGGTGCGGCCATGTGGGGAGCGGGGCGCCGAGCCAGCTGTCGAACACGGGATCCTGTCGGGCGAGCCACGTCCACATCGGCCGGGCCAGGCCCGCGTAGTTCATGATCCCGTGCCATGTGGTGCCGTCGACGTCGCCGAGGAAGTCGTGGAAGTGCTCCCCGACCAGGTAGGCCTCGGGGGCGACGTCGGCCATGGTCGCCCGCACCTCCCGAGCGATCTGCCGGGTCAGGTCCGTCTCGCGGTAGCGGCCGGTCATGTTGGCCACGTCGATGCGCCAGCCGTCGAGGCCGAAACGCAGCCATCGGGCCACGACGCTGTCCGGGCCGTCGACCATGCGGCGGCGCAGCTCCAGGCTGCGGTGGTCGAGCTTGGGCAGGGTGCGGTGGCCGAACCAGCCGACGTAGTCCCGCTCGCCGCCGTCGGGACGCTCGGGGCTGAACAGGTAGAACTCCGACTCGGGGGCGCCGGGGTCCGCACGGCCCGCGCGGAACCACTCGTGGGTGCTGCCGGTGTGGTTCGTGGTGAGGTCGCCGAGGACCCGTATGCCCCGGGCATGGGCGTTGTCGAGGAGCACCCTGTAGGCAGCGTCCCCACCCAGCAGGGGATCGACATGGTTGAAGCTCGAGGCGTTGTACCGGTGGCTCGAGGCCGCAGGGAACACAGGGGTCAGGTAGACCGTGTTGGCCCCGAGGGCCGCGATGTGGTCCAGGTGCTCGGCGACGCCGTACAGGTCTCCACCGAAGAGCTGGCGGGCGGCCGGGCGGCCGGCGCGCTCGGGTGCGTCGTCCCAGGCCGCGGGGACTGCCCAGTCGGGCAGGGGTGCGGCCACACGTCCGCTGCGCGCGAACCTGTCGGGGAGGACCTGGTACACGATCGCGTCGTCGAGCCACTCCGGGGGATCGGGGGCCAGCGCCACCCGGAAGTCGCCGCCGTCCGGGGTGTCTGCCTCGACCAGTCCTGCCGCGTTGAGCCAGCGGTAGCCGGTCTGGCCTCCGTCGAGGAGGAACCGGTAGTTCGAGACGGTGTTGTGGGCCACGAGGTCCGCTCGCCACCAGGTGCCTGAGGCATCCTGGCGATCCACGCGCGCCGGTACATGCCTGGGTTCGCCGTCGTGCACCTGACGAACGGCCACCCGCGACACGGGATCGTCGCCCGACGTGCGAAGGAGCACGGTGAACGTGTCACCGTGCTCCTTCGGTGGCTCGGGGCAGTAGTCCGGTGAGCCGTCGTGGTGGGGTGCTCCGAGCAGGGACCCGGCCGAGGTGGGGCGGGCGCCCATCGCTGGGATCAGCCCTTGACCGCGCCCGCTGTGAGGCCCGTGACCAGCTGCTTCTGGGCGAACGCGAACACGATCAGCACGGGGACGGCGGCCATGAGCGCGCCCGCGGCGAAGAACCCCCACTCCTGGCGCAGCGGGTTGCTGACGTAGGAGTACAGGCCGACCGCCAGCGTGGTGTCACGCTGGTCGGCCAGGACGACCGAGGCGATCGCGAGCTCGTTGAACATCCCCGTGAAGGTGATGAAGAACACGACCGTCAGGATCGGGGCCGCCAGGCGCAGGATCATGCCGAAGAAGATCCGCACATGGCTGGCTCCGTCGATGCGCGCCGACTCGTCGATCTCCACGGGGATGGTGTCGAAGAACCCCTTCATCAGGTAGGTGTTCACGCCGAGGGTGCCGCCGAGGTAGACCAGGATCAGTCCCCAGATCGTGCCGAGCCCGATCGAGGGGAAGGTGTTGCGGATCTCGGAGAGCAGCAGGAAGATCGCGGTGATCGCCAGGATCGCCGGGAACATCTGGACCAGGACCAGCGAGGTCAGCCCGGCCCGCCGGCCGCGGAACCGCATCCGGCTGAAGGCGAAGGCCGCCGATGCGCCCATGAACACCGAGGCGAAGGCCACCACCGTGGCGATGATCACGGTGTTCTGGAACCAGACGGGGAAGGGCCGCTGCTCGTTGCTGAGGACCGACGTGAAATTGCTCGTGTCGTACGGCGGCAGCGGCAGGATGCACTGGACCGTTTCGATGCCCTCGAGGCCCAGGGGGCAGGCCGACGTCAGCGTGCTGCCCTGGCTGAACGCCAGGTTGATGATGTAGGAGATCGGGAAGAGTGCGAACAGCACGGCGAGGCCGAGGACGGCGTGCCGCCAGCCGACCGTCTTCATCCACCGGCCGAACGGCATCCGCTCGACCTTGACCGGGGCAGGGGCGGAGGTGCTCATCAGCCGATCTCCTCGAGCTTCTTGGTGAACCGGAAGGACCAGGCCGAGATCGACCCGACCACGATGAAGATGACCAGTGCGACGGCCGAGGCCAGACCCAGGCGTTGTTGTGTCTGGTTGAAGGCCATTCGGAAGGTCCAGTTGATCAGGAGGTCCGTCGAGCCACCGTCGCTTATCTGCTGGGGGAATGGACCGCCGCCGGTGAGCATCTCGATGAGCGTGTAGTTGTTGAAGTTGAATGTGAACGATGCGATGAGCAGCGGGGCCACTGAGATCATCAGCAGCGGCAGCACGACGGTACGGAAGGCGTGCAGGCCGCTGGCACCGTCGACGAACGCCGCTTCCTTCAGGTCGGCAGGGATCGCCGTGAGCGCGCCGGTGCAGACGAGGAAGAAGTAGGGGTAGGCGATCCAGAGGTTGACCAGGAGGACCGAGAAGCGCGCCAGATTGGCCTCGCCCAGCCAGTTGATCGGGTCACCCGGGAGCATCTGGTTGATCAGGCCGAAGTCGGTGTTGAGCATGCCTCGCCACAACGGTGCGGTCAGGAAGATCGGCATGGCGTACGGCAGGATCAGAAGCACGCGATAGTACTTCTGCCCGCGCATCCGCCGGTCGTTCATGATCACGGCCAGCAGCAGGCCCAGCGCGAACGTGGTGATCACTGTCAGGAACGCGAAGACGAATGTCCACACGGTGATCGGGAAGAACCGATCGCGGATCGTCGGGTTGGTGAAGAGGTCCTTGTAGTTCGCCCACCCGATCCAGACCCGCCAGCCGGGCTGCAGGAGCTGCCCGTCCGGTGACTCGAAGTTGCCGGTGGCGTTGGGTGTGTAGACGACACCGGTGTTCGTGTCGGTCATGGTGTCGGTGTCGGGGTCGTACACGTTGCCGGCGCGGACCTCCTTGGCTACCGAGACGCCGGTCGGTCGCAGGAAGGTGCCCGTCTCGAGGTTCAGCGGGACCCGCAACTCCGTCCACTGGGTGTTCAGGGCTGGGTTGGCGGTCAGCGTCCCGAGGTTGAGGGTGGTCCAGCCGGTGGCGCCGGTGACCTTGTCCCCGGTCTTCTGCACGTCGGCCGGAGGGACGGGCGTCAGGGACTCGTTGGTGCCGATGAACGACTCACCCGGGGAGGGGGTGCCCTCGGGGAAGGTGACCAGCATTGCCACCTGCCCGCCCTGCTCGACGGGCACCGCCGGGTAGTCGGCTGAGCCCTCGACAGGACGTTCGCCCCGGACCTCGAGTGCATTGATCGCCGCGGCCTTGTCGTCGAGGTGGCCAGTCCCGTAGTTCGTGAAGCTGGAGTAGCCGGTGAGCAGGATCGTGAAGACCTGGAACACGAGCAGGAACAGCAGCCCGGGCAGGAGGTACTTCAGGGGTAGTCCCTTGGTGAAGTAGATGACGTTGACCGCCACCAGGGCGAAGATGAAGAACCCGACCGCGACCCACCACTCATCGACCCACGCCTGGATCAGCATCCAGACCAGCAGTGCGTCGATCATGCCGACGAGTGCCAGCTTGATCGCCAGACCGCCGGCTGTGATCGAGCCCGACTTCTTCTTCGTGGGCTGGATCTGCTCCGGGGCGGACTCTGTCGTGAGGCTCATGGCCGGGTTCCTCATCTCCTCGTATTCAGCGGACCAGGACTACTAGCCCTGTGCGGCGATCGCCTTGTTGATCGCGTCGCCGGCCTCGGTCATGGTCGTGGTCGGGTCCTCACCCGATGCGACCTTGAACTCAGCCAGGCCGAGGGACTCCCAGACCGAACCCATCTCGGGCACGGACGGCTGCGGAATCCCCTGAAGGCCGAACTCGATGAATCCCTTGGTGATGGGATCGGTGATCTTCGCAGCGGACTCGGTCCACGCCGGCGGGCGCGGGTCAGCGGCGTACATCTCGTCCATGAACTCCGTGGTCATCACGTAGTCGTTCAGGAACGTCTGGGCGATCAGTGCGTTCGCAGCCTTGGTGGGGATGAAGAACGTCTGAACACCGATGAACGGTTGCGCGGTGGAATCGCCGTTGGGCACCGGGCAGACCTTGGTGTCGGGCACGGCCGCCAGGGCGTCGGTGGCGTTCCACGGGCCGGTGATGAACCAGGCCGAGTCGCCGCCGTTGTAGGACTCCTTGGCGATGTCCCCGGTCACCGAGGCCTTGAGCAGGCCGTCGTCAGCCATGGCCTGCAGCCGCTCGGCCGCCGCGATCGAGCCCTCCTTGCCGACGCCCATGTCGGACACGTTGGTGCCGCCGTCGCCGAAGATGTAGCCACCGTCAGCGCTGTACAGCGGGTACCAGTGGTAGGCGTCACCCTGGTCGCCGATCTGCAGGGCCAGCGGGAGCGAGGCGTCGCCGTCGTCCTTGAGCTTCTTGCCGGCGGCCTGGAGGTCATCCAGGGACGCGGGGCACTCGGGCGAGAGCTTCGGGTTGGTCAGCATGGCGATGTTCTCCACGGCGTAGGGAACGCCGTAGGTCTTGCCGTCGTAGGTGACCCCCTTGACGGCCACCTCGCTGAAGCTGGCGGCGTTCCCGCCGAGGTCGATCGGGGCAACGACGCCGTTGGTGACCAGCTCGCCGAGCCAGTCGTGGGCGCCGATGAAGGCGTCCGGAACGTCTCCGGTCTGGCTGCCCTGGACCGCGCGCGCGCGGATGTCGCCGAAGTCGATCTGCACGACGTCGCAGGTGATCCCGTTGGCCTCGGCGAACGCGTCGCACTGGGCCTTGATCGGGGGGGTCCGAACCTCGTCGGCCCAGATGGTGAAGGTGCCCGACGAGGCCGTGGGTGCGGCGCTCGAGGCGGTGTCAGTCGTGGTGTCGTCCCCGCTGCTACAGGCAGCGAGAAGCAGTGCGAGGCTTGCGGCTGCGGCCCCGGCTTTGGTCGTGCGGCGCATGGATGCTCCGTTTCTTGGTGAGTGGAACACGGGGCCATACGGGACCCCGCTGAGACGCATCATGCCCTCTCGTATGGGCCGGCGCGACGCGTGGGGCCGTGTGGTGCTTTCGTTACCAAATCGTTGTGATTGCAGTCTGGTCCGCCGGCCGCCGGCGACGCAACGCGGGGAGTGTCATCAGCCGGCGTCGATGGCTTGCTGGATCTCCCGTCCGGCGGCCTTCATCGTCTGTGCGGGGTCGTCGCCGGACATGACGTCGACCTGCGCCTGGCTCAGGGCCGGCCAGACGAGGTCCATCTCGGCGAGGTTGGGGATGGGGACTGAGGTGTCCGCGTAGTCGCCGAAGCCCTTGATCACGGGGTCGGCGGTGGCGTAGGCGTCGGTCCAGGCTGGCGCAAGGTCCCCCGGTGTGGCCAGGGCGCTCATGACCTCGGTGGTCATGGCCGTGGTGGCCAGGTACTCCTGCGCTGCTGCGGCGTTGCGTGCGAAGGCTGATTGGACGAGGCCCTGCGAGGTGACCAGGGCCTGAGCCCGGGAGGCCAGCACCTCGTCGAAGCCCGGGATCTCCTCGACCACGAACGGGACCCCGGACGCGCGCACTGGCTCGAGGCTCCACGGACCGGACACGAGGTAGGGGGACCGGCCCTCTGTGAACGCCGTCACGGCCTCATCCAGGGTCGTGTCCTTGTCCAGGGCGCCGTCGTCGGCCATCTGGGCGATGCGCGTGGCGGCCTCGATGCTCCCGGGCTTGCCGACCTCCAGCTCGTCGGCTGTGTACCCGCCCTGCGCATCGAGGCCGAAGATCTTGCCTCCGGCCGCGCTGTAGAACGGGTACCAGTGGTATGCGTCGCCCTGGGGTCCGACGGGCAGGGCGATCGGCAGGATCGAGTCGTCCTCGGCCGCGAGTTCAAGCCCGTCGCGCGCCATCACGTCGATGGACTCCGGGACGTCGGGGGCGAGGTCGGTGTTGCGGAAGAGCGCGAGGTTCTCCGTGGCGAACGGGAGCCCGTAGGTGCGCGCCTGGTAGGTGAAGGCACTGATCGCGATGGGACGGAAGCTGCTCTCCTGGGTCGAGAGGTCCACGGGAGCCAGAAGGCCGTAGTCGGCCAACGTGCCGACCCAGTCGCTCTGGCCGATGAACAGGTCCGGACCCTGACCCTGGGGAGCCATCTCGGCGATGTCGTCGCGGATCCCGGTGAGGTCCGACCCGACTGTCTGGACCATGACCTTCACCCCCGTGGCCTCCAGGTGGCCCGGGGCGCTGGCCTCGAGGGCCGCGGCGTGAGCGGGATCGGACCAGATGAGGATCGAGGAGGTGGCGCTCGGCTGCGCGCTCGCACTCGCGCTGGTGCTCGGGTCACTGTCAGCATCGCCCACGCCGCACGCGGCGAGCAGGACCCCCGCGGCCGCGATCACTGCAGTGGTCGTCATCGTGCGCATGCGCGTCCCCACCCTCCCTACCCTGCCACGCCCGTTCCGGGCCCCTGGCGCATCATGCCGCGGCTCCTTGCCGGATGCTCGGGGTGCGTCTCCGGTGTTCTACCCTTGTGCCCATCGCCGGCGTGGCGCAATTGGCAGCGCACCTGTCTTGTAAATAGGTGGTTCCCGGTTCGAGTCCGGGCGTCGGCTCTGTATCGTCGCAGGTCAGGCGGCGGTTAGGTGGACCTGACCTGCCCCTGCATGGGTGCGATTTGTAACTACCTTGTCACTACGCCGCGGCGTGTCGCCGAGTCAGGCGGGACTACATGGACCTGGTGGACGGGTTGTACACCCATGAACAGGTCGGTCCTGTCTCGACGAACAGGTGCGACCTGCTGGTTCGGCGCGGCGACGGCGGTGGAGCGAAAGCCGGGTGCGGGGGCCTGCATGGGTGAGTCCCTTCGCGGCGATAGGGGGCAGGTTCGGGGTGTGGGTTGGCGAGGCCTCAGCCTCCGGCTCGGAAGTTGACGGCGTGGTCCGCCCTACCTTCGCCGAGTTCGGGCAACGGGTGCACCACGAAGATGGCCGGGTTAGCGGGGTCGGTAGGCGTCGCGGCGGTGCTCGATGCGGAGCACGATGACCTCGCGGGTGGTGTCATTGATCCGGTACAGCACGCGGTAGGTGCCTCGCCGAGCGGAATGGATGCCGGCAAGGTCGCCGCGCAGGGGCTTGCCCACGCGCCGCGGATCGCTGATAAGTGCCCCGGTCAGGAACTCGATCACTGCCGCGGCGACAGCCTCAGGCAGCCCGGACCGGAGCGCGCGAGCGGCGGGCGGTGTGACGACCAACTCGTAGAGGTCCGCGCCGGTCACGGGCGCAAGGCACGCACGGCGTCCACGCCGCGGACAACGTCACCCAGGCGATAGGCGGCATCCGCCTCGCGGATGTCGGCCAGCGCATCGGGGTCGGACAGCACAGCGAGGGTCTCCTCGAGCTGGGCCAGGTCCTCCGGGCTGAGGATCACCGCCGCCGCGTGCCCATTGCGCGTCACAGTGACCCTCTCGTGCTCCCGCTCGACTCGGTCGACCACCTCGCTGAAGTGGTCGCGGACTTCGCGCAACGAATGGATGCTCATGGCCACAATTGTGGCGCATCCATGGCCTCCGCCGGCAAGGAGAATCGTGCGACCCCACGCTCTCGTCGCAGCGCGCGACAGGCGGCCGGAATGCCGCGCTGCCGCGACCGGGACGGTACGAGGCGATGCGACGCGGTCGTGGTCGTGTGGCCGGAATCAAGCCCACATATCAGCCTGTTGGAGCGCGCCTGTGCCGTGGGCCGGACCTGCCGGGTTCATCGACCACCGGGTTCTCGCTGGTCGGCGAGGGTGTTGAGTTCGGTGAGGGTCTGCTGGACTGCGGCGGCCACGAGGTGGACGCGTTCGCCGATGCCCTGGCCGCCGGTGAACCCGAAGTGGAGCTGGCCGTCGTAGGAGACGACGCCGGTGGTGAGCCGCCAGGGTTGGCCAAGCGGGATCGTCGGGGCCACGGTGCACGCCCGGCAGCCGGCGACGTAGATCGGGAAGGGGGGTCCGGGCACGTTGGTCACCAGCGTCTCGGTGAAGGCGGTGCCGACCTGCCCGGTCAACCGGCGCACCGCGATGGTCTGCACGAAGGCGGGGACCACGCGGTCGATCGAGCCGAGGACGGGTGCGGCCAGCCCGGCGGCGCCGAGGTCTTTGACCGCTTCGAGGTGGGCTCGGATGTCGGCGTATCGGGCGGCGGTGCTGCCGGCCAGGGGCATGGTGACCAGCAGTGCGCTGATCTGGTTGTTCGCCGAGAGGTCCCCCGGGCTGCGCAGGGACACTGGAACCAGGACACGCACCGCCTCCTGGTCGGGGTCGTCGCCGAGGTCGGCGAGCAGCGCGCGGTAGGCCCCGGACATCAGCGCCATCACGACGTCGTTCACGGTGCCACCGAACGCGGCGCGGATCCGCCTCACGTCGCTCATCGGGACCGTCGTGGTGGTCCATGTGCGGTCCGGTCCAGGGTCCCCGGCCAGGGTGCCGGCGGTACCGGGCAGGTGCGCGGCGACCGCACCGGCAGACCTCTGCAGCGACTCGGCGGTTGCCGTTGCCGTGGCCAGGGCCCCCGCCACCAGGTCGCTGCCCCGCCGGGCGGCCTGGACCACCCGGAGTGCGGCTGCGGCCCGATCGCCGGAAGGCGCAGGCTCACCGGACGGCGTGAGCTCCGGGTCGACAGGGTCGGGCGTGCTCCCCGCCTGGCCACCGTCCCGGGCGGCGGTGCGGGCGGTGATGAGCTGGTCCAGGGCCTCGGTGAGCGAGGTGGTGCCCGCGGGGTCGGCGTCGATGAGGCGGCCGGTGAGCATCAGCGCGCCGTGGCCGTCTGCCACGGTGTGGTGCAGCCGGGAGACGATTGCCCACCGTCCGTGCTGCAGCCCGGTGAGCATGGTCAGGTCCCACAGCGGGCGGTCGTAGTCCATGGGTGCTGCCAGCAGCGCGGAGACCGCCCGCTCCAGCTGGGCATCAGCACCGGGATCGGGCAGGTCCATGGCGCTCACGTGGTGGTCCAGGTCGGGCTCGGCCGGCACCCAGCGCGGGTGCCGCAGGCCCCTGGGGTCGACCTGCAACCGCTGGCGCATCCGTTCGGCGTCACCGAGCCGATCAGCGACCAGGGCACGCAGGTCGGACAGGCTGGGCCCCGGACCCTCCAGAACCACGAGCGCGCCGATCGCGAAAGGTGGACCAGCTGGCTCAGCGTTCATCCAGAGGCGTCCGTGGCACTCAGGCGCGACATGCGCAGCACCCTGCCATCTCCGGCCCCCGGATGCACGGGCGCGCAAGACGGCCGGGGTGCTGCTCGCTGAAGCGGATGCCGACCCGTTGGAGGGCTGCTAGCCTCCCCGGCACAGGAAACGCACGAACCTCCTGCGATTCGAACTGGGCCACCGGAGGAGTTCTGATGAGTGACGTGGAATCTGCTGATGTGCTGGGCCCGGTTGACCACCTGGTGGTCGAGTTCCCCGCGGGTGCGGTGACGGCACAGGCGTTCGGTGGGTTGCTGGACCTGGTCGATCGGGGCCTGGTGTACGTCCTGGACCTCGAGTTCGTGGAACGTCCCGCGCAGGGCGAGCCCCGGGTGATCGACGTGGCGGAGGTGTCCGACGACCCGGGCCTGGCCGTCCTGGCCGGGGCGTCCAGCGGGTTGCTGGACACAGATGATCTGCACGCTGTAGCCGCGTCCCTGGAATCCGGCACGGTCGCCGCGGTGGTGATCTTCGAGAACCTGTGGGTGCTCCCCATGCTGGCATCTCTGCGTGAGGCCGGCGGGCGCGTCGTCAGCGAGAACCGGGTTGGTGTGGACGACCTGCTCCACGCCTTGGAACGCGTCGAGCAGTCCGACGCACCGACCGACGCCTGACCACGCCAACAACCCCTGCCCCCCAGACCACCCCGAACCGGCGAGGAGCGCTGCTCATGGGATTGATCAAGACCGCCGCCAAAGTCGCTGTGGCCAGCTCCGTGCACGGCCGGGTTCAGCGCCGCCAGCAGCAGAGATGGGCCGCACAAGACGCCATGAGCAGCACCGGGCCGGCCCCCGCAGCGCCCATTGCTGGCGACCCGATCTCCACCCAGATGGCACAACTCGCCCAGCTCGGCGAATTGAAGGCCGCCGGCATCCTGACCGAGGCCGAGTTCCAACAGAAGAAGGCACTCATCCTCGGCCAATGACACGAACTGCCGGCACCCGCAGCCGGCCTGGGATCCTGCTTATCCAACCTCCGCCCCGTCGCGATACCGCGTCCTCATGGGCGTTCAAGCCCCGCCCCAATGCGCACGACAGGCGGCGGAGCGTCGTACCTTCCCGACGGCATCGGCGGCAGCGGGAACGCTGCATCCGCTGGGCGCGTCCGCATCATGGCTGCCGCCCGGCGCCGGGCCGGGCTCATCTGAAGGCGAGGAGTCGGAGCGGCCGTCGGGGCGCCGAGGTCAAGGCTTGGAGGCAACTGGATCGACGGCTGGGGCGTTGGCCTCCGAGCGCTCCATGTGTTCCTCAAGCCAGCCGAGGAAGGCGAGTGCCAGCCCGAACTCGAGCAACCACACCATGATGATCAGGAATGCCATCAGCCCCTCCGTCATCCGGCTATCTCGACGTGCTTGGTTCGACCGCCTGTGTTTTCACCGTAGCCCCGGCCGACGGTCAGCGGCGTCATCAACGGGCGGGACGCAGGGTGGCCCTGCCTACCGCTATTCGCCGTCGGGCACGGCGTCGATAACGGGACGTTTGCTGGATCGAGCGTCAACCTGCGCCCAGCTCGCGGAAAGGGGCAGTTCCGGGATCCACGCGATCGAGCGGGGTGCTTGCCGGGAAGATGACCCTCGACGGGCCGATAGTGAGTAGCCTCGTTTCCGTGTCCAGCAAGTCGGAGCGACGTGCTGCGCGTGCGGTGGTTGCGGACTATCACGGCGCACAGCTGGGAGCGCTTGTTTCTCGCCTCGGGGAAGCTGTCGATCGATACCGGGCCGGTGAACTGGATGCCTTCGAGGTCGATCGTGCTCTCCTCCAATACTCGCGAGCGGCGAAGGGGCTGTGGAAGTCCTGCAACTACCTTCAAGTGGAGGTCGCAGCAGCGATGATCATCGAGCAGCCACCCCACGACTGGTGGGAACGGGGAGCTCCGAGAGGGCGGTGACGTCGTGCGGCTCCACGGCCTGAGGTACGGATCCCAGCTCTGCTGCCGCTGGCGGTCGCGGGCACGGTCCGGAAGTTCCGCGATGTGGATAGCTTGCTGAGCATAACGCGGGGCGTTATGCTCAGTTTTCGTGATCAGATCGTTTGGCAACGACGCCACCGAACGGTTGTGGTCACGGCACCGGAGCAAGGAGCTGGATCCGCGGATCGAGCGGGTGGCGCTGCGCAAGCTGGCCATGCTCGATGCGGCGGAGTCGCTCAACGACCTGCGGGTGCCGCCAGGCAATCGCTTGGAGGCGTTGCGCGGTGATCGGGTCGGGCAGCACAGCATCCGGATCAACCAGCAGTGGCGGATCTGCTTCACCTGGACCGATGCCGGTCCCCAGGATGTCCAGATCGTGGACTACCACTAGGAGGTGGTGGCAATGGCCGAGATCAACCCGGTGCACCCCGGCGAGGTGCTGATGGAGGAGTTCCTGGAGCCGCTGGGAGTCACCCAGCATCGGCTGGCAGTCGAGATCGGAGTGCCGCCACGGCGGATCAACGAGATCGTGCACGGCAAGCGTCGGATCACCGCGGACACTGCGCTTCGACTCGCTCGGTACTTCGGCACCACGGACCGCTTCTGGCTGAACCTGCAGACCCGCTACGACCTGGAGATCGAGAAGGACCACCTGGGCGACGCTCTCGAGGCGATCCGCCCGCTGAAGTCCGCCTGACCCCACCCAACGGGCAAGCCGGGAAACGTGCGCGACTCGCGGCGGAAGCGTCGCGGGTCATGACGCCTGAGATCGTGTTCCCTGCGGGGTTGGCGGAGGCCTCAAGGGCGATCGTTTTGGACTGTGCGTTCTCCCGATTGCGCATGCCCACGCTAGGGCCCGTACTGCCCGGTCGAGATGGGAAGATGACCGGTGTGTGGACCGTCAGGATCGCCGTTGCCGCGCTGGCGCTGACCGTGCTGAGCGCCTGTACCTCGGGTGAGGACTCCGGTCTCGAAGGAACGTCGTGGACCGCGACCGGCATCAGCAACGACAACCAGCCCGTCGCCTCGAGTTCCACTGTGACCACGATTACCGCGGAGTTCGGCAAGGACGACTTGCTCAGCGGGTTCGGCGGCTGCAACAACTACACCTCGACCGGGACTACGACCGGGTGCCCGACGGCCTGACGATCGGCCCAGTGGGGTCCCAGCTCAAGGCGTGCCAGCAGGACGTGACGGACACCGAACAGCAGTACTTCGCGGCCCTGGCCAAGGTGGCCACCTACCAACTCGAGGGTAACCAGCTATACCTGCGAGATGCCCAGGGCGCCGTCCAGGCCAGCTTCGTGCTGGCCGCCGACTGACCCAACGGGCCCTCCTGAGCTCGTCCGCATGAGGCTGGAATTGAGGCAGGTCCGGAGAGTTCTCCGCGCGGCACGATCGGGGCGCAACACCCAATGGTCGCGGTGCCCGGCCCGACTGACCCCACCACGCCATCGATCCAGCCGGTGCCTCAGCTTCTGGGGTGCGCAATACCGGGAGCTCTCGACAACCAGCTCGGCCACCTCGTCCCAGTCGGTGTCCCCATCGAGCACCATGCCGACGACAGTGGGCGACCACCGCGGCCGGTAGAACCGTGGCCCGGCGTGAGTCAGAGCCAGCCACTCTTCGCCGGATGACCGGAAGGTCAGCACCGTCGTTGGAGCGGTTACCCCGGTCAGGTCGCGGTACGCCGAGGCGTAACCCTCTTGAGCAACCAGGACGTGGGCGAAGGTCCTGTTCCGGTCCCGCCACCTCACACCAGTCCAGGCGTCCTCCTCGTAAGCATCGGGCAGCGCCAAGGCGGTAGCGGCAACCCGGGCCGGACCTGGATGCAGCCAGGCGTCATCAACCCGACGCGAATCCCTAGGTTCTCACCCCAGGACGACCATGATGCAGGCGCCGAGAGACTGATGACCCCCGATACCCGGTCGGCGTAGTTCACCGTCATCCCCACCTCCAATGCACCCCAACACACGGCGTCGAACACGGCCTCGTAATCACACCGGTGAAGCTTCGGGTCGCGCTGACAGATGGTGGCATGCGCCCATGATGCCCCCACCGTCCAGGCACGCCGCTGTCAAGGCGCTGATCGGGTCACGGGCCGTAAGGAGTGAGGACCCCGAACAACAGGGCCTCGGGCTGGCGGCGCGAGCACAGTCACGGGCGGACGAACCTACTTCCATGCCCTGACGGACGCGGCATCGCCCGGGCTACATGCCAGCAGCCTGCCGACGCTGCAGGAGCCAGGCGGCAACCGCGCAGGCGACAGACCCCAGAAGCCAGAGTCCGGGTCGCTGGGGCACATCGGAGACCAGGTACACGCGGGCGAACGCCGCGAACGCCACGAAGACCAACACCGTGCCGGCCACCGAGCGCAACCCCACCGATCGGGCGGGGCCATCGTCGGGATGGACGTGGCCCGGCACCCGCACCACGACCCGGAGAGCCAAGAGAAACAACGGTATGAACAGGAACAGGGCCAGCCACGCCGCAGGATTCACGACCAGCAGCCTACGCACCAGCAGAGCCCCGATGATGCCGTGACATCGGCTGCCAACGCGCCCGGCTCGCGGCGCAATGACGCACGAGGTCGTCGGCTCTCGCTGCCGTTCACCCAGTTCGGCCAGGGGCGCGCGGGCGACCCGTGAGGTCAGCCGCCCGCCTGCGGCTGCTCTTGATCGGGCTGGGAGGCGAGCCAGTCGAGCAGTTGCTCCCGGATGGTGACCCTGATGTCGGGGGGTGCGTCCTGGAGTTGCTCGACCACCAATCGGGCGTCGTCGGTGAGGAGTTCTGGTTCGATGGCCAGGGCGGCGTGGAGCTCCTGCCAGGCCTGGTCATCGTGGCCCAGCCCAATGAACGCCAGGCATCGGATCAGGGGGCCCCAGAGGTCCTCTGGGTGGGTGAGGAGGCTGGCCTCGGCGAGCATGCCTGTGTGATCGCCGGCATTGAGCCGGTCGAGGGCCAGATGGACGTGCTGGTAGCCGGGGTGGTGGGGATTGAGTCGGTTCGACTCGCGGATGCTCTCCAGGCCGGCCTCCCAGGCCCCGCTGAGTGCCAGGAGGGCGCCGGACCCGTAGAGGATGCTGGGGTGGGACGGGCTCAGCTCAATCGCGCGGCTGGCGTTCTGCTGGCATCTCTCGGTGTCCCCTTGAGATAGCGCCACGCCTGCCAGCACAAGCCACGCATGTGCGTGCCCGGGGTTGAGTGTGAGCGCCGCCCGGGCTCTGCTCCGCGCATCCGCCAGTGCCCGGTCGCGGTCCGGTGCCCACTTCATGATCGCCCTCACGTACCCGAGCGAGCCCAGCATCGACAGCAGGACGACGTTCTCCGGCTCGAGTCCGACTGCCGCGCGCAGCTCCTGCAAGGCGGCCTCAGCCGCCTGCGGAGTGCCGCTGTCGAGGTAGCGGTAGTAGGAGAGCATCGCCGCGTGGGCCGCCGGGTGGCGGGTCCCCGCTCGGCGCGCGGTGGTATCCCGCAGTACCACTCCGCGGAAGTCGCCGATCGTCGCGGCGATCCGCCGGACCAGGTCGTCCTCGTCGTGGAATCCGGTGATCTGGGTGCGTTGCTGATCGCAGACGTCGGACCACAGCACCTCGCCGGTTTCTCCGTCGGACAGTCGGATCATCACGCGCAGCAGGTCCGTGGTCGTTCGGATGGCTCCGCTCAGCAGGTACTGCGCGTCGAGCACCCGTGCTGCTGCTCGCGCGTCCACCGGGGAGCCGACGCCCCGTTCGCTGACGGCTGGCCCGATCACACGAAGCCCGGGGAAGGCGCCCAGTGCGTGGATCAATGACTCGGTGAGCGCCAGGGCCAGCGGCGGGCCGTCGCCATCGGACTGCATGTCGGCGAACTGCACGACGACGAGCCCTGGTTCGAGGGATCTGCGTCCGGGGGTCAGTTCCCGGTACGTGAACGTGGGGACGTAGCTGCCCCTGGGCAGGTCGATGACCAGGGTCTCGTCCGCCCCAGTGCCGGCGTAGTAGCGCTCCATCGACGTGCGCAAGCGGTTCGCCTGCACACGGGCGGCCGCGTCGGTCACCGCATCGAAGTCGTGGCTGCGCCCCAGGGCGTACCGGGCGACGGTGCGTTCCTTGAGCCGGTGGCCGCGCCCGGCCAGCGTCTCGGTCACCACGTATGCCAGGAAGTCCCGCGACCTGGGGGCAGCCCGCAGTTCCTCGCTGTCCAGCATCCGTCGCAGTGCCGCGACCACAGCCACCTGATCGGGTTGCTCGTCGGATGGACCACCGCCATCAGCCCAGTCGGCTGGGTTGATGGGCGTGACGGACCCCTCCATGAGGGCGATGATCGTCGCGTGCCTGCCGAAAGGCAAACACCGGGTGACCGGGAGCCACGTGGCTCAGCGGCCGCCGTCGGGGCTGGAACTAGAGGGTCTGCACACCTGTCCGGGTGACGGCGATCGCGCGGTCCCGGCGCACGATGATGATCGCCGCAACCACTGCGCTCACGGAGACCAGGACCTGGATGCCCAAGTTTACGAGTGCGATCGTGCCCGAGGGGGGAGGCAGGAACACGGATATGTCCCAGAGGCCGTGCGCGATCATGCCCACCAGCAGGAGCCCACGCACCCGGCGGAACAGGTAGAGCACGACGCCTGCCACGGACGCTTGGACGCACTGGAGGAGCACCCCACCGGCCGGGGATCCGACGAGCAGGTTCGTCAGGTGGAAGAAGCCGAACCACACCGACGAGATCAGCATGACCCGGGCCTCAGGGCGAAGGTTGGTGCGCAAGCTTCGCAGGATGATGCCGCGGAACAGCGTCTCCTCAGCGAAGCCCACCAGCACACCCGCCGCCAGGATTGCCAAGAGCAGATCGGTGGGGGTGTTGGCCCAGTCGGCGATGGCCAAGTGCGCCACGATGCCCACGGCGAAGATCACCAGGGGGACCCATAGCAGGCCGGACATGGGAAGCCGTTCCGGGTCCTTGAACACCCCGTCCCACCGGGCCCAGAGCACGAACGCGATGAGCACAAGGCTGCCGCCGATCAGCGGGAGCACCGCCGCCCGGAAGGCGTTGTCGCTCGTGGCGAAGATGTCGGCGTATCCGATACCCGACGTGGCCATGAGGCCGATCACCACCACGACGTAGGCGATGAAGACCGCGATCGCCACGGGTAGGGACGGTGCGACCCGCCAGTTCGGGGACGGCTCGGTCGTGGTCGTGTCCGCGGGGGCGGTGGTCATGTGGGGAACTCCGATCAAGGGATATGCGAGCCGACAGCCGCGATGGTTGCCAAGAGGCTAACCTCGGCCACCGGGTCCTGCCGGCGTTTCGGGTGGTGTAACGGTTACTCCGAGCGGCACCGAGCCCGCCCGAGGCCGGATGGGCTCCAGGAGCCCACCGCCCCAGGTTTCCGGCGTCCTTCTGGGCCGGTAGGCCGTGCCCGGATGCCTCAGCATGGTCGTCGACGGCAGGGCTGGTCAGGCGGTCGTCAGTCACCCTGAGTGAGCGCTGAGACCCCAGAGCGACACCCTGGCGGCCAGATTCACCTCAGGTGAGGGCCGCTCCTTCCTTCGTGACGCTCGGCGACATGAGACAGGCGAACGGCCGACCACAATTGCGTCCATGGTCGTGGTGAAACACCGCGTCGTACAGGGTGCCGCGGGTGAGGCGTAGCGTTCTTGGTGGAGTCGTTCCAGAATCCAGACGCGGACGAGTGTGGATGCGGGTAGGTGTTTGGTAGCGGCGACGCGCTGGACCGGAGCCTCTTCCTCGGGGCTGAGCCGCACGGAGTACCTTCTGGCGGTTCGGCCGCCGTCCTGTGTGTCGGCGGGTAGGGGTTGTCCTTGGTCTGTTCGGACTCGCCTGAGGATCGGTGTCTTCTTCCTGATCTCGTAGGACTCCTCGCCGACGGCGGCGAATACCCGTCGAGGCTGGCCCGGGCGCCGCGCGGAATCCGGGGGATGTCCTCGAAGCGCTGTCGAGGGGACCGGTCGACGAGCGGGTCAGGTGCCGAACGTGTCGGACATCAGCACCTTGAACCAGGTGTTCATCTGGCTGTAGTTGCTGGTGGTGATTGCGGGAGCCTCGACCGGTTGCCCCGGGGCCGCCTTCATCGTCTGCGACACCGGGTCGTAGTGGTAGACGACTGATAGCCACGACGCGGTGGTGGCGGTGATCGGTGAGTAACAGGCCGAGTTCGTCACTGGCGCGGAGTCCAAAGGGAGCGCCGGCGACGACAGCAGCCGCACCAGCGCGTCTGCGCACACCTTGGCCTCGGCGTTCGCCACGTGCCCGGCCTTCGGCTGCGTGGTCGCGGACGCATCCCCGAGCACGTGCACCCCCGACGCCACCGTCGACTCGTACGTGAGCACATTCACCGGGCAGAACACGCCACCGCCGGCTGCGGGCGCCGTCGCCAGGCCAGCGTCCCGGGCGATCTTGCCGGCGGTGTGGTTCGGGATCACGTTCAGGACGTTCCCAGTGAAATCGCCGGCGGTCGTCACGATCCTCCGCGCGTCTGCGTCCACCGACAGCACGGTCGCGTTCGGCACATACGAGACGACGCCAGCGTGGATGTTGTTGAACGCGGTCGAGAAGTTGTGCGGCTCGGCCAGGATGCCGGCGTTGGCGTCCAAGACGTACACCTGCGGCTTGCTGTACCCGGTCGACCGACGGTTCTTCTTGATCCAGTCGGCCACGACGCAGGCCCGCTCGTACGGCCCGGGCGGGCACCGGTAGGGCGCCTTGGGGATCGTGAGGAGGAACGTCCCGTCGACCGGCATCGCGACGAGCTGGTCCCGCAGCGACTGGGTCTGGGGCCCGGCCTGCCACGCGTGCACGACCTTCGCCTGGTTGGCGGCGGTCCCGGTAAGCCCGGGGATCGGGAGGAAGTCGATGCCGGGGGCCAGCACCAGCCGCGAGTACCCGATAGTGATCGGCAGTCCGGACGTGTTCGTGTACGTGACGGTCCGCTTGACCGGGTTCACGGCCGTGACCCGCCCCCGGAGGGTGTTCACGCCGTACGTGGACTTCAGCGTCGACCAGTTGAACTTCAGGCTGGACAGCGTCCGCTGCCCGTTCAGGACGAGATTGCTCATGATGCTGGACGTGTAGTCGGGGTTCGCGTCGATGAGCGTGACCGGGATCGTCTTGGCGCTCCACAGGCGCACGTACTTCGCGACGGTCGCTCCGGCCATGCCGCCGCCGACCACGACGACGGGAGCGACGGCGGCGTCCGCCGAGGTCACCTCGCGAGCCGCGATGGGGACGGCCACACCGACAGCCGCTGCGGCGCCGGCCAGGCCGAGGAAGCGACGACGGCTCAACTCGGTCATGAGCAGCTCCTCACGGTTTGGGCAGGGACGCGAAGTAGATGGCGATCTTCAGCAGCTCGTCATCGGTGTACCCGCGGGCCTGCGCGCCCATGATCGACGAGTGGGTCTGCTGGTCGTGCATCTTCTCCATCATCGACTTGACCGGGATGCCAGCGAGCTGGTTGAACGACCCGTTCATGCCGTTCGTGCCGTGGCACTGCATGCAGTTCGACGCCAGGAGCCGCCCGGTCGGGACGACACTAATCGCCTCGACCTGCAACGCGCTGTTGACCGACCCGTACACGGTCATCACGACCGCCAGTGCCACCCCGATCGTCAACCCTGACCGGTGCCGATGCACGAACCGTGGAACCCGTATGCCACTCATGACCACTCCACGCCTCGTACCCGGCATGCGGCGACACCCACACCAAGTGGACAAGAGCCAGGCCGCGGATACCACTCGGCAGTAGCCAGCTTGGACTGCAGCATCCGCGCGCCTCCTCACACGACCGACGGCCGACCACCCACCCGTCACGCGACCTCGGAATGGCCACGCAGCGTAGTCGATCCATCGCACATAGTGCCCGACGCGCAGTCAGGTCGTCAAGGCGCCGCGCTGCACCAGCAGGGCACAGCCCCGCCCAGCCAGGCCCGCGCACGGGAACGGCGGAGGCCCTGCCGCGGCAGGGCCTCCACACCCGAGACAGCGCCGACCCACGCCGGCGTCGTGCACCGCGAGGCCGTGTGCGGCCCGGTTCCCTCCCCCGCGAGGAACCGACCCACACCACCCCCACCTCCACATATCCGAGCATCAGTCCAAGCGCTGCAGTGACCTACGTCACATTCGTAGTCGACGCCCGGGCGTGGGTGCCGGCGGTGTCGCGAGGGGCGATTCGTCAACCCGCGTCTATCTGGGCTGCTATGCCGCGCCCGCCCGGTGTCTCCGGGCGGCTGTCCCCGGAAGGGCCCGTGGTTCCCGCTAGCCAGAGCGGCCCCGGCGCCGCCCACACAGCCACCAGCACGGACATGCACCCCCACGCTCGCACCCGCTCGCCCGAACAGGCGCCAACTGTTCATAGCGTCCATGGCGTCCACGGCGTACTCCCCGATGACGTTCCGCAGGCTCGACGACGCGCTACAGCGCCAAGCGGGGCCGCAGGTAGGTACTTCGTAGTTACCTGCAGGCATGCCTCGGCCGCGGGACGAGGACCAAAACTGCCCCCTGACCTGCGACGATACAGAGCCGACGCCCGGACTCGAACCGGGACCCCCTGTTTACAAGGAGAATCTGGGCTGTCTTCTGGCGTCCATGACGTGCTTCACGTGCTCGCGGCCGTCCATCCCGGCCAGCCGATTCCATCGGATTCCGGGGCGTTTGTGACCACTGTGTGACCACTCCCCGAGGGCCCCGCTCGAGCGACACTCTCGTGCCGCATCGGTCGGTTCCGGTGTTCGCATCCTCCCTTGCTCAGCGGTTCGGGAGGGCCGGTGCTGGTCGGTTGGGGGCAGCGGCGCGGGTGTCGAACTGGGTGCTCGCGAGTTGCCGTTCGGCCAGGGTGACCAGCTCGAGAACCTCCCGTGCGATGAACGCCGTCGCGCCCCGCTCGATGGACTTCGTCGTCAAGATCCCCGCCTGTCGAAGCTCGTCCAGAGCCAAGCTCGCGGCGGGGAAGGACACCCTAAGGATGCGGGCCAAGGTGGTGGCGGTAAGGACCGGGGCCTCCGGCAACTGCTCGAGCAATCGGGCCACTGCCGAATCGACCCGTGGTGCGCCGCGCATTCCGGCCGCTGTGCGGTGGGCCGCGACCCGGGCCGTCCAGTCGCCGCGAAGCTCCTGGATGCTGTCCACGAGTTGCTGGGACTGTTCGACGGCGATCGCGGCGGCGTCGCCGAAGGTCCCCAGCCAGGCGTTGACCGCCGCGCTGGCTTCGGCGCTCCCCGCCGGCGACTCATGCCGGTAGGCGGTCAGCCCGTCCACGTAGCGGTCCCGCAGCGTGGCCAGCACGAGGCTGATGGGCAGCACCGCACGCTCGGTCAGGCCGCGGCGGGCGAGCACGGTGTGGATCAGCGCCCGGCCGACCCGACCGTTGCCGTCGGTGAACGGATGGATCGTTTCGAACTGGGCGTGCACCACCGCGGCCTGGATCAGCGGCGCATGCGCGGCACCATTGAGGTAGTCCACGAGATCGGCCATCAGCGCCGGCACCCGGCCTGCATCAGGCGGGATGAAGGTGGCCCCGATCGGCGTCCATGACGACACCCCGATCCAGTTCTGCACCGAGCGCAACCCGTGGTGGCGCGGTTCATCCGGCAACAGAGAACGGTGCAGCTCGACGACATGGTCCACGGTCACGGTCTCGGCCTCGACCAGGCGGGTCGTGGCATCCCGGACGATCGTCATGTTGTTGGCCACCAGCCGGGCCTGCTCGCTGACCCCCCGGACTGTCTCGGACAGGCCCAGCTCGGCGAGCGCGACCTGCTGGGCCGACGGTGCGATGCCCTCGATCCGGGAGCTGGCGATCGCCTCGGCCCGCAACAGGAACCGCGCGATGCCGGCCAAGCCCCCCGCACCCGTGCCGTTCAGCTCCCGGACGCTGCGCTCGACGCCAGCCACCCGCCGCGACACGTCCCCGTCGACCGCCAGGGCTGTGCCATCGACGAGGTCCGGGACATACCGCTGGTAGGCACCCGAGCGCTGCTCCGACCTGGGCACCCCCCCGTCGACGCTGGACTCCCAATGCGCCTGCTCCCACCAACCCATGACCGTTTACCCTTCATCGTCAGCGACTTCATCCAAGGAAATGATCCTAACCTTTCATTGAGCCGTTCCGGGGTCAAGGTAACAGGCAAGCCGCAAACGGCCCCACTCGGTTCATACGGACCTTCCTCTTCCGCGTGCTGGCCTGGTCGTGTCGACACCATGCGTCGGGTCGCGGGCGCCCCACCGGCCACGTCGCCTACGTGCGGCCGCGGATGCCGGTCCGTCGGACCGGCATCACCGCAGGACTGGTGGGGGTGGCCAAGGCGTGCTGCCCGGCGGGGCGACCGGCAGCGAGCCGGGCGTGCATCTTGCGCTCGTCATGCCGCCGGAGGATCCGCATCCAGATCTGGAAGAGCTGGTAAGCCTTGCGGAGCCTGCGCTCTGCCTCGGTGCGTGGAGGTGGTAGCGGGAGTCCGCCGAGCACCTCGAGGATCCAGTTGGGGTTGCGGTCCGGTTCTCCGGCGAGATGGTCAGCGGTGGCGGTCAGAGAGCAGACCATGCGCCGGACGTACAGCCACCTCCAGCCAGAAGACCTTCGCCGGGCAGCGGAGGCGCTGTGACGCACCCCGCCGTCTGCTGCTGACTCGCGGGCCATCTCGCTGCTCGCCTTCTGCCGACAGTCGGTGATCCTGAATCGGCGACTTGGGGGAACTGACCCGCCGCAGCGACGTAGCGTCACTTGATTCTTGGCCCGCGTCACCCCCGACCATCACATCCCAGCGGTCTCATTCGCGCGCAACAGGCGGCAGTGTCCACGGCCCAGACGGTGCCCGCTACCGCCCAGATAGACGCACCCTTTTGGGCCGGCGTTCGTGGGCGTCTTCTGTTGCCGCGAGGTGTGGGTGGATCCTAGTCTTCGTGACGCGTGGCCCGGTTCCTCAGCAGGCGGATGACCCGACCCCGCTGAACGGGAGTGCGATCGATGTCGGTGCGCGGATCGCCTGGACCACGCGCACGGCCCGGCTACTTGCCGGTGCCGGCAACCTTCGGGACTTCGCTGCGGCTGTTGGCAGCAACCCCACGCGCGTGCACCGTCTGGAGACCGCCCGGCTGCGCGACGGTGCACTGGTCGATGCCTACGAGCGCGTCTTGGGTCTGCCGGTCGGGTCGCTGCGGGCGCCCGTCGATATCGCCTGCCGAACGTTTCCCCACGAGGCACCAGCAGACAAGGACCCTCACCGCAGGGTTTCCACGGTCAGGGAACTCTCCCAGCTCACCGACGATATCCGCGCAGTACTCGGGAACACCCACGGCGCGAGGGTGGTGTCGGCAGGTGATTGGCTCACCTGGGCGAGGGCGCTGTCCGCGTTCGGGGGGATCGGGCTGCCAGAGTCGATCGCGTTGCCCTTGGTCGACGCACTGATCGGGGAGATGAACCGGTCCGTCGGTGCCGCCTACCCGGCGCGGTACGAGGCGCTGTCGCTGCTGCGGTGCAGTGACTACGGCTACCTCGTCGTTGAAGCGGCACGAACGCGCCTGGTCGAGCCGCGGCCTCAGGTCATCTTCGACATGATGAGTGCGGTCGGCGAGGCTGCCTCTGCGGATGCTGTTGGCTGGTGCCTCAATCTGCTGGACGACCCGCGCGTGCGAGTCGTCCGTGGTGCTGCTGTCGCGCTGGAGAACATGGGTGCCATCGCACCAGACCGAACTCGCTACTGGGCGTCGGTGGTCGATGGGCTGGTGGACAACTACTGCCGCCATGAGTCGGGCACCCCGCAGTGGTCGACGTTGTCTCATCTGCTGCGACTGGCCCCCAGGGCGCTGGTAGCCCCGCACATCACACGGCTGAGCACCCCGCTTGCCCCGACCGGAAAGATCAAGGACTACTCGCGTTCGAGGGCCAACCGGTACTGGAACGTTTGCGACCGAGAAGCCGACCAGGTCAGTGAAGAGGCATCACTGGGAAGCCAGCCGATGCTGCGCCGACTGCTGTACGACATCGCGATCAGCCCACACGAGCCCCGCGCAGTCACCTCGTACATGCTGCTCAGTGCCCTGCCGCAGCTCGTTCCCCGTGGCCGACGCGATCGCCGCCATCGCCGACGCCCTGGAGGGTCGGGGTGTCGAGGACGCGGTAGTCGCGGCGCGCGCCGCACGCCGCGTTGGCGGCAGCCGGTGGGATGTCCTGCCCGAGCGCATCCGTGCCCGAGCCGACTCGGGCGACACCGACCAACACGTCGCGGCGCTCATGCTGGCGGGCAACGCCGGAGTCAGGCTCGCCGATGCCACCTACGCCCACGCTCTGGAGCTCCCCGGTACTCGGGAGGCTGCGGTCTACGCACTGGGTATGTGCAACGACCCACTACTCACCTCGCTGGCCGCAGACCCGCGGGACGACATCGCCGGCGCGGCCCGCTGGTGGCTGCGCGAGGGGCCGCGTGTGACTTCCTAGTCTCACCCAATGTTTCAGGAGCCCCCTCGGCTGCAACATTGGATTCGCCCGTCGAGGGCCGTGCAAGACTGCGAGCGGGGCACCGACAGATGTTCCGCTGGGCAAGTATCCAGATTGACAGAGGGGGCTGGACTGATGTCCAAAGCCGAAGTGAAGCTCAAGTCCTTCGAGTTTGAGGAGAAGACGGAGCGGTCGTTCGCCGAGGTGGCTGCCGCGTGCCGCAAGGCGGCGGAGATGTCAAGTAGTACTTTGACGAAGTTCACGTGCGATGTGAATGCGGCTGATCAGTACGTCACGATCCGTGTTCGGCGTGGCGGCATGCTCGAGTGGGCTAGCTGCCTGGTCTCCTACGACGAGGACTCCTCGGACTCTGGAGGCGCCAGCGTCTCTTTCTCGGCGCTGCATTGGATGACCTCGAAGCCCACAGTTCTCTTCATCCCGGTTGGTTCGGAGCAGATCCCTGCAACGAAACACATTTCCAAGTACTCACGAGCTCTTCGCGCGGCGCTCTAGCACCACACCCGGTCCGCGCTGAGGAGGCAGAAATGTCACAGGATCGACTGAGCAAGCTCGAAGTGCAGTTTCGGCGTGAGGCTCGTGCCGACGGTGTTCGGGACGTTCGCAACGGCGCGTTGCTCATGGCCGGCTTCATCGTGGGACCAGCCGTTTTGAGCGTGATCCTCGACCCCGGATTCATGGTGGCGGCTCCTTTCCCTGTCTTGCTCGGAGCGCTTCTCGTCCTGCAAGGCTCGTGGCGGATCTGGAAGAGCGGGCACATCAGCACGGCAGTGTCGCTGTCGGGGAAACCAACGCCGTAGGTCGTCTTGTCCACACTCAGTTCTCGGGCTCCGCTGTTGGCGTCGTTGATCTCCCTGGCGGTGCTGACGGCAGGCTGTTCGCTGATTGGAGGAGATGCGGACGGCGCGATTCCGGCCGAAGGCATCGAACTTGAGGTCGGGGATTCCGCGGTGGTGGTATTCCCGCCGAACTCGGCAACGGGTGCTGTGCCAGCGGCCGGGATTGCACCTCAGGAGGAAGCCCCGCTGGTGGTGCCTCACGGCGGCACCGACGACAACTCTTCCCCCGAATCCGAAGGGCCGGCCGAGGGTGGAGCGGGGGCTGGTGTGCGGGTGATCCCGCTTGCCGATGGTGTGTCCGTGCAACTCGATGATGGCGATACGCAGCCGTCATCGCCCGTGGAGGTGCGATTCTCGCTGTCGGCGGGTCTTCTGGTGGCCAGCGATTCAGGCCCACCTGACTCTTCCGCCGGGCTTGAAGACGTGTCCCCACCAGCTGCGTTGGCGGAGGGTGTACGTCGGGGCAACGTGGCTCTGTTGGTTCTCTCTGAGGACGGGGCGCTGGATGTCTTGCCGGCGGAGTTCGATGAGTCGGCTGGTGTGGTATCCGGTGAGGTAGCGCATTTCTCCGAGGTATGGCCGATCTCTCTGGACTTCCAATGGCTCACCGAAACGGTCCTGCAGTCCTTGAGCCTGACCTCTGAGGAACCCGCCTGCGAAGGGCAGACTGCACGCGTGCTGGACGTGACGTATTCGACGATCTCGCAGGCGCAGATGTGGATGTGTGTAGAGGCGGCCGGCGACGAGCTCATGGTGTCCGCGACTCCGAATGCGCCCACCCCGTTCATCGCTACCCCATCAATCAAAGCGTCTCGCATAATGCCAGGTGCCGAGGTGTCCATCGCTTCCCTTCTCGCGGTCGAAGGTTCCGAAATCTCTGGCCTGGTTCCGGAAGGGTCGGTGCCTGTCTTCCCTGGAGCGACCACTCGCTTCTATTACGACCAAACGCCAGCCTCTTTCGAGGTGCAACTGGACTCAGCTCCGGAGCTCTATCTGCTCCAGATCATGTCGGAGGTCACGGGGGTTCTGGTTGGGATATCGGGTGCCGATATGGCCGAGAAGATGGCGGCACTCGAGTGTGTCGCCGAGGTAGTGCCTACGGGTCTCGAGTTCGGGTCTGACACGTTGACACCCGCCGCCGTAGCGGGGCTGTGGCGATCGTTCTTCGCCTGCGCCGGCACTGTTGCAACGGAAGTGGGTGTCGCGTTGGCCCCTGCCGACGACACCCTGTTCGCGATCGTCTCAACAGGCCCGGCCCTGCTCATAGGCGGGATTCTGGGTGCCCTGACGGAAGCGACAGGGCTGGGTTCGGCGACCGCGCCGGTAGACGCCATGTTCGACGAGGACACTGTGCCGGCCTCTACTTGGGAGCCGTTCCTCGGTACGTGGTCTGGCACCATCGATCAGTCGGGATCCAAGTACGGCGTGGAAGTGACACTGAAACTGAGTCCGGCAGGGCAGATCCTCGGAAAGGTCGTCTACCCCGAGACTTGACTCCTGCTCAGGGATCTGGCTGAGGCCGCGACTGTCAGGTCGCACCCTGAAGATGGTTGAACGCATCACCGACGGCGATCACCCCTGCATCTTGGAGGTCAAGATCCAGGTGACGGTCAGCGAGGACGGCACGCAACTGGAGTACGCTGCCGATGACGACCTCGCGACCGGTACGCTGCTTCGCGGGGCCTACCAGGATCTGGACGGTGATCCTGTCAGCTCGACCTCGACATGGCCGATCGACAAGGACGAGGCTCCTCTAGCCTTGATGATGTGGTTCGGCGCCAATGGCTACAACCTGCCGAAGTGGGTTGCGTGTGACGACCAGCGCGACTGGTGCGTCGCAGACCAAGGCTCTGGGCTTGCCGTTGTCCTCGACTTGACGGCCGGGATCTCCGAACATGGATCGGTGCAGTCGACAACGGCAGCTCCGACCACGAGACTGCGTGGGCTTGGCGTGCCGGCCAAGTCGATCGCCGAAATCTTGTCATGAGCAGTGATCAAGGCATGAGCAGTGATCAAGCAGAGAGTCGCTGCGGCGCCCCCTTTCGCCGCGATGGACTGTCGAGAGCAGCTCAGCGCTACTCCACTTCGATGCACATCACCGTGGCGGCGGCTCGCCCGGCCAACTCACCCAGCGTGACCGAGGTCGGGTTGGCCCATGTCCGAGGCTGGATTGACCGCCAATCTGTCGGACTAGGGTGTGGGCGGCTACCTGAGGACCATTCGTGACCGTCGGTAGCCATTGCTGATCTTGGCATGGTGGGCCTTGGCGGGCTCCGTGGTCAGGCGGAGTCCGGTTGGTTGCGACACCCCGACAGGTTCCGGGCCGGAGGCAGCCGGTGGGGGATTCTTGGGTGGTGCGACGAGGAGGTGCCAAGCCCAAGCCCAGTGCACCCATGCGGGTGGCCCTGATCGGGTGCCTGCTCATTGTGGTTGCGGGGTGCGTCGGGCCGCTGGCCCGCGATGTGATCCCGGTGGTCGTGGTCGGCACGTCGCAGGCGGCCACGACCGAGTCGGCGAGCATCGGCAGTCCGACCCTGACCATCGATGCCGCCGCCGTGCCGGACGCGTGGCGCCCGGACCAGCCGATAGTGGTCAACGCGGTGGCGGGGTCGCTCAGCGGTGTCACGGTCACGGCCAAGGGCGGCGGGGAGGTCCCCGGGACGCTCAGCGACGACCGTGAGCACTGGCAAAGCGCCGGGAACCTGCTGCCCGGGACCACCTACCGGGTCACGGCGGAGATGGCCGGTTCGACCCCGGAGCTGTCGGCGACGAAGTCGGTCAAGATCCGCACGAGGGACTCCACACCTGCGTTCGAGGCCCGGATATCGCCGCGGGATGGGGCGAAGGTCGGGGTCGGCATGCCGGTCCTGGTCAGGTTCAGCGCCCCGGTCGCCGAGGAGTACCGCGCGAACGTGCAGCGCGCACTGATGGTCACCTCGACCCCGGCTGTCGAGGGCGCGTGGAGCTGGGCCTCGGACACCAGGGTCGAGTACCGTCCCAAGGAGTTCTGGCCGGCGCGCACCACCGTGTCGGTGTCGGCGGACCTGGCCGGCGTGCAGGCAGGCGACGACATGTGGGGTGCCCAGGACAAGGGGGTCGGGTTCACGATCGGGCGGTCCGTGGTGTCCGTGGTCGATGTGTCCGCCCACCAGATGACCGTGACGATCGATGGCACGCTGGCCCGGTCGATCCCGGTGACCACCGGCAAGGACGGCTTCCTGACCCGCGGGGGCACCCGGGTGATCTCGGAGAAGCTGGCCCAGACGCGGATGGATGCGGCGAGCACGGGGATAGTGCCGGGTGACCCGGAGTACTACAACCTGGACGTGCGCTACGCGATGCGGATGACCAACTCGGGGGAGTTCATCCACGCAGCTCCGTGGTCGGTCGCCTCTCAGGGTGTGGACAACGTCAGCCATGGCTGCGTAGGCATGAGCCTGGCCAACGCCAGGTGGCTGTTCGAGCGGTCCCGCGTGGGCGACGTCGTCACGATCGTGAACTCCCCTCGGGAGCTGGAGTCCGGCAACGGCCTGACTCAGTGGAACGTCACCTGGGAGGACTGGGCCGCAGGCTCCGCACTATGAGACCGCGCCGGACACCACTGGACCACCCGACAGCAGCCCTTCCGCATCTCCCGTGAAGGCCTCACCTGCCGGCCGTCGACAGCCGCACTGAGACACCGGGCGGGCGCGGCACACCGCCCAGAAGGACGCGGCCAGAGTCGTGGGGCACCTGGCCTGGCCCAACTCAGCCCGCAGGACACCGCCGATCCGACCTGATCTGCAACGTGATCGGCGGTGTCACACGCTCAGGCAACAGGCTGTGGAGGGGCGGAGTAACCGTTACAGCACCTGGATTGCCAGCAGGGCCATTGCACTGCGGTTAGCCTTCTCGGGCCGGATGCACGTGCCCTCCGTCCCGATGGGAGTTCCCCCAATGACCACAAGTGCTGCGGACCCAACCGCGACCGAGCACTCCGCAACGTGGCGGGTCGCCCCGTCCGTGCCCGTCGCGGTCGGGGTCTTCATCGCCTACGTCGTGGTGTTCATCGGGCTCGCGGCGACCGCGGGGATCGACTACGCCGACTGGTTCGCCACTGGCGGCAACGCCTTCCGGACCGCGGTGATCCCGCTGATCGGCGGGGCCCTGGTGCTCATCGCCTTCGTGCTGTGGGCGCGCTGGGACTTCGTGTTCAAGGATCCCGCCCGCCTGCCCTGGTCCGGCTTCCTGTGGGTGCCGGTCGCGATCTTCGTCGTGGGGATCGTGGCGCACGTCGCCGTCGCCGACTGGGCCAACACCCCCACCGATCTGCTCCTGGCGATCGTGGCCGCCGGTGTGCTGGTCGGCTTCACCGAGGAGACCCTGTTCCGCGGCATCATCCTGCGCAGCCTGCGCACCAACCTGCGTCCGGAGGCGTGGGTCATGCTGATCTCCTCGGTGTGGTTCGGGTTCTTCCACCTGACCAACCTCGTCGTGGGATCCCCGGTGGGTGGCGTGCTCTTCCAGTGCATCCAGGCCTCGGCTGCCGGGGTCGTCCTGTACCTGTTCCGCCGGGTGCGTGGGCTCCTGGTGATGGGCATGATCGCGCACGGCCTGTGGGACATGTCGGTGTTCCTGCCGCCGCCCTCGGGCACCCTCACCGTCGTGAACCTGGGCATCCAGGTCCTGGTCTTCCTCAGCGCCGTGATCGCCGCGATCATCGTCGTGCGCAGTGACCGCAGGACCGCGGTGACCCGCACCGGGATCCAGACCCTCTAGCGCATCCGCCGGACGTTCGGACTCACCGGCCCCTTCGTCATCACCGACTTCGTTCGCAAGGAGCCAGCCGCCGCATGGAGTACACCTCGTCCCTGCTCATCCTGGTCCTGCTCGTGCTGATCGCACGGGAGAGCCGGGAGGGCACCCGGGCGATCAAGTCCGACCCGAGCGTCCAGCTGAAGAGCAACGAGCGCTTCCGCACCCTGCGCATGCAGATGCTGGAACCGCTGGTCGCCGTCGTGGTCGTCGGGTCGCTGCTGCTGACCGACCTCGAGCGCAGCCCCCTGCACGCGATCGTCGCGGTCGTCGGCGGCATCGCCGGGTACGCGTTCGGTGCTTACCGGGCGCGGTCCACCTATGTGGCCGCGGTCCCCCAGCACAAGGGCGTCGTCCTGCGCTACAGCGTGGAATCGTTCGTCGCCCTCGGCCTGCTGGTCGTCATCAAGCTCGTCGCCGAGCGCGACCTGCTGCCCGAGGGTGACATCTTCCGCGCCATCATCGCGACCCTCCTGGCCTTCCTCCTCGTCGAGTCAATCGCCCGGGTGATCATCCTGGTCCGCCACTACAACCGCGACACGGCCACCGCCGCCACGGACACGCAGCAGGCCCCGAGCGCCTGAGCGGCTCATCACGCTGGTCGGCTGCGAGCCGGTGCGGTGCCAGCCTTCCGAATCGGCACCGGCATCGCGTTTGCCTTTCCAGTGGCGGGCGACGATCATCGCCGACATGGAGGGGCCCGCTTCGTCATCCAGCGGCGATGACTGGGCCGGCCCAAGCGGCGGTTCCGACCGGGAGCCCGATCCCGTGGGGGTCGTCGCGGCGCTGCGACGAATCCTGGACAGCGAGGAGCTCCGGACTTCCCCCAGGTCACGGGCCTTCCTGGCCTACGTGGTGACCGAGACGCTGGCAGGGCGCGGCCACCGACTCAAGGAGCGCACGGTCGCCCGCTACGCCCTAGGGCGAACCAAGGACTTCGATGCGGCGACCGACGCGGCCGCCCGTGTCCAGGCCAACCGCCTCCGCACGTCGATACAGCGCTACTACGGCGGGACAGGGGCCGCTGATCCGCTGGTCATCGACCTGCCCAGAGGAAGCTACGTACCGAGGTTCACCTACCGGGATCCGACCTCCACTCCACACCCAAGCGGGTCCCTTGAACCGGGGCTCGTGGTGGTGCAGTTCGCCGACATGCCGTCGCCCGGTACCGGCGAGCCGCTCGGGCTGGCTCTCACCGAGTCCCTGATCCACGCGTTAGGAGCGTTCCCGGGCCTGCGGGTGATCGGGCCAGCTGTCAGCGAGCGCGGCGTCGGCGCACTGCCTGACGTGCAAGCGGCGGCACAGGCGCTCGACGCGCAGTATGTGCTGACCGGCACAGTCCGAACGACCGCGACCCTGTTGCGGGTGCTCGTCCGGCTGTCCGACGGCCAGACCGGCAAGGTGCTGTGGTCCGACGTGTGCGACCAGAAGCGCAGCGCTGTCACCGGTTTCCACGACGAGGACGACCTTGTGCGGCGGATCGCCGGGACAGTCGGCGACTTCCGCGGGGTGGTGCTTCGCGACACCACCGCACGCCACGCGGGGACCCGCCTCCCCGCTTCCCACGCGGCAATGCTCTCCTACTACCGCTACCTCGACAGCGGCACGAGACAGGACACCGAGACCGCGGCGCTCGACCTGAGCCTGGCCGCGGACCTTGACCCGGAGAACGTCGTCCTGCTGTCGATGCTGGGCTCCATCGAGTACGTACAAGCGATCCTGGAGTGGGCACCGGACCGCGACGCAGCCCTGGCCAACGCTCAGCGGCGGGCGCTCGCGGCGCTTGCCCTTCACCCCGGGCATGCACACGCGTGGACCGTCCTCGCGGGCGTGGCGTTCGCACGGGGGCACACCGACCAGTGCCTGGCGAATGCGACCCGCGCGATCGAACTGAGCCCCTCCCACCCGAGCATCCTCTACGGGTCCGGGGCCCTCCTGGCGCTCAGTGGCGCCTGGGACACGGGCCTGGCCTGCATCCGCGAGTCCAACCGGCTCAACCCGTACCACCCCTGGTACCAGCACGTTCACCTGGCTCTCGACCGACTCAGAGCCGGCGACGACACAGGATTGCTCGCCGAGGCCGCCCTCCTCACCGAGCCCGAGGACCTCTGGGGCCCGGTGATCCGCTGCCTGGCATTCGCCGGACTGGGCGACGACGAGCGGGCTGGGCAGGAACTCGCGGCCGCCCTGGCCCTCGAACCGGATCTCATCGAGGACGACGCCGCAATGATCGTCGAGCAGTTCCAAGATGCACCGATCGACATCAGGATCACCATCCGGGAGAGGCTGCTCGACTGGCTCGCCTCCCAGCCCGACCGGGCTCAGCCGCGGGCGGACGGCTGACCCCACCACAGGGCCCCCCGGCAAGAGAGCGGCCCTCGGCTGCAGGGGGTGAAGCGGCGGCGGGGAAGCCAGCCGTCGTAGGCCTTACTGAGGTCGCCTACACCGCCGCGAGTTGGGCGCTCTCGGGTCGGGCATAGCAGCGCCCAGAAGGACGCATGCGAACGGCGGCTATGCCTCGGGGGGCGGTTCGGGTCGCCTGAACGTCCGTCCACCAAGCAGCGTCTGCGCCGCGCCGGCTACGAGGCGAGCAGCTTCCATTGCCCCTCGGAGTCACTGAGCGACTGTGTGCGGCAGTCGAGCCATGGCTGTCCCCAGCCCCGGGGCGCGCCGGCACCTGTTCAGCACCGTCCTGACCCCAGCACCCGAGCCTGCAGCCCCGCCTGCCGCACCGTAACTCCCCGGGCAGGCGTCAGGACTCATTTCGAAGGGCTTTACAAGCCTCGGAGCCCTCGACCGGGAACGGGCGGTCACCCACGTGCGCTGGGCGGGTCTGGCCCATCCGTCGCCCTAGCCGACGGTCAGGGGGTGCGCACGATCTGCCACATTCCGCGCATCTGCGTCTTGTCGTCGAAGCCGGCGCGACGGTACAGAGTTGCCGCGGCCTCGGTGGCGAACAGCCCGACGAATGCATCGCCCCCGGCAATGGCGCGCACCTGGGCCAGCAGCCGCTCGGTGATTTCGCGTCCGATCCCACGGCCTCCGTGCTGGGGGTCGACCGCGATGTCCTGCAGGTAGAAGAAGAACGCACCATCCCCGACGACGCGTCCCATGCCCACCACGGTGCCGTCAGGGGTGGTGGCGACGGTGCCTGCGCATGACCCGGCCAGGGATGCCGGCATGGCCTCCCATCGGAATGCGTCGGTCCACCCCACCCGTTCAGCCAGCGCGCGATGCTCCAGCAGGGTGGGGACCCGGTCGGTGTAGGTGATCTGCATGGCTTCTCCGATCGGGACGTGATGGGCGACGCTGTCCGCGGGCGGCAAGGGTGTCACCCAGGACGCGTGGCACACCAGCCGGGGGCGGCTGCGATGTGCTCGACGCCGGCCCGGGGGCACTGGCAGGCTTGGCGGATGGTTGGGGTCCTGTTGGCGCTCAGGTTCATCCTTGAGCTGTGCTTGCTGGGGTCTGCGGCAGTCATCGGCGCGGCCGCCTCCGACCAGTTTCTTGTGCAACTCCTCGCGGTGGTCGCCTTGGTGAGCACGGTGGCGATGCTCTGGGGGGCGCTGCTGGCACCGCGTCGGAAGATCGACCTCCCGCTCGCCGCCCGTGTGGTCATCGAGCTCGCGCTGTTCCTTGCCGCTGGGATCGGCCTGGCGGCGGCCGGACACAGGTCGGCCGGGCTGGCCCTTGTGGCGACCGAGCTGCTGCTGCTCACCACCCTCGCCGCGCTCGGCTATCCGCCGGGCAGCCACCGAGACCCGCACGACGCCCCCTGACTCCATGCCCCTCCCTGGTCGACCTGATCGGCGTTCGGCGACGCCCAGGGTGCGGAGTCGACCGACGATCGTGCGCGACTAGTCGCCGCGGATTCCGCCATCGACGACGAGGTTGTGACCCACCACGTAGGACGCGTGATCCGATGCCAGCCAGACCACGGCCGCGGCCAGTTCCTCAGACCTACCCAGACGACGAGAGTCGATCATCGATAGGTATCGCTCCATGATGGCATCGCGTTCCTCGGCCGAACCAGCCGCAAGATTTGCGGCGAGCATCGGGGTCTCGATCGCGCCCGGGCTGATCACGTTGACCCGGACCCCCTGCGACGCATACTCCGCCGCCGCGGCCCGGCTCAGGGCGTTGACCCCGGCCTTGGCCGCCGCGTAGGACCCGGTTCCCGGTGCCGCGAGCAGGGCATCGACCGAGGAGATGTTGATGATCGCCCCTCCTCCACTGCCGAGGATGGCCGTGAGTTCGTACTTCATGCACAGCCACACGCTGGTCAGGCACGTACGCACGACACCGTCGAAGACCTCCAGGCTCATGTCGGTGAAGCTCGATCCGATGCCCTGGGCCACCTCGGTGTTCGCAGCGCAGTTCACGGCGATGTGCAGGTCGCCGAAGCGGTCCACCACAGATCCGACCAGGGAGGCCACGTCCGCCTCACGAGTGACGTCAGCCGGGACGAACATCACGGCCTCGCGGCTGCGTCCCATCGGCGCGAGCTCGTCGAGGGCTGCCGAGCCCCTCTGCGGGCTACGACCGGTGATGGCCACGTCCGCACCGGAACGCAGGAAGGCCGCCGCACTCGCCTTCCCGATCCCGGACGTGCCACCAGTCACGAGGACAACCCGCCCAGCAAGGTCGGGGAACTGGTTTCCCCGAGATGTCGAAGCGTGGTCGGTCATTGGGCCTCCAATCGGTTCCATCAGCGGATTATCACTGGGCGCCGTGCGGGAGCTTCTTGCCCAGCAGCGTGCAGGGGCGTCCTTCTCCGTCGGGCCGGTGGTCGTAGGCGACGTAGCTGCGTCGGGTCCAGAACACCAGTGCGGACGGGTTCGTGTCGAGCACTCCGATCCGCGCCTCGGTCCAGCCCTCGCCGGCGAGCAGTGCTTCGACGGCTTGTGCCGCCGCGAACCCGAGGCCTTCACTGTGACGAGAACCATCGATCAGGAGTAGTCCGATCCAGGGATACGGCTCGTGCGGATGGGGTACGAGCAGGCTGACGGTGCCGACGACTGCCCCGGTCGGGTCGGCCACGACCAGGCATCGGCCGCCGGGCCGCATGAGCTCCTCGTCAAGGTAGCCACGGACCAGAGCCTCCGGGACCGATCGGGCGTCGTCTGCCACCTCCCCGGCTGCCCGGAAGTAGTCCAGGTTGCTTGTGAAGGTCGGCACCAGGGCGGCCTCATCGATCAAGGTCGCTGCCTCCAGGCGCACCCTGACGGGCTGCCCATCTCGACGGTGGTGCGCAAGTGCCACGTGAACCATCCTCAGTCCAGCGTTCCTGGTGCGTCGAGTGCCTGTCCGAGTGCACCCGACCCGATCGCCGCGGCGCCCAAGGCGATCACGTGGGGCGGCGCAGGCCGCGCAGCGCGACGAGTCCGACGACGAAGAGTACGAGGTCCTGCCCGATCATGACGCCCCACAGGGCGCCGCCGTGCAGACCGGTGGTGTGCAGGAGCAGGTCCCCGACAGCGTGGGTGCCGGCCAGCACCCAGAGGGCGTTGGTGCGCAGCCGCAGTACGGCGTAGCCGAACCCGAAGGCAGCCGCACCGACCGCCTGCGCTGCGCTCACGGCGACGTTCTGGCCGAACAGGATGTTGGCCAGGTGTGCGGCGCCGAAGACGACGGCGGTCAGCGCTGCGGCTCGCCCGGGCCCGAGCGGGAGCGCGGCGCGCAGCACGACGCCGCGGAACCACAGTTCCTCGTAGATGCCGGTGGCGGCGTACCCGAGGGTGAGCACGACCAGGGTCGAGGGATCCGGAGACCAGCCCCACGCGAGCGGCACCAGCGCGACGAGGACGGGTGCCGTGAGCCATCCAGTCTGACGCCACGTGGCCGGGCTCCCGGCCGCGATGGCTGACCAGCCGATCCGACGTGCGACGACGAGGCTCATCACGAGCAGGACCAGCACCACGGGCAGGCGGCGCAGCAGCTGATCGGACTCAGGGGCGACCAGCTCCGCGAGGAGGGAACCGATGGCGGTGACGCCGAGGCTGAGGCCGAATAGGGCGAGGACCTCCCGGATCGGTCGGGTGCGTGTGGTGTCGAGGCCGGCGGGTCCGGCGGGGGCGACGAGGTTGAGGCTCATTGTGTTCTCCTGGTGATCGTTGCGGACGGGGTTCAGGCGGTCGCCGGCGCGAGATCCGCGCTGGTTCGGCGGGTCCGGATGGCGAGTGCGACGGTTCGGGCGAGCACCATGCCCAGCGCCATGACGACGAACGCTGCGGTCCAGGCGTCGGCGCCGGTGATGCCGTGGTCGCGGGAGAACATCCCGACGGTGCGGGCGCCGGTGCCGGTCGCCCATTCGGCGAAGGCGATACGTCCACCGATCATGACCAGCCAGAGCGTCGCGAAGCCGGCTCCGGCGGTGGCGACGAGCCGTCCGTCCCGGTTGTGCAGGCGCGTGACGGCGCTGGCCGCGAGTCCGAAGAGCACGCCGATGATCCCGAACACCAGGACGAGGTCGAGGTCGTTGCCCGTGGTCGGCAGCGGGAACAGGAAGTACGACGCAGCCGCGACGACGATGACGAGGGGCAGGACGAACGTGCCGCGAGTGACCTCGCGGGTGCCGAGGTTGCGCACGAGTGCCCACGCGAGGAGGGCGATCGACAGGATCCACTGGGTGATGCTCATCGGGAGCTCCCTTCTGGTTGGTACCTCGAGGGTGCCGCTCGCCGTGGGGTGCCGGCATCGGCCAGGGGGACAGTCCGACAGGGGAACAACGGCCGGCTCAGATCTCGGCCGGATGACGTAGACGCCGCGACGGCCGACGTCGGGGAGCTCAGCCCCGGGGGTGCGTGGCGTCGACGGGGACCACGACGGTGACCCGCGTTCCCGCCCCAGGCGCCGACTCGAGTGTCGCCGTTCCGCCGAGTCCCGCGGCGCGCTCGCGCATCGTGCCCAGTCCCAGGTGCCCGAGGTGCTCGACCGAGGTGTCGAAGCCGATCCCGTCGTCGGTCACCACCAGGGCGACCTGCCGCGCGGTGTCGTCGATCGAGATCGCGACGTCGATTCGTCGCGGACGCGCGTGCTTGACCGCGTTGTGCATGGCCTCGAGAGCGATCCGGTAGAGGTGCTCCTCGGCGTCCGTGGACAGCGGAAGCCTGCGTGTGGGGGCGACCACCTCGATCGTCACCTGCTCGCGAGCGGCGATCGCGGCGGCCTGCTTCGTCAGCGCGGCACCGAGTCCCTCGTCCGCGAGCGCCCCGGGGCGCAACTCGAAGATCAGCGCCCGCATCTCCGCGAGGGCACCCCGGGTCAGCTCCTGCAAACGCGCCACCTCGGCTCGAGCCAGGTCAGCCTCCTCGCCGAGCGGCTCGAGGCGTCGCTCCGCGGTGCGCACGTGCATCGTCATGGAGAACAGGGCCTGGCTGACCGAGTCGTGCAGCTCGCGCGCGAGCCGTTGTCGCTCGACGAGGGTGGCGTGCGACTCGGCGTCGCCGTAGAGTCGCGAGTTCTCCACCGCGACGGCGGACTGGTCAGCGACCGCGTGCAGGAAGGCCCGCTCGGCCGCGTCCACCTCGCGGTCGGCGCCGACGTAGAGGAGCAGGCACCCGACGCAGCGACCTCGGGCGCCGAGGGGCACCACGACCGTGTCCTCGAACTCCATCCCCGACCACATCGGGTGAAGCGGCGCATAGCCGGGATCCCGCTCCGCCCTCGTGCGAAAGCCACGGATCACCGTCACGTCGCTCGCGGTGGTGACGTTGCGGATCGGCGAGTCCACGCCCAGCGCGTACGCCGCCTCCACGGCCTGGCGATAGCCGTCGGGCAGGCCGTCGTCGCCGTACGCGGACAGGTTCCGCAGGTCCTCGTCCTCCCATACGACAAATGCCGCCGCCTCAGCGCCCGTCGCCGACCGGACGCTCCCGGCGACGTGGCGCAACGTCTGTTCCAGCGGGTGCTCGAGCGTTATCGCATCAGCGATCGCAGTGAACGCCGATATCCGTCGCTCCAGCTGCTCGGAGTTCCGGACGCGGTCGGTGGCGTCGGTGACGATATCGAGAGCACCGACGATCCGCCCGTCCTGGTAGAGCGGGGCGAACAGCACGTCCCAGTACGTGGCCATGCCGGGCAGGGCCAGGCGGTGTGCGGCCTGGCGGACCACTTTGCCTGCGCTGACCGCGGCGAAGAGCTCCTCGATCGCGTCGGCGTTCTCGGGAACCAGGTCCGTGATGTGGCGGCCAGGAGTGGCATAACCGGGCTCCACGCCGAAGTAGAACTCGAAGAAGCTCGCCCAAGTGCGGTTGCATCGCGTCAGCCGGCCATCGAGGTCGAAGATGGCCAGACCGAAGGGCACGCGGTCCATGGCCAGCGCAACGATCTGCTCGTCGATCGTGCCAAGGGCCGCAGCGAAATCCTCGACCTCGGGTTCCGTGGGCATCGACGTGCTGCGCAGAGGCGACGACCGAGGCCCCCGTCCTGCACCCTCAGTCACGAGGTGACGTCCGAGGCGTCGACCAGTCCCTCGCGCACCGCCCACATGGCAGCCTGCGTGCGGCTGGCCAGACCGAGCTTGGTCAGGATGTTGGACACGTGGGTGCGCGCCGTCCGCTCGGCGACACCGAGTCGACGCCCGATCTCGCGATTGGTACGCCCCTCGGCGACCAGGACAAGGACCTCCCGCTCACGTGGGGTGAGATCCTCCACGACCGACCTCGGGGCTCGCAGACCCGAGGCCAGCGCGGCGGCCACCACCGGGTCAAGCCGCACCTCGCCGGCCACCGCGGCGCGAATCGCATCGGCGACGTCCCCTGCGTCAGCATCCTTGAGCAGGTAGCCCGTGGCACCGGCCTCAAGTGCCGCTCGGATGCGCGCCTCCTCGACGAACGACGTCACGGCGATGACGTCGATCTCGGGCCACGCCGCCTTGACCCGCACCGTCGTCTCGACACCATCGAGATGCGGCATCTGCATATCCATGAGGATCACGTCCGGGACGCCAGCCCCCGCCGCGAGCACGGCAAGCCGAGCGAGCGCCTCCCGACCGTCTGCGGCCTCCCCGACAACCTCCATGCCCGGCTCAGTGCTCAAATAGGCCTTGAGGCCCGTACGGACGACGCTGTGATCATCGACGAGGAACACCGTGATCGACGGCTCAACAACGTCCGGGAGAGCCGACACCGTTTCGCGGCCGGATCCTGACATCGAGCGCCCTCCTCTCCGCTCGGCCCGGGCGTCAGGCCCGCCCTGCTGCTGCTCGTCCAGGGCGACATTCTGACGCGGGCCGGCCGTCGATGCCAAGGGGCTCAGCCCTCGCTGTGCGGAGCCACTCCCGCGGGGACTCTCGCTTTGACGGATCCACTTCTGGAACGGTCGCTCATGACCTCGCTGGGGCCGGCCGTTGCTCCGCAGGCGTTTGCACGGACAGGCGACTCCGTTCGCCGACGACATCGCCGGCCTCCGCGACCCGAGCGCGACCCCATGACGATCACCCGGCCCGAAGCCCTGTCCGTCGTGCGGGGGTAGCGCACTGGGAGGGTGGAGGCAGGAGTTCTGGGCTGCTTCCACGTGCCGTAGCAGCACGAGACTTCCAGCCCCCAGCGAAGGATGTGGTTGAGCGGGTTGAACCATCTGCTGTTGGGATGGCGGTGGAAGTAGGCGGCGCACTCTCCCAGCACCTGGTGTACCCGCTCGTCGGTCAGCGATTCGGGTGGAGTCCGCGTGCAGCGACTCAAGCCGGCCAGCCGGCGCTGATCCCCAGACAACCACCGCTCGCGGCCGTGACTGACTGTCCAGGGTCAACGATGTGCTCTGGCTACCTGTTCAACCCGCCGACCACGTTGATCGTGACCACTGCATCGGCATCGGCGAACACGACCTGGTCGGCGTTGGTCACCCGACCGGCGGGGATGGTCCGGTCGTGGGCCAGCAGCTGGGCCAGGGCGGTGCGCTTCTCGGCCCCAGTCACGAGCCAGAGGACGCCCCGGGTGCGCTCGATCCGCGGGTAGGTGAGCGTCATCCGTCTCCGGTGCTGGTACATCGCGGTGAGGGCGACGTCGGCGTCCGTGATGTCCAGAACGGGATCGCCGGGGATCAGCGACGCGGTGTGCCCGTCCGGCCCCAGGCCCAGGTGGATCAGGTCGAGGACTGCGGGCAGCGCAGCTGCGTAGGTGGTGCACGCTGCGTGCAGGTCGTCGGCCTCGACGGGCATCGGGACGATGACCGCGGGGCATCCCGCCGGCAGGGCGGCGTGCAGCCCGGTCAGGTTGCGCTGGGGGTCATCACTCGGCCCGATGCGCTCGTCGACCTGGAAGATGGTGGTATCGGCCCAGGGCATGGTGTGCTCGGCGAGGTGAGCCAGCATCCGCCACGGGCTGCGGCCGCCGGAGACAGCGAGGGTGAAGGCCCCCCGCTGCTCGACCGCAGCCCGGGCCCTGAGTGCGATCTCCGCGGCCGCTCTCGACGCAGCACCGTCGGCCGTGGGGCTGACGAGGACCGGCATGTGCGGCTGGTTCACTCGGGCTTCTCCTGGTGGCCGCCGAACTCCTTGCGCATGGCGGAGAGCACCTTGTTGGCCATCGCCGCCGACCCCTGGGAGTCGAACCGCGACTGCAGTGCTGCGGTGAGCACGGGAGCCGGCACCCCTTCGTCGATTGCTGCCACGGCGGTCCAGCGGCCCTCGCCGGAGTCCGAGACCCGACCGGAGTACTCAGAGAGGTCCGGGGACTCGTGAAGGGCGGCCGCGGTGAGGTCGAGCAACCAGGACCCCACCACGGAGCCGCGCCGCCAGACCTCGGTGATCGCCGGGAGGTCCATCTCGTACTGGTAGTTCTCGGGCCTCTCCAGGGGTGCGGTCTCAGCGTCGGCGTCCCTCTGGCGAAGTCCGGCGTCCGCGTTGGCCAGGATGTTCAGGCCCTCGGCATAGGCGGCCATCAGCCCGTACTCGATGCCGTTGTGCACCATCTTCACGAAGTGCCCCGCACCGTTCGGGCCGCAGTGCAGGAAGCCCTGCTCGCCGTTGCCGGGAGATCCGGAGCGACCGGGGGTCCGGGGGGCGGACTCGATGCCGGGGGCCAGGGAGGCGAAGATCGGGGTGAGCCGATCGACGGGATCCTTCTCGCCGCCGATCATCAGGCAGTAGCCGCGTTCGGCGCCCCACACCCCGCCGCTGGTCCCGCAGTCGATGTGGTGGATGCCCTTCTCGCGCAGGGCGGCCGCGTGGCGCAGGTCGTCGGTGTAGTGCGTGTTCCCGCCGTCGATGATCACGTCCCCGGGATCCAGATGCTCGGCCACCGCGGCGATGGTCGCCTGCGTGATACGGCCCGCGGGGACCATGACCCACACCGCCCGGGGAGCCGGAAGGCTCGCGGCGAGCGCGGCCAGGGAGTCGACGCCGATGGCCCCCTCAGCCTCCAGCGACGCGACGGCGGTCGGGTTGATGTCGTGGACCACCGTCGAGTGGCCGTCGCGCATGAGTCGCCGGGCGATGTTCGCGCCCATCCGGCCCAAACCGACGACGCCGATGGTCATGGGTGTGTCTGTGGTCATGTGAACTCCTCCTGCGGAAGGCGGCCCGGGGCCGGGGTGCCTTCCAGTGGTGGGTGGGTCGCTACTCGGGTTCGTGCCAGTGGTCCTCGCCGAGCAGGGAATCGGCCTCGGGCGGACCCCAGCCGCCCTGCGGGTAGGGGTGCACCGGACCGGGCTCGTCGAGGGCGGGCTGCACCACGCGCCAGGTGCACTCGACTGCGTCCTCCCGGGCGAAGCGCCGGGAGTCCCCGGCGATGGCATCGCCGAGCAGCCGGTCGTAGGCCTCCCGCCGCTTGCCCAGCGTGGCGCCGAAATCGACCGAGAGGTCGATCGGCTGGGCGATCAGGTCAGGTCCGGGCGTCTTGGCCTGGACGGTCATGGTGACCCCATCGACGGCGCCCAGGCGGAACCGGATGAGGTTGGAGTGCGGTGTGGGCAGGCCTGGGCCGGCGAAGAGCATGCGGGGTGGTTCGCGCAACTCGATCAGCGCCTCGAGCCCCGGCCTGGCCATCGCCTTGCCGGCCCGCACGTAGAACGGCACTCCCGACCAGCGCCACGAGTCGATCTCGAACCGGCAGGCGACGAACGTCTCCACCGTGGAGTCCGCGGCCACGCCGGGCTCCTGCCGGTAGCCCTCGTACTGACCCCGGACGACCGACGCCGCATCCAGGGACCGCATCGCCTGGAACACCTTGGCCTTCTCATCGCGCAGGGCATCGGCGTGCGGGCTGACGGGCGGTTCCATCGCCAGGATCGCCACGACCTGCAGCATGTGGTTCTGGACGAAGTCGCGCAGGGCGCCGACCCCCTCGTAGAAGGCCCCGCGCCCCTCGACGCCGATCTGTTCGGCCATCGTGATCTGGACGCTCTCGACGTAGTTGCGGTTCCAGATCGGCTCGAGGAAGGTGTTGGCGAACCGGAACACCAGCAGGTCCTCCACCGCCTCCTTGCCCAAGTAGTGGTCGATCCGGAAGATGTCGCGCTCCGCGAAGTGCCGGAGCAGGAGCTTGTTCAGCGCGACGGCAGTGTCCAGGCTGCGCCCGAAGGGCTTCTCGACGATGATCCGCGAGCCCAGGTTCAAATCCTCCCGGGACAAGCCTGCGATCACCGTGGGGAACAGGTCCGGGGGGATCGCCAGGTAGAACGCGGGGCGCACCGACCCCAAGCGCGCCAACTCGGCACGCAGGTGCGCGAAGGTCACCTCATCGGCGTAGTCCCCGCCAACGAGGTACGTCCGCGCCAACAGGGCGTCGACGACGGCTGGATCGATGTCCTGGACCGTCTCGGCGATCGCAGTCTGAACATGGGAGCGGAATCGCTCGCTGTCCCATCCGGACCGGGCGATCCCCACGACAGGAAGGTCGAGGGCCCCGGCCTGGGCCATGTGATAGATCGCTGAGAAGCTTCTTGCGCGCCAGGTCGCCGGTCGCACCGAAGAGGACCAGGGCATCGGACTGTTCGGTCGGCGCGGTCCCTGCACCGGGGGAGTGCAGGCAATCCTGGTCGATCTCCACGGTCGCTCCTCACCGCCAGTCTAGGGCCCGCGCGTCAGCGGCTCACCTGGATGGCGATCTTGCCGCGGATATGGCCGGTCATGCTGGCACGGAACGCGTCGGCAGCTTCCTCCAAAGCGAAGCTCCGGGCGATCGGGACGGTCAACTGGCCCGCGTCCGCCAGATCGGCCAGCGCCTGCAGGTCGGCACCACTCGGACGGACCCACGCATAGATGCCACCGGAGGCGGCCACCTCGGCATCGACGATCGAGGCGTGCCGACCACCATCCGTGAGTACCGACAACGAGGTCTCCAGGACACCGCCGGCGAAATCCGCCACCACGTCCACGCCGCCGGGCACCAGGGCGCGCACCCGCGAGGTCAGCCCGTCGCCGTACTCGACGGGCTCAGCACCGAGCCCCCGCAGCACAGCGTGGTTTCCCACAGACGCGGTGCCGATCACGCGGGCGCCCGTCGCACGGGCGATCTGCACGGCCAGGATCCCGACGCCCCCCGCTGCGGCGTGGATCAGGACCACCTCGTCGGGCTTGACCCGCAGGCGGTTGAGCAACTGGTAGGCCGTGAGCCCGGCAAGCGGCAGCCCCGCGGCCTGGTCCCAGTCCAGGGCAGAGGGCTTGCGAGCGAGCGCGCGAACTGGGACCGCCACGAACTCAGCGAACGTGCCGGCCTGGACCCAGTCCTTGCGGGCGTAGGCGATGACCTCATCGCCCGCCGCGAACTCCGGGGTGTCCAGGCCCACCCGCTCCACGACACCGGAGACGTCCCATCCCGGGATGACGGGGAAGCAGACATTCATCATCGGGTCGAGGTAGCCCGCGACGATCTTCCAGTCGACCGGGTTGACGCTGGCACTACGCACGCGCACCAGTACCTCGCCCGGGCCGACCTTGGGTTCGGGCTGCTCGGTCAACATCAGGACGTCGGGGTCCCCGTAGTGGTCGTACGTGATGGCTCTCATGACCGGGCCAACGAGCCCGTGGCGCGTGGCATTCCCCCTACAACGCGCGGCTGCTTTCTCATCGGCCCGTCAGGTCCCCTGTAGCCGAACCCTTGGGCCGGTCGTGGTCGGGTGCCGCGTGGTTCTACCGGCGGCGGTCGGCGTCGTCGAACAGGACTCTGCGGATGAGGCACTCGGCCACGATCGCGCTCACGGCAGAGGCGGCGAGCAGCATGCACATGACGACGATCTGGTAACGGATTGCCACGAGGGGTTCGACTCCGGCCCGGATCAGCCCGGTCATGGCACCGGGCAGGGCGATGAGGCCAACCACCTCATCCCGGCAACCCAGGCCGGGCACCGAGCAGACCGGCGCGGGTGAACAGGACGGTGCGCATTGCTCCGACGGCCAGCAGTTGCACGAAGGTCCGGAACGCGGCCCACAGCAGTTCACGCGTCAGCGCAAACCGGCCCAGCGCGATGCCCCCACGGCGATGACCACGAGCAGCACTGACGCGGCAACGCCGAGCAGTCGGGGACCTGCAGGGTCGTCGTCAAGATGCGTGCCCAGCCCAGCGGTTGCAAGCTTCTGCCGCCGAAGAGCAAGAGCACCAGCGCCCTCCGCGACGGCCGGCCCCTCGGCGTCGTGAAGCACGACCGCCGGCCGATGGATGGCGGGGTAAATTGACGGACGTGGTGCCGTGGCCGTGGTTCGTGCTCGCGGGTGCCGCTATCGGGTCGTTGACTGGGTTCTTCGGTGTGGGAGGGTCGGCGATCGCGACCCCGCTCATGTCAATCATGGGGGTTCCCGGGCTGCAGGCTGTCGCCTCTCCGCTACCGGCGACGATCCCGGCGTCGTTGGCTGCGGTCGTCCCCTATGTGCGCAACCGTGAGGCACGGCCACGGGCCGCCGGCTGGACGCTGCTGGGCGGGGTTCCGGCAGCCCTCGTGGGCGCCTATCTGTCCCATCTCGTCGGGGGGCAGGCGCTGCTGATGGTCTCAGGCGTCGTCCTCGCGGTGATCGGGTGGCGATTGCTGCGCCCGGATCGCCCCGAGGCTGTCGTGACCGGTACATCGCGACGCCAGAACCGGGTGCTGCTGGTGGCCGCCTCGGCCGGCGTGGGCCTGTTCACCGGCCTGCTGGCCAACGGTGGAGGGTTCCTTCTCGTCCCCATGTACATGCTGCTGTTCGGCCTGCGGATGTCCCAGGCCGCCGGGACCAGCCTGCTAGTCGTCAGCATCCTGGCGATCCCCACGCTGGCAGCACACGTAGCCCTCGGGCATGTCGACTGGGCGGTAGCCGGCGCTTTCGCGCTCGGGTCCGTGCCGGCCAGTGCGCTCAGCGGCCAGCTCGCCCAGCGCGCCGCAGGCGAGTCAGTGCGCCACGCATTCGGCTGGTTCCTCATCCTTGCCGGCGTCGCATTCCTCGCCTATCGGATCGCCGCAGGTCGTTGACAAGTGTGGGCTTGCGAGGGGTCCTGGGCCGCCAAGTCCGGGGAAGCGGCACGGGGCTCCGAAGGGCCGGTTTGGGGTGTGACTCGCCGCCGCTCCAGGGGTCGGTGGTGCAGATCGGTCGAGACCAGCAGCCGCGTTGACGAAGCCGGACGGCCTCGATGGAACGGTCGACGGGTGTGGCGTGGGCTTGCCCGCGATCGCCGTGGCTGCCGCTGCTGCGAACGTAGCTCGGTTCGGGGTTCGGAGTAGCCGCGGAAGTAGTAGTCGTCCGGGGCTGCGGGTCCTGGGCCTGCCGTTCCGGGAGGTGAGGGCTATGGCTGTCTCGTCGCAGGCGTCGGTCCCGCGTCACGTCGGTGAGCCCGAAAGGCAGCTGCCCGGTGCCGCCAGCCGCCGCGGGCGTGAGTTGGACTTCGGCTCGTGACGGGGTTCCTCGACCAGATCTTGGGAGCCGCGCCGTGGGCCGTGCTCGCGGTGGTCGGACTGGTCGTTTTCGTCGAGGATGCCCTATTCGTCGGCTTCGTCATCCCCGGCGAGACGGCTGCGCTACTCGGTGGTGTCGCGGCCCAGATGGGTCACGTCCCGCTGGTAGCAGTGATCGTGACGCAGTGATCGTGACGGTCATCCTCGCGGCCATCGCGGGTGACTCCGTCGGCTACGAGGTCGGCCGCCACCTCGGACCCCGGATCCTTCGGCTGCGCGTCCTTGAGAAGCGTCGCGCCCGCCTCCACAGTGCGGAGGACTTCCTTGCCCGCCGGGGAGGCAGCGCTGTCCTGCTCGGAAGATGGGTCGCGTTCTTCCGCGCCGCCATGCCGGCTCTGGCCGGCACAGCGCGCATGCCTTACGCGAAGTTCCTCACGTTCAATGCGATCGGTGGCGTCATCTGGGGGTCCGTAGTCGTGACCGCCGGCTACCTCGCCGGTGCCTCCTACGCCCAGGTCGAGAAGGCCATCGGCCGAGATGGAGCCCTCATCGCCTTTGGCGTAGTCCTGGGTGCCGTGGCGATCTGGAAGTGGCGGGAACACCGCCCGGCAGCGCTCGCTCCGTCGTCTCGGGCGAGTGACTCTTGACGATCGCATCAGCACGAGTCCCAAGCTGGCGATCGGCGGGCGCGTTGAGTGCCCGCACATCGGCATCAGTCAGCTACGTCCGGCGAGTCAGTTGTCAACTGCGGAGAATGCTGAGCAGGCATCAAATGAACGCCGTGACTGACAGACGGGGTAGCCGTCGTCTGGCTTGGCTGGAGGGTCCACTCGTCAGCTGCCGGGCGAAAACCAAGTCGCCGCTGAGTACCGTGGATCGGGCGCCATGTGGGGAGAGGGGAGTGCGCGTTGCCCGCGCCGAGGCCAGGGGGTTATGACGGCCGAAGCGGCTCGCGCGCGATCACTCGATCGTGGCCAAGGAGTTCATGATGGTATGAACAGGACATGTTTGGACGCATGCGTGTGCGGATTTCTCGTCTGTGGGTCGGGCCAGTCGTGATCGGCTCACTGGCCATCGTGGTGGTCGCGGCGGGGGCAGCGGCCGCCTTCGAGACCGACACGGTCACCACGTACTGGCGGGGGTTGTTCTGGGCGATCAGTCTCATCACAACGGTCGGATTCGTCGGAGCCCCACCCCGCACCGACCAGGGGATCATCCTGGCCGTCGCCCTGATGGTTGTCGGCTTCGTGTTGTTGTCGATGGTCAGCGCCTACTTGGCGGCGATGTTTGTCCGGGAGGACGAGGGCCCGCACAACGCCGCCGAGGAGTCGACAGACCAGGCGATCCTGGCAAGCCTCATACGGTTGGAGGCCCGGCTGGCCTCGTTGGAGCGCTCGGACTCCGAGCATCCGCCCGACCCGCGCCCCGCTTGGGCAGCTCGGTCACGGCGATCGCATGGATCGGTAGCCGCAACTCGGAGTGATGCTGAGCGTCCCGGCTGCCGACTTCACCGCCGACCCCTCTTTCGGCACGGCGGGGGAGAGCGCATGGACGTTGAGCTGGCCCAGGGTGCGCGAGCGCGACATCCACGCCTCACCACGGCCGCGGAGTGGGTATGGACGTGGGTGTCGACGCCGATGACGACATCGACCGCATCACGTAGATGGGTCAGACTGTTCATGCGTTCTGGGTATCTGCTTCGATGCAGTGGCTACGGATTCAGTAGTTCACGCAGCGGGTGGGGTTCGGTGTCGACGGCCTGCTGCAGGAGTCGGTAGAACAGCAGTCCGCGTTTGGTAGAGGTGCGCCGGTTGAACCGGAAGGTGAATTCGTCGAGGTAGTAGGGCAGCTGGTGGGGTTGCACGCCGAAGTGCATGGTGCCGGTCAGCCACCGCTTGAGCAGGGACGCGGTGATGTGCACCCCGGGCAGTACCTCGGCGGGGTCTGGGGCGCTCATCCCGACGACGTATTCCTGCGGGATGCCCTTGGTGGCCAGCGTGCGCAGCATCCGGGCGCCGTCGGTGTGGATCGTCGATCCGGGCAGCACCGTGGCGCAGGCGAAGTCGACCAGGCCGGTGCTCCCGGGGCGTTCGGCGACCTGCATGCGGGCCCGACCCAGCTTCCGCCCGCCAGTCCGCTCCACGGCGATCATGACCGGGATCTTGTCCGTGCTGGCCCCCTGCTTGCCGGGACTGACCCCACCGACGAACATCTCGTCGACCTCGACGTGCCCGGCCAGCAGGTCGCGATCCGGGCGCACCATCGCCCGGCGCATCTTGTGCATCCACGCCCACGCCGTCTCATACGAGCCGAACCCCAGCGCCCGCTGCAGCCCCTGGGCCGAGACCCCGTTCTTCTGCGAGGTCACGAACCACACCGCGGCGAACCAGGTCCTCATCGGGGTCCGGGTGCCATGAAAGATCGTGCCCGCCGTGACCGAGGTCTTGCGCCCGCAGTGCCGGCACATCCACAGACCACGCCCAGTGCGCCACGCCTCACCGGCCACCCCACACCCGGGACAGGTGAACCCCTCCGGCCAGCGCAACCTCGCCAGATAGTCCAAGCAGGCCTCATCGTCGGGGAACGCGCCGTCTGCGGTCGCGCCGCGACGATTGGGCTCAGTTGGCCGCATGGCGACCTGGGCGCCCGTGCGGCCAACAGATCAGGGGCTGGTAGTCGGGGGCAATCATCGACCAGGGCGTGGTACCTGTCATTTGCCCGCTTCGCCATCACCGGGCGCTTGTGGAACGGCGCCATGTCTGCCGGACGGCATGAGGTCGCTGGTCGTGAGGGGACCAGTAGTGCTAGGAATCGCTGTATCGGTGGTGCATTCGATCGCTGCCGCGATCTCGCTGACTTGACCCGCGTCGATTGCTTACGGTGCGTTGAGCGTCAGCGGGCAGAGGACGAGGCAGCCATGTGGCGAGACCCGGTAACGACCAACCCCGATCACTACGTCGTGATCATGGAGAACGATCAGGTGCGTGTCCTGGAGTACACCGACACACCGGGTGACGTGACCACACCGCACGATCATCCTGACAGCGTCATGTACACGCTCAGCTCGTTCCGGCGGCACCTGCACGCCAACGACACGTTCCGTGATGTCGAAATCGCGGCCGGTGGCGCACACTGGCTACCAGCCCAGCGGCACTACGGGGAGAACACCGGCGACACCGATACCCACGTCATCTTCGTCGAGCTGAAGAACGCCGGCTCCGGCAGTCCGGCGGCTGCGCTGGGACCGGAGTAGTGGTCCCCGTTGGGCTTCGTGATAGGTCGAGGGTCGGTCTCGCACCACCAATGTCCCAGGGCCGAACGCGGGCCTCGGGGGAGTAGCCGGCCCCGTCCGGCAACACATCGTTTTGCCCATTGGGTGAGTTCGTTGGTCAGCGAACTGGTCGCCGCCCAGTATGGTCAGGTCCCCGCCAACGCGGCTCGGGCTCGCCGCGCCGTGCGGACGCCTGAAACGGCGGACGATCCCTATCCTTGGCGCGTTGGCACCTGCAGGTGTCAGATTCTGGACGAGCGGATGCCTCAGCGCGGCGCGGTACGGCGTCGGTGCACACTTGCCGCATGGTTGAAGTTGATCCTGAGCGATTCGACTCGATGGTGAGCGAGGCGCTCGACGGGATACCCGGAGAAGCTGGGCGAACTCATGAACAATGTGGCCGTCACAGTGCAACACGACGGTGGCCCGGCCGGGCTCTTGGGGCTCTACCAGGGAGTCCCGTTGACGCGCCGGTCGACGTTCTATGCCGGCGCCCTGCCTGACCGGATCACGATCTACCGGCGTGCCATCTGCGCGGTGTGCAACAGCGATTCCGAGGTCGTCGAGCAGGTTCGGCGGACGGTCGTTCACGAGGTGGGTCATCACTTCGGAATCGGTGACGCGCGGCTACGCGAGCTCGGATGGTGAGTCTGCAGGGAACATCCGCAGATCAGCGAAGAGCCCGCACGCAGAGTCACAACTTGCGCCGGGCGTGCGCCAGATGCTGCAAGCCTGCGGACCCGGTCGACTCTGTCCGAGCACTGTGCGTCTGCCGCCCGAATGGACAGGTGTCGTCACGCCTATCGAGCGGACTGGTCTCGGGGGCGTCAGCGCCAGAAGGCGGTGAGCTGCTCGGCCAGGGCTTGGCCTTGGTCGTAACCAGCTCGAGCAGCGGGTGGACGCAGCGATAGATCCATCGCATTGGTGCCGAACATGTGCTCGGCGCTGCTGTCCGGGACGATCACCTGGACTCTGCTGCCGCGAGCGCGCAGCTCGTGGACCTGTGTGGCGAGATGCATGCCCCAGCCCACCGGAGTCAGAGCCCGGCCGCCGAAGGGTGACAACACGAGCACCCGTGCGTATCCGGCTGCCAGGTCCGCGTTCTCGGCGTTGGACCGATAGCCGCCGTCGAGGTATCGGTTGTCCCCGATCCGGTAGGGAAGACCACTGGCACAGCTGGCGGCCACGGCGTCGGCCAGGTCGACCCCGCAAAGACGGTCGAACACGACCGGTGCACCGGTCTGGGCATCGACCGCCGTGATGAGCACCCGTCGTTCCGGCCAGAGCTGACTGGGCAGCCGAGCGGCGACGGTGGCGCGCCACTTCGCTTGCCAGGAACCATCCGATGCCGCCTCCATCTCGAGTGCCGCCGCACCCATTCGGCGGCGCATGTCAGCCGCATCCGCAGCGCAGGCGATGATGCTGCTGATCAGCTCCAGGTGGTCCGCCACCGGCCGGATCGGAACGCGTCCCCGGTCGGGTCCGACCTGACCGGTCCGTTGCTGGGGGGCAGCGGCCAGGATGGCGGCAAGCAGCTCGGTCGGGGTCGCGCCCGCTATCTGAGCCGCAGCCGTCGAGCCGGCTGACGTGCCGATGGTCAAGTCGGGGGCGGTCACGTCCAGCCCGGCATCGAACAGGCCGGAGATGACGCCGATCAGCCACGCGTTGCCCGTCGATCCGCCACCACCGAGGACCAACGCTCGCTCGCCCGCGGTGGGCGCGCGCCCTGTGGCGTCGACCCAAGACGGATCCTGGGCGGACCCCGACCGGCCGGAGGCCGGCGCCGAGGGGAGGTGCGCAGTTGAAGAAGGTGTTGTGCTCATGGGAGTCGCCTTTCGCGAGATACCTGTCGGGCGCTCCCAGTGGCGACTACCTCAGTCGCGCGATCGTGGACTGCAGGGGAGCACCCACCGTGGACACTGCATTCATGGGTCTCACCTCCAGCCGTCGGATCACGATCACCAAGACGCTAACGCAACGGCGCGCGAGTGCGCAATCGACATCATGCCGACGGCCGTGTCACTGGTCGACCGCGCCGCCGACCATCACACCCAACAATCGGCCCGGCAGCCGCAGGCCGAGTCGTCGTCCGATCATGGGCTAGACGACGCGCAAGAGAATCCAGCGGAACTCTTGCGTCACAGTCGGCCTTGCCGACGCCCCCGCGGCATACCGCGTGTAGGCGCACCGCGGCCTCGGGGTCTATTGGGCCGATGCAGGGTTGTGTGTCACGTACGGAGGGTGGTTGTCTTCGCGAAGGTGACCAGAGCTGGGTTGACGATCTGTGGGTAGTCGGCGTGCGGGTAGTGGCCGGCTCCTGCGACCAGGAGGACCTCGGCGTCGAGCTGCCCGGCGATGTGCCGGGCCTCGGCCACGGGGTCCGGGAAGTCTGGGTCCTGTTCACCCATGACGACCAGCACCGGACAGGCGACCTGACCCAGCCGGGCCTCAGCGGGCGCGTGGCTGGTGCGGCTGGTCGCCGTGAATGCCTTGGAGTGTCCGGGGCGGCGCAGGCTGTCGGAGATCTGGTTGACGTGCTCCTGGTAGTCCTCTGGGCGTTGCCCCGGTGACAGCTTCCGGTAGGTATGACACCCATACCTTTCGCGCCCAGGGCCCGCTCATCGCTGCTTTGAATGCCCAGTTGAGCATTGGGTTCATCGGCACGTTCCGTACGAATGGGCCGATCAGGACCAGGCCGCTGACGGCATCGGGCTGTTCTGCGGCTGCCCACACGACCGCCCCGGCGCTCATGGAGTTCCCGATCAGGACCGCCGGGCCTCCCAACTCGGCCACCAGGGCCAGGGCGTCCTGTCCGGCGGCCACGTCGTCGTAGGCGGTGAATGTCGTGTCACTGTCGCCGTGCCCGCGCAGGTCCATGGTGGCGACCCGGAGGCCTGCCTTCACCAGGGCGGGGCGGGTGTGCCGGTAGGAGCTGGCCGCTCGCCCATCCCGGGCAGACAGAGCACGGTGTGGCCTTGCCCGGTCACGTCGTAGGCGACCCTGCCCTCACCCCTGTCGAGGAACTCGGTGGTCGTGATGGTGTCCGACGCGCTGCCTTCTCGGTCCATGGTCCTCCTTGCGTTCGTGGGCGTGGGGACGTGTGTGCTGGGCGGTGCAGTGGCTCAACCGGGCGCGGGGGTGATGTCACCCACCGCCGGACGGGGTGTCACTGGGTGTGCACCCTTGGGGTCAGCTTGATCACAGCTTGGGCCGCTGGTTCGGGGTGGATCAGGCCGGTGGTGTTGGCGGGCAGGGTGCCCAGGGCGGGGACGACTGCTGCGGCTGCAAGACACTGCAGGGCCACCATCAGCCAGAACAGGCCCGGGCTGGCGCTCATGACACCGGAGTAGGCGATAGCCACGTCGGTGGTGGCGTGGAACAACGCCGCCAGCAGGACGCTGCCCCTGGTGTGGTTGAAGATCCAGGAGGTGAGCACCGAGGTCGCCAGGATGGACAGCAGGAACCCGGCGAAGGGGATCGAGGACTGGAACGAGTCGGCGATCAGGAACAGCGGGATGTGCCAGAGCCCCCAGAGCACACCGAGGACCAGAGCCGCGGGAATGGGCTGCATGCGGGCCTGCAGCCGGGGCAGGGCGAAGCCTCGCCAGGCGGCCTCCTCAGTGAGCAGGAACAGCCAGAGGGAGACCAGCAGCAGCGCGGGGACACCTGCGGCGGAGACCTCGATGCCCACGGAGGTGGACACCCCCAGCCCAGAGCCCAGGGTCACCGCGAGCAGCGCGAGCGCCGGGGTGAGCAGCGCCGCCACGGCATACCACTGCCAGCCGACCCGGGCGCGGACCATCCGCACGAGCAGGTCCTTCACGCCGGGCCACCCCTCAGCCAGTGCGGCGGTCCCGAAGGTGGCGATCGTCAGGCCCAGCCAGAACGCCAGGGCCTGCGGGATGTGCCAGGTGCTCCAGCCGCGGTCCTGGGCGATGGTGGTCCCCCAGACGACCCAGGGCAGCAGGAAGGCCAGCACGAAGAAGATGGTCAGTTGATGCTTGCGAATCATGTCTGTGCTCCTTGAGCGGGGGCCACCTCCGACACGGGGCGTCGTCGGTAGACCCGGATGAGGGCGACTTCGAGCACGGCGATGGCGATCCACAGGTACTTGGCGCCGTCGGGGCTCACCAGGGCTACGGGGATGCTGGTCAGGAACACGGCCGGGACGATCACCCCGCGGGCTCGCAGGTAGCCGAAGAGGTCGGGATCCAGCCGATCGGCGAACATGCCCCGGTTCCACGCGTGCTGCCACATCGCCAGGTTGGTCAGGCCCATGGCGGCCACGATCGCCGCATACAGGATGACGGCCACGGACTGGTCGGCGTAGGCGGCGAGGACCCCCGTGCCGTAGGGCACCAGGGCTACGAAGGCCAGTCCGAGGAGGTTGATCCGCTGCAAGGTGGCGTCATACCTCTCCAGCAGCCGGAACAACCGATGATGCGACATCCACGCCGCCCCAACCACAGCGAAGGACAACGCGAACGCCAGGTACTCCGGCACCTGTTCCCGCAGAGCGCGCCCCAGATCCTCGCCGGGCACCGACGGCACGTTGATCTCCACGGCCATCAGGGTCATCGCGATGGCGAAGACCGCATCACTGAAGAACGAGGTCCGCTCCGTGTCGGTGCCAGTGCTGACCCAGACACGGAAACGCGAGTAGACGCTGTCCGCCGTCGCTACGGCGGCACCCCTTCGGTTCCGTAGGACAGCACCTTCGCTCGGCAAGTGTTGAGTGTGCGTCATGACTCCATTGCGTAAGGCAAGGCTGGGCTTATCCAGAGGCTAGACTCGCGAGATCCCGCCGGTCAATAGTCCGCGTTGACTCGTTGGAGCTGCCCGCCTTGAGGGTTCGATACTCGAGATAGGAATCCCGCGCTGGAAGGCCCGCGACTTGGGCGGTGTCGGAGGGCGTGGTAGCGGCTACGGTTCTAGCCCGCCCCTCGTGAGGGCACTCCGCAGGTTCGAGCTCGAACTGGTCGAGGTTCCGGCGCCCAACGTGCAGGCACGCACTCTCTCGCCGGGCGCCCCCGCCCTGCCGGCCTCGGCCGGCCAACCGCGAGAGTCGTAGGAGTCGCGTCACATCGTTTGGCCAGACACCGGCCCTGAGGGGAATCGTCAGTAGCCGCGAGTCGCGCACCTTGGGGTCGCCCGGATGCGGGCAAGAGATGGCAGTGAGCCGTGATCGCGGCGTGCGGCGACGTTGCGCTGCTACAGCTGGCTGTCGTGGGCGTCGCCATCCTGCGCACCCGTTCGCTCCCGGTAGGGCTCGGCGGCCTTGCCCTTGGGCTGGCGATCGTCGGCTTCGCCACGGTCCTGCCGGTCGCGGCCGAAGCCGCGACCTCAGCCTTCGGCCTCGGGCTCCTGCTCTGGTTCACCTGGCTCGGGCTGGTGATGCAGCGCCGCTGACCCCGCCGCGACGCAACGGTGAGCGGCCCTCCGCCCAACGGCGAGGGCTGCTCATCACCGCGTCCAGGACCATAGCGCTCGGCCACTCGCACAGTCGCTCGATGGCAAGCCGTGAGCGCTCATCTTCGGTGTGTACCTGTTCGGTCCAACGGGCTGGGGGCGCGCGCAGGATCCAAGAGAAGCGATCGAGGCCGGCGAAGATGATGGTTCAATGCGCACGACGACCCTGAGTTCGCTCGCGAGGTCGCGGGCCGGACCCGCGTCTATCCGCCGCCTGTCGCGCGCCGATGTCGTGCTCAGGCACTTCACGACGCGGGACGCTCTCGACCAGATCGCTGACGAGAAGGCACCGGATCCCCGCGACCCGAAGGCTCGGCCGGAAACAACTCGTCGACGGCGTGGACGCACAACTCGAAGCGGCCATCCGGTTGGCGGGCTGACTCCGCGCCCGCTGCCGGGTACATCGTCCGGCTCAGCCTGCCGATACTCCGGTCATGGCACCGCTGGTCACGTCGACGTTCCGCGTGGATGGTCGACGGGTCGGCTGGCACGTGTACGGCGACCCGGACGGCCGGCCGCTGCTGTTCGTGCACGGCTGGGGGATGCTGCTGACCGGGTACCGGCGGGCTCTGGACACGCTGGCTCGCTCCGGGTGGGCGGTCCACGCGTGCGATCTGCCCGGATTCGGCCGCTCCGAGCCGCTGCCGATGCGCCGCTCCTCGCTGGGTGGTTACGCCGAACTCGTCGCCGCAGCGCACCTGGTCGGCCCGCTGGGCGGGCAGCCGGTGCCCGTGGTCGGGCACTCGTTCGGGGCGGGGATCGCCGCCCGGGCCGCGGCCACGGACCTGACCACGTTCGCCGCGCTGCTGCTGATCTGCCCGGTCGGCGGGGCTGGGTCGTCGGTGTGGTCGTGGCTGTCACTGGCCGGGGGCTGGCGCTGGAGGTCAACCAGGAGCTCGCGATCAGGGCCACGGACTCGGTGACCGCGGTGCTGCGGCATCCGCTGCCCCTGTCGCTGTCGGCCTACGCTGCCAAGACGGCGGATCTCACCGGCGAGCTGACGACGCTGCACCGCCGGGACGTACCAGCCCACCTCGTGCTGGCCGACCGCGACTCGATCGTGCCCGCCGGGAGGCTGCGCACGGCACCGTCCGCCTCGACCCGGGTCGTCGCCGGGAACCACGGGTGGATGCTGCGCAACCCGGGCGAGTTCGCGGCCACCGCAGACCGGCTGCTCACGGCGGCCTGAGTACGGCATCTCCTGTGTTTTCGTAGGGCCAATGCCAGACCCTCGTGGGGTGGTGCCCGGCCTGCGGATCGGATGTTGGCCCGCCGATCTACAATGTTCACACAACGTGAGATGCTGTTCACGCCGTGTGATGGATGGGGGTTGGGTTCGGTGACGGGATGCCAGTGCAGGTTCCAGGAGCTGGTCGACAGCGGCGACGGGGAGGAGCTCCTGGCAGCGGTCAGGGCGGGGACAACCGACAGTGCGTGGCAGGTGCGGGAGTGGTTCGCCTGGCAGGGGCGGACACTCCGCCGGGCGGCCAGGGACGACATCAGGGGCCGGTGGTCGGGGATGCTGACCCCGCTGCTGGGCGACCCGGTGCTGCATGTGCGGACCGCGATGGCGGGCCAGGTTCGGGCCGCGGCCACCCTGGCCGGGATGGTGCCGGGGATGTCGGCCACGGATCTGATGGAGCAGCTGGAGCGGCTGCGGACCCTCCCCGGTGCCGCCGAGCTGGACTCGTGGATGGAGAGCAACCCGGACCCGCTGGGCAGCATGGAGCGGGCCGGTGGGGCACCGGACGACATCGCCGACCGGCCGCTGCCGGAACGCAAGTGGGCGGCGACGAACTACGACAACGCGTCCCCGGTCCTGGTCGCCGACCCGGTGTGCGAGGTGCGGTCCGCCGCGGTCCGCAGGCTGCTGTCCGGGCCGGCCGACCGGGAGATGGTGCTGTCGTTTCGGGCCGATGCCTGCCCGCAGGTCCGGGCCGCGGTGCTGAAGCTGGCCGGCCCGGTCCCCGGTTTCCGGGTTGCCGCCCTGTCCGCTGCGGAACGGGTCGCGCTGGCGGCCAGCACCACCGACGGGGACCTGCTGCACCACTTGGCACAGTCCGACGATCCGGCTGAGCGGGGTGCGGTCGCGGGGAACCGTGCCACGCCCGGGGTGGTCCTCACCGGCCTGTACCGGGACCCGGTGTGGAAGGTGTGGGTGGCCGCCAAGCAGAACCCGAACTGGCCGGCGGACGTGCGGCTGGACGATCCGCTGGTCGACCACCAGCTCAGCCAGCAGCTCGATCCGTTCAAGCTTGCCGCCGCGGTGCTGCATTCCCGGGCTGCGGTCCGGTGCGCGGAGGGCCGCAGCCTGGTGTATGTGGGGGCCGGGTACATGCATCCCCCGCCGGACGCGCCCTGGCTGTGTGACCGGGACGCGGTCGTGCTGCACTCGTGGGGGCCGTTCTGCTGGGAGCACCAGATGGAGGTGGACACCTGCCGGCAGTCCGGCGGGTCGGACGGCTACCTGGCTCAGCGGCTGCGGTCCGCGTTGTGGGTGCACGTGGGGCAGGGTGGGCCGATCGGGCCGCGTGAGGAACTGTGGCGGGGGTCCTGGTGAGCGGGCGCACGGTGGGCTGCGGCCTGTACGTGAGCGTCGACGTGGAGACCGACGGGCCGATCCCGGGCGCGTTCTCACTGCTGTCGCTGGGTGCCTGACTGGTCGGGGTGCGTGACCCGTCCGGCGCGTTCCACCCGATCGATGACGGGTCCGGGTCTTACTCCGAGCTCCACCCGACCGGGACGTCGTGGGCCGCGAAGGCGTGGGCGGTCAGCGGCCTGGGCTCATCAGCCCGATGGCCGACACAGGAGATGCCGTACCCACGGCGGCCTGAGGCACCCGTCGAGAGTCCTGCTCGTCAAGTTCGCGCCCAGGTGCCCCACATCGCCGCGAGCTGGGCGCCTTCGGGGCAGGCCATGGCAACGCCCAGAAGGACGCACGAGGATTCGCTTGTCTTCCCGGGCTCGGGGGTCAGTGCAGGTCGCGGGCCCGGGCCCAGCGGGCGAGTTCGCGGCGGTTGGACAGTTGGAGCTTGCGCAGCACGGCGCTGACGTGGGTCTCGATGGTGCGGGTGGAGACGAACAGTTCGGTGGCGGCTTCGCGGTAGGTGTAGCCGCGGGCGATGAGGGTCAGGACCTCGACTTCGCGGGCGGTGAGCACGTCCAGCTCGGTGTCGCGGGAGGGCGTGGGTCGGGTGTCGGCGCGGAAGGAGTCCAGGACGAATCCGGCCAGCCGGGGTGAGAACACGGCGTCGCCGTCGGCGACCCGGTGCACGGCATCGATCAGGCCTTCGGCGCTGACGGACTTGGTGAGGTAGCCGTTGGCCCCGGCGCGGATGACCGTGACGACGTCCTCGGGGGCATCGGAGATGGACAGGGCCAGCCACCGGGTCCCGGGCGCACGGTCGCCGACAGCGGCGATGACATTGGCTCCGGTGCCGGAGGGCAGGTGGACGTCGAGAAGTACGACGTTCGGCTGGGTGGCCACGACAGCGTCGACGGCGGGGGCGACGTCGTCGGCTTCCCCGACGACGGTGACGTGTCCGTCGAGTTGGGCGCGTACGCCGGAGCGCACGAGGGCGTGGTCGTCGACGATCAGTACCCGTACCTGACCGGCCGCGGCGGGTGCGGGGTGGGTGGGGTTGGTCATAGCGGCATCCGGATCTGGACCTCGGTGCCAGCTCCTGGGCTCGTGCGGATGGTGGTGGTGCCGCCGGCGCGGGCGATCCTCCCAATGATCGAGTCGCGCACCCCACCCCGGTCGGTCGGGAGGGTGTCGGGGTCGAACCCGCATCCACGGTCGCGGATGAACACCGCGACCTCAGCGGGGGAGATGCGAGCGAACACCTGGATCGGCTGGGGGTCGCCGGAGTGCCGGGCGGCGTTGAGCATGGCCTCCCGGGCGGCGGCGACGACCGCGTCGGTGGCGGGGGTGTGGGCGGTCAGGTCCCCGACTGTCACGACTTCGATGAGGGCGGCTTGCGCCTGCTCGACGCCGGCAGCGGCATCCTGCAGCTGATCGGCCAGACCCGCGGGCTGCCCGGGGTCGGGCTGCTGGGCGTAGAGCCAGGTGCGTAGCCCGCGTTCCTCGGCCCGGGCCAGGCGCAGCACGGTGTCGGGGTCGGTGTGCTCGCGTTGGATCAGCGCCAGGGTCTGCAGCACGGAGTCGTGCAGGTGCGCGGCGATCTCGGCGCGTTGGCGCACCGCGAGCCGTTCGGCGCGTTCCCGGTCCCGGTCGCGGACCAGCCGGACGATGAACGGGCTGGCCACCAGGGCGGCCCCGCCGAGCACGACCGCGACAGCGCCGATCGCGGCGGTCAGCGAGGACAGCCCGACCTGCCGGGCGATGAACACCACCGCCGCGGCGGCGAGCAGCCCGATCCCAGCACTTCGGCGCAGCAGCCCCCCGCCCGGCTCATCCTCAGCGCCGCCACGTGCCGGGGCCCACCAGACCAGGGCCGCACCGCCGGCGGAGGCGGCCGCGATCAAGGCCGGGACAGGACCCAGCACCAGGGCGATCGCACCGGTGGCGAGCAGCCCGAACGCCAGCGGGGGCCACTCGGAGCGGGGTGGGGCGTCCGGGTCGGGCTCGGCGGCCGGGGTCAGCAGCCACAGCAGCAGGTAGGCCACCACCCCGATCCCACCGGCCAACGCGGCGACGGTGAACCCGGCACGGACCGCCAGCACGGGGGTGCCGAGTTCGTCGGCCACCCCGGCGCACACACCAGCCAGGTGTGCCCGGTCCGGTTGGCGCTGCATCCCCACCCCGCCATTGTCCCCGCCGGGTGCGCCGGCGCGGAATGCTGCTGTCGGGATCTCCGGGTTTTCTCCGGGTTCGTCCCGGATACCGGCCCCGGCCGTAACGGGGTGGAATGTCGGTATGGACACGATGCATGCTGCTGCCCTGCCCCGGGCCCGTTGGTTCGCCGGTCTGCGCCGCTCCCGTTCCCGGCTGCTCGGTGGGGTGGCCGGAGGGTTCGCCGAGTTCTGGGAAGTGGACCCACTGTTGGTGCGGGTGCTGGCCGCCTCGCCGCTGCTGGCGGCGATGGTCGCCTTCGTGGGGCAGGTGGTCCTGGGTCTGTACTGGACCGTCCCGGTCACCCAGTTGCTGTGGCTGATCGCGGCCACCACGATCGCGGCGTATCTGCTCGGCTGGATGCTGATCCCGCAACCCGACGCCGCCAGCCTGGCCCGCCGGTTCCTCGCCTGGGGCGGGCCACTGGGCACCCTGGCGAAGCTGACCGTCGGGTTCGTGCTGCTCATCGGGTTTGGGTGGCTGGGACTGGGGACGCTCGGGTACGTGGGGGCGCTGGATGACCTCAGCCCACTGGTGTACGTGACCGGCATGCTGGTCACGGTCGGCGGACTGGCCACGCTCGGGGTGTGGCTGGCCCGCGGTGGGGACCTGCGCGACGCGCTGCACCGCCTCGGTTCACCAGGGTTCGGGCGCACCGCCCCGTCGACCCCCGCCGCGTGGGTCGATCCTGTTGCCGGGGATGCGGAACCGACCCTGGTCCTGGACGTTGACGGCGAGCCGACGGTCACGATGCTGGTCCCGGACCCCGCCTCTGGGGAGCCCACGCTGGTGCTCGACTCGGTGGATCGGGCCCGGGCGGCGGCCACCGCCGCAGCCGATGCCCGGGCGGCCGCCGCCGAGGCCCAGCGGCGGGCCCGCGCCGAGGCCCGCCGTGCCCGTCGGGCCGAGCGGCGGGAACGCAACCGGTGGGGCTGGCTGGTGGCCGCGGTCACCCTGATCACCGCCGGAGCCCTGGTCCTGACCGACCGGGCCGGGGCCACCTCCCTGGGCTGGGCCGGGATCGCGATGGTCTGCCTGGCCCTGCTCACCACCGGGGTGCTGGTCGGCGCCTGGTTCGGGTCCGCCCGCTGGCTGATCGCCCCCGCCCTGCTCCTCGCCGGTCTGATCGGGGCCGGTGGGCTGGCCTCTGACGCCGTGGACCGGGCTGCCTCCGCCCCGCCGATCACGGTGAGCCCGAAGGAGCTGCCCAAGGACGAGCAGTTCGCCATGGGCTGGGAGGAAGGCACGGTCACGGTTGACCTGACGGACACCAAGGACCTCGACTCCCGGATGCTGACCCTGACGGTGGACCGCGGGTCGTTGACCGTGATCCTGCCCGCCGACCAATGGACCGAGGCTTACTGGGAGGTGATGCTGGGAGCCAACAACCTGACCACCGGCGGGCCCAGCGTGCTCCGCTCCGGGCAGCAGTCGCTGAACAGCCCCGTGGACATGGTTCAGGGTCGCGGCGCGCAGCCGCTCTACCTGGACCTGCACGTCGGCGTCGGCGAGCTCACCGTGATCGAAGAGGAGTCCTGATGCGCGCCCACCCCGTCGACCTGACCTCCCTCGTGTGGGGGATCATCCTGGCCACCATCACCGGGCTGCTCGCTGCGCTGGTCTTCACGGACATCACTCCCGACCTCGGCCTGCTCCTGCCCGCAGCCCTGATTTGCGCCGGACTGCTGGTCCTGATCACCGCGCTCCTGCGCCGACCCAACACCATCGACTGAACCGCCAGACCACGCCTCGGCATCGACCGGCCCGACCCCGACCCGCGTCACATCGGCCGGGGCGGGCGCGGGCTCCCTGGGCGGTGTGTGAGCTCGGGGACGACGCTGAGAGGGTGCTGTAGTGCGTGCTGGGTGGCCTCAAACGGGGCGGCATTGCCCCATGCGCCCCACCGCCTGCGCCCCGTCGCGACACCCGCCGACGGGGCGGCCGCGAACGCTGGGGGCGCGGTTCGACAAGTAGGGGGTAGAGGCCATGCTGGCGGGATGCTGGGGGAGGGGACTGGATGACTGACGGAGCGCAGGAGGCGGGCGTGGTCGATCCGGTAGCGTTCACCGCGTTGGTGGATCGTGAGGGCCCGGACGTCTACGCCTACTTGGTTCGCCGCGCCCCGGCTGACGCCGAGGACCTGCTGGGTCGGGTGTGGGTGGAGGCATACGCGTCTCGCCGCTCGTTCGATCCCGCGCGCGGTTCTGCCCGGTCGTGGCTGTTCGGGGTCGCCCGGCACGTGCTGCTGCGACACTGGCGTGACCGGCGACCCGATCCGGGCGACCCGATGCTCACGGCCACGCCGGTGGACCCGTGGGACGAGGTAGATGCCCGGTTGGACAGTGCCGCGCTGGCCGGGCCGCTGCGGGCCGCGTTGGGCGGCCTGCCTGAGGTCGACCGGGAGATGCTACTGCTGATCGCCTGGGAGCAGTTCACCCCCACCGAGGCCGCCGCGGTCGTAGGGATCCCACCGGTCACGGCCCGGACCCGGCTGCATCGGGCCAGGTCCCGGATGCGTACCGCTCTGGAAACCGACCACCCACCCGACGCTGAGGACGAGCCCGATCCGGCTCGCTCTGGAGCGTCATTGTTCGCCCGCCCCACGTCTGGAGACCCCCGATGACCCGCACTGAGCTGTTCGACGTCTCCTCGATCCCCGGGATCGAGGACCTGACCCGTGCCGGGCAGGTGCCAACCAACCCCGACGCCCTGGTAGCGGCCCGTACCCGGCTCGACGCCGCGATCGCCGCCGAACCCACCACGGGGACCGGGGCCGTTGTTCCGCTCGGCCGGTCGGCCCGCCGCCGGTGGGTGCACCGGTCCCTTGCAGTTGCGGCCGCTCTGGCGCTGCTTCCCCTCGGGCGGATCGCCCTGGACACCGCCAACCCGGATGTCGCCCGGGTCGCGATCGCCGCTGACGGGTCCCTGCAATGCTCGAACGAAGGATTCGCGGCGCCGATCGCACCCCGCGACGCGGACCTGCGACTGTTGCCGGCCACCCTGCCTGACGGGTGGCAGCTGGACCGGATCGCCGCCCGCTGGTCCACCAGCGACGACCCCGCCGCCTGCCAGGTCCCCGCGCTGAGCCTGGTCCGCCTGGCCGACGACCGAGTCATCACCGGAGACGTGACCGTGCACGGGCCGTTCGCCGAGGTCGACGCCGAGTCGTTCCTAGGCTCCCGCTCGACCGTGCAGGTCGCCGGCGTCCCCGGGCTGCTGCTCGACAGTCCGGATGCCGGGTTCCAACGATGGGTGTGGACCTCCGACGAGCACACCTGGGTCATGGAGGCCCGAGAGCTCACCGCCGACGAGGGTGAACTCGTCGCCGCCGGCATCACCACAACCGGGTCCACTGCCGACTGGCAGCCCACCGGTGACGACCTCGGTCTGCAGGTGGTCGCCCAGCGCCCCGGGCCTCTCCCCACCTACCGGACCGCCCACCTGGAGTGGTACGTCGACCTCACCGGACCCGACGGGCGAGCCGCGCACTACTACGTGCGCTACCAGCCCGAGCACCCGACTCTGGCCCTCGAATCCACCCACCCCGGCGTCGTCGTCTCCGCCGACGGAACCGAGGCCCGGATCGACCGACCGGGCCTGGCTGACGTCGAGCAGATCAGCATCTGGCGCGACGGGCTGACGATCTCCGCGGGCAACGGGCCGATGCTCGGCATCGACACCGACCCCACTGCCGCGCCGGCCCCGTATGCAGGTCCTGACCGCGATCGTCGACTCCCTGGCCCCCGTGCCCGCCGACGACCCCCGGCTGACCGAGCACGCCCTCGACGAGGACACCGTCGACCACCCGTAGACGGTTCAGCCCTGCCCAGCCCGGGGATCCGCCGGGTTGGCCGAGAGCGTGTCTCCGGCGTACCGTGCAACGAGATCCGGCCCCGGCTTGAGCATCCCCCCGTCGCTCGCAGGGGTCGGCTCATACCCGACCGGCAGCAGTAGACACCCCGACTGGTTCCAGGGTCGTGGGTCGCTTGTGGAGGTTCCCTAGTGGTTCGACGAGGCGCTGCCCTGCGCGGCAGCGCTGGCGCTCACCCGTGCATTGGCCGAGTCGACCTCACCAGACCCGGGTGTGACGCAGATCACTGTAACGCTGGTCGGTGGGCTCCCATATACGGGTGGAGGCCTCCCTGCACCTCACCGGATCTCGGGTTCGGGGTGTAGGGAGGCCAGCGGGAGTCGCCAGCCAGCGCTCGTGGGCTGGGTAGGGTCGCAGCGGCAGGTGGGAGCGAGGTGGGGGATGGGGGCAGACCAGGCGGCTGCTCGCGGCGCAGCGCGCCGAGCATGACGCGCTGTTCCGGTCGCACTACCCGACCGTGGTCGCGTTCCTCGCGTGCCGGATCCCGGTGGAGGACGCCAAGGACCTCGGGGCCGAGGTGTTCGTGGAGGCGTGGCGGCAGCGCGATCACGTGATCGTCGACGAGGACCGGGGCTGGTTGCCGTGGCTGTTCACGGTGGCCCGGCGGATGTCCAACGCGTGGCTGGCCGCGCAATTTGCCGCAGGTGCCCGCAACGCCCGGATCGTGCCTCCTGCTGCGGAGGACTTCACGACGCGGGTCGTGGAGGTGGATGCGGCCAATCAGCAGCTGTCCGCGGCGATCGCGGCGATGCTGCGTTTGGGTGAGGAGGACCGGGAGGTTCTCGAGTTGTGTGGGTTGTTCGGGTTCACCCCGGCCCAGGCGTCGATCACCCTCGGGGTGCCCGCGGGCACGGTGCGGGTGCGCCTGCACCGGGCCCGGCAACGGCTGTCCGAAGCGATTGACGGGGAGGTGGCGTCATGACCGACGACGAACTGTTCGACGCCCTGACCAGGGCCACGATGGTGACCCTCGTCGATGAGCGGGAGTTGGACCGTCGGGCCCGGCACACGGCGCGGCGGATCGCCCGGGAGGCCCGGCGCGAGCAGGTGGCCGGGATCCGCCGCTGGTGGGTGGCCCTGGTCGCTGGGATCGCGCTGCTGCTGGCCGGGGTGGGGGCGGCCACCGGGGGGCTGCTGCACCGCGAGCCCGCCCAGCAGGACCTGGTCTGGTGCTACACCCGGGTGCCCACTGATCTGACCGATGACACCGCCCGGTTCGGGGTGCTGTGGGTCGAGCCCGGCGGGCCGAGCACCGCCCAACAGGCCGTGGATCTGTGCTACTCCAACGGTGACGGCACCATGAAGCCGATCCCCGATCCGGTCAGCCAATGTGTGCTGCCCGACGGCGCCCTGGCCGTGCTGCCCATCGCCAAGTGCACCGACATCGGACTACCCGAAAGCAGCCTGGAACCACTGACCGACAACTGACCCAACGAACGGGGGAACCCGATGCGCACCTGCCATCAGCAAGTTCAGGTGTCAATCCAGCGAATAGGTGCTGCGGTACTGGTAGTCCTGCTGAATGGCTCATCGCGCGTGGTGCCCGAACAAGCCGCGCCCAACGCAGCGGTCCTGGACGGCATTCGCATCAGCGTCACCACCCCTATCACGACGCGAGAGCAACTCAACAACTTCCTGCTCAGCGACGCCCCCAAGACCATCACGATCGACAGGCAGACCGGAGCCCTCGTCTCGGTGACGAGCGGCCTTCCCAAAATGGACCACCCAACCGCGATCGCGATGTTCTAGGAACAGCCGCATCATGCAAGTCCTGGCGCTCCCCCTGGCGATGCTGATGCGAGCCCCCTTCGCCGCCTGTCCCGCGGGAGGGGAGTGTCTGACAGGACGGTCGGCAGGCTCGTTGTGTTGCCGCTAGCCTGGCTCGTGATGCCTACGGCTGCTGGGCTGGGGTGACGGTGAACAGGTCGCCGGGTTGGCAGTTCAGGGCGTCGCACAGTGCGGTCAGGGTGGTGAACCGGATGGCGCGGGCGTGGTTGTTCTTCAGGATCGAGAGGTTGACCAGGCTCAGGCCCATCCGTTCGGCGAGCTCGGTCTGGGTGATGCCGCGCCCGGCCAGGAGGGTGTCGATGTGGCAGATCACGCGGTGGTCCTCGGTGGGGGAGGGGGTCATGTCAGATCAGGCCAGTGAGGTCGTCGCTGAGTCGCCGGCCGACTGCGAACGCCTCGGCCAGGGCCAGGGCGACCAGGCCGGCGACTGCCCAGGTGAGGTCCAGGGTGGCAGAGGTGACGATCGGGCTGGGGGTGACCGGGCCGGCGGCGTCGAGCAGGGCGAACCGGGCAAATGCGTCGAGGACCTGTCCGCCGAGGCCGCCGACGAGCACCAGCAGGCCGATCAGGCGCAGCCGGCGGGGGTTGGCGGAGTCGAACGGGGCACCGGCGCGGATGGTGCGCAGGGTGCGCGAGAGCAGCAGCCCGGCGCCGGCCAGGCAGGCCAGCAGCAGGCTGGTTCCCGCTTCGGAGAGCAGCCGCAGCGGCCACGCCACGCTGAACACGTGCAGAGACATCGAATACAGATCGGGTACGAACTCCAGCCAGGACCCGGCCGGCACCCCGCTGATCGCGGCCACGGCCTGCCCCCGGGCTTCGCTCCTGAGCTCCACCCGGGCGGCACCGCCGGGTTGGGTGAGCTGGTTGACCGGCAGCACGACCGCGACCACCGCAGCCCCGATCGACCCGATCAGGATCAGCGCGCCGAGCAGGTCGAGCACGACGGTGCGGGTGGCGGCCTCGGTGCGGGCCAGTCGGCCGGTGGGCTGCTCGGACATCGTTGCTCCCCTGGGTTGGCTTTACGATGATCGTAAACCACGATAGTCGTTAAGTCGCGGCGAGGGGTCCGAGGACGGGGGTGGATCCCGATCACCGACCGAGCCGTGCGGGGGCAGTCCCACACTTCCGTTCCCCGGCTCACGCTCCGATCGCGGGTGACCCACATCGCCGCCTATCGCGCACCTTGGGGCGGCGGCTTCACCGCCCAGTAGGACGCGGCGCGTCAGGCCCCGGGCGCTCGAGGGATGGTCGATCCCCATCCAGCCACTGGCCGTCGCGTAGCGAGGAGAGCGGCGAGCACCCTGGGCTGAGCTGGCGCGCTCGAGTCACTTAGGGCCTGTCTCGGAAGTCATGTGAGCCAGAGCAGGATCGAGGCCAGGACGATGCCGCCGCGGTAGACCAGTGCGTGTTTGTCGTAGCGGGTGGCCAGTCCGCGCCACTGTTTGAGTTGGTTGAAGGCTCGTTCGACGACGTTGCGGCCCTTGTAGTCCTCGGAGTCGAAGGCGACCGGGCGACCACCGTGTGACCCCCTGTTTCGGCGGTGACCGATCTGGTCGGACGGTTCGGGTATGACCACGGTGATGCCGCGGGCTCGCAGGTGCGAGCGGTGGGCTCGGGCCGAGTAGGCCTTGTCCCCGCGCAAGGCCTTGGGCCGGGTGCGGGGTCGGCCGGGGCCGACTCGGGGAACCTTCAGCTCGGCGAGCAGTCGAGGTAGCGCTGGGGAGTCCCCGGCTTGGCCGGGTGTCACGGCGATGACCAGCGGGAGACCGCGACCGTCGACCAGGGCGTGGGTCTTGGTCGTCAGCCCGCCGCGGGACCGACCGATCGCGTGGTCGGGTGGCTCGTCCACCCGTGTGCTCCGATTCTTGTCATTCGATCGGGCCCCCTGTGTGGGACGTGGGCGGCGTCGACACCCGGGAGGCGGTCGCGCCGTGCTGGTGGACCCGGGCGATCGTGGAGTCCACGCTGACCCGCCAATCGATCTCGCCCCGGGCGTCGGCCTGGGCCTGCAACGCCGTGAGGACTGCGTCCCAGGTGCCGTCGGTAGCGAACCTGTGATGGCGCTTCCACACGGTCTGCCACGGTCCGAAGACCTCGGGCAGGTCCCGCCACGCGATCCCGGTCCGGTACCGGTAGATCGCCCCCTCGACCAACGGCCGATGCTCACGCATCGGCCGACCCATAGGGCCCTTCACGGCAGGCAGCAACGGTTCAATCCGAGCCCACATCTCATCGCTGAGCACACCCGCACGAGTCATACCCGCAGCATCCGGGCAAAACGCCCCTCAACATTGGAGACACGCCCTAGTGAACTCCCGTGCAACCGTGGCTCCCGTGGCCCGCGAGATCAGGACACGGTAGCCGCTCCAGGTGGACGCAGCGATTACATCGCCTTCGGCGAGCCCGATATCGACGAATGCATCTGACTCCCCCGTCGTCGGAAGTTCGGCCCGCCAGACGACGTGAGCGTCGGGGCCAACCGCGACCAAGTTCCTCACGGGTGTGCGTCCAGCCGGCGGGTCCAGCAGCACGAGCGCCGACGTACCTTCCGTCAGCGGAACTAGGTCACGAACCAGAAGGCCATCAATCAAGCCCTCCCACTCGAATGGAGGATCTTCGGACGACACCCGGAGTCGCCCGTCGTGGACCGCGAACCAAGTCGTCACGGGAGCGGCACTCCCTTGCCGAAGCTCGACAGGGGAATCCGTTCCAACAGTTGAACTTGCGCCCAACCCCCTGGCTGACCAAAGGCTTCGCCTGCTGTACCGACCTGCATCCGAACGCCACCCGGGAGCGTGACCCTTGAGACGTACAGAGCGGCGTTCTCGGTGGGCAGCCCTAGACCCTGTCGCGCGGCCGCGGAGGACGCTGGGTTAATTGGAGTCAGCCGGTCGTTGGCGTCGTAGAGGAACGATCGGGGGATGCTCGCCAACTCCTCGAGCACCCCGTTGGGCTCCCCGTCATCCCGGCGGCGGATCACCCCGCCCTCCGGGTCCGGGGTCGCGGCCGTGTAGCCGACCTTCGCCAAGCCCGCGCTGTTCATCGCCGAGAAGTGCCCGGAGATGTGGACCGCGATCACCGGCACATCCGTGGACACCCGATCCAGGTCCTCACGGTCCGGGTGCCGGCCCAGCAGCGCGTCGTCATAGCCCAGCCCGAACACCCACCCCGTCTGCGCCACATCCGGCCCAGCCGCGAACTCCGCCAATTTGGCGACCAAATCATCGATCGTGTTCACCGTGCCGTCCGGCGGGGCCAGCAGGTTGGCCCCCACACCGCCTGCGAGCCGAACCCCAGGAAGTGCGCATGTCCGTCGATGAACCCAGGAACCAGGGTGCGCCCAGCCAGGTCCACCATCTGCGTGTCCGGCCCCCGCAGCCGCTCAACCCCGGCCAGACTGCCCAACCCGGCGATCACACCCCCCTTCACCGCCAGCGCCTCAACAGTCGGCTGGTCATCCTCCACAGTGATGATCGGGCCACCGAAGAAGATCCGATCCGCCAGCGGGGTTGGTGACGTCACCACGAACCTCCATCCTCAAGGGGTTCGCAAACTACGCGAGGGCCCGGCACAGACGCGCGCCGATGGCCGATCTCCACCGCGCCAACGGTCCATCTATGGCCCCAGTGAAGATGCCCAGAGGCGCGTCACAGCGCCGCCTGTCGCGCACCTCGGGTAGGCAGCACCCCGGCCCAGAGCAGGTCTACTCCTAGGCTGCTCCGCCGCTTCACAAGGCTATTCGGGTGGTGTAATCTGATATCAGATTGATACTTCGAAGGAGATCTGATGAGCACCACCCTGACACCCACCCCCGAATCCATCCCCACGTCGACCCCGCAGGTCATCGAGAAGCGAGCGCACAGCGTCAACGGTTGGCCGGTAGTGATCGCTGGGCTGGTGGGGATCATCGCCTGCGCCTGGGCAATCGGCGTGGCGATCGCCGGCGCGGGCGAGGGATTCGACATGCCGGTCTACTTCTGGGTCAGCATCGTCGCACTGATCCTGATCATCGTCCTGCTCACCGGGCTGACCCCAGTCGCCCCCGGGCAGGCCCGGGTCGTGCAGCTGCTCGGCCGCTACGTCGGCACCATCCGCCAGGACGGCCTGCGCTGGGTGAACCCGCTGACCGTCCGGAAGTCCATCTCCACCCGTATCCGCAACCAGGAGACCCAGGTCCTGAAGGTCAACGACCTGGCCGGCAATCCCATCGACATCGCCGCCGTCGTGGTCTGGCAGGTCACCGACACCGCGATGGCCACCTTCGACGTCGACAACTTCGTGGACTTCGTGTCGATCCAGACCGAGACTGCCGTGCGCCACATCGCCAACTCCTACCCCTACGACAACAACGCCGGGACATCGCGGCTAAGCCTGCGCGACAACGCCGAGGAGATCACCGCCGAGCTGAGCCGCGAGATCGGCCACCGGGTCGCGCCCGCGGGCGTGCGCATCATCGAGTCCCGGCTGACCCGGCTGGCCTACGCCGCGGAGATCGCCCAGGCGATGCTGCGCCGCCAGCAGGCTGACGCCGTGGTCGCCGCCCGGGCCCGGATCGTCGAAGGCGCGGTCGGGATGGTCGAGCAAGCCCTGCACCAACTCGAGGAACAAGACGTCGTCGTCCTCGACGACGAACGCAAAGCAGTCATGGTCTCCAACCTGCTGGTCGTCCTCTGCTCCGAGCAGAACACCCAACCGGTGGTCAACGCCGGATCGCTGTACTGAGGCCCCCGTGGCTGAGCGCAAGGCGGTGCTGCTGCGCCTGGACCCAGCCGTCCACGACGCGCTGGCCAGGTGGGCAGCCGACGAGCTACGCAGCACCAACGCGCAGGTTGAATTCCTCCTTCGCCGGACCCTCATCGACGCGGGACGGATGCCCTCGAAAGCGAGCCCGATCCGCCGCCCCGGCAGGCCAGCGCGGGCCCCCGGGCCCAAGGACTCGAACACACAGGAGGCAACCGAACCCGACTGGGCCCCGCCCTGCGACAACCAGAGATGACAGCGGACGCAAGACCCTCGCCCGCTGGGTGAAGGGCGAAAGACCCCAGCGGCAGAGGACCACACGTCAAGCCCAGTGCTCACCTCGTCCCAAGCCCGCTGCATATCGCCGCGTGCTGGGCGCTGCTCCGGGGCTTGCCCGCGGAGTCGGGTGTCAGTTATAGTCGACATATGGTCGAGGTCGTCCGCACTGACGACTTCGATCGGTGGCTGCGGAAGCTCAAGGACCGGGTCGGCCGGCTTCGGATCGTCGAACGTCTGGACCGGTTGGCTGCGGGGAATCCTGGTGATGCCAAGCCGGCTGGCCGGGGAGTCTGGGAGCTTCGGTTGAGGTTCGGCCGGGCTACCGGGTCTACTACCTACAGGACGGACCGCGTGTGATCCTGCTGCTGTGCGGGGGCGACAAGGCCACTCAGCAGCGCGATATCGAGCGGGCCTACCAGTTGGCCGAGGACTACTTGAGCGAGGAGGGCCACGATCATGGCTGAGGGCAGCAAGTACGCGCGATTCGATGCCGCGGACTACCTCGAGGATCTCGACGACGTCGCGACCTATCTGGAGATCGCCCTTCAGGAGTCTGCCGAGGATCCGACCGCAGTCCCCAGGGCTCTGGGCGTGATCGCCCGTTCGCAGAACATGAGCGAACTCGCCCGGCGGGTGGGCATGAGCCGCGACGGGCTATACAAGGCGCTGTCCGCTGACGGCAACCCGACCTGGTCGACCATCCTGAAAGTCACCAACGCTCTCGGCCTGCGTTTCGAACTGCACACCGTCGCCTGACCCAGCCACTTGCGGCACTCCGGCACCGTCGGAGTCTGCGAATGGCTCGGCGCCCTGTGGGCGCGCTCACGTAGTGCGGGTGGGGTTACCGTCGGTGGGGTCCGGGTGCCTGGCCGTGTTGGCGGCGGGCGGGGTCGGGCCTCTTGCGAGGTCGCCGCGTGAGGTGACGTCATGTCCTCTGCTTCCACGATTCTGTTGCCGTTCCAGCCGACGTCGATGTCGACCGCCCAACTGGCGGCGGTGTCGTTCCTGGCCCGCTACTCCGGGCGGACCCACGAGATGTACACCTCGCAACTGGCGCGCTGGTTCGCCTGGTGCGAGGGCAACGGGCTGGACGCGCTGGTCGGGATCAAGCGGGCCCACGTCGAGTTGTACATCCGCCACCTCGGCGACTCAGGGCTGATGGACTCCTCGATCGTGACGATGATGCACGGCGTGCGCGGGTACTTCCGGTTCGCCCACATCGACGGGCTGATCACCGCCGACCCGGCCGTCTACGCCCGGCTGCCGAAGGTGCAGCAAGACGAGTCCCGCACCCAGGGCCTGGACCGCCTGGAGTTGATCCGGTTCCTGCAGGTCGCCCAGACCCTGACCGTGCACCACGGTGCGCTGGCGTTCCTGCTGGGCATCAACGCCCTACGAGCCTCTGAGGCCGCCGGGGTGCGGATCGAGGACTACGCCGACACGATGCGTGGCTACCGGGTGCTGCACCTGGTGGGCAAGGGCAACAAGCCGGCCACTATGCCGGTCACGGTGCCCGTGCTCCGGGTGTTGGAGGCGTGCCGCGGGCAGCGCACCACGGGACCGCTGATCCGCCGACCCGTGTCCGGGAAACCGATCGACCGCCGGGATGTCTATCGGATGGTGGCCCGGATCGCGAAGGCCGCGGCGATCCCGCGGCACATCAGCCCGCACTCGCTGCGCCACGCCGCGATCACCAACGCCCTCGACGCCGGCGTGCCTCTGCGGGACGCCCAGATCCTGGCCCGTCACGCCGACCCACGCACCACCGAGCACTACGACCGCGCCCGCGGCAACCTCGACCGCCACGGCGTGCACTTCCTCACCGCCTACGTCGCCGGCGTCTGAGCATGGTGACACCACAAGACGTCTGAAAGTCTGTACTACAGCGTACGACGCGAGGTACCCTGCTCAAGTGGCCGAAGAGATCCAGTGGGACCGCGACGCGCTGGCCTACGTCCGCTCCCGGGGCGACCGCTACCCCGACGGCCTGAACATCGAACCGCAGTGGACTCAGGAGGTCATGGCAGACGTCAACCTCCTGGCCCTTGAACCAGACCCGAAGTCCCGCATGGGAGCCTCGCGGTTCATCGGCCGCTCCCGATCCGCCGGGCGAGTGCTGGTCGTGATCGCCTATCGCGACCTCGACGGTGACCTGCACGGAATCAACGCCTGGCCCGCCACCGGAGCGGACCTGAAGCTCTACCAGCAAGGAGACGAAGATGGCCAAGACGATTGATCCAGCGCTGGCTGAACGGCTCCAGCGTGAGTCCGAAGAGACCAAGGAAGACCCTTACCCCGCCGGGACGGCCGGCCGGCGGCCGAACCGCCAGAAGGTGTACTCCGTGCGGCTCAGCGCCGAGGAAGAGGCCGAGGTCGTGAGAGTTGCGGCTGCCAAGCACTTACCCGCGTCCACGCTTGTCCGGTCCTGGATCCTCGAACGACTCGACCAGGAACGCTCCGCCTGACCCGTGACTTTCCGCCGCGTACCGTCCCGGTGTCGCGGCGCTGCAGTGCGCCGCGTACGGACGCCCTACGTCACGGGTCGGGTCAGTCAGGTCCCGCTCCTGTCCTCATGCTGCGGGGCATGCGGGAGCTGAAGCTGCCGGGCGGGGTGAACGCGACGATGTCGTGGGGCACGCGACCGCTCGAGCATGCCCGCATGTGGCCCAGCCCCTGGTACCAGATCAACGTGCAGTCGGGGATCAGCCCGGCGGTCTCCTCGACGAACCGCTTGGGGAAGACGTCGTCCCGGTCGCCGGCGAGCAGCAGCACCGGGACGCTGATCCGCGGCAGCACCGGGCGCGCGTCGAACGACAGTTCCGCCTGGTACTCGACCAGCGGATCATCGCCGGTGCCGAACCCGGTGACGAACCACCCGAACAGCGGGGCCATCAGCGGTCGCAGAAGTCGGTAGCGGGCCCCCGGCATCATGGCGTCGGCCAGCGCCGCGCCCGCCCGCAGCCGCGACCCATCGCGGATCGCCTCGACGCCGCGCCGGTCGGCGTCGTCCGCGCGATGGTCGAACCGGCCCGCGGAGCTGGACAGCACCAGCCGGCCGAGCCGGTCCGGGTGGTTGGCCGCCAGGTACTGGGCGATCATCCCGCCGTACGACTCGCCCACCACGACGTCCACCCAGCCGCCCAACTCGGAGGTGATCGCCTCGGCGACGTCGTCGGCCATGTCGGCGATCGTGTGACCGGCGGGCATGCCGCGGCGCCTGGTAAGCATCCACACCGTGAACCCGGCGTCCACCAGCGGTGCCCAGCTGCCCGCGAACGCGCGCATCATCCAACTGGGTGGGAATCCGCTTCCCGGTCCGCCCTGCAGCCACACCAACGTGCGGGCGCCCTCACCAGCGGCGAGGAACTCGATGCCGTTTCCGAACCGGCCCCGCCACATCGAGACACTCATCCCCCGTCACCTCCCGCCGCGGACCCGACCGAGGCCTCGATCGCCGACTTGAAGTGCGCAAGCATCAGGTCGAGCTGGTGATCCTGGTCGCCAACCACGTGATCAAGGACCCAGTTCGCAGCCGCGAGCCTCGTCGAGATCGCGTAGGACAGCGACAGCGTGGTGCCGGCGACGTCGGGCGCCGTGGTGTACGTCCAGACAATGCCGGTCGTCGTGTGGTCGACGATCCTTACGCAGTGCAGACACTCCTCCCGGGTCCACACCGCGCGCATCGGCACCCCCGCCACACGCCACCGCGACTCCCACGACGACCCCACACCCTGAGAGGTCAGCGACACCTTGTCGATTCGCACAGGCTGCGGGTCAGCCGCCCCGAAGTTCAGCGGATCCCGCACGTGGGCGAACACGACCTCGACCGGGGCATCGACGTGGATGCTGCGCTCATGAACCTTCCCCGTCACCATGCTCGGCCCCCTTCCCTCGATAACCACTGGCTGGGGCTCTCACAGCGATTGGGACCCAGTCCTCAACTCCAGACTCCGCCCAAGTGACCGCCAACCGCCAGTGCCCAAAGTCCGAGGACGGAATCCAGGCCCAACCAACGCCAGAGCAGGGCAGGGCCCGCAGGGCAGACAGGGATCATTCCCCTGCCCCACGTCGCCGCGAAACGCGTTCCGGTGTCAGCGGTCGGCGGCTTCTCGGTGGTCCTGTGTGCCACCTCCGTCGTCGGATGCTCCGCGCCCGGACAACCTCCCCGACGGCGCACCTCGCGCGCCGGGCAGTCGATGACTTCAGACCCTGTCGGTCAAGGAAGGGTGGGGGCAGCATTGAGCAAGGGAGAGGTGATGGGGATGTCTGAGCCTTCGAGCGGGTTCCTGGGAGACGGGGTTCCGTACTTGGCGATCGGTGAGGGTCCCCCGTTGGTGAAGGTGGAGGGCCTGACGCCGACGCACGACGTGCCGACCGGGTGGATGCGGCGCATGTACTTGTCGACCATCGCGCCGTTGAGTGGTGAGTTCCGGGTGTACTGGGTGAACCGGAAGCAGGGTCTGCAGCCCGGTGAGTCGATGTCCGACATTGCCGGGCACCTGGCCACGGCGATCGAGGAGAAGTTCGGCGAGCCGGTGTTCTTGACCGGGGAGAGCACGGGCGGTTCGGTCGTGCTGCAGTTGGCGGTGGACCGTCCCGAGTTGGTGCGGTCCCTGGTCGTGGTCGCGGCGGCCTGCCGGCTCGGCGAGCAGGGCCGGTCGCTTCAGGCGGAGCTCGGGCGTGCTGTGCGAGCAGGGGACTACGCCGGTGGGATGGCCGAGCTGGCGACCACGCTGATGCTGCCCGATGCGCTGCGCCGTCCAGCGAAGCCCGTGGCGCGGGCGGCGTGGGGGTTGATGGCTCCGAAGGATCCTACCGACATGCTCGTGACCATGGACGCCGAGGACGTCTTCGACGTCACCGACCAGCTGCACCGGATCACCGCCCCAACGCTCGTGATCGGTGGCGGCAAGGACATCGGCTACTCACCCGAGCTGTTCGAGCAGACCGCCGCCGGCGTCAAGGACGGCCGGGCGCACATCTACCCCAACTGGGGACACAATCGCACGTGCATGTCATCGACCACCACGAACATGATGCTCGGATTCATGCTCGCCTCCCGGTGAAACGGAGCGCCCACGCCAGCCGAGCCGGTGCGGCGTGCCGGCCTTCAGCAGGCGCGTCCTTTCGCCGCCTGTCGTGCACGGTGGGGCGTCACCGCCCAAGGGGACGTGGCGGCTAGTGTGGGTTGCTCGCGTTGGGTCGAACGTGCGATAGGGACGGGTTCACGGTTCACTGGAGCGGGCTCCGACGGCTGCGTCCCGAGCGAAGGCCCCGCCGCGACGGGGGAGCAACGGCAGGGACTCCAGCCCGGAGGCTGCGGGGCACGGCAGGTGCGTGACGCACTTCACATGCTTGTGCTGTAACGGGGACCCTCGTGGCTCCATATACGGGTGTGGGACGGCGCTCGGTCGTCCCCGGTCCGGAGCAGGAGGAGTCATGAGTTCAGGAAGCATGGTCGTGGGGAGGCACTCTCGGGTGGCTCGGCTGACCGGCTTGGTGATGGTCGCATCTGCCTCGGTCTGGGTGGCCGCGCCAGCCCAGGCAACGTCGTGTTCGATCACCGCCTACGATCCCACCTCGAATGGGACCACGGTGACGGCGCACGTCTTGCTCAACTGCAACGGACCACTGACTGGTTGGGTGAAGAGCACCTTGGTGCGGGTGCGGACGGGTCTGCCGGATGCTGTGGTGGCATCGAACACCGACAGCACGCAGAACTCGAGCTACAACTTCAACGCCTATGCCAGCGGCTGCACCTCGGGTAGCTACGGCTGGAAGACGGTTGGCGACTCGTCGCTCGGATACACCGCGGCGACGGGCAAGGTTGTTCTGAGCTGTGGTTGAGGCGGGCAACCGCCGACTGGCGGGTCCAGCAGCGCGGGGTGTGGCCGTCGAGGTGGATGGGGTCGAGGTCCGGCTGCGGCGGCGTCCCGCGTTGCAGCGAGTCGTCCTGGATGTTCCAGCGGGGTCGGTTCTTGCCGTGACCGGCGAGAATGGTTCGGGCAAGACGACGCTGATCAGGGTTCTGGCTGGCCTGCAGAGGCCGTCGGCAGGGAGGGTGCGGTGGCTGCGGGGTGGCGCACCGTTGACCGTCGAGGCGGTCAAGTCGCATGTCGGCTACGTGCCGCAGGCTGGCGGGTTGGTCGACTCGATGACCGTGTGGGGGTATCTGGCGTACGTGTGCTGGCTCAAGCGGATCCCACGAGATGAGGTGCGGGAGCAGTCGGATCGTGCGCTGTCGGTGGTGGACCTGACCCGTCACGCCGAGCGGCGGGTGGGCAGCTTGTCTGGCGGGATGCGTCGCCGGGTCCTGATCGCCCAAGCGCTGCTCGGCGAGCCCGGGCTGCTGCTGCTCGACGAGCCGACCGCGGGACTGGATCGGGCGCAGCGTGAGACGTTCCGCGAGACGCTTGTTCAGCTTGCGGGCCAGGCGACCATCGTGGTGTCCACCCACCTGGAGGAAGACCTGTCGGGCGTGGCGACCGATTGGCTGCACCTGCGCATCGCCGATCCCCTGATCGCCGCGGAACCCACGTCGTCGAGCACGCACCAGCCGACGAAGGACGGGTGGGCATGAGCGGCGCACCCCGAGCCAACGTGGCCGTTAGACAAGGCGAAGTGCTGCGGCACAGGGAGTCCTCAGGTCGGCGGTTGACGATCCCCGCGGGGCTGCTCGCCAGCATGGTGGTGACCGCCGCCGTGGTCTTCGTCTACCGCTCGGATGCCACCTCGGACGTCGCGCTCTGGGGCGACGTCAGCCGCGCTGCCAACTACGCCCTGGTGTTCGTAGCCCCCTTGGCTGCTGGGTTGGGAGCATGGCAGGGCATGGTCGAGCGCCACGCCGGTGTCGTCGAATTGTTCGACGCAGCCCCCCGCAGCCGGCTGGCCCGCTACGCGCGGCGGGTTGGCCGCGACTGGGCGTGGCTGGGCTTAGGGCTGCTGGTCGGGGTCGTGTTGTGCGCGCCGGGGCCGTTGCGCTCGGCCACGTGGGGCCACCTCGACGCGCTCCTGGTGGCGGATTCCCTGGCGGGGTTGTGGCTGTGCCTGGCCGTGGGCTTCGTGGTCGGCCGTTGGCTGCCCCATCGGCTCACCGTGGTCGGCGTCGCGGTCGTGGTCTACGTAGCGCAGGGCCTCACGGCGGGGCCGACCGCGTTCGGGCCCTACGTCCCACTGCTCGACATCACGCTGAGCATGAGCTACCACCCGGTGAGCCTCGCCGTCCCGCGCATGGCGCTCTTCCTGGTCCTCGGCGGGCTGGCGCTGACGGCCGCGGCCGCTCCCCGAGTGACTCGCCGCCAAGCAGCTGGAGCGGTGGTGATGGCCCTGGTCGCGGCACTCGGGACGGCCAGCATTCCGCAGACCGTCTACCGGCCCGTGTCGATCGAGGCGACCTCGTGCTTCGGCTCCGCGCCGCAGGTCTGCCTGCACCCCGCATATGCGGCGGGCGGTGCGGCGCTTGCGGCGGCGGCCCCGCGGGTACTCGTCCCGCTGACCGACGCGGGCATCCGGATCGACCGGGTCGTCCAGACCACGAGCCGGCCCCGCTACGATCCCGCCACCCAGCAACTGACCTTCCCGCTGGCGATCGTCGACGGGAAGGCGGCCACGCAGGGGGCGGCTGCCTCGATGCTCGCCGGCATCTTCACCAGCTCCGAAGGCTCCGCCTGCGACCGGCTACCTGCTGGCAAGGCTGCCCGCGGTGGCCAGGCGCAGGGAATCGTGCTGGCCGCCCTGGCAGAGAACGCCACAGCCCCGCAACCAGGCCGCACCGACCAACTCAGCCGATTCCTGGCCACCCACTGGCAAGACTTGCGGGCCTGCACCCTGGCCCCGAAGACCGCACGCCAACTCCAGGAATGAGACATCACCTCCGGGCGATCGGCATGCGACCCGCGGCGCTGGGGCTGCTGATGGTCGTGGCCTGCGCCGCGTGGCTGGCGTTCGCGCATCCCGACACCCTGCAGCTGTTCCCCGCGATCATCACCAGCGGCCTGACCAGCATCGCCGCGGCCATCACGACCACGATCCTGCGCCGCCCCCTTGGAGAACTCGCGCTCACAACCGCGCGAGTCGGTGATGCGACCACGGCCGCAGCTGCCCTCGGGCTTTGGTTTGCCAGCGCCCTGCTGCTCACGACGGCGGCCGCCACGGAGGGCTCCCCCCTGGCCCTGGCCACCGCCCGCGCCAGCCTGGGCATGGCAGCCCTGGCCGTGCTGGGGCTGGCTGCCGGGGGTTCGGGGCTTGGGATCAGCCTGCCACTGGGATGGGCCGTTGCCACCGCTCTACTCGACCGCAACACCAGCACACCGCCCGTGTGGGCCTGGAACCTGCCGGTCACCGGCCCCGTGGCGTGGCTCACCCTGACAGCCCTCGTCATCGCCGCAGCAGCGCTGGCCCTCGCCCGCGCACGGCCGCGACGACCTCCCCAGACCCGAGTGTGACGCAGATCACTGTAACGCTGGTGGGTGAGCTCCCATATATGGGGTGGAGGCCTCCCTGCGCCCCACCCGGTCTTCCGTCGGGGTGTAGGGAGGCCAGCGGGAGCCGCCGGGCAGGTTGGTGGGCTGGGTAGGGTCACAACGGCAGGTGGGAGCGAGGTGGGGGATGGGTCCGGGGCAGTCCAGGCGGGTGCTCGCGGCGCAGCGCGCCGAGCATGACGCGCTGTTCCGGGCGCACTACCCGACCGTGGTGGCGTTCCTGGCCTGCCGGATCCCGGTGGAGGATGCCAAGGACCTCGGGGCCGAGCTGTTCGTGGAGGCGTGGCGGCAGCGCGATCACGTGATCGTCGACGAGGACCGGGGGTGGTTGCCGTGGCTGTTCACGGTGGCCCGGCGGATGTCGAACACGTGGGTCGCGGCCCAAGCTGCGGCCGGTGCCCGCAACGCCCGGATGGCGCCCCCTGCCCCGGAGGACTTCACGACGCGGATCGTGGAGGTGGATGCGGCCAACCAGCACCTGTCCGCGGCACTGGCCGCGATGCTGCGCCTGGGTGAGGAGGACCGAGAGGTCCTTGAGTTGTGTGGGTTGTTCGGGTTCACCCCCGCGCAGGCGTCGATCACCCTCGGGGTGCCCGCGGGCACCGTGCGGGTGCGCCTGCACCGGGCCCGGCAACGGCTGTCCGAAGCGATCGACGGGGAGGTGGCGTCATGACCGACGATGAGCTGTTCGACGCGCTGACCAGGGCCACGATGACGACGCTGGTGGACGAGCGGGAGCTGGACCAGCGAAGCTCGGCAGACCGCTCGGCGGATCCGCCGCGAAGCCCGACGGGAGCAGATCGCAGGCGCCCGCCGCTGGTGGCTGGCCCTGATCGCCGGGATCGCCGTGCTGCTGGCCGGGGTGGGGGCGGCCACCGGCGGGCTGCTGCACCGCGAGCCCGCCCAGCAGGACCTGGTCTGGTGCTACACCCGGGTGCCCACTGATCTGACCGATGACACCGCCCGGTTCGGGGTGCTGTGGGTCGAGCCCGGCGGGCCGAGCACCGCTCAACAGGCCGTGGATCTGTGCTACTCCAACGGTGACGGCACCATGAAGCCGATCCCCGACCCGGTCAGCCAATGCGTGCTGCCCGACGGCGCCCTGGCCGTGCTGCCCATCGCCAAGTGCACCGATCTCGGGCTGCCCGAAAGCAGCCTGGAACCACTGACCGACA
>CAVVEV010000001.1:127500-187623 GCA_963747335.1 uncultured Actinomycetes bacterium | reverse complement strand
ACGAGGAGCACCGCCACCAGTCCGAACAGGAGGGTGATCGGGAGTCCGAGGCGCCAGTAGTCACCGAACCGGTAACCGGCTGGTCCCATGACCATCATGTTGGCTGGGGTCGCGACCGGAGTCAGGAAGGCGACCGCGGCACCCACACACAGACTCATCAGGACAGGGCGGGCCGAGATGTCCAGCTGCGCAGCAGCGGAGACCCCGATCGGGATCATCACCAGCGCAGTGGCGGTGTTGCTGATCAGCTGGCTGAACAGGACCGTGATGAGGAACAGCCCAGCAAGCAGGGCGGTGGGTCCGGCAGCGCCGACCAGATCGATGATCCGCGTTGCGACATCTCCCCGGCACCCGAGACGGTGATGGCCGTGGACATCGGGAGCATGCCGGCGACGAGCAGGATCGTGGTCCAGTTGATCCCCCGGTAGGCCTGCTCGATGGTGACCACGCGAAGCAGCACGCCATCCGCACCGGCCGCCAGCAGGGCGGTGACGGCTGCCGGGATCACGCCGGTGGCCAGCAGGACGACCATCACGACCAGGACCCCGATGGCGGCGCCGCTGCGCTGCGACAGGGGAACGGGCCTGGCGGCGCGGCGAGCCGCGGGAGTCGACCACGAGCAGGTCGTGGCGGCGATCGGCCTCCTCGAGCAGCCCCCACGGCCCCTCAACCAGAAGCGTGTCACCGGCGTGCAGCTCCACCGGCCCGGGGCCGAGGTCCGCGCCCTCGCGGGTGATCGCCAGGACGACCATCCCACCGCCGATCAGCTCGCTGGTGCGGACCTGCCGGTCGAGCAGCGACGACCGGGGCGGGATCACGACTTCGGCGGAGCCGGAAGCTGCGCAGTGAGCAGGTCGGCCTGTACTTCCTCGGCCGAGCGCACGTCCTCGAGGTGCAGGCCGTGCGCTAGGGCGAACCGATCCACGGCGACCTGCGACCCGAGCAGGGTCAAGCGATCCCCGGGCGCCAGCGAACCCTGATTCGAGGGCAGGCCGGTCGAGCCGTCCAGGACGGTGACCAGCCGCACGTCGGGATGCTCGGCCAGCGGCAGGCCGGTTCGCGGCGACCCCACGAGGTCGGATCCCGGCTCCACGAGCAGGTGGGCGACGTCCGCCAGCCCGTAGTGGCCGACGAGGGTGCGCGCATGCCCACTGAGGTCCGGGGGCAGCTGGTCGCTGCGGCGTCGCGGGACCAGCCGGTCGCCAAGGAGCAGGACGATCACGAGCGTCCCAAGCGTGACCGGGATGCCCACGAGCGCGAACTCCGCGAACGCGAACTCCCCGCCGGCGTAGCTGCCCGCGGCCTCGGAGACCACCACGTTCACCGGTGTCCCGGTCAGCAGCAGGAGGCTTCCGGCGCCACCCGCGAACGCCAGGGGCATGAGCAGCCGCGACGGCAGCAGCGATCGGCGCATCGCGACCACCAACGTCATCGGCAGCAGCGCGGCGATGGTGCCGTTGAGGCCGATGATGGCGGTCATCAGTGCTGACAGAATCATCAGCAGCAAGAGCAACCGCCGCGTGCTGGCCCCGGCCCGTGCCACCACGGCCTGCCCCAGCCACGTGGTCACCCCGGTCGAGTCCAGGCCCTCGCTGACCACGAACAGGCCCGCGATGAGCAGCACGGCGGGGTCGGCGAAGCCGGCGAAGGCCTCCGACAGCGTGATGATCCCGAGCCCCCAGAGGACCAGCGCCGAGCCCACCGCAGCGATCTCGACGGGCACCTGGTTCGACACGAAGAGCACGACAACACCGGCGAGGGTGAGAAGCGTCAGGGCGGCCTCACTCATATCCGCTCCTCCTGACTAGGGCGACCTGACCTGCCTGCTCTTCCCCCCGGGTGGCTACGGCGCCTCAACGGTTCCGCCGTCGGAGGGGACACGTCCGTCGGGGAGCAGCTGCTCGGACTTGAGCACGTCCCCGGTGTTGGCCGCGACCTGCGTCAGGGTGAGCACCCCGTCGCCGTCCTTGGTGATCACGTCGAACACCAGGACCCCGCGGTCGGCGTCCTGGCGGACCTCGACGACGTCGCCTGGCGTGACCTCCCCGGCGATCCGTACCGCCTCGTCCTGGCTGATGGCCGGCCCGTAGGTCGGGTCGGGGTGGTCGGCCAGCGTGTCGTCGGTCCCGCCACATCCTCCGAGCAGTGTCACGACCGCGAGGATGGCCGCAGCGGCCACTCGTCGGGAATGCATCGGCGCTGCCATGGAGTCCTCCGGGAGTCGGATCATCACGCGGTCAGGTGGTAGGCGATGGCCTCGTAGGGCCTCAGGGCAAGCCCGACCAGGTCGTCCGAGCCGTCGCGGAACTCCTCCTGGGGGGCCTCCCCGTTGGTGATCAGCACTGTTCGGTTCGGGTACGCGTCGTGCAGGCCGTCCGGCCAGGGCAACCGGACGGGGTCGGCGTAGAAGTTCGCCACGACCAGCAGCGCCTCTCCCTGCCCGCGGCGCAGGTAGGTGAAGACCTGGGGGTGATCCCGGTCGAGCAGCTCGTAGGTGCCGGTGGTGATCAGCGGGATGGTCTTGCGCAGCCCGATCAGGGCGTTGTAGTGCCAGAACACCGAGTCGGGGTCGGCGACGGCCAGTTCGGCGTTGACCTGCGGGTAGTTGGGGGCCAGCGGGATCCAGGGCTCCTCGTTCGTGGTGAACCCGGCGTGGCGCCCGGGGGCCCACTGGATCGGGGTGCGGCTGTTGTCGCGTGACTTGCGGGCCAGGATGGACAGGATCGTGCGCTCGGGGACGCCCTGCTCGAGCATGGCGGCGTAGGCGTTGAGCGACTCCACGTCGCGGTAGTAGGAGATGCTGGGGAACTCGGGGTTGGTCATCCCGAGCTCCTCGCCCTGGTAGATGTAGGGCGTGCCCTGCATCAGGTGCAGGACGGTGGCCAGCATCTTCGCCGACTCCACGCGGTACTCCTCCGGGTCGCCGAACCGCGACACCACGCGCGGCTGGTCGTGGTTGCACCAGAACAGCGCGTTCCACCCGCCGCCGGCCTGCATCCCGGTCTGCCAGTCGCTCAGGACATCCTTGAGCGCCAGGAAGTCGAACGGGCCGTCGGTCCACTTCTCGCCGCCGGGGTAGTCGACCTTCAAGTGGTGGAACGAGAAGGTCATGTCCAGCGTGGCTGTCCCGGTGGGTGTACTGCACGCACCGTTCGATCGACGTCGAGGACATCTCCCCCACGGTCAGCCGGTCACCGTCGGCGAACACCTCCCGGTTCATCTCGTTGAGGAACTCGTGGATGCGTGGGCCGTCGGTGTAGAACTGCCGCCCGTCCGTGCCGGGCGGGGCCTGGGGAAGGACTGGTCCTTGGACAGCAGGTTCACCACATCGAGGCGGAAGCCGTCGATCCCCTTGGCGAACCACCAGCGCATCATCTCGTAGCAGCGGCGACGGACCTCCGGGTTCTCCCAGTTCAGGTCGGCCTGGGTGACGTCGAAGAGGTGCAGGTAGTACTGCTCGGTCGTGGCGTCCCAGGCCCAAGCGTTGCCCCCGAACTTCGACTCCCAGTTCGTCGGTGGGGACCCGTCGGGCAGCGCGTCGCGCCAGATGTAGAAGTCGCGGAACGGATTGTCCCGCGACGACCGCGACTGTACGAACCACTCGTGCTCGGTGGAGGTGTGGTTGACCACCATGTCCATGACGATCTTGATGCCCCGGGCATGCGCCTCAGCCAGCAGCCGCTCGACGTCGGGCATGGTCCCGTAGGGCTCGTAGATGCGCTGGTAGTCACGGATGTCGTAGCCGTTGTCGTGCTGCGGGGAGTCGTAGATCGGCGTCAGCCAGATCACGTCGCACCCGAGGGTCCTGATGTGGTCCAGCCGGCTGATGATCCCGGCGATGTCGCCGGTGCCGTTGCCGGTGGTGTCCATGAAGCTCTTCGGGTAGATCTGGTAGACGACAGCGGACTTCTTCCACGAGATCCCGGCCATGGCCCCGGCGGTGTCGTCGGCCATGTCAGGCCTCCGCCGGGGTCAACGCGGCGACCTCGTCCTGGAGTTCCTCCGCCGGATCCTGCTCCCCGAAGGACCTGCGGGCGTAGAGGTAGGTCACGAGCAGGGGACCGATCAGGACGACCGCCATCCCGATGCCAAATGCGGCCCAGTCGCTCGTGCGGATCGAGAAGATGCCCGGGATCCCGCCGACCCCGATGCTGTTGGCCTTCACCCCGGCGATCGATACGTACGTCCCGGCCAGGCCGGAGAACGCCATCCCGATCAGGAACGGGAACTTGTAGCGCAGGTTGACCCCGAATATCGCCGGCTCTGTGATCCCCAGGTAGGCCGACACCCCGGAGGCCAGCGCCAGACCCTTCTGCTTCTCAGAACGGGAGACGAAGAAGATGGCCAACGCGGCCGAGCCCTGGGCGATGTTGGACAGCGCCAGCATCGGCCACAGGAACGTGTACCCCGTGGATGCGAGCAGCTGCAGGTCAACCGCGAGGAAGGTGTGATGCATCCCGGTGATCACCAGCGGTGCGTAGAACGTGCCATAGATCAGCCCTCCCAGCCACGGGGCGCCGTCGAAAATCCAGATGAGGAAGTCAGCCAACGCCTCGCCAATGGCGAAGGTGACCGGTCCGATCACCGCGAATGACGCGAACCCCACCACGAGCAGCGCGATCGGGGCGACGACGAGCAGCTGGTAGGCCTCCGGGATTCGTTCCTTCAGCCAGATTTCGACCTTTGCCAACAGCCACGACGCGGCCAGGATCGGCAGGACCTGACCTTGGTAGCCGACCTGTTGGACCTCCAGCCCGAACAAGGTCCACGTCGGCACCCCATCGGCCTCCTGGGCCGCGCCGAAGGCCCACGCGTTGAGCAGGTCCGGATGCACCAGCATCGCGCCCAGCACGATACCCAGCAGCGGGTTGCCCCCGAACCTCTTGACCGCCGACCAGCCGACCAGCACCGGCAGGAAGACGAACGAGGTGTTGGCGATCAGGTTGATGATGCTGGCGAAGTCGGCCAGGTTCTCGTAGCGGTCGACCACCGACTCGCCGTCGAAGAAGATGTCCGGGGCGGTCAGGATGTTATTGATGCCCATCAGCAGGCCCGCTGTAACCAGCGCGGGCAGCAGCGGAACGAAGACGTCTGCGAAGACCTTCACGAACTGCTGCGCCGGGTGCATCGACTGCGCACCTGCCGCGCTGACCTCCGCCTTGCTCGCCTCACCAAGTCCGGTGGCGCGCACCACCTCCTCGTACACCCGTTCCACGATCCCCGGACCCAGGATCACCTGGAACTGCCCACCTGCCAGGAAGGACCCCTTCACCAGGTCCACCGCATCCAGGGCAACCGCATTCACCCGATCGTTGTCCGACAACGCGAACCGCAACCGCGTCACGCAGTGCGTCGCTGCAACGATGTTCTCCCGGCCACCCACCGCCGCAATGATCTGCTCGCCAGCGCCCGCGTAGTCCGTCATGTCGCCGACTCCTCTGTCCCGATGTGCTGCGTCCATCCCGCCGCCAGGGCTGCCCGGCTCGGTGCAGCATGGCGGGGGCATGCGGGCTCCCGCCTCACATGGAGTTGATGAGTTCCGGTCGCCGGTCCCGCGAGCCACGCAGTGACTCGAGGCGTGGGTCGGGAACTGAGCTGGATCGCCAATCCCTCGGCCATCTGGTCCACCGCCTCCACGATCAGCTCGGCCAGCCGGCCCGGGTGGGGCATGCTCCCGGCGTCGGCGTAGACGCCGATGTTCACCGCACCGGCGTAGCTGAGGATGCACAGGCCGAGGGTCTGCTCCGAGGCGCTCGGGACGAAGCCGAGGATCCCCGCGACCTCGGTGCCGGCCAGCGCGATCGGCGCGGTCGGGCCCGGCACGTTGGTCAGGACCCCGACGGTCTTGTCGGCGACGAACGCGGTGATCCGTTCGGCGATCACCGCGGGGGTCTCCGCGACGGCACGCTGCGCGCCGAAGACGAGCGCCGCCTCGGCGCTGTTCTTGATCCGCGTCATCCGGGAGTGCACCTCGGGCAGCAGCCGGCCCAGGTCGGTCAACCCCAGCGGCATCGGGAACATGACCATCGCGAAGTGGTTGCCCAGCTCGGCGGGCAGGGCCGCGTCGATGGGCTTGAGCGCCACGGGCACCAGGAAGCTGACCTCGTCGAACCCGGTGCGGCCGTGCTCATCGAGGTAGCGGGTCAGGCCCACGGCGGCAGCCCCGAGCAGCACATCGTTCACGGTGCCACCGCTGGCCCGCCCGATGGCTTTGATCGTCGCGAGATCCAGGCCGTTGACCCACGAGATCCGCTTGGCCACCCCCGGGGGCTGGTCGGCGAGCACACGGGTGTCATGGCCCCACAGGGTCAGCCGCGCCGCCGAGCGCGCGGTGTTCAGCGCGAGGTTGTCCTCCTCGGCGAGGTCGGTGATCGCATCGGTGATCCGGGTGGGCTGGGTGATCAGGGAGAACCCCTCGTGCACCACCTGGGGCCCGAGGCCGGCGATCGCCGAGGCGAGCCCCGCGACCGCCGACGGTGCCCCCGTGACCACCCCGCCGGCGAAGGAGACCAGTTCGCCGGCGACCTGCTTGCCGGTGTCGGCCAGCTGCGCGGCCGGGCTGCGCGGGGGGCGGGCGCGGCCGACCTTCGCGGTGGGCGCCACCTCGGCGGTGGCGTCACACAGTCCGAGGACCAGCTGCACGATCCGGATGCCGTCGGCGAGCGCATGGTGGAACCGCGCCATCACCGCGGCCCCGGCCCGGCCGTCGGCCCCGACGTAGCCGCTGATCAGGTCCATCTCCCACAACGGGTGGTCGTGGTCGATCGGCTCGCCAGAGCGCACGGACAGGTGCTCCTCCAGCGCGGCCCGGTCACCCGGGGCCGGCAGGGTGACCGGGCGCAGGTGCCGGTCGAGGTCGAAGTCCGGATCGTCGTCCCAGACCCACCGCCGGCCCGCGAGCACGGGCCGGCGGTGCAGCACCTCGTAGCGGTTGACCAGGCGTTCCTGGACGACCTCGCGGACGGCGTCCCAGTCGGGCTCGTCGTCGAACCACATCAAGCCGTTGACGACCATCAAGTTCTCAGGCCGATCCATGCTCAGCCAGGTCAGATCCGACGCGGCGATCGGGACGCTGCCCACAGTGGTGTCCTCCCTGCTCAGTCGCTGGCGTACATCGCCTCGATGAGGTCGGAGAAGTGCTCCTCGACGGCCTTGCGCTTGACCTTCAGGCTCGCGGTGAGCTCGCCCTCCTCCTCGGACAGGTCACGCGGCAGCACGGCGAACCTCTTGACCGTCTCCCACCGGTTGAGGCCCTCGTTGAGGGTGTCGACGTCGGCCTGCAGCGCCGCGCGCACCTGTGGGGACTGCGACAGCGCCGCGAAGTCCCCGGACAGGCCTTGCTCAGCGGCGAACTTCTCCAGCGCCTCGGGGTCCAGCGAGATCAACGCGCTGGCGTAGTTGCGGTCCGCGGCATGCACCACCAGGTTCGACGCCAACCCGGAGATCACCTTGAACTGCGCGGCGATCTGCCCCGGGGCGATGTACTTGCCACCCGAGGTCTTCACCAGGTCCTTCTTGCGGTCGGTGATCTTCAGCCGGCCCTTCTCGTCGAGCTCGCCGATGTCCCCGGTCGCCAGCCACCCACCGGGCAGCAGGGTCTCGTCGTTCACCTCGGGCAGGTTCCAGTAGCCCTTCATGACGTGCGGGCCGCGCAACAGCACCTCACCGTCCGAGGCGATCATCACCTGGGTGCCCGGCAGCGGCTGGCCGACCGAGCCGAAGACGAGGTCATCCGGCCGCACGACACACGCCGCCGCACTGTTCTCGGTCAACCCGTAGCCCTCGATGATCGGCAACCCGGCGGCATCGAACCAGCGGGCCACATCCCCGTTAAGCGCCGCAGACCCCGAGATCATCACCCGCATCCGACCACCGGTCAGGGCCTGGATCTTGGAGAACACCAGCTTCTCGGCCAGGGCCATCCGCGCGGGCGCCATCGGGCCCGCGAACTGCCCGGCACGCTGCTTGGCCTTGATCTCGGTCGACGCCGCGAACGCCCAGTCGAAGATCTTCGCCTTGGCACCGCCACCGGCCTTGGCCTTGGCGTTGGCGCCCTGGTAGATCTTCTCGAAGATACGCGGGACACCGGCCATCACGGTCGGCTGCACGACCGGCAGGTTCTCCACGATCTTCGGCACCCGCCCATCGACGTAGGTCACGAACCCCACCTGGAACGCCGCCGACAGCAGCACCTTTCCGAACGAGTGCGCCAGCGGCAGCCACAGGAAGTGGACATCGTCGGGTCGGACGATCTGCAGGGCATCCATGCTGCGCCCCTGGAACACCCAGTTGCTCTGCGGCAGCATCACGCCCTTCGGTCGACCCGTCGTGCCCGAGGTGTAGATCAAGGTGGCCAACGAGTCCGGACGGATCGCAGCCACCACCCGGTCGACCGCGTCGGGCTGCTCAGCCAGCCGCCGGGCCCCCAACTCGGCCAGCTCCGCCCATGACAGCACCCGGTCACCGTCCCCGGCGCCCTCGATCAGGATGATCTTCTCCAACGACGGCAGGCTGGCCAACTGGGTCAGCGCCTTGTCGGCCTGCCCCTGGTCCTCCGCGACCAGGAACCGGGTCTCCGAGTCGTTGATGATGTAGGCGAAGTCATCCTCCCCGGTACTCGGGTAGATCGTCGTGTTCGCGCCACCGGCCAGCATCACCGCGCCATCAGCCAGCACCCACTCCACCCGGGTGTTGCTCGCGATCGCCACGCGCTCCTCGGGCTGCAGGCCCAGAGCCAGCAACCCGGCGGCCAAACGCGTCATCTCGGCCCCGGACTCCCTCCAGGTGCGCACCCGCCACCCACCCTCGGCAGACGGCGACCCGAACGCCGGATTGTCCGGGGTGCTCGCGACCCGGTCCAGGATCAGCTGGGACAACGTCGGCGCCGACGGCGGCAGCTCGGCATCCAACGACCCGGAGACCTGGCCGTTCGGCTCAGCGGCCGGCGCCTCGGACACCAGCGCGACCTCGTCGCCCTCCGGCTCCCCCACCGAATCCGCGAACGACTCCCCCACGTCCCGGCCGGCATGCTCCAACTCGTGCTCGATGTCCTCGGCATGATCGCCGGTCCTGCTCATATGGTCCTCCTGCTCGTGGCGGGTGCGGGCGGATCGCGAGACGCGCAAACCCGCCGCGCAGGGGCACCGGGCAGCATCGCAGCCGGGCCACCAGCCCCACCTCGCATGGAATTGATGAGATCTACAGCAGGCCGAGCTCGCGACCCCGCCGAACCGCGTCCCTGCGGGTGCGCACGCCGAGCTTGCGGTACAGGGAGCGCATGTGCGTGCGGATGGTGTTGACGCTGACCATCTCCGCTGTCGCGAGCTCCTCGGCGGTCATGAGCGAGGGCAGCGAGCGGAGCACCTCGAGCTCGCGCGGGGTGAGCGCGACGCCGTCGACGTCGGCCACGATCGGCCGGTGGCCGGCTGCGGCGTCGACGGCTTCCCAGCGTTGCAGGATCGTGGCCACGAAGTCGTCGTGGACGCCGAGCCGGCCGCGCTGGCGCTCGAGCATGGCCCGCATGGTCGGACCGACCTCCCAGAACGGTCGCACGACGCCCCGGGGCGCGGCGACGGCCAGCGCGCGCAGCAGGGCTCCCCGTGCGACGGAGCGGCGCCCGAGCCGTTCCTGGGCGACCGACTCCAGCATGGGCAGCACGATGTCGTAGACACGCACGGTCACGGGCAGTGATCGGTCGGTGACCAGCGCGAGGTCAGCGAGGCACGGCTCCCACATCCCGCCAGCGGCGTGGGTCTGCGCGCGGGCGATCAGGGGGTCACCGGTGCCCGGGAACCAGCGTTCGAAGTCCGCCGCGGCATCCTGCGCGCCGGCGAGATCCCCCCTCGCCAGCCGGATCCGGACCCGGTGCGCAGCCGGGAACGTCCGCAGCGCCGGGGTCAGCTCGGCGCTCGGGCCGGTCTGGGCCAGCCGCGCCAGCAGTGCCAGCGCGGGGGTGGGGTCGTCATCCCGGTTCGCCGCCAACGTGGCATCGACGAGGGCGGCGTACGTGGCGTACTCCGGGTCCACGTTGCCGCGCAGCGCCTCGTGCGCCAGGCCGATCATCTGCTCGGCGCGCTCGGGCAGCAGCATCAGCGATGCGGCCCAGGCTCCTGCCGAGTAGAAGGTCGCCATCGCGGGGTGGGTCGCCCAGCCCCGATCCTCGATGCGGCTGAGCGCCCCGCTGACGTAGCGTTCGACGGCTGATGCGTCACCCATGAGCGCGGGCACCGCGGACAGAGTACTCATCGCCAGGAGCATCACGTGGTCACGACGATGGGTCGTGGCCAGGTCCAGGGCGAGGCGCAGGTCGCTCCAACTCGCGTCGTAGCGACCCGTGGCGAACTCCCACTGCCCGCGGCTCACCAGCAGGACGAGCTCGCGGTCCAGGTCGTCCTCGGTGGGGGCAGGATCGGCCGGCCATGCCAGCGCATCGGCGAACGTGGCGGGGATGTCCGGAGCCTCGGGGCTGCCCTCGAGGCGGCGCAGGTGGAACTGCGCGATGCGCACCAGCGACGGCAGGCGCGCGGCGCCGGGAGGGTCCGCGCCATTGGGACGGGCAGGGGCGAGTGCCGCGGCGCGCACCAGCGCCCCTCGGGCGGCGCCGAGGTCGCCCAGCGCCGCGCGGGCGAGGGCCGCCAGGCCGGCCAGGTCGGCATCCCACTGGTCCGAGGGAATGGTGGTGAGCGCGGGGAGCAGCGACTGCAGCCGACCGGTGACCAGCAGTCTCGGCCCCCGGGTGCGGAGCAGGGCCGCGGTCAGCTCGAGCTCACCCGCCGCCACGGCATGGTCGAGGGCACGCTCCCCGAGGCCGTGGTCTGCGAGCCAGCGAGCCGCGGCCGCGTGCTGGCGTGCCGGGGCGTCGATGTCCGCGGCCCCGAGGCTGGCCACCAGGTGCGCGCGCACCAGCGTGTGCACGACGTACGTCGGCTCCTCCCCGCCCGTGCGCCGGACGAGGGCCTGGGCCCGGAACAGGCGTTCGAGGATGGCGCCGGCGTCGGGCCGCCCGCTGAGTGCGGCGGCGAGCCCAGGGCTCAGCTCGGAGACCACGGCGGTCGCACGCAGCAGCGCCAGGGCGTCGGCCGGAAGGGCCGCCTCGATCTCCCGCATCAGGAAGTCCGATACCGAGGGGTCGCGGCTCACACGGAGGTCGGCCCCGAGGTCCCGCCCCGCCCGTTGGGCGGCCAGCACGCCGAGCCGAACGGCGGCGGGCCAACCTTCGGTTTGGGCCAGCAGCGGCTCGGTGAGTGCTCGCGGGTCACCGCCCGCCCGGCCCACGACCTCCGCCACCTCCGCTCGGCTGTGCGCGAGCTCCAACTCAGTCACCTCCGCCACGCCGGTGTGCAGCCGGAGGGAGGTCAGCAGCGCGCGGGGTTCGACCCGAGTCCCGAGCGCAAGCCCGACGGTCGTCGGCAGGCCCAGGGCGAGCGAGTCGAGGAGCGCGAGGGAGGGCCCTGCATCGACGGCATGGAGGTCGTCGAGCACAAGCGCCGGGGGGGTCGCGAGGTCGTCGAGCAGCATGAGCAGCGCCTCGAGCTCGGACCCCGTCGACCGCCTGGATGGCACCGCCAGCTCCATCAGCTGGGCACTGGCCCGGGGGGCCGACTCCCGCACCGCGAGCGCGAGCGCGTCGCGCAGGTCCACGAAGAGGACGGCCGGGTCGTTGGCATGGTCCGTGCAGGTCACCCATGCGACGGGTCGGCCCTGCAGGACGGTCCGACGGGCCCACTGGGCGAGCAGCGTGGTCTTGCCGAAACCCGCGGCGGCGCACACCAGCAGGACCCGATGGCCCTCGGATTGGAGGCGGTCCAGCAGCACCCTGCGCTCGACCGTGCCGTCGGGCAGCTGGGGCACCTGGATGCGGGCGCGCAGCGCCGGCGTGCCGTTCGACGACGGCCCTGGCCGAACTCCGACGGGCTGGGTCACGTGGCTCCCTCCAGGTCGAAGCCCGCCGCGGCCAGCAGTGCTGCGCGAACAGTCGGGAAGCGCGACTCGGGGGGCAGGACGTCCGCCAGGCCATGGCGGTCGAGCTGCTCGCGTACGACGGCCCGGGCACGGGCGAGGACGAACTCGATGCCCTGCGACGCCAGGCCCTCGATCACCCGCCGCAGGGTGGCCGCCGCCGCCGCGTCGAGGTGGGAGACCACCTCGGCGTCGAAGACGAACACCCGGACCGGGGTGGGCGAGCCGTGCACCGCCTGCTCCACGCGGGCGGCGAAGTAGCGCGCGTTGGCGAAGAACAGGCGGTCGTCGAGCCGATAGACCACCACGCCGGGCACGAGCAGCGCGTCCGGGTTGATAGCGACATCGACATGGCGATGGTGCTGGACGCTCCAGCCCAGCACCGCATCCCGTGGCTCGGCACTGCGCCGCACGACGTCCAGGAGCGACAGGGCGACGGCCAGCACGAGCGCCGGCAGCAGGCCCACGGTGAGCATGCCGAGAACGGTCACGGCCGCGATGAGCAGCTCGCCGCGCGATCCTCGCGCGAGCCCCAGCCACTCCGGCACGTCCACAAGGCTGAGCGCGGCGTAGATGATCACCGCCGCCAGGACCGCCTTGGGAAGCAGCGCGAGCGCCGGGGTGAGCACCAGCAGCACGAACACGACGGTGCCGGCCTGAACCAGGCTGACCACCTGGGTGCGCCCCCCCAGGCCCACGTTCACCGCGCTGCGCGACCCGCTGGCCCCCACTGGGAACGATCCTGTCACGCCGGAGGCCGCGTTGAGGCCGGCCAACGCCAGCAGCTCCTGGTCGGCGTCGACCTGCTCGTCGGGCCCGGCGGCGAGGCTGCGGGCCAGCAGGATCGCATCGGAGAACCCCACGATCGCGATTCCGACCGCCGGAAGCAGGAGCTGGAACGCGTCCCCCACGCCCACGGAGGGCAGGGACAACCGCGGCAGCCCGGCGGGGATGTCGCCCACGACGGTGACGCCGCGTTCGGCCAGCCCTGCCAGGCCGGACACGGCGATCGCCGCGATCGTGAGCACCAGCAGCATCGGGAACCGCGGGAACCAGCGGCTGGCCACCAGGAGCAGCACGAGGCTGGCAAGGCCGATCGCCACCGTCGCGGCGTGGGTGCCGCCGAGCGCGTTTACGAGGAACGAACCGTACTGCTGCAGCGGGGTCTCCCCCGTCACCGTCACACCGAACAGCACGCCGAGCTGCCCGGAAATCATGGTCAGCGCGAGCCCGGTGACGAACCCGAGCAGCACCGCGGCAGAGAAGTAGTCGGCCAGCCAGCCCAGGTGAAGCAGCCGCGCGGCCAGGAACACCAGGCCGACCACCAGCGCGAGCATCGCCGCGAGGGCCACGTGCGTGCCGGGATCCGGGTTGACGGCGACGAGCGCGGGCCCGACCATCAGTGCGGCCGTCGTGGTCGGACCGGTCATGAGCACCCGCGAGGAGCCCAGCATCGCGTACGCGACCAGGGGCAGGACCAGCCCGTAGAGCCCCACGACCACCGGTAGGCCGGCGAGCTGCGCATAGGCCATCGCCTGGGGCAGCGCCAGTGCAGCGACGATGACGCCGGCGACCACGTCGGGGCGCACCGACCGGTAGCTGCGCAACTGCGCCAACAGCGGCACGAAGCGGCGGCATCCGGTGGCGCCCGGTGGCGCCCGGAACAGGCTCTGGCCCGCGGGGACCGGTGCGGGCTCGGTGGCTCCTGTGGGCTCTGGGATCAGGGCAGGCTGCGGCCCTAGGCCTGTGTCGGCGCCCTCCGGAGAGGCTGGGCGCTCCCCGTTGCTCACGCCGCGCACCATAGCCCCGCTCCGGCTGGGGCGTCTCGCCATGCCCCCATCCGACGTGCGCCTCATCAATTCCATGTGAGGTGCGTGGGCGCCTGCCGGGCGTACGTTCCGGCGCATGCCCGCAATGCACTTCCACCCGCTCGGCAAGCTCCCGTCCGATGCCACCGCAGCTGCGCAACGCGCACACCGGGCGGCCCTGCCGTTCGACGACGAGCGCGACTTCGCCGAGGCCCGTCGGGGGTTCATCGCGGCGCCGGGGTACCGCCAGATCATGGGCGAGGGGGGCAACATCGCATGGAACATCGGTGCCTACGACTTCCTGCTGACCGGCGAGCCGTACGACAGCATCCACCCCTCGCTGCAGCGCCAGGCCACCCTGAACATGGAGTACGGCCTGTTCGAGGTGGTGCCCGGGCACGTCTACCAGGTGCGCGGGTTCGATCTGGCCAACATCAGCTTCATCCGCTCGGACTCCGGATGGATCGTGTTCGACCCGCTGACCGCGAAGGAGACCGCGGCCGCCGCGCTGGCGCTGGTGACCGAGCACCTCGGTGAGCGGCCGGTGGTGGCCGTCGTGTACTCGCACTCCCACGTCGACCACTTCGGCGGGGTCCGCGGGATCGTCGACGAAGCCGACGTTCGGGCCGGGCGCGTCCAGGTACTCGCGCCCGAAGGGTTCATGGACCACGCCGTCGCCGAGAACGTCTACGCCGGCACCGCGATGAACCGGCGCGCGTTCTACCAGTACGGCGCGCTGTTGGACCGCAGCCCGTTCGGGCACGTGGACCAGGCAATCGGCAAGGGCGTCGCTGCAGGGACGGTGGGCCTCATCCCGCCGACGCGGGTGATCACCGACGACATCGAGGAGGTCACCCTCGACGGCGTCCGGATGGTGTTCCAGAACACGCCGGGCACCGAAGCGCCCGCCGAGATGAACACCTGGTTCCCGGATCTCAGGGCGTTCTGGGCTGCGGAGAACATCGTGGCGACGATCCACAACATCTACACCCTGCGGGGGGCGCTGGTCCGCGACGCCCTGGAGTGGTCGCGCCAGATCAACCGCGCGCTGTACCTGTTCGGTGGGCACGCCGAGGTCATGTTCGCCGCGCACTCGTGGCCGCGGTGGGGCAACGACCGAATCCAGGAGGTCATGCGCGCCCAGCGAGACACCTACGCGCACCTCAACAACGGCGTGCTGCACCTGGCCAACCGCGGCGTGACCATCAACGAGATCCACAACGTGTACCAGGTGCCCGAGCCGTTGCAGCGGCAGTGGGCGGTGCGCAGCTACCACGGCTCGGTGGAGCACAACGCGCGCGCGGTGGTGAACCGCTACCTCGGGTACTGGGACGCCAACCCCGCGACGCTGATCCCGCTGTCGCCACGCGACTCCGCGCCGCTGAAGGTCGAGATGATGGGCGGGGCCGCACCGATCCTGGCCCGCAGCCGCCGGCTGGTCGACGAGGGCAGCTACCGCCTGGCCGTCGAGCTGCTCGACCCGCTCGTGCACGCCGAGCCGGCCAACGAGGCGGCCCGCCACCTGCTCGCCGACGCGTTCGAGCAGCTCGGCTACCAGCACGAGAGCCCGAGCGTGCGCAACAGCTACCTGGCGGCCGCGCTCGAGCTGCGCTCGGGGATCCCCGAGGGGACGCCGCCGTCGAGCACCGGCCCGGACATGATCCGCGCGCTGGGCACCGGCCAGTTCCTGGACTTCCTGGGCATCCGGCTCGATCCCGACAAGGCGCTCGGCCACACGTTCACGGCCAACCTCGTGACGCCCGACACGGGCGAGCAGTTCGTCGTCGAGCTCAGCAACGGGGTCCTCACCAACGTGGCCGGATTCCGCGCCGATGACGCCGAATTCACCCTGACGATCGATCGCGCCGACCTCGAGGCGGCGATGGCCGGCCAGGCGCCCCTGGCCCAGCAGGTCGCCGAGGGTCGGGCCACGGTCGAGGGCGACCCAGCGCCGCTCCTGGCGCTGGCCGGGATGCTCATCCACTTCGAGCTCGGCTTCGAGATCATGCCCGGGACTGGGGCCGGTCACCTCAGCCCCGCGCTCGACGCGTTCGCCCAGGAGCCGCTGGCGGACTCGTCCGGGGGGTGAGACCAAATGGCGACAGCAGTCGTCGTGTTCGCCGCACTCGTGGTGCTGTTCGGCGCGTCCGCGCATCGCCTGGGTCGCTGGAACGTCACCGCCCCGATCGTGTTCGTGGCGGCGGGGAGCATCATGGGGCTTTCGGTTGAGTCCCCTTCGGCCAGCGAGGTCACCTGGGTCCGTCCCATCGCCGAGATGACTCTCGTGCTCGTACTGTTCCACGACGCCGCCCAGGTACGCCCCCACGACATCCGTCAGGACCGGGGCCTCGTCGCGCGCACCCTGGGGATCGCCTTCCCGCTCACTCTGCTGGCCGGCTTCCTGCTCGCCCGCGCTGTCTTCCCCGATCAGCCCGTCATGCTCAGCCTGCTGGTTGCTGCCGCTCTGGCCCCCACCGACGCCGGCCTCGGCGCAGCAACGGTCCTGAACCCAAACGTGCCGGTCCGGGTGCGCCGGCTGCTCAACGTCGAAAGCGGGCTCAACGACGGCCTGGCCACCCCGGTGGCCCTGTTCGCGATCGCTGCCCTGGCCGGCACCTACGGGCTGCGACCCGCTGCCAGCCTGGCCCAGGCGGCGGCGGCCATCGCGTGGGGTGTGGCGATCGGAATCGCCGTCGGCGTCGTCGGCGCGAAGCTGCTCGGATGGTCACGCGCCAGGAACTGGAGCACCAGCGAGCCCCGCGCGCTCGGCGTTCTCGCCCTCCCCGTGATCGCCTTCGGCGGGGCGGAACTCGTACACGGCAATGGCTTCGTCGCTGCCTACATCGCGGGCACCGCGCTCACCGGCGCAGGGGCGTGGCTGGCCGAGGAGCACTCCGCCCTGCACCTGACCGAGGTGCTCACCGGGCCGCTGGGGTTCATCGTGTGGGCCGTGTTCGGCGTCGTCGCGGTCCCTCGCGTTCTGGGGGCCATCGGCTGGCAGGAGGTCCTGTTCGCCGTGATGTCGCTGACGGTCCTGCGGATGGGGCCGATGGCCCTGGCACTCCTTGGCACCGGCCTGCGGGCACCGACGCTGCTGTTCGTCGGCTGGTTCGGCCCGCGGGGGCTCGTCTCGGTCGTGTTCACAATGATCGCCGTGGAGAGCCTCGTGATGGACGAGCAGCTGAGCGCCGCGCTGTCCATCGTGGGCCTCACCGTGGTGCTCAGCGTGCTGGCGCACGGGCTGTCCGCCGGACCGCTGGCGCAGCGGTACGGCAACTGGGTGGACCGGAACCAACCGACGGCCGAGACGCGGGGCGACGTCAGCGCCCCCGCGTTCCACCCCCAGCCGCGCGGCTCGATCCTTCGCCAGGGGTAAGGGGGCCCTGCCTGGGGATTCCCCCCGCCGAAGCTGCCCTTGACTGGCGCGCGTCCTACTGGGCTGCCGGTAGGCCCGTGCCCGGATACCTCAGCATGGTCGCGACGGCAGGGCTGGCCAGGCGGTCGTCAGTCACCCTGAGTGATCGCTGACACCCCAACCCGACACTCTGGCTGTCAATCCAGCCTCGGGCAAGGGCCAACTCGGCCTCGATCACGCTGGGTGAGTTGAGCCAGGCGAGCGGCCGCCATGGTGATGTGCATCGACGTGGGGTAGCGCGGAGCTGCTCTTGACGGTCATAGGCGGCGATGTGACGCGCATGCTCAGTAGATTCCGGATCGGTGCCCGAGCGTGATCGCGATGATGACCAGGTCATCGTCGCGGACCTCGACCAGGACGCGGTAGTCACCGATGCGGTACCGCCAGTAGCCGGCGAGATCCCCAGTAAGGCCCTTGCCCCGCGAGCGTGGATCGTCGAGTTCGCACACCTCGTCGAGATAGGCCTTGACGCGACGTAGCACCTGTCGATCCAGTTTGCGTGCTGCCTTGTCGAACTGAGGTGAGGTCTCAAGCCCCCATCGACTCACACGCCCAACTCATCCCAGAGCTGGCGCGCGGGTCGCGACTTCTTCCCGGATGCCTCCCACTCCCGGACTGCCTCATCGGCCCAGTACAGCTCCTCCAGCTCATCGAGGTGAGCCTCGATCGCCTGGCGGACATAGAAGGTCTTGGAGCGCCCAGTGCGCGCAGCCAGAGCATCCAGACGTGCCTCTTCCTCTGCGGTCAGCCGAACGGACAGCGGCATCAGATCACCTCCTGCGATACATGTAGTGTACGCCCGCTCCGGTGCCTGTCCAACGATCAGGCGTACCCAAGTCGCGACGCGGTCCGCGACCGGTGCCTGCGGCGGAGAGCGGGCCCGCCACTCCACCAACGGCTACGTGGCGGTGGAGGGCCATACCCGCGCCAAGGTGCGCCCAGCTCGCGGCTGCCTCCGCTACGCGCCAGTAGTGCTCGCCCTAGCCGTCGCCGCATCCGCGTTCGCTCGCCTGCGTGGGATCCGCCCGCGTTCGGAGGCGAGCAGACCGCCGGAATTCGAGCAGCTCCGCGGGCGGGGCTGTCGCGCTGCCGCCTTCGGTGCGTGAAGATCTGCACATGCCCACATTCCTGGCCGCGATCCGCGTCCAGCCTGGCGCCCGCACCAACCAGGTGGGTGGTGCGGTCCCACCCCTAGACGCCCGGGGCGACCAACCCTGCCTGCAGGTCCGCGTGCGAGCCCGCGTAGTCGACGGAGCCGCAACTGCGGCGGCCGCACGGGCGGTCGCGGAGGCATTGGCCGTACGGCCCCACCAGGTATCGATCGTCAAGGGTCGCACGGCCCGCGAGGAACTCGTCAAGGTCACTGACCCGCCCGCCGACATCGCGGAGCGTTGGCAACGACTGCTCGACGCCCCGCATCCGCTCCACCAGGGCGACAACGATGCGCTCGACCAGGTCGTAGGGGATCGCCTTGTTGTCGGGGGAACGCACCGTATCCGAGGCGGCGCGGTAGGGGTCCCCGTCCCTCGTACACCCTGGGGCGCACTCTGGCGCCTGAGGGTCAGGCGGGATTCCTGACTGCGTAGCGGACGTAGACCACGCCGTTGGCGAAACGGCGTTGGTCCAGCAGCTCGAGGTCGAGCCGCACGCCCCGAGGCAGCGCCGGCTTCCCGCCGCCCACCAGCACCGGACAGAGCAACAGCACGCACTCGTCGACCACACCGTGCCGGAATGCTTCCGCCGCGATTCCTGCGCCTCCGATGCTCAGGTCCGAGCCGGAGGTCTCCTTGAGCGCTCGCACCGCCGCCGGCTCGAAAGTCCGCTCGATCGTCGTGCGCGCCGTCGAGACGTCGGCCAGCGAGGAGGAGTACACGATCTTGTCAGCGCCACGCCAGATGGCAGCGAACTCGCGGACCACCGCAGGCTCGTCGGTCAACCAGTCGTCACTCTCCCAGACCCGCATCGAGTCGTACATCCGACGCCCGTAGAGCGACGTACCGACTCGCCGCTCGAAGTCGTTCCAGAACGCGTGCACGTCCTCATCAGGAACCGACCAGTCGATCGAACCCGACTCGTCCTCCAGGAATCCGTCGAGTGAGATGTTGGCTGCGTAGATCAGCTTGCCCATGGCGCTCCATCCGGTCGAGGGCTTCAGAGTGCAGCGTGGCACCGGCAATGGCAACCACCCACCTGAGATCGCCCAACCTGCCGCCAAGAGCGCCGTGCCGACGTGATGCCCTCCTGAAGGCGCCCAACTCGCGGCGAAGTGGGGCACCTCCCCAGCACTGGGCCGTGGATCGCTGACACGCGGCAGCGCGCACTCCGCTCCTGCCGGGCGCGGCTGGTCCACCGCCCAGCCAGCGACTCGGGCGCACCCCGCTCCTGCCGGGCGCGGCTGGTCCACCGCCCAGCCAGCGACTCGGGCGCACCCCGCTCTCCGGGGGCATGAACCGGCCCCGAAGAGCGACGGGGAGACGCTCAAGCCGGGCCAAATCTGATTGAACCGCACACCGCAGCCCGGACGTCGTCCTCCCGCAGAGCGCTCATGCAGCCCGTGCCGCGGTCACCGGCGTGCTCGGATTCACGTGATCAGCGGCCGGCCTGTTCCGCCATCACGCGTGCGATCGCGCGGGCCAGTGCGGTGTCTCCGGCCTCTTCGTCAACGATCAGGGTCAGGTCCTCATCTGTCACTTTCACGTTGTCCACGTCGAGGCGTTGCGACGTGCGCACGATCGTGGGCACCGCCGGTTCTGCCTGCACGGCCGCGGTGACGATCCCGGCGACGGCTGGGCCTGCCGAGGAATCGACGACGATGAGCCGGACGCTGGGATCGCGACGGGGCCCGGCAGAGCCGCCGAGGCCGGAGACGTCCGAGGCGACGACTGTGACGTTTGGGAGGGTGTCGGTCACGATCTGCCCGAGTCGTGAGACTCGCTCGGGTGAGCCGATGATGACCACCCGATCCCCCTGTGGTTCCGGCGCCTTGGCGGTGGCCGAGCGCAGGAGCCGCTCACCGACGGCGTAGAACGCGGGGGTGAGTGCGAACAGGGCCACGCTGGCGGCGATGAAGGACTGTGAGCCCGTCTCGCCCTCTCCGAAGGGGGTCAGCCCGACTTCCCGCCCGGACCGTTCCAGCACGAAGGCGAACTCGCCGAGCTGGGCAAGCAGGAGCGCGGATGCGCCCACGACGGGCCAGGGCTGGCCGAAGGCCCGCGCCGCCGCACCCGTGGTCACGACCTTCAGCGCCACGATCACCACGACCAGGACGGCAACCGACCCGAGGTTGTCCAGCAGGAACTGCAGGTCCAGCAGCATGCCGATCGAGGCGAAGAACACGGCCGCGAACACCACTTGGAAGGGCTCCACGTAGCGGGTGGCCCGGGATCGGTGGGGGCCGCTGCTGACGACGAGCCCGGCGATGAACGCCCCGAGGGAGGCGCTGAGCCCGAACAGGGTCACCAGGAACGCGATCCCGATGGCGATCGCGAGGATGGCCAGCAGGAACTCCTCGTCGTTGGTTCGGGTGGACACGGCGGCCAGCGCGCGGGGGACGACCCGGCGCGTGCCGATCATCACCACGACGATGATGATCGCTGACTTGGCCAGGACGAGCACGACGTCCCACAGGCTCCCGCCGCCCTGGCCGAGTAGGGGCACGACCAGGACCATCACGACGACGGCGATGTCCTGGAAGATCAGGAAGGCCACGGACACCTCCCCCGTCGGGGAGCCGGTCTTGCCCTTGCTGGACAGCAGCTTGAGCACCACCGCGGTCGAGCTCAGGGCGATCAGGCACCCGGTGTAGATGCCGGTGCGTACGTCGACCCCGGCCAGCAGGGCCGACCCGACCGTGACCGCGCCGATGGTGAGGACGACCTGCAGGGCGCCGCCGCCGAACATGAGCGGGCCCATCCGCTTGAGCTGGTCGCCGCTGAGCTCCAGTCCGATGGAGAACAGCAGGAAGATGACTCCCACCTCGGCGAGCTGGTCGACGAGCTCGGTGCTGTCCACGACGCCGAGGGCGTACGGGCCGAGCAGGGCCCCGGTCGCGAGGTACCCGACGATCGGGATCAGGCCCACCCGCTGGCACAGGTAGCCGACCAGGGCGGCCCCGACCAGGACGACCGCGAGTTGGGTGACCAGCGGTGGGGCGATCTCGGCGCTGGCGCTGATCAGGAACGGCACAGCTTCACCTCCGGGGAGACGCGGATGGACCGGGGACCGGCCCACCGGCAGGCGGTCCTGCGGGGGCGACTCTAGGTCGGCGGGCAGCTCCGGGCGGAGCGTTTGTCACCCCAGGGGTGACCGGTGGTGGGGCGTGACCGTCGTCGCCCCGGGCTGGGGTTCGCGGGGTCGTAGAGCCGGTCACCTCGCCGGGGCCCGGGCCGGGGTGACCCGCGGGGTGACGTGGACTGCGGACAACGGCGGGGGGTCCCTACCCTCGGGCGGATGGTGGACCAGGCAGGCACGCTCGACACGTTGTACCGCCACTGGGTTGCGGCTGAGGCCCGGTACGCACAGGTCCTGGCGACCTTCGGCGGCGATGACCCTCCTGCCGTGGTCGTGAAGGACTCCGCACTGGAGTTGGCCGAGGCGCGGAGCAGGGCCGACAGCGCGAGGGACAAGTTCTTCAAGCGTGCCCTGAAGTAGCCGGCGACCTGCCTGGGCCGCCCATCCGTGCCGCGCAGCCGTCAGAATTCGGAGAAGAAGCGGTCAGATCTGCCGTTCCACAGCAGGAGCTGCACGATGACCGCGGGGCCGCCGATGAGTGGGGCGACGAGCCAGCCGCCCTGACCGGAGTGCTCGATCGCCACCCAGAGAGCGCTGCCCACGCGGAGTGCCATGAGCGCGGTCACGAGCAGGCGGGCGAGGCCGCTGCCCTTGGCCAGGCCGATGGCCACGAGTCCGGTGATGACCCCGAATCCGATCTCGACTGCGCCGTACCAGGACGGCTGGCCGGCGTCCACGGCGGTTCCGACGACCGGGGAGTCCTGGCCCATGAGGGTGAGGATCCCGCTGACGATGCTCAGGAAGGCGACGATCCACGTCACGGCGATCACGAAGGTGACTCCACCGGGTCGGCGCTCGGCATAGGGGTTCGGCGACATCGGGCTGCCCTCCTCGAGGTTCTGGCGACGGCCTGAGGATGACACCTGTGGCGACAGCCGTACCCGCGGGGTGACATTGCGGGTGACACGCCCCACGGCGCCGCGGTGGCCCGCCCTAGCCTCGAACCCAGCACACGTCTCGCCGGAGTGAGGACCCATGCCGAATGTGATCCGTCTCGCCGCCCCCGACCCAGGGACTCTGAAGAACTCGGCCATCCTCATCGTGATCGTCCTGATCCCGGGCATCATCGCCTCGGCTATCGGTGGGATCACGGCCAGCGTCACCGTGGGCCTGTGCTCCGGGGCGGCGATGTCCTTCGGCACGCTGATGCGCCCCCGTACCGCGGCCCTGACGACACTGCTGCTCGGCGCAGCCGCCGCGGCGGGGGCGCTGGTGGAGGGCAACGTGTGGCTCTCCGGCCTGGCGGTGGGTGTGGCAATCGTGCTCACGGCACCGGCCAACGCGTACTCGGCCGGGATGCTGATGATGGCCCCGATCCTGACGATGGTGTTCGCGGTCACGGATCGCGGGTGGCCCTGGTGGCAGGCAGGGGTCTGGGGTGTGATCGGCGGGTTGGTCGGCCTTGGCATCGCCAGGGCGATGAAGTTCGGCCAGCGCCCACCCCAGCCGTTGTCACCGACGCTGGCGTGGCGGCACGCGATCGTGCTCGGCATTGCCGCCGGTGTGAGCATCGTGGCTGCCGAGCTGCTCGACCTCGACCACGGCTACTGGGTGGCGGTCACCCTCATGGTCGTCCTTCGCCCGGTCCCGGGTGAGCGCCGCGAGTATGTCGAGCAACGGCTCGCTGGGACGCTCACGGGGGCGCTGATTGCGCTTGTTGTGGTCTGGGTCCTGCCCCAGGACCTGCTGCTCGCCGCTGCGTTCGTGTTCCTGGTCGTGCTCGCCGCCTACGCCATGAGCGGCAACTACTTCATGCAGACCATGTTCCTGACCCCGATGCTGCTGCTCTTCCTGTCCGCTGGCGGCGAGACGGAGGTCACGGTCTCGCTGACCCTGGACCGCGTGGTCTTCACGGTGATCGGCGTCGTGCTCGCCGCCGCCATTGCGTGGGGCATGCAGCGCTGGGATGAGCGCTCCGGACTGGTGGCCACCGGGACGCCCACCTGACTGCTGGGCCCCGTCGCGGCGGCTCAGTAGCCGCGGGTCTCCATCAGGGTCTGCAGCAGGGTTCCCAGTCCCTGGAGTTCGCTGTCCGGGATCGGGCCGGGCAGCCACGGGCAGTGCAGGTGCTCGTCCCTATGCTCGATACGCACGATCTCGATCTGCCGATCCTCGTTGGCGTCGTCCCACGGATCCAGGCGCGGATCCGTGGCGTAGACCACCACCACCTCATCGGGGTCGGCCACCACCTCGGCTCCGAAGCCTTCAGCCCTCAACGCCCGGACCAGGTCCTCGAGCACAACTCTCGAGGACGGAGCAGAACCTTTGGCTGGCATGTCGTGTCCCTTCTTCGGGCGGGGCTTCAGCGCACGGCGAACGCGGTCAGGATGGCCTGGACCTCGTAGATGTTGGCGCTCTTGTCGAACTCCTTGGCGATGGGCTCCCCACGCCCCCGAACCCAGATCCTCAGCTCCGCGTCCAGGTCGAAGGTGCCCGCCGTCTCGACCGAGAACCGTTCGACGCTCTTGTACGGGATCGATTCGTAGCTGACCTTCTTGCCGGAGAACCCCTGCTTGTCGACCAGGATCAGGCGCATGTTCGTGAAGATGAACACGTCGCGGGCCACGCCGTAGGCGGCGTGCACCTGCTCGTCTGCCGCGAAGAGCTTGGCGTACTCGGCCTGAAGCTCGGCGGGGTCCTTGCGTCCGGCGTTTCCGGTGAAGATGCCCATCGTTGATCACTCCTGCTCGGTGGCTGATGGTCGTTGCGTGCCAAGTCTCGCTCTGACGGGTCCGGCTGTCTGGGTGGCCAGCTGGTGGCTGGCCACCCAGACAGCCGGACCTCAGGCCAGCTTCAGGGTCTCGCGGGCGACTCCGGCGGCCTCTTCGGGGAACGAGCCGACCTCGACGTCATCGATCCCGGCATCGCGCACGGCGGCCTCGATGGAGGCGGCCTGCTCGTCGTCGGCGAGGACGAAGACTGCGGCGCCACCCTGCTCGAGCTGCTTGCCGGCGAGCTTCATCACCTTGTCGCTGAGCCCCTTGTCACGGATCGCGGCGTAGGCCGCTCCCGCGGCACCACCGGCGGCGGCGACCGGGAGCAGCGGCCCGGCGATGATGCTGGCGACGGCCCCGATCAAGCCGCCACGCACGACGCCCTGTCCCGCGGTCAGGTCGCTGGTCTGGACCAGCTTCACCTTGCCCTTGTCGGTCTTGTAGACCATGGCCACGTCCTGGACGTTGCCCTCGAGGCGCTCGAGCGCCTCCTCCCCCATCTCCTTGTTGCTTACTGTGAACGCGACGATCGTCGACATAACCTCTCCTTGTCCGGTCGGCAGGCGTGCCGACCCATCAACCCTGCCACCAGGCCCACCGCCAGACCCCCACATGTCACCCCATGGGGTGACATGGATTCGAAGGGGGTCGCCCGGCATTCATCCAGCAGCGTGTTCGCCCGAGGCGTGGGCGCCTTCTGCCGCGGTTTGGTCCTTGGCCGCCGCGGTGGCGGCGCCGTCGATGAAGTCGAAGAGCTGTTTCTCGAACAGGGGCAGTGCCCGGTGCAGGTTCTGCATCTGGGTGGTGGTGGCGGGCAGGTCGTACACGGCGCTGACGAAGTCCAGCAGGTCTGCCCGGTAGTCGTGGCCGAGGGCGGCGAACGTCCCGGGGGTCACGTTCGATCCGTTGAGCATGTCGACGAAGACCTGCAGGAAGGTGGTGAACGGGGCCCAGCGCATGATGTCGGGGATCCCGCTCGGCCGCTGCTCGCGCAACCAGTCCGGGGCCTGCACGGCCAGGGGTGGCCCGAACTTGGGCACACCGTCCTCGTCGTGGGTGATCATCACGTACCGCAGTGCGGAGCGCCGGTCCTCCGGGAGGGCGAGGTAGTCCTCGAAGCTGTCGAACTCCCCGACCAGCTCGCGGGTCTGCCGGGTTGCCGAGGAGCTGCGGACCTCGGTGCGCCAGCCGCTTCCGGCCGGTGACCCGATCCACAGCGCACGCTCGACGCCGAGGTCACGCAGTCCCTCGGTGCCCTGGTGCAGCACGGTGTCCTGGCTGGTGTGCGCGCCGAGGCTCTCGCCGAACATGACCACCCGCGGGCGTTCCTGCGGGGGCCGGGCCTGGATCCGTTCGTGCAGCGCGGTCCACAGCGCATGATTCTGCTCGCGGCCCTCGTCGACGCGGTCCAGGGAGAGGAACGAGGGGCGCAGCGAGTACTGCATGGTGACGGTGGCCACGTCGCCGAGGGCGAGGTACTCCACGGCCTCGATGGCCGCGTAGTTGACGTACCCGGTGCCGGTCGGGGAGACCAGCAGCAGCAGGGACCTGTCCAGGGCGCCGAGGCGTTCGACCTCGTCGAGGGCCAACGCGACCCGTTCCGGCATGGTGGGGGCGCTCTCCAGACCCACGTACACGCGGACCGGCTCGGCTACCGCGACCTCTCCCATGACGCGCTCGATGAACTGCGCCCGGGTGCGGGACACAACATGGCGCCGGCCCTCGCGGCTCAGGGTCGCGAAGGGAACCGCGCTGACGACTCCCCCGCTGACGTACGGGTCGTTGGGTACCTCCCCCAATCCGACTTCGGCCCGCTCGGCGCCGGACTCGATCTTCTCGTACACCCCGTCTAGGGCCCGGGCTACGAGCGCTGCGGTGGCGGTGGCTGCTGCTGCCCGACCGGTCCACGTCCACAGCCCAGGGGGACCGGGGAGCACGGCGGCCAGGCCCCGCCCGACCGCCCGCGACAGGCCCTTCTCCGCGGCGGCGACGACCTGAACCCCGGCTGCCACGGCACCAGCGGCCGCGAGGCTGGGGAGCACCGCAGGGCCGCCGGCCAGTCGGGTGGAGGCACGTTGGCGCACCACCGGGGTCAGGGCCACAGCCGCACCGATCGTGAGAAGACCGGGAACCACCGCCCGGGTGCGCCGATCCCCGCGGGCCACCAGCGCCCCGAAGGCGCTGACCGCCAGCGCCGAACCAGCCCCGAGGGACAGCTCATAGGCCGCGGTGCGCCCGATGGCCCGGCGCATCGGCTCCTCGGTGCGCTGCCGCAGCAGGTACTGCACCACGATGCCCCCGCCCAGGGCCGCGGCGTTGGCAGCCACGCCCACGCCCCCGGACCCGGGGTCCGCACCGGTGCGCGCAGCCAGCCGCCGCGCCCCGGCCGCAGTCGCGGCCTGCCCGAGGGCGACCGCAGCCAGGGTCGCGGATGCCGACAGCCCGGTGACCATGCCCTGCTGGACCGCGGTACGCGGCATCAGGCTCGCCTCGAACCCGATCGGGGCGACCAGGCCGGCGGCCAGTGCCCCGGCACGCGCTGTGGATGGGGTCATCGGAGTTCCTCCTGCAGAGCGAACTCCGCGCCGTGCACGGATGTGTCGGTCTCGTCCGGGTCGTAGGCCGATCGGTAGACCAGGGGATAGCGGGGCACGTAGTTCTTCACGAACGAGGTGACCAGGGCGGCGACCGGCATGGCCATGAACGCGCCCATCGGTCCGGCGATCGCGCCGCCTGCCAGCGCAGATCCGAAGGCGACGCCACCGTTGATCTCCATGCTCTGGGCGCTGAGCTTCGGGCTGAGCCAGTAGTTCTCGATCTGCTGGAAGACCACGGTCCAGGCCACCAGCACGAGGGCCTGCCACACCCCCTCGATGCCCAGGGTGACCAGCGCGGGGATGGCCACGCCGATGTAGGTGCCGACGACGGGGATGAACTCCGCGAAGAAGCCCTGGAACACTGCCAGGGGCAGGGCGACCAGCCAGGGCACCCCCACGGCGACCATCACGAAGAAGAACAGGGTCGCGTTGATCAGGAGCAGGACCAGCCGGGAGTAGAAGTAGCCGCCGGTCTGCTCGATGGCGGTGTCCCACGCCCAGCCGATGCGCTGCTGGCGCTCCGGGGGCATGCGCACGAGCAGGGCGCGGCGGATCTTGGGTGCGTCGGCGGCGAAGTACAGGGTGAACGTGGCGGTGGTCAGGAACTGGAACACCATCCCGACCGTGCCACTGGCGATCCCCAGCACCTGCCGGCCGTTGTCCTGCAGCCAGGTGCGGATCGCCTCGTCGACCTGGTCGCCGAGATCAGCGGTCCCGGAGGAGATCGTGACCCCGAATGTCCGCTCGATCCCCGCGATCCACTCCGGGATGCGCGACCCGACCTGCTCGGCGACCTGCACCAGGGCGGGGATCAGGACCGTGATCAGCAGCACCACGGACACCACGACGACGAGGAACACGGTCCCCGACGCGCGCCCCCGCGACCACCCTCGATGGGTGTGCAGCCACGTGACCGCCGGGTCCATGGCAATGCTGAAGAAGAAGGCGATGACCAGCGTCGAGATGAGGCCCCGTGCCTGCAGCAGGGACAGCACCAGGATCGCCATCCCCAGGCCGAGCCAGATGATGCGCCAGATCGTCTGGCGGATCACCGGAACGACCCACGGCGGTGCCTGGTCGACCGGGCGTTGCGGGATCGGAGGAATCGGGGGTTGAGGTGGAACAGCCATGTCCATGTGCGCTCCTCATGGGGGTCGGTCGACTTGGGACGCTAGACGGGCCCGGGCCTGCCGCGCGGGGTTGCGTCACCCCGGGTGTCACCCCGCGGCGGGGTCAGGTGGACCCGCTCCGGCGGCGCCCTGCCTCGCCCAGGGACTGGATCGCGAGGATGCCGGCCCCGAGCAGCAGCAGAACCCCCAGGGTCTGGCGCATGTGTCCCAGGACGACGTCGGCCACGACCAGAAGTCCGGCGCCGACGGCCACCGCGATCGCGACCCGCACGAGGAGGTCGAGCATGCGTCGCCGGAGGATCGCCTCGACCAGCAGCATCACGGCGATCAGCCCCAGGATCGGGACCAGCAGGGCTGATGACCCGTTGAGCAGGACCAGCCCGGCCGCCAGGAAGAGCAGGACCGCCGACATCGACGACCAGGCCCGTAGCGCCCACCCCGACGATTCTCCGGCCAGCATCGGCAGGGCGCGGCGGCTCAGATGGTCGTGAACACCGGGAGTCGGCAGTGCGCCAACCCCCGACCTCTGGAGAGCCATCGCCTGCCCGGCCATGTGGGCCTGGCGGGCACGCAGGTCGCGCACCCGCGCCGAGGCTCGTTCGAGTTCGGTCCTGTGCGGTCGAGTCATCGGGTCCGGGCAGCCCGCGGCCACGGTCGCCGACCGCAGTTGCGCGCGCGCCACCGTCAGCTCCGATTCGATGACGTGGAGCTGTTCCCTGACTGCCACGTCCCGCTGCGCCCACAGGTCCTGGCGCAGGCTGGACCCGGGCGGCTCCCGGTCCAGGTCCGCCCAGGCGACGGGCTGCGCCCAGAGGCGCGCACGCGCCCGTCGCGCTCGTACCGAGGGCCCGCGGGGGCCCGCTCGCCGCCGAGCGGGTCGTGGGTGTCCAGCCCCCACAGCCCCCCGTAGTCCACGACCCAGTCGGTGGACTCATCGATCAGGCTGGCCTGCCAGACGTGGTCGCCCCCGGGACCGATCGCCAGACCGTCGCCGCGGCGGTAGTCGATGAACGGGATGCCGATCTGGCCCTCGGGGTCGGCCCACGGCAGGATCCGGGCCAGGCTGCGGCGAAGGCGCTCCACCCCCGCGGGCAGGTTCGGGGCGATGCTGACCAGGTACTCCCCCGGCAGGTAGGCCCCCGAGTGGCTGCCCGCTCCGACGTAGACCACCGGGTGGTCACCCTCCTTGGCCAGGTCGGGGTCATCCCAGCGCCGGCGCAGGTCCGCACCGATCTCGTCATGGCTGGAGAAGGCCACCCACGCCGGGACCGGGCCGTCGTCGGTGTCGGCGAGGAACACCGTGATCTGCTCCCAGTCCCCCTCGTGGTCGTTGACCCCGCCGAACGAGGAGCGCCAGTCGTTCATCGGGTAGAGGAACCAGTACTGGATCGCTACATACCCCGCGTCGCGGGTCACCCGCGCGTAGTAGTTGCACCCCGCCCGGTGTTCGCCGACCTGGACCTGGGCCGCGGCGGCCTGCCCGCCTGGTACCCGGCCCCGGATCACGAGGCTCAGCCGCGCCAGCGCAGCGAGGACCCGCGCAATCAGGCCGACCCGCGCCGCGGCACTCGAGCGCTGGAAGGCCGGTCGCTGCCCGGACCGCACCCAGGCCCGGTAGGCGCCCCGGTCGAGGGCGACGGACACGAACTGCAACGACAGCGGTTCACCCCGGTGCGCCCGCCCCATTCCGGCCAGGGCCGTCGGATCCAACTCCCCGGGCTCGGCCAGGGTCCGCGCGTCCCCACCCCTGCCGAGGACCAGACGGGCGCTGCGCAGGTAGTCCTCCACCGCGATCGGGCGGAACATCTCCCCCTGCGTCAGCCGGAGCACCGGCTCGTACTGGCGCACCAGGTCCAGGTCCATACCCGCACGCTGCCCATCGCCGGCGCGGGGCCCGACCCCATGTCACCCCACATGTCACCCCTCGGTGCGCGGCCACGCGGGCGCAGGCACTCTCGGTTCATGACCGATGACAGCACCCAGACCCAGGACCTGACCCTGCGCGCGTTCACCGAGCCACGCCCGGACCGGGCCTCCCGGTTCGCGGCGGGCCAGGCGGCCCGCATCGAGACCCCCCTGGAGGCCCACGCGCACCTGCTGCTGCCCCCGGACCGGGATGCGCTGGCCCTGCTGCACGCCCAGGAGAGCTCCCGGGAGCCCGGGCTGATCCCACTGCGCTACGAGCGGATGGGCGCCTCACCATTCGCGTTCCTGCGCGGGTCGGCCGCGGTGATGGCCGCCGACCTGTCCGCCGGGGCGCGCACCACTATCCGCGCCCAGTTGTGCGGCGACGCGCATGTGGCCAATTTCGGGATGTTCGCCTCCCCGGACCGGCGGCTGGTGTTCGACCTCAACGACTTCGACGAGACCCTGCCCGGGCCCTTCGAGTGGGACGTCAAGCGGCTGGCCGCCAGCGTGGCGGTCGCCGGGCGGCACGTCGGGGTCAAGCCCAAGAAGATCCGGGCCGCGACCCGGGCCACCGTGGCCTCCTACCGCACCACAATCGCGGCGCTGGCCCAGAAGGGCCCGATGGAGGTCTGGTACACCCGGGTCGACGTGGAGGACCTGGTCAAGGCCCTCAAGGGCACCAGTCTGTTCGACGACGCCAAGCGGGCCGGGCGCTCGTCGGCGAAGGCCACTGGCGACGTCGCGGTGGGCAAGCTCACCGAGGTGGTCGACGGGCGGCGCCGGTTCCGCTCGGCGCCCCCGCTGCTGGTCCCCGTCGACGAGACGGAGCACGAGGGGATCACCGAGAACGCTGCGGCGCTCTTCGGCCAGTACTTGGAGACGTTGAGCCCGGATGCGGTCCTGCTGCTCCTGCGCTACTCGTTCGTGGGCCTGGCGCACAAGGTCGTCGGGGTCGGCAGCGTGGGCACCCGAGCCCTGGCCATGCTGATGGTGACCGGGGATGGTGACCACCTGGTGCTGCAGATCAAGCAGGCCAACGCCTCGGTCCTCGAGCCGTACGTGGGCGCAAACTCGATCGGCCACCACGGCAAGCGGGTCGTGGTCGGCCAGCGGCTCATGCAGGCCACCGGCGACCCGCTGCTCGGCTGGACCTCGGGCAGCCAGGCCGCACCTTTCGACTACTTCGTCCGCCAGATCAAGGACATGAAGGGCTCGATCGACCTCGAGCGCCTCGACGCCGACGACCTGGCCCTGTATGGCCGGATCTGCGGTGCGGTGCTCGCCCGCGCCCACACCCGCGCCGGTGGGGCCAGCAAGATCACCGGCTACCTCGGCGACACCGACACCTTCGACGTTGCGGTGGCCGAATGGGCTGACGCCTACGCCGACCTGACCGAGCGCGACCATGCAGCCCTCATCGCCGAGACCGGCGCACACGCCACCAGCTGACCACGCGACAACGCGGAGCGAGGACCTCTCATGAGCCAGGACACGATCAACCCGACCAGCACCGAGCAGGCCCCCTGGCATCTGATGCACGGGGCGGAGGCGCTCGCCCGGCTCAACTCGTCGCCCACGGGCCTGTCCGACGCCGAGGCGGCCGAGCGCCTGGTCGGGTACGGGCCGAACACCCTGCAGGAGGAGGCCAAGCCGTCCCGGTGGAGGGTCGCCCTGGGCCAGCTGGTTGAGCCGATGAATCTGATGCTGGTCGCCGTGGCCGTGGTGAGCATCCTCATCGGGCAGGGCTCCACCGCCGCGGTCGTGCTCGCCCTGGTGCTGCTCAACGTGGTGCTGGGCACCAACCAGGAGCTCAAGGCCCGCGCGAGCGTGGACGCGCTGGCCAACCTGCAGGTGGCCCAGGCCCGGGTCCTGCGCGGCGGGACCCTGAAGATCCTGCCGGCATCCGACCTCGTTCCCGGGGACGTGGTGGCGGTGGAGGCCGGCGACATCGTGCCCGCGGACGGGCGCATCCTGGAGTCCGCGACGCTCGAGGCGCAGGAGTCCGCCCTGACCGGGGAGAGCGTCCCCGTGGGCAAGGACCCGGCCGGGCTGCAGGGCGCTGACATCGCCCTGGGAGACCGGTCCAACCTGCTGTTCCAGAACACGTCGGTCACCCGCGGCACCGGCACGATCGTGATCACCGAGACCGGGATGAACACCGAGGTCGGGCGGATCGCGGCCATGCTCAGTGGGGTCACCCGTACCCGATCCCCGCTCCAGCAGCAGCTCGACGACCTGACCAAGAAGATCGCCTGGGTCGCCTGGGCGACGCTGGCCGTCATCCTGGTCGTCGGCCTGATCCGGGGCCTGAGCTTCTCCGCGCTGATGCTCCTGGGCATCTCGATGGCCGTGTCGGCGATCCCCACCGGCATGCCCACGTTCGTGCAGTCGATGCTCGCGATGGGCGCCCAGCAGCTGGCCAAGGCCAAGGCGATCGTGCGCAACCTCAACGATGTCGAGACCCTGGGCGCGACCAGCCAGATCAACACCGACAAGACCGGCACCCTGACGCTGAACCAGATGACCGCCCGCGCCGTGCACTACGCAGGCAGCTGGTACGAGGTCGACGGCGAGGGGTACTCCTGGACCGGGGCGATCCGCGGGGTGGCCGGCGCCCCGGACGCCGACCTCACCGCCCTGGCCTACGTGTCCGCGTTGGCCAGCGACGCGACCGTGAGCCGCAGTGGGGACGTGGTCGGTGACCCGACCGAGGCCGCTGTCGTGGTGCTCGCGGAGAAGATCGGCGTCTCGGTGACCGAGACCCGACTGGCCTACCCCCGGGTGGCGACCGTGCCCTTCGACTCGGCGTACAAGTTCATGGCCACCTTCCACCGACTGCCCTACCAGGGGACCGACCGGCTCGTCGGGCTGGTCAAGGGCGGGCCCGACGTCGTCCTGGCGCGCTGCACCCGGGCCCTGGCCGCCGACGGCAGCACCGTCGACCTGGCCGAGGTGCGGGCCTCCATCGACGAGGCCAACGCGCGACTGGGATCCGCGGGCCTGCGCGTGCTGGCCCTGGCGGTGCGCACCCTGACCGACGAAACCGAGCCGGCCCTCCTGGCCGACCCCATGCGCTGCGTGACCGACCTCGTGTTCCTCGGCCTGGTCGGGATCATCGACCCGCTGCGCCCGGAGGCGATCGAGGCCGTGGCCGTGGCCCGGCGCGCCGGCATCGACGTCCGGATGATCACCGGCGACCACCTCGTCACCGCCCAGGCCATCGCCGCCGAGCTCGGCCTGGGCCCCGGTGGCATGTCCGGCACGCAGTTCGCCGCCACTAGCGACGATCAGCTCGCGGCCCAACTGCCCGAGCTGCACGTGTTCGGCCGGGTCTCCCCGCAGGACAAGCTGCGCCTCGTGCAGCGCATGCAGGCCAGCGGCGACGTCGTGGCCATGACCGGCGACGCCGTCAACGACGCCGCCGCGCTCAAACAGGCCGACATCGGCGTGGCCATGGGCAGCGGCAGCGAGGTCTCCAAGCAGGCCGCGAAGATGATCCTCACCGACGACAACTTCGCCACCCTGGTGCACGCCGTCGAGCTCGGGCGGGGCATCTTCTCCCGGATCACGGCCTACATCGGCTACCAGCTGACCCAGCTGTTCGGCCTGGTCAGCATGTTCCTGCTCGCCACGATCTTCAACATCAATGACGGCGTGGCCCTGCTGCCCCTGATGGTGCTGTTCCTCAACTTCACCCTCGCGGTGATCCCGGTGATCATCATCTCCATCGACGAACCCGAGCCCGGCCTGATGGACCTACCCCCAAGGGACCCCCGGGAACGGATCTTCAACCGAACCACCGCGACGCGCTGGATCGGGCTCGGGGTGCTGCTCGGGGTGCTGTCCCTGCTTCCCTTGGTGCTCGGGCCCGACGACCCGTCCACGGAGGTGGCCAGCGTGTCGGTGACCATGGCCTACGCCGTGATGGCTCTGTCCACCGCCTCGGCTGGGTTCGTCATGCGCAAGACGACCGCGTCCGCATTCGCGCGGCCGGTGGTCCCGGCCGCGCTGCTGACCATCGGCGGGTTCATGATCACCGTGATGTCCACGGAGGTCGGCTTCCTCCAGGGGTTCCTGAAGACAACCGAGCTCACCGGTCAGCAGTGGGCGGTGTGCCTTGGGCTCACCGCGGTGTTCGCCGCCGCGGTCGAGATCGAGAAGGGGCTCCGGCGGCGTCGGATCGGCCAGTCCTGATCAGACCCCTGATCCGGTGCGCCGCAGGGCCGACGCACGGTCGTGCACCCCGAGCTTGGCGTACAGGCGGCGCAACCGGGTCTTGAGGGTGTTCACCGAAATACCCAGGTCGGCGGCCAACTCGCGGTGCCCCTCGGACGTGGCGAGCCGATCCAGCAGCTCACGTTCCCCCCGACTCAGGGGCGGGACGGCTGACGACGCAGTGGTTGCCGTCGCTGAGGCGCCAGCCACCAGCGCGGCAACAGCAGGCTCGTGGGGCTGCTGCGCGACTCGGTCGGCCAGGACCACAACCTCCTCCGACCGCCCCGACAAAGCCCGGAGCATGCCGAGCTCGTAGGCGATGGTCGCAGCCGCCGACAGATGCATCTGCGCCTCAGCGGGCCGGGAGGCGGCCGTCACCGCCGCCATCAGCATCCGCGCGTCGACCACATCACGAGGCACCACCGGCCGCACGGATCGCGCCAGCCGCACCGCCTCAGCCTCCGTCAGGGAACCCCCCATCCCCGCCACCCGGATCGCCAGGCGCTCCCGAGCCCGGCCCACGGGAATCCTCTCCAAGGCGCGGTTGGCCCGGTCCCGATCGGAGGACTCCACAGCCACCTCGACAACGGCTGAATCGACCACCTGGGCCAGCGCGTTACCCACGGCCCGTTCCCGTAGGACCTGACGAGCCTCCTCCAGGGCCTGCTGCGCGGCCGGCCAGTCACCGCCTGCGGCGAGCGCCCGCGCCCGCGCCACCGCCCCGAGCACCAGGTACCCGACATGCCCCACCGACGCCCCCCGACGCTCCACCTCCACCGCGTCCTGGAGCGCTGCGACCGGATTACCGAGGTCGACCAGGGCCCGGGCTCGGGCCAGCTTGGCGTCGCAGTCGTCCACCGCCCCGATCGCCCCGGTCTCCTCGAGGGCAGCCAGGGCCGTGTCGGCCAGGAACCGCGCCCGATGCGCTCGCCCGTCGTCAGCGGCCAGCACCGCACCCAGCGCAGGGATGGCCACTGCGCGGTAGTACTCGTTGGTCCGGGGTCGGCTGGACAGGGTGAGCAGTTCGGCGCGAGCGGCCTCGTCGTCGCCGTGCCACAGGTCCAGACGCACCCCCATCAGGGCGGCGGCCTGCGGCGACGTCCGGTTCCAGTCGGTGCCGTAGGCGGCCCGGACCTTGCCCACCAGCTCCCGGGCGCGGGCGGTGCGCCCAGCCCACGCCTCCAGGTAGGCGCGCAGGAACAGGGTCTCCATACGCAGCCATGCGAGCCCCGAGGCTGCATCGCTGTCCCCCGGTGCCGGCCGCGGAGCGGAAGCGGCGGTGACCGCCTCCAGCTCGGCCAGATGTGGCCCGGCGGCCGAAACGTTCCCACCGAGGACCTCCGACCACGCCGCCCCGAGCAGCATCACCTGGTCCTCGGGTAGCGCAAGCTGGGGGGCCTGGCGATACCAGCCACGCACCCGGTCTGAACGACCCGAGTCCAACAGCCCCGCGACGTGCGCCCCGAGCACCTCTCGCGCCTTGTCGATCTGGCCCGCATCGAGCAACTGGGTGACCGCAGAGTCGACATCACCCTGGGAGGCCAACCACAGGCCCGCAGCCCCATGAGCCTGTGCCATGGCCTGCCGGCCACGAGCGGAGAGCTGCCGGCGCAGGTACTCCTGCAACAGGCCGTGCGCCCGGTACTGGAACCCCAGGGCACCCACCGGCGGGGCCACGACCTGCGCCTCGGACAATCCGGCCAACCGCACCGCGCTGTCCGATCGCCCCACGATCCAGTCACAGGCTTCCGGGGTGAGGGTGTCCAGCACGCTGCAGCGGACCAGCAGATCCCGATCCACCGGATCCAGCGTGGCCACCCACCGGCCGAACAGCAGGTCCAACCCCGGACCCAGCAGCCACGCAGCCGGATCGATGTCCGGGCTGCCACCCGTGCCCGTGACGCTGGCGCGCAGCGCCCCGATCCACCCCTCGGCCACCTCGCTCAGCGCGGCTCGCCGGTCATTGGACAGGTCCGGAGCGATCATCTCCAGGTACTCGCCGGACTCCTCGACACTCAGCGCTAGATCCCACCTCGTGAGAAGGACCAACTGCCCGCCCGCGAGCAACCGGGAGACGTCCAAGTGCGGCGTACGGCGGACCCGCACCAGAAGGCGGATATTGGTCGGCAGGTTGTCAACCAGATGCTGGAAGATCGCATCGAAGGCCGGGTCCCCGCCCAGGTCATCCACGATGAGCAGGATCGGCGGGCCCGCCGCCAGCCGACCGCCCAGGTCGGAACCGAACTCCTGCCACCCGGCGGGGTGGCCCTCCTCGGGTGGGGTCGGGGCATCCACACCTGCGCGAGTCAGGGCTTCAGCCAGGTTGTTCCAGAACTGGCGATACCCGGACGGGCCCCCAGGGCCCGACAACCACACGGGCGTCGCGTTCGACTGCTCGGCAGCGAGCGCGAGCAGCGACGTCGCTCCATACCCGGCCGGGGCGACCAGCAAAGCCACCCCACCAGGGGGCAGTTGGCCCAGGCGCGCCACCAGCCGGGACCGGGCGAGGCGCGGGTGGGCGACCACGGGGGTGACAGGCCGCCCCACCGAAGAAACATCCTGGGTCGGTGCCATGATGGCCCAAGATTCCCACGGGCATGCAGGACCAGCAAACACGCCCCTGCACTGCCGCACACGTGTCGGCGGTGTGACCCGAGCTGGCATGCGTTCCGCCCACCGTGGTCACACCTGGCGCCGTTCCCCGATGAACGAAACCGCAGGCCCCATCAGCAGCAACTGCTCGGCCTGCTCAGGGTTGACTTCCTGGGGTGACCTCGCGGGGTGACCTCCCGGGGTGCCTAACCGAGTGGCGGCCTAGCGTGTGTTGTGGGCCCCCCGCGGAGGCGTGCATTACGCCCGCCCGGTTGGCCTCGGGGTCGGGTACCGAGTCGAGATCGAGATGGTCGCCCACGTCCGATCCCCGTGACTCCCGAACCAGATCACGGGAAGACCAGTCCCGGTTCCCAGAACTGGTCCTGCGACCTGCGGTGATACTGGTCGGGCTGGCGGGATTCGAACCCACGACCCCTTGACCCCCAGTCAAGTGCGCTACCAAGCTGCGCTACAGCCCGAACTCCCCTCGCGGGGCCCCGCAAGGATATCCCAGCCGGACGCCCACCCGAAATCGCCCGACCATCCAGTTGCGTCGCATCTGAGTCGCCCGACACGGGGTTGCGTTGCATCTCGGGCGTGATTTCGTCGCAGATGCAGCGCAATCGTGAAAGTCGGGACCATCGGCCGTCACGCGCCCCAGCCGCGCCCGCCTAGCGTGGGGTGCTGCGCCGAACGTCGGCGCCACCTGGCAGGGGAGACGCAGCGCATGACCCGCACCAAGGACGCCGCCACCGAGTTCCTCGCTCTCACACGAGTCGCCGTGACGGGGGTCTCAGCGAACCCCAAGGGCCACGGAAGCAACGCCGTCTACGTCCGCATGCGCGAGCGCGGCTACGAGGTGTTCGCCGTCAATCCCAACGAGCCGATCGCGGAGGGCGACCAGACCTATCCGAACCTGGCCTCCATCCCCGGCGGGGTCGAGGCAGTCGTGATCGGGACCCGGCCCGAGCGCGCCGAGGCCACAATGCGCGAGGCCATCGATCTGGGCATCAACCATGTCTGGATGCACCGCTCATTCGGTGCCGGCAGCGTCTCGGAACCCGCCACCGAGCTGGGCCGGGCCAATGGCGTGACCGTGATCGACGGCGGCTGCCCGCTCATGTACGGACCCACCTCCGACGGCGGTCACCGCGTGATGTGCCGGTTGTTCACCCTGTTCGGCAAGGTCCCGAAGGAGGTCTGAGCCAGCCGCACACCGTCGGCGCGGCCGCGGCGTCAGCCCTGGCGCCCTGCGCCGCGCTTCTCCCGGATCCGCAGGTTGATGCGGATCGGCGTACCGACGAACCCGAACTCCTCGCGCAGGCGCCGCTCCACGAAGCGCCGGTAGCCAGCTTCGAGGAACCCAGTGGTGAACAGCACGAACGTCGGCGGCCGGGTCGAGGCCTGGGTGCCGAAGAGGATGCGCGGCTGCTTGCCCCCACGCAGCGGGTGCGGGTGCGCCGCCACCAGCTCCTTGAGGAACTGGTTGAGCCGCCCGGTCGACACCCGCGTCTCCCAGCCGGCGATGGCCGCATCGAGCGCGGGCACCAGCTTGTCCACCGAGCGCCCGGTCAGCGCCGAGACGTTGACGCGTGGCGCCCATGCGATCGGGGCCAGGTCCCGCTCGATCTCGCGCTCGAGGTAGCGGCGACGCTCCTCATCGACGAGGTCCCACTTGTTGATCGCCAGCACCAGCGCACGGCCGGCCTCGACCACCATCGAGGTGATCCGCAGGTCCTGCTCGCTCATCGGCTCGCCGCCGTCGACCAGCACCACCGCGACCTCGGCCTTCTCGAGCGCGGCGTGCGTGCGCAGGGAGGCGTAGTACTCATGCCCACTGGCTACCCGAACCCGGCGGCGGATGCCCGCGGTGTCGACGAACAGCCACTCCCGGTCCCGCAGCATCACGATCTCGTCCACAGGGTCGACGGTGGTCCCGGCGACCTCGGACACGACCGCCCTGTCCTGACCCGCCAGCTTGTTGAGCAGCGAGGACTTGCCCACGTTCGGCTTGCCGACCAGCGCAACACGACGGGGTCCGGTGTCGTGCGACCGACCGCTGCCCTGCTCGGGCAACACCTCCAGGACCGCATCCAGCAGGTCGCCGCTACCGCGGCCGTGCAGCGCTGACACCGGGTACGGCTGCCCGAGGCCGAGTGACCACAGCATCGCCGCGTCGGCCTCGGCCCGCTCGTCGTCGACCTTGTTCGCCGCGAGAACCACGGGCTTGCCCGCGCGCCGCAGGACCTTGATGACCGCCTCCTCGGCGTCCGTGGCCCCCACCGTCGCGTCGACCACGAGGATGACCACGTCTGCGATCGCCACCGCGCGCTCTGCCTGGTCGGAGATCCGGGCCGCGAGCCCACTGGCATCGGGGTCCCAGCCGCCGGTGTCGAGCAGCACGAACCGCCGCCCCGACCAGTCGGCGTCATAGGCGACGCGGTCGCGCGTCACCCCCGGGATGTCCTGGACGACCGCCTCACGGCGACCAAGGATCCGGTTGACCAGAGTGGACTTGCCCACGTTGGGCCGCCCGATGATCGCGACCACCGGCAGGGCGTGCCCACCAGCCTCGGCCAGGTCGTCCTCGTCGAGCTCGACGCCGAACTCTTCGGCGGCGGCCGCGAGTGCGGCGCGCTCAGCCTCCTCGTCGAACTCCCAACCAGCCTCGTCGACCTCGAATGTGCCATCGGCAGCGGTCGGGTCGATGTCTCCGAGCGACACCCACTCCCCAACATCGGGGTCGGAAGTGTCCTGGATCGGCGTGTCATTCATGCACCAAGGGTAGTTGAGCAAGGACCCACCACCTCGCCCGTCAGGTGGACCCGGACCCGGGCCCGGCGCGCAGCCCCTCCGCAATGGTCAGCATCCTCCCGTCCAGCGCGGTGGCTCTGGACCTTCTCAAGGGGATGCGTGGTAGGAGGTGCTTGAGGCTGGAACGCGTGGGTGGGGCGTTGGCAGGTGCGGCGCCTGGGTGGACGCGGGTCGGTCAGCTGGCCGCGCAGGCGTCCTCGACGATTCCCACGATCGTGGCGATCACCTCGTCGAGTGTCATGAATGTCCCGTCGACCTGGATTGCGCCGTCCGCGCGACGGAGCGGTGCCACGGCACGACCGGAGTCGATCGCATCCCGCTCGGCCAGAGAAGCAGCGGTCGCGGCGACGTCCAGCGCCGCCGGGGCGGCGACCCCCGCGCGATCCGCATCCTCGAGCGCCCGCCGGGCTGCCCGCGCCTCGGCATCGGCGGTGAGGAAGATCTTGGCGGTGGCGTCGGGGAGCACGACTGTCCCGATGTCGCGGCCCTCCACCACGATGCCCCGCCCCGCGGCCAGCGACGCGGCCACCACCCCACGCTGCAACGCGACCAGGCGCGCCCGCACCTCGGGAACAGCGGCCACGGGGCTCACGGCCCCGGTCACGGCGTCCCCCCGGATCGGCCCGCTGACGTCGACGCCGTCCACGGCGATCGTCGGGAACTCAGGGTCCGTGGCGGAGACGAGGGTCGGCCGGTCGGCCAGTGCCGCCACGGCCGCGGGGTCGGCGACATCCACACCGCCGTCCAGCATGTACCAGGCCATCGCCCGGTACATCGCACCGGTGTCCAGGTAGTCGAGCCCCAGCGCCCTGGCCACTCCCCGGCTGGTGCTCGACTTACCGCTGCCCGAGGGTCCATCGATGGCCACGACTGCACGACTGGGGTCCACGACGGCACAGCCTACGCCCCGAGCGGCGGCGGGTCAGGCCGCACGTCCCACTCCCGCACGCCACCAGTCAGGCCCGCACGTCCCAGCCCTGGGCATCCAGCGCCTTCGCCAGCGGCGCGGCCGAGACCTCGCCGACCGTGATCTCGACGACGCCGGTGGGCCGGCCGAGCACATGCTCGATCCGGACGTCCTCGACCGAGTGGCCGGCCTCGGCCACCGCCGCGAACAGCCGGCCGAGCTCGCCGGGCTGGTCGGGGACCGCCACGGGCACGACCGCCGTGGGCGAGGGGCGTGCACCGTGCTTGCCCGGCACCCGGTCACGACCGGCGTTGCCCCGCCGCAGGGTCTCGGCCAGGACGTCCTCGCCGCCTTGGTCGATGCTGCCCAGGGCATGCAGGAGTGAGTCAAGGTCGGCCCGCAGGTCGCCCAGCACCGCGGAAACGGGCGTGGCATTGGCCGACAGGATCTCGACCCACAGGTCGGCATCCGAGGCGGCTATCCGGGTCATGTCCCGCAGGCCCTGTCCCGCGATCGAGACCACCGTGTCCGAGGACTCCAGCAGTCGGGCAGCCAGCAGCGACGCCAGGATCTGCGGCGCATGCGAGACCACAGCCACGGCACGATCGTGCTCCGCTGCGCCCATCGCGATGGGAAGCGCGCGCGCTGCGAGGACCAGTTCCTGCACGGCGTCGATGGCAGCCTCGTCGGCCGCCGGGTGTGGGGTGATCACCCACGGTCGGTCGTCGATCAGGTCCGCGCGCGCGGCAGCAGCCCCGGACACCTCACGACCGGCCATCGGATGACCGCCGACGTACCGGGAGGCGTCCACCCCGGCGGCGACCAGCGCCCGGTGGATGGGCACCTTCACCGACGCGACATCCGTGACCACCGCACTGGGGAACCTGCGCAGGCAGTCCGCGACGACCGAAGCCGTCACCGCGGGCGGTACCGCCACGACCACCAGTGCCGGCTCGTCCGCGGTCGCTCCCCCCGCAGCCTCCGCGGGGAGCGGCTCTCCCGCACCGCGCGCAACGGCAACTGCGATCGCCTCCGGGTCCCGATCCGCCAGCCACACGACCACGTCGCGTCGGCGCAGTGACAGTGCCAGGGACGTTCCGATGAGCCCGGTGCCCACGATCAGCACCGGCTGCGGCAGGCCGCTCACTGGGCCAGGTCCGTGCGCAGGGCCTCGGCCCCCCGCAGGTACACGTGCGTCACGTCGGCACGGGGCAACTCGGATTCGACGTGGGCCATGACCCGCACGACCCGCTGCATCGCGCCGGTCACGTCGATCTCCTGGGCGCACATGAGCGGGACTCCACCGATGTCCAGCGCCCGAGCCGCAGCGGCAGGGAATGCCGACACGAGGTCCGGCGTGGCGGTGAACAGCACGGAGATCAGGTCGTCGGTGCTCAACCCATTCCGCTCCAGCATGGCCGAGACGAGCTCGACCACGGCCTCGCGCATCTCATCGGCGTCGTCGGCACTCAGGTGCGTCGCCCCACGCACAGCCCGCACGGCCATCTCGCCTCCCCAGGATCGTCGGCGCCCAGCCTAACGGTCGCCGCGGCAGGGCCGGTCGAGGCGTCAGTCGACGCGACCCACTACAGCCCCACCGCGGTGTAGAGCGAGCGCGCCTCGGCCCCGGACACAACCCGGACCGTGCCGGGGCGCTGCTGGCCGAGAACGATCGGACCGACGCGCGTGCGCACCAGGGAGAGCACTGGATGGCCCACGGCCTCGAACATCCGCCGCACGATGTGGTTGCGTCCCTCGTGCAGCACGATCTCGACCAGGACCTGCCCAGGCAGGCTCTGCACCACCTTGAACGAGTCCGCACGGGCTGGGCCGTCCTCGAGCTCGACGCCGGTCGTGAGCGACCGCCCGACCCCGCGCGGCAGCGGAGCCGCGAGGGTGGCCAAGTAGGTCTTGGCCACCCCGTACGACGGGTGCGCCAGCCGGTTCGCCAGCTCGCCGTCGTTGGTGAGCAGGATCAGCCCCTCGGTGTCGGCGTCCAGGCGTCCGACGTGGAACAGCCTCTCGGAGCGGTCGGCGACGAGGTCACCCAGGCACGGGCGCCCGCGGTCGTCGGACATCGTCGACAGGACTCCGCGCGGCTTGTTGACGGCCACGACGACCATCCCGGCCGCCGTGGGGACCCGCTGGCCGTCAACCCGCACCACGGCCGTCTGCGGGTCGATGCGCAGGCCCTGCTCGCGCACGATCCGCCCATCGACCTCGACCCGGCCCTGATCGATCAGGACCTCACAGGCACGGCGACTGCCCAGGCCGGCCGCAGCCAGGACCTTCTGGAGGCGCACGCCCTCGGCGGCCGTATCCTCGCGCGGGCTCATGGGAGGTCCACCAGGTCGCCGATCTCGGCGTAGGTCGGGACGTGGTCGGCCAGCGGCGGCAGCTCGGCCAGGCTGGCGATGCCGAGCCTCTCGAGGAAGTACGGCGTGGTCCGAAGCATCGTGGCGTGTCCCCCGGGCTCCACCCCCGCCTCCTCGACGAGACCGCGCGTGATCAAGGTGCGGACGACACCGTCGACGTTCACGCCGCGCACCGCGCTGATCCGGCCGCGGGAGATCGGCTGCCGGTAGGCGATGATCGCCATCGTCTCGAGCGCCGCCTGGGTCAGGCGAGCCTGCTGCCCGTCGACGACGTACCGGCTGACGGCCTCCGCGCAATCGCCACGGGTGTAGAACCGCCAACCGCCGCCCACCTCACGAAGGTCGAAGCCGCGGCCGTCCTCGGTGTACTGGGCGGACAGCCCACGCACGACGGCCTCCACCTGATCGGCGGGCCGCCGGACGATCGTGGCCAGCGTCAGCATGTCCATCGGCTCGTCGGCCAGCAGCAGCACGGCTTCGCAGGCGGCCTCCAGGGTGGGGGCACCGAGCGCATCGGCGAGCAGCGCGTCGTCGGTTCCCGAGTCCTCACCTGCCGCCGAGACCGCGCCCTCATGGGCGGAACCCTCGTCCGGCGCGCCGGCGTCCTCGCGCGCCACGTCGTCCGGGTCCACCCCGCTGTCGTGCTCAGCCTGGTCGAGCTCGGTCACGGTTCCTCCTCAACGTGGGCATCCGTCGCCCCGACGACGCCCTTGAACTCATCGGTGACCGCACGCTCGGCGATCTCAGCGGCCGCAGCCTCATCATCGGGCCCGACCCAGCGCACGGTGAGGTCACCGAGTGCCGCTGCCTGCTCGAAGGTCACCACCCCGTCGCGGTAGAGCTCGAGCAACGCGAGGAAGCGCCCGACCACCACGAGTGTGTTGGGGGCATCGTCGGTGAGCGCCCGGAACGTCAGGACGCCACGTCGGCGCAGCCGCTCGACGAGGATCGCCGCCTGCTCCCGCACGCTGACCGCCGGCGCGTGGATGTGCGTGATGGACACACCGGGATCCGGTGGTCGGGGCTCGAACGCGGCCTCGGCGATGGCGGCGAACTCGATCGGTCCCAGGCCCAGGAGGACCTCCGGCAGCAGCTCGGCAAGCCAGGGCTCGAGGGAGGCCTCACGAGGGCGCCGGGTCGCGGCGTCGGTGAGCATCCCGTCGAGGAGTGCCGCGACCTCCTTGAACGCCCGGTACTGCAGGAGCCGTGCGAACAGCAGGTCACGCGCCTCGAGCAGCGCGAGGTCCTCCTCGTCCTCGACCGAGCCGTCCGGCAGGAGCCGCGCGGCCTTGAGGTCCAGCAGAGTGGCGGCGATCACCAGGAACGACGTGGCCTCATCGAGGTCCCAGTCGACGCCCTGGGCCCGAACGTGGGCGATGAAGTCGTCGGTGACGACGTGCAGGGCCAGCTCCGTGACCTCGATCCGGTGCCGGGCGATGAGGCTCAGCAGGAGGTCGAACGGTCCCTCGAAGCCACCGACGCGGACCGCGAACGCCTTGGACCCGGACTCGATCAGGTCCGAGTCAGCAAGCCCGGGATCGACCACCGACCCGGCTGGTTGGTCCTGCGTGCCAGCCACCTCCACCGCAGGAGCAACACCCGAGGACGCCCCCTCGACGTCGGCACCCAGAGGATCCAGCGCCCCAGCCACAGGCGCCTGCACCTCGGGCGTCACTCGCACCTCCCGAGGCTCATCCGAGCGCCAGCTGCTCAGCGCCCGGCCCGTCGCCGTCACCGTCAGGCCCGTCCGAGCCAGCCGGAGCGTCGGCGATGCTGTCCGGGTCGATGCGGGCCAGCACCTCGCGGGCCAGCTGGCGGTAGCTCTCGGCCGGGGCGCTGGTCGGCGCGTACACCGTGATGGGCACTCCGGCCACCGAGGTCTCGGGGAACTTCACGGTGCGGCTGATCACGGTGTGGAACACCTTGTCCCCGAAGGCCTCGACCACACGCCCCAGCACGTCCCGGGCGTGGACGGTCCGGTCGAACATCGTCGGCAGCACCCCGAGCAGCTCGAGGTCCGGGTTGGTCCGCTCCTGGATCTTGCGGACCGTGTCCTGCAGCAGCGCGACCCCGCGTAGGGAGAAGTACTCGCACTCCAGCGGGATCATCACCCACTGCGCCGCGGTCAGGGCGTTCACGGTGAGCAGCCCGAGGGAGGGCTGGCAGTCGATGAGGATCACGTCGTAGTCGTTGCGCACGGGCCGCAGGGCACGCATCAGCGACTGCTCACGCCCCACCTCGGAGACGAGCAGCAGCTCAGCCCCCGACAGGTCGATGTTCGCCGGCATCAGGTCCATGCCGGGCACGGCCGTGGGGCGGATCACCTCGCGCGCGGAGGCCTCACCCGTGATCATCACGTCGTAGATCGTGTGCTCGAGGGTGTGCGGATGGATCCCCACGCCCGCTCCGAGGGCACCCTGCGGATCGAAGTCGACGAGCAGGACGCGGCGGCCGTACTCGGCCAGCGCGGCGCCCAGGTTGATCGTGGTGGTGGTCTTGCCGACCCCGCCCTTCTGGTTGCACAGGGCGATGATGTCCGCCGGCCCCGTGGTCGTGCGAGGGCCGGGCACGCCGAACTCGGGGACCGGTCGGCCGGTCGGGCCCCGGCCGTCGCCGGCCTTGCGTGAAGCCGCCATGCGCACACCTCCTGCCGTGGCGAAGCGCGCCCAGCCTAGTGGACCCTGCGGGTCGACCGACCCGCCGTCCTCAGCCTCGGGCGCGCGGGTGGGCCAGGGCGTACACCTCGCGCAGGTGCTCGACGGTCACCTTGGTGTACACCTGCGTGGTCGTGACCGACGCGTGGCCGAGCAGCTCCTGCACGACCCGGACGTCCGCACCCCCGTCGAGGAGATGGGTGGCGAACGAGTGGCGCATCGTGTGCGGCGACACCTCGGCAGCGACTCCCGCCCGTTCGGCGGCCGTGCGCAGGATCGTCCACGCGCTCTGCCGCGAGAGCCGTCCGCCCCGGGCGTTGAGGAACACCGCGGGCTGGGCGCTGACCACCAACCCCGGGCGGGAACGGACCAGGTAGGCCGACAGCGCCTCACGCGCCTTGCTGCCGATCGGCACGAGCCGCTGCTTGCCGCCCTTGCCGTGCAGGTGCGCGACACCGTTGTCCACGTCGAGGTCGTCGACGTCGAGTCCGACGGCCTCGCTGATGCGCGCCCCGGTGCCGTAGAGGAACTCCAGCAGCGCACGGTCGCGCAACCCCAGGGGCTCGGCGGCCACTCCTCCCGTGCTGGTCAGGATCGCCTCGACCTCCTCGACGGTCAGCGCCTTGGGCAACCGTTTGGCCGCCGCCGGCGGCTTCACCTCTCGACCGGGATCCGTGGCGCTGATCCCCTCCTGGACCGCGAACCGGTGGAAGCCACGGACCGCGACGAGCGTCCGAGCGGCGCTGGCCGCGGCAAGCGGCGGGTGACCCTCGCTGCCCTGGCGCAGCCATGCGAGGAAGTCTCCGAGGTCGGACTCCGTCACCTGGTCGGCGGCGGTGATCCCCCGGCTGGCACAGAACTCCAGGTACCGTCGCAGGTCACGGCTGTACGCCGACAACGAGTTGGGGGCCAGCCCGCGCTCCACCGTGAGGTGGTCGCGATAGACCTGCGCCGACCGCGCAAGAGCACTGGGCCGGGCAGGCATCGCGGCAGTCCTGGACGCGGGCACTAGGCGAGGACCGACTCCAGGGTCCTGTGCTCGAGACCGAACTCCTGCGCGACAGCGCCGTAGACGACCTGCCCCTCGTGCACGTTCAGGCCGAGCGCCAGCGGATGGTCATCGAGGCAGGCCTGCCTCCACCCCTTGTTGGCCAGCTCGACGGCGTAGGGCAGCGTGACGTTGGTCAGCGCGTAGGTCGAGGTGTGCGGGACCGCGCCGGGCATGTTGGCCACGCAGTAGAACACCGAGTTGTGGACCCGATAGGTCGGGTCGGCGTGGGTGGTCGGCCGGGAGTCCTCGAAGCAGCCACCCTGGTCGATCGCGATGTCGACGAGCACTGATCCGGGCTTCATCCGCGAGACCAGCTCGTTGCTGACCAGCTTGGGGGCCCGCGCACCCGGCACGAGGACCGCGCCGATCACCATGTCGGCGTCCAGGCAGGCGCGCTCCACCTCGTAGCGGTTGGACGCGATCGTCTGCATGTGGCCGTGGTAGATCGCGTCGGCCGCCCTCAGTCGGGGGATGTTCAGGTCGAGCAGCAGCACCTCGGCCTGCATCCCCAGCGCGATCGTCGCGGCATTCATGCCCGCGACGCCCGCGCCGAGCACGACGACCTTCGCCGCGTACACGCCCGACACCCCACCCATGAGGGTTCCGCGCCCGCCGTACGCACGCATCAGGGCATGGGCGCCCACCTGTGGTGCCAGCCGACCGGCCACCTCGGACATCGGGGCCAACAGTGGCAGCGAGCGGTCGGGCAGCTCCACGGTCTCGTAGGCGATCGCGGTGATCCCCGAGCTGATCAGCGCATCAGTGCACTCCCTGGACGCAGCCAGGTGCAGGTAGGTGAACAGGGTCTGTCCGGAGCGCATCCGGTGGTACTCCTCGGCGATCGGCTCCTTGACCTTGAGGATCAGCTCACCGGTGCCCCACACCTCGTCCGCGGTGTCCAGGATGGTGGCGCCGGCGGCCTCGTACTCCTCGTTGGTGATCGAGGACCCGAGCCCCGCGTCGCGCTGGACGTACACCTCGTGGTCGTGCAGGCGCAGCTCGTTGACGCCAGCCGGCGTGATCGCGACGCGGAACTCATTGTTCTTGACCTCGCTGGGGATGCCGACCTTCATCTGTGCCGTCCTCTCCTGACCACCGGATGCGAGCATGCCTGTTCAGCCGGCCCGTGACAATCAGCTCCACCCGACGGCGCGATCCGCGGATTACTCACTTCTGGAGGGCCGCCAGTGCCAGAATCGCAGCAACTGCCGTCGCATTGGTGATGGATCCGTCGAGGCAACGCTCGACTGCTTCGGGAAGAGTAGTCCAGAGCTGGGGCAGTTCGCGCTCCTCAGCCTCCCCCGTGTGCGGACGGGTCTCCGGGTCCACCGTCAACCCACCGGCGCGGAAGATCGTGATCCGCTCGCTGGTCCCACCCGGGCTCAGCGCCAGCGCGAGCAGCGGGCTCCAGTCAGTGGCCGTCACACCGGCCTCCTCCGCCAGCTCCCGACGGGCACAGTCCAGCAGGTCCTCCCCGGGATGGTCGAGCAGGCCGGCAGGGATCTCCCACATGTAGGCCGCGACCGGGTGCCGGTACTGGCGGATCAGCAGCAGCCGGCCCTCGTCGTCCACCGCGGCCACGGCGACGGCCCCGGGGTGGCGCAGGACGTCGCGGACCACGACATGGCCGTCGATGTCCACGGTCTCGGACCAGACCGTCCACTTGGCACCGGAGAAGCGATGCTCCTCGGACAGCACCGGGAAGCGGTGCCGCTCGTCAGCCAGGGTCAGCTCGTGGTCCGTGTCGCTCACCCGCCCGACCTCCGTGCGAGCGCCGCACGGATGAGCCCCACGAACAGCGGGTGCCCGCGAGTGGGGCGGGACCGGAACTCCGGATGCGCCTGGGTTCCCACGTAGTAGGGATGCACCTCGCGCGGGAGCTCGACGAACTCCACGAGGTGGCCGTCGGGCGAGGTGCCGGAGAAGACCAGGCCAGCCTCCGCGAGCTGGGCGCGGTAGGCGTTGTTGACCTCGTAGCGGTGCCGGTGGCGCTCATCGACGTGCGTCGACCCGTAGGCCTCGGCCACGACGCTGCCCTCGGCCAGCTCCGCTGGGTACAGGCCCAGGCGCATCGTGCCGCCCATGTCGCGCTCGCCGCTGACGACGTCGACCTGGTCGGCCATGGTCGCCACGACCGCGTCAGGGGTGTTCTCGTCGAACTCCAGCGAGTTCGCCTCGGGAAGCCCGGCCAGGCGGCGGGCGACCTCGATGACCATGCACTGCAGGCCCAGGCACAGGCCCAGCGTCGGCGTGCCGGACTCGCGGGCCCAGGTCAGAGCGCCGAGCTTGCCCTCGATGCCCCGCACCCCGAACCCGCCGGGGACGCACACGGCGTCCACCCCGCCGAGGGCCTTCTCCGCGCCGGCCGGGGTGGAGCAGTCGTCGGAGGCGACCCAGCGGATGTTGACCCGCGAGTCGTTGGCGAACCCGCCGGCCCGCAGCGCCTCGGTGACCGACAGGTAGGCGTCGGGCAGGTCCACGTACTTGCCGACGAGAGCCACCGTGACCTCGTGGGCCGGGGAGTGCACACGCCGGAGCAGCTCCCCCCACTTGGTCCAGTCGACGTCGCGGAACGGCAGGCCCAGGCGACGCACCACGTAGGCGTCGAGTCCCTCGGTGTGCAGCACCTTGGGGATGTCGTAGATCGAGGGTGCGTCGACCGCGGCCACCACGGCCTCGTCGTCGACGTCGCACATCAGCGAGACCTTGCGCTTGATCCCCGTGGGGACCTCGCGGTCGGCCCGCAGGACGATCGCGTCGGGCTGCAGGCCGATCGAGCGCAGCGCCGCGACGGAGTGCTGGGTCGGCTTGGTCTTGAGCTCGCCGGAGGGCCCGATGTAGGGCAGCAGCGAGACGTGCAGGACGAACGTGTTGTCCCGGCCGACCTCGTGACGGATCTGGCGCACGGACTCCAGGAACGGCAGGCTCTCGATGTCGCCGACGGTGCCACCGACCTCGGTGATGACCACGTCGACGCCGGGCTCGGCCATCTCCAGGATCCGTCGCTTGATCTCGTTGGTGATGTGCGGGATGACCTGGACGGTGTCGCCGAGGTACTCGCCGCGGCGCTCCTTGGCGATCACCGTGGAGTACACCTGCCCGGTGGTGACGTTCGCCGAGCCGTGCAGGTCGGTGTCCAGGAACCGCTCGTAGTGCCCGACGTCGAGGTCGGTCTCGGCCCCGTCGTCGGTGACGAAGACCTCGCCGTGCTGGAACGGGTTCATCGTCCCGGGATCCACGTTGAGGTAGGGATCCAGCTTCTGCATCGTCACCCGCAGGCCGCGGGCCTTCAGCAGGCTGCCCAGCGAGGAGGCCGTCAGGCCCTTGCCGAGGGAGGAGGCGACGCCTCCGGTCACGAACACATGCTTGGTCGTCTGAGGCGCACCCATGGGCCACCAGACTATCGCGCCCGCAGTGCCGCTCCGGCCTATCCGCGCCGCGACGCGCTGTGCGCCAGCTCCAGGAGCTCGCTGGCGTGTGCCCCGGCGGCCTCCGAGTCGGCCAGCCCGGCGAGCATCCGGGACAGCTCGCGCACCCGCTGCTCGCCCTCCACGACCTGCACCGACGACTCGGTCACCGACCCGTCGGAGTCCTTCGTGACGACCAGCTGCCGGTCGGCGAACGCCGCGACCTGGGCCAGGTGCGTCACGACGATGACCTGGGTGCGGGTGCTGAGCTGCTGCAGGCGCCGCCCCACCTCGATCGCGGCCGCCCCACCGACGCCGGCATCGACCTCGTCGAAGACCATCGTGGGCACCGGGTCCGCCCCGGCCAGGACGACCTGCACCGCGAGCATGACCCGGGAGAGCTCACCGCCGGAGGCAGCCTGCGCGATCGGGCGCAGCGGGGCGCCGGGGTTGGCGGCGAGCATCAGGGCGACGTCGTCGACGCCGGTCGCGCGGAAGGCGACCGGCCCGGTGGGCGCACCCGTCGCGCCTGCGTCATGGGTCTGGGTCGCTCCGTGGACCGGATCCATGACCCTGCGGGCGGCGGCCTGGTCGACAGGTGGCAGCAGCAGCCCGTCGGGGTCCGGCGTCGACGACACGGTGAACGCCACCCGCGCACGGGGCATCGCCAGGGCCGCCAGCTCGGCGGCGACCTCGTCGGCGAAGCGGGCGGCGGCGGCGCGGCGGGCGGCGCTGAGCTCGGCGCACAGCACGGCGGCCCGGGCCCGCAGGTCCTGCCCCTGTGCCTCGAGCGCCTCGATCCGGTCATCTGCCCCGGCCAGCTGGGCCACCCGGGCGGCCGAGGTGGCCGACCACTCGAGGACCTCCGCGATGCTGGAGCCGTACTTGCGGGTCAGCCGCCCGAGATCCGCGCGCCTGTCCTGGATCGCGGCCAGCCGGCGTGGGTCGGCATCGATGTCCTGGGCGTACTGGGACAGGTCGGCGGCGACGTCGGCGAGCTGGGCCATCGCCGAGCGGATGGCCGCCGCCGGTGCCGCGAGCTCCGGGTCGTGTGCGGAGGCGGATTCCAGGGCACGACGCGCGGCGCTGAGCAGGCCCATCACGTCCGACGCGCCGTCGAGGTCGGCATCGGAGGTGATCGCCTCGCGCGCCGTCTGCGCAGCACCCACGAGGTCCTCGGCGTTCGCGAGCCGCTCAGCCTCCGCCGCGAGGTGGACGTCCTCGTCGGGCTGGGGGTCGATCGCGGCGATCTCGGCCAGGGAGAACTCCAGCAGGTCGAGCTCACGGGCTCGCTCCCGCTCGGTCGCGCGCAGCTCGTCGAGCTCGCGGTCGAGGGCGCGCAGCTGGCCGTGCAGCTGGCCCACCCGCCGCGCGAGGTCCTGGGTGACCTCCCCGGCGAAGGCATCGAGCAGCGAGAGCGCCCGACCACCGATGCGGGTCTGGTCGTGCTGGCCGTGGATGACCAGCAACTGGCCCACGACGTCGGCGAGGACAGCTGTGGGCACGCCCCGACCGCCGAGCACGCTGCGCCCCCGGGTGGCGATGATCCGGGCAGCCGTGAGCCCTTCGTCGTCGAGGACCCCACCGGCGTCGGCGACGATCGCCGCCAGGGGCTCCTCGGGTGCGTCGAACCAGCCCTCGACCGCCGCCTGGGGCTCGCCCACCCGAACGAGCCCGGCGTCAGCACGACCCCCCGTGAGCAGGCCCAGGCCACTGACGACCATGGTCTTGCCCGCGCCGGTCTCCCCGGTGACGGCCGTGAACCCGGGCGCGAACCGGCACGTGGCATCGGCGATGACGCCGAGCCCGGTGATCCGCAGCTCGTGGATCACGGGCGCCCCGTCCCCGATCCGCGCCACCCGTGGATCGGCAGGGCGAACTTCGCGACGAGCCTGTCGGTGAAGGGTGCGTCGCGCAGCCGGGCGAACGACACGGGCTCGGGGTGGCGGCTGACCTCGATGCGCGCGTTGTGCGGCAACGGGAAGGACCGGCGCCCGTCGGCCCAGAGCACGCCCTGCTTCTCCGGGGCCACGCTCTCGATGACGATGCGGGTGGTCGGCGCCGTGACCAGCGGCCGCGCGAACAGCGCATGCGCGCTCAGGGGGACCAGCAGCAGTGCTTCGACCTCCGGCCACACGATCGGGCCACCGGCAGAGAATGAGTACGCAGTGGAGCCGGTGGGGGTCGCGCACACGACCCCGTCGCACAGCCATCGCGACAACGGTCGCCCGTCGACCTCGACCATCAGGTCCAGCATCCGGTCCTCGGGAGCCTTCTCGATGGAGACCTCGTTGAGCGCCCAGGTGTGCACCACCTCGACCCCGTTGTCGAGGATCCGGGCGTCGACGGTCATCCGCTCCTCGACGCGGTAGTCGCGCGCGACGACTGCCTGGACGACCTCCTGCAGGTCCTCGCGCTCCAGCTCGGCGAGGAAGCCCACGTGCCCGAGGTTCACGCCGAGCAGCGGGACGCCCGTACCGCGGGCACGCTCAGCGCCGCGCAGCACCGTCCCGTCGCCGCCGAGGACGACGACGAGCTCGCACCCCGCAGCGGCCGCACCGTCTGGCGTCGCGTCGACCGGCAGTACTCCGGGGACCTCGAGGACCTCCCACTCGTCCCGGGTGGCGGCCACACCCATGCCCTGGTGCAGCAGCGCCTCCGCGGTCGCCCGGGCGGCGGTGACGGCCTCCTGGCGCCGGGTGTTCGTGACCAGCAGGATTCGTCGATCACCCATCGAGGCACCCTCCTGCGGCGCGGACCCGGTCACTGGGGACCCTCCTCGACTGCGCGGCGGACGTCCGCCGGATCGGGCGGGCCGGCATCAGCCCGCAGATGCAGAAAGTACTCGACGTTGCCGCTGGGCCCCGGTAGCGGGCTGGCGACCACCCCGACCGTCCCGAGCCCGACCTCCCACGCGCAGCGGGCCACGCCGAGGACGGCGGACTCGCGCAGCGCAGGCTCCCGGACGACCCCACCAGCGCCCAGGGCTTCGCGCCCCACCTCGAACTGCGGCTTGACCATGAGCAGCAGGTCGGCGCCTTCAGCCACGATACCGCCGAGCACCCCGAGGACCAGGCGCAGCGAGATGAACGACAGGTCGGCCACGACCAGGTCCGGGCGGCGGGGCAGGTCCTGGGCTGTCAGCGCCCGGATGTTGGTGCGGTCCATCACCGTCACGCGCTCGTCGCTGCGCAGCGACCACGCCAGCTGCCCGTAGCCGACGTCGACGGCGAGCACATGGGCGGCCCCGCGGCGAAGCAGCACGTCGGTGAACCCACCGGTCGAGGCCCCGGCGTCCAGGGCCCATCGCCCGGCGACCAGCTGACCGGTCGGATCGAACCGGTCCAACGCACCGACCAGCTTGTGGGCGCCCCGTGAGACGTAGTCGGGTCCGCTCGCGGCCTCGACGACAACCAGGGCCGCAGCCTCCTCCACCTGGGTGGCGGGCTTGGTCGCCGTGGCGCCGGCTACTCGGACCCGGCCGTCGGCGACGAGAAGCTGGGCGTGCTCACGTGACCTCGCCAGGCCGCGACGGACCAGCTCGGCATCGAGCCGCCGTCGGGCCATGGGGGCTACGCCTGGCTGTCGGGATCGGACAGGACGCCCGCCAGGCGTCGATGGATGTCGGCGTAGACCTCGACCTGCTCGGTCAGCGGGAGGGAGTCGATCTCCTCGAGGCGCGACAGCGCATCGTCCACTCGGGGGTCCGAGGTGGTGGGGACAGGAGTCGGAAGCCCCTCGACGCTGGTGGCAGGGGGCTCTGATGCAGCCGTGGTGAGGGACGCCGGCGACGGCGCCGCCGCTGCCACCGATCGATCGGTCTTGTCGGCGCGCTCGACTGGTCCGTCGTGAAGTCCGGCCCGCTCCGGCTGCTGGGACGGCTCGGACGGCTGGACCGGTTCGGCCCGTTCGGACGGCTCAGCCACCTCAGACAGCTCGGCGCGCTCCTGCGTTGCCTCGACGTGCGGGGTCTCGCTCACCGATCTCCCCGCAAGTCGCTGATGTGGCGCTCGAGCCGCTGGACCTGGTGGCGCAGAGCCCGCACCTCCGCCTCCGACACGAGGCCGAGTCGCTCGACCACGCGGTCGATCTCTGCCTGGATGTGGGTGGTGAGGGCCTGGGGGGTGCGGGCGACGGCGCCCAGGAGGGAGGCGTGCGAGTCGGGGGGGTCCGCCGGCGTCTCGGGGTGGCCCCACGCGGTCACCCACCGGGCACTGGCCTGCGCTGCCCCCACGACGTTGGTGGTCGCCGCCTGTGCACTGCCCACGCCGATTGCCGTGTAGTCCCTGACGATGTCGATCACTGCGTCCCCTTCCCTCCCCGCAGGGTACCGCCCGCCGGGAGGTTCATCCGGTCGCGGCATGCACCTGAGCAGGACCATCGATGGTCATGCCCGCATCAGCGATCGACCAGGCGGCCGCGACCAGCGCACGCACGAGGTCGAGGTCGAGGTCGAGAGGATCCTCGGCGTGCGGTCCTGTACCTTCTGTGCCACGCAGGCCCTCGGGGAGCCACCGCCCGTCACCCGGCAGCTGCGCGCCCGCCCCGCCCGAGTGGCCCGCCCCGCCCGCCGCCTCGCTCGGGCCTGCGCCAGCCCCGGGACCCTGGGTGCCAGCACCCACGGCCCCACTGCCACCCTGCTGCACACCGGACGCGACGGGGATCCGGACAGTTGCGCGCCCGCACCGACCCTCGGCCGCTCCGGCTCCCCACCTGACCTCGACGGCTGGGGCTGGCAGGAGCAGCGCACGGAGGTCGTGGCCGAGGTAGGTCGGACGGCAGCTCGGGCGGGGTGTGGAGGAGGTCCTGCCAGTCGGTGACGCCGGTGAGGACGAGCAGGGACGGGATGCCCGACCGTGTCGCACCCTCGATGTCGGTGTCGAGCCGATCGCCCACCACGATCGGGCTCAGCGCGTGCGCGCGGTCCATGGACTCGAGCATGAGCGGCGGCTCGGGCTTGCCCGCCACCAACGGTTCGGCGCCGGTGGCGTGGCGCAGGGCGGCCACCATCGATCCGTTGCCGAGCACGCGCCCGCGAGGGCTCGGGATCGTCCGGTCCAGGTTGGTGGCCACCCACAGCATCCCGCGCTCAATGGCCAAGCAGGCCTCGGCGAGCTGCCGCCAGCCAACGTCGGGTCCGTAGCCCTGCAGCAGTGCCACCGCCCCGTCGTCGACGGAGTCCACCGGCACCAGACCGCGCTCGCGCAGCGCCTCGGCAACACCAGGACCACCGATCACCAGGACGCGCGCTCCCGTGGGCAGACGTTCGGCAAGCATCCGGGCCCCTGCCTGGGCAGAGGTGACCACGTCCGAGGGCTGCGCCCGGATGCCCAGCTCGATCAGGTGCGCCGCGACAACCTCCGGGGTCCGCGCGGCGTTGTTCGTGACGAACGCCGCACGCATGCCGTGCAGGTCGAGGGCGGCGTCGAGGGACTCGGCCGCATGTGCCACGGGACCGGCACCGACGTAGACCACGCCGTCAAGGTCGAGCAGCGCCACATCGTGGACGGCAGCCAACGGGACCGCGGACGATCCGAAGCCGCCGATCCGCCGACCCGCCGCAGGTTCATCGGGTGCGGAGCCGGGCTGCGCCTCACCGACCATCGACGTCCGTTGCAGCGTCGTCCGTGCCAGCGTCGTCCGTGCCGGCCTCGTCCAGCCCGGCCTCGTCGAGGCCGTCGGACTCCTCAATCTCGTCGAAGCTGATCCCATCGAGTTCGCTGACCCGCTCCAGTGCGTCGGTGGATCCCTCGGGGTCGACCTCCGCCGCCCGGACGAACCAGTCCCGGGCCTCGCGAACGCGCTCCACCTCGAGCAGGGCATCCGCGTAGGCGTACCTCAACCGAGCCAGCCACTCCCCCTGCGCCCGCGACTTGAGCGCCGGGACCTGCAGGGTGAGGACTGCCGCCTCCGCCTGGCCCAGGTCCCGACGGGCTCCCGCAGCCACGATGAGCAGCTCGACCTTCCCGGAACGATCCAAGGTGCTGGCCTCGGGCGACGAGGCCAGGGCCAGGGCCCGCTCCGGACGACCCAGCCCACGCTCGCAGTCGGCGATCATCGGCAGGTAGTCCGACGAACCGGAGATCCTGGCTGCGGCCTTCAACTCGGTGAGGGCCGTCCCATAGTCGCCTGCGGCGTAGGCAGCGACACCCACGGCCTCGCGAACGATGGCGACCCGACCCGCGCGCCTCGACGCCGCCTTGGTGTGGGCCAGCGCGAGCGCGGGATCGTCGGCCAGCAGACGGGATGCTGCCGCGAGGTGACGGGCGACGATCTCTGCCAGTCCGTCGGGAAGCGTGCGCAGGGAGTTCAGGGTCACACGATCCAGCTCGGTGGGCTCCACGCCCTCGGGGATCGGCGGGTCGGCGACACCGGCATCCCGGTGGGCGGGGCGGGGGTCCGGACGCGACGAGCGCGAATCAGGCGACCCGGAATCGCGGCGCTGCGAGCGATCCCCACCACTGCGCCTGGGCTCGCCACCGGGGCGCGAGTCCCTCGGAGGGCGGCTCGAGCGCTCACCTGAAGACGGTCGTCCGGACGCGCCAGCCGACGGCGCACGGTCACTGCGGGGCCGGTCCGACGAACTGCGCGAATCGCCCGGGCGCGACGAGCGCGGACGCTCAGTGCCGGCACCTGGGGCCCCGGCCCGCGCCACGGGAGCCCGATCCGCCCGTGGCGCCCGCCCCCGATCCTCGGACCGACCACCAGCTCCGGCCCCACCGGAAGGCGAGCCGGAGCCGGACGAGTTGGGGCGACCTGATGCTGGCCTCCCCGTGGACGCCGGACGACCGCTGCCGGAGGCCGAACGCGGATCCGACGAGCGACCCGTCCCGGACGATGACGTGGAACTGCCCGGCCCCCGACCTGAGCCCGACGAGCTGCCGGCCGGAGGGCGCGAACTGCCGGACGTGGGTCGATCAGGGCCTGACGACGACCGCGTGGCCCCGGAACCGCCCTTGCCCCCAGAAGTTGGTCGTCCGCCCCCGGTCAGCGCTGACCCGCTGCTCGAGCGCGAGGCGCCAGAGCCCGAGGAGGGCGGCCGCGACCCCCTGCCGCCACGGGCACCGGACGTGGGGCCGCTGCTACCGGAGCGCCCGCCGGACGAACCCCTGGAACCCCCCGAACCGCTCGAGGACTTGCCAGGCGTGGCCCCACCGGATTGCTTGTCGCTCATTGACCATCCCTCTCGACCGGGTCAGCCTACCGAGGTCTGTACCTCAGTAGGTCCCACTTCGTTGTCCTCCACGTGCGCAGCGACACCGTGAGGGTCCTCGCACCCAGCCGATCGCCCGATTCCTGCACCGATGACCGGTTGCCCCGCGCGCCCTCATGGGCGGGGGGCCGGACCTCCCGTGGCAGCGCTGCAAAGGCCCCACGCTCCCACTAACCTGAACCCGGGCCGACGAGACGTCGGTTCTTCAGACTCGTCGGACTGGCCGGCGGGCAGAGGGAGAGGGAGAGGGGACCCCGCATGGGAGTCGAGGACATGATCAACAAGGCCAAGGAAGCTCTCGGCGGCGACGCCAAGGTCGACGAGGTTGTGGACCAGGCCGCTGATGCCGCCAAGGACGCCGCTCCTGACCAGGTTGACCCGGTGATCGACAAGGCCGCAGACGCTGCCAAGGATGCCCTCTAGTTGAAGAGCGCTGCCTAGTCCGAAAGCACCACCATAAAGCAAGAAGGCCGCCCCATTGGGGCGGCCCTTCTTGAAAGAATGTCCGGCAGCGTCCTACTCTCCCACAAGGTCCCCCTTGCAGTACCATCGGCGCTGAGAGGCTTAGCTTCCGGGTTCGGAATGGGACCGGGCGTTTCCCTCTCGCTATGACTGCCGAAACTCTATTGAGATATGATCCCCGACCGTATCTCGGGAACCGCACAGTGGACGCAAACATAAGAAATGAATGTGAGTGGACAAGTCCTCGGCCTATTAGTACTGGTCAGCTGCACACGTTGCCGTGCTTCCACTTCCAGCCTATCAACCCAGTAGTCTACTGGGGGCCTTACCAGGTCAACCCTGTGGGAGTCCTCATCTTGAAGCGTGCTTCCCGCTTAGATGCTTTCAGCGGTTATCACTTCCGAACGTAGCCAACCAGCCGTGCCCTTGGCAGGACAACTGGCACACCAGAGGTTCGTCCATCCCGGTCCTCTCGTACTAGGGATAGCCCTTCTCAAGACTCCTGCGCGCGTGGCGGATAGGGACCGAACTGTCTCACGACGTTCTAAACCCAGCTCGCGTACCGCTTTAATGGGCGAACAGCCCAACCCTTGGGACCTACTCCAGCCCCAGGATGCGACGAGCCGACATCGAGGTGCCAAACCATGCCGTCGATATGGACTCTTGGGCAAGATCAGCCTGTTATCCCCGGGGTACCTTTTATCCGTTGAGCGACACCGCTTCCACATGCCGGTGCCGGATCACTAATCCCGACTTTCGTCCCTGCTCGACCCGTCGGTCTCACAGTCAAGCTCCCTTGTGCATTTACACTCGACACCTGATTGCCAACCAGGCTGAGGGAACCTTTGGGCGCCTCCGTTACATTTTAGGAGGCAACCGCCCCAGTTAAACTACCCACCAGGCACTGTCCCTGATCCAGATCATGGATCGAGGTTAGACATCCAATACGATCAGAGTGGTATTTCAACGTTGACTCCACCCGAACTGGCGTCCGAGCTTCACAGTCTCCCACCTATCCTACACAAACCGAATCGAACACCAATACCAAGCTATAGTAAAGGTCCCGGGGTCTTTCCGTCCTGCCACGCGTAACGAGCATCTTTACTCGTAGTGCAATTTCGCCGAGTTCATGGTTGAGACAGCGCGGAAGTCGTTACGCCATTCGTGCAGGTCGGAACTTACCCGACAAGGAATTTCGCTACCTTAGGATGGTTATAGTTACCACCGCCGTTTACTGGCGCTTAAGTTCTCAGCTTCGGCCCGAAGGCCTAACCGGTCCCCTTAACGTTCCAGCACCGGGCAGGCGTCAGTCCATATACGTCGTCTTGCGACTTTGCATGGACCTGTGTTTTTAGTAAACAGTCGCTTCCGCCTGGTCTCTGCGACCACTGCCAGCTTCGGGAGTAAATCCCTACACCAGCCTTGGTCCCCCTTCTCCCTAAGTTACGGGGGTATTTTGCCGAGTTCCTTAACCATGATTATCTCGATCGCCTTAGTATTCTCTACCTGACCACCTGTGTTGGTTTGGGGTACGGGCCGCCATAACACTCGCTAGAGGCTTTTCTTGACAGCATGGGATCACTGACTTCGCCTAATCGGCTCCCTGTCCCGTCTCAGGCTCGTGAGGTGCGGATTTGCCTACACCTCGCCCTACGCGGTTAGCCCGGGACTACCATCGCCCGGGATCAGCTGCCCTCCTGTGTCACCCCATCGCTTGCCTACTGCCACTCTGGTTCGCGCGCTCCACATCGCAGTCCGAAGACCGCTCCGCTTCAGGCACTTAGCATCGGTGGGTTCAGCATGGGCGTGTTAAAGCGGGTACGGGAATATCAACCCGTTGTCCATCGACTACGCCTGTCGGCCTCGTCTTAGGTCCCGACTTACCCAGGGCGGATTAGCCTGGCCCTGGAACCCTTGGTCATTCGGCGGACGGGTTTCTCACCCGTCTTTCGCTACTCATGCCTGCATTCTCACTCGTGTGGCGTCCACGGCTGGGTCACCCCGCCGCTTCGCTCGCCACACGACGCTCCCCTACCCATCCGTACAGCTGGACCCGAAGGCCGGCCTTATACGAATGTCACAACTTCGGCGGTATGCTTGAGCCCCGCTACATTGTCGGCGCGGAATCACTTGACCAGTGAGCTATTACGCACTCTTTCAAGGGTGGCTGCTTCTAAGCCAACCTCCTGGTTGTCTCTGCGACTCCACATCCTTTCCCACTTAGCATACGCTTGGGGGCCTTAGTTGGTGATCTGGGCTGTTTCCCTCTCGACTACGGAGCTTATCCCCCGCAGTCTCACTGCCGTGCTCTCACTTGCCGGCATTCGGAGTTTGGCTGATTTCGGTAAGCTTGTAGGCCCCCTAGATCATCCAGTGCTCTACCTCCGGCAAGAAACACACGACGCTGCACCTAAATGCATTTCGGGGAGAACCAGCTATCACGGAGTTTGATTGGCCTTTCACCCCTATCCACAGGTCATCCCCCCAGTTTTCAACCTAGGTGGGTTCGGGCCTCCACGCGGTCTTACCCGCGCTTCACCCTGCCCATGGATAGATCACTCCGCTTCGGGTCTAGAGTGTGCGACTGAATCGCCCTATTCGGACTCGCTTTCG
>CAVVEV010000001.1:0-125000 GCA_963747335.1 uncultured Actinomycetes bacterium | reverse complement strand
TCCGAAGATGGGTCACCGTTCGACTTGCATGTGTTAAGCACGCCGCCAGCGTTCGTCCTGAGCCAGGATCAAACTCTCCGTTAAGTTTGCTCTGGGGCGAACCCCAGAAACTTGTTAACCTCAGTTGATCTCTGGCAAGACCTCAAGCTGACTTGCTTGATGTCATCACCAAAGGAATCTCCGCCACGATCGGCTCTCGCCAACCGCGGACGGGGTTAAAAAATTGGCATTGACTTTCGGCACGCTGTTGAGTTCTCAAGGAGCGATCGCGCACCCTTGCGGTAGCTTGGCTTCCGCGCCGGGGCAACTCCACTAACTTAGCCTGCTCGCTTGCGGGAGTCAAATCCCGATCTGCTCTGCGCGACCGCTCCGCGGTCTGGCCAGTCAGTCCTTCTGTTGTTCCCGGTGCGAGCGCGCAGCGAACTGCACCTGCTCTGTTCCGGGGGCCTCTGCGAGAGACCGACCGGCCTGCCCTTCAGGGACTTACTGGCCGTTCGTTCCTCCCTCGCGGTCGGTAGGTAGAACTGTACGCGAGCCCATCGGACGCGGTCAAATCCCCACCCTCCTGAGCACGAAACCGCCCATGCAGTCGGCGGTTTCGCCTCTCGAGCACCCTCCAGGGAGCTCGCAGGAGCAGTCAGCCGACCATCAGGCGGACGCCCGCGACAGCACGCCTGCCGCGGCGCACCACCAGCCACCCCCCGGCGAGCGCGTCCTGGTGGGTGTAGGTCGCCGCCTCGTCAGGGATCCGCACGTTGTTGACCGATGCGCCCCCCTCGGCGATCGTCCGACGTGCCGCTCCCTTCGACGCTGCAAGGCCGGCCGCGACGAGGAGGTCGACCGCCCCGACCGAGGAACCTGCAGGCACGGTCACCTCACCGAACTCGGTCTCGCGCAGGGCGGCATCCAGGGTCGGCGCTGGGACCTCGCGCAGCTCGCCGGAGCCGAACAGGGCGCGCGAGGCGGCCTCCACGGCTGCCAGTGCGTCGGCACCGTGCACCATCTCGGTCAGCTCCTGGGCCAACGCACGCTGCCCTGCCCGTGCCGCTGGGCGTTGGGCCACCTCGACGTCGAGGGCCTCGATCTCCTCCCGGCTGCGGAAGGAGAACATCCGCAGGTTGCCCGCCACATCCCGGTCGTCGGTGTTGAGCCAGAACTGGTAGAAGGCGTACGGGCTGGTCAGGTCCGGGTCGAGCCAGACCGCACCGCCCTCGGTCTTGCCGAACTTCGTGCCATCGGCCTTCAGCATCAGCGGCGTCGTCAGCGCGTGCACCGCAGGCGCCCTCAACGCGGCGCACGAGGTCGACCCCGGCCACGATGTTGCCGAACTGGTCCGAGCCGCCGGTCTGCAAGCTGCAGCCGTAGCGCCGGAACAGCTCGAGGTAGTCCATGGACTGCAGCAGGACATAGCTGAACTCGGTGTACGAGATGCCCTGGTCGGCCAGACGTCGGGCCACCGCCTCACGGTCCAGCATCCGGTTGACGCTGAAGTGCTTGCCGATGTCGCGGAGGAACTCGATCACCGACATCGGCGCGGTCCAGTCGTGGTTGTTCACCATCCGGGCCGCCGCGGGACCCTCGAAGTCGAAGAACCGCTCGAGCTGTCGACGGATGCCGTCGGACCACGACGCCACAACCTCAGCCTCGTTGAGGACCCGCTCGCCTGCCGGCTTCGGGTCGCCGATCATGCCGGTGGCTCCTCCGACGAGCGCCAGCGGGAGATGGCCGGCCAGCTGGAACCGCCGCGCGGTCAGGGTCTGGGCCAAGTGCCCCACGTGCAGGCTGGGCGCGGTCGGATCGAAGCCGCAGTACAGGGTGATCGGACCAGACGCCAGTTCGGCGCGCAGCGCATCGAGGTCGGTGCTGTGCGCGATGAGGCCCCGCCAGGCGAGCTCGTCGAGCACGGCGGCACCGTTGAAGGGGTGCCGATCGGATCCGGTCGGGTCGCTTGTCATGGCCGGCATTCTCCCGCATCACCGGGGCTGCTGGTGCCAGCATGGGCCCATGCCCACATTCGCCGGGGACTCCGGCCCCCGCGTCGTCCCTGCTGCCCACCTCCTCCTCGACTGGGCGCCTGTGGATCCCGCACAGTCTGTCGCCGGCGATCCCCGCGTGGGGGCGACCGAGGTGGCGGTGGCCCCAGGCATCGAAGTGGGCGTGTGGTCGCACAGCCCCGGTGTGAGCACGGACACCGAGTCCGATGAGGTCTTCGTCGTGCTCGCGGGCCGAGCATCGATCGAGTTCGCCGACGGGACCGTGCTGGACGTGGGCCCCGGGGACATCGGGATCCTGCCCCCCGGTGCGCAGACCACGTGGACCATCCACGAGGAGCTGCGCAAGGTCTACGTCATCCGGTCCGGGGCCTGACGGCCCGGTCGCGAGGTCGAGGCTGGCCCGCCGGCCTCGGACCCGGCCGTGCGAGGGGCCCGTTCTGCCCGCGGATGCGGCCGCACCGCCCCACGCAGCCAGCCGGTCTAGCCGAGCGTCGGGACGGGGTTCGCCTGCGCCCAGTACGACCACTGGGCCGCCTGAGCCCGCAGGTCCGCCAGCTGCTCGGCCACCCGGATTGGGGCGGTGCCCCCGAACCGTGACCGGGCGTCGAGCGCGGCCTGGGCGGTGAGCCGGTCGCGGACCTCGGGGGTGAGGTGCGCTGAGATCCCGGTGAGCTCGTCGTCGGTGAGGTCCCACAGCTCGACGCCGCGCACCTCCGCAGCGCGCACGCACGCCCCCGAGATCTCGTGGGCGTCGCGGAACGGAACCCCACGCTGCACGAGCCACTCGGCGATCTCAGTCGCAAGCGCGAAGCCCTCGGGGGCGCTGGCGGCCATGCGGGCGGTGTCGAAGCGCAGCGTCGCCACGCTTCCGGCCATCGCGGGCAGCACGAGCAGCAACGTCTCGACCGCGTCGAAGGTCGGTTCCTTGTCCTCCTGCAGGTCGCGGTTGTACGCAAAGGGCAGGCCCTTCAGGGTGGCCAGCAGTCCGGTGAGGTTGCCGATGAGCCGGCCGGACTTGCCGCGTGCGAGCTCGGCGATGTCCGGGTTCTTCTTCTGCGGCATGATCGAGGACCCGGTCGACCACGAGTCATCGAGGACGGCCCAGCCGAACTCGCGTGAGGTCCACAGGCAGATCTCCTCGCCCAGGCGGGAGAGGTGCACGCCGACCATCGCCGCCACGAACAGGAACTCGGCGACGAAGTCGCGATCGCTGACCGCATCGATCGAGTTGGCGATCGCCCCGGTGAAGCCCAGCTCGAGGGCAACGGCCTGCGGATCGAGCTCGAGTGCGGATCCGGCCAGTGCCCCGGCACCGAGTGGGGACAGAGCAGCACGCACGTCCCAGTCGGCCAGCCGGTCGAGGTCGCGGCCGAAGGCGTGCGCGTGCTTGGCCAGCTCGTGGCCGAAGGACACCGGCTGGGCGTGCTGCAGGTGGGTGAAGCCGGGCGCGGGGCAGTGGATATGCGCCTCGGCCTGGTCCGTCAGCGCGAGCACGAGGTCGACCAGCGCCGCAGCGATCGCCCGGGACTGGTCGCGCACGTAGAGGCGCAGGTCGGTGGCAACCTGGTCGTTGCGGCTGCGCCCCGCACGCAGCTTGCCGCCGACGGGCCCGAGCAGCTCGAGGAGCCCACGCTCGATGGCGGTGTGCACGTCCTCGTCGTCCGCGGTCCCGACGAACGTGCCGGCGGCAACCTGGGCGGCGAGGGTGTCGAGGGCTGCCAGCACCTGGCCGTGCTCGGCGTCGTCGAGCAGCCCCGCCCGGTGCAGGACGCCGGCGTGGGCACGCGTCTGGAGCAGGTCGTAGGGCGCCAGGCGCCAGTCGAAGTGCACCGAGAGGCTCAGGGCGGCCATCTCCGGCGAGGGTCCCCCGGTGAACCGCCCGCCCCAGAGCCGGGTCGGGCCGCTGCCGCCCGGACCCGGGCCTGACGTCGGATCAGCCGGCGGCTGCGTCACTCCACACTCCGGCCGATGCGCAGGTCGCGGGCCGCGGCCATCTTCGAGGGCAGGCCCCAGAGCTCGATGAAGCCCTTGGCCAGGGACTGGTCGAACGTGTCGCCCGTGTCGTAGGTCGCCATCCCGAAGTCGTAGAGCGACTCCGGGGACCGGCGGCCGGTGACCGTGGCCCGTCCGCCGTGCAGGGTCATCCGGACGTCCCCGCTGACCGCCTCGTTCACGTCGTCGAGGAATCCGCTGAGCGCCCGGCGAAGGGGGGAGAACCACAGGCCGTCGTAGACCAGCTCGGTCCAGCGCTGGGAGACCCCGCGGCCGTATCGGGCGAGGTCGCGCTCCACGGTGACCGCGGCCAGCTCCTGGTGGGCGCTGATCAGGGCGATCGCACCCGGGGCCTCGTAGACCTCACGGCTCTTGATGCCCACGAGCCGGTCCTCGACCATGTCCAGCCTGCCGACTCCCTGAGCGCCGGCGCGGTGGTTGAGCTCCTGGATCGCCTCGAGCATGGTGACCGGCCGCCGTCGATCGCCACCGGGACGCCGGCGGCGAAGGTGATGACGACCTCGTCCGCGTCCCGCTGGACGGTGGGGTCCTGGGTGTAGGAGTAGATCTCCTCGATCGGACCGTTCCAGATGTCCTCCAGGAAGCCGGTCTCGACCGCGCGACCCCACACGTTCTGGTCGATCGAGTAGGGCGACTTCTTGGTGACGTCGATGGGCAGGTTGTGGGCCTCGGCGTAGTCGATGGCCTTGTCGCGGGTCAGGGCCAGGTCACGGACCGGGGCGATGCAGGTGAGGTCCGGGGCGAGGTTGGTGATCCCGACCTCGAAGCGGACCTGGTCGTTGCCCTTTCCTGTGGACCCATGGCTGACGACTGTGGCGCCGTGCTTGCGGGCGGTTGCGACGAGGTGCTTGACGATCGTGGGCCGCGAGAGCGCAGAGACCAACGGGTACTTGTCCATGTACAGCGCGTCGGCCTTCAGCGCGGGCAGGCAGTAGTCGTCGGCGAACTCGGCACGGGCATCCACAACCTCGGATTCGACCGCTCCGCACGCGAGTGCCCGTTCGCGGATGACCTCGAGATCCTCCCCGTCCTGGCCGACATCGACCGCGCACGCGATCACCTCGGCACCCGTCTGGTCGGCGATCCACCCGATCGCCACGGAGGTGTCCAGCCCACCCGAGTAGGCCAGTACGACGCGGTCAGCCATGGTCCAGTCTCCCTGTCGGTTCGTGCGCGGGTCCCGCGCGCTCGGGATCAGTATACGCATATGCGTATGGCCACATCGGCGCTACCCCACCCGGTGATCCCTGCAGGGTGACGACCCGAGAAGGCACCCCACACCAGGGAACTCGCGGAGGGCGCGGGGAGGGCGGGCCGGGCACGCGGAGGCGGGCAGGGCCATGGCCCGCTGGGTGAGTGCGCTGTCCGCGCGCCGGGTCAGCGGCGGGGGTCGATCAGGCCGAGGATCGCGGTGGCGACCACGGCTCCCCCGTCGGGCTCCCTCGTGATCAGGATGACCGTGTCGTCGCCGGCCACCGTGCCGATCACGTCGGGCCAGTCGGATCGATCGATCGCGGACGCGAGGTACTGCGCACCACCCGGGGGCGTGCGCAGCACCACGATGTTGGCCGAGCTGTCGACGCCGACCAGCACGTCCTGGGCCACCTTCGCCAAGCGCCCGGTCGAGTCACTGTCGGGGGCGTGTGGGCGGGTGTCGCCGCCCTCTGCGGGCACGGCGTAGACCTGCTCCCCGGAACTGGTGGTGACCTTCACGGCCCCGAGCTCATCGAGGTCGCGCGACAGCGTGGCCTGGGTGACGGCGAACCCGTCGTTGGCGAGCAACTCCGCCAGGGCAGCCTGTGAGCCGACCGGGACACGGTCGAGCAGCTCGACGATCCGGCGGTGTCGAGCTGCTTTGGTGTTCGGGATGGTCATCGCGGCCCCTCCTGCTGCGGGCGGACCGCTGCGATCGCGGCCGCCAGGATCCCGATGCCGTGGGCCACCTCGTCGGGGGTGATGTTCAGCGGTGGGGCCGCCCGGATCACGTCCGGGGCAGCCGCGTTGACCAGCACTCCGGCGTCGCGGGCGGCGGCCTCGACCGCCTTGGCGATCGGCTCGGCCAGCACGACACCGAGGAGCAGTCCCGCCCCGCGCACGTCGAGGACGCCCGCGACGCTCCCCAGGCCCTCCCGGAACTGGGCACCCCGCACCGTCGCGTTCGTGAACAGGTCCTCGGCCACGATCGTGTCGAGGACTGCCAGGGCTGCGGCGGCGCTGATCGGATTCCCGCCGAACGTGGATCCGTGCGACCCCGGGGCGAACTCGGGGGCGCTGGGGTGATCGAGGCGGATCATCGCACCGATCGGCAGCCCTCCGCCGAGACCCTTGGCGAGGGTGATGATGTCCGGCCGGATCCCGTGGCTCCCGGGCTCGGTGTGGGCCAGGAACCGGCCGGTGCGTCCGATACCCGTCTGAACCTCGTCGAGGATCAGCAGGGCGCCCGCGGCGCGGGTGATCCGGCGGGCCGCGGCGAGGTAGCCCTCGGGCGGGACGACCACTCCGGCCTCCCCCTGGATGGGCTCGAGGATGACAGCAGCAGTCGTGTCGTCCACGGACTCCTCGAGCGCCTCGACGTCGCCGTAGGGGACGAAGTCGACCTCCCCGGGAAGGGGGCGGAAGGGGTCAGCCTTCGCGGGTTGGCCGGTGAGCGCCAGGGCCCCCATCGTGCGGCCGTGGAAGCCGTTGGCCGCAGCCACCATCCGGGTGCGCCCTGTCAGGCGTGCGAGCTTGAACGCTGCTTCGTTGGCCTCCGCGCCGGAGTTGCAGAGGAACACCTGCGCACTGCCGCTCGGGTCGGCGATCAGCGCCAGCCGCTCGCAGAGCTCGAGCGCGGGCAGGGTGATGACGAGGTTGGAGGTGTGGCCGAGGGTGCGGATCTGATCGCTGACCGCGGCCACGACGGCCGGATGCGCGTGACCCAGCGCGTTCACCGCGATCCCACCCAGGAGGTCGAGGTACCGCTTCCCGGCGTCGTCTGTGACCCAGGAGCCCTGGCCGGACACGAGCGTGATCGGTGGCGTGCCGTAGTTGTCCTGCATGACGGCCTGCCAGCGCTCGACCGGGGTGCCCCGGTCGGTCCTCGCGAGGGGCCACCTGTCGGCCGGGGCCCCACGGTGCGACTGGCCCGTCACGGGGACACCTCGTCGGGCGCCTCGTCGGGCAGGACCATCGTGCCGATGCCCTCGGTGGTGAAGACCTCCAGCAGGAGGCTGTGCGCGACGCGACCATCGATCACGTGGGCGCGCTCGACCCCTGCCTGGACCGCGCGCAGGCAGGCCTCCATCTTGGGGGCCATGCCCGAGTCCAGCGTGGGCAGCAGGTCGGCCAGCTCCGCGGCGCGGATCTCGGCGATCAGGCTGCTCCTGTCGGGCCAGTCGGCGAAGAGGCCCTCGACGTCGGTGAGCACGACGAGCTTGTCCGCGCCCAGCGCGACCGCCAGCGCGGAGGCGGCGGTGTCGGCGTTCACGTTGAGCACCTGGCCGTCGTCGGCGACCCCGATCGTGGAGATGACCGGGATGAACCCGTCATCGAGGAGGCTCGTCACGAAGTCCGGGCGCACGCCGGTGACGTCGCCGACCAGCCCGAGGTCGAGGTCCTGTCCGTCGGCGGTCACAGTGCGCCGCTCGGCGGCGAACAGGGCCGCGTCCTCGCCCGAGATGCCGATCGCGAGTGGGCTGTGCGCGTTCACCAGTCCGACGAGGTCACGCTGCACCTGGCCCGTGAGCACCATGCGGACGACCTCCATGATCTCCGGCGTCGTCACCCGAAGGCCGCCGCGGAACTCGCTGGTGACCCCGAGCCGGGCCAGCATCGCGTTGATCTGGGGACCTCCCCCGTGGACGACGACCGGGCGCAGGCCGGCGAGCCGGAGGAACACGACGTCGCCGGCGAACGCCTGCTGCAGCGCGCGTGAGGTCATCGCATTGCCGCCGTACTTGATCACGACAGTGGCTCCGCGGAAGCGCTCGAGCCAGGGCAGCGCCTCAGCCAGCACCTCGGCCTTGGCCAGCGCATCTGCGGTCGGGACCGCTCGGGACCTGCTCATCAGTGACTCCTGGGATCAGGTGGAGTAGGCGGAGTTCTCGTGGACGTACATGGCGCTGAGGTCGTTGGTCCAGAGCGTCGCCTCGGCGTCACCGGCGCGCAGGTCGATCGTGATCGTGACCTCGCGGCCGGACATGTCGACTGCCGACCGGTCGCCGAAGGCCGCGCCGTCGCGGCAGATCATCACCCCGTTGATGGCAACGTCGATCGCGTCGGGCTCGAAGGCGGCATCCGTGGTGCCGACCGCCGACAGGATCCGGCCCCAGTTGGGGTCCTCGCCGTGGATCGCGCACTTGAGCAGGTTGCTGCGTGCGACGGACCGCGCTGCGGTGACGGCGTCGTCCTCCGTGGCGGCGTTCACCACGTCGATCCGGATGTCCTTGGTCGCGCCCTCGGCGTCGCCGATGAGCTGGCGGGCCAGGGAGTCGCATGCTGCGGTGACCGCCACCTGGAACTGCGTCGGATCCGGCGCCACGCCGCTCGCCCCGGAGGCCAGCAGCAGCACCGTGTCATTGGTCGACATGCAGCCGTCGGAGTCGATCCGGTCGAACGTGGTCCGGGTGGCCGCGCGCAGCGCAGCGTCCAGGTCCGCAGCGTCGACCACGGCGTCGGTGGTGAGCACCACCAGCATGGTGGCCAGCCCGGGCGCGAGCATTCCGGCACCCTTGGCCATCCCGCCGACGGCCCAGCCGTCCGCGTGCGCCACGGCGAGTTTCGGTACCGAGTCCGTGGTCATGATGGCCTCGGCGGCCGCGAGCCCGCCGTCCGCGGACAGGGCAGAAGCTGCCGCGTCCGCCCCGGACAGCAGTTCGGTCATCGGCAGGCGCTCCCCGATCAGACCGGTGGAGCAGACAGCCACCTCGATCGGGGCAACGCCGAGCAACTCGGCCACATGCTCAGCGGTGCGGTGCGTGTCGGCGAAGCCGGCCGGGCCGGTGCACGCATTGGCCCCTCCGGAGTTGAGCACCACGGCACGCAACCGGCCCTCGCGGGCGCACTGCGCGGTCCACAGGACGGGAGCCGCCTTGACCCGGTTGGACGTGAACACCCCAGCCGCGTCATGGCGCGGGCCGTCGTTGACGACCAGCGCCACGTCCGGCCGTCCGGAGGCCTTGATCCCGGCAGCCAAGCCGGACGCGCGGAACCCAGCGGGAGCCGTCACCCCACCGGTCTCGGGCCCCCCCATCGTGAGGACGGAGAACCCGGGCTGATCCTCAGGGACATGCGCGCTCATGGGGCGACTCCGTTCACAGGGAGGCCGAGGGCCTCGGGGAGGCCGAGGATCCGGTTGGCGTTCTGCAGAGCCTGGCCGGCAGCGCCCTTCACCAGGTTGTCCTCGGCCGCGATGACCGTCGTGCGCCCGGAGTGCGGGTCGCGGGCGACCTGCAGGTGCACACTGTTGGACCCGAGTGTCGCTGCGGTGCTGGGCATCCGCCCGGACGGCAGGACGTGGACGAACGGCTCCGGGTCGTAGGCCGCGTGCAGGGCGTCGCGCAGCGTCCCCTCATCGACCCCCGGAACAGTCCGGGCGGTGCAGGTCGCGAGGATCCCGCGGGGCATCGGGGCCAGAGTGGGGGTGAACAGCATCGTCACCGGCTCCCCCGCCGCGGCGCTCAGGGCCTGCTCCATCTCGGGGGTGTGCTGGTGGACCCCGCCCACCTTGTACGGGCTCATGGAGCCCATGACCTCGCTGCCGAGAAGGGACTCGGTGGCCTTGCGCCCAGCACCGGACGTTCCCGACGCCGCCACCGCCACGATGTCGGCCGGCTCCACCAGACCGGCGGCCAGCAGCGGTGCCAGGGACAACGCCACCGCCGTGGCGTAGCAGCCCGGGTTCGCCACGCGCGTGACATCGGCGAGGCGTTCACGCTGCCCCGGGAGCTCGGGCAGGCCGTAGGGCCACGCGCCCGCGTGCGGCGAGCTGCCGTAGTACCGGTCCCACGCACTGCCGTCGGCGAGGCGGAAGTCCGCCCCCAGGTCGACGATCGGCAGCTCGGTCGGCAGGGCCGAGACGAGCGCCGCGGACTCGCCGTGCGGCAGCGCCATCAGCACGAGGTCCGCCTGGGCGAGGGTGTCGGCATCGGTGGGGACGAAACTCCGGCCGGCCAACGACACGAGCTGCGGATGGGTCGCGGTCACCGCATGGCCGGCGCGGTTCCCGGCCGCCAACGGACCGAGCCCAAGCTCGGGGTGCGCGAGGACCAGGCGCAGCAACTCACCCCCGGCATACCCGGAGGCCCCAGCGATGGATACGGTGAAGGTCACGGGGCGAGTATACGCATATACGGATACGCACCACCCCTCCCCTCCAGGCTGTCAGCCGGCCCGGGCCTTGGCCAGCAGCCCCTCACGGTCGTCGCGGACGTGGATGAACCGGCCGCTCAGGGCATCGAAGCGCCCGCTGGCCAGGTCGGCGACGAGCTGGGCGGCCGCGGACGCCGGTAGGTACGCCGACTCGGGCATCCGAGCGAGGTCGGGCCGATGGGTGATGAGGGCGTCGGACCACCGAGTCATGTCCGTGTGCACCATCCCGGGGCTGATCGCGAAGACCGACACACCAGTGCCCGCCAGCTCCGCGGCCACCGACGACGCCAGGTGCGCCGCAGCCGCCTTGCTCGCCCCATACGCGGACGTCCACGGCGAGGGGTACCGGCCCATCCCGGACGCCACCACGATCACCCGGCCGCTGCCCCGCTCCACCATCGCGGGGACGACGTCGCGCATCGTGGTGAAGACACCGCGGACATTGACCTCCATGTCGTGCCACCACTGGTCGGGATCAGCGGCCCAGGTCGGGCCCACCGCGGTGAGGGATCCGGCGTTGGCGACCACGAGGTCCGGCGTGCGCCAGATGGCGAGGAGTGCTGCGACCGCCTGGGCCATCGCGGTGCGATCCGTGACGTCCGCGACCAGCGGCAGGACTTGATCAGGAGGGGATGCGCCCGCCAGCCCGGACAGGAGCTCGACGTTGCGGCCCAGGGCGGCCACCCGCCAGCCGCGCACCAGGAGGTCCTCAGCGAGCGCTCGGCCGATTCCCCGGGACGCGCCGGTGATCATGGCCACGGGCATGTCCTGCACGTCGCTCCTCCATCTCACAGGCGTGGTCAGGGACGTGCCACGCGTAGCGCCGGGCCGCGTGGGCCGGCTGAACCCGCCACACGGTGTGGAACTGCTCTGGCCGCGACCCTACGTCCCGCACGCGCCCGACGCATGGCCCGGATCGCCGATCACGACTCGTCGTCACCTCCCGGCTCGAGTTCCCGCTGCTTCTGCTTCTCCAGTGCCGTGCGCGCCTTGCGTTCCAACCGTCTGCGCTGCTCCTCGACCTCGTTGCCGCGCATCACGAGCAGGCGCAGGAGGTGCAGGCCGGTGCCCAGCATCACGAAGACCGGCCAGGGGAAGCCTCCCCCTCCGGACGTCACCCCCCAGATCACCCAGCAGATGATCGAGGCTGACACGAACCCCCAGGCCGCCTCCCGGACGTCCGATCGGTACGCCGCGACCGCTCGGGCCTGGAGGGCGGCGGCGTCCTCGGTGGTGGCGGGGACTCGCCCGGGAACCCCTGCGACCGGGACCAGGTCGGAGATGAGGGCGGGGAGCTCCGCAAGGGTCCTGGCGCTCAGGACGGCGTCGCTTCGCTGGTCGAACTCCTCACGGGTGAGTCGCCCGTCGGCGTACGCGCCGCCCAGCGCGCGGTGGATGACCTCACGGTCGGCATCCGAGGCCCGCAGCCCGCCGTACTGGGGGCTGCGGGGGTCGAAGGCGAACTCGTCCCAGACGGAGAGCGATGCCACCCGGGAATCGTAGTGCCGTACCGGGGGCCGATGTGAGGAGCAACGAGCGACGAACTGATGGGGCAACGGGTCGGCGTCGGGGTCGATCAGGCTCGCAGGACCGCCCCGCACTGCTGCTCAGCCGCCGCCAGGGCGCTTTGCCGGACCTCGGCAACCTCGGCAGCCGACAGGGTCCGGTCCGGGGCTCGCATCCGCAGGGCGAACGCCAGCGACGTGCGCCCGGTGCCCACCTGCTCGCCGGAGTAGGTGTCGAAGAGCCGGACGCTCTCGAGGAGCTCGCCGCCCCCCTGGACGAGCGCCTGGCGCACGGACTCGGCCGGAACGTCATCAGCAACGACGACCGCAAGGTCCTCCTTGGCGACCGGCATCGTCGAGAACACGGGGGCAGTCGCCGTCACTGGGGCAGCGGCGAGCAGCACATCGAGGTCGATCTCGAACGCGGCGGTGCGCGAGGGGAGGCCGAGTGACTCGATCACCCGGGGGTGCAGCTCACCGGCGTGCCCGATGACCCGATCGCCGACCGAGACCGCGGCGCAACGGCCCGGGTGCCAGGGGGCGACCGAACCCGGGACGACGTCGAGGGTGACGCCCAACTCACCGGCGAGGTCCCGCACGACCCCGATCGCATCGGACCAGTCGGCCGGGCGGCCCGCACCCCACCATCCGGCGCGGTCCCGCTCACCGGCGAGGATGCCGGCGGCGTGGCGGGGCTGCTCGGGAAGCAGCGCCTCGAGGGCAGCCACGTCGGCGTCGCTGGGACGGCCGGTGACCGACGGGCGCGGTGGTTCGACGGAGCGCCCGGTCCCCGCCCCACGGAACACCAACCCCACCTCGGAGATGGCCACCTCGGCGGCACCGCGGCTGAGGTTGCGTCGTGCAGCGGCCACCAGCCCCGGCAGCAAGGTGGTGCGCATGGACGGCGCCTCGTCGGACAGCGGGTTGGCCAGCTCGACGAGCGCCGCGCGCGGGTCGTCTGCCGTGATGCCGAGCGCCTCGAGGTCCTGGCCCCCGACGAACGGGTAGTTCAGGACCTCGACCAGCCCAGAGGCGGCAAGGGCGCGTCCGACGCGCCGTCGCTGGCGCTGGCCGGCGGTCAGTCCGTAGCCGGCGCGGACCCGCGGCAGGGTCGAGGGCAGGTTCTCATAGCCCTCGAGCCGGACGACCTCCTCGACGAGGTCAGCGGGGTCGGTCAGGTCGGGTCGCCAGGACGGCGGCGTCACGACCAGCGTGGTGCCCTCGACCGTGAGGGTGGCCCCCACGGACTCCAGCCGCGTGATGGCGCGGTCGGCCGAGATCGGCAGGCCCGAGAGCCGCTCGGGCAGGTCCGCGGGGATCGCGACGGGCTCGATGGGGGTCACCGCGTCGACCCGGGAGGTGCCGACATAGGTGGCACCTCCGAGCTCGATCAGCAGCGCCGCGGCGCGGGCTGAGGCGATGGCCGGCAGCTCGGGGTCGACACCGCGCTCGAAGCGGCGCGACGCCTCGCTGGACAGCTTGTGCCGGCGCGACGTCCGCGCGATGGCATGCGCGGAGAAGTGCACGGCCTCGACGGCCACCGAATGCGAGTCGTCGTCGATCTCGGACTCCAGGCCGCCCATGACACCGGCGAGTGCCAGCGGGCCCCTCGGCTCGGCGATCACGACGTCGTCGGCGCTGAGCGTCCGCTTCACGTGGTCCAGGGTCTCCAGGGGCTCCCCCGCGCTCGCGCGGCGGACGGTCAGCGGCCCGGACAGCTTCGCCCGGTCGAAGGCGTGCAGCGGCTGGCCGAGCTCGAGCATCACGTAGTTGGTGACGTCCACGGCCAGGGAGACCGGGCGCATCCCGCACGCGACCAGCGCGCGCCGCATCCACTGCGGGCTGGGGGCATTCGGGTCCAGGCCGGCGATCGAGCGCAGGACGAAGCGATCGGCGGCAGACGAGTCAGCGATGGAGGCGCCGTGCGGGGCATCCCCCGATGGCGGCGGGAGCATCGCCTCCGGGTCGACCAGCGCGGGGTCGGCGAACGGCAGCCCGTAGGCGGTCGCGACCTCGCGGGCGATGCCCCTGATGCTCAGGGCGTAGCCCCGATCCGGGGTCACGGCGATGTCGAGCACCTCGTCACCGAGGCCGAGCACCTCGTACCCGGAGTCGCCGGGGGCGGCCGAGCCCGCGGGCAGCACGATGATCCCGTTGTGGTCGTCGCCGAGCGCGAGCTCGCGCTCGGAGGTGATCATCCCGTCGGAGACCCGCCCATAGGTGGGCCGCGTGGCGATCGCGAACCCACCGGGCAGCACCGCACCGGGCAGCGCCACCACGACGAGGTCGCCGGCGACGAAGTTGCTCGCCCCGCAGATGATCCCGCGCTCGGAGGTCGTGACCCCGTCGAGCACCTCGCCGTTGCCTGCGCCGACCTCGACCCGGCAGAACCGGATCGGCTTCTTGAACTCGGTGAGCTCCTCGATGGAGTCCACCCGGCCGACGACCAGCGGCCCCGTGACCTCGGCGCCGAGGACCTCGACGGTCTCGACCTCCAGACCCGCGGCGATCAACCGGGCGGCGACGTCACGGCCGGTCTGTTCGGCGGGGACCTCGACGTACTGACGGATCCAGCTCATGGGTGCGCGCATGACCTCAGACCTCCGAGCCGAACGCGGCCGTGAACCGGACGTCGCCCTCGACCATGTCACGCATGTCGGTGACGCCGTGACGGAACATCAGGGTCCGCTCGATGCCCATGCCGAACGCGAATCCGGTGTAGCGATCGGGGTCGATGCCGCACGCGGTGAGGACCCGCGGGTTGACCATGCCGCAGCCGCCCCACTCGATCCAGCCCTCCGATGAGCAGGTCCGGCAGGGGTTCGCCGGGTCGCCGACCGAGGCGCCGCGGCACACGAAGCACTGCAGGTCGACCTCGGCGCTGGGCTCGGTGAAGGGGAAGTAGCTCGGGCGCAGGCGGGTGACCAGCCCGGCTCCGAACATGGCCGAGGCGAAGTGATCGAGCGTGCCCTTGAGGTCGGCCATCGTGATGCCCTCGTCGACGACGAGGCCCTCGACCTGGTGGAAGACCGGCGTGTGCGTGGCGTCGAGCTCGTCGGTCCGGTAGACCCGGCCCGGGCAGATCACGTAGATGGGCAGCTCCCGGTCGAGCATGGAGCGGACCTGCACCGGGGAGGTGTGGGTGCGCAGGACCACGCCGCTGTTCGGCGAGCCGACGAAGAACGTGTCCTGCATCGTCCGTGCGGGATGGTCCGGGGCGATGTTCAGGGCGTCGAAGTTGAACCACTCGGCCTCGACCTCGGGGCCCTCGGCCACCTCGTAACCCATCGCGACGAAGACGTCCTCGACACGCTCCATGAGGGTGGTCAGCGGGTGGCGCGCCCCACGCGGGCGACGGTCGGCCGGCAGCGTGACATCGACGGCCTCCTCGACGAGCACCCGCTCGTCGCGCTCGGCGGCCAGGACGACCTCGCGCTCCTCGAGCGCCCTCTTGACCGCGGCTCGGGCCATGCCCACGCGCTTGCCGGCCTCAGCCTTGGCAGCCGGGGGCAGTGCGCCGATCTCGCGGTTGGCCAGCGCCAGCGGCGAGCGGTCGCCGGCGTGCTCGAGGCGGACCGACTTCAGGGCGTCGAGGTCGGCGGCGCCGGCGATGGCCGTGAGGGCAGCGGACTGCGCAGCCGCGACGGCGTCGTCGGACAGGGCGCTCACCTCGACGGGGTCGTAGGACTTGTTCGGGGCGGACATGGTGCCTTCCGGAGGGACTGTGGGTGCTGGGGCGCGAGTCTACCGGCGCCGAGCAGGGGGCCCGACCGCTCGTTCACCCACGCGCGAGCACCACGGTCTGCCAGGGCTCCAGCGTCGCGAGGGGTTGGTAGGTGGACCCGACCGGCTGGGCGACCTCTGGGCCGTACAAGGAGGTCCACGCCCCCGGCGGCGTCCCGTCCGGCAGCGTGACCGTCAGCCCGTCGAGTGGCTGCCCGCTGGCGTTTCCCACCACCAGGACCTGCTGGTCGTCCAGCGAGCGCATGTAGGCGAATCCGGGGTCGGCCACGTCGAGTGTCGTGAAGTCGCCGGTCCGCAGGGCGGGGGTGGCATTGCGGACGGAGACCAGTTGGGCGTACTGGTTCCAGAGGGATCCCGCATCGGCCTGCTGGGCGGCGATGTTGCGCTGCTGCCAACCCGGCTGCAGCGGCTCCCATGCGGTGGCCGTCGAGAATCCGGCGGACGGGCCGTCGCCGGTCCACGGCAACGGCGTTCGGATCTGCTCATCGGGCTTCTGGCCGGGCAGGCCGATCTCCTGGCCGTAGTAGACGAACGGCACACCGGGCGCCGTCAGCAGCCACGTCGCGATCAGCCGCAGGCGACCCGGATCATCCGGGGCGAGGGAGGCCAGGCGATCGCGATCGTGGTTGTCCGAGAAGACCCCGACCTGCCAGTCCGGGTACTTGCTCAGGTTGCTCTCCGCGGCGGAGAGCAGCGCGTCCGCCGACCCGGACGACGCCAGCGACGAGGCGGCATCAGCCGTGTCGAAGTCGAACGCGAGGTCCACCTGGTCGGGGACGTAGGAGCTGCTGATGGTCGAGCTGGTCCAGATCTCCCCCACGAGCAGCGCATCGGCCCGAACCGACTTCACGAACTCGTTGAAGCCGGTGAGCCAGTCCTTGTTGGCCGCGGTGTTCGCGTAGACGCCGTCCTCCTCGACCAGGTGCTGGGCTCCGTCGAGCCGGAACCCGTCGACCCCCTGGTCGAGCCAGTACCGGGCGATGTCCTCGATCTCCGCTGACACCGCAGCGTTGCGCAGGTTCAGGTCGGGCATCCCCTCCCAGAAGACCCCGAGGTACGAGCGGGCGCCGTCGGCGTGCCAGACCCGCTGGCCCCAGGGCCCGGTCTCATCAGACGTCCCATCCCGCCACACGTACCAGTCGGCGCGGTCACCCGGCCCGAGCCGGCTCGACTGGAACCACGGATGGTCGGTCGAGGTGTGGTTCAGCGGGAGGTCGAGGATCACGTTGATCCCCCGCTCGTGAGCCCCCGCGAGCAGTTCCTTGAGGTCCTCGGTCGTGCCGTACTGGGGGTTGACCGACCGGTAGTCGGTGACGTCATACCCGTGGTAGCTCGGCGAGGCGAAGATCGGCATCAGCCAGATGCCGGTGACCCCGAGGTCGGTCGTGGAGGTCGGATCGCCGTCGTTGAGGTAGTCCAGCTTGTCGATGACGCCCCGCAGGTCGCCGATCCCATCGCCGTTCGAGTCCGAGAACGAGCGGACGAAGATCTCGTAGAACGTGCGGTCGTCCCACCAAGCCTGGGCAGCTGGGGCGGTCGAGGGACTGGCCGGCGCGGTCTGCGAGGGGCTCGGGGGCTCCTCCGCGGAACTCGAGGTGCACGCCGTGACCGCGCCGCACAGGACGAGGGCGGCGACCGTGGCGCCCAGGCCCCGTGATGTCCTCATCGGGGCTGCTGCATGAGCCGGGCATGGCTGTACAGGCACACGGCAGCAGCGGTCGCAAGGTTCAGGCTCTCCGCACTCCCGAGGATGGGGATCCGCACCACGTGGTCGACGGCTGCCAGGACCTCCGCGGGCAGCCCGTGCGCCTCGTTGCCGAACACCCAGGCGATCCGCCCCGCCAGGAGTCCATCCCGCTCGGCGGTGAACAGGTCCACCGACTCGGGCGTGACGTCGGCGGCCAGGACCCGGAAGCCGGTGTCCCGCAGCGCCCCGATCGCGACGAGGGTGTCCCCCGCCGCGACGACCGGGAGGTGGAACAGCGAGCCGGCCGTGGCGCGGACGCACTTGGGATTCGTCAGGTCGACGCTGCGATCCGAGAGCGCCACCCCGAGGGCGCCCGCCGCATCAGCGACCCGGATCAGGGCGCCGGCGTTGCCCGGGTCGGACATCTCATGGGCCAGCACGACCTGGCCCGGTCCCTCGATCGCCACCAGGTCGGCGAGCGTGCTCGGGTCCCACGAGCAGACGGCAACAACCCCCTGCGGGGATTGGGCGGAGACGAGCCCGGCGAACCCCGCTGGTTCCACGACGTGCACGGGGATCCCCACGGCGAGCGCGAGCGTCACCACCTCGTGGCGCCGTTCCTCCCACTGCTCATCGACGAACACCTCGACGGCCGCCCCAGCGCCCAGCGCTTCCCGGACGGCCTGCGGGCCCTCAGCCAGGAACTGACCACGCGCGCGGCGGTACTTGCCCACCGTGCAGCTGGCGGGCGTCGCGCATGCGCGCGGACCGCGCGTGCAGGACGGGCTCAACCGCGGTCACACGGCCAAGCATGTCAGGTCAGTCACCCGAGACCGCTGGTCCCGCCGCCCACGCGAGCTCGGCGGTTGCGCTGGGTGCTGACGCGCGTGGGCCCCGCCTCCACGAGGGGACGACGGGGCCTACGGGCCGAACTGGTCGGGTCAGGCGGCCGGGGTCGAGGCCGGCAGCGCTGCGCGCGCGGTCTCGACCAGCGAGGCGAACGCCGCCTCGTCGTTCACGGCCAGCTCGGCCAGCATGCGGCGATCGACCTCGACGCCGGCGGCCTTCAGGCCCTGGATGAACCGGTTGTAGGTCATGCCATGCGCACGGGACGCAGCGTTGATCCGCTGGATCCAGAGGCGACGGAAGTCGCCCTTGCGGTCCTTGCGGTGGTCGTAGGCGTAGACACCTGAATGGGTGACCTGCTCCTTGGCCTTGCGGTAGAGCCGGGAGCGCTGACCGCGGTAGCCGCTGGCCTTCTCCAGGATCTCGCGGCGCTTCTTATGGGCGTTGACTGCCCGCTTCACGCGTGCCACGTGTTACTCCTTCGTGTTCGAGTTCGGGGACAGTCAGCGCATGCCGAGCAGGCGCTTGACGTTCTTGGTGTCGGCGGACGAGACAGGCGAGTCCGCCTGCAGCTTGCGCGAACGCTTGCTCGACTTCACCTCGAGGCGGTGGCGCTTGTTGACCTGCTCGTGCATGAGCTTGCCCGAGCCGGTCTTCTTGACCCGCTTCTTGGTGCCGCTGTGCGTCTTCATCTTCGGCATCGTTGCTTCTCCTAGGTTCACCGCGCGCGGGTCGTACCGCTGCGGGCTTGTCCGCGATGGTCGCCCATCGCGAGATTCGTGGTCAGGCCTCGGACGCGTCCAGGGCCTCGGCGGCGTCGAGGGCCTCAGCGGCGTCCGCTGCCGGGGCCTTGCGGGCCGCCTCGCGCTCGGCGCGCGCGTCCGCCTTCTTCTTGGTCGGGGCCACCACCATGATCATGTTGCGGCCGTCCTGCTTGGGCGAGCTCTCGACGATCCCGTACTCGGCGATCTCCTCAGCCATCCGCTGCAGGAGTCGGTACCCGAGTTCGGGCCGGGACTGCTCGCGGCCGCGGAACATGATCGTGATCTTGACCTTGTCGCCCTGCTTGAGGAACCGCACCACGTGACCCTTCTTGGTCTCGTAGTCGTGCGGGTCGATCTTCGGACGGAGCTTCATCTCCTTGATGACCGTGTTGACCTGCTTCTTGCGGTCCTCACGGGCCTTGACGGCCGACTCGTACTTGAACTTGCCGTAGTCCATGAGCTTGCAGACCGGCGGCTTGCCATCCGGGGCCACCTCGACCAGGTCGAGGTCAGCCTCGACAGCCAGTCGCAGGGCGTCCTCGATGCGGACGATGCCGACCTGCTCGCCGTTGGGGCCGACGAGTCGTACTTCAGGAACGCGGATCCGATCGTTGATCCTGGGCTCGACGCTGATGGCGCCTCCTTGGGTCGCATGTCTTCGTGGGCAACCGCCGCCCCCTGTGTCCAGGGTGGCCGGGCCCCTCATGGGAAGAGGCCCGCTCACGGGCAGGTGAGCAGGCCTCGAAACGCCGGCGCAGCACCGGCACCGGACGCACATGAGCCATCCGGATCACTACCCGACTGCCCAAGGGCCGTCCGGGTGGGAGTTCGAGACCCCTCTTCTCCGCCAACCACCCCTTCGGCGCGTGCACCGAGTTGGGGCAGATCGGTCGTCCATGACAGGGTATCAGGATGACTGAGGTTCCCACGAATCCCGACAGCGCTGGCTCGACAGCATCCGATGGCGTGGCGCCAACCGGGATGGAGCAGGCGGAGGTCGATCCTCTCGAGGTGGGCCAGGCCGTGCGCGACATCGGTGAGGTCCCGGCGGTCGAGGTGATCACCACAGTGGCCCTGCACCTGATGAGTGCTGCCGCGGTGAAGTGCGGATTGGGCGAGGAGGGAGACGACGCGACCGACCTCGACGAGGCGCGCAAGCTGATCAATGCGCTGGCCGGCCTCGTGGTGACCTCGGCCCCGGACCTCGGCACGTTCCACGCCGGACCGCTGCGCGATGCCCTGAAGTCCCTGCAACTGGCGTTCCGGGAGGCCTCGGAGTTCCCGGATCCGCCCGGGCAGGGCCCCGGCGAGAAGCTGACAGGGTCGGTGGTCTGACGGTCCGGCGCGGGACGGCCGGTCAGTGCTCGTCGTGGGTCGGTTGCCGCGCTGTGCGCCTCAGGCCACGACCGTCACCGCGAGGACTCCGTCGAACACTTCGCGCAACGCCCCGGACTGCGACATCCGGACGGCGATGACCCGCGCCCGCTCCTGTGCGTCCCGGGTAGGCAGCTCCGCCGGGAACCGGACCTCGAGCACGAGTCCGGGTGCTCGATCCCCGGGCTGATCGATGCCACCGTCCGAATCCGAGGACTCGTCGTCGGGGCCGACGAGGCGCACCTGGACCTCACCGCTGGCCAGGACCGGTCCCAACTCGGCGATCACGGCCGCGCGCACCGCGGCGTCCGCCCATGGGTCGGGCCAGGGCTCCGCTGAGGCGAGCCGGGCCAGCGCGACACCCTCGATGCGCACGGAATGGGCCGAGCCCGGATCCAGCACGAGCGCCCGACCGCCCTCGGCCAGGATCGCAGCGGCTGCCCGGGTGGCGTCCACGGGCAGGGGCCGAGCCGACGCATCCCATCCGACAAGTGGCGCCATACCGGTGAACGCCAACCCCAGGGGACTCCCGTCCGGCTGGCGGACCGATACGGCGGCCACGGCACGGTCCGATCCGGCGCACGGGTCGGTGTCATCGCCCTCGAGCAGGTCCCCGTCCACCTCGACCAGGGGGACCAGCACGCGGTGGGCCGCCAAGCAGGCGACGACGTCCCCGATCCCCGCAGTGCCGGCCGCCCGTCGGGCAAGGACATCGGCCACCTCGGGCGGCACCGACCCGTCGTCGGCCGCGAACGCCCCCGGCCCGGTCAGGTCGCCCATGCAGCGAATCTCTCATACCGCCGCCGGGGATCCTGCCCCGCGAGGACCTCGCGCAGTGAGGCAGCCACCTCCTCGGCGGCCGCAGCCACCCATCCGGGATCGGACTCACGCACCACGCGGTCGATGAACCCCAGGTCGGCCAGTGCGTGCACCCCGATCCGCTGCTCCCAGGCAATCTGCGCCGGGTCGTGGGTACCACCGTGGCGGATGGCCGCAGCACCCTCGGGTGCGAGCGGCGCGACCCACGTGTGCGAGCCGGCGACGATCCGGTCCGTGGCGAGTAGTGCCAGCGCCGCTCCCCCCGTCCCGGCTCCCAGGAGCAGCGCGACGGTCGGGGTGGGCACGGACACGAGGTCCAGCATGACGCGCGAGATCTCCCCGGCGATGCCGGACTGCTCCCCCTCGACGGACAGCTGGGCGCCCAGGGTGTCGACGACGGTGACGACCGGCAGCCCCCAGGACCGGGCCAGGGCGATGCCCCGGCGGATGGTGCGCAGGCCACCCACCGTCAGGGGCTCACCCGACCGCCGGTCGGTGGTGGCGGCGACGACCACCGGGATGCCGTGGAGGCGTCCCAGCGCCACGAGCGCTCCCTTTGCGGTCTCGCCCTGCATGGTGCCGGGCAGGAGGACCACGTCCGACAGGTGCTCGGTCAGGAACTGCTCGGGGGCGATGCGGTCGGCCTGGCGCGAGACCTCGACGTACTCCCAGAGCTGGGCCGCGGAATCCGGTCCGCCGGGCACCCTGTCCCTCGCCACGTGACCGAACTCCTCCGTTCCGGCCGGTTCTGAGCGGACGCGGTCTGCCCACAGGCCCAGGATCGTCGCCCACCGGTCGCGCAGCGCGTCCCATCCCACGACCGCGTCGATCAGTCCACGCGACAGCAGGTTCTCGGCGGTCTGGATCCCCTCGGGGAAGACCTGACCCGTGATGGCTGTGAAGGCGCGGGGGCCCAGGAAGCCCACCATCGCACCGGGTTCGGCGGAGGTGATGTCCCCGGCTGAGCCCAGGGTGGCCAGGACGCCGCCCGTCGTGGGGCCACACTGGTGCACGAGGTAGGGCAACCCCGCGGCTCGGTGCTCAGCCAGGGCCGCGGCGATCGCGACCATCTGCACAAAGGCTGGCGCGCCCTCCTGCATTCGCGTCCCACCCGAGCGGGGTAGGGCGACCAGGGGCAATCCCTGCTGGGTTGCCCGACGCACCGCCGCAACCACCCGCGCGGCAGTTCCCACCCCCACCGAACCCCCGAGGAATCCGAACTCCCACGCCAGGACGGCTGCGGGAAATCCACCAATACGGGCATCTCCGGCCAGAACGGACTCGTCGGAACCAGTCGTTGCAGCAGCCCTGCGCACCTCCTGGGAATAGCCTTGCGACATTGGCCCGAAAGACCCGAATTGGCCACTCCATGGGCGAAACGAATCTGGATCTGCGAAGGCCTGCACGGCCTCAAGGGCGGAGAGCGCGTTCACGACCCGACACTACCGCGGGGCACATTCTGGGAGAAATGCGGGTTCAACGCGCATCATTGACCCAATAGGGTGAATCGTTGTCACCCGAACGGCCGAATTTCAAAGCCAGATGGGCCCGGGGGGCTTCATCGGGGGGCGACGTCGGTCCGACATGGGACGTGGACAACCCAGGGAGGACAAGACCATGAGCACAACAGCGAACCGGACGCGGGGAGCAGTGCCAACCCGAATGGCAGCAGCCATTGCTGCCCTGTCACTTCTCGCCATGCCCGTACCGGCAGGGGCACAGGGGTCGGGTAGGACTGTCCTGCTGACGTTGACCGACGGCGCAAGCCTCACGCAGCTGGCCGACACCGTCGGCGCACTGGGAGGGCGGGTGCTGGCGACCCTGGAGTTGGCCGACTCGCTGCTCGTCGAGCTGCCCACGGGCGTCGGTGCCCCAGCCGGTTCGGCCGAGATCCCGGACACCCCGATGAAGGTCAACGGGACGCGGACGACGGAGGCATCGCCCCTCCCCACCTACAAGGAGACGATCGGCGCGCCGGCAGGCTCCAAGGTCGGTGAGGGCGTCAGGGTCGCACTCGTGGACACCGGGGTGGCCGACGTCCCCGACCTGGCGGCTGTTGTGCACCTCCCTATCAAGGGCGTCGGCAAGGGCGATGGCCTTGGCCACGGCACGTTCCTGGCCGGCCTCATCGCCGGCAATGGCACGACGATCTCGGGCGTGGCGCCGGGGGCGACACTGCTTGACGTGAAGGTCGCATCCAAGGACGGGGCTACCTCCCTGTCCAAGGTCCTGCAGGGCCTGGAGATGGCTGCCAAGAACGACGCCGACGTGGTCAATCTCAGCCTGTCAACTGACAGCCCCCTCCCTCCCTCGTTCGATCCCCTCTCCCTCGCCCTCGAGCGGCTCTGGGCGAGTGGCGTGACCGTCGTGACGGCGGTGGGCAACGAGGGCCCTGAAGAGGGCAGCGTCGGTTCGCCCGGCAACGATCCCCTCCTGCTCACCGTTGGCGCACTGGACGAGGACGCCTCTGACGACCGTGACGACGATGCTGTGGCCGACTTCAGCTCCCGGGGGACTCAGTTCTCGATGGCCAAGCCTGACCTCGTCGCGCCTGGAGTCTCGCTGATCTCGACCGCCGCGCCGGATGGCTCCGCGTACACCAAGAACCCGGTGTCGCACGTCGGCGATGCCTACATGCGCGGCACCGGCACGTCCATGGCAGCAGCGGTCGTCACAGGAGCGGTCGCAGCTGTGCTGCAGGCCAAGCCGGCATTGAGCCCCAACGGTGTCAAGGCGCTGCTCACCTCGACGGCCTACCCGTTGACCGATGCGAGCTCAACGGGCGCGGGTGCTGGGGGCCTGGACCTTGCGGAGGCGCTGACTGCCGCCGCAGGTGACATCCCACTGGATCCTGAACAGCAGTTCCCTGGCACGGATGCGGGAGACTGGGGTCCGAACGAGGACGACGCCGCGCTGTGGGCCAAGTTCGGCGCAGCCTGGGAGGCGGGCGACTTCGAGGCGGCCAAGGCAGCGTGGGACGCTCTCCGTTGGCAGACGCGGCAGTGGGCGTCGCGCGGCTGGATGCTCGCCGTTCTGGCCAACTCCGTCGGCCAGAACGAGGGCGACTTCAAGGCACGCTCATGGGCCGCACGATCCTGGGCATTCGATGCGTGGCTGGCCCGCTCCTGGGCAGGACGCTCCTGGGCAGCACGCTCCTGGGCTTACGACGAGTGGCTGGCCCGGTCCTGGGCCGGACGCTCCTGGGCAGCCCGATCCTGGGCTGGCCGGTCCTGGGCATCGGACGAGTGGCTGGCCCGATCCTGGGCCGCACGCTCCTGGGCTGGACGCTCCTGGGCCGCACGCTCCTGGGCCGCACGCTCCTGGGCTGCACGCTCCTGGGCTGACGAGGACTGGGCCGCACGCTCCTGGGCCGCACGCTCCTGGGCCACGCAGTCATGGGACATGAGTTCGTGGAGTATGTCCAACTGATCTGCTTGACTGATTGCGGGGTCGCCACTCAGCGGCCCCGCATCCTCAGCCCAGGAGAGCCGTGAGCACCACCACCCAGCAATCCGTCCCCGTTCAGCGGGTGGTGGTAGGGGTGTGTGTGCTGGGTGCCGCATCCGTGCTGATCACACTGATGCTGGCAGCCACGCGGTGGTCGGAATCCGCGAACCTCAGTACTACGCCATTCGATGCCTGGCAGTTGTTCGCCCTTGCGGTCGCCTTCACCACCGTTGGTCAGATGGCGTACGTGCGGGTGCGTCACGGCGGCACGGACGAGGAGCTCAACTTCTTCGAGGTCGCCGTTGCGGCAGCCATTCTGCTCCTCTCCCCCACGATGGCCCTCCTGGCCACATTGACTGGGGTCCTCGTGGGCGAGGTGGTCATCCGGCGCGGTGAATGGATCAAGGTCGGGTTCAACCTCGGCAACTACGCCATCGGGACCTCCGCGATGCTCGTCACCTACCACACCCTTGCGGGGGGTACGCCTCCTTTCGAGTTGCCGTCGATCCTGAGCCTGATCCTGGCCTCCTTCGTGTTCACCGCCGTGAACCTTGCGGCGGTTGCCTTCCTGTTGAAGGTGACGGTGGGTGCCTCCCCGCGAGAGGTGGTGTCTGAGGAGTGGCGGCTCTCGGCGCTCATGGCACTGGGGTCGGTCGGAATCGGATCCGTGGCCGCAGCGTGCGTCTTGACGGACCTGCCCGCGCTTCTCCCGTTCGCCTTCCTCCCTGCCCTGGCGCTCTGGTACGCGTACGGTGCAGCGGCTCAGCACGCCGAGGCGCGTGAGCGCAACAAGTGGTTGGTGCGCCTTGGCGGGCTCCTCGCCAAGCACGGACAGGGTGGGGACACCCTCGAGGAGTCCTCGACCGCGATCCGGCAGATCGTGGGTGCGCCTGAGGCCCTGGTGCTCCAGCCAGCATCCCCATCCGAGGGCGAGGGCCTCCATCGCGAGCGGATCCTGTCCTCCATGTGGTCCGACCAGGGGCCCCGCCCGCTCGAGGCCGACGAGCTTCCCGACAGGTGGCAGACCGGCGTCGTCACCCGCTTGGACATGGGCACTGCCAACCCGGGAGCCCTGCTCATCGGGTCGACGGCGCCATACCGCCGCAGCCGGATCGCCGGCCGTACCCGTGGGTGGTCGCTGGACGAGGCTGATGCACCTGTTCTCGGTGCGCTTGTGGCCGCGGTCGGCAGCGCGATGCGCGCAGGTGCGGCCTTCAGTGCCCTGACCGAGGAGACAGCCAAGCTCACGGCGGTCGTGGACAACACCTCCGACGGCATCGCCATGGTGGACGACGCGGGCCAGGTGCGGCTGTGGAGCCAGACCATGGCCCGCATGACCGGCGTGGAGGCCGAGCAGATCCCCAGCCAGGTCGAGCGCGCACCTGCGATCGTGCAGACGCTGGTCAACGCCTCGAAGACGGTGAAGAACCGCTCCGACGGGACCCCTGCCCCTGTTCGCGCTCGGCTGGTCCGCGGCGACGGGGAGGAGTTGGAGGTCACCATCACCACCGTCAGGGTTCGCGAGGCCGCCACGTCGTCGCACGCCGACACCACCGGCTGGGTCAGCATCCTGACCGTCCATGACGAGACCCGCGAGCGCCGCGTGGAGCGGATGAAGGCCGATTTCGTCGCCACGATCTCCCATGAGCTGCGCACGCCCATCACCCCGATCAAGGGCTACGCGCACCTGATGGCCACACGCGGTGACCTCATCCCTCTGGAGAAGCGCACCCAGTGGGCCCACGTCATCTCCGGCCGCGCGGACCACATGGCCCGGCTGGTCGACGACCTCCTGATCGCGTCAAAGGTCTCCGACGGCACGCGACTGGCCATCGAGATGGGAGTCGTGGACCTCGAGGCACTTATCCGTCGGGCGGTCTCGAGCTTCCCTCAGCTGGCTGAGCGCTTCACCGTGGAGCTTCCCGAGGAGCCGATCGCGGTCCAGTGCGACCTGATCCGCGCGGAGCAGTGCCTGTCGAACCTGTTGAGCAACGCGGAGAAGTACACCCCCGCAGACTCCCCCATCCACATCCGCGCTGAGGTGACCGGGCAGATGGTGCACATCCATGTGCGCGACCGCGGTCCGGGAATCCCCGCATCGGAGCAGGCCCGGGTCTTCGAGCGGTTCTACCGTCGCGAGGACCCGTTCACGATGCGCACCGGCGGCGCTGGCCTTGGCCTGCACATCGCGCGCGAGCTCGCCGTGGCCATGGGCGGTGGGCTGACCCTTCAGACGCCCGCGGCCGGTCCCGGTGCGGAGTTCGTGCTGCACCTGGTGACAGCGACGGCCCCCCGGGTCACCGTGGCTCAGGCCGCACCGCCGACCCACGACGGAGGCTCTGACCCGCTCGCCGCCTTCCCCCAGGACGGCGCGGACGCCCCGGACACACCGGGGGCCACAGAGGAGTCCGACGCCGGGCACTCCCCGGCCGGGGATGACACCATGGACCCACCCCGGGACACCCACCTGGCAGCGATGTGAACGATGCATGAAGGAGCCACGATGCCACTGATCCTGGTCGTCGACGACGAGGAGTCCGTCCGCATGCTTCTGCGCGACACCCTCGAGCTCGATGCCTACGAGGTGCGGGATGCGCTCGACGGCCCTGAGGCCCTCGAATCGTTCGACGAGCGACGCCCGGATGGCGTCATCCTCGACATCATGATGCCCCGGATGTCCGGCATCGACGTCCTGAAGGAGATCCGCAGCCGCCCCGGTGGAGCCGAGGTCCCCGTCATCCTGCTCACGGCCGCCGGCGACGACCAGACGACCTGGGACGGCTGGTCAGCCGGTGCCACGTGCTACCTCACCAAGCCGTTCGACCCCGACAACCTGCTGTCCTGGGTCGAGCGCCTGCTGGCGTAGCCCGAGCGATCCGGAGGGCCTACAGCCGGCAGGCGTGGATGTCGGTGACGATGATCCCGCGCGCACCCAGCTCATAGAGCTCGTCCATCACGTGGTGGACCTTCTCGCGTGAGACCATCGCGCGGACCGCCGACCAGCGCGGGTCAGCCAATGGCGACACGGTCGGTGACTCGATCCCCGGCGTGATCACGCAGGCTCGGGCGACCAGCTCGGCGGGGATGTCGTAGTCGACCATCACGTAGGTGCGGGCGGCGATCACCCCTTGGATCCGGCGGACGAACGTGGCGACCTCACCGTCCTGCCCCACCCCGGCGCGCCGGATCAGCAGGGCCTCGCTGACCAGCAGGGGGTCACCGATCGTCTCCAGGCCCGCCTGGCGCAGGGTCCCGCCGGTGGCCACGACGTCAGCCACGGCATCGGCGACACCGAGGCGCACGGCGTTCTCCACGGCGCCGTCGAGGCGCACGACCGTCGCCGACACCTGCGATCGGCCGAGGAAGTCGTCCAACAGGCCCGGGTAGGAGGTGGCGATCCGCCACCCGTCGAGGTCGGCAACCGTCCGGGCGGCGCCGGCCGGGACAGCGAGCCGGAACGTCGAGGGGGCGAAGCCCAGACGCATGACCTCCTTGGCCGGTGCCCGGCTGTCCAGCAGCATGTCGAGTCCGGTGATGCCCAGGTCCAGGGTGCCGGACCCCACGTAGATCGCGATGTCGCGCGGGCGCAGGAAGAAGAACTCGACGTCGTTGGCCTCGTCGGTCACCACGAGGTCGCGCAGATTGGCCCCGGCCAGGTACCCGGCCTCGCGGAGGATGCCGCGCGCCGGTTCGGCGAGGGCGCCCTTGTTGGGCACGGCGATGCGGAGCATGTCAGTCCTGTCTGGGATCGGGTGGGCTACAGGCGCTCGTAGACGTCGTCGAGGCTCAGACCGGCGGCGATCATGAGGACCTGAGCGTGGTAGAGCAACTGGGAGATCTCCTCGGCCGCGCGCTCCGGACCCTCGTGCTCAGCGGCCATCCAGGCCTCCGCAGCCTCCTCGACGACCTTCTTGCCCACGGCATGGACCCCGCCGGTGAGCAGCGCCACCGTGCCGGATGCGGGATCCCCCGCAGCGGCCTTGGCGGAGAGCTCGGCGAACAGCCCGTCGAAGGTCTTCACGAGGGCAAGCCTACGCCGCCGTCAGAAGCCGGTCGTGATGCCGCCGCCCGGGCGCCGGACGGTCTTCAGGGTCAGGGCCAGCGAGAGCGCGGCTTCGACGGCCTCCCGACCTTTGTCCTCCCGCGAGTTCGGAAGGCCGGCACGATCCAGGGCCTGAGCCTCGTCGTCGCAGGTGAGCAGGCCGAACCCGATGGGCACGCCGGTGTCGAGGGCGACCCGCGAGAGCCCGGAGGTAGCCGCATCGCAGACGTACTCGAAGTGCGGGGTGCCGCCCCGGATGATCACGCCGAGGGCCACCACGGCATCGAAGCCGGCACTGGCCGCGACCTGGGCGGCCAGGGGCAGCTCGAAGGAACCCGGCACGCGGTAGAGCACGTTCACGGCCCCGGCGTGCGTGCAGGCGGCGACGGCACCGGCGATCAGGCCGTCCATCACGGTGTCGTGCCACGAGGAGGCGATGATCGCCACCCGCAGGCCCTCCGCGTCGATCTCCACGCTCGGTGCGCCTGCTCCGCTCATCGGTGTCCTCCCATGTGGCCCATCCGGTCCCGCTTGGTCGCCATGTACGCGGCGTTGTAGGGGTTGGGTGCGATCTCCAGCGGGACGCGATCGACGATCTCCAGCCCGTAGCCCGACAGGCCGGCCAGCTTCGCCGGGTTGTTGGTCAGCAGGCGCATGGTGCGCACGCCGAGGTCGGCCAGGATCTGCGCCCCGGTGCCGTAGTCCCGGGCGTCGGCCGGCAGCCCGAGGTCGAGGTTGGCATCGACGGTGTCACGGCCTCCGTCCTGCAGGGCGTAGGCGGACAGCTTCGAGACCAGCCCGATCCCCCGGCCCTCGTGGCCGCGCATGTAGAGCACCACGCCGCGACCCGCCTCCGAGACCGCGCGCATCGCGGCCTGCAGCTGCGGGCCGCAGTCGCAGCGCAGTGAGCCGAAGGCGTCACCGGTGAGGCACTCGGAGTGCACGCGAACGAGGATGTCCTTCCCGTCGCCGATGTCCCCGACGACCAGCGCGACATGCTCGATGTCGTCCAGCGAGCACCGGTATCCGACCGCGGTGAAGTCCCCGAACGCGGTCGGCAGGGTCGTCGTGGCCACGCGCTCGACCTGGCGCTCGTGGCCGCGGCGGTACCGGATCAGGTCAGCGATCGAGACCATGATCAGCCCGTGCTCGTCGGCGAACGCGCGGCACTGGGGCGCGCGCATCATCGTGCCGTCCTCGTTCATGAGCTCGCACAGCGCACCTGACGGGCTCAATCCCGCGAGCGTGGCGAGGTCGACGGCAGCCTCGGTGTGCCCCGCGCGGCGCAGCACGCCACCCGGGACGGCCCGCAGCGGCATGACGTGCCCGGGGCGGGTCAGGTCGTAGGGCTCCGTGGCGGAGTCGGACAGGACCTTGATCGTGTGGGCGCGATCGGCGGCCGAGATGCCGGTCGACTCCACGTCGCGGGCATCCACGGAGACCGCATAGGCGGTCTGCTTGCGATCCTCGTTGACGGCCGTCATGGGCGGCAGCCCGAGCCGATCGAGGTCCCCCCCGGGGAGGCTCACGCAGATGTAGCCCGAGGTGTGCCGGATCATGAACGCGGTGAGCTCGGGGGTCGCGCGCGTGCCGGCGAAGATGAGGTCGCCCTCGTTCTCCCGATCCTCGTCATCGACGACCACCACGGCCTCCCCGCGCGCGATGGCGGCGATGGCGTCGGGGATGCTGTCCAGCCGGACGCCCCCGGCCGCGGAGGTCGGGGTGTCCGCAGGGTGCGCCGATGCCTCGGCGACTGCGTCCTGATGGTCAGCTCCAGCGGGCTCTTCGGTGCTGTCGGGGGCAGGTGCGATGTCGGGGCCGGACCCCGCTCCGGCCGTCGCCGCGGGTTCGGTTTCGGCCGCCGGGACCGCGCCGCCCTCGGGGACGTCAGCACCCGGGCGCGCGGCCTGGTCCAGCGGGATGCCCGCACGCCCGAACATCTGGTCAGCCGGGATCATGCCCGCACCGCCAGCATGCGCTCGACGTACTTGGCGATCACGTCCACCTCGAGGTTGACCGGGTCCCCCACCTGTCGGCTGCCCAGCGTGGTGGCGCTCAGCGTGGTCGGGATCAGGGACACGGAGAACCAGGGCTGGTCGCCGTCGACCACCTCGACGACCGTGAGGGACACCCCGTCGACGGTGATGGATCCCTTCTCGACCAGGAATCGGGCGAGGTCGCTGGGGACGTCGACCTCGACGACCTCCCAGTTCTCGCTGGGGAGACGGGCCCGGATCCGCCCGAGGCCATCGACATGTCCCTGCACGATGTGGCCGCCGAACCTGCCGTCGGCGGCCATCGGCCGCTCCAGGTTGACCGGGTCGCCGGCCTGCAGCGCGCCCAACGAGCTGCGGTGCAGCGTCTCGGCCATCACATCAGCACTGAACGCCCCGTCCGCCAGCGTCACGACCGTGAGGCAGACCCCGTTGACCGCGATGCTGTCGCCGTTCTTGGCGTCAGCGGTCACGACGGCACCGGACACGACCAGGCGCGCCGAGTCGTCGGCCAGCCTCGTGAGCTCGACGACCTGACCGAGCTCCTCGACGATCCCGGTGAACACGACTGCGACCTCCTCGATGATGCACGAACCCGCATGTGCCGCCGCCAGGCGCGACGTCAGGAGGGGTCCCTGCGCGCCATTCTCCCGTCCACACGAACGTCCTGGCCAACTCGAGTGATTCCCGTGATCTCCAGGAGCATCGCGGAGTCGATACCGAGGACCCCGAGATCGCCCACCGCAGACTGTCCCGAGCCCAGGATCTTCGGGGCGAGGTACCAGACGACGCGGTCCATGAGTCCTGCGCGCAGGAACGCCGCAGCAAGCGTGGGCCCGCCCTCCAGGAGCACGTGCTGGACGTCCTCCTCGACGAGGGCGCCCAGCGCCTCGGCCGGGGACTCGGTCGGGAAGACGCGCAGGGGCGCGAGCCCGTCGCGCAGCGCTGCTGCGGCCGGGATCTCCCGGCGGCCCATCACCACGCGCATGGGCTGGCGGGATGCGGGCACCCCCTGGGAATCGCGGACGGTCAGGGAGGGGTCGTCGGCCAGGGCGGTCCCGGTGCCGATGAGGACCGCATCGACCTCGGACCGCAACTGATGGACCTGGGCACGCGACGCCTCGCCAGTCACCCATCGGCTCGACCCGTCCGCCGCGGCCACGCGACCGTCCAGGGTGCTGGCCACCTTCCACGTGACCATGGGGCGACCATGGCCGACGGCGAAGGTCCATGCCTCGTTGATCGACGCCGACTCCTCGGCCAGCACCCCCCGGACCACCTCGACCCCCGCGGCGGCCAGGCGGTCCGCTCCCCCCGCGGCGACCGGGTTCGGGTCCGACTGGGCCAGGACCACCCGGGCCACACCAGCGGCCAGAAGGGCGTCCACGCACGGGCCTGTGCGCCCGGTGTGGTTGCACGGCTCGAGGGTGACGACGGCCGTGGCTCCCCGAGCCTTCGGCCCTGCGGTGGCCAGGGCGGCTGCCTCGGCGTGCGGAGTACCGGCACCCCGATGGAATCCCTCGGCGATTGTTGCTCCGGCCTCGTCGAGAAGGACGCAGCCCACGCGCGGGTTGGGCCCCCGAGGGACTCCCGGGGTCACGGCGATGTCCAGGGCGCGGAGCATCGCGGCGCGCTCGGACTCCGTCGCCGGACCCCAGGCGGCCGATCCCGGGTGCGCCCCGGTTTCGGCTCGGTGGGGCTGGTTCACAGCGGCGAGGCAGCGGTCGCGGTCGCCCTGAGTGCCGTGCAGGCGGCCACCGGGTCCGCTGCGCCGTACACCGCGGAGCCGGCCACGAAGACATCGGCCCCGGCCTCGGCGCAGCGCTCGATCGTCTCGTCGGACACGCCACCGTCGACCTGCAGCCAGATGTCGGCGTCGCCGATGAGCTGCCGGGCGCGGCGGATCTTCGGGATGGCGAGCTCCAGGAAGGGCTGCCCGCCGAACCCGGGCTCGACACTCATGATCAGGATCATGTCGATCTCATCCACCAGGTCGGCCAAGGAGTCCACGGGCGTCGCCGGCTTGATGCCGACCCCCGCTCGCGCGCCCTGCCGCCGGATCTCGCGGGCCAGGCGCACCGGGGCCCCAGCAGCCTCGAGGTGGAAGGTGACGCTTCCCGCACCTGCCTCGGCATACGCCGGCGCCCAACGATCCGGGTCCTCGATCATGAGGTGGCAGTCCACGGGGGTGCTCACGTGCGCCAGGAGCGCCTGGACGACGGGCAGGCCGAGGGTCAGGTTGGGCACGAAGTGGTTGTCCATGACGTCCACATGCAGCCAGTCAGCACTTCCCGCGACCCGCTCGCACTCGCGCGCGAGGTCGGCGAAGTCCGCCGCGAGGATGCTCGGGGAGATCTGGATGCCCATGGCGGCAGCCTAACTTCGTGCCCGCACGGAATCAGCCGCCGGTGGCCGCGGCGAGCCCCACCCTGAACTGCCCGAGGGTGGCCAGTTCAGCGGAGACCGGTTCGGCGATCCGCTCCTGGGCCACCTCGGCGACGCGCTCCGTGACCGCGGCCCGCGCCCGCCGCGCGGATCGGTCGGCGGTCACCCGGGTGGCCAGCCCGGCCAGCGCCGCCAGCACCCCGCCGATCAGGACCCCGCCGATCAGCAGCACCGTCGGCACGGGCAGGCCACCGACCAGGGGCGGGTCCGGCGCGGGGAGCGCCAGAGCGCGCAGGCCGACGAGCCCCAGCAGCCAGAGGGCACCGGCAGCAGCGAGGGCGAGGAACAGCCACTGCAGCGCACCGACAGCCCGCCACCACCGCGGCTCCCGCGGGTGGCCCACCTCGGCGCGGGCCACCGCAGCATCCAGGTGCGGCCCGATCCCCTCGGCGGCCAGGACGGCAACCGAGCGCGTGCTGCGCACCCAGGCCGGCGGTGCCCCCCGGCTCGCGGCGGCCGCATACTCCCGCGCTGCCGCGGTGACCCCGGCGATCGCGACCGGCGAGGCCGATGGAAGAGAGGCGCGGACCAGCGCTGGCTCGACCCCGGGACGGCCGAGCCGAAGCCGGGCCGCCGGATCCCGACGAAGCCGGTGGACCCAGCGCAGCGGCGGCCATCCCGTGGCCCGACCGCCGTGCAGGCGGACCGAGGCGCGGACTGCATCCTCGATGATCCGAACCCCGGCCGCCTCGGCCAGCGCGCCAGCCAGCGCATCGGTCTGCCCGCGCGGCACGTTGCCGAGCGCGGCGTCGGTGTCCGCGGCCGCCTCCCGGAGCCCCTCGGCCGCGGCAGAGGCATCCGCAGCCAGCCGCTGCAGGGCCGCCTGGCGGGCAGCGGCCGCCTCAGCGAGGATCGTGCGCACCTCCGAGACCCCGGCTCCGGTGCGCGCCGACACGGCAAGGACCCGGGCGTCGGGCAGGCCATCGGCGGCCACCAGCCTCCTCAGGTCCCGCCGGCATGCCTCCACGTCCGGGGCGGACAGCTGGTCGATCTGGTTCAGCAGCACCACGGTGACCTCGGCATGGTGGGCGAACTGCTTCAGGTACGCGTCGTGCACGAGGGCGTCGGCGTACTTCTGCGGATCGAGCACCCAGACCATGACGTCGACGCGCCCGACGAGGTGATCGACCAGCGCCCGGTGGTCCAGGGAGGTGGAGTCGTGATCGGGCAGGTCCAGCAGGATGAGCCCCTCGAGCTTCCGGCGGATCGAACGGGCTGTCGACCACATGCCAGCGCGGGACCTTGAGCCAGTCGAGCAGCCCAGCCGCCGCGGTCGGCGAGGTCCACAGGGCCGCCAACGGCTCGGAGGTGGTCGGCCTGGTCACCGCCACCCGGGCGACCGGCTGCCCCACGATCGCGTTGAACAGGGTCGACTTCCCCGCGCCCGTGGAACCGGCGAGGGCCACCACCGTCAGGTCCGGGCCGAGGGACCGCCGCTGGGCGGAGTGGTCCAGCACGGCCGTGGCCGCCCGGACTGCGTCGGCAGGCAGTCGCCCCCCGGCCGCCTGGGCTGCTCGATCCAGGCCTGCGAGCCGCTCCTCCAGGGTCGCGGCATCCATCCGCGCGAGGCTCTGCCGCGGGTCCGACGCCGACGTGCTCCACCTCATGCCCGCCCCCGCCACCAGTCGCGCACGCGGGTACGCCGGGCCGGGGTGGGGACGGCGTCGGCAGGGGCCGCCGGCAGCACCGCCGGGCCGGTCGGCTCGCGGGCCCCCACGATCTGCGCCACTGCGCGTCGCAGCGCAGGGCCGGCGTCGGGGTCCACCCCGAGGGAGTCCACCCGATCGGTGAACGTGGCGCAATAGCCGTCGAAGTGATCGCGCACTCGCCGGGACAGCTGCTCCCGGGCCGTGACCGACATCCGCCGGACGGCATCCTCGCTGAACACAGCTTCGAGCAGCTTCTGGGCCAGCACCGCAGAGCCGCCGGCGATCCCCACCTCGGCCCCGGTGAGCCCGCCGGTCGTGCTGAAGACCAGGACCATCAGCGCCACGGCCGTCCCGTTGACCCCGTACGCGAGCGCCCTGGCCGAGGAGCGCTTCCCGGCCCCTTCCGTGCGCACCATCTCCAGCACGTCACCCTGCCACTGGCGCACCAGCTCCTCGGCCCGCGCCCGAGCACCGGCCGGCGGCCGGGACATGTCCTGGGCACCGAGCAGTGCTCGGCCGACCGGATCGTCGCGCCAGGCGGCGTCTGCCCGCTCGAGGGCCCCGGACAGCTCATCGGTCAGCACCCTGGCCAGCCCGGTCTCCACCGCCTCAGTGACCTGTCGCGGCACTTCGGGCTCCCCCTGGAACGCCCGCGACATCCGGTCCCGGAAGCGCGCCATGCCGGTCTCCAGCGACCGGAACATCTCCGTTGCTCCGACGAACTCCTGCCATCGTGCCAGCACCTCACCGCGCAGGAGGGAGCCGTCGGCCGTCAGCTCTTCGACATGGGACACCGCGGCGTCGAACGGGACCCGGGCGAGCTCGCGCAGGCTGGCCGCAGCCACCACCTGGCGGTCCGCGGCATCGGCCACGGGGAGCACCTCGACGGACAGGTTGGCAATGGCACCGTCCAGGGTCCGCCGAGCCACGGCCGCCCTGGCCGCGGCGTCACCCGCCAGTTCGCCCAGCCACCGTCGCACGGGGTCCACCGCCGCCGCAGCGATCAGGCCCTCCTGAAGAGGTGCCTCGGTGATGACGAACAGCGGCGCCCCGCCGAGTCCCTCATCGGCCAGGATCCCGCGCAGGTGCGCGGTCACCTCTGCGACTGCCTCGGGCGGCACGCGGTTGAGCACGAGGGCGATGGCCGCGTCGCGATCAACCGCGGCCCGCAGCGCCGCCCACGGCACCGCGTCGGAGTAGCGCGCCGCGGTCGTGAGGAACAGCCAGAGGTCGGCAGCGGCCATCAGCATCGCGGCCAGCTCGCGGTTCGCCGTCGACACCGAGTCGATGTCGGGAGCATCCATGAGCGCCAGCCCCGCCGGCATCCGGGCATCGGCGACCAGGCGAAGGCCGAACACGTCGTCGCCGTCGCTCGGACCCGGCCCCGTGGCAGCCCCGGTGAGCCCCGGGTCAGCCCCCGTGATCCGCGGCAGCCGCGGCAGGACCCGGTCGTCGACGAACCAGTGCTGGTCGGACGGGTTGTGCACCAGCACCGGGTGTCGGGTGGTCGGGCGCAGCACACCGGGCCGACTCACCACGTGCCCCACCAGCGAGTTCACGACAGTGGACTTCCCGGACCCGGTCGAGCCGCCGACGACGGTCAGCAGGGGCGCCTCGAGCGAACGCAGACGCGGCAGGATGTAGTCGCTGATCTGCCCCGAGACCCGCGCCGCCACCGCAGCGGCGTCCTGAGCGTCCCGTGCGGCCAGCGGGAGCCGCAGCGCATCCACCTGGGAGCGCAGCGTCTCGAGCCCCTCGACCAGCACGTCCGCCACGTGCGCCATCCTGCCGTGTCCGGGCGCAGGTCCGCGTGACGAGCCAACAGTCCCCGAGCGCGTCAGTAGTGGCCGTCCACGATCCTCAGGGCCGTCGATCGCGCCGCTCGTACCACCATGACCAGCGCCTCGTCGGTAGTGGTCTGCGCGCGGGAGGGCACTTGGAAGGAGTGGTCCGCGGCGACGACCGGCACCACCCGCGCTGAGACGTCCTCCTCGGCAAGCCCCAGCGCGATCTCCCCCGGCGTCCCGAGGCTGTCGCGCGTCCCCTGGACGACGACGCAGGGCACCATTCGGGCCGCCTCGACCAGCTCCGGCAACCGGGTCGGAGCCGGACCGGTCACGGTGGTGCGCCTGGCCGGGTGCAGCGGGTAGGCGAGCAGGAGCAGCGCGGCCGGCTCCACCTCGCCCACGGTGCGGCACGCCACGCGTGCTCCGGCGCTCCGGCCGCCGGCGACGAGGCGCTTGCTCCCGATCCCGCGCGAGCGCAGGTCCCTCACGCACGCGACCCAGGCCCGGTCCAGAGTGCTCGCGGCACCCCCCAGGCGGCGGCCCGCAACCCGCCACGGCTGCTCGACCAGGACAACCTCGATGCCGTCATCAGGAAGGGCCTCTGCGATCGCCACCAGGTCGATCGAGTCCACGCCGCGACCGACACCGTGGCCGAGCACGAGCGAGGCCCGTGGACGACCGTGCGGGACGGCGTGCACGTGCGCCCGGGCCAGTCCCGACGGGGTCTCGATGTCCCAGACGGTCGTCACGACAGCTCGCCCAGCGCAGGCTCAGCGGGGAGGGGATCCAGGAGCTCCGGGGAGTTGTTGCGCACGGCGTTCACGGCCGTGCTCACCGGATAGGCGGTGAGCAGGTCAAGTGGCAGCGTTGCGTCGAAGGCCGAATCGACGGCCACACCGGGATCGAGCCACCTCGAGTAGCCGGACGGCTCGATCAGCACCGGCATCCGCTCATGGATCGCCGCCAGCGGCCCCAGCGAGTCCGTGGTGAGCACCGTGACGGTCACCAGCCACTCCTGGTCGGCAGAGGGACGCCAGAACTCGTACAGCCCCGCCAGGGCGAGACCCGCACCGTCGGCGCGATGGATGAAGTAGGGCTGCTTCACAGGCTTGGCGGCGCCGGGCATGCCACCAGAGGGCAGGTACCACTCGAAGTATCCGTCGGCGGGGATGAGGCAGCGGCGCTTGGCGAACGCGGCTCGGAACGCAGGCTTCTCTGCGGCGTTCTCCCAGCGAGCGTTGATCATCCGGGCACCGATCTTGGGGTCCTTCGCCCACGAGGGAACCAACCCCCAGCGGGCGACGCGCAGCTGCCGCTGCAGCCCTGTTTCCCCCTCATCGGGCACGTCGACGGGCCTGTCGACGACGAACGCCACCTGGTTGGTGGGGGCCACGTTGTAGTTGGGCGCCGGAGCGGAGTCGATCACGGTCTCGACCTGGAACTCCTCCACGAGAGTGGCCGTGTCCTTGGCCGCCGCGTATCGTCCGCACACACCATGCAGCCTGCCACAGTCCGATAGGCTGCCGCGCGTGCCTGCTGAGGAGGATCCGTGGCCAGCACCCGTGGCCGAGGGACCCGTGCGCGCCAAGGTGAGGATCCCCGGTAGCAAGTCGCAGACCAATCGCGCCCTGGTGCTCTCAGCGCTGGCCGACGGTCCGAGCACGATCACCGGAGCGCTCAAGGCCCGTGACACCAAGCTCATGATGGCGGGCCTGCGGGCCCTGGGCACGGAGATCTCATCCAGCGGCGACGACTGGCACGTGCAGCCGGGCACCCTGAAGGGCCCCGCCCATGTCGATTGCGGGCTGGCGGGCACGGTCATGCGGTTCCTGCCGGTCGTGGCCGGTCTGGCCAAGGGCGATATCCGCTTCGACGGCGACCCCCGAGCCCGGATGCGGCCGATGGCCTCGATCCTGGACGCACTGGAGACCCTGGGCGTCACGATCGCCGACGATGGCCGCAACAGCCTTCCCTTCACCGTGCGGGGGGCCGGGGCCGTCCCCGGTGGCAGGGTGACCATGGATGCCAGCGCGTCGAGCCAGTACGTGAGCGCCCTGCTGTTGGGGGCCGCCCGATTCGATGAGGGTCTGGACCTGCGCCACAAGGGCCAGCCCCTGCCCTCCCTGCCGCACGTGGACATGACCGTGCAGATGCTGCGCGAGTCCGGGGTCGAGGTCACCGTGTCCCTCGAGGACCCGACCGACGCACGCTGGGTGGTGACCCCGGGGCCGATCACGTCGGTCGACCGCAGCATCGAGCCCGACCTGTCCAACGCCGCGCCGTTCCTGGCAGCAGCCATGGTCACCGGCGGCACCGTGACGATCCCCAGCTGGCCCGCATCGACCACCCAGGCCGGCGCCCACCTGCGCGAGATCCTCACCGAGATGGGCGCCACCACGGAGCTCACGGGCAAGGGTCTGACCCTCACCGGTCCGGAGCAGGTCAGCGGCATCGACATCAACTTGCGCGACGTGGGTGAGCTGACCCCCGTGGTGGCCGCGGTCGCCGCACTGGCGAGCACTCCCAGCCGCCTTCGCGGGATCGGTCACCTCCGCGGGCATGAGACCGACCGGCTGGAGGCGCTGTCCACCGAGATCAACAGGTTGGGCGGGCGGGTCCGGGCCAAGCAGAACTCCCTGCGCATCACCCCCGCCCCCCTGCACGGCGGGGACATCCAGACCTACGACGACCATCGGATGGCCATGGCCGGAGCAGTGATCGCCCTGCGGGTGCCCGGCGTTCGGATCGTCGACGTGGACACCACCCGCAAGACCCTGCCGGGCTTCACCACCCTGTGGCGGGACATGCTCGGCGGGGACACGTGAGGACCTGGGACGAGGACGACGTCCGGATCCGCCCCGGCAAGGGCAAGTCACGACCGCGCAGCAAGGACCGTCCCTCGCACCTGGCCGGGGCACCCGGCCGCATCGTCGCCGTCGATCGCGGCCGCTTCACTGCGATCCTCGATGACGGGGACACGCCGATCTTCGCCGTCAAGGCCCGGGAGCTGGGCCGAAAGTCCGTGGTGGTCGGCGATGCAGTCTGGCTGACCGGGGACATGCGCGGGGGCCCCGACAGGCTCGCCCGAGTGGTCCGGATCGAGGAGCGCACCACGGTACTGCGCAGGTCCGCCGACGACTCGGACCCTGACGAGCGGGTCATCGTCGCCAACGCCGAGCAGCTCGCGATCGTCACCGCCCTGACCAATCCCGAGCCGAGCCCCGGACTCATCGATCGCTGCCTCGTGGCCGCCTACGACGCTGGCCTGGCGCCCCTGCTGGTCCTGACCAAGTCCGACCTCGCCGACCCCGCCAGCCTCCTGGACCTCTACGCCGCACTTGCTGTCCCGGCAGTCGTCTGTGGGATGACCGAGGACGGGTCCGTCGATCCCGAGGGCCTGGCGGAGCTGACCCGCCAGCTCGTGGACCGGGTGACGTGCTTCGTCGGCCACTCCGGCGTGGGCAAGTCCACGTTGGTCAACGCCCTGGTCCCGGGCACCGACCGGCTGACCGGAGTCGTCAACGAGGTCACCGGTCGAGGCCGGCACACCTCCAGCCAAGCGGTCGCGATCCCCCTGGAACAGGGCGGATGGCTCATCGACACCCCGGGCGTGCGCTCGTTCGGCCTGGCGCACGTGGTCCCCGACCGCGTGCTGCACGCCTTCTCGGAGTTCGACCGTGCCCTGGAGGACTGCCCACGTGGATGCCCGCACACTCAGGGCGCCCAGGACTGCGCGCTCGACGCATTCGCGGCGTCAGGCGGGGCTGGCGAGTCCGGTCCCGCCCGGCTGGAGTCGCTGCGTCGCCTGCTGGCAACCCGGCCCCCGGAGCCGGGAATGCCCTAATATCGTGAGATGCGCATCACCGGGTCCGGCGGGTTCGTCTACGTCGCCCAGTGGGTCCTCGCCGTCCTGCTGCCCGCCTTCTTCTTCATCGGACGCGGCCTCGTCGGAGGGGAGCTCGGGTGGCTGTCCGTGGTCGGCCTCATCTTCGGCGTCCTCATGATCAGCGCCCTGCTGATCCCCCGATCATCACGCTCCGCGATCGCGAGGTCCGCGCGCGCAAGGCGACCCGCTCCGGCTATGTCGTCGCCAGCTGGGTGCTGTGGGTCGCGATCCTCGTCGGCGCGCTCTCGGTCCCCGACGAGGCCGACGGCGGCGCGCTCGACACCGCGCTCACGTCCTGGACCGCAGGGGCGATCGACGATGCGGCATCCCGGGCGGTCTTCGCGGTCGCCGGAGTCGCGATGCTTGTCGCGTACCTCGTCCAGCTCGGGCTGGCGATCGCCGGCGCCGTGCGCAGCCGCTCCGCGCACGAGCAGTGACCGCCCCCACACACCAACCGCAGGCTGTCCAGGTGTGGCTGGCTCTAGCCGTTGGCCGCTCGCCCGTAGTCGTCGAACTTGCCCGCCATCGGCCCCGGGGTCTTCTTGTAGAGCCCCGACACGATCTTCAGCTTGGCGGCGCACGTCCACGGCTGCCAGCCTCGGGAATCCCAGATCGCGCGCGCCATCCGGACGTTCAGGGCGGGGTCCAACGCCTTCTTGCGGGCCTCGGTGATGTCGGAGAAGCTCACGCCGACGGCGCGCAGGGCGGCCTGCAGGGTCCCGCCATCGTTGATCTGGAACACGCCGAAGTCCCGGGAGCCGTTCGTGTTGGGCTTGCTGACCCGGTTGCCGTGCCCGGACTCGCAGCGGGACACGGCCATGGCGTTGCCCACCTGATCAGCGGGGAAGTTGGCCCGGACGAGGTCCAGCACCTCCGCTGAGCTGGTCGATCCCCCCGTGGGCACCGCTCCGCCGAAGTCGCCGCCCAGGGGCACCGTGTACGCGGCCTGCGCCTGCGCGGCGGCGATGGCCGAGGCGATGGCTGCATCGATCGCCTTCGCTGCCTCCGCCTCCTCGGCCGCGAGGTCCTTGGCCGCCTTCTCCCGGTCCTTCTCGGCCTGGGCCAGTTCCTCCTCGGTCATCGCGAGCTGATCAGCAGCGGCCTTCTCGGCCTCGTCAAGGGCGGCCAGGGTGTCGGCGTACTCACCACTCGCGGCCTGGGCCCCTGCCACGGTGGGCGCCTCGGACTCCAGGGGGTTCTCGACGGCGCCGGGCATCTGGGCCGCCAGCGACTCCATCGACCGCCCCGACGCCCGGGCCAGGCGATCCGTCACAGCCTGGGCGTCCGCGCTGCGCTGGCTGAGCGCGGGTGCGGGCTGTGCCGAGACCGGGGCCAGGGCGACCGCAGCGGGAGTCTGGGCATTCACCCAGGCGCCGCCAACGACGAGGGCGCCGACCAGGGCAAGGGTGCCCACGACAAACGTGCGCCGGCCCCTGCGCAGGCGGCGCTCAACCTCGTAGTCCTCGTCCCCCACGTTCACCAGTATGCCCCGGAACGGGCCGTGGTCACAGCCGGCGAGGCACCGATCAGCCGTTCGGATGAAAGGCCCCGGGCGGGACGCCCGGCCATGTCCGAGGGCGCCCGACATCATCCACACCTGCGGATGGCATCCCCGATCGCCCGCGACAGGACTGCGACGCGCAAGGCGCCACAGCCTGCTTCTCAGGCACCGGGACCGTCCACTACGGTTGCCCCATCAGCAGGACGGTCCGCCACAGGAGGTACCGATGATCAAGAACGTGCTCAAGGCGAAGGGCTCGCAGGTCGCGACCATCTCACCGGAGGCGACGCTGACCGAGCTCGTGGATGCCCTGGCCGAGCATCGCATCGGCGCGATGATCGTCTCCGCCGATGGCGCGCACATCGACGGGATCGTGTCCGAGCGCGACATCGTGCGCGCGTTGCGCAGTGACGGTGGCCTGCCGTCGTTCCGTGAGTCCCGGCTGGTCCACCTCGACCGGGTCAAGGTCGCTGAGATCATGACCAGTGAGGTCACCACGTGCACCCCGGACACCTCGATCGACGAGGTGATGACGGTCATGACCGCCGGGCGCATCCGCCACGTCCCGGTGGTCTCCGAGGGCGCCCTGGTGGGGATCGTGAGCATCGGCGACATCGTGGCCGCTCGAATCTCGCACCTCGAGTGGGAGCGCTCCGCCCTCGTGGACTACGTCACGACGGGACGCTGACCTGCCCGAAAGCCCACGTCGGCACGGTCGGACCCCGGTCACTGCCCCGGGCCCGACCGGCGGGGACATGCTGCGTGCGATCCGACGCATCGGCGATGACCCCCTGGCGTTCCTCGCCGAGCAGTGGCGCGTGCACGGCGACGTCGTGCAGTTCCCGATCCCGTCACCGCCGACGTACATGGTCAGCCACCCCGACGACGTCCGCATGGTGCTCGTGGGCAGGTCGCGCGACGTCACCAAGGACACCATCCAGTACCGCGCGCTGTCGCGAGTCACGGGCCAGGGCCTGCTGACCAGCAACAACCCACTCTGGCGCGAGCACCGCCGTGTCCTGCAGCCCGCCTTCCATGCCGACACCCTGCCGCGGGTGGCCGAGCACACCGCCCGCGCGGCTTCAGGACTGGTCGAGCGCCTGCGGGAGGTCGGCGACGGCGGTGTCGTGGACATCGACGCCGAGGTCATGACGGTGGCCCTCGAGGTGGTCGGCGACTCGCTGTTCGGCCACGAGCTCGGCCCGGTGGCCGACCGGCTCGCGAGGGCCACCCTCACCGCCCTGGGCGAGGTCGTGGCCATGGCCCGCATGCCTCTGCGTCTGCCGACCTGGATCCCGACACCGGGCAACCGCCGGATGGCCGGCGCGCTGTCAGAGCTCGATGCCGCAGTGGAGGCGATCCTGGCCCAGCGCGCCGCCCAGGGGCCGAGCAACCCACCCGACATGCTCGACATGCTCCAGGCCTCGACCCTGGACCGGCGCGAGATCCGCGACGAGATCGTGACGTTCCTGGTGGCAGGACACGAGACCGTGGCCTCCGCGCTCACCTGGGCACTCGTCCTGCTGGGGGCGCACCCGGAGGTCGCCGACCGGGTGGCGCAGGAGGCCGACGACGTCCTCGGTGCGTCGATCCCCCGCACCGGTCTCCTCCCGGACGGCACGGCGGGGGCTCCGGTGATCACCATGTCCCTGCTCGCTCAGCTGCGCGTCGCCCGTGCTGTGGTCGACGAGGCGATGCGGCTGCATCCCCCTGCGTGGCTGATCACCCGCAGCACCACGGCTGCGATGGAACTCAGCGGCGCCCACATCCCGGCCGGGTCCCTGCTGATCCTCAGCCCGTGGCTCGTGCACCGCCACCCGGCGGCCTGGAAGGAGCCTGAGGAGTTCCGCCCGGATCGGTTCCTCGCCGCGGAGGGTGCGTCCGGGCTCCGCAACGCCTACATCCCGTTCGGGGCGGGTCCCAGGATGTGCATCGGCCGGGACTTCGCCTATGCCGAGGCGGTCCTCTGCCTGGCCATGGTCTGCCGCGCCGCTCGACTGGCGCCCACAGGGCCGCCCGTCCGTGCGCTGCCGCTCGTGACGATCCGACCGGACCGACCGGCGCTCATGCGGGTATCCCCGCGCTGAGTCCCGGTGTCAGCCCTCAGGATCGATGAGCAGGGACGCGTAGTCCAGCGCCGTCGCCGGGCCCTCGAGGACACGACCGTCGGGGAGGGCCAGTGGCACGGGGTTCCCCCCCTCGTCGACGATGATCACGCTGCCCAGCCCGATGTCATCCAGGCTGGCGACCACCTGACCCACGAGGAGCACCTGGTCGTTGGCGGGCAGGAGGGTGAAGGCATCCGTCCTCTCCAGGACCACCAGGCCGTTCGGGCCCTCAGACAGGGCCTTCAGCATCGGGATCCCGGTCAGGGGGTCCATGAGCAGCGAGCGCAGGTCAGCCTGACGCGCCACCGGAGGGCCCGCGGCCAGGGCGGCCATCACGCCGATTGCTGAGCGGTCGCTGACCGGCTCGGCCACTCCCTCGAGCCCAGGGCCGGACACGAAGTAGACCGTGGCCTCCTGCGCTGTCGGGCTGGGCGTCGGCGTCGGCGCCACCGTCGGCAGGGCACCGCTGGGAAGGGACTGGGCCTCCTCCTGCACGGTGACCCCGCACCCAGCGATCCCGGTGAGCACCACGCCCAGGGCTGCGAGGGCGACAACTCGTCGCACGCGGATCACGGGGCGACCTCCGCAGGCAGGTCGAGGGTGAACCGCGCCCCACCGAACGGGGAGGCCGCCACATCCACACGCCCTCCGATCGCTTCCGACTGCTCCCGGACGATGGCCAGACCCAGGCCCGCTCCCTCGACCCGCCGCTCAGCCAAGCCACCACGCGCGAACGGCTCGAAGAGCCGTTCGACCTCGTCGGGGTCCACCCCCGGGCCGGCGTCGTCCACGTGGATGCGTACCCGGCCCTCCCCCGCGACCATCAGGATCTGGCGGACACCGTGGCCGTGACGTGTCGCGTTGTCGATCAGGTTCGCCATCACACGCTCCACGCGCCGGGCATCCGTCACGACCACCGGTCGATCGCCGTGGAGCAGGGCGGTCTCGAGGTTCCGTCCGGAGAGCACGGCCTCGATGAGTGCCGCGATGTCCGTGGCGTCGCGCTGCACCGGCGCCCGAGCCGTCACGCTGGAGATCTCCAGCAGGTCCAGCAGGATCCGGGTGAGTCGTCGGGACTGGGTGGCGAGGCTGGTGACCAGTCGCGCCTCCCGCGGCGGGAAGGTGTCGTGGTGCTCCTCGAGGAGCTCGGCGGTGGCCACCACGGTCGTCAGCGGCGAGCGCAGCTCATGGCTGACATTCGCGACGAAGCGACGCTCCCGCTCGATCCGGGAGGCGACCGCGACGGCCATCTCGTTGAACGAGTCGGAGATCGGATCCAGGTCAGGATCCCCTGTGTCCGGCAGGCGCACCGAGAGGTCGCCGTCTGCGAGCTGACGGGCACCGGCGCCCAGTCGCTGCAGGGGTCGCATGAGCCGGTTCCCGACGTAGCGCCCGATGGCTCCGCCCACGACGAACGCCCCGACAGCCAGGAGCGCAAGGAGCAGGGCGCCGTTGCGCAGGGTCTCGAGCAGGTCGCTCAGGGGGAACAGCTCGACGTACAGGCCCGACCGCGTGTACACGCCGACGGCGTAGTAGTACTGGCCGCCGATCAGGACGGTCTGCTGGGCCCCGCCCTCGGTCAGGGTGAGGTCGATCAGCGACACGGGGATCTCTGAGGTGGCGATGGTGCTCCCCCGCGAGTACCACTCCTGGCCGACGCGCATCAGGGCCAACGAGGCCCCGACCACCGGGAGCTGGTTCAGCACCTCGCCGGGGGGTGTCCCACCGGCGATCGCGGCATCGACCGATCGAGCATCGAGAAGGGCTCGGGTGAGGCCAGCAGACTGGCGCTGGTTGGTCAGGTAGCTCCGGCTCACCAGGTAGATCCCGCTGGCCACCAGGACGGCGACCACCATGGACAGAACGGCGAACACCAGGGCGACCCGGGTCCGCAGGCCGAATCGCACGGGTCAGGCCTTGAGCCGGTAGCCGAACCCGCGCACGGTCATCAGGTGCACCGGCTCTGCGGGGTCGGCCTCCATCTTCGCCCGCAGGCGATAGACCAGGTTGTCGACGACTCGACCGTCGCCCGGGTTGCGGTAGCCCCAGACGTTGCGCAGCAGGTCGTCGCGGCTCACCACGCGCTCACGGGCGCCGATGAGCTCGGCGAGCAGCTTGTACTCCGTGGGGCTCAGCGGAACGATCCGCTCACCGACCTGGACCTCAGCGGTGTCGGGACGCAGCCGGACCTCGCCGCACTCGAGCAGGCCATGGTCCACCTCGATGTCACTGGCGCGGCGGATCTGGGCGCGGATCCGGGCCAGCAGCTCCTTGGTGATGAACGGCTTGGTGACGTAGTCGTCGGCTCCCGCCTCCAGGCCCGAGACGACGTCATGGCTGTCGGCCTGGGCGGTCACGATGATGATCGGCACGCGACTGGTGGCCCGAACGCTGCGCACGACGTCCAGCCCGTGGATGCCCGGCAGCCTCAGGTCCACCAGCAGGACGTCCGGGTCCTCGTCCTGGCCCAGGACGAGCGCCTGCTCGCCATTGGCCGCCTCGAGGACGCGGTACCCCTCATCCTCCAGCGCATAGCGCAGCACCAGGCGGATCTCCTCGTCGTCCTCGACGATCATCACGGTCTTGCCCATGCGCGCATTCTCCCCCCTCCGCGCGATCCCGCGGCACCCCATGCCCGCGAGAAGCACCCATTGCGACGCAATTGGGACGCACAGCGGCGCACGGCCGTCCTCACAGGTGGCCCGGGCGAACGATCACACAGGTCGTTTCAGCTGCAGGACCGGTAGCCCTGTCGGATTGTCGGCGTCCATCCGGACCTCGTCACCGGCGACGTACTGCCGGATCGCGCTGGCAAGCTCCCGCGGGTGGGTGAAGTTGATGGCGTGCGCGGCACCCTGGAACAGCACGATGGTCACGCCGGGCGGCAGGTCTGCCATCGCCCTGCTGATGTTGCGCCACGGGGGCCTCAGCGGATCCTCGCTGCCGATCACGACCATCACCGGGACGGGCAACGACATGAAGCGCTCGTAGGCGGGGAACTTCGTCATCCTGTCGAACAGCTTGATCGCGCGGATCATGCCGAAGCGCAGGTAGTCCGGGCCGGCCACCGTGAGCAGGGCGGGGGGTTCGACCAGTCCGTCTCGGGCCATCTGGACCAACGCCTTGGCCAGCGGCCGGTTGTGGGGGCCTCCCGCCAGGCCGACCATGACCGCCTTCGACACCTTCTCGGGGTCCTGGGCAACCAGCTCGGCGGTGATCGCGCAGCCCAGCGAGTTGCCCACCACGACCGCCTGGTCGAGGCCGACCGCGTCCATGAAGTGGCTCAGGGAGGTGCCCAGCTCCTCGATGCTCAAGGGCTGAGCCGGCTTCGGGCTGCGGCCGAATCCGGGCAGGTCGGGCACGTAGACCCGGAAGGAGTCCGTGAGTAGCTCCGCGGTGGGCAGCAGGTAGCTGCCCGAGATCGCGAAGCCGTGCTGGTGGATCATCGGCGGCGCGTCCACTGGGCCTGCCACGCGATAGCGGATCCAGTTGCCGTCGACCAGGACGCTGTTCCAGGTGAAGTCGGTGTCAGCCACGAACGCATCCTGCCACCCGGTCGCAGGGCCGGTCGACACGACGCTGGCATCCGACACGGGCTCCCTGGGTGGGCTGCCCGTGTCGGATGGGCGCTGGCTCAGCTGATGAGCGCGTGCAGGGCCTCATCGCCGGGCCGTGCGCGCAGGACGGCGGGATTCACGCCTGCCTTGGTGGTGATCGCGGTGACCGAGCGCTGCTGGCGCAATGTGGCCAGCGAGATCACGGTGCCCGAGGCCCCGGCACGGGCGGTGCGGCCCGAACGGTGCAGGTACTCCTTGGGGCCGTGCGGCGGGTCGACGTGGAGCACCAGGTCGATGTCGTCCACGTGCAGTCCGCGGGCCGCGACATCGGTGGCCACGAGGACGTCGATGCGACCGCGCTTGAAGTCCTCGAGGGTGCGCGTGCGCATCCCCTGCTTCATCCCGCCGTGCAGGGCGGCGGTGCGCACGCCCTCGGCCTCGAGCTGTCCGGCCAGGCGGTCGGCCCCCATCTGGGTCCGCACGAAGGCCACGGTGCGGCCGCGGCGCAGGGCGATGTCGGTCGTGACCGCGTCCTTGTCCTTGGGGTGGACGAGCACGAGGTGATGCTCCATCGTGCCCACGGTCGCGGTGGCCGGGTCAGCGTTGTGCACGAGCGGCTCGTGCAGGTACTTGCGCACGAGGCGGTCGACGTCGTGGTCGAGCGTGGCCGAGAACAGCAACCCCTGCACGTCCTCCGGAAGCCGGCCCATGATGGCCTCGATCTCGGGCATGAAGCCCAGATCCGCCATGTGGTCGGCCTCGTCGAGCACGACGACCTTGACCTGGCTCAGGTCGACGGACCCGCGATCCGCGAGGTCGACCAGGCGCCCCGGTGTGGCCACGACGATGTCCGCGCGCTCCAGCCCACGGATCTGGCGGTCGTAGGAGCTTCCCCCGATGATCAGCTGGGTGCGCATGCCCAGGGTCGCGGCCAGCGGTGTGAGCGCGTCGAGGACCTGCATCGCGAGCTCACGGGTCGGGGCCAGGATCAGCCCGCGCGGCTGGCGCCGGGTCTGGCGAGGGCCGGAGAGGATCGTGAGCATCGGCAGGCCGAACGACAGGGTCTTGCCCGAGCCGGTCCGGCCCCGGCCGAGGACGTCGCGACCGCTCAGGGCAGCCGGGATCGTCATCGCTTGGATCGGCGTGGGCTCGGTGATCGCCTGGCTGACCAGGACGGCTGCCAGGGAGGCGGGGACGCCGAGGTCCACGAAGGCGTTGGGCCCGGTCAGCGCCGGGACCTGCGGGGCCTGCTGCGGACGATCGGCGCGGTCGCGGCGGTCGTTGCGGGGGCCACGGTCGTACCGGGGGTTGCGGTTCGGACGGCCGGGACGCGACGGACGGTCGGTGCGCTCCGGGCGATCGGTGCGGGGTCGCTCGGTGCGCTCCGGGCGCTCGGTGCGCTCCGGGCGCTCGGTGCGCTCGGTGCGGGGGCGCTCCGTGCGGGCGGGGCGCTCGGCGCGCTCGGGGCGGGGGGCACGGTCGTCACGATCACGCCAGGCGGGGCGCGCCGGGGCGGCGGAGTCACGACGGGACGTCGTGGTGCGCTCCCCGGCCACGGGCTTGGCGCCCTTCCAGGTACCGGTCGTCTTGGTGCCCTTCCAGGCTCCAGCCTTCTTGGTGCCCTTCCAGGTACCGGTCGACTCGGCACCCTTCCAGGTACCGGACTTCCTGGCGGCCTTTGCAGGGGCAGCAGACGTCGTGCGCGGTCCGGATCGGGGCGCGCGGGATTGCGGGGCGTGATCAGCCACGGTGTTCCTTCTTCTCAGGGCGTGTCGTCTTCAACGCGTCTGAGTGGCCGCCATAGGGCCAGGTGAGGAAACGTTGCTCAACGAAGTCGGCATTGTGCCGGGTGCTGATCATACCTACCCCGGAGCTCGGAGAGCCAAACCTCGTCCCGTGGCCAGGCCCACCCCCTCACGCAGCGGCGAAGTCCTGAGTCCAGAAGTGCCGATAGACCGAGACCGTCGAATAGGAGTACCCGATCCCGGTCTCGGTGTTCGCGGGGTTCATCAGCTCGCGGCAATGACCCGAGGAACCCAGCCACTGAGCCACCGTGTGGGCCGGGTTGGGCCGACCTGCGGCCACGTTCTCGGCAGCCCTGTTCCATGCGTACCCCGCTGCAGAGAGGCGGGCTCCCAGGGACGACCCGCCTCGGCCCTCGTGGGAGAGCCGGCCGACCTCGGCCATCCAGGAGGAGTGGCCGCGGGCCGCCGCATCCAGTGCAGGATCGCGCGCCAGCGCCGGGGCGGGTCCATGGTGCTCGCCGCCGGGGCAGGTGTGGCCCGACGCTCGCACCTCGTTGACCAGTCCGAGAAGCTCGGCCTCCCAGGCGGCGATCGTCTCCGGGGACGGCGGCTGGTCCCCTGCCGAGGACGAGACGATGCGGACCCGCGTCCACGCCGTCGCCCGCCGAGATGAGGTTGCCGCACCCCTGACCCGAACTGACGTGGCCGACTGCGGCAGGGTCACCCGGGCTGCCCCGCCCCGCACCCGCACGGTCATGGACCGGCTCGATCGACCAGACACGACGTACTTGAACTGCACCGAGCGGACGTGCGTCCGCAGGTGCACGCGCAGTCGGCCACTGGGCAGCACTGAGGCGGTCGCGCTGATCGTGCCCACCGCTGCCCCCAGACCCGCAGACGCGTGCTGCACCGACACCGCAACCCCTGACCCGGTGGTCACAGCAGAAGGACCTGATGGGGCGCCGACGGCCGGTTGGGCGCCGAGCGCAAGGCACAGGGCGGCGACCGTCATCACTCGACGTGCTCGCACGAGTACCCCCCTACGCGACCGTAGGTCAAAGAAGGTAGCAACCATGAACGGCGGTATGCGCGCCCGGATCGTCACCCGATCGGCGGCATTCGTGCCGGAACGTCCCGATCATCGACCCTGGCTGTCAGGCCACGTCCACGTGGACGTGGTCGAGGTGCCGGTTGACGGGGTTGTCCGGGTCCGGACCGCGGAACCGGTACTCGCGCCAGCCCTGCATCGACCGCCGGGCGGTCCAGATCCGGTCGCGGTAGATGACGGTCCGGATTCCCAGGCGCTCGGCGCTGGCGACCGCCCAGTTCGCCAGCCGCCACCCCGCCTCCTGCTGCGAGGCCTCCTCGTAGGGGCGGAAGAAGAAGTCGATCGCCCGACCGCGCGAGTGCTCGCCGCCCGGGCTGCGCCCTGGCAGGGTCTCCTCGGGACCGAAACCACCCTCGGGCAGGTCCCCGAACTGGTCGCGCACCTCAGCGCGCAGCGCCTGCGCCCGGGGCGTCAGGCCGAGCGGCGGCTCCTTGGGCGTGTCCGTGGCCGCGATGGGGCTGATTCGGCATGACAGAGCCGGCCCGGCACCCAGTGCGCGGCCAAAATCGCCGTCCGCCGACGAAACAAGTACAGACACCTCATCGGGCGAGCCCTCGGCGAGGATCTCGCCGGATGCGGATGTGAGTGTGCATCCCGGCTCCCAGGGAAGGGCGAGGCCACGGCCGAGCGTGAGGATCGCGAGGGCCCCGACCAGGGCGGCAACCAGGGCGAGGAAACGCACTTGACCACGATAGGTGAGGTTCGGGCAGCGTGCTGGGGTCGACCATAAGATGGCCGTCGTGCCCGCGACCGAGGACCGCCCGACCGCGGCGCCCGCTGGATTCCTCGATCGCGTGCCGATCGTCGCGCTGCGAGTCGTTCAGTTCACAGTCGACCTGGCACTCGTCGCCCTGATCACGCTGGTCCCGACGGCGCTGATCCTCCTGCTCCTGCCGCGCAACCCGGACGGAAGCCTCGGACAGCTCCTGATCGCGGTCCCGGTGATCCTGTCGCTTCTGGTCCTGGCGGTCGCGATCAGCTGGTGGTACTGGGCGCACCTGCCCCGACGCCGCGGTGGGCAGACGGTGGCGATGCGTTGGCTCCAGCTTCGGGTGGTCCGTCTGGACGGCGGTGAGCCCACGCGAAGCCAGTTCGCGCTCCGCTGGCTGCTGCTGGTCGTGGACGCCATGTTCTTCGGGGCGGTCGGGCTGATCGCCATGCTCGTGTCCGGCGAGCACCAGCGCATCGGTGACTCGTTAGCGGACACGCTCGTGGTGCGCGCCGTCAGGTGAGTCCCGCACGCTCCAGGCGAGCCACGCTGCCCAGGGTCAGCGCCCCGCTCAGGTGTGCGGCCAGGGTGGGCGCCGGACCTCGACGCGTCAGCCGCTGCCGGTCCACATCCCACTCGGCCCCGATGCGTCCCCTGCTGTCGCGCGCCTCCCTGGCCGCTTCAGCCTGGGCCACGAGGTCCGGCGCGATGTCGGTCAGGGTCGGGTCAGCCAGGACCAGGTCCGAGGTGTAGCGGGCCAGGATCCCCCTGAACAGCTGCGGATCAGCGCCCGTTCCGTCACTCACCTCGTCCTGCCAGATCCCCGAGTCAGGCGCCGCATCGGCTGAGCCCTGGGCGATCAGGGCCACAGCCTCGCCCACCTCCAGGCACCCGGCTCGCAGGGCCGATGATCCCGCCCGCGCCACGCTGGCGGCACGGGCCAGTCGACGCTGGGACTCCACCTCGTCGGACATCCCCGCGAGCACGACGTCGAGGCCCACCACGGTTCCCACGTTGTAGGACCACAGCCGACCCTCGGGCACCAGCACCCCCTCTCTCGGACGGCAGCCGTCCCACACGATCCCGGAGTGTTCCACCAACGTGGAGTGCAGCCAGTCCGATGCCTCGCGGGCGATCCCGAGCCGACGAGCATCCCCGTCCACCTGGCTGGCACGTGCCAGGAGCATCGCCGAGGGAGCGGTCGCCGCGACGTTGCGGAACTCGTCGTGGACGCGCCACCGGACACCACCCAGGCGCGCGTCCCAGCCGTCCGCGACAGCATCGGCCAAGGCCATGGGGAGGCGTGCGTCGATGAGGCCCCGGTCATGGGCTCGCAGCGTCGCCAGGCCCATCCAGGCCAGGTCGTCGTAGTAGTCGTTCGCAGTGACATCCCCGTGGTTGCGGCGGGCGACCCCCCGGATGAGCTGCGCAGCCCGCGAGCCGGCCGCAGGATCACCGGCCTCATAGCCGTCCAGCAGCACCTCGAGCCCATGCGCCTGCCACCAGAAGTGCCACTTCCCCCAGGGCAGGAGGGAACCCAGTCTGCCCCGCAGCCCAGCCTCGATCCGGAACAGGCCCGTGCGCTTGTCCCAGTACTCGCCGACCAGGACTGCGCGGGACGCCCGTGCGCGCTCTGCCCACATGCTCCGCCTCCGACGCGTCGTCCGCTACTTGATGACGGCCACGGTCTGGGTGTTCCAGGTGACCAGGTGACCGGCGCGCGTCCAGAGCTCGCGCGTCTCGACGGTGAACCCCTCCCGGGCAGCCACGCTCCGCCCGCGGTGGAACAGGGGCTCGATCCCACCCTCACCATCACGAGGGAGGGTGGTCGGATCGCTGGCGTAGTCGAGGGTGAACCCCACGGTCGCGGCCGGCCGGGGGCGGTCCATGCGGGCCATGACCGAGACCCACCACGCATCAGCCAGCGCCGTGACCACCGAGGCGTCGACCCGCTCCAGCCGGCCCCGCGGCCGCACCCAGCCCATGGTCTCGTCGGTGTCGGCGCCCTGATAGGGGATTCCGGAGATCGGGCGCATCTCCAGGTGCACGGTGAAGTCGGGCGCAAGCGGTGGACCCACCGGAGCCTCGGGAACTGACTCCGGGCCGGCGGCCAATTCGTGGGGTGGCAGCACGCTCAGCCATTCGGGGCCGTCCGGCATCGCCTCGCCCCTGCGGGCGGAACCGAGGACGACGACGCCGTGGGCGAGCAGCGCGCCGTCCCCGTCGAGGCCCCGTACCGCGAGGGTGTTCGTCGCCGAGCCGCGGCGCAGCTCCTCGACGTGGAGCGTCAGCCGGCCGACCAGGACTGGGGCGACGAGCTGGGCGCTCAGGGTGCGCACCGCCATCTCCGGGCGGGGATCCACCTGCTGCGCCGCAGCCACCATGGCCCCGGTCACCACACCGCCCCAGGCGCCGCGACCCTGCTGGAGCCCGTCGGGGACGTCGAGGGTGAAGCGCAGCGGGTTGTCCGTCGCGGTGGGCCGGATCAGCGCAGAGAGGTCGAAGCTGTCCATGACCACAGCCAACCACGGACGCGCGACGGCCCGGGAGCCTCATGGAGGTTCCCGGGCCGTCAGGTCGTCCCACGCCGGTCGAGGGCTACGCCTCACCCGGCTCGATCATCACCGCTTTGCGAGTCGACCCGTGCCGAACAGGACCGCACCACTGACGAGGGCCATCAGGCTCAGCGCCAGCACCGGACCGAGGTCCCCACCGGTCTTGGCCAGCTCATCCTCGCTGCCGGCGACCACTGCCTCGTCGGTCTCCTCGACCGCCTCGGGCACGTCAGGCGTGTCGACCTCGTCCTCGACGCCGCTCACATTCGCCGGAGGGTTCGCGTTGCATCCCGGGGTTGCCGGCGGGTACAGCGCAACAGTGTCCAGCGTCGGATTCACGCTCACGCGCAGGATCGCTGCCGGCCGAACTCCGCCGTCGGGGACCTCAACCCAGGTGCCGTCGGCCCTCTGGTCCCAGCCGGGCCAGTCGATCGGCTTGCCCTGGGCATCGACCTTCGCGCCCTTCCAGAGCAGCTCGCCGGTGGCGAGCTTGCCGTTGTCCAACATGTAGGTGTCCACATACGGCTGGTTGGTCGCCGGATCGAACGCCGCGACCGGCTTGCCGTCCTTGAGCACGAGCGCACCGCTCGCGTCGGCCTGCAGCCACTCGACCTTCACCTGGTACGGCTTGTTGGTCGCCGGATCCAGGGCCGGCAGGTTCTGGGACTCGACGTTCACCGAGTGTAGAACGGCGTGTCAGCCCGGCAGATGCCCGCAGCGTCGACCACGATCCCTTGGCAGTCGGTGGAGACGACCTGCTGGGAGACTTGGGCACCACCGGACTTGACGACCACCGTGCGGTTCCCGGAGTCCTCGGGCACGGTGAAGACCAACTCCTGCTTCTTGCCCGCAGCGACGGTCCAGGACGTGGCACCGTCGATCACCTGGGGCGTGCCGTCCACCTCGATGGTGAAGGACGCGTCGAGCGCGGTCTTCCCCTCGGCGGGGGTGGCCGTGTTGGCCAGGACCACGCTGACCTGGGCGCCGCCGCCCGGCTGGACGAGGCAGGCGCTCTGGACCGTGGACTGGGGCGTGGCCGGAACGGTGCAATCGGTGCTGACCGTCTGCGTGGCGATGGTCCGCTCATCTGCGACCACGCTGATCACAGGGCTGCCCGAGTCCTCGGGCAGTGTGAAGGTCAGCTGCTTCTTGTCGCCGGGGGCGACGGCCCAGGACGTGGCACCGTCGATCGCCTGCGGCTTGCCGTCGACCAGCACCGTGAAGGTCACCGGCACGCTGGTCTGGCCCTGGCCGAGCTTTGGATCGTTGCTCAGGTCGATGGAGACGTCAGCGCCGCCCTGTGGCAGGCACTTGCCCGCGACGGTGGCCTTCGGCTCGGCGCCAATCGCGCAGTCGGTGGTGACCGTCTTCTCGGCGACCTGCTTGTCATCGGCCTTGACGACGACCGTGGCGTCCTTGGTCCCCTCAGGCAGGGTGAGGGTCAGCGGCAGGGTCTCCTTGGGGGCGACTGTCCAGGAGTCCTTACCGCCGATGGTCTGCCGGGCACCGCCCACGAACACGGTGAAGGTCGTGCTCACCGCGGTCTGGCTGTTGCCGTCCTCAACCGGGTTGCTCAGGTCGATGGTCACCGTGGCGCCGCCCTCGGGAGCAGGCTCGCAGCGAGCCGAGATGGTCGCCTTCGGATCGGAGATCCGGCAGTCGGTGGTGACCGTCTCCGACACCTTCTCCATGCCGGGAGCAGTCACCTCGACGGTGTTCTCGGTGGCGTCCTCGGGCAGGATGAAGTCCACGGTCCTGGTCTGTCCGGCAGCAACCGTGACCTTCTCGTCGTTCCGGCCGGGGACCCTGACGGTGAACTCCACCGAGTCGCCCGGAAGCACCGCTTGGTTCTCCAGCGTGACAGTGCCGGCGGCGCCGCCACTGGGTACGCAGTCCGCATCGATCGTGGCGCTGGGCTTGGCCGGGGCCTTGGTCCAACTGGCATTGGCGGTCGCGGTGGACGTGGCGTCGGTGTCCTGTGCCAGGATCAACTTCTGGCTGGGGTCCCCGGACTTCTTGACGAAGAGCCGGCCAGCGAACACCGTCGTCTTGGACGTTGCTTGGAGGGTCACCTGACCGGGGGTGGTGCCGGCAGGGACGCGGACCCACAGGTTGGCGCCGCTCGTGGCGGAGGTGACCGGGCTGCCGCCGGAGGCCTGGGCGTAGACCTCCAGCCCCGCCACGTTGGGCAGGAGGCTCAGATCGGCGGATCCGCCGTCGGAGACCGTCAGCCTGAATGGCCCGACCCGGGAACCGACGGGGCCGGTGGCCTCGCCCGGGGTCAGGGAGAGCGACGGCGCGGGCGGCGTGGACAAGCCAGCGTTCTTCGTACCGGTCAGGTAGGCGACCACCGCGTTGACCTTCGTGTTGGCGCCGTCCACGTAGGTCGCCCCGTCGCTGAACGTCCAGATGGCGGCCTGGGTGGCGCCGATCGCCTCCTCCGTCGTGAGGCCGCTTGCTCCCGTGCCCACGGCCGCCGCCACCTGATCAACGGTCTTGGTCGGGTAGGAGTTCTTCAGGATCCACAGGATCTTGGCCCCGGCCGCCTCCCCGATGGTGTTCCAGCCCTCTTCGACGTAGGTGGTCTGACGGATGTTCGTCTGGATGTCGATGCAGTAGGCGGGCAGCGTTCCCTGGCCGGTCACCTTCAGGTCGAAGAGCTTGGTCCCGAGCGACTGGTCGCCGGAGCCACGGTTCATCGTGACCGACGTGCCGGACTTCCCACCGCCGGAGTAGGTGGCCTCGACCGCGGCACTGGCCAGCGGCGCCACGAGGACGATGAGGAGCATGCTCAGGATGAGCGCGAACAGGCGACGCATGACTTGTTGATTCCCTTCTTGGCGGTGAGGTAGTTCCTCATCGCCGGCGCGAACGCCCATGGGATCGTGGATTTCCGAGTCAGACCATGGCGCGCGACTAGGGGGATTCTAGGTGATAGGTCCGACTGGTCCTAATTGCCGGATCAACATCCGGCACCGGGGCGCGTACAGGGACGTTCTCACGTGCGGGTGGACATCCACAGCACATCCGTTGCGCAGCGGCACCTACCCGGCAGGCGAGCCCTGCCCGGGGAACAGACGTCGTCCCCACCACGACGTGGCGACGGCCTCGCCGGACAGCACGTAGGCCATCAGGTCGTCCTCATACAGGGTCGCGTCCCAAGCGCGCTGGGTTCCCGGAGCCCCGGCCATCAGCAGCATGTCGCCGACCGCCAGTCCCACCGCCTCGTCCGGCACCAGCATCCGCTGACCCGAACGTTCGAGCATCAGCACCATGAGTCCCAGCCGCTCTGAGCGCACCCACGGACTGGCCATGAGCTCACCGACAGTGACCGGTCCCGCGGCCAGGGCCCGGCAGAGCGCGGGCGCCTGCACCACGTCGACGCTAACCTCCCACACGGTGGGCGAGGGCTCACCGACCCGGGCCACAAGGTCCTCCAGAACCCGCGCCGCCCACGGCTCGGACTGCTCCTTGGCTGACTGCAGGAACTGCCAGAGGTGCGGGTTGGCCAGGCGCTCGAGCACCTCGCGCGCCACGACTTCGGAGGGGACCAGCAGGATATCCGGGGCCAACGCGGCAAACAGGGCGTCATTCGCAGGGGACTCCTGACGAGCCACGACCAGGATCGAGGGATTCGCCCTTCGGGCGGCGTCCACATAGGAGACGGTCAGCGTGTCCCGATCGGCGGCTCCCACAATCCCCACGGAGCGCGCAGCAAGTTCGGCGAAGCCCGGCTGCTCGGGACCGGTCCCCTCGCTGGACGAGGACGCCGGGTCGACCACTGTGACCGGGACTCCCACAGCGTGCAGGTCATCGACCACCTCGCCGACGGCATGCGTCGACCCGACCACGACCCACGCTCCGGAATCAGGTGGATGGATGGGCGGCGGAAGCGGCGCGCCCGGGGGCAGGATCAGCCAGTCGACCAGCTGGGCCAGGCTCGGGGTGCGCAGCGCAACGCGAAGGCGGTCACCGAACGCGTCATAGGGGTTCACCACGGTGGGCTCGCCGAAGGGCTCCATGCGTCGGGCGCTGGTCGGCTTCTCGGCCCTGGCGACGACCGGCAGACCCGGGCGGATCAGGTGCACGGACTGCACCACCGACGAGGTTGGACTCATCGTCATCGGTCAGCGCCAGGACGCCCTCGCAACGTGGGTTCGCCAAGCCGGCCAGCATCAGCGTCTCCGGATCGCGTGTGTTCGCGCTCAGGGCGGGGGCATCGGCGCGCAGGGACTCGAGTGCGAGCGCGTCGATCCGCTCCTGCGAGCGATCCACGACCACCAGGCGCCGGCGCCGGGCGTCCAGGGTCCGGGCAACCAACGCCCCAGCCTCTCCGTAGCCCACCAGCATGAGGAACGGCTCGGGGATCCGGGCCACCTGCCGGGCGAACCGCTGGGTCTCCACGGCCTTGCGGAAGGCCCGGTCCTGCAGGAGGGACAGCAACGTGCCGATCGCGTAGGCCCACCCGATCACGGCCAAGTAGATCGAGAACGTCACCCACAGCCGCTGGTCGATGGTCAACGGGTACGGGATCTCCCCGAAACCGATGGTCGTGGCCGTGTAGCTCATGAAGTAGAACGCGTCGAAGAAGCTCATCGGCTCGCTGCCACCATCGGGCTGAGCACCGGGGATGAGCGTCAGGCCGAGCACGCTGATCGCGAACACCAGGATCAGGACGATGAACGGGATCCGCATGCGGCGCAGCACCAGGAAGATCGGACCTGTGGAGGGGACGGTGCGGAGCGAGGATTCCCGCGGTTCGAGATCCGGGCGCCCCTGGCCCGACTGGTCGGGACGCGGCTCGACGAACATGTGCCAGAACGTCAGCAGCGGGTTGCCCATGGCGGGCTACCTGCGGGAGAACTGCAGCGTCTCGGCGATCAGCAGGATGACCGACACGATGTTCGCCAGCAGCGCCCCTGCCGCAAGCGAGACCACGCTGGCCATCGCCGAGCCGCTGATCCCGCCGGCCGCCTGGTCGGCGACGACCCAGACCACTCCTGCGGCGACCAGCTGCAGGTCGGCGACCAGCGAGGTGGCCAGGTGCACCGCCCCCATCTGCGTCCGATCACCGAACTTCAGGACGGTGGCGATGAGGTTCACGACGATGGCCGCGAACAGCTCGTAGGGGTTGTGCACCGACGGGTCGGAGATGTCCCCGATGACGAAGCCGAAGTTGAGCGTCGCCGCGAGCAGGACGAAGAAGCCGAAGATGACCTTCTCGAGATTCATGGCGCCTCCCCACACCGGGGTCACGACTGGGTGCCTGGTCGTGCCCCATTCGAGACTAGACCTGCGCTCAGTCCGTCGACGGGTCGAGCGGTCCTGCGCCCTGGATCGGGCTGTGGGCCGCCGATCCGGATCTGGACGGCGAGCACGCGATCGGGGATCACCGCGAGCATCTTGGCGTCCGGGGTGCCGACGCCGAGGTGGGCGCCGATCGGGTAGCGCCGCCAGCCTGGGGTGCACCGCCTTCAGCGCCGCGTTGAGCAGGGGGCGATCCCCGCCGGTCACGAGGAACTGCAGGTCCGGCAGTGGACCGAGGATCCGGTCGGCGGTCTCGGCCGCTGAGCCCACGATCTCGTCGGCCTGGTTGTCCCGACGCCGGGCGTAGCGCTGCTGGGACCAGCCACCTGCGGCTGTCCGACCGTGGATGTGCCGTGTGCCGATCTTCTTCTCCGCCAGGGACGGTCCCTCGAACGCCGCCACGGCATAGCCCGCCCGGCGCAGCAGGAGCACCCCGAAGTGGGGAGCCAGACCGGAGAGCGCGTCCGGGTCGAAGGGACCCGTGGACTGGTGCTCAAGCCAGGTCGGCACCACGACCTGGGCGCGGGCAGCATCGGGCGCGACGAGGTTCCAGCCCGCCACGTCGGCGGACTCAGAGGCGGACCACGCCCCGTGCCGGGCAGCGAATCCCTCGAGCCAGCCGGGCAGCCGACGCAGCGGAACCCCGACGACGTGCTCCTGATCAGGCATGCCCCACTGTCCCATCCCTTGGCAACCTGAGCCGATCGGCACGCTCGAGATCGGCGATGAGGCCCTCGACCAGCAGCTCGACGACCGAGTCGCGGGGTACCGGGGACGTCGTCGAGGCCAGGGCGATCTCCTCCAACGAGCCCAACCAGCCGCGGACCGCGAGCTGGGTGATCTCGTCCCGGGCCGGCCACTCGGCGGCATCCAGCCAGCGGATCACGTGGTTGGCGCGCACCTCGTCGAGGACGGCCAGCACCTTGGGGTCGCCCCCCGACGCGCCGCGGACGAGGGCCACGTACACCCCGCGCTTGCGCGCCACGTACTTCAGGAACGCGCGCACCATGGCGCGCAGGCGGGTGTCCACGTCGGTCTCCGGGTCACCCGGCACGGCCTGCATCAGCCGATCGCCGGCGCTGGAGACGACTGCGGCGAAGTAGTCGCCCTTCGACGGGAAGTAGTGGAAGACCAGGGTGCGCGACACCCCGGCCTCCGCGGCCACCTCGTCCATGGCCAGGTCCTGGATGGGCCGGGTCTCCAGCAGATCCAGGCCGATGTCGACCAGCTGCTGGCGACGGTCCTGGGCCGACATGCGCGGTGGCCCCGGGACGGCCCCCATCGGGGCTGCTCCGGGGCCACCGCTGCGACTCACTTGTAGCTGCCGCCCGACTCCGCGAGGGCCACCACGGACGCCGGCGGGGTGAACCGCTCGCCGTACTTCTCGGCCAGCTCGTTGGCCCGCGCGACGAAGGCCTTCGGGCCGACTCCGTCGTAGGTGTTCACGAACTGCAGCACGCCACCGGTCCAGGCCGGGAAGGCGATGCCGAAGATCGAGCCGATGTTGGCGTCCGGCACCGTGCGCAGGACGTTCTCATCGAGGCACTTGATGCTCTCGATCACCTCGATGAACATCATCCGGTCCTGCATGTCCTTGAACGGGATGTCCAGGTTGTCGCCGCCGAAGGCATCCTTCAGGCCCGGCCAGAGGCCGAGCTTCTTGCCCTCGGCGTACTCGTAGAAGCCCGCCCCTGCGGCGCGGCCACCGCGGCCGTGCTCGGTGACCATCTTCTCGATCACGGGATACCCCGGGTGGTCCGCGATCTGGAGACCGCCGGCTGTGGCCTCCGCCTCGGCCGCCTTCTTGATCTTGAGGGCCAGGGTGAGGCTGACCTCGTCGGTGAGCGCGAGCGGGCCGACCGTGTAGCCGGCCTGCAGCGCCGCCTGCTCCACGGAGTTGGCCGGCACGCCCTCGCCGACCAGGGCGGCTGCCTCAGTGACGACTGTCCCGATGACCCGACTGGTGAAGAAGCCACGGCTGTCGTTGACCACGATCGGCAGCTTGCGGATCTGCACGGCGACGTCGATGGCCTTGGCCAGCGCCTCGTCCGAGGTCTTCTTGCCGACCACGATCTCCAGCAGCTTCATCTTGTCCACCGGCGAGAAGAAGTGCAGGCCGATGAAGTCCTCCGGCCGGTCCACCCCCTCGGCGAGGCCGGTGACGGGCAGCGACGAGGTGTTCGATCCCAGCAGCGCGTCCTCGGTCAGCAGCGGGACGACCTCGGCGTACACCGACTTCTTCAGTGCCGGGTCCTCGAACACCGCCTCGATCATGAGGTCGGCACCCTTGGCATCGGCCATGTTCTCGGTCGGGGTGATCCGCGCGAGGATCTCGTCGCGGCCCTCGGCAGTCATCTTGCCGCGGGCCACAGCCTTGTCGAGGATGCCCTGCGAGTAGGCCTTGCCCTTCTCCGCGGCCGCGAGGGTCATGTCCTTGAGGACGACCTCCATGCCGGCCCGGGCGCACTCGTAGGCGATGCCCGCGCCCATCATGCCGGCGCCCGAGGACGACCACCTTCTGCGCGGTGTACTTCGGGACGTCCTTCGGCCGGTCGCCGCCCTTGCTGATGTGCTGCATGTCGAAGAAGAACGCCTTGATCATGTTCTTGCTGACCGGGCCGGTGGCGAGGTTGACGAAGTACTCGGTCTCGATCTTCTCCGCGGTCGCGAAGTCGACCTGGGCGCCCTCCACGGCCGCGGCCATGATGTGGTGCGGGGCGGGCATCGGGGCACCCTTGAGCTGCTTGCGCAGGTTCGCCGGGAAGGCCGGCAGGTTCGCCGCGAACGCCGGGGTCATCGGCGTGCCGCCGGGGATCTTGTAGCCCTTGACGTCCCAGGGCTGCACGGCATCGAGGTTGGACAGCGCCCACGTCTTGGCCGCGTGCATCAGCTCCTCGGGGGTGTCGGCCAACTCGTCGACCACGCCGGCAGCCAGTGCGTCCTTCGGCTTGCGCTGCTGGCCCTGGAGCAGGTGGTTCATCAGCGCGGTCTGGATGCCGAACATCCGCACCGTGCGCACGACGCCGCCGCCGCCCGGGAGCAGCCCGAGGCCGACCTCGGGCAGCCCGATCGTCGAGCCCTTGACGTCCAGGGCGACGCGGTGGTGGCAGGCCAGCGCGAGCTCGAGCCCGGCCGCCGAGCGCGGCTCCGTTGATCGCCGCGACGACCGGACGACCCAACGTCTCCAGGCGCCGGAACAGCGACTTCACTGTCGTTGGTCGGCGAGTCCACTGCTCGGCGTCCTCACGGCGTGGCCTTGAGCACGAGATCGAGGTCGGCGCCGGCGAAGAACGTCTTCTTCGCCGAGGTGATCACGACGCCGTTGATCTTGTCCTTCTCGGCCTCGAGTCGCTCGACCGTGGGCCGAAGCGAGGCGACGAAGGCCTCGTTCATCGTGTTCACGGGTGCCGTCGGGTCGTCCATCGTCAGGGTGACGATTCCGGCCTCGTCCATCTCCCAGCCGAACATGTTCGTGTCAGTCATGTGTGATGCCTTCCTTGTCCGGTTGGGGTCTCAGAGCCGCTCGATGATGGTTGCCACGCCCATGCCGCCGCCGATGCACAGCGTGATCAGGCCGTAGCGGCCGCCGGTGCGGTGCAGCTCGTCCAGGCAGGTGCCCAGGATCATGGCGCCGGTGGCGCCGAGGGGGTGGCCGAGCGCGATCGCCCCGCCGTTGGGGTTGACCTTGGCCGGGTCGACGTCGAGGTCCTTGATCCACTTGAGCACGACGGCCGCGAAGGCCTCGTTGACCTCGAACACGTCGATGTCGTCGATCGTCAGGCCCGCGGTCTTCAGCACCTTCTCGGTGGCCGGCACCGGGCCGGTCAGCATGATCGTGGGCTCGGTGCCGACGACCGCCGAGGCGACGACGCGACCCTTGGGGGTCATGCCGGCCTCACGCCCGATCCGCTCGGAGGCCACCAGCACCATCGCGGCGCCGTCGACGATGCCCGAGGAGTTGCCGCCGGTGTGGACGTGGTTGATGTTCTCGACCCAGTGGTACTTCTGCAGCGCCACCGCGTCGAAGCCGCCCATCTCGCCCATGCCGGCGAACGCGGGCTTGATCTTGCCGAGGCTCTCAAGCGTGGTGCCGGGACGCATGTGCTCATCGTGGTCGAGGAGCACCACGCCGTTGCGGTCCTTGGTCGGGATCACCGAGTTGGCGAACCGCCCGTCCGCCCACGCCGCCGCCGCACGCTCCTGGGACATGACGGCGTAGGCGTCGACGTCATCGCGTGTGAAGCCCTCGATGGTGGCGATCAGGTCGGCGCTGATGCCCTGGGGCACGAAGTAGGTGTCGTAGGCAGTCTCGGGGTCCATCGCCCAGGCTCCGCCGTCCATGCCCATCGGCACGCGGCTCATGGCCTCCACGCCGCCGGCGATCGCCACGGACTCCCAGCCCGAGCGGATCTTCGCCGCGGTGAGGTTCACCGCCTCCAGCGCCGACGCGCAGAACCGGTTGATCGTGACGCCCGCGCCCGCGGCATCGGGCAGGCCCGAGGCGATCGCGGCGGTCCGGGCGATGTTCGCGCCCTGGTCACCGACCGGGGTCACGCATCCGACCACGATGTCCTCGACGAGCAGCGGGTCGAGGCCCGGGTTGCGGTCCAGGATCTCGTGGATGAGGTCGGTCAGCATCGTGACCGGCTTGACCCCGTGCAGGGCACCGTTCTTGGCCTTGCCTCGGGGGGTACGGATAGCCTCGTAGATGTACGCCTCAGAAATCACGCCTGCATCTCTCCTGCCTGCTGTCGTGGTGATGCCCGTTCCGATCGCCCACAGGATCGCGGGTTCGGCTTGTTGAGCAAGTGTCAACACACTACTACTGGCCAGTAACTTCCTGTCAAGGGGGGTGCGCTTCCGCGATTCGATCCAAGTCTCGAGCGCCTGGACCGACTTCATCCAAGTCCGGGACTGCCGGCCGCCCCGGACTTGGATGAAATCGCTCCCGCCGATCTGCGGCGGTGGCTGTCCACAGATCGTCTTCTTGGGGCCTTCTCGCCTTGGCTCGTCGGCCGTGACTCTGTGCGGCATGCGGTCCATGCACTGGCGCCGATCCCGCAGATCCTCGACGGTCTCGACGTTCCCGATGAGGCGCGTCGGCAGGATGGCGTGTTCACGCGGTCGCAGGCACGGGCCGCGGGCTGGGGCGACCGCGCCCAGCGGCGACTCATCCGCCAGGCGCTCTGGGTTCCCGTGGCCGGACCGGTGCTGCGCCACCACGAGGTCGAGCCCTGGGGGCGTGGCAGCAGGCCTGAGCGGTGCACCTCACGGGTGGGCTGGTCGTCAGCCACGCCACCGCCGGGCTGCTCTGGCAGCTGGCCGTGCCGGCCGCCTTGCACGGCACCGGCCACGTCGAGCGCCGGCCGCCGCGTCTACGGGTTCATCGGGTCCCGCTCACGCCGGACGATGTGCTGAGAACCCGCGGTCTGACCGTCACCTCCCCGGAGCGCACCCTTCGCGACCTGCTGTGCTCACTGCGACGGGACGTCGGGGTCGCGATGCTCTCGGATGCCTTCCGACGCGGCCTGCTGACGGCACGAGACGTCGACACTGCGACCGTTCGCGCGCACGGGCGGCACGGCGTCACGATGGCGCGTCGGCTGGCTGACTCCTGCCGCCGCGAGCCGCACTCGGTGCTCGAGTGGAGGTTCCATCGCCTGTGCGACGCCCTCGGCCCCGGGTGGCGGTTCAACGTCGACATCTACGACGAACACGGCTTCGTCGGCCGGGTGGACGCCCTGCACGACGCGACCGGGACGATCGTCGAGCTCGACAGCCGGCAGTTCCACGGCGAGGACCGGTTCCAAGCTGGATCGGACGCGCGACCAACGGCTGGCCGCGCTGGGCCTCGTGGTGATCCGGCTCACCTGGGATGACGTCGAGACGCGCCCGATGGAGATCGTCGAGCGGATCCGACGGACGGTGGCGGTCCGGGCGCGAGCAGCGCGCACGCCGATCCCGAGAGGCACCGGCCCCAACCCGCAGGCCAGTCCCCGACCTGCAGCCTGAGCGCCCGCGGTCGCGGCCGACACCGGCGCCGGCAACCCGATCCACCCCCGCACCCCCTCGCGGCGCCCCCGCACCCCCGCGGCGCCCCCGCACCCCTCGCGGCGCCCCCGCACCCCTCGTGCGGGGCCGCACGCCCGCACACTCGGCGACCGACCACGTCACCTGCGGCCACGATCACAGGTCGATCCAAGATCGGAGTCGTCGCGAGGCCCGAGAGTTGGAGGAAGTCGCTCCCGGCGCCGGAGAGTTGGACGAAATCGCTGATCTTGCCGGCCTGCCGGTCGGCGCCTGTCCCGCCACGCGTCCCGAACCTCGGCGCGGGCTAGCCTGATCGGGACACCTGCGGGAAGGGGCGCCATGGGCCGGCTCAGCGTGATCTCCGACATGGACGGGGTCATCTACCGCGGCAAGGAGCTCATCCCCGGCGCCGCAGGACTTCGTCGCGCACATGCGTGCGCACGACATCCCGTTCCTGTTCCTGACCAACAACTCCGAGCAGACGCCGCTGGACCTGCTGCGCAAGCTCGACGGGATGGGGATCCACGGCCTCACCGAAGCCAACTTCATCACTGCCGCCATCGCGACCGCGCAGTTCCTGCACGCCCAGCGTCCCGCACTCCACCGCCTACGTCGTGGGCGGCAGCGGTCTGGCCGCCGAGCTCTACAAGGTCGGCTACTCGATCACCGAGAGCAATCCGGAGTACGTGGTGGTCGGCAAGACCGCCAACTTCAACTTCGCGACGATGCGCAAGGCCACGCAGCTCATCGACGCAGGCGCCAAGTTCATCGGGACCAACCCGGACCTGATCGACCCGGTCGAGGGCGGCACCGAGCCGGCCGCCGGCGTGATCCTGGCCGCGATCGAGGCCGCGACCGGCAAGAAGCCCTACATCGTGGGCAAGCCCAACTCGCTGATGATGATCTACGCCCGGCAGATGCTGGGCGCCCATGCCGAGGACTGCGTGATGATCGGCGACCGGATGGACACCGACATCGTCGGCGGACTCGAGGCCGGGATGCGCACCACGCTGGTGCTGTCCGGGGTATCCAGCCCGGACACGATCGAGCGGTTCCCCTACCGCCCGGACTTCGTCTTCGACTCGGTCGGGTCGATCGACTGGGACGCACTGCAGGCCGGGCTCAGCGATCCCGACGAGGGTGCGCCGTGACCACCGCGATCCAGATCCCGACACTCCTGCGGATCAAGCCGAACACCCTCTACAAGCTCGGCAAGTACCTGCGCCGCAACGACTTCAACCGGATCGCCCTGTTCTACGGCGAGGGGATGGAGTCGATGCTCGGCCAGACCGTCGAGATCTCGCTCGACAGCTCGGAGATCAAGGTCCGGCACACCGAGACGGTCACCACCAACGACATCGAGGCCGTGGTCACCAGCGCGTTCGCCATGCCCCGCACCACCGACGCGATCGTCGCGGTCGGCGGCGGGATGGCCATCGACTACGCCAAGTACGCCGGGTTCCTGGCCAGCAGGCCGGTGATCGCCGTGCCCACGGCTCTGAGCAACGACGGCTTCTGCTCCCCCGGGGCCAGCCTGAAGGTGGCCGGCAAGCGGGTGAGCGCGCCCGCGAACCTCCCGTTCGGCGTGGTCCTGGACACCGCCGTGATCGCCAAGTCCCCTCCACGGTTCACCCATTCCGGGGTCGGGGACATGCTCAGCAAGTACTCCGCCGTGCACGACTGGAAGCTGGCGTACTGGGAGACCGGGGAACAGGTCAACGACTTCGCCGTGCTGATCGCACTGCAGAGCGTGGAGAACTTCGTCAACTACCCGAACAAGTCCATCGGGGACCTGGACTTCATCAAGCTGATGGCCGGGGCACTGGTCATGAGTGGCGTGGCGATGGAGGTCTCCGGGTCCTCGCGTCCTGCCTCGGGCAGCGAGCACCTGATCTCGCACGCCTACGAGAAGGTCGCCGAGCGCCCGAGCATGCACGGCCTGCAGGTCGGGCTGGCCTCCATCGGCACCATGTGGCTCCAGGAGCACCCCCGGCTCGAGGACGTGATGTCGGTCCTCGCCGAGACCGGGTTCATGCACTACGTCAAGGAGCATCCGCTTGACCGGGCTGCGTTCATCGAGGCGATCCGGCTGGCCCCGACCATCAAGGACCAGTACTACACGATCCTGAGCCCGAAGGGGAACGTCGAGAAGCTGGCGGAGTTCGTCGCCGACAGCCCGGTCTGGGACGGCCTGCTGGTCTGATCGGGACCGCGCGGGCTCACGTTCACGGTTTGATCCAAGAACGAGGCCGTCCGGGCACCCGAGAGTTGGATGAAACCGGTCCGTGCGCTCGAGAGTTGGAGCAAGTTCGGATCTTGTTCGGTAGGCCGTTTCGCGGCTGGGCTGTGCTGTCGGGACTTCGGGGCGGGTTCGCGCACCTGTGCGGCGCTTATGCCGCGCACGGGTCCGCCCCTTACGATCGACTTCGTGCCCTCACTCGCCACTGCCGCTGTCCGCCTCGCCGAATCGTCGGGCGGCGGACCCTCGCTGAGCATCCCGTGGGAGGTCTGGGCGCTGACGCTGGGCGTCATCGTTGCCCTGTTCACCTTCGACCTGGTGATCAGCGGGCGCAACCCGCACGCCGTCGGGTTCAAGGAGGCCGCCGGATGGTCGGTCTTCTACATCTCGGTGGCGATCATCTTCGGCCTCGTGTTCGGGGCCTGGGCGGGATCCCCCTACGGCGCGGAGTACTTCGCCGGGTACATCGTCGAGAAGACCCTGTCGATCGACAACCTGTTCGTCTTCGTGATCATCATGTCGGCGTTCGCAGTGCCCGCCCCGCACCGGCACAAGCTGCTCACCCTGGGCATCGCCCTGGCACTGGTCCTGCGTGCGATCTTCATCGCGATCGGCGCGACCCTGCTGGCCTACTTCTCCTTCATGTTCCTGATCTTCGGCGCGATCCTGATCTACACCGGGATCAAGCTCTTCCAGCACCGCGACGAGGATCCGGACATCGAGGACAACGCCCTGGTGCGGTTCACCAAGCGACGTATCCCGGTCACCGAGGACTACCGCGAGGGGCACTTCTTCGTCCGCGAGAACGGCGTGCGGATGGCCACCCCGCTGTTCATCGCGTTCGTGGCGATCGCCTCCACTGACATCCTCTTCGCCCTGGACTCGATCCCTGCCGTCTACGGCGTGACCGACGAGCCGTTCATCGTGTTCGCCGCCAACGCGTTCGCGCTGCTCGGCCTACGGGCGCTGTTCTTCCTCGTCGACGGCCTGCTCGACCGGTTGATCTACCTGTCGTCCGGGCTGGCGTTCATCCTGGTGTTCATCGGGTTCAAGCTGGTCCTGCACTGGGCGCACGGGATCTGGCCCGAGGTGCCCGAGATGACGATCATGTTCTCGCTGGCCGTCATCGTGACCGTCCTGACCGTCACCACGATCGCCAGCCTCGTCGCAGTTCGTCGGGACCCGTCCAAGCGGGCGCACGCCGGCTCCTTCACCGACAACGTCGACAAGGACAGCCCCGGGATCTGACCGGGTCGAGGAGGCTGACGTGGCCGCTCACACCGGGCAGCGCCGGCGGGTGACCCAGCGCTTCCCCGTCCTGATCCCGGCGCGGATGGCTCAGCGTCGGCTCACGAAACGCGCTCAGGATGCGCGCGCGGGGTACAGCTATGCCAGCGCACGCTCGGAGGCCGACCTGGCCTGGCTCGTCGCCGAAGCACTCCTCGATCCTCGAGCGCGACCTGCAGGGTGTGGACCCGCAGCTGCAGCGCAACAAGGTCCAGAACCTGCGCCTCGCCGCGGCGCGCATCGACGGCGTCGTCATGGCCCCGGGGCAGACGTTCTCGTTCTGGCGGCTGGTCGGCCGCGCCACCGAGCGCGGCGGCTACACCGATGGCCTGGTTCTGCGCGACGGGGCGGCCGCGTCCGGCGTGGGCGGCGGGCTGTGCCAGATCAGCAACATGCTCCACTGGCTGGCCCTGCACAGCGACCTCACAATGGCCGAGCGCCATCGGCACTCGTTCGACCCCTTCCCCGACAGCGAGCGCCGCGTGCCCTTCGGGACGGGAGCCACCCTGCTCGACGGCATCTTCGACCTGAAGGTCACCAACAGGACCACCGTCGACCACCAGTTCCGGCTTCGCCTGACGGACACCCAGCTGGTGGGCGAGCTGCGGGCGGCCGAGCGGCCGACCGTCCGCTACGAGGTCGTGGATCGTGACCACCGGTTCGTCCGTGAGGACGGTGAGGTGTTCCGCGACAACCGGATCATCCGGCTCGGATACCCGATCGACGAGGCGCCCGACGGGTCAGCCGGGACCGGGCTCGTGTCGGAGGTCGAGCTGTTCGCCAACCACTGCCGCGTGGGCTACGACGTGCCCGACGACCAGATCAGCTGAGCGACCGGATCACGGGCCCAGCCCGCAGGTGCACCGGACTTGCCGCCGGGCGGGGGTGGCTCCCAGCTGGTCCACGATCGCGCGGACCGATCCGTGCTTGGTCCGGAATTCGGAGCCCGGATGCGCCGGGAAGCGGACCGATCGGGCGGGCTCGGCGGCCGTCGGCGGCGATCGGGGCTGGCGGACTACCGATCGGGCCGGCTCGGCGGCCGCGGGCGGCGCGGCTCGGGCTGGCGGACTTCTGGGCGGGCGCGCGGCGTGGCGACGTCAGCCGAGGAGGGCCTGGCCGATGTACTCGCCGGGCTGGACGCCGCCGGGAACGGCGAACAGTGCGGAGCCGATGGGCGTGGTCCAGATGTTCAGGACATCCGACGTGGCCAGGCGCTCCTGGATGGGCACGAACTGCTTGGCGGGATCGGCCTGGTACGCGACGAAGATGAGCCCGGCGTCGGCCGTGCCGTCGGCGGCGACTCCGTCGTCGTAGTTGAAGGGCCGGCGCAGGATCCGCTCGATCGGCGCCTGGGCGTGCGCAAGGCGCATGTGGGCAGTCGGTGGGATCACGAGGAACCCGTTGTCGTCGACGGCCTCGTAGTCCGGTGCGGTGAACTCGGTGCCGCCGGTGAGCGGCGACCCGTCGGCCAGGTGCCGGCCAATGGAGTCCTCCTTGGTCATGACGTCCAGCCCGCCCCAGACCCGCAGGTCCATGGCGACCCGCCGCACCAGCACCGACGAGCCGCCCTCGAGCCAGGCCGGCGTCCCGGGGCCGCGAGCCAGCCAGACGACGTCGGCGAAGTCCTCGGTCCCGGGGGTGGGGTTCACCGTACCGTCAACCTGGCCGAAGAGGTTGCGCCCCGTGATGCCCGTGGGGGCCGTGTTGGCCGGCCGGTGGAACCCGGACTGCACCCAGCGGACGGTCGCGAACGGGCCGCTGTCCTGGACCAGCACGCGCACCGCATGCGACACCGTGACCGGGTCCTCAGCCGCCACCTGCAGCAGCAGGTCGCCGCCCGTCCAGCGGTCCTGGAGCTTGTCGATCGAGAAGGACGGAAGCCCCTCGGCGAGCCAATCCGGTGCCTGATCGGCCAGCCCGGCCGCCTCCAGAAGACCCATCCCGTACCCGATCGTGACGGTGAGCCGGGCGGGCACGCCGGCGAGCTCGGGCTGGGGATCGGCAAGGGCGGGACGCCCCTCGGATAGCCGCTCAACGTCATCTGTGAGCAGGCGCATCAGTCGGACGAGGGCCTCCCGGTCGACGTCGTCCTTCAGGTCCAGCGCGACGAAGGTGGCGTACGGCTGCAGCGGCGTCTCGACGCCCGCCTGGTGGACGCCGTGGAACGGCTCGATCGTGGTGCCCGGCGCGGGCACAGCACCGATCTCGCGGTCAGCACCCCCGACTGTGGGATCCCCCTCAGCCGCGACCGCGTACCCAGCAGCGGCCCCGACCGCCAGCCCCCCGACCCCCAGTCCCAGGGCGCCGAGCAGCCCGCGACGGGTCACCCCAGCCGGGGGCTGCTCAGGCTGCTGGTCAGAGGCCATACGCGGCGGTCAGCTCTCCGACGGGCTGGGGGACATGGACTCCATGCCACCCTCCGCGGGGACGTAGGGCTCGGCGCCGCCCTCGAAGGGCTTGGCCACGCTGGTCCACGTCATTGAACCGCCCGTGCCGCACACCACGGTGATCTCGACCTCGTCGCCGGCCTTGATCGGCGCAGGCAGCTTCATCAGCATCAGGTGGTCACTGCCCGGCTTGAGCTCAGCCGTCCCCCCGGCCGGCACGACCAGACCGCCCTCCTTGGGCTGCATGACCATCTCGCCATCCTTGTCGACGACCTCGTGGATCTCCATCATCCCGGCCGACGGGCTGGAGGCTGCGGTGATCGTGATATCGGCATCGCTCCCGTTGCTGAACATGCCGAACGCACCGGTCATCTCCGTGTCCTGGGCCTTGACCCAGGGGTCTGCCATCGTCAGCGCACAGGCGCTTGCAACGGGCGAGGTGGCGGCGTCGGTGGCGGTGTCATCCGAGGCGCAGGCCGTCAGAAGCCCCAACGACAGGATGACGGATGCGGGGACCACGAGGTGGCGGCGGACGGACATTTCGGTGCTCCTTTTTCGTCGGATACCCCCAGGGGCATATGGGCCAGTCTACTGGAGCGGGGAGTCCGGTCGATCGCTGAGTCCAACCTTACCTTCGGCCGCCGAACCCCGACCGGGCTGGCCGATCGGGCTGACCGACGAACGAGATGTCCGCCAGCCCCTGCGCGCTTACCCTTGTGACCCATGGCAGACGATCAGCGGACCCCCGACCTGGCGGAGGTCTCCCTGATGGATGCCTTCGGCGGCCGCCGCGGCGTCCTGGACTCCGGACTGCCTCCGTTGACCTTCATCAGCGCCTACCTGATCTCCGGCTCGAACCTGACGGCCGCGCTGATCGCGGCGCTCGTGGCCGGCCTCGTAGTCACCGGCTGGCGGCTGGCCACCCACGACACCCTGCGCCACGCGCTCGCGGGCTTCGGCGCAGTGGCGCTTGCCGCCTTCGTGGCCTCCCGTACCGGTCGGCCGCAGGACTACTTCCTGCCCAGCCTGCTGGCCAACGCCGGCGCCGCGCTCGCGTGGGCCATCTCGATCTGGGTCAAGCGGCCCTTCCTCGGCCTCACCGTGGGCGCATTGACGCGCTCCTCGGCCTGGCGGACCGATCCGGTGATGCTCGCCGCCTACTGCCGGGCGAGCTGGATCTGGGTCGGTTCGTTCCTGGTGCGTGTGGCCGTCATGACGCCGATGTGGCTCGCGGGCATGACCGTGGCGCTCGGCCTGGCCAAGGTGGCGCTGGGCTGGCCCATGGTGCTGGTCGTCATCTGGCTGTCCTGGCTGGTCGTCGAGCCGGCCCACCGGGCCCGTCGCGAGTCGATGGCGGCCGCTCCGCAGCTGTCGGAGCCGGGCGCCGGCGACGGGCCTATCGAGCAGCCCACTCGCTGAGCAGGGCCTGTTCGCGCTCGTCGGCGAGCAGCCCACCTCGTGCGGCCCACTGGGACGACGGGTCGGACACCCATGCGAGCGTGTCCGCGGCGGTCTCGCCCAGCGGTCGTGCGCGCAGCCCGGCTGCCAGGGCCCGCGCCGGGTCCATGGCCAGCACGTAGTCCGGGGCGTCGGACCCGGTCCAGAGCGGCAGCATCGCCGGGGTGACCGCCCGCTCGGCCAACCACGCGGACGGTACCCACTCCAGTCGGGACCCCGCCGGGGCGACCGCGTCGCGCACCATGTCGAGCATCTCGGCGAACGAGTACGGAGCCGGTGGGTTGACCACGTGGATCGCACCCTCGTCGCCCACCTCGAGCAGGCCCAGGGTGAAGGCCGCGAGGTCACGGGCGTCGATGTACTGGAACGGCGCATCGGGACTGCCCGGGCACAGCACTGTGCCGCCGCGGGCGAGCCGTTGCACCCAGTAGGGGAACCGAGCTGTCGGGTCATGCGGCCCGACGACGTAGGTGGGCCGGATGATCAGGAGCCCACCGGCGTGCCGCTGTTCGGCGACGTGCTCGCAACCCACCTTCAGCCCACCGTACGTCTCGCCGTCGATGACCGGGGCGCTACCGTCCAGCCCGAGGGGCGCGAGGAGCGGAGCCTGCTCATCCAGTCCCGGCTGGGTCGCCTCGGCGTACACCGAGACCGTCGAGATGAGCACGTGCCGACCACCATGCTCCCCCAGGGCATCGGCCAGGGACGTCACCTGACGCGGCCAGTAGGCGCACACATCCACCGTGGCGTCCCACTCCCGACCCGCCAGGACACTCAGGTCGCCGTCGCGGTCCGCGTGAAGGTGCTCGGCGCCCGGGGCTCCCGAGCACTCGACCCCTCGGTGCAGGACGGTGACCGCATGCCCCCGGGCGATCGCCGCGGCCACCAGGTGCCGGCCGACGAAACGTGTCCCGCCGATGATCAGGATGCGCATGCGCGCGATGATGCCAGCCTGCGGCTGCACCCAGCGCCCGACGCGCGGAGGGGACGAGCATTGCGAACAGCGGTGGTCGGGCGCCACACTTGAGGTGGAGGTGCGCTGTGGGGTTCCTGCTGGCGATGACGTTGCCGGCGCTCGTGCTGCTGCTGTCGGTGCTCGGGGTGCTCGAGTTGCTGAGCGCGAAGAGGCGCGGCCGGCGAGGGACCGCGATGTCATCCACCGGCTTCGACATCCTCCAGGAGGCGCTCTACCCCTCGAAGAAGCACGAGATCGAGCAGCGCGAGCACGAGTCGCTGATGGCCGAGGAGGACGCCGAGGGCGCTCCCCCGCGCAGCCGGATCGACCTGGACAAGGGCACGGCACACATCCACCTGCCGTGATTCGGCTGAACCGCACGACGTGTCGGACGGAGTCGGACGCTACCCCTCGATCGCGCCGGCGAACTGGCTCTCGTACAACCGGGAGTAGGCCCCGCCGGAGGCCATGAGCTCCTCGTGGTTGCCGTGCTCGACGATCTGCCCGTCCTCCATCACCAGGATCGTGTCGGCGTCGCGGATGGTGCTCAGGCGGTGGGCGATGATGAACGAGGTTCGGCCGTGGCGCAGTCGGGCCATCGCCTTCTGCACCAGCACCTCGGTCCGGGTGTCGACCGAGGACGTGGCCTCGTCGAGGATCAGGATCGCCGGGTCGCTCAGGAACGCCCGTGCGATCGTGATCAGCTGCTTCTCGCCCGCTGAGACGTTGGACGCCTCGTCGTCGAGGACCGTGTCGTAGCCGTCGGTCAGGGTCCGCACGAAGTGGTCGACGTAGGCGGCCTGCGCCGCCTCGAGAACCTGCTCGTCGGTCGCGTCCGCCGCTCCGTAGGCGATGTTCTCCCGAATGGTCCCGCCGAACAGCCAGGTGTCCTGAAGGACCATCCCGAAGCTGCCGCGAAGGTCGTCGCGGGTCATCTGGTTGATGTCGTGCCCGTCGAGGAGGATCCGCCCGGAGTCCACGTCGTAGAAGCGCATGAGCAGGTTGACCAACGTGGTCTTGCCGGCACCGGTCGGACCCACGATCGCGCAGGACTCCCCCGGCTCGACGACCAGGTTCAGCCCGCGGATCAGGGGCTTGTCAGGCACGTACTGGAACGCGACGTCCTCGAACTCCACGCGGCCCTCGACCGAACCCGGACGGACCGGCTCCTCGGGGTCGGGAACCTCGTCCTCGGCGTCGACGAACTCGAACACGCGCTCGGCGGAGGCCACGCCCGACTGCATGAGGTTCACGACTGCGGCGATCTGGGTGATCGGCATCTGGAACTGCCTGGCGTACTGGATGAACGCCTGCACATCGCCCAGGGGCATCGCCCCGGAGGCCACCTGCAGGCCGCCGATCACCGAGATCAGCACGTAGTTGAGGTTGGAGATGAACATCAGCGACGGCTGGATGATCCCGGAGATGAACTGCGCCTTGAAGCTGGCGGCGTACATGCGCTCGTTGAGCTCGTCGAACTCCTCGATCGCCCGCTGGGAGTGGCCGAACACCTTCACCAGGTCGTGGCCGGTGTACATCTGCTCGACGTGGCCGTTGAGCGACCCGGTCCACTCCCACTGCGAGGCGAACTGCTTCTGGGAGCGCTTGGCGATCAGCATGGTCACCACGAACGACAGTGGGACCGTGAGCAGCGAGATCAGGGCCAGCATCGGCGACATCCAGAACATGATCCCGAGCACGCCGACGACCGTCAGGACCGAGGTGATCAGCTGCGTGAGCACCTGCTGCAGGGTGTTGGAGACGTTGTCGATGTCGTTGGTGACCCGGGAGAGCAGGTCACCGCGCGGGTGCGTGTCGAAGTAGTGCAGCGGCAGCCGACCGATCTTGCGGTCGACCTCCTCGCGCAGGTCGTAGACCGTCGCCTGCGTGACGCCGGCCATGATGTAGGCGCTGGCCCAGCCCAGCAGGGCCGACACCAGGTAGAGCAGCGTCACGAGGGTGAGCAGTTGGCCCAGCTGGGTGAAGTCCACGCCCTGGCCGGGCACGATGTCCATCGACGCCAGCATGTTCGCCTGGTCGGTCTGGCCCGACGCGTCGAGACCGGCGATGATGTCGTCGAGCGGGACCCCCGCGGGCAGGGTCGAGGAGATGTAGCCCTCGAAGATCAGCGTCGTGGCGTTGCCCAGCAGCTTCGGTCCCATGATCGCCAGGACGACGCTGACCACGGACATCGCGATGACGAAGAAGATTCTGGTCGCCTGGGGGCGCAGTCTGTCGGCCAGCCGGCGCACGGTCCCGGAGAAGTCGGTCGACTTCTGGGCCTGGACGAACAGCCCGCCCATCGGTCCGCCACCGCCCGGGCCCCCGGGGCCGGGGCCACCCGGCCGGGGCGGACCCCCCGGGCCCTGCCCCCCGGGCCGGCCGCCGGCCGTGGCCGCGGCGGCGCTCATGCTGCCTCCTCCGCGGAGAGCTGGGAGAGCACGATCTCGGCGTAGGTCGGGCACCCGGCCATCAGCTCGTCATGGGTGCCGACTCCGGCCAGCCGCCCGTCGTCGAGGACCAGGATCTGGTCGGCATGGCGGATCGTGGCCACCCGCTGGGCCACGATCAGCACGCACGCGTCGCCAGTGGGCTCCCTCAGGGCGGCACGCAGCCGGGCATCCGTGGCGTAGTCCAGCGCGGAGAAGGAGTCGTCGAAGACGTACACGGAGGGCTCGCGGATCAGCGCGCGGGCGATCGCCAGGCGCTGGCGCTGGCCGCCGGAGACGTTGACCCCGCCCTGCTCGATGGGGGCGTCGAGACCCTCGGGCAGGGCGCGGACGAAGTCCGCGCCCTGGGCGATCTCCAGAGCCCGCCACATCTGATCCTCGGTGGCGTCCGGGGCCCCGAAGCGCAGGTTGTCCGCGACGGTCCCGGAGAACAGGAACGCCCTCTGGGGTACCAGCCCCATGCTCGCCCAGAGCGCTGACCGCGCCCATTCGCGGACGTCGACGCCGTCAACGAGGACCGCTCCGCCGGTGACGTCGTAGAGCCGGGGAACCAGGTTGATCAGGGTCGACTTGCCCGAGCCGGTCGAGCCGATGATCGCGGTGGTCTGCCCCGGGCGCGCAGTGAACGAGATCCCGCGCAGCACCGGCTCGGCAGCCCCAGGGTACCCGAACTCGACGTCACGGAACTCGACCGTGCCCCGCAGCGCGGCCTGTCCCGGCTCGGGGACCTCCGGGTCATGGATGTCGGTCTCCACAGCCAGCACGTCGTTGAGCCGCTCGGACGATGCTGCAGCGCGGGGCCACATGACCAGCACCATCGTGGCCATCATCACCGACATCAGGATCTGCATCAGGTAGGCCAGGAAGGCCATCAGGTTGCCGATGGGCATCTCGCCGGAGGCGATCCGGTTGCCGCCGAACCAGACCACCGCCACGCTCGACAGGTTCATGATCAGCATGAGCGCGGGCATCATCAGGGCGAACAGCCGGTTGACGCTCAGGGTGGTGTCGGTGAGGTCGGCGTTGGCCGTGGCGAACCTCTCCTCCTCGTGCTCGGTGCGCACGAACGCGCGGATGACTCGGATACCCGTGAGGTTCTCGCGCAGGATCAGGTTGATCGTGTCGATCTTGACCTGCATCGCCCGGAACAGCGGCACGGCCCTGACCATCACCGCGCCGATCACCACCATCATGATCGGCACGATGACCAGCAGCAGCAGTGAGAGCGGCCCGTCCTGCCGGTAGGCCATGATCACCCCACCGATCGCCATCAGGGGCGCTGTCACCATGACCGTCAGCGCCATCTGCAGGAACATCTGCACCTGCTGGACGTCATTGGTGTTGCGGGTGATCAGCGTCGGCGCGCCGAACGTGTTCACCTCGCGCAGGGAGAATCTCTGCACCGCGCGGAAGACCCGCGCACGGATGTCGCGGCCCACCGACATCGACGTCCGGGAGGCGAAGTACAGCCCGACGATCGCAGCCACCCCGACCAGGAGCGCCACGAGCAGCATCAACCCACCGACGCGGATGATGTAGCCCGTGTCGCCCTTGGCCACGCCGTTGTTGATGATGTCGGCGTTGAGCTCAGGCAGGTAGAGGGTGCCCAGGACCTGCAGGACGAGCAGCCCGATGACGATCGCGAGGTCGCGGCGGTAGGGCGCGATGTGGGTGCGCAGGAGGTCGATCACCGCCCGACCCTACGCCCGCCCTCCGGTCATCCGCACCGGGCCAACTGTGGCGTTCGCCCACCGGCGAACGGACGGGAATCAGGCTGAGGGTGCCCGCACAGCCAGGGCAGCCGTCCTGATGAACTCGCCGGCCGGCCGCGGGGTGATCCCGGCCGCACGCAGGGGGGCGTCATCCCACGTCGCCGGATGGGTGTCGGAGTAGAGAGCCATCCCCATCAGCGAGGCGATCTCCGGCTTCGGCCGCGACAGCGCCCGGCGCCCGACCGACAGTGCCATCCGCGGCACGTGGCGGACCTTCATCGAGGCGCCGCTGGCCTGCTCGAAGAGCGCCACCACCTCCATGCGGCTCAGCGCCTCCGGCCCACCGAACTCGACGACCTCCGGCGGGCCGTCGGCCAGCGCCAGATGCGTGACGAGGTCGGCCACGTCGTCGAGGGCCACGTAGCGCTGCGGCGTCTGACCGCGGCCGTAGACCAATGCCTTGCCGGCGGCGGCATCGATCCCGGTCATGGGCGCGAGCCAGACCTCCTGGAACATGTCGGGGCGCACGATCACCCGCTGCATCGCGGTTGCCGCAAGCGCCTTCTCCGCGGCCCACTTGGCACCCGTCAGCGGCGCCATTCCCGCCAGCTCCGCACAGAGCCCTGCTGTGGAGATGAAGACGAACCTGCCGGCTCCGGCGACCTGCGCCGCGCTGATGAGGTTCTGGTTGCCGGTGCCGTCGACTCCGGCGATCGTGACGTCGGTGGCGCCGGAGAGGATCCGGCTGATGGCGTTCGCCGTCGTCACGACCGTCTCCACGCCCGCCAGCGCAGCGACGAGGCTCGATGCCTCCCGCAGGTCGCCGCGGACCACCTCGATGCCGCTGGCCTGCAGCTGCGTCGCGTCCGACGCGGGACGCACGAGCGCCCGAACCGGCGCCCTCTCGACCAGCCGGCGGGCCACTCGCCCGCCGAGCTCCCCGGTCGCACCGCACACGAGGATCATGGCTCCCCCTTGCACGTTCCGGGCCCGACCCGGCGTCGGGCCGCACCTCCAGACAACACCCGGGGCGCCATCCCCGGCAGGGCACGAAGTCCTGAGGCACGCTCCGGCCAAGCCCGCTACCAGCGGTTGCGCGCCTCCTCGGCCCACCCGACCAATCCGTCGACGGGCACGCGCGTGCCCGCGTCGTCGAGCACCCAGCCGGTGAACACCCCGAAGCACTGGTGGATCTCCGAGGCGATCACCAGCGCGTTCGTCCGCTCGTCGCGCTCATGGAACGGGGCGAGGGTCACTCGGACCCGCGGACCCTCGATGCGCCAGGGCGCCATCCAGTTGGTCCGGTCGTAGGTCCAGGTCAGGTCCTCGTGGATCTTGTGCAGCCGACCATCCACGAACAGCCCGTTCTCCGTGCTGCCGGTGCCATCGGTCCACTTCCCACCCAGCTGCAGGCCGACGCTCCGACCGCCGACCTGGCCGTATCCCGCGGCCCAGTTCCAGGTCATCGAGTAGGGCCACTTCCCCCGGCCGTGGTCCAGGACGGCGAAGGATCCGTCGTCGGGGCCGAACCGGAGCCCCTCCCCGTCGAGATGCAGGGACCCGGTCACCGGGCGGCCCAGATCCTTGACCGTGTACTGGAACCGGCGGTTCGACCACGGGACGACCGCGGCCAGGCACTCAGCCCCCGGGCCGACGTCCGCGACCAGCCGGATGCCGGGCCCCTCGGCCTCCAGCCGCGTTCCGGCAGGGGAGCTGGCGAAGGTCAGCGACAACCCCCGGGCGCGTCCACGGGCCACACCCGTGCCGCTGCGGTCGGGCAGCTCGACGCTGCGGGCCAGGGGCTCCAGCGCGGTACGGATGATCTCGGTCCCGGTGCGCCGGTCGATGACGACGATCGAGTGGACGCCGAGGTAGTCCAGTGACGAGATCGTCAGCCCGACGATCACCTCGGGGGTGACGATCCCCCAGTACTCCCACCGCTTGGTACGGCCCCAGCCCCGCAGGTTGGCGGTGTGCAGCGGGCGCCGGCTCCACCCGACTGCGGCTGGGTTCAGCCGGCCGTCCTCGGTGCACAACGGGACGGGGGACGTGATCTCTGGCACGCCGCCCAGACTACTGAGCACTGCGCTCCCGCCGTGCCGTACGGGCGCTCCCGGCGCACAATGGATGGCATGTGTCGGAGCATCCAGACCCTGCGTCCGCCGTTCCACGAGGACCCGACCGACGCGGAGATCCGCGCGGCGGCCCTGCAGTACGTTCGCAAGATCAGCGGGTTCCGCACCCCGGCAGCGCACAACGCCCATGCCTTCGACCAGGCGGTGGACACCATCGCCGCCGCGACAGAGCAGCTGCTCGCCGACCTGGTGGTCCGCGGGGCACCTGCCGCGGGATAGCCATGGTGGCGCTCACGAGCAGGCCGCTCATGCGCAGCCCACGCCCGCGCAGGTCCCTGGTGCTGGCCCCCGTGATCGCCGCCCTCATCTGGCTGGGGATGGCCGGCCCTTCCGCCGCCTCGCTCATCGGCGAGCTCTCCGGAACGGTCACCGGCGGCGGTGCACCGCTGCCCAGTGTCTGGGTGACCCTCACCCCGGTGACAGCCGAGGGCGATCCGTCGGGGACGCCCAAGCGCACCCTGACCGACGAGTCGGGTCGGTACGAGTTCCCCGAGGTCTATGACCGTGCCGTCAAGGTGCAGGTGCGCGCCCCCCTGTTCGGTGACCTCGTCGACACCTACTGGCCCGACGTCCACTCGTTCGACCAGGCCGGGATCATCGAGATCTCGAGCTGGCCGGTGACCGCGGACGTCGACCTGCCCGCCGGGGTCTCGGTGACCGGCCGCGTGGTCGACGCCGAGACCGGTGCCGCGGTCCCCGACGCCCGGGTGTCCGCGGTGATCGCGGCCGCGCCGATGTCCGGGGCCGTCGGGGTCTCCGATCGCGCTGAGGTCCCCGGGGAGTTCGCACTGTCCGGGCTCCCGCCGGTCCCGATGCAGCTGCGCGTGCGGCTCCCGGCGGGGAGCCCGTACCTCGCCGTCGGCCCGGGCTCGTCGATCGACGGGGTCCGGGTCGACGGGTCCGGGTCCACGTCCGGGGTGACCATCGGGCTGCTGCGAGGGGCCGAGATCCGGGGGACGGTCCGCGACGACACCGGGGCAGCGGTGGGGGGAGCCCTGGTCAAGGTGGTCGGGTGCCTGCCCAACTGTCCGCTGATCGACACCAGCGACGACTCGGGGGCCTACCGCATGGTCGGGGTCTCCCCGGGTGCGCGTCTGGGCGTCGTGGCCTGGAAGGGCGATCGGCTCCTGCGAGCAGTGGTACCCCGGGCGGGCCGACGCCTCGCAGGCCACGGACATCGCGGTGGAGGCCGGCGAGGTCCTCGACGGGGTCGACTTCGAGCTGATCCGCGGGGCGTTCCTGACGGTCAGCGTCTTCGGGCGCGGACTCCGGCGCACCGCTCCCCGGGGCGATCGTGCAGCTCATCTCGTCGAGCGACCCCTTCGAGCGCTACATCGCCTACAGGACCGCTGACGGTCCCGGTCGCATGCGCGTGGGCCCGGTACCGCCCGGCTCCTACACGCTCAGCGTGACGCCCGGAGCCGCGAACCCCGACTACCTGCCTGTTCGCCAGACTGCTGGATCCGGGCGCTGCGCCCCAGGGGATCATCGAGCTGGATCCCGAGGACGACCTCGAACTCGTGGCGGAACTGCCGCCCGTTGTTGATCCGGGGGCGGCCAGCGGGGCAGTGCAGGCGCAGGCGAGTGGCTCAGCCGGCGGCTGCGATGGGACCGGCTCAGCCGGATGCCGCGGCACAGCGGGCGCCAGCCCCTGGTCCGCCGAGCACCGCGCCCCGGACGCGGCTGAGGCCTGGCCCGGGCTGGCGCGGGGCTTCCTGACGCCAGCCGCCTGACCGGTCGCGGGTGACGCGCACTGCGCAGGAGCTGGGCGGCTACTCGCCGACCTCGCGCCGCACGATCTCGCCGCGGACGGCGGTGATCCAGGTGTTGATGATGTGCCGCTGGTCGTCGGTCCACGTGGCGGCGGGGTCGTCGAGGCGGTGGACCTGGGCGACGAGTTCGGCCTTCAGCTCTGCGAGGCTGTATCCCTCGTGCAGGAGGGTCTTGACCTCAGGGGCAGTCGGATCGGGTGCAGGCATGGTGTTCTCCTTCCTGGTGTGGTGCAACGCCGGGTCACCGGGAGCGACCGATGCGACACCGTCACACGCTCCACGCTATTCCCGCGCCCGGGCACCCGGAAGGGACACAGGTCCTGCTCCGTCGGCCACCGCTTGACCACGATACCCCCTAGGGGTACCGTGCTGGTATGAGTGACGCGACGCCCCCCGGGTATGCCGACAGCCGTGACGACATCCAGCGGCGGCTGCGCCGGATCGAGGGCCAGGTCCGTGGCCTGCAGCGGATGGTCGATGAGGACACCTACTGCATCGACGTGCTCACCCAGGTGTCGGCCACGACGCGCGCACTGGAGTCCGTCGCCCTCCTGATGCTCGACGACCACCTCTCGCATTGCGTCGCGCATGCGGTCGCAGAGGGCGGCGATGTGGGCGACGTCAAGCTCAAGGAGGCATCCGCGGCGATCGCCCGACTGGTCCGCTCGTGACCGGGGCCTCCGGCGCCGGGCCGCCCGTGTCGATCCCCGATGCGCGCCACGTCCTCGAACTGGAGATCGGGGGCATGACGTGCGCGTCCTGCGCAGCACGGATCGAGAAGAAGCTCAACCGGATGCCCGGGGTGCAGGCGTCGGTCAACTACGCCACCGAGCGCGCTCGCGTGGTGCTGCCGGAGGGAACGGACGTCGCGGCGGCGATCGCCACGGTGGAGGCGACCGGATACACGGCGGTCCTGCCCGAGCCCCCGGCGCAGCGCTCCCCCACCGGCGGGGAGGACACCCCTGCGCCGGACGACCCCGAGATGGTGGCCCTGCGTCAGCGCCTGCAGGTCAGCGCCGCCCTCACGATCCCCGTGGTCGCGCTGTCGATGATCCCCGCCCTGCAGTTCGTCTACTGGCAGTGGGCGTGCCTCGCCCTGGCCTCGCCGGTGGTCGTCTGGGGCGCGTGGCCGTTCCATCGCGCCGCATACGTGAATGCCCGGCACGGGGCCACGACCATGGACACGCTGATCAGCATCGGCGTGTCCGCGGCCTACCTCTACTCGCTGTGGGCGCTGTTCCTGGGCGGGGCGGGGATGACCGGGATGACGATGACCGGGTCCGTCCTGAGCCCCAGCGACGACCTCGTGCCCCACATCTACCTCGAGACGGCCGCCGCGGTCACGGTGTTCGTGCTCCTCGGCCGCTACCTGGAGGCGCGCGCGAAGCGCAGCTCCGGTGAGGCCCTGCGCGCCCTGCTCGACATGGGCGCCAAGGAGGTCGCGGTCATTCGCGGCGGCGTCGAGGTGCGGATCGCCGTCGCTGATCTCCTCGTCGACGAGGAGTTCGTGGTCCGACCCGGGGAGAAGGTCGCCACCGATGGCGTGGTCGTGTCGGGCACCTCGGCGATCGACGCCTCGATGCTGACCGGCGAGCCCGTGCCCGTCGAGGTCGGCCCCGGGGACGGTGTCGTGGGCGCCACCATCAACGCGGGTGGCCGGCTCGTGGTGCGCGCAACCCGGGTCGGCTCGGACACGCAGTTGGCCCAGATGGCCCGCCTGGTGTCCGAGGCGCAGGCAGGCAAGGCCCCCGTCCAACGACTGGCTGACCGGGTCTCCGCGGTGTTCGTGCCGGTGGTCATGGCCCTGAGCCTGCTGACCCTGGCCGTGTGGCTGGCCACCGGGAACACGGCGCAGGCGGCCTTCAGCGCTGCGGTGGCTGTGCTGATCATCGCCTGCCCGTGCGCACTGGGCCTGGCCACGCCCACCGCCCTGCTCGTGGGCACCGGCCGCGGGGCGCAGATGGGCATCCTGATCCGCGGTCCGGAGGTCCTCGAGTCGACCCGGCGGGTCGACACGATCGTGCTCGACAAGACCGGGACCTTGACCACGGGTCAGATGGTGGTCGTCGGGATCCACGCGGCCGAGGGCGCCCGGGCCGCGGAGGTCCTGGCGATGGCCGGCGCGGTGGAGGGCTTCTCCGAGCACCCGATCGGCGAGGCCATCGCCACGGCAGCCCCAGCCGCCTCCGCCACCCCGATCGCGGCTCATGCTGTCGATTCCGACCATGGGAACGTCAGAATCGACAGCACAGCGGGAGTGGGTGCCCCGGCGAACTCCGTCACCGACTTCCGGGCCACCTCGGGGCTGGGGGTCGAGGGCCTGGTCGGCGGCCGCCACGTCGTCGCGGGGCGGCCGGAGTGGCTGGCTCAGCAGTGGGGCATGGTGCTCCCCGAGGGCCTGCACGCGCGGCTCGAGACCGCCCAGGGCTTGGGCCGCACAGCGGTCGCCGTCGGCTGGGACGGCGCCGCCCGTGGCGTGATCGAGGTGGCCGACACCGTGAAGCCGACATCCACGCAGGCCGTCGCTGAGCTCCGGGCACTCGGCCTGTCCCCGGTGCTCCTCACCGGGGACAACGCCCGGGCCGCGCGCGCGATCGCCGACGAGGTGGGGATCGCCGAGGTGATCGCAGGTGTCCTGCCCGCGGGCAAGGTCGAGGCCGTGCGCGCGCTGCAGGAGCGCGGTCGCGTGGTGGCGATGGTCGGCGACGGGGTGAACGACGCCGCCGCACTGGCGACCGCGGACCTCGGCATCGCGATGGGCACCGGCACCGACGTGGCCATCGCCGCCGCCGACCTCACGCTCGTGCGTGGCGACCCGCGGGCAGCCGTGGACGCGATCCGGCTGTCGCGGCGCACCCTGCGGATCATCAAGGGCAACCTGTTCTGGGCGTTCGCCTACAACGTCGCCGCGATCCCGATGGCGATGCTCGGCCTGCTCAACCCCTTCATCGCCGGAGCGGCGATGGCCTTCTCGTCAGTGTTCGTCGTGACCAACAGCCTGCGCCTGCGTACCTTCCGCAGCGTCACCGGGGCCTGAGCCCTCCACGGACGCCGTCCTCCCGAGTAATGCCGGCGTACTGGCATCATTGCGACCAGGATGCCCGCGCCCACCCCACCAAGGAGCACACCATGGGGATGATCTCCGTCGGACTGTTCATCACCCTCGATGGCGTCTACCAGGCGCCTGGTGGTCCGGACGAGGACCGCGGAGGCGGCTTCGCGTTCGGCGGCTGGCAAGCGGCGTACGCCGAGGCTTCGTCGGGCGAGGCGATCGGCGGACGCATCGATCGCATGGACGCGCTGCTGCTCGGCCGCCGGACCTACGAGATCTTCGCGGACTACTGGCCCGACCAGGGCGACGACTTCCCCATCGCGGCGAAGCTCAACGCGGTGCCGAAGTTCGTCGTGTCGCGCTCGCTGACCAACCCGACGTGGGAGGGCACCACAGCACTGACCGATGTCGCGCAGGTGCAGGCGCTCAAGAACCGCTTCGACGAGATCCAGGTGATCGGCAGCGGTCACCTGGTGCGGTCGCTGCTCGAGGCCGACCTCGTCGACCAGCTGAGCCTGTTCCTCTATCCGCTGACGCTCGGGTCCGGGAAGCGACTGTTCCCCGATGGCGCGGGTGTCCCGGCGGCGTTCCGACTGGCACAACCGCCGCAGGGCTTCCCGAAGGGTACGACCTGGCTGGTCTACGAGCGTGCCGGGGCACCTGTCTCGGGCATCGACATCGGGCGGGCCTAGGCGGGATCTCCCGACGGGGGCGGCCCGGCCACGAGTTCACCGGTGGCAGGGCCAGGGTCAGGACCTGAGACCGGGATCGAGACCGGCAGGCAGGGGGCGTCGGGCAGGCCCGAGCCGTGGGAGCCGTCGGCGAGGTCCGCGTCGAGCGCGAGCCCCATCAGGATCGCGTCCCACACCTGCCCGGACGAGCGGCGGTAGTGCGCCCGGAACCGGCCCTCGACGACGAACCCGCGCGAGAGGTACAGGCGCAGGGCCGGCTCGTTGTGCGGCCACACCTGGAGCTCGGCCTTGTGCGCACCCAGCTCCCGCGCGCCGTCGATCAGCGCGTCGATCAGGTGGCCGCCCAGCCCACGCCCGCGCACCCCGGCGGCCAGATTCATCCCGATCTCGGCCACCCCGTAGCGGGCGAGGTGAGCCGTCCCTTGGCCCACCAGCCGACTCGTCGCGGGGTCCTCGACGACGAGGGTGCGCACGGTCGGGTCGTCCAGGCCCTCCAGCCAGACCTCGCGTCGGTGGTGCCGATCGAAACCCGCCTCGGTGCCCAGCCAGATGCCCTCGGCCGCAACGGCCGCGAACACGTCGAGGGCCTCCGCGACATCCGCCGCGCGCATCTGCCGGATGATCGCGTCAGTCACAGGGGCCATCCTGCCCGAGCGCCCGCCGCCGCCCCTACCCGGCGGTGGGTGCCACGTAGGACTGCCAGGGCCGGTCCAGGCGCGCCCGGCCGGTGAGCACGTAGTCGTCGGACCACTCCTGGACGAGCCGGGCCATCACCTGCTCGCGCACCAGCGGGTCGCTCGCGGCGGGCAGGGACCCCAGGTCGCTCTTCACGTCGTAGAACCCACCGGTGACCGGATAGCCGCAGGAGTCGCCGTCGAGCAGTCCCGCAGGATCCATCCACGACTGCCCCGAGGGATCGGCCAGCACCTCGGCGAGCCGGGACCGAGCCCGATCGTCAAGACCGGCACTGGCCTCGGGGTGCCGGGCGAGCAGCTCGGCCACGGCCCTGTCGAGCGACTCGTCATCCATGGGTACCACCTCCGGATCGTTCCTGGATCTCTGCGCACCGATGGTAGGCCGATCAGCGGGGCAGAGGCCACGCGCTGCCGCGAACACCCACACGAACCCGCTCACCCTGCCGGGGCAGCCAGCCCGACCACACCCGCGACTGCAGGTCCGTCCCACGATCGGTGCGCAGCGAGACCAGCGCATCGTGGCCATGGAAGGCGAGCGACACGACGTGGGCACATGCCCCCGACCCGGACCCTCCCGGCTCGGCGTTCGCCCGATCATCGGCTGCCGTACCGGAGTCACCCGCCACCGGCTCGAGCACGAGCTGCTCGGGGCGCAGCAGCAGCGTGGCCGGCCCCGCCGCTGAGCGCACCAGCCCCACGCGGCCGAGCTCGCACTGCGCGTACCCCCCAGCCGCATCCCCCGGCAGCAGCACCGCATCCCCGAGGAACTCGGCGACCGCGACGGACGCCGGCTCGGCGTACACCTGGTCGGGTGGGCCGACCTGGGCGATCCGCCCATCGAGCATGACGGCGACCACGTCGGCAACGCTCAGGGCCTCGTCCTGGTCGTGGGTGACCAGCAGGACCGAGGCCTGCTCGGCGCGCAGGGCGCCCATCACGGCGTCACGCACAGACGCGCGCAACGTGGCATCCAGGGCCGAGAACGGCTCGTCGAGGCACACGAGGTCCGGGCTCGGAGCCAGCGCGCGGGCGACCGCGACGCGCTGCTGCTGCCCACCGGAGAGCTGGTCGGGGCGCCGGCCCGCCAGGTCGGCGAGCCCGACGAGGTCGAGCATGTGGCCGATCCGGGCAACCCCCTCGGGCGTGCGTCCCCGCCTGGGCAGGCCGAACCCCACGTTGCCGGCGACGTCGAGGTGGCTGAACAGCGACCCCTCCTGCGGCACGACGCCGACCCGCCTGCGCTCCGGCGGCACGTGCACGCCCCCCGCCCCGCCCGCGCCCACCAGCCGGCCAGCGAGCTCGACCGTCCCGGCATCCGGCCGCTGGAACCCCGCCACGAGCCGGACGAGAGTGGTCTTGCCGCAGCCCGAGGGGCCGACCAGGGCGACCACGCGGCCAGTGGGCACATCGAGATCCGCACCGTCGAGCACGGCCTGCGGGCCGAAGGACAGGGTCAGGCCACGCACCTGCAGCTGGTCACCCATCCGAGGTCGCCCCCCGTCCGATCCTGGCCAGCACAACGGCAGGCAGCGCAGCACCGAGCACGATCAGGGCAGCATAGGGCGCGGCCGACGAGTAGTCCGAGACCAGCATGAAGCGCCAGAGCATCGTGGCCAGCGTCTCGGTCCCCGTGGGGTGCAGCAGGAGGGTCGCAGGCAGCTCCTTCATGGTGGTGAGGAACACCATCGCCGCGCCGGCCGCGAGCCCCGGCGCAGCGAGCGGCAGGGTCACCCGGCGCAGGGTGGCCCACCGGTCGAGGCCGAGGCTGCGGGCAACCTCCTCAGATCGGACCGGGCTGTGCTCCACCGAGGCCCGCACCGCCGCGACGGCCAGCGGCAGGAACAGCACCACGTAGGCGAGCACCAACAGGGGGGTCTGCTGGTAGACGGGGCGCAGCAGGCGCACGCCGACGTAGACCATTGCGATCGCCACCACGATCCCGGGCAGCGCGTGGCCGACGTAGGTGGTCCGCTCGAGCAGGGCGCTCAGCCGCCCCGGGAAGCGGGCGGCCAGGATGCCGACCGGGATCGCCAGGGCCAGGCACGCCACAGCGGCCAGCGTCGACAGCTCGACCGTGGACATGAGGGCGGCACCGAACTGGGCGAGGTCGGCCTCGGCCCCGAGCCCGCCGACCAGCCACGAGCTGATGACCACGAGCGGGACGCCGACCCCGAGCCCGAACACCGCGACCAGACACACCGTCGCCGGCACGCCCGCCCGCCCCAGGTGCACGACCCGGCCAGTCCGGGCGACCCCGGACCCGGTGCGGGTGCGCACGCGCCCGCGCACGCGGGTCTCGGCAGCGACGAGCGCCGTGGCCAGCAGCACCAGCAGGATCGACAGGGCTGCGGCCCGGGTCGGGTCGAAGCCCGAGCGGTAGGCCCCGTAGATGACCCAGGTGAAGACCTCGTAGCGCATCAGCGCCACCGCCCCGAAGTCGGACAGGACGTAGAGCGCCACCAGCAGGGCCCCCGCTGCCACGCTCGTGCGGATCTGCGGGATCGTGACCCGGCGGGCGACCTCCCAGCGCCCCATGCCCAGGCAGGTGGCGACCTCCTCCTGGGCCGGGTCGATGCGCCGCAGGGCGGCGACCGCCGGCAGGAACACGTACGGGAAGGTTGTCATCGTCAGGACCAGGACCGCGCCGGGGAAGCCTGCCAGCACCGGCGCGACGTCGAGCCACACGAACGCGCTGATGTAGCTCGGGATCGCCAGCGGGAGCACCATCGCGACCTGCCAGACCCGGGCGCCGGGCAGGTCGGTCCGTGCGACCAACCAGGCCGCCGCCACCCCGATCAGGACGGCCAGGAGGGTCACGGTCGCTGCGAGCGCGACGCTGCGCAGGGTCAGCGCGACGGTCGCCGGCGTCGCCAGGACCTCGACGAGCCGGGCCACGGAGCCGGTCCGGGCGAGGAGGTACCAGATCGGCAGGACCGCCACGACCGCCGCCAGGATCGAGGGCAGCACCAGCCACCACGGCGCCCGATGGCCGCTCGCGCGCCCGTGGGACCGCGTCGCCACGGGGCGCACCGACAGCCCGGTGCCGGGACCCACGAGATCCGTGGGGCCCGACACCGGGTCGTTCACCGTGTGGGCGGTGGTCACCGCACCCTCCTTCCATCGCCGGCCTGGCCGACCAGGCTCACGCACCTACTGGGTCAGCAGCCCGACCTCGGCCAGCAGCGCCTGCGTCTGGGCGATCGAGTCCAGGTCGGAGAGATCGATCGCCGGCGGGTCGAGGGACTCCAGCGTCGGCAGGCCCTCGGGGGCCGACACCCCCTCGACCAACGGGTACTCCGAGGTCTGCTGGGCGAAGAACTCCTGGGCCTTCTCCCCCGTGAGGTAGTCCATGAGCGCCAGCGCCTGCTCCTGCTGGTCGCTGGACGCCAGGATCCCGGCACCGGCCACGTTGACCAACCCACCTGGATCGCCGGGGGCCATGAACTGGTTTCGGGCGGTGACGTTCTCCGCACCCTGCTCGGCGATGAGCTCGTCGAGGTAGTAGTGGTTGATCAGGCCGACCTGCACCTCGCCGGCGTCCACGGCGTCGCGCACCTGGGAGTTGCCCTCGTAGGCGACCGGCTCCTGGGCGGCGAACGCCTCGAGCCACTGCCTCGCCCCGTCCTCGCCGCGCAGGACGCGCAGGCCGGTCACGAACGACTGCCAGCTGGCATTGGTTGGGGCGTAGCCGATCCTCCCCCCGGCGAAGCCCCCCGCCACGACCTCGTCGATCGTGTCCGGAGCCTTGTCGACCAGCTCCGGGTTGTAGACCACGACGCGCACGCGCCCGGACAGCCCCGACCAGGTGCCGTCGGAGGCGCGGTAGGCAGCAGGGACGCGAGCCAGGGTCGCCTCCGGCAGGGCGGCGAACAGGCCCTCCTTGGTCAGTGCGCCCAGCGCTCCCGCGTCCTGGGAGAGGAACACGTCGGCCGGACTCGCGTCGCCCTCGGTGAGCAGCTGTGCGGACAGTTCCCCCGAGCCGGCGCTGCGCACCTCGACCGGGATGCCGGTGTCGGCTGTGAACTGCTCGAGCAGCGGCCCGACGAGTTCCTCGCTGCGCCCGTTGTACACGGTGAGGGCCTCCTGCCCGGCGCCGGCTGAGGAGGCGCTGGACGAATCCGTGCTGCAGGCGGCAAGCAGGGTCAGGGCAGCAGCTGCCAGGGCGGTCGTCGCCCAGCGATGGCGACGTGCCGGGGTTCGGGTGGCTGCCATCAGGCCGGCAACCGGGCCGGCGGCTCCCGCGGCGTTGATGCTCACGACTCTCCTGTGGACTGGGTTGTTAGGTGTGCCTAACCTAAACCACGACCCAGAACATGCCAAATCCGACACCCGGATGACGCCGACGGCTGTGCCACCGGCGGACTCGAGCCCCTACGAGTTCACGACATCCCGCCGGGCGAACCGGGCGATCCCGAGTGCCATGAGCCCGGCAGCGATCCCCAGCATCACCGGGATGCCCAGGAACGACGGGTCGGGGCCGGGCACTATCGGTGAGTGGGCGAACGGGCTCAGGGTGCGCAGCCAGTCCGGCAGGCCCCAGAGGACGCCGAACTCGCCCATCACGAGGAACGCGACGAACAGCACCCACGCCACCCCGCTGAGCCGGGGCCAGAACCCCCAGATCACCACCGCCAGCCCGACCATCACCCAGGCGGCCGGGATCCGCGCGGTGGCCGCGATCGCCAGCCGCCACACCTGCTCGGGCTCGCCCACGGACAGCGCATGGCCCAGTCCGATGGCCGTACCCACGAGCAATGTGAGGACTGCAACGCCCACGAGGGCGAGGACCGCATGGCTCGTCGCCCACTGGCGCCTCGTGGTCGCCGTGGCCAGCACGTTCTCGGTGCGCCCGCCCTCCTCCTCGGAGGTCAGCCAGTGCGCGGCCACGATCCCGTAGGCGGCCATCAGGGCTCCGATGATCCCGAGCTCCGCGGCCAGGAACGCGTCGACCAGCCCCTGGCGGCCGCCCAGTGCCTCGAGGTACTCCGCCATCGCCGGGGTGTCGATGAATCCGCTGACGCTGTCCGCGACGCTGCCCAGGACCAGCCCCATGAGGACCGACGCCGCGGTCCACGCCAGGAACGAGGGCCGCTGCAGCCTGACGGACAGTCCCCACGTCGAGGAGATGCTGCCCTCGGCGGGGCCGGGGCGGTCGGCCAGCAGCCCGGCACCGAGGTCCCGGCGGCGTCGGAGCGCGAAGGCGAGGATCGCCAGGACCGCGGTGGTCACCAGCGGCAGGACCAGGATCCCCCAGCGGGTCCCTGAGAACGCTCGCACCTGCTGGCTCCACCCGATCGGGGACAGCCACGACAGCCACCCCGGCCCGCCCTCGGCCAGGTCGCCGATGGCCCGTGCGACGTACGTCGCGGCAAGGGCGCTCAGTCCCAGCCCGGTGGCTGCGCGCGCACTGACCGACAGCTGCGCGGTGATCCCACCCACCGCGGCGAACAGCAGGCCGGTCGCGCCCCATGCGGCGCCGAACGCGACACTCCCGGCGGCTGGCAGTCCTGCCATCGCCAGGCCGGCGGCGGTCAGGACAGCGATTCCCAGGGACGCGATCGCGGCCAGGAGCATGGCCGCGGCCAGTGGTGCGGCGCGACCCATCACGGTCGCTCCGACCAGCTCCAGGCGCCCCGCCTCCTCCTCGGCCCGGGTGTGCCGCACGACGAGCATGATCATCAGCACGCCGACCATCGCGGCGCCGAAGGCGGTCATCTTGAACAGGGACAGCTCACCGAGCGACGTGGGGTCGTAGATCCGTCCGTACAGGGCGATCAGCGCCGCCGACCCGTTGATGGCCTCCGCGGCCTGCACGCGCTGGGGCAGCTCGGGGTACAGCCCGACAGTGGCCTGCGCGGAGAACGTGGCCATGCCGGCGATCCCGAGGACCCAGGCGGGCACGAGGGTCCGGTCACGCCGCAGTGCCAGGCGCAGCATCTGGCCGGTGCCCTGCAGCGGGCCACCACCGCCGCCCGGCCCGGACGCGACAACGGGCCGGCTGGTGGTCGGGGCCGAGCCGGTGGTCATCCCGACCCCCTTCCCCGGGGCCCGCGCTGGTGGCGGGGCGCCGCGCTGGAGCCATCCCCGGGATCTGTGGCCGACTCAGGGATGACGTCGCGGTAGTGCCGCAGGAAGAGCTCCTCGAGGGTCGGCGGGGCGGTCGTCAGGCTGGTCAGGCCCCCGGACCCCAGGCTGGCCATGAGTGGGGACAACCCCTGGCTCTCGACACTGGCGGTGACCCGTCGACCCGTGATGACCACGTCGTGGACCCCGGGCAGGTGCTCGATGCCGGCCGGGACCATGTCCACGTCGGCGACCACCGAGGTCCGGGTCAGGTGCCGCAACTGTGCCATCGTCCCGGACTCCACCACGACGCCCTGCCGGATGATGCTCACGCGGTCGCACAGGGCCTCCACCTCGGACAGGATGTGGCTGCTGAGCAGCACCGTCCGGCCGTCGGCCCGGAACGCCTCGATGTGCTCACGGAAGGCGGCGTCCATGAGGGGGTCCAGGCCAGCGGTGGGCTCGTCGAGCAGCAGCAGCTCGACGTCGCTGGCCAGTGCCGCCACCAGCGCGACCTTCTGCCGGTTGCCCTTGGAGTAGGTGCGGCCCTTCTTGGTCGGGTCGAGGTCGAAGCGCGCGATCAGGTCATCGCGCCGGTCTCGGTCCAGGCCGCCACGCATCCGGCCGAGCATGTCGATGACCTCACCGCCGGTCAGGTTCGGCCAGAGCGTCACGTCCCCCGGGACGTAGGCGAGCCGACGGTGCAGGGCCGCGGCATCCTGCCACGGGTCACCTCCGAGCAGCCGCACGGTCCCGGCGTCGGCGCGGAGCAGGCCCAGCAGGATCCGCAGCGTCGTGGTCTTGCCCGCGCCGTTGGGCCCCAGCAGGCCGTGGACCTCGCCGGGGACCACCTCGAGGCAGAGCTGGTCGAGCACCAGCGTCGTGCCGAAGCTCTTGACCAGGCCGCGCACGTCGATGACGGCGTCCGTCGGCTGATGCTCGGTGACCTGTGCGGGTGCGGAATCGATGGCCATACCCAGCACGGTATGCCCGTGATCACCCGATCACGAGGGACGTTCGGCCCGTTCGGCACCGGCCTGGTCGCCGGCTCCGCGATCGTCAGCATCCGCGCTGCCGAGGGCGGGTGCGGCGGCCCGGATGATCAGCCCGGCCACGACAGTCAGCGCACCTCCTGCGATCAGCACGACCTCGACGCTCACGACATCGGCCAGGGGGCCGAACACCGCCATGCCGATCGGCATCGCGACGGCCATGACGATCCCGAGCAGGCCGAACATGCGGCCCTGCATCTCGGGTTCCACCGTCTGCTGCAGCAGCGTGGCCGACGTGGTCGAGAACGCGGGGACCACCACCCCGACGAGGAACATGAGGCCGAGGAACACCCACAGGACGCTGGACAGCCCGAGGGCCACCGTCAGGACGCCCATCGCGATGGTCGCCCCGGTGAGCAGCTCCATCCGGTCACGCCCCGAGCCCCACGCCGCCAGCAGGGCGCCACCGAGGATCATCCCGATGCTGAACACGACCTCGTTCGCCGTGAGCATCCAGACCTCCTCTCCGAACGTGCGGACGATCATCAGCGGGGTCAGGTACGAGGGCGGGACGACGAGCACGAAGACGACGGCGAACGAGATCAGGACCCAGCGGACAGCCGGATGCCCCCGGGCGTAGCGCAGCCCGGCCCGCAGGTCCTCGGTGTACCCGACTTCGGCGATGTCACGGACGAACGGGGCGACCCGCAACAGGGCGAGCAGCAGGATTCCGATGACCGCCGTTCCCACGTCCACGAACAGCACGGCGGTCAGCCCGAAGGCGGCGTACAGGGCAGCGGCCAGGGCGGGGCTGAGCAGCATCATCGCCGAGCCGATGCTGGCGTTGATCCCGTTGACCCGCATGAGGTGCTCGGTCGGCACCACCTGCGGCAGGAACGCCCCGACCGCCGGACCCTGGATCCCGCCGAGGGCCGAGCGGACGGCCATCGCCAGCAGGATCATCCAGAGCTCGCCACGGCCGGCGAGGAACGCCAGCGCGAGGGCCAGGGTCGAGGCGGCGATGAGGCTGTCGGCCGCGATGATCAGCCGCTTGCGGTCGTGACGGTCGGCCCACACGCCCCCGAACACCGACACGACGGCCTGCGGCAGGAAGCCGAACACCATCGCGGCGGTGAGCACCAGGCCCGACTTCGTCTCGAGCGTGAGGTGCCACAGGATGGCGTACTGCACCAGGGACGAGCCGAACAGCGAGACGGTCTGCCCGGCCAGGAACTGGACCGTGTTGCGGACCCAGCGGGGATCGACCACGGTCGACCCTTCCGACTCGCCCCCGAATCCCTGGGTGCTCACCTCGTTACGGTCGCCATCCACCTCAGCACCCTACGCACGATCGGTCGGTTCCGGGAAGCGCCCGGAACGTCGGCCGCGCTGCCCGGCAGGACCGATTCGACCTGCGACCCGGCCCGCCGCACCACTAGCCTCGGGAAATCCGTGCACCTGTCGATCGGAGCCGTCGTGAACGCTGTCCTGGACTCCCCGGAGTTCGGTGCGACCCTGCAGAAGCTCGCCGACGAGTCCGGCAAGCCCGTGGCCGCCCTGCGGGAGGAGGCCGCGGCCGACCTCAAGGAGATGGCCGTGCGCCCCGGCAAGTGGAGCGGGGCGGCGTGGGACGGCTTCTGCGGGTGGCTCTCGCGGGCCTACCGCGTGGACTACCGCCCCGCAGAGGTCGAGCGCCTGCGCGAGCTGAACCGGTCGGCATCCCTGGTGTTCCTGCCCAACCACCGCTCCTACCTGGACCCGATGGTCCTGCGCTCGGCGCTGTCCCAGCACGGGTTCGCCCCCAACAACGTGCTCGGTGGCGCGAACCTCGCGATCTGGCCGTTCTCCGAGATCGGCCAGCGCAACGGCATCGTCTTCATCCGCCGCGAGTTCCGCGACGACCACGTCTACCGGGCCACGCTTCGCGCCTACCTCGCCCACCTCATCGAGGAGCGCAAGAACCTCGAGTGGTACATCGAGGGCGGGCGCACGCGGACCGGGAAGCTGCGCCCCCCACGCCTGGGCATCCTCAGCTACGTCATGGACGCCTTCGGCGAGCACCCCGAGCGCGACGTCCTGATCATCCCCACCTCGATCATCTACGACCAGCAGCACGAGGTCGGCGCGATCTCCGCCGAGGAGATGGGTGGTGCCAAGAAGCCCGAGAGCATCAAATGGATGTACAAGTTCGCCACGGCGCAGTCGCGGCGCCTGGGGCGGGCCTACCTGCGGTTCGGCGAGCCCCTGTCGCTGAGCGATGCCGTGGCCCTGACCGCCGACGAGGACGGCACGCTGCGCCCGCGGCTGGCGGTGGCGAAGGTGGCCTTCGAGAACGCGATCCGGATCAACGCCGCGACGCCGATCACCCCCGGCGCACTGATCACGTTCGCCCTGCTGGACAACGGCGACCGCTCCATCACCGTGGAGGAGGGCCGGCAGATCCTCGAGCCGCTGGTCACCTACATCCAGCGCCGCCAGCTCCCGATGACCGAGTGGCCCGACCTCAGCGGCTTCGGGCGGATGGGCGAGGTCCTGGACCGGCTGGTCAGCGAGGGCGTCATCACCGTCTACCGCGGGGGCACTGAGCCGGTCTATGCGATCAGCCCCGGCAAGCAGCATGAGGCCGCGTTCTACCGCAACACGATCATCCACTTCTTCCTCATCCGGGCCATCACCGAGCTGGCGGGGCTGCAGGCAGCCGAGAGTGATGCCCCGGACATCACCGAGGCCACGTGGCAGAACGCCCGCCGGCTCAAGACGCTGCTGCGCTACGAGTTCTTCTTCCCGGGCACCAAGCAGTTCGCCGAGCAGGTCGCGGCCGAGACCACCTTCCTGATCCCCGGCTGGAAGGAGCACACGTTCACCCCAGCGCAGGTCCGCGAGAAGCTGGCGACCATCGACATGCTCGTGGCCCACCGGGTCATCGGGCCGTTCCTCGAGGCCTACAGCGTGCTGGCCGACGAGCTGGCCCTCCTCGGCGACGCCCCCGCCGACGACAAGGAACTGGTGAAGGCCACCCTGGGCGTGGCCCAGCAGCGCTGGCTGCAGCGTCAGCTGACGACCCCGGAGTCGGTCTCGGCCGACTACTTCCGCAACGCCGTGCGCCTGGTGGACAAGCTCGGCCTCATGACCTCGGACGAGCCTGGCCTCGGGCAGCGCCGTCAGGCCCTCGCCGACGAGCTGCACCAGACCACCCGGCGCCTGGACACCCTGCGCCGCATCGCACAGGCGTCCGGGCAACCGGTTCTGACCGAACGCGCCCCGCGCCCCCAGGGAGGGTCGAATGGCTGACATCGAGTGGCTGGTCGAGCAGATCGACAACGCGCCGGAGGGCCCGCACATCGGCGCGTTCTTCGACTTCGACGGCACCCTGATCGCGGGCTACTCCGCGGCTGCGTTCTTCACGTACCGGCTCAAGCGCCGCGAGATCTCGACCAGGGAGCTGATGCGCACCATCCGCGAGAGCGTGAACGTCGAGCGCCGCGGGCACGACGTCAGCGAGCTCATGGACGTGGGAGTCCGCGGCCAGGCCGGGCGCAACGCGGACGAGGCGGAGAGCTGGGCGCGCACGGTCTTCGCCAAGGAGATCGCCGAGATGATCTACCCCGACTCCCGGACCCTCATCGACGCGCACCTGCGCCGGCACCACACCGTGGTGATCGCGTCCTCGGCCACCCGCGCCCAGATCCAGGCCACCGCCGACGACCTGGGCATCGACCACATCATCTGCACCGAGATGGAGGTCGACGACGAGGGCAGCTACACCGGTGCCCTGGCCAGCCCGATCCGCTGGGGCGAGGGCAAGTCCGATGCGGTCGCGGAGTTCGCCCAGGAGTTCGAGCTCGACCTCGACGAGTCGTTCGGATACTCCAACGGCAGCGAGGACGTCCCCTTCCTGGAGACCGTCGGGCGGCCCTGCGCCCTGAACCCCGACGAGGGCCTGGTGGAGATCGCCGGTGAGCGCGGGTGGCCTGTCGCCCGGCTCGTCGAACCCCGCTCGACCAGCCCCGTCGACGTCGTGCGCAGCATCGCCGCCATGGGCGTGTTCGCCGGCAGCGTCGGGGCGGCCGCGGCGCTGGCCGTGGTGAACCAGAGCCGCAAGTCTGGGCGCGAATGTGGCCGCGGGCGTGGGCTGCGACCTGGGGATGGCTACCGCGGGCGTCCGGCTCCGCGTGATCGGCGAGGAGAACGCCTGGTCTGCCCGCCCGGCTGTCTTCCTGTTCAACCACCAGAGCCAGCTGGACGCCTTCGTGCTCGGGTCCATCCTGCGCAAGGACTTCACCGGCGTGGCCAAGAAGTCCCTCGAGCGGGACCCGATCTTCGGGCCCGTGGGGTTCCTGGCAGACGTCGCCTACATCGATCGGACCGACAGCGCCAAGGCACGTCAGGGCCTCGAGCCGGCGGTCGAGGCCCTGCGCCGCGGCAAGTCGATCGCAATCGCCCCGGAGGGCACCCGGTCGCCGACGCCACGACTGCTGCCGTTCAAGAAGGGCCCGTTCCACATGGCCATGCAGGCCGGTGTCCCGGTGGTCCCGATCGTGATGCGCAACTGCGGGGAGATCATGGGCCCGCACTCGATGGCCATCCACCCCGGCACCGTCGACGTGGCGGTCCTCCCGCCCGTGCCGACCGACGACTGGACGCTGAAGAACCTGAACGACAACGTCGCCCGGGTGCGCCAGATGTTCCTCGACACGCTCGCCGACTGGCCGAGCGAGTAGGGCAGTCGCGCCCCGTGCCGCCTACGGACGGGGCAGCTTGTGCAGGACCTTGAACGAGTGGGTCATGACCGCGGTGAAGAGCTCGTGCCCCATCGAGCCCGGCGGGTGGATCCCGTGCAGCCGCTGGATCACGATCGACTGGGGCTCCGTGAACCGCAGGATGCCGTACTTGCCGTTGCGCCGGCCCATGCCGGAGGCCTTCATCCCGCCCTGCAGCACGTCGGCACTGCCCCAGGTCGCCACGATCCCGTCGTTGATCTCGACCGTGCCCGCCTGGATGCGTTCGGCGATCCTCGTCCCCTCGCGGGTGTCACGTGTCCACAGCACGGCGTGCAGCCCGTACTCGGTGTCGTTGGCCATCTCGACCGCCTCGTCGACGGAGTCGAACAGGTAGAGCGCGACCACCGGGCCGAACGTCTCCTGCGCGCAGAGCTCCATGTCCGGGGTCACGCCCTCCAGCACCGTCGGGGCGTAGAACGTGGGGCCGAGGTCGGGCCTCGGGCGCCCACCGGTCAGGACCGTGGCCCCCTTGGCGACTGCGTCGTCCACCTGGGCTGCCACGCTCGCCAGCTGCGTGTCGTCGATCAGGCAGCCCATCTCGTAGTCGAAGGTCAGCCCAGCGCCCATCCGGATCCGCTCCACGCGGGCGACCAGCTTGGAGCGGAACTCCTCGTGGACCGACCGGGCAACCAGGATCCGCTCGGGGCCGACGCACGTCTGGCCGGCGTTGATGAAGCAGGCCCGGATGACGGCCTCGACCGCACGGTCGATGTCGGCGTCGGCCAGCACGATGAACGGGTTCTTCCCGCCGAGCTCGAGTGCCGTGTAGATCAGCCGGGACCCCGTGCGCCCTGCCACCGCGCGTCCCGCGGCTGTCGAACCCGTGAACGCCACAGCGTCGGACCGGTCGACGACGGCCGTCCCGATCGAGCGCCCCGGGCCCAGGACGATCTGCCACAGGTCCTCCGGGAGCCCGGCCTCGACGGCCAGGTCGCGCACCCAGATCGCTGAGAGCGCAGCCTGGACGTCCGGGCGATGCACGATCGCGTTGCCACCGACCAGTGCGGAGTACCCATCCGAGGCGGCGAACACCGCGGGGTAGTTCCACGCGGTCACGAGCCCCACGACCCCGCGGGGGTGGCGCACCTCGTAGGCCCTGGTGACGATCGGGACGACGCCCTGGCGGGCGTGGCGGCCCAGGACCTTCGGCGCGGTGCGCGAGATGTAGCGGGCGTAGACCGCCACCGCCGCCGCCTCGGCGAAGGCGTCGTAGCGGGCCTTCCCGGCCTCGATCTGCAGCAGGTCCATGAGCTCGTCCTGGCGGGCGAAGGCCTCGTGGTGGATCCGGCCGAGGATCCGGGCCCGCTCGGCGACCGGGCGAGCCGCCCACTGCTTCTGTGCCTCCCGCGCGCGGGCGAACGCCTCCTCGACGTCGGCCTCGGTCGAGATCGGGTAGGTGATGAGTTCCTCACCGGTGAACGGCGCGCGGGTGGTCTCGGTCTGGCCGCCCGTGGCCAGCACGCAGGACAGGAGTCGATCGATCAGCTCGGTGGGGACGTCCGCACGCAGGCTCAGGCGGCCCGAGGGTGCCGGCGAACCGCTGGCGGGCTCATCCAGGGGACGGACCTTCACGGGGGGGACAGGGTTCGCGTGGGGAATCGAGGTCGTCGCCATATCCTCACGCTACGCGCATCGCATCGGCGGACGCCGCACCACCCATCGTCGGCCCGCCACGTGCTCGGCATCGTCGTATCCTGCGGGCCTGACCCCGACGCCTGCGGAGGTTCACGTGACACCGAGGGACGAAGCCCCCGTGCGGATCGCGCACGTGTCGGACATCCACGTCGGTGCCCATGACGAGGTGACCCTCGACGGCCTCGCCCAGGACCTGCGCGACGCCGATGTCGCGGCCACGATCGTGACCGGAGACCTCACCATGCGCGCCCGCACCCATGAGTTCGTGCGCGCGAAGGCGGTCATCGACCAGTTCCCGGCGCCGACCATGATCGTGATCGGCAACCACGACGTCCCCCTGACCAACCCGATGCACCGGATGACCTCCCCGTACGGAAAGTACCGCGCGGAGGTGACCGACGACCTCGATCCGGTCCTCGACCTGGGCACGGTGCGGATCCAGGGGCTGGGCTCGATGCCCCGATGGCGGTGGAAGTCCGGGCGGATCTCAACGCGCCAGACCCAGGACATCCGGACCACCTTCGCCGACTGCCCCCCGGGGACCGTCAGGGTGGTCGCCATGCACCACCCGCCCAGCTCGGAGGACCTGGAGTCCCTGGCCGGGGGCGATGACTTCGAGCGGGCCCTGGTCGATGCCGAGGTGGACGTCGTGCTGGCCGGGCACACCCACGTGCCCGCTGTCCAGATCCTGGCGGTCGGATCCGGGTCGCGGGCGCGCTCGATCATCGAGGTGGTGGCCGGCACCGCCACGAGCCACCGGACCCGTGGGGTCGTCCGCTCCTGGTCGCTGCTGGAGATCACCACCGAGTCGCTGACCGTCACGGAGCACTACGCCGAGGAGGGCCGATGGAGGCCGGCGCCCCCGCAGGTCCTCGACCTGCCGGACGCCTCGCACCGCCCCCGCCGCGACGCGTAGGTCGGGGTGGGCCGAGCGATCGCTACTGACCGCGGCCGAGGGCCACGCGCCACAGTTCCTTGGGCGTGTTGCGGGACAGCGCGCGCGCAGCGGGCGAACGCCCGGGTGCCTGCGGCGGCAGCAGCACGGTCAGGGCGGCGGGCAGCGTCTCGAACACGACAGGAGCCTGCATCGTGAGGGCCTCGCCGTCGACCCCGACCTGGACCTCGCCGCCGGACCGGACCTCGAACCGAGGTGTGCTCCACTCCTGCCACCCGGAGAACCGGCCGACCTGGCCCGCCGCCTGGAGTGCGAGGAAGTGCCGCGCCTCCGTCGCCGAGTTGATGGTCAGGCACACGACGCCGAGCTGGCCGGTGTCCATCCGGGCCCGGGTCCCGACGCCGCCGAGCGCGTCGAGCGCATACGGGTTGTTGGACACCAGGACGACGTCGGCGGTGTCGTGGGTGGCACCCGCGTCATCGACGAAGTGCAGGTCGAGGGAGTCGGCGTTGTCGCCGAGGAGGTCCGGCAGGGTGTCGAGGGCGGTGCGCACCTTCGCATCACGGTAGGACTCCGAGGCCACGATCTCGGCATAGAGGCCCATGGACGCGTTGTTCACGAAGACCCGGCCGTTCACCGTCGCCAGGTCGATGGTCCGCGGGACTCCGGACACGAAGGCGTCGAGCGCCCCGACCACGTCGTCGCGGTCGAGTCCCAGATCAAGCGCGAGATGGTTGCGCGTTCCCGCCGGGACCACCACGTGCGGGAGCCCGTGCTTCATCGCCACCGTCGCGACCAGCGCCTGGGATCCATCACCGCCGGCCATGCCGAGGACGTCGGCGCCACGGGCCACGGCCTCCTCCGCCAGTTGGACGAGGTCGTCACCCATCGAGAGGACGATCGGTTCGATGCCGCGAGCCCGGCACTCGGTGACGAGGTCGAACTTCTCCACCTTCCCGCCACCCGACTTCGGGTTCATGATCAGGACCGGGCGCTGGGCCGGAGGTCGAGGTGGGGCGAGGTCCGAGGCGACGACCGCAGCCACGTGTCGGCGTGTCGCGCGTCGCGCGAAGTAGGCCGACGCCGTCCCCAGTGCAACCGCCCCGAGCAGTGTCCACTGCCAGCCCCCAGCCCGCACCAGACTCGCCAGGAGCGCGAGGACCCCGACCACTGCCATCACGCCACCTGCGACCCGGGCGGCGCCGCGGTTGGCGACCAGGAACCATCCACCCGTGATCGCGACACCCGCCCCGAGCAGTGCCACGAGGAGGTGGGCCAGCGAGCCGGCCGTGAACGCCAGCACGGCGACCAGCGCCAGTACCCCCGTGACCAACGCGAGGATCGCCGCAAGCCGACGCCCGGCATCGATGGCGCCCTGCTCGGCGCCCTCCCTGGTTCCCGCCACCACACACCCCTCCGGTCGTGCCCCGGTGAACGAGCATATGCGGGCGTCAGGTGCAGGCCCGGACATCCCCCAGGCTCAGAGGCAGGACTCGGCGACCGCCCGGGCGGACCCTGACCCCGCCGCGAGGTCGGCGGGGACCAGCGCGAGGCGGGTTCGCCGCTCGAGCAGGTCGGCGACGTCCAGGGCGCCCTCGGCCTCGACGCCGAACGCCAGCTCGACCCCGAGGATGGGGACCCCCTCGGCGATCGGCTCGCGAAGCCAGGGCCGGGACTCGCCCAAGGACCACACCGAGCCGGCCTCCCTGCCGTAGCGGCGGACCAACCGGGCCGGGACCATCCGGTCGACCGCTGCCGGTGCACCAGGGTCCGCCGCGCCCACGACGGCGATGCGCGTGGTCCTGCAGGGCACGTCGGTGATCAGGTCGACCACGTCCTGGGCCATCCGGCGGTAGGTCGTGAGCTTGCCACCGGTGACGGTGATCCGGCCGTCGCCGTGGTCGCGCACGACGTGCCGGCGGGAGAGGTCGGCGCCCGTGGTGGTCGGCGCATCGTGGTCCGGGGCAGCCAGGGGACGCACCCCGGCGAAGGCGCCGATCACGTCATCACCAGTGAGCCCGACCTGGAGCCAGGGCGAGATGATGCCCAGGATCCAGTCGATCTCCTCCTGCGACGGGGTCGCGACTCGCGGCACCGGGCCCTCCATGGGCACATCCGTGAGGCCGATGAACGTCAGGCCGTCGGACTGCGGCAGCGCGAACACGAAGCGACCCGTGGTTCCCGGCACCGGGACTGTCAGGGCCGCACTGGGGTTCCCGAGCCGCTCGGAGCGGACCACCACGTGGCTGCCCCGTGAGGGGACCAGGCGCACGGCGTCGTCGAGCTCGTGGGCCCAGGCACCGGTGGCGTTGACGATGTGCGTCGCCCGCACGGTGTAGCTGGAGCCGTCGAGTCCGTCGCGCAGCAGGGCCTCCCCCGGGCTGATCCCCAGGACCTCGGTCCGGGTGAGGATCGCCGCCCCGTAGGCAGCGGCTGTCCGGGCGACGGCCACCACCAGGCGGACGTCGTCCTCGAGCTGGCAGTCCCAGAGCACCATGGCCCCGCGCACCTTCGCCGCGGCCAGCGACGGGACCAGCTCGATGGCATGCTCCGGGTCCAGGCTCCGCGCCCTGGGCAGCATCCCCCGCGGCGTCCTGGCAGCTGCGCGCAGGACGTCCGCGGCGGTCAGCCCACTGCGGACCAGTCGGGGATCGGGCTCGTCGGGGGCGTCGGAGAAGGGCACCACCTGCGGCAGCGGGTGGATCAGGTGCGGGGCGACGACACCGGCGAGGACCGCACGCTCGCGGGCGCTCTCCCAGGCGACGCCGACCTGGCCCGAGGCGAGGTAGCGCAGGCCGCCGTGGACGAGCTTGCTGGACCAGCGCGAGGTGCCGGCTGCGAGGTCGTCGCGCTCGACCAGGGCAACGCGCAGCCCGCGCGATGCCGCGTCGAGGGCGACGCCGACGCCGGTGATCCCCCCGCCGACCACGAGCACGTCCAGGGGGGCGCCGTGTTCGAGGGACGTGCGCCAGCGATCGCGGCGGTCCCGTGTGAGCAGGGTGCTCGGGTCGCCGGGTGCGACGTGCTCGATGCGCGGGGATGCTGCGCCCGGGCGCAGCGGGAGGGCAGCGGGCCGACTCATCGGGATCCTCCGCCGTGTGGGGTTCGGTCGGCGGGGGCCGCAGGTAGCCGTCGAGTGCGCGTTCCAGCTCGGGCCAGCGGCGACCGCGCGGGTCGACGCTGTCGTAGGCGCGTGCCGAGAAGACGTGGATCGCGGCCATGCTCATCACCTGCAGCGCCATCGCCTCGACGTCACCGGGGGCGATGGATCCGTCGGCGTGACCCGCCGCGAGGAGCTCGCGCAGGCGGCCCAGCGCGATCCGATGGGAGCTGCCGAGGCGGTCGACCACGAGCGGCATCAGCATCTCCGGGTCGAGCTCGAGGATCCGGCGCATCAGGGGGTGCTCCGCAGTGCGCCGCGCGACATGGATGACCTCGCGGACCAGCCTGCCACGGCCGGTCGCCTCGCGCCGGGCCCGCTCGGTGGCGTCCGCGATGACGGCGCCGAACTCGACGACCAGGAGCGCGCTGATGAGCCGGTCGAGGTCGTCGTAGCGGCGGTAGACCGTCATCCGGCTCACTCCCGCCCGCCGGGCGACCTCCGCCAGGGTCAGGCGCCCCAAGCCGATCTCGAGGACGGCTTCGTGTGCCGCGCGGAGGACGGGATCATCGGATGCCGACGCCACCGGGGAGCGGCGTGGGCAGATGTGACACTGAGGCCATACATGTCACTGTACTCCCCACTCTGCAGTCATTGCAGTCCTGAAGATGTGACATCACGCTTCGATATGTAACACTCGGAGGCATGATCGGATCACTGGCAGATCGGTACGCCCGCTGGGGAGCCCCGGGCCCGTCCCACGCACTCGATCCACGCGCGGCGCAGTACGTGGCCGAGGTCCTCGGACCCCCCGCCCCGGCCACACCGGCCCCCCTGTCGGAGGTGGAGCCGGGACCGTCACGGCTCGGCGGTCAGGCGCTGGCCGCGCTGGCCGGAGCCGTGGGCGAGGCCCACGTGCGCACCGACCGGGAGTCCCGATTGGCCCACGCGGGAGGCCTGTCCTACCTGGACCTGCTCGAGCGGCGATCGTCGACTGCATCCCGAGGTTCCCGATGCCGTCGTCTCCCCGGGGTCCCACGAGGACGTCGTCGCCCTGCTCGCGGCCGCTGGCGCCGCCGGGTTCGCTCTCGTGCCGTTCGGTGGGGGCACGAGCGTCGTGGGCGGGGTCCGGCCCGACGCGGGGGCGCGGTCCGGGGTGGTGGCGATCAGCTTCGACCGGATGGCCGAGCTGCTCGAGGTCGACACCGTCTCGGGCACGGCCCGGGTCCAGCCGGGGATGACGGGTCCGGTCCTCGAGCGGCTGCTGGCCGCACGGGGGCTCACGTGGGGGCACGTCCCGCAGTCCTGGGAGCGGGCCAGCATCGGCGGGTACGTTGCGACCCGCTCGGCAGGCCAGTCCTCGACCGGGTACGGACGCAGCGACGCCACCGTCGAGGCGATGGTGGTCGCCACCCCTCGTGGGACGCTGCGCCTCGGCCGGGCACCCTCCTCGGCTGCAGGGCCGGACCTGCGGGCCCTCTTCCTGGGCAGCGAGGGGGTCCTGGGGATCATCACCGAGGTCACGCTGCGGGTGCGTCGGGCTCCCTCGACCCGCTGGTTCGAGGCCATCATGCTGCCCGACCTCGAGTCGGGCCTCGCAGCGTTCCGGGAGCTCGCCCAGTCCCGGGCCAGCGCCGACGTCATGCGCCTGTCCGACCTCGCCGAGACCCGCGCGACCATGCACATGAGCGGGCCGACAGGGCGCACGGCCAGCGCGATGGCGGCCTACCTGAAGGTCCGCCGCGTGACCGACGGCACGATGGCGATCCTGGGCTGGGACGGGACGTCGGCCAGTCAGGTGCGCGCTCGGCGGTCGATGGCCTTCGACGTCCTTCGCCGACACGGGGCGGCGTCGCTCGGCCGCGGAGCCGGGGAGTCCTGGCTGCGCCACCGGTTCGAGGGACCGTACCTGCGCGACACGTTGATGGATCAGGGCTACCTGGTGGAGACCCTGGAGACCGCCACCAGCTGGTCCGGGCTGGCCGAGTTGCGCGAGGCTGTCACCGGGGCACTGGCGCGATCCCTGGGACACAGCTACGTGATGGCCCACGTGTCGCACGTGTACGAGACCGGCGCGAGCCTCTACATCACGGCGCTGGCCTCCGCCGATCCGGATCAGGCTGCGCGGTGGCGCGCCGCCAAGCACGCGGCCTCGGAGGTGATCGTGGCCCACCGCGCGACCATCACGCATCACCATGGGATCGGCCGCGACCATGCCCCGTGGCTCGAGGCCGAGGTCGGGCCAGTGGGCGTGGACCTGCTCCGCACGGTCAAGGCGCACCTCGATCCCGACGGGATCCTCAACCCGGGCGTGCTGCTGCCTGCGGGCGAGTAGCGTCGGGGGATGTGGTCGGGCCGGGGCGGCCGACGGCCACGACGGAAGGGGCGCCGCCATGGATGACCTGCTGTGGCGACCCTTGGTGGAGTCCGACCATGAGCCTGTCCTCGCCGCGCTCTCGGCATGGTCGGGCGGGCGCGACATGCACGCCCTCCTGCCACGGCTGTTCTTCTCGCACTTCTCCGGGACGTCACTGATCGTCTCGGATGGCGACGGCAACGTGGCCGGGTTCATCATCGCGTTCGTGTCCCAGACCCACGCGGACACCGGGTACATCCACTTCGTCTGGGTCAGTCCTGAGATGCGCGGGCACGGCCTGGCCCGCCGGATGTATGACCGGGTGTTCGCACTGCTGCGGGAGCGGGGATGCGTGCAGGTGGAGGCGGTGACGATCCCCGAGAACGCCGGGTCGCTGGCGTTCCATGACCGCATGGGGTTCCGGGCCAAGGACACCGGGGAACCTCCGCAACGGGCACCGATCACCTCCGACCACGCCGGCCCCGGCCAGCACCGCGTCGTGCTGGTGCGCGACCTGTGAGGGTTCGCCTCTCCGGCGGGCCGCGGGAGCCCCTAGCCGCGGCACTCGATCGACTGGCGGCGCGGTCCGAGGGTTGACGGGATCCGGTCGCGCTGGGGCGGGCCGGCTCAGGTGACGGGCAGGTGGAGTTCCGTGCGGAGCTCCACCTCGGGCACCATCTCCGGATCGTTGGCGTAGACCTCATAGCACGACCGCGACCAGTCGGGGTTCAGCCCATCGGCGGCAACAGCGGCCATGAACTCCTGCCAGGCCTGCCCGAGACCGGCGTAGCTGCCGACGTGGACAGCCACGGCGCAGCGCCCCCCGGCCAGCGGAATCCGTTCGACCTCCCCGTCAGGGGAGATGGATGCGTCCTGCGCAACGGGCAGCGCGGCATAGCTGCGCAACCGCTCTGGTGGGGTCGACTCGGGGTCATCCAGGAAGAGCGCGAGGGGCGGCCCGGTGACCGACCGGAGATTCGACTTCGCCCAGGTTCCCAGGCGCTCGAAGGACGGCCCGATCTGGTCGTAGGGCCCGACGTGAAGGACTGCAGCGGCCTGCTGGTCGGGGATGTCGGCGAGGGTGATCTCCATCCAGCGAGTCTGGCACCCGACCGGGCGCGGACACCAGAGGCCGAGCCCCCGAACCCGGCTCACCGCCTGCCGGTGTGCGCCGCTCTCGCCCTCTCCACGAACTCGTCCATCGGCTACCGCCGCGATGACCTGCGCGACGAGATCCTCGTGCAGGTCATCGACGCGCTTGAAGCGCAGGCAGCTCTTGCCCATGTCCAGCTTCGTTCCCCGCGCCACCCACTCCTCGCGCAGCCGCGCCTCCTCCTCGGAGTCGGCGTAGACGCCCATGAGGTACAGCGCGTAGTAGTTCTTCTGGGCTGCCAGAGAGACATAGGCAAGCGGCTTGCGGTTGTAGGTGTCGGGGTAGGCGTCCAGCGGGACCATCCAGGTGATCATCCCGTAGAGCATCCCCTCGGCGTAGCCCGCAGGGAGGTGGGCGTTGACGAGGTCCCGGACATGGCTGACCACGGCCGCGCGGTCCGCGGGCAGCTCAGCGAGGTACTCCTGGACGGTCGCTGCGTTGCTGGTTGCCATGAGTGGAAGCGTAGGCGTTCGAATGCTCCTGATCGAGGCCACCGACGACCCTGAACGGGTGCACGATGCTTCCCTTCCTACGTCCGGAACGCCTGGGCCTCTGTGGACGACTGACTCACGATGTCGGTGCGGTGGAATAGAGTTCGTACAGGTGTTCGATCTTCGGGACGGGGGTTCACGGTGCTTGAGGTGTGCGTGGCGGTACGGGGCGTCGACGGGTCGCTGGTCGACCCGGGCGAGCTCGGGGTCGAGGCGCTGATCGAGATGATCCGGGCTCATCCGCCGGGGGCTCCGCCCGGTGAGTACGCGGCGTTCGGAGCGTCGGTGCACGTGCTCGAGGCGGTCGAGGTGGTGGTCGGCCAGGCCACGGCCCTCCGTGCGGCGGCGGTGCATGCAGTCGCAGAGGACACCCCTTCCGGCGTGGTGGCCGACCAGGTCGTGGACGTGCTGATGATGGCCCTGAACCGGTCACGCCGTTCAGGGTCGATTCTGCGCGAGCAGGCGTTGATGCTGACCCACCAGCCGCAGGTATGGGCCGCACTGTGGGGCGGTCAGCTCGATGCGACGAAGGCAGGCATCCTCGCCGGCGTCTTGTACTTGGTGCCCTGCCAGGATGCCCAGGGCCAGGAGCGACCCGGGTACGAGGCCGACTGCGACCGGATCCTGGCCGCAGGCTTGGCCTATGCCGCCCAGCACACCGCCCGCCAGCTCGACCGCCACCTGAAGCGGCTGCTGGCCGAGATCGATCCGACCACCGTGGTGACCCGCCGGCGCCGGGCCCTGGCGGAGCGCGGGGTGTGGATCGACCACCGCGGCGATGGCACCGCGGACCTCTCCGCCCGCCTGGACTCCAAGGACGCCGAGCAGGTCTACGCCGCGATCCGGGCCGTGGCCCTGGCCGCCCAACGCAGGGACACGGCAGCGCTCGGCGGCACCGGTGGTCGTGATGCTGCGGGAGGGTCCGAGTCATCGGGAGGCCACTGCGTCGGTGACTCAGGTGACGACGAACGAGCCTTCGCCGCCGAAGCCGCTCGACGTCCGTTCGACCTGCGGATGGCCGATGCGCTGGTCGACCTGATCATGTCCCCGAGCACCACGAGGGCGGCGATGGAGCCGCACGCTGTCACGACCCAGATCAACGTGACCATCCCGATCGACAGCCTTGCCGGGCTCAGCGAGACGCCCGGGCAGCTGCCCGGGTACGGGATCCTGCCCGCCGACCTGGTCCGGCGCCTGGCCGCCGGCGACTCCCGGTGGCGCCATGTCCTCACCGACCGTGCGTCCGGAGCCGTGCTCGACGTCGGCACCTGGTCCTACCGACCCCCAGCTGGTCTGGACCGCCATGTGCGCACCCGAGACGTCACCTGCCGGTTCCCCGGCTGCTCGGTCCCCGCCCGGGAATGCGACCTGGACCACCTGATCCCGTTCCCACTCGGTCCAACGTCGGCGGAGAACCTGCATTCTCTGTGCAGACGGCATCATCGGCTCAAGCACGACGACGGGTGGAGGGTCGAGCCGCTCCCGGACAACGGACTGCGCTGGACCAGCCCGCTGGGCACCATCCGCGAGACCTGGCCCGATGCCGACCACGCCCAGGAGGACCTGCACCGCGCCGCCTGACGGTCAGCGCGGGGCCTTGTCTGCACGTTCGGCCTGCCCCGCACGTTCGGCCCACCGAGCAAGTTCGGCCAACTCGGCTGATGCGCGGCTGATCCCGCCCGCCAGGACGTCGATGTCACCGGCCTGATCGGCGTCCCCGGTCACGCCGATGTTCAGCGTGCCGTCGTAGCTGAAGATGCCCGTGGTGATGCAGGTGTGGCCGGCCACGGGGATGAGCGGGTACATGGCCAGCACCGGCCGTCCGCAGAGGTACACCGGGAACTGCGGGCCGGGCACGTTGGTCGTCAGGGTGTCCATGAACCACGCAGGCGCGGTTCTGCCGACGGCCCCGACGGCCAGGTCCTGGACGGTTGCGGGAACGGTCCGGTCCACGAGCCCCAGCAATGCCGATGCCAGGGCAGGGGTGCCAGCGCCACGTCCGTGGGCCACGCCGGCACGGACTGCGGCGAGCCTGTCCCCCGGGTCAGCGATCCCGACGGGGAGGTTGCCCAGCATCCCGCTGAGCCGGTTCTGCGCCCTGTCGTCGCCCGGAGGCCGCATGGACACCGGGACGAGGTTGCGCACGAACCGACCCTCCACCTGCTCCCCCCGACTGAGGAGCAGATCCCGGAATCCCCCGGTGACGCAGGCCAGCACGACATCGTTGACCGTCGCACCCACGGTGCGTCCCGTGGACCTGACCTCGGCCAGCGGGACGTCGACGGAGACCCAGACGCGACGCGGGCCGACCGGGCCGGCGAGCGGACTCGGCGGGTGCGGGATCAGCGCGGTCACGGCGGGGACGACATGCGGAGCCGCGCCACGCAGCGCGCCCAGGGCATGACCGAGGGCGTGGCCCGCATCGCTCGCGAGCGAGACGGGGTGCAGCCGTGGCCCGGCGTATCCCTCTGGCTCGGGGGTGCTCACACTGGGGCTCTGGACGCGCTGCGCCGAGCCCACATCCGAACCCGCCAGGAGAGTCTCGGCCAACGTGTGACCACCGTCCGGCGAGCAGTCGAATCCATGGCCGAGGAGGATCATGGTCCCGACCCCATCGGCGATCGTGTGGTGCACCCGCCAGACCAACGCCCAGCGATCCTTGAGCCCGCCAACGACCCACATGTCCCACAACGGCTGCTCCGATGGCAACGGCTGCTCCATGATGTGGCCGACTGCGGCGTCGAGGCCCGGATGCACGCCCGCCTGGGAGGCATCGACATGGTGGAGGTGGGCCGCGAGGACCCCGTGCTCCGCCTCGACCCATACCGGTCGCCGAAGGCCGATGCCGCGATCGTCGAGTTCCTGGCGCAGGCGGGGCATCCGATCCAGCCGCTCGGAGACCATCGCGAGCAACTCGTCGTCCGAGGGGACAGCCCCCCGCGCCACGGCGACCGTGCCGATCGCGATCGGCGGCCCAGGCCCCTGCATCTCCAGCCAGACAAGGTCGAGGGCGTGGAGTCTGTCGGCACGGTCGGCCATGCACCTATCGTCCCGCCCCGGGGCACGGGCCCGCCAGAGCAAGGGGCCACGTGATCGTCTGGAGGTGGGCGGCGTGCCTGTGGCAGGGTGCCCACCATGCATCGTCGGCACTGGATCGCCATTCCCCTCGTGAGCCTGGGCGCCCTGCTCGTGGCGTGGGGCAGCAGGCCCATGGGGGGTGCAGCCCTCGTACTGGCCCTGTTCCTCGGCGCCGCCGTGCTCAGCTCCGTGCACCACGCCGAGGTCCTGGCCCACCGGTTCGGCGAGCCCTTCGGATCGTTGACCCTGGCAGTCGCCGTCACCGTCATCGAGGTGGCCCTGATCGTCACGCTGACCCTCGGAGGCGGGGCGGGCACCCAGTCCCTGGCCCGGGACACGGTGTTCGCCGCGTTCATCATCGCGACCAACGCCATCGTCGGCGCCGCGCTCCTGGCCAGAACGTTGCGCGGCGGCGTGGCTGAGTTCAACGCCGAGGGGACGGGCGCGATGCTGGCGACCCTCACCGCCGTGGCCACGCTGTCGCTGATCCTGCCGAACTTCACCTCCAGCTCGCCGGGTCCGACCTTCTCCACCGGACAGCTGGTCTTCGCCGCCGTGTCCTCGTTGAGCCTGTACCTGCTGTTCGTGTTCGTCCAGACGGTCCGCCACCGTGAGCAGTTCGCCCCCGTCGGTCAGACAGCGCCCGGGGTCTCGCACGAGGACGACCTCGAACCCATCCCGAGCAACGCAGCGGCGCTGGCCAGCTTCGGGCTCCTCCTGGTCTCCCTGGTGGCTGTGGTCGGGCTGGCCAAGGTCGTCTCACCCGCGATGGAGCGAGCTGTGCTGGAGGCGGGGCTGCCGCTGACCACTGTCGGCGTTATCATCGCGATGCTGATCCTCATGCCGGAGGGGATCTCCGCGGTGCACGCCGCCCGGGCCGACGACGTGCAGCGCAGCTTCAACCTCGCCTACGGCTCGGCGATGGCGAGCATCGGCCTGACGATCCCCGCGATCGCGATCGTGTCGATCGTGTCCGGCCGCCAACTGCTCCTCGGCCTCGAGCCCACCGGGATCCTGCTGGCCGCACTCACGGTCGTGGTGTCGGTCCTGACGGTCACCCCGGGGCGCGCCACGCTGCTCCAGGCAGGAGTGCACCTGACGATCGCCGCGGGATTCGTCACGCTGGCGATCCTGCCCTGATGCGGCCCCGCGTGGCTGCGACCCAGGATGTGCGCGCCACCTGCGCCCTGCTGCCGGCTCGCCCGGGGGTCTACCGGTTCCGCGACCATCGGGGCGTGGCCATGTACATCGGCCGGGCGACCAACCTGCGCACCCGGACTGCGTCCTACTGGGGTCCCCTGAAGGGGCGCGCGCGACTGCGCCGGATGGTGCCGCAGATTGCCGCGGTCGAGGCCCTCGAATGCGCCTCTGTCCACGAGGCCACGTGGCTCGAGCGCAACCTCCTCGAACGTGGCCTCCTGCGTTTCAACCGGGCCCGGGGCGGCCAGGAGGTCCCCGTCTGGCTCGTCCTGGATCCTGGTCCGCGCGCACCCGCGCTGCGGCTGGCCCATGCCCCGGACGCGAATTCCATCACCGTCGGGCCGTTCCTCGGCGCTGACCGTGCGCGGCTCGTGCGCTCAGGCCTGCACCGGGTCTGGCCCCTCGCGGCGACTGCGACGGGCCTGACCCGCTCGGAACGTGACATCGCCGCGAGCCGTGGGGTCACACCGCAGGACCGTGACCGCTTCGTAGCCCTCATCGTCGACGCCGTGTCGGCTCACGAGCCGGCCGTCGAGGCGTGGCGGTGCGGCCTGCTGCAGGCCCGGGACCGGGCCGTGGACGGCCTGGCCTTCGAGCTGGCACGCCAGATCACCGACGAGCTGGAGGTCATCGCGTGGGCAACCGGAACCCAGCGCGTGACGACGACCGAACCGATCGATGCCGACGTCCACGGCTGGTACGAGGGGGTGCTCGTCAGCCTGGAGATCCGGTCGGGCCGGATGGAGCGCTGGCACCAGCGCCTCGTGGAGCGTGAGCCGCTCGCCAAGGTCGAGGCGACACCGCCGCAGTGGCGGGAGTTCGCCGATGGGAACGCCCGTCTCGCCGCCCGCCTGCTCGGCCGGTAGCACCGATCCCCCATCATCCACACCCGCTGATCGCCGGGAATCAGGATCCGCGGCTGGTGCGGGTGATCTCGTCGAGAAGGGCCGCACGTGCGTCGGCGGCTGGTACCGAGTGGCGCTCCATCCACGAGGCCGTCAGGGTGGCCGGGCCGTCACCGGCCTCGGTCCGCAGTCCGAGTCCGTCGACAATGCCCCGGACATCCTCAGGACGCTTGTTCTGGCTCATCTTCGCCTTGGCCTCGACCCGGGTGAGCTGGATCTCGATCCCGACGATCGCCCGCACCATCCGCTCGATGTAGTCGGCGGGCACCTGGTCCACGGAGTAGTCCGTCTCGTGGGCAGCAGTGAGCCGGCGGACGGCGTCCTCGGTCCACGCAGGGTCGTCGTGGACGATCAGCCGACCGTACGCGTGGACGGTCAGGTAGTTCCAGGTCGGCACCACCTGTCCGCCCTCGGTCAGCGAGGGCAGCCACCGCGGGGAGACGTAGTGCTCAGCCCCATGGACGATCACCATCGCCTCGCCCAGCACCGGGTCCCGTGCCTGGCTGTTGTTCCGCGCGACGTGGGTGATCAGGGATCCATGGTCTGCGACGTCCGGGTCGAAGAGGAACGGCAGGAACGTGGCGGCCAACCCGGACTCGTGCACCGTGACGAGGTCCGCCGCCCCGATCCCCGTGAGCAGGTCGCGGACCTGCTCGGCGGACATCGAGAAGTGGTTCGCGACGTACATGTCCAGAGTCTGACAGCCCGCACGCGTTCCCGGCGCGCGGCCCCGTTTCGGTCACCTCAGGCAGGCGCTGGCTGACATCGCGGGCACCAGTAGGTGGGCCGGTCCATCGGAGCCACCCCGACGCGCCCGGACCGGATGGGCGTGCCACACCGACGGCACGGCCGGCGGGTCCGCTCGAACACGCGCAGCTCGCGCCGGGACGCCACCGGGGCCGTCAACCGCGCGGAGCATACGTGAGCGGATCGCCGTGAGGCCCTCGGCCAGCCCGACCACGAGGGAGGTCCGGGCACGTGGGCTCGCCCCGACCTCGCTTGCCAGCTCCGAGGCCCAGATCGTGCCCATCCCGCACACGAGCCGCTGGTCGAGCAGTGCCTCCACGAGCGGGCGGTCGGCGGAGGCGAGCACCCGCCCGGCGGACTCGGCATCGAAGCCGTCGGCCATGATGTCGGGGCCGAGATGCCCGACCCAGTGGGCCTCCTCTCGGGTGGGTCGGACCTCGACGTCGTGCACCCGGACCCCCACCGCCTGCGTCGAGGAGGTGGCCAGCCACACCCGGATCTGGTGCCCCGGCGCCCCGGGCGCACCCGGGGGGCCGGTCCGCCAGGAGCCGTCCATCCGCAGGTGGTGGTGGAGGGTCCACTCCCGACTCTCACCGGCGAGCCGCGTGAGCATGTGCTTGCCCACCACGTGGGTGCCGAGGACCTGCATCCCACGCAGGTCCACGGTGGCGATACCTTGGCACCCGCAGGTCGGCACGCACCAGCACGCCCCCGGCCAACGCCTGGTCGAGCCGCAGGGCGGTTCGGCGTACGGCGTCCCCCTCTGGCATCCACCCATCGTCGCCCATCGGTGGCGCAACGACCACTGCGAGCCGAGACTGCAGGAATGATGAGCCGTCCCCGCCGCAACCCCGTCGGACCGGGCCAGGAATCGGTCTGGGACTATCCCCGTCCTCCGGCCCTGGTCCCCGCACACGAGCGGGTCACGGTCAGCCACGGGGGCATCGTCGTCGCCGACAGCTCACGGGCCTGGCGGATCCTCGAGACCGCCCACGCCCCGGCCTACTACGTGCCCGCTGAGGACGTGCGCACCGACCTGCTCGCGGCTTCGAGGACCACCACGGTCTGCGAGTTCAAGGGTCGCGCCCTCTACGCCGACCTGCTCGTCCCGGGCCGTCCCCGGGTCGCGAATGCGTGCTGGTGGTTCCCGCAGCCCACCCGGCAGTACGCGGCAATGGCAGGAGCGATCTGCTTCTACCCGCAACGTGTCGACGAGTGCACCGTCGATGGCGAGGTGGTGCTGCCCCTGGCCAGTGCGTTCTACGGCGACTGGCCCACCGGTCGGATCGCCGGGCCGTGGAAGGGCGCACCCGGCACCGAGTGGTGGTAACCGGGTTCGGGCTCAGCCGGGCTCGCCCCACCCCAGGGCCAGCGCGGCGGCATGGATTCCCGCAGCGAGCTCCAGGTCCCTGGCGGTGAGGCCACCGGCGTCGTGTGTGGTCAGTCTGAAGGTCACCCGACGCCACCGGATGTCGATGTCGGGGTGGTGGTCGGCCGCCTCGGCCAGCTCGGCCACCCGGTCGACCAGGGCGATCGCGAGAGGGAACGTGGGCATCGCGTAGGTGCTCGAGATGACGCCCCCGGCGCGCTCCACCCTGGCAGCGCGGTCAGCCCACGATCGATCTGGTCATCGGGCAGCCGCTGGCTCATGCGCCCAGCGTGGCATGACCCCCGCGGACCCGCAGGACTCAGCGGAGGTTCGCCGTCATCCACGCGGCGCCGAACGTGACGAGGTCCGAGGCCTCGACGAGCTCGGCCCGGGCACCGCCCACGGTGCCGACCATCGCCGCGCCGGTCGCGAGGAACTCCCGCAGGATGATCGCGAAGTAGTCCTCCGCGGGCTGGCGGTCGTCGGGCACGATCCCGTTCTCGTCATCCATGCACTCGACCACGACGATCCTCGGCCCCTCCGGGCCGAGGACCTTGCGATGGCGGCGGATCCGGACGGTGTCGGGCACATCGGCGCAGTACTCCGCGAAGTGCAGCACCGAGACGGTGTCCGGCTTGGCCCCCAGACGCAGGACCCGCCCACCCGCCGCGACGAATCGGTCCAGGGCCGAGCCGGGGCCGTAGTAGTCGTCCCACGGCAGGTCGGCGAGCAGGTCATGGGCCAGCCGACCACGGGCGGCGAAGCGTCCCTCCGGGTGGTCGTTGACCACCGTGCCCGGCAGGGTGCGCATGACCTCGGCCAGCACGCCGACCTCAGGCAGGACCGGCGTCGTCCGGGTGTCGAACGGCTCGGCGTCGGCCAGCAGGGCGGCGCGCTCGGACTCGGGGTGGCTGTTCACCCAGTCCCATTCGTTGGCGGCGCCGAGGATCATCATCACGGTCCCCTCAGGGCCGATGGCCTGCTCGACGGCCCCGATCACGCCGACGGCACCACCGTGCACCGGCCCGATCCGGCGCAGTGAGGCATGCAGGAACAGCAGGTCGCCGGGCCGGACGCCGAGGGCCTGCAGGCCACCGGTGAGCTCGTCAGGAGTGAGCATCGGGTCAGTCTGCCGGAGGATATGGATCTCTGACAGACTCGTCGGCCATGGCGGACGATCCGGCGATCCTGGTACGCGGCCTGGCCAAGGCGTACGGCGACCTGCGGGCGGTGGACGGGATCGACCTGCGCGTCGAGACCGGCCAGTGCGTTGCGCTGCTGGGTCCCAACGGCGCAGGGAAGACCACCACGACCGAGATCCTCGAGGGCTACCGGCACCGAGACTCCGGCGACGTGCACGTCCTGGGCGTGGACCCGGCGAGAGCCGACCGCCGCTGGCGCACCCGGATCGGGATCGTGCTCCAGCAGGTCGGCGACCTCAGCGAGCTCACCGTGCGGGAGTCGCTGGCGCACTTCGCGGGCTACTACCCGAACCCCCGGTCCGTCGACGAGGTCCTGGACCGCGTCGGACTGACGGCCAAGGCCGACTCCCGTGGTCGCACCCTCTCGGGCGGCCAGCGACGGCGCCTGGACGTCGGGTTGGGCATCATCGGTCGACCGGACCTGCTGTTCCTCGACGAGCCGACCACCGGGTTCGACCCGGAGGCGCGCCGCGAGTTCTGGGAGCTCATCGAGTCGCTCAAGGCCGAGGGGGCCACGATCCTGCTGACCACCCACTACCTGGAGGAGGCTGAGGCCCTGGCCGACATGGTCGGCGTGATCAACCGCGGTCGACTCGTGGCGTTCGACCCACCGGGCGAGCTCGGCGGCCGGCACACCGGCACGACCCGGGTGAGCTGGACGCAGGACGACCAGCCGCAGTCCCAGGAGACGGCGTCCCCCACCGCCCTGGTCGCTGAGCTGTCAGCGCGTTTCGGCGGAGAGGTTCCCAACCTGGCCGTGACCCGGCCCACGCTGGAGGACATGTACCTCAGCCTTGTCGACGACGGGGACGGGAGGCCGCTGCCATGAGCACATCCGAACTGGGAACAGCGGAGCCGGCCGCCCCCGGGGCGCTGTCCATCGGCCTGTCGCGCATCGGTATCGAGCTCAAGCAGCTGTTCCGTGACCGCGAGGCCTTCGTCTTCACCCTGGCCCTGCCGATGATCCTCATGCTGATCTTCGGCTCGGTGTTCGGAAACCAGCAGCTCGGCGACACCGGGATCACGTTCGCGCAGTACTTCGTGGCCGGGATGATCGCCTCGGGCATCGTCTACACCAGCTTCCAGAACCTGGCGATCGGAATCCCCCAGGAGCGCGACGAGGGAACCCTCAAGCGACTCGAGGGCACGCCCATGCCCAAGGGGGCGTACTTCATCGGCAAGGTCGGCCAGGTCTGCGTCGTGTACGTCATCCAGATGGTCCTGCTCATGGCCATCGGCGTGCTGCTCTTCGACGTGGAGCTGCCCAGCACACCCGAGAAGTGGGGTGCGCTGCTCTGGCTGAGCATCCTGGGCCTGACGACGTGGACCCTGCTGGGCCTGGCCTTCTCCTCGGTCCCGAAGTCGGGCAAGGGTGCCTCGGCGATCGTGACCCCGGTGATCCTGGTCCTGCAGTTCACCTCCGGGGTGTTCTTCGCCTACAACCAGCTGCCCGAGTGGATGCAGCAGCTCGCCGCACTGTTCCCGCTCAAGTGGCTGACCCAGGGGATGCGCTACGTGTTCCTGCCCGAGGGCGCCGAAGTGCTCGAGGTCGTGGGCTCCTTCGAGATGCCCCGCGTCGCGATGGTGCTGCTGGTGTGGACGGCTCTGAGCGCGATGCTGGCCTGGGGGTTCTTCCGCTGGCGCCGTCGCGGCGACGGGTAGGGACCCCCGAGGGGTGGGAATGGCGGATTCCACGGGAAGATGGGGATGAACCCCGAGTCCCAGGACCTCGTCGTCCTCCTCGACACCCAGGGCCAGCCGTGCGGCACCGCCGACCGCAGCACGGTGCACACCGAGCAGACGCCCTTGCACCTGGCCTTCTCCTGCTACGTGGTGGATGCCGATGGCCATGTCCTGGTGACCCGCCGCGCACTGACGAAGCGCACGTGGCCGGGGGTCTGGACCAACGCCTGCTGCGGGCACCCGCAGCCCGGTGAGCGCTTCGAGGATGCGATCGCCCGTCGGCTCACCGAGGAGCTCGGCGCCGGCGCCGCTGCGATCGCCCCGGTGCTCCCGGACTTCCGCTATGAGGCCGTCGACGCCTCCGGGATCCGGGAGAACGAGGTGTGCCCGGTGTTCGTGGCGACGCTGGAGGGGGGCCTCGATCCGGACCCGACCGAGGTGATGGAGCACCGCTGGGTCGACCCGGCCGCGCTGGCGTCGGTGGCTGCGGGCAGCCCGTGGTTGCTCAGTCCCTGGAGCGTGGAGCAGATCAACCAGCTGGACCTGCCAGGTCTGGGCCAGATCCTGGCCGAGGCCCGCGCCGTGACTGCTCAGTAGCAGTCCACCGAGACGACCCGCACGACCGCCGTTCCCTCGGCATCGCTGGCCGCCAGGTCGACCTCGGCGCTGATGCCCCAGTCGTGGTCGCCATCGGGATCGTCGAACACCTGCCGGACCCGCCACCGGCCCGGCAGCTCCTCGATCTGGAGCAGCAGCGGACCACGCGCCGATGGACCGGTCCCGAGGTCCTCGTGCTGGGCGTAGTACGGCTCCAGGGCGGCGCGCCAGCGGTCGGCGTCCCAGCCGGCCTCGGCATCCAGCTCACCGAGGTCATCCCAACGGCGCAGCGCCGCCAGCTCGACGCGGCGGAACAGGGCATTGCGCACCAGGACGCGGAAGGCGCGCACGTTGGCCGTCACCGGCGGCGGTCCGGCATCGACGCTGCGACGGCCGACCGCGACCATGTCGGCGTCCTCCGGGTGCAGCAGCCGCTCCCACTCGTCGAGCAGGCTCGAGTCGACCTGGCGGACCAGCTCGCCCAACCACTCGGTGATGTCCGCCAGCTCCTCGGTGCGGGCCTCGTCGGGGACGGTGCGCTTGAGCGCCTTGTAGGCATCGGCCAGGTAACGCAGGACGAGCCCCTCCGACGCAGCCAGCTTGTGGTAGCCGACGTACTCCACGAACGTCATCGCCAGCTCGGAGAGCTCACGGGCCACCGACTTCGGCCGCAGCGGGTGCTCGGTGACCCAGGGGTGGCCCTCGGCGTAGATCTCGTAGGCGGCCTCGAGCAGGTCGGCCAGGGGCTTGGGCCAGGTGACGTCCTCGAGGAGCTCCATCCGCTCCTCGTACTCGATCCCCTCGGCCTTCATCGCCGCCACAGCCTCCCCACGGGCGCGGAACTGCTGGGCGAACAGCACCTGCCGCGGATCCTCGAGGGTGGACTCGATCACCGAGAGCACATCCAGCGCGTAGGTCTCGGACTCCCGATCGAGGAGCTCGATCGCCGCCAGGGCGAAGGTCGACAGTGGCTGGTTGAGGGCGAAGTCGACCTGCAGCTCGTCGACGATGCGCACGGTCCGACCCTGGGCATCCGGTGGGTCGAGCACCTCCAGGACCCCGGCGGCGATCAGCGACTCCCGCATGGCAGCGGCGCGCTCCACCAGCGCCTCCCGCGCAGCGGGCTCCTCGTCGTTGTCGCTCAACAGGTGCGTCAGCGCGGCCGCTGAGTCACCCGGGCGATGCACGACGTTGAGCAGCATCGCGTGCGTCACGTCGAAGCGGGAGCGCAACGGCTCGGGCTCCGCAGCCACGAGCCGGTCGAACGTCGCCCGGCTCCAGGTCGGGGCGCCGTCGGGGGGCTTCTTGCGCACGATCCGGCGCACCTTCTTCGGATCGTCGCCCGCCTTGGCGATCAGCCGCTGGTTCTCGATCTCGTGCTCCGGGGCCTGGACGACCACCGAACCCTCGGTGTCGAACCCCGCCCGCCCCGCGCGGCCGGCGATCTGGTGGAACTCCCGGGCCCGCAGCAGGCGCGTGCGCCGTCCGTCGTACTTGGACAGCGACGTGATGAGCACCGTGCGGATCGGCACGTTGATGCCCACGCCCAGCGTGTCGGTGCCGCACACCACCTTGAGCAGCCCCGACCTGGTCAGCTGCTCCACCAGGCGCCGGTAGCGCGGCAGCATCCCGGCGTGGTGCACGCCGATGCCGTGGCGAACCAGGCGCGTCAGGGTGCGTCCGAACCCGGCGGTGAACCGGAAGTCCCCGATGGCCGCCGCGATCGCGTCCTTCTCCGCCCGGGTGCACACGTTCAGGCTCATCAGCGCCTGAGCCCGTTCCAGCGCGAGCGCCTGCGTGGGGTGCACGACGTAGATCGGTGCCCGATCAGCCTCGAGGAGCTCCTCGATCGTCTCGTGGATCGGGGTCATGGCGTAGGAGTAGGTGAGTGGGACGGGGCGCTGCCCGCCGGCCACGATGGCCGCGGGCTGGCCGGTCCGGCGGGTGAGGTCGTCGCGGATCCGCCGCATGTCGCCCAGGGTCGCGGACATCAGGAGGAACTGGGCGCCCGTCAGCTCGATGAGCGGCACCTGCCAGGCCCAACCGCGATCGCGGTCGCCGTAGTAGTGGAACTCGTCCATGCAGACCACGCCGACATCGACCGCTGAGCCCTCCCGGAGGGCCACGTTGGCCAGGATCTCGGCAGTGGCGCAGATGACCGGCGCCTCAGGGTTCACCGCTGCATCCCCGGTGATCATGCCCACGCGCTCGGGGCCGAGGAGGTCGCACAGGTCGAAGAACTTCTCCGAGACCAGTGCCTTGATGGGTGCGGTGTAGTAGGTGCGTCGACCCTGGGCCAGGGCGAAGAACATCGCTCCGACGGCCACGAGGCTCTTTCCCGATCCCGTGGGCGTCGACAGGATCACGTGGGCGCCGGAGGCCAGCTCGAGCAGCGCATCCTCCTGGGCAGGGTAGAGCGTGAGGCCGTTGTCCGCGGCCCACATGGCGAACTCCTCGAGCAGGTCCTCGGGGCTCGGTCGCCCTCCGGTGGCCTCCGACGAGGCATGGCGCTCGAGGAGGTCGACCAAGCTGCGGGAACCGGCGGGCGTCACGCCCTGACCCTCCCACGACCGACGCCGATCACGCGCACGGGCGTCCGGGAGGTCAGTGCTTGTCCGCGGTGGCGGCGGCCAGGCGCAGCGCCCGGACCATCTGCTGGACTGTCGCCTGCCCACGCAGGGCCGGTCTCGTGGCGAGCCAGATGTGCCGCGGCGCCGGGGCCGGTCCCACCCGGCGGACCGCGACCCCGTGACGCAGGGCGCCCAGCGCCAGGCGAGGCACCAGTGAGACGCCCATGCCCGCTGCCACGTACCCCTGTGTGACGGGGAACTCGTCGGACTCGGCACTCACCTTGGGGGTGAACCCCTCCCGCCGGCAGATCGCGACCGTGGTCCGGCGCACGTAGTCATCCGGACCGGTCGTGACGATCCAGTCAGAGTCGGAGAGATCCTCGAGTGCGACCACCCGACGGCGAGCCAACGGGTGGGTGGCGGGGAGCAGCAACCGGTACTCGTCGTCGAGGAGGTGCCATCGGTGCAGGTCGTCATCCGGCTGGGAGCCGCGGGCGAACGGCTCGACGACGACCACCAGCTCGACCTCACCGGCGCGCAGGCGGCGCAGCGCCGCCGGGGTCTCGTCGACGCTGGGTCGCACCCTCACGCCAGGCATGACCTCACGGAGGGTGGCGATGGCCGCAGGCAGCAGGGACTCGCCCGCGGAGGGGAAGGCCACCACCCGGATCCGCCCGACGCGACCATCACGGAGGTCGGCCAGGGCGTTCTCGGCCTCCTCGATCTCATGGAGGATCCGCCCGGCGCGCTCGGCGAGCAACTGCCCCGCAGCGGTCGGACGCACTCCCCGACCCGCCTTCTCGAACAGCGCCGAACCCGCCTGGGCCTCCAACTGGGCCAACTGCTGGCTCACCCCCGACACCGTGTACCCCAGGACCACAGCCGCCTGCGTCAGCGAGCCCTCCTCGACCACAGTCCGATGGACGGCCAGCAGACGGGAGCTCAGCATGGCCCAACTCTACAGCAATCATGAACAGTGCCTAAGGAACCGTTGTTGGACCACGGACGATCAACAGCGTAGCGTTGTACCTGCAAAGCACGCAGACCCGCCACTACGAAGGTGATCCCCGTGATCGTTGTCCTGTTCTTCTTCCTCCTCCTGCTGAGCGTGCCCACGCGCTGGCTGGGCGGCGGCACGGACGATGACCTCAGCGAGCGGACTCGCCCCGAGCACGGGTGGTACCCCGGACTGATGGTCCGCTGAGGTAGGTCAGCGCAGTCGGGTCTCCCCTGACCTCGCCTTGATCGCGGTCACCTCCTTGGCCGACCGCGAGAACTTCTTGGCGTACTTGCGCAGCTCGTGCGGCGATGAGCGCATCGCGGCACTGGCGACCTCCTTCTGGAGCCGGTGCCACGAGTCGTAGCGCCCACGCGGCAGCGCTCCGGATTCGCACGCCTCCAGAACGGCGCATCCCGGCTCGCTGAGATGACCGCAGTCGCTGAACCGGCAGGACTCCGCGAGGTCCTGGATGTCGGCGAACGCCGCATCGACGGAATCGCTGTCAGTGAAGAGTCCGACCGAACGGATGCCGGGGGTATCGATCACGGCCCCGCTCGCGGGCTCGGGGATCAGGTGCAGCTGCCGGGAGGTCGTCGTGTGCCGGCCCTTCGAGTCCCCCTCCCGGACGGCTCCGGTGGCGACCTCCTCACGGCCGAGCAGCGCGTTGATGAGCGTGGACTTGCCGGCCCCGGACTCCCCCACGAGAACCGCGGTACGCCCGGCCAGCACCTCCCGTACCTCGTCGAGGCCGGAGCCCTCCTGAGCGGAGGTCACCAGCACCTGCATGCCCGGGTGCTCGAGCTCCAGCCGGGGAAGGTCGACCTCGGCGGCGCCGGGGGCGCCCGCCTTGGTCAGCAGGAGCACCGGCTGTGCACCGGCGTCCCAGGCCTGGGCGGCGGCACGGTGGATCCGCCCGGCACGGATGGGTCGGTCGAGCCCACAGGCGATCAGCACCACATCGACGTTGGCGGCCAGGGCCTGCGGGCCGGTGCCGTCCGCGGACGCCCGGCGCAGCAGCGACGTGCGTGGCAGGACCTCGTCGATGCGCGCATCGTCCGGGTCGCCGTCGGGAGGCACCCGGATGGCCAGCCAGTCGCCGACGGTCGGGGACGGCTCGAGCCACGGCGTTGCGCGCAGCGACCTGGGCCCGTCCGGGGTGATCGCCAGCAACGAGACTCCGTCGTGACGGATGACGCGGGCGGGCTGCGTCCCAGCCGGGAGCTGCTCAACGCGCTCGGGTGTGGCGCCATAGGGCACCAGCGAGGGGTAGGGATTGTGTGACAACGTGATGATCCTCATCGAGATCCGCCGGGTGTGGCGGCGCGGCCGCCGGGAAGCGCGGGCAGTCGCAGGTGGTCAGGAGGTCTGGAGGGAAGGCTCATACGCGGAAACAGACATGGCGTCCCTCCGTCCTGGCTCGATGTGGTGACCCCACTGTAGCGCGGCCGACCTGCGGCGGGAAGGCCACAGCCGGTCCCGGCTACGCTGGTCAGGTGCTCCAGGTGCGCGGGGTCTCCCACGCGTTCGCCGAGCGACCAGTCCTCGACGACGTGACGTTCGGCGTCCCCTCCGGTGTGCTCACCGGACTCCTCGGGCCGAACGGTGCCGGGAAGACCACGCTCATGCGGATCATGCTCGGGGTGATCGACCCTGACGATGGTGAGACCCGCTGGCAGGGGCATGAGGTGACCACGGCCGACCGCAGGCGCTGGGGGTACATGCCCCAGGAGCGCGGCCTGTACCCAGCGATGCCCGCAGGGGACCAGCTGGTCTACCTCGCCCGGCTCCACGGGGTGGACCGCGCCGAAGCCACCCGATCGGCCCGCAGCCTCCTCGACGAGCTCGGGCTCGCCGACCGGTGGGCGGATCGCCCGGACAAGCTGTCCGGAGGGATGCAGCAGCGGCTTCAGCTGGCCGCTGCCCTGGTCCACGACCCCGAGGTGATCGTGCTCGACGAGCCGTTCGCCGGCCTCGATCCGGTGGCGGTGGCCGAGCTGTCCGCCACGCTGACCGATCGGGTGCGCACGGGCCGAACCGTGCTGTTCTCCAGCCACCAGCTCGACCTGGTCCAGGACCTGTGCGAGTCGATCGTGATGCTCGACGACGGGCGCACGGTGCTCGAGGGCCGGGTGGCCGACCTCCGGGCGTCCTCGGGGCGCCGGCAGCTGCGGCTCACGGTTGCCGAGGACCATCGCGGATGGCTCGCGGCCTTCCCCGAGGTGAGCGTCGTCGAGGATCGTGCCGATGACCTCCGACTCGACCTCCCCTCGGGAACCGACCCGCTGGCCGTGCTCGATGCGGCCCGAGGCGCCGGGCACGTCTCAGACTTCGGACTCGACCTGCCGACGCTGTCGCAGCTGTTCCTGGCAGCGGCCGGCGAGAAGGAGCGGGTGACCTGATGCAGGCGTCGCAGTGGTGGGCGGGGACCCGCCTGGTCGCCAGCCGGAGCCTCATCGAGGGGGCACGGTCGCGCACCATCCGGCTCACGACCCTGGTCCTCGTGCTCGTCGGGCTGGCGGCGGTGTACCTGCCCCGGATGCTGGGCGCCGACGAGGACCCCACCTACACGCTGGCAACCGTGGACGCCGTGACCGGCCCGGTCCGCGCCCAGATCGACGCCTCGGCGAAGGACGCCGAGTTCGACGTCGAGTACACGCAGGTGCCTGACGATGGGGCCGTCGAGGCCGCGGTGCGCAGCGGGGATGCCACCGTGGGGTTGGTCGAGGGGACCATGTTCGTCCGCACCGACGCGCCGGGCGCCTTCCCGGTGCTCGTGGCGCAGGCCATCGTGGCCGACGAGAGCTCCGGCATGCTGCAGGAGGCCGGGCTGACACCAGCCCAGGTCGCCGCATTGGGATCCATCACGCCACCCGAGCGGGTCGAGGTGGGGCCGGTGGAGGACGAGGGCCGCGCGGCGCTGGGCTTCCTCGTCGGGATCGTGCTCTACCTGGCCCTGATGTTCAGCGGCAACATCATCGCCACGAACGTCGCCGTGGAGAAGTCCACCCGCATCGCCGAGGTCCTGCTCGCCGTGCTTCGCCCCAGCCAGATCCTCGTCGGCAACGTCCTCGGGATCGGTCTGCAGACCCTGATCCTGCTGGTCATCCCGGCCCGGGTGGTCCTCGGGGCGCTGGCTGTCACCGACGGCGTCGACGTCCCGCGTTCGCCGCGGGGGACGTAGCGGTGGGCCTGGCCTGGGTTCGTCCTGGGCTTCCTGATGTACGCGTTCCTGTTCGCCGCGACCGCCGCCCTCGTCGACAAGGTGACCGAGGTGGTGGTCGGCGATCACCCCGGTGACGACCATCCTGGTCGCGGCCTACCTCGGAGCCGTCATCGTCGTGCAGCAGGACCCCGCGTCGCCCGTGAGCGTGGCGCTGTCGATGTT